>OY762275.1:0-1837201 GCA_963665505.1 Christensenellaceae bacterium
ATACAGTTTCTATGTTTTTGCTACTGACTTTCGTGCTTATTTTCCAATTCTTGACCACGCGTCTGTCTTCCTATACCGGCTTCGAAGACCAGATGCTGCAAAGTTTTATCGGCAAGCTGCAATCCATATCCGGCAGTATCGGCAACGTTTTCATCGGCACGGGGTTTCTCCGCACGGCACTGGATGCAAGCGGAACGTTTGCGGGTTTTGGAAACCTGCTGGCCTATGCGGGTTGTACGGGTATCGTTTTTTTCCTTTTCCTGTTGCTGGGTAAAGCCCTGTATTTCAAAGGCGTACACGGCCTGCGCCAAATGCCTCCCCAAAAGAAAATCTCACTTTCCCAGATCGACAAAAAGATACGCGCCGGCCACATATGGGGGGCGCTCATAAAAAAAGACCTGCGCATCATGCTGCGCACACCCGTCTTTTTCTTCAATAATATATTTATGATTTTCTTCATACCGTTGTTTTTCGGCCTGTTTTTTATCATGCAGAACACATCCGGCGGTCCAGAGATGGACTTCCTGCGGACCCTGCCCTTCTCCCTGCGCACAGCGGCTTCTTCCATAACATTTTTTGTCGCTATGGCGGCCGGCGCCCTGGTGGGTTCCACCAACAAGATAGCCGGCAGTATCCTCTCCCGCGAAGGTTCCGGGTTTAACCATATGAAAACCATACCCGTTCCCTACCGCCTGCAAATTGCCGCCAAAGTCGGCCTGGGGTATATGGCGAGCATCCTGAGCAGCGCGATACTCCTCGCGGTTCTGGCCGTCTTTTTGAAAATACCCCTCCTCTTCCTGCCGTTCCTGCTCGTCCCTTTGCTGTTGGGCGCCTTGCTGCCCAATCTTGTGGGCGCGCTTGCAGAACTCTATTCGCCAAAACTCCATTGGAACAGCGAGCAGACAGCGGTCCGGCAAAACATGAATACCCTTTTCGAAGTCCTTTCCGGGTTTGCGCTGGTCGCTATTTCCATATTGGCCGGCATTTTACTGGTACAAAAAACAGGATTGCTCCCCCTGCCGGCTTTTTTGCTGTGCACAGCGTTGGGCATTCTTTGCAACCTGCCGGTATATCTGCTTATCCATCATGCCCTCCCGCTGCAAATGGAGAAACTCTACAGATAGCCTTTTCCCCTTCACGCCTTGTTTTGCAGCATGTGGGCAATTTTTCACGCAGCATTCTTTTCATTATGGGCATCCGGTTCTCTCCCTTGGCGCTTTTATAGGAACGTCTTCCCCTGCAAAAAAAAATATCGTCAGATACGAAAGCGGAGTTCCACCG
The DNA here is from genome assembly GCA_963665505.1 of Christensenellaceae bacterium. Lineage (GTDB taxonomy): Bacteria > Bacillota > Clostridia > Christensenellales > Christensenellaceae > QANA01. Next base: position 1,282 of record OY762275.1, read on the forward strand.
TCTGGCGACAGACGGTGGAACTCCGCCCTATGCGAGCGCCTTTGCTTATATGGCTATCCTCCCACGCATCAGGCCCAAATCGCGCCTATAATCCCCGCCAGCAGCGTAAGCAGGATCGGGTTGACGTCAAACCGGATGATCAAAAATGATGTGACTACAAAAACACCCAACAATAAGAAGGAGATCGTACCGAACGGATCGGTCAGCAAACCGGCCAGACTTGCGCCCGTATTCAGCAGTACCCCGGAGGCGATCGTCATGGCCGCCGCCGCGATCAGACCGACAGCCGCCGGCTTTACACCCGAGAGAAAACCGTTCATGATCTTGTTTTTACGGTAATGTTCGATAAAACGCATGACCAGCGTCACGATAATGAACGAGGGCAGGGACACGGCGATCGTGGCACTCAACGCGCCCCAGAAACCCGCGCTGAGATACCCCACATATGTTGCGGAATTGATCGCGATAGGCCCCGGAACCACCATATCCAGTGCATTCAGGTCTGCGATCTGCTGTATTGTCACCGAGAATTGTTCCGCTTGTTCCATGATCATGGAAAGCATCGCATACCCGCCGCCGAATCCCACCAAACCGATTTTAAAAAACGCATAGAAAAGTTTCAGGCATTGAAGAATCATTCTTTATCTTTCCCCTTATCATGTGCTCTGCACTGCTGATAGACGTATCCACCGACACCGGCCGCCAGTATGACCAGGAGCGTATTCACGTTCAAAAACAAAACCAGCACAAAAGAACAGATCATCACGATCACGCTGAAAAGGTTTTTGATATTATGTTGTCCGAGTGTAAATGCCGCCGATAACACAAGCGCTGCGGAAGCGGCGCGTATGCAGCGGAACGCCCCCACGACCGGGCCTTCCTGCGGGACGAACTGCAGAAGAATCGTGGCCGCCACCATCAGCACAAAGGCGGAAAAGGTCGCGCCAAACCCCGCTACCAGCATGCCAATCGTCCCGGCGGCGCGCCTTCCTACAAAACTGGCGCAATTGAGCGCGATGACCCCCGGCAACGTTTGGGCAAGCGTCGCGTATTCGATAAAATCTTCCCGCGGCATCATCTTATACTTTTCCACGACATCTTTCTCTATCAGAGGCAGCATGGCAAGCCCACCGGCGAAAGTAAATGTTCCCGCCTTGAAAAATATCATAAACAAACCCCAGAGGGTCTTAAAATCTGTTTTTTTCATACAATTCTCCTTTTCATCCTACTTTGCTTTATCAAAATTCCGCGGAATACAAAGTAATTTTTCGGCAGCATAAAAAGTTTCTAGAAAAGTATACCACCAAAAAACCGCAGGCGGAACCGTTTTTCCCTCAATTCCATAATTTTACTTTTTTACTGCCGACCCATTCGGCCTTCTTTTTTCCGCAATTGTACACAGACGACCTCTCCTTCGTTGAACAACCTGGGGATCTTCACCGGGTTGGCAATGCCGCGGCTGACGATCAATTTATTATCATAGACACCGCTGGTATATTTGGGAAAAAGCCCTTGCCCCGGCGCAAAAAGCCCCCGTCCGAACAGGCGGATCTGCCCGCCGTGCGCATGGCCCGCCAAGATCAGATCAATATTTCTCGTTTTCAGAAATTTCGGATAATACTCGGGGTGGTGGGAAATCAGTACTTTATAGTCCGGCAAGGCACAGAACATTTCCAGCCAATTGAGATCGTACTTTGTGGACAATCCCCCGATATAGACCCCACGGAACCGCACAAAAGCATTGTCCAAAAGAACGGCGTCCGTTCCCTTGACCGCGCGGTGTACTTTTTTTCTTCTGGCTTGTTCGTGATTTCCGATCGAAAGAAAAGTCGGGGCGATCTTTGTCATCTCCCGTATAAAAGACAGATAGGTCTTGCTTATGTAATCGCCCGCCATCACTATGCAGTCTGGCCGCATGTTCCGCACAGCCTGCACAACTTTCTCTTGCGGATAATTATGCAGATCCGCCACCAAAGCGACCCGTAGGTCTATCGGTGCAAATAGAGTATAGGTTTTACTACGCATCTATTGAAATTTGCCTTTCTCCATATTTTCTTTTGTCCTTCTTCTCAAACATCCATACGCCGGATGCTATACCTGCACAAACCGGATGACATGCTTCCCGACAAGGTCCGTCCCGATATGGGGTTCCTCCCTGACTTTCCCATCCAGATACATAGTAAAAGCAGTGCCGGATCCCGAAATTTCAAAATCCAGGACCGCATTTCGGTATCTGAGGCCGCCGAGTTTCATATCCCTGAATATTTTGGGCACCGCCGGGCGGAAATAGAGTCCCGTTTGTCTATAGGAGATCCCAAAAAACCCATACAGCACAAACCCCGCAAAGGCGGCGGCATGCCAAGGCAGCCCCGGCCAGCGCCAGGCGCGCCCCGTCTCTTTATCTATCACTTCATGGAACGTCTTATTCAAAAGAACGTTCCGGATCTGTTGGAATACCAGCGTCTCTAAAAGGTCCGGCCGGCCGACATCCGCGGCCGCAGCGGCCATACCCAACGTCCAGGATACCCAGCAGGCATTCCAGAAATGGTTTTTACCGGTTTTGAACGGATACCAATTGACGCCAAAGTCGGTGAGCGCGCTTGGATTCTGCGCGATCGCCTGCAGCATGCGGCTACGCTGCGCCGGCGTAGAAACTTCAAAACGCGGCCATAATGCCAGTTCCATACCCGTCATTTCCCAGAGACCCTTCTGATAAGCCTCGCTGCCCTTTGGGCCGCTCGTGAAATACCCCGCCTCTTCTTTCCAATATATTTTTTTGATTTTCTCCAACATGGCCCTGCCGCGGGCTTCCCAGATCTTTCTTTTTTCCGGTGCGGTGTCCGTCACCCGGCAGATGTTTGCCATACAAAGGAACGTATGCGCGAACAGGATCTCCGTCCCCAGGCAGTACCCGCCGTTTTCCGGCTCGGGGAACGCATCCTGCGCCGGGCACATATCGGCCGGCACCAGGCCGGTGCTCTCTTCAAACCGGCCGTCCGCTTCCTCCATATACGTAAAAAGCCCGGGCAATGCTTCAAAGAGCAGCGAAGCATCCCCCGTCGCCACATAATAATCCCAGATCCCGATCGCGGGCATGGCCCCGCTGTCCACCCCGTTGTTGAACCCGTGCTCGGTAATATATAAGAGAGAGCGCCGGATCTCCTGCGGCGCAACCAGGTTCTGTGTGCGGAACGCAGCGTGGGAAGTATCCCGGACCCATACGCCAAAACCTTCCCCTTTGCCCTGGAACAGCGCCGCGTTCATTAGCCCGGCCTGTCCCGGGAGATTATACTCCTCGCTGGCGTTTTTATGCAGGATATCGATCGCCAGTTTATACGCCGCCGAAAGGACGGGCAATTTCGTCTGCAGCTGTGGATATGCCGCCGTGCCGGCACTGACACGCCAGACTTCTCCCCGATCTATGATCCTTGTCATGTCGCCCCAGGGCGTATCCCGCCATTTGAATTCTTCCACCGCGCGAACGGGCGAAAAAACCGTCCCGCCGTCTTTGGTCACCCAGGCGGGCGGGTCCCCATAGATTTTATCTTCCACACAATTTTCATATACGGTATAGTTCGGCGTTTGGTACAGCGCTTGCCCGCGCTTAAGTTTTGCGATCTGCTCCCTGTTCTCCGGCTTCCAGCGGGTGGAGCGCAGCGCATAAACAGTGAGCTCTATGATATGCGCCGTACTGCCTGGCGTCCGGATTTTTACATACGGGTCGCGGTAATACTGCACATGGAAAGACGGATTATTGATATTTTCCACCAGTTCGCTTTTTATTTTATATGCCTGCAGCCCGGTCCCGTCCGGCTTGAGCAGCAGGATGGCCCGGCCGTCCGGTAAAAACATATCCTGCACGGAGCGGTCGGAATACAGGCGGAAGCGGATCCTTCCCTTTTCGGGCGGCAGGGAAAACGTATACTCTTTGCAGTGCAGCGTCTGCGTCAACGCTTCCCACCGCCAGCAAAGGCCTGCGATATCGAATTCGATCCTATGTTCCTGCCCCACCAATATCTCCGCGTCTATCTCAAACGCGTCTGCCCTGATATCATCGCAGGTATTGTCCTTTTCCAGAATGACGATCTCCGGCCAATTGGATGGCCCGATCCGGAAACGCAGCTCAAAATCCCATTCTTTTTGGATGCGGGTGCATTGCCAGTTCTGTTTCCACACACGCAGGTTGGAAAGAGACGGCTTGGGGGAAAGCGTATTGTCCCGGCAAAGGGCAGGCAGGCTCAGCACACGGCTGACGGGCAGCTTCGTGATTTCTGCCCGTTTGCTTCTTGCCAGCACATACAAGTCTCCCTCCGTTCCTTTTGCAGAAATAATGCCGTCCACATCGCCCTGCCATAGCGCTTTCTGTCCTGCCAAACAGGCACAGGCCGGCATATCCGGGCTGTCCGGGCAATCTTCCCAGTGCACGAGGTCATGGCTTTGCACGGTATGCCGGCCCGTGCTGTTCCATTCTTCCAGGCTGGCCGTATCCGCCTCGTAAGACAGATACCATTTATCCTGCCGTTGTTCCAGCGACTCAATATTCCGGATGCCGCCCCGGTATGGGGTAAAGTGGATCTGCGGGCGCAGGTCTTCCCCATAAGCCCGGTCTTCTATTGTATCGGAACAATACGCCGCCTTTAAAAATCCTTGCCCTTCGGCGGTCAGCCGTATTTCACCCGGCTGGTCTGCAGGCAGCTCTACATACATCCAGTGGTCTATCCTGTCCCGCGCAAGCCGCATTTCACACGCCAGGATCATCTGTTCTCCTGCGTACATGCGGACGGTCTGCGCCGGTGCGTTTGCTTCCGTCGGCAGATACAGGTAGGTTTTAGCTTGTCCAAGAGATGCGGTGTTTTGTTCCATTTTGTTTTCTCCTTCTCACGAAAAGGTCCTTCTTTTCTATGCGATCAAAACGGGTTTGTCCGTTCTGGAAAACAATGCCGCCAAAGCCTGCATCTTTTCTTTTGCGGGCGCTTTGAAAGGTTTTGCCTGCATCCCTAACAGCGCGGATTTGGCTATACCGAGGGCATGATACGTCAACAGCTCAATCTGCAGGACGTTTTCCCCCAGTGTCGTCAGAAAATCGGCGATGGGTTCCATTTCTTCCGCCGTATCGTTGACCCCCCCGACCAGGGGGATACGGATGTACATCGGTTTTTTTCGCGCCAGTTTTTTGATGTTTTCGAATATGCGCGCATTGGACACACCCGTATATTCGATATGCTTCTTCTCATCGAATAGCTTGACATCTACCAAAAACAGATCCACGAAGGGCAGGCAGGTTTCGAAACGCTCCCAGGGTACACAGGCGGCCGTATCCACCGCGACGTGGACCCCTTGCTCTTTCAGCCGTTTGGCCGCTTCCCGCACAAATCCCGCCTGCAGCAGGGGTTCCCCGCCTGAAAACGTGACGCCGCCGCCCGTCCGTGCATATAATTGCCGATCCCGAAGCGCTTCTTTTACGACTTCGTCCACCGGTTTACAGTACCCGCAGATCTCCAGCGCGCAGGCGTTGCATACGGCGACGCAGGCGCCCTCCCCCGCACACACGGAACGGTCCAAGAAATGGCGGCCTTCCCGATCGAAAATATGCGCGCCGTTTTTGCATACCGCCGTACATTTCCGGCAACCGATACATTTCTCCGCCGCAAACGTAACGGAAGGCGCCCTTTCCCATGATTCAGGGTTATGGCACCATTGGCAGCGCAAATTGCAGCCCTTCAGAAAAACCGTCGTCCGTATGCCGGGGCCGTCGTGCAAAGAGAAATGTTGTATATTAAAAAAGATTGCTTCGTTCACTATGCGTCCTCTCTTTACAGCTGCCTCTGCGTCCTTTGGATGACTTCGTCCTGCATGAATTTGGGCAGGGAATAAAAAGGCGCGCTGTACCCGCATACCCGCACGATGATGTTGCGGTGTGCTTCCGGGTCTTTCTGTGCTTCCAGCAGTTGGTCCACATCCACTACGTTGAAATCCAGGATACAGCCGTTGTCCTCTAAAAAAACGTATAGTATGCCACTGTATGCGTCGCTTTGCAGTTTGACTTTGGTGAGCGGCAAGTCCATATACAGGATCGCGCCGCCCGGGTAATTCGTATAATCCAACCCCTTTTGGGAATACAGCAGCGTAGCGGCGTCTATATGCGGCGTGCTTTCGCTTGGGTTGACGCCCCGGGACAGCATGCGCCCGTAGTGCCGCCCGTCGGCCGTGGCATAACTGTGCTCTTTGAGCCAGTCGTATGTGTAGAAGGCAAACAGGGACGCCTCGAAATAACCGCCCCGGGCATTGGGATACCCCTCCACAAGGGCGGCGATATCGCCTAGCACCCGTGCGGAAAAAACTCGTATTTCTTCATTATCCTGCCCATATTTGGGGACTTTGTTCAGCAAATATAACCGCAGATCCTCTTCTTCCGCAAAATCGCTTCTGAGGATCTCCCGAAGTTTGTTCATTGTGACCCGCTTCTCCCGGTAGACAACCTGGCGGATCGCGAACAGCGAGTCTACCAGCGTCCCAAATCCCGCCATGGAAAAGCTGTCGCTGTTATAGCGGGCCCCGCCCTGCGTGATATCCAACGCATTTTCTATGCAGTCGCCCATCGTGGCGGAAAACAGCGGGAAGGGGCTGAGTTCCGTCCATTGCCCCCCAAAATGGTTATACCCATTCACAAAAGCCAATATCTGCATGGCGAACCCATGCAGAAAACGTTCGTAAAAAACAGCAAAACTCCCGGCGGTCCAAGCCGGCGGGAACACGACGCCATCCCGTGCAAAAACTTCCGCCCAGTCTTCGGGGAATATCGTGGCCGAAAGCATCTGCGGCAGGTTCAAATACGTATAGGCCCGGCAGTTGACTTCGTTTGCAACCACGGGCTCCTGGCAACCGCCGGCCATATACAGGCGGCAGTCCTCCAGCTTTTTGCCCCGTTTTGTATGCGCTTTTATCAAGACCGCATCGTTGAATACGGAAAGCACGTTCGTGCCCATACCCGCCAGGCGGCCCAGCATATCGATATATTCTTCCGGATGATCCGGCGATACCCTCGCCTGCAGCTTCGGGTTGGCGAAGAGGTGCTCCATAAACCCTTCGATCACCATCCTCGTAATGTCGTTGAAAATGACCCGGCCGCCCTCGTCGCACCCGCCGATCGTGAGCGTCGCGTTCGTGCCACCTTGCAGATATTGCGAAAGGTCCCAACGGGCGTCCGTCATGGCCAGATAGCAATCTATAAAAGCCCGCGCCTCCTGCCGGGTGATCCTGCCTGCCCGCAGGTCTTTTTCATAATACGAGTACAGCAGGCGGTCGATATGTCCCAGCACCGCAAAACCTGAAGATTCCAGCGTATTACAAAGCTCGCGCGTAAACCAGACCGTATTCAGCGCTTCGTAGAACGTTTCGGGTGGCGCCGCAGGCACGCGGCGCGCAGTAGCCGCGATCCTGGCGAGGTTGGAACGCGCCTGCTGCTCCGTCTCGGTCCGCAGCATCTCTTCCGCCTTCTCGGCGAACCGCTCACTGAGCCGCATGACCGCATCGCAGGCGACGATCACATTTTTTAAAAAATCTTCTCCGTTTTTATCTCCCGCCCGTATTGCCCGCTCTTTTCTCTCTTCCGCCAGGCGCTTCAGGCCCGAAAACCCATATTTTAGTACATTTTCATACCCCGGCGCATGATGGGCCGTATCCGTAAAAGAGGCGCTCCAGAACAGATTGTGCGTATGATAGAAATCTTTCCAGGCATTGAATTCTTCTTCAAACTGCGGCCGGCGCACGATCATCCAACCCGCGATCCCGGGCTGTGCCGGGAAAGCCGCTGTCACGCTGTTGCGGTCCCGGCCGGTGTCCACTTCCGCATAAAAAGGGCAGGCGGGAAAAAGCTTCAATTCACAATCTTCCGCCGCCACCCGGTACACATAGGACTTTTTCGTAAAACTGGAAACTTGCGGGTTTTCCGCTGCCATCGCGTCCAAACGCCGGTACAGATGTTCCACATCGGTGGGGTATGTCTCATACACCGCACGGCATTCCCTATATAGTTTTTCTTTATCGAACCGGTAAGGAACCATAAGACAGACTCCCTTATATGATTTTAGAAATACAGCACGACTTTCAGGCCTTCCCGGTTTTGCACCATGGAAAATCCTTTTTCAAATGCCTCGATAGGCAGCGTATGTGTAACAAAGTCTTTCAGGTCGACCTGCCCGTCGGCGATATATTGTACGACATCTCCATGTATCGCCGCCTCCAGCGTGGGAATCGGCCACTGGACGGAATGGATCCGCCAGTTATACGGGCCAGCGTACCAGTCTATCCCCTTGTCTTGCTCCATGCCGATCCCGTAGATGCCGACCGTCCCGTCTTCCCTGATCAGCTGCAAGGCCTGCGCCAATATATCGCAGCGCCCGACCGCATCGATAAAGAAATCCAGCGGGGCGGAGCAGGCTTCCCGCACGGCTGCGACATACTCGGTCTTCTTAGAATCCACAACAAGGTCGGCGCCTATTTTTTTTGCCACCGCCATACGGCTTGCGTGGTGCCCGGATACGCCGACGAACGATGCGCCCAAAAGTTTGCAAAAGCGCACCATAGAAAGGCCGACCGGCCCACACCCCGCGATGGCGACTTTAGCCCCTTTAAAAATACCCAGACGCTTCATGGCGCTGTACACTTCTTTCAGCGTGATGATCATCGTGCCGTCCATCGGGTCGACCCAGGAAGGGATGACCTGCTGGGAAATAGCCGCAATATCTGCCGGCCGGGCTTTCCCACCCTCCCTGAGCGCGGCATAATCCGCGACCTGCCCGTATTCTGCAAAACTGCCCCACAGGCTGTGGTATTGGGGCAACATTTCAGGCAGCCCGCTCCGGAGCACATAATCGCCCAATTTAAAGTTGCGGACATTGCGTCCGATTTCCACAACCTGGCCAACCGCCTCGTGCCCGATAACGGCGGGATACGTAGAAAACCCCCGCAGATGTCCTGCGCGGAGCTTCAGGTCCGTCCCGTTGCAAATACCGCAGGCGAGCGTTTTTACGATCGCCGTATAGTCCTCCACTTTGGGCATGGGAATATCTGTGCTTAAACGGATGACCCCGTTCCCTTCCGCAATCAACCCTTTCATAGGCCGCCTCCTTTTTTAAAAGCTGATCCTTGACTTTTACCTTATAATTTTTGCCGGGGCCTTCCTACTCCGCCCAGCGGACCTGCGTCGGATACTTTTCCTGCAGCGCCAACGTCTCCGCGATCGAACGCATGCCGTCCACCGTGTTCTCTTCAGAAAGATTGCACGCAGCCGCCGCATTTGCCGTGGCCAACGCACGCGCCGGTGCCCAATTTTTCAAAATCGCATACAGCATGCCGGCGCAGAACGCGTCCCCGGCCCCCACCGTCCCCCGGATATACCCCGCGGGCAGATCCAGCGCAGGCAGGGCGTGGAACGAACCGCCGCACTCCATCAGACAGCCGCCTTCCGGCGCGTGTATGATCAGGGCTTCCCGTATCCCCTGCTCCATAAGCCGAGCGGCGATTTTTTTCAACTGTGGGAGCGACAGCGTTCCTTCCGCATCCCGTACGGGCAAACCCGCCGTCTTGGATGCTTCCACCTCGTTCATGAACACATAATCGGCCTGCCGCAGGCTGGGGAGCACGACATTTTGATATTTGCCCGCGTCCTCTTCGCTTACGACATCCATCGACGTTTTGATCCCCATGGAATGGAGCTTGGCCATGATCTTTGCCATCTGCGTACCGTAAACCGGATCATAGCTATCAAACTTTTCCATTGCCAGTGCATAGCCAAGATGCGCTATCTCCGTATGTATGCTGCTAAAATCAATCTCGCCGAGGCCGTACGCAGCGCCGGCACCTTGCGCCTGGAAAAAGGTGCGCACACCGGTGGACTGTGTCGTGAACACGTCGGTAAAAGAAGTAGGCAGGCTTTCATGCACAAGTATTTTGGAGACGTCAACACCGTTAGCGGAAAGCGCTTCTGTAACAAAACGGCCGTTATCATCGTCTCCGACCATACCCATCACGCGGACATCCAGTGTAGGATCCAGCCGTTTCAGGTCGATGGACGTATTGACGGCCATGCCCCCGATGCTGCGGGCAAAAGAGAGAATCCGGCTGAGGTTGCCCACGGCAGGATAGCCCGCTATCTTTTTGATATAATCGACAATGACATTGCCGATAAACGTAACGCCTTGCATGTTCCCTCCTGCGCATATTCAATTTTTCATATGTGTATTTTAAAAAATCCGGCGGCTTTCTGTCTGCTTTTACGGCTTGCATTTTATATAGTATAGCATTTATACTGAGTACAAATCAAACAATTTGCCACATTTAACAATCTGTTTTTAACACAGAACAAAGCTGTACCCCTATGAAAAAACGGAGGGAAAAACATGGACCTATCGGACAATCGCGCCCTTGCATCCGCAGAGGAATATATCCAAAAAAAGCAGGCGACGGCAGACGCTTCCTACTGGAAAAGCCGCTATCATATCACGCCCCGTACGGGCTGGATCAACGACCCCAACGGCCTTATCTACTGGCGGGGGAACTATCATGTCTTTTACCAGTATTACCCCTATGCCCCGCAGTGGGGGCCTATGCATTGGGGGCATGTCGTCAGCAAAGACCTCGCGCATTGGCGGCACTTGCCCGTCGCATTGGCGCCGGATGAAGATTTGGGGCAGTGTTTTTCAGGCTGTGCGGTGTCTGCGGGCGATGAATTCATACTCATGTACACCGCACATAAGGACGGCCGTTCCCCAAAGGAAGTCCAATGCCTCGCCCGGAGTACGGATGGCGTACGTTTCTTTAAAGACCCGGCAAACCCCGTCATCGCACGGCCGCCTGTAGAAAGCACGGAAGATTTCCGTGACCCCAAAATCTGGCATGAAAACGGACTTTGGCACGCTGTGATCGGAAGCGGCAGACCCGGCCGGGGGAATGTGCTTGCCTACCGGTCCGCCGACCTTATCCATTGGGAATACCGAGGCGTCTTCTGCACGGCGACTTCTTCCCAGGGAACGATTTGGGAATGTCCCAATTTTGTTTCATTCGGGAGTACAGGCTGCCTGATCGTTTCGCCGATGCATGTTTCTCCCGGGCAAACGCATGGGAAACCGCTTTATATCCTCGGCAAAAAAGACCGGGACGCTTTTGTGCAGCAAAACGACCAGATCATAGACCATGGCAGTGATTTCTATGCGCCGCAGCTGTTTTTCGGCACGCAGGACCGTGTCCTGTTGCTCGGCTGGTTCGATATGTGGGGCAAAGAAATGCCCACCCAAAAAGACGGATGGGCAGGCATGTTGACGCTCCCAAGAGAACTTACGGTGAAAGAAAACCATGTGTATGCAAACCCGGTGCGCGAACTCAAACTGCTGCGAAAAAGGCAACTCGTTTCTGCCTCCCGCCGCATCCTGCCCGGCCAGAAAGAAACATTGCCGGTACTTACCGGCGACAACTTGGAGGCCCATCTACATATCGTTTTTGACGACCCGCTCTGTACAGGATGCCAGTGCAAGATACGGATGTCTCCTGGTACGCCGGCGGCCGCAACGATCGTCTACGACCGAAAAACAGCAACGCTTGCCGTTTATAAACCGGACGTGGAAAACAAAAATACTCCCGTCAGTTCCGTCCCCATAAAACTATTGCAAGGAAACGTTTTAGATCTGCACATTTTCGTAGACTGCTCTTCTCTGGAAGTTTTTATTAACAACGGCTATGCCGTATTGTCCGAGCGGATCTACCCGGCCGAAACTTCCCTTTCCTACGACCTATGTGCGAAGAAGGGTGGCTTTCTTTTGGAAAATATAACCGCCTGGGATCTGGGCAACATCTGGGAATAAAAACTGTTCAGAGGATATTCTGCCATATCGCGTTGATATGGTCCCTGAACGCTTCCACGACATCCCGGGGCGCCAGGATCTTCGCATCTTTACCCAGGCCGCACACCCACCCGAAAAATTGCGGGCTGACAAACACCCGCACCGTGGTCACACAGCTGTCTTCTTCCGTCTTTTGGATCATGATATCTTTCCCAAAGCGGTCGACCACAACATTGACCAGCTCCAAGGAAAACTGCATGCGGACATTTTTCTCCGTTCCGCCGTACATGGAGAAAGTCTGTTTTGCATAGAGCGCCATGTCGATTCTGGAAAATTCTTTCAGTCCTTCGCGCGCATATTTTGTGATCTCGATCTTCTTCATTTTATCGACCCGGTAATGCTTGATGATCTGTGCATCGCTGTCAAATCCGAGCATATAGTAATTTTCGTTGTTCCAGGCCAGCGCAAGCGGGCTGATGCAATAGTCCTCCCCGTTCCGCCTGCATTGATATTCTTTTGTAAGGGCGTATTCGTAATACCGAAAACAGATCTTGCGATTCTTTGCGATCGCGCTGTAAATATGATCCACATTGTAATAAATGCTCTCGTTCATGGATTTGATACGATTGGCGACATATACCTGCCGCTGCAAGGCCTGCGCCTGATATTTGCTGGCCAGGTTCCCCAGTTTCCCGATCAGTTCCATCGATTTCTTTTGCGTAATGAATTTGGAAGACTGTATCATATCCACCAGCATTTTCAGTTCCGGCAGCTGGAATTCCCGGTTGGCTATATAATATCCGGTGGTCTTGGATTTTGTGTGTTCTATATCCAACCCACAGAGGCGCAGCGTATCTATATCGGAATAAATGCTCTTGCGTTCGGCATGGACCCCATATTTTGCAAGTTCGCCGATCAGCTGCCGTATCGTCAGAAGATGTTCCTCGTCTGTCTTTTGCTGCAGTATTTTCATTAAATACAACAGTTTTGCTTTCTGGTTGGAAGATTTCGACATGGGCTTGTCCCCTCTGTTTTTTCTTTTATTGTACAGGAAAAGGGACACCGGTACAACAAAGAAAATAAGCATCTGCTTTTGCAGATGCTTATTTTCTTAGAGTATTTTCGCCGTCACAATAATTTTCGGATATCGTACATCGAACTCAGCACCAGCCAGTTTTGTGGGTTATACTGGTTGATGGTCCAATAGCTGACGCCGCCAAGGCCGTACGTATCCACCAGTCGCAGCCGCGCCCGTATGCTCCGCGCATCGTCGAACCATACCACCTGCCGCCCGTTCGCATAATAGAAGAACGGCGATTGGGAGACCCGGTCATATTGAATGACGGCGCCCTGCCGCCGGGCCAGGTCGACCGCGCCCGTATTTGTGACCGAACGCGCCGCCGTACCCGGCTGATAGGGAAGCGTCCAGTCATACCCGTAATTGGGCATGCCCATCAGAATCTTCTGGCTGGGGATGGCCGTCACAGCGTAATCCAGCACAAGCCGGACCTGATCGATCGGGGCCACGGCCCGGGGCGGCCCATAGGTGTACCCCCATTCATACGTCATCAGGATCACATGGTCCGCATACTCCCCATGCACGGGGTAACGATGCGCCTCATACAAAAGCCCGGGCTGGTCCGCGCTCGTCTTGGGTGCGATGGATGTGGCAAGAGAATACCCTTGCGGCCGGATCGTTTCCGAAACCTTTTTGATAAACGCATCATATGCATCGCCGTCTTCGGGGTAAATATATTCAAAATCGATATCCAGCCCATAGTAATTCTTGGATTGCAGCGTCGTTACAACATTATCCAGCAGCGCTTGCTGTACCTGCATGTCTGTCAGGATACAATGGGCAAGATTACTGGAAAAACCTGCGTTCTCTTCTATGTTGGTGATCACCATCATGGGCGCTACCCCGGCCTGCCTGGCTGCTTCTATGAGTGGTGCATCGTCGATCGGCGCAAGGGAACCGTCCGCGCGTACCTGATAGCTGAATATACTGAGGAAGGTGAGGTATGGCAGCGTTTTTTGCAACACTTCCCGGTTTATATTGGGAAAAGCATAGCCATTCACTTCAATGGTACCGCGTATCTGCGAAGGCACGGGCACATTGATGGTTTGCCCGACATACAACCTGTTCGGGTCTTGTATTTGCGGGTTGGCCTCCCGCAACTGTTCGGGGGTGACGCCATACGCCCGTGCGATAAAATATAACGACTGCCCGCGCGTCACAACATGCGGGATCGTGTCCGTCATTAAAACAAGGGTCTGCCCGACGACCAGTTCATCGGGATACGCCAGTCCGTTATCCGTTATGATTGTCTGCGGGTCCATCCCGTACAGACGTGCGACAGAGTAGACGCTGTCTCCGGGTTTTACCACATATACGATCAATAAAACCACATCCTTTTTGAATTTTTCAGGCGTAGTATATGTATGTGCGTATAGGATAAGAAATTCCGCATTCTAACGATTATCGTAAAAACAAGCGTATAAAAAAGACCGTGCATGCACGGTCTTTCATACGATATAGAGAATAGGCATCCCGGGTAGCTTCCGGGAGAGCTGTTCTTTTAAAAACTGTTCCCCTTCAGCCCGCGCCTCTTTTCTATAACAGTACCGCCCCCTGCCCCGCCCCGTCATCAGGTCCGCATCATACAGCCGGGTCGTGCCAGGGAATGCTTCTCTGTTGATCGCGCGGTGGACATAACTGTATGTCATAAAGATGATTTCGAGTGCGGTCTGCGCTTTGATTTTTGGGGAAAGCTCGTCGGCAAGCCGGTCTATCAGGCCGGCATACAGGTCTTTCCAGCCTTCCATCAAAATAACGGGGGCAATCAACAGTCCCGTCTTATAACCGGCATCGCACACAAGATTAAGCGCCCGGATCCGTTCTTTCAGCGAGGAAGTGCCAAACTCTACCTTTCGGATGATCGGCTGCGGGTTCACACTCATGCGTACGATGACGCGCTTCTTATGCGCAAGCGGCAGCAGCGGTTCTACCCTATGGAATTTCGTCGGGAACGTAAGCAGTCCCTTTTCCTGCCGTGCAAACGTCTGGATCGTCCACTCCAGATTTTTTGTGATCGTGTTCTCCAGAATCAGATCGCTGTTGCTGCCGATCTCGAAAACCAATTCCCGCTCCGAAGCGCGCGCGGCCTTCATCAGCTTGTCCAGCATTTTTTCCCGGTTCACAAACAGCCGGAGATAGGCGCATTTGTTATAGTGACAAACCAGGTAACAATACAGGCACATAGCGCCGCATCCGGACGAAGTATACGGTACAAGATAATCGGAAGCTTTCTGGTTAGGCGTGTGTTTTAAAGATTTGCGCACGCCGATGATAATATGCCGTTTCATTTTTATGAATTCGCTGTTTGGGTTTTTGCGCAGCTGCTCGATATTATTGTGGTTTTCGATCGGGACCCAGGGGACTTCTTTGAACAGACACTTCAGATATTTCCCCAGTTCATAGTTCAGCGCCGCGGGTTCGTAAAAAATCTTGTCCGGATACAAGGTAGCGTCCTCTCCGTTTTATAAAACTTTGTGTTAGTATACACACAAACCGGAAAATGCATGCAGCCTTTTGTCTGTCTATTCAAAAAAACCTCCTTTTGCAAAATCCGGAGAACCGGCATGCAAAGGGAGGTTAGCTATACAAGAGACTATGAATGCAGGACTTCCATTGCCTCGTCCCGATAACAGTCCATAAGATACGGAACCTTGGTAACTTTCACACATTCCTCGGTAAGGGACATCAGGTCCTTCCGGGAGATAACGTCCACACGGAAGCAGCGGGCGCCTGCCATAAGCTGCTGCAACCCGACCCTGATCTTATCGGAATAGCTGTAGACACCAACAGCACCTAACGGGATATTCTTGATCTCTTTGGCGCCGACCAGCTTTCTGACCTGCTCATAGCAAACAAAAATCTCTTCCGGTGTGGAACCAAATTGGCTTACCGTCTTGGGCAGGTCGTCATCCTTCAGCCACTGCGCAATGTTTTTGCCGACCATGCCGGGGATCATCAACGCACGCCCCATGCAGATCGCCTTGACAAACGGTGCGCCCAATGCCAGTCCTTTGAACACGCCGTCCTCCGAACTGAACCCGCCGGCAAATGCCAGATCAGGCACTCTTTCTCCCTTTGCCGCCAGTATGGAAGCAAATTCATACGCCGCAGAATGCAGATACAGGGAAGGGACTCCCCATTCTTCCATCATCCGCCAAGGGCTCATGCCGGTGCCGCCGGAAGCGCCGTCTATCGTCAGCAAGTCGATCTTGGCTTCGGAAGCCCATTTGATCGCCATCGCCAGTTCCCGCAGGCTGTATGCGCCAGTCTTGAGCGTGATCCGCTTGAACCCAAGCTTGCGCAGGCGTTCCACTTCCGCGAGAAAACTCTCCTTACTCACAAAACCAAGCCGGCTATGGCGCTCAAACTCTTTGATGGCACCGTTCTTGTACGTCGCCTGGTTGACGGGGCTGGACGGGTCGGGCGTGACAATATAGCCGCGCTTTTGCAATTCCAAAGCTCTTTTAAGAGAACCAACCTTGATCTCTCCGCCGATGCACTTCGCTCCTTGCCCCCATTTCAGTTCGATCGTATCGATCCCGTGTTTATCAATGATGTATTCGGCTACGCCCAAACGCGTATCCTCTACGTTCATCTGGATCAGGATCTCGCCTTTCCCTCTGTAATACCTGCGGTACACTTCGATCCGCCTATCCATATCCGGCGCTTTTTGGACTTTATGATTCTTGTCCAAAACCAGGCCCGGATCGATCCCGCAAACATTTTCGCCGCAAACGATCGTTATCCCCGAAATCGCCGCCCCGATCGCGAAATGCTCCCAGTTTTTACGGGCAATCTCGGTCGAACCAAGCGCACCGGTAAAAATAGGCAGATCCATTTTTACTTTTGTGTCCCATCCATAAGAGGTTTCGGTATTCACCTTGGAAAAAAGTGCCGTGTCCGAGTTGACCTCGACACCTTCTGGAAAACCTTTCGCACCAAGTGCGTATCCTTGAATGTTCAGATGAGAATAGTCGACGGGGTAGTCCTTATCCCCACCGGCGGTTATATCGCCGAATGGACCCGGATAGATCAGTTCTCGCCCGCGAAAAGTCGCCTTGAATACTTCACAATTGCCTCTACAACCATCGATACATCTTGAACAAATTCCACTGGACGGAACAACGTTCTTGGAACGGTTCACCGATCTGGTCGCATCATTCCCATTTGGTGTTTGCAGATTCATCTTTTTTCTCCTTTGTTTTAGTAGTAGTTTAGTCCCTGATACTATATAAATTTTAACAGTTTCTATGTAAATTTCAATATATATACATATAGTTTTAGTGATTTATGTCCGTATCAGACGTTTGCCGCACCGCAATATCCCTTCATAAGGAGAACTCGCATCAAATACATTTTTGTACGTACACATCCAGGCGGGGAGATAGCCGCTGCGGTATGCAACGATCTGTGAAGGGATATTTGAGGATGCCGTGCCGTAATAAGGCAAGACTCCCCGCTCCAAGATCCACGGGGTCAGATTGTTCACCAAACAGGAAGCCAGCCCCCGGTCTCGGAAGGCGGGCAAAACATCGATGCCTATCTGCCACATCGTTTTACAATCCGCAGAGGCGCCGGCCACCGCGACGATTTTCTCCGCCTGCATCGCGCAGAGTGCAACCACATCCGGGCGAAGCACATTCTCATCATATTGGATGGCGTTTTCAAAACCCGGCTGTGTATACAAGGCATGGATTTCCCCGCCCGTTTTAAAATGCAGCGTAAAACCGGCCGGGCAAGGTAATTTTCGGATGGTTTTCGTATCCGGAAGATAATACAGGCTATGCCCCCATACAAAAGGTGCGGCAAAGATGTCCTCCCTCGTCCTGTTTTGCAAAACCGAACGAACGGCGGATAAAATATCCGCATCGGCCGAAACAACGACCCCTCTGCCCATCGTGGCAATCTCCAAAAAGGGCGTCTGCCGTTTGAACATCCGTCGGCCTTCCCTGAGGGCCGCCGGACAGAATAGAATGCCCTCCGCGCAGAAATCCTCCGGGCGGCAGTTCATATCCCGGGCAAGCTGGTTGCGCACAATCGCAAGCAGATCCTCTTTTGCAAGCCATTCCATATTCGTCCCTTTCCTTTCCGTTTATAAAACAACCCAAAAATCATAAGAAAGCGGCTAAGCAAGAACTTAACCGCTTCTCTTTCAAAATTCCGGCCATTACATTTCAAACAGTCGCGGAGAATTGCGGCAAATACTTTTTATGCGCTTCCAACATCTCATCCAGCAACTGTCTTGCCACCGTATCGCTGTGGACAAGAGGATTTATCGTCATCGCCAGCAGGGCGGTTCCATAATCCCCCGTGACAGCCGCCTCGGCGGCAACGATCTCAAAGGATTTAATGGAAAAAATAAGCCCCTGGCATGCAACCGGAGGGTTCCCTACAGCGATCGGAACAGGGCCTTCCTTTGTAATTACGCTGCTCACCTCTACCACCACATCAGAGGGCAGAAAAGGGATTGCGCCGCGGTTGACGGTATTTACATACTGTATATCCCGTTTATCGTTGTAAATCGAGGCGATCAATTCGCAAGCGGCATCTGAATAATGTGCGCCACCACGAAGTGCAAGCTCCGGGGGTTTGATATCCAAGGTCTCATCCTGATACTTTTTAAACAGATCCCTTTCTACCTTTTTTACGACTTCAGCTCTGGTGCCCTTTGTGCGCGCGTCTTCCAGCTCTTCCGCAAGCATCTCTTTTGTCTTGTAATAATATCTGTGGTATGGGCAAGGTATAACGCCAAGCGCCTTTATGAAATCCGGATCCCAAGGAATCGCCGTCACATTCTGCATTGAGAAATCTTCTTTCGGATGTGCCGTCATTTCCAACGCTTCCTCTGTTCGATCCAGGCCGTCTATGTATACGCGCATACCAAACACCATATGGTTCAACCCGCCGAAATCTATGCGGATGCGTTCCGCCTCCACATGAAACATTTGGGCAAGAAAAAATTGGATACCTATGGGAACATTGCATAAGCCAATGACCTTCCTACGTTTGCTGTAGCGCATGACCGCTTCTGTAACCATACCTGACGGATTTGTGAAGTTGATAAGCCAGGCTTCCGGGCATAACGCATCCATATCCCTGCAAATATCCAATATGACAGGGATCGTTCTGAGCCCCTTGAATAGACCGCCGGGACCATTTGTCTCCTGACCGATCACCCCATACTTCAAAGGAATTTTCTCATCCAAAATCCGCGCATTTAACTGGCCCACACGAAATTGCGTAATCACAAAATCCGCACCTCCAAGAGCTGCCCTCCGATCAAGCGTAAGGTGCACACTGATGGGAAGTCCCGCTTTTGCGATCATTCGATTTGTGAGATTTCCCACGATTTCAAGTTTCTCTTTACCTTCTTCGATATCGACTAGCCAAAGTTCACGCACAGGGAGTTCTTTGTAATGCTTGATTAATCCTTCTACAAGTTCAGGCGTGTAACTTGACCCGCCGCCGATTGTTACAATTTTCAGTTCTTTTTCCATTGTCTCACATTCTCCCATTACACATTTACCTGAATTATATGATCCCGCTTATGTCTTGCCATATTTTCTGCAGAACGTAAAATATGCGCCAAGCATATTCGCATCATTAAAATACTGGCAGTTTACAATTTCGGGCAGAGGCACACCGGGCGAATACCTTTTGTGAATATTTTTTGTTTCTTCCCTCAAAATATGTAGGAACAACGGCTGCACACTGATTCCTCCACCAATTGCAATTTTTTCCGGATCTATCGTGCACTGCAAATTTATAAGCTGTACTGCCATGATCCTGGAAAAATGGCGTATGGCTTCCACCGCTTTTCTGTCTCCACGATTTGCGTGTTCAAAGAGCATCTCTCCGTTAATTTCCTTAGGGTCTTCTCCCGTCATGTCCGCATAAATCTTATATAGATGGTGCACCCCACCGACTGTCCCCCACATGGCCGAATCTGCACTCTTATCCACACAGCCCGTATCTATAAAGCTAAACTCACCGGCAAAAAAGTGACTGCCTCTCAGAACCTTCTTTTCATGAATAATACTTCCGCCTATGCCTGTGCCGCAGATTACCACCATGGCATCACTGCAATCTTTCAGGCTACCGATCATGACCTCTGCCAGCGCTGCGCTTTTTGCATCATTTTCTATCGCAACACGAATATTATTACACCTCTCACTAACGAGCCTTCCCATGTTGACATGGCTGATGTAGCTAAGGCTACCGCCCGTATACATATACCCGTTCTCCGCATCCAGAATCCCGGGCATGCTCAGCGCAATCCCATCGATTCTATTTGAAAATTTTTCGTAAATATTATATATGGTATCGAGAAATACCTCGATACTGTCCATAGGCGTCGGCATCTTGCTGGCTTCCGTAATATGGTCCTGCTTATCGATCAATGCATATTTTATAAATGTTCCGCCAACATCAAACACCAGGCACCTCATAAAACTTACCTCATGATGCTTATCTCTATTGTTTCTTGTAATTTTACTATCCGGGTTTTTGTTTGTCAAACAAGGACGTTCGCAAAAGCGTCCCGAAACGGTCAGCTTCTTGCAGCATCTAATTTGCTGTTCATTCGATATGTCTGTGGCTGGTGTCGGAGACCCAAAACTATAATTTGAGAGCCAGACAAACCCGAACCTGATGCTCACATTATGAACTCCATCTTTTCTCAGCGCGCTAAGGTAGTTATTCGGTGTTCCCTTACTGTTCTCCTGCCATAGGATATCGGCCAACCGACGCCTCCGTGTAAAACGTGTAAAAGCGGACACGTCGCCCTTCCTGGCAGGCTTTCAAAGCAAATGCCTTGACAAGATGGGTTTTATCGACCATTTCATACTCTCCCTTTCCGTTTATAAAACAACAGGCACACGGGATTTACGTTCAGATCTCGAATGGATTTGCTTCTCCGTTTTGAAACGCAAGAAAGCTCTTTATTGAATTTTCGACCATATTGGAAACCACTTCTCTTGTGTAAAAAGCGGTATGGGGCGAAAGGATCACATTGGGGAAAGACTTTAGAAGCGCAAGGCGCCGGTTTTGGATCACCTGCCCGCTCAGATTGAAGAAATACAGGCCCGCTTCGTGCTCTAAAACGTCTAACGCCGCGGCGCCGACCTTCCCGCTTTCCAACGCGTCGATCAGGGCATCGGTATCCACCAGGTCTCCTCGGGCCGTATTGATGAGCACGACCCCTTCTTTCATCCGCGCAAAAGACTCTTTGTTGAGCATATGGTAGTTTTGCGGCGTAGCCGGCACATGCAGTGTGAGGATGTCCGATTCTTCCAGCAACCGATCCCAGTCGGTATATTCCGCGTAGGCTTTTACCTGTTCCTCCTGATGCAAATCGTAGGCGAGTAGGCGGCAACCAAAGCTGCTCAAATGTTTCAAAACGGTCTGCCCGATCCGCCCCGTACCGATCACACCGACCGTGCAGCGGGAGATATCGCGCCCCATCTTCCCTTTCAGCGAATAATCCTGTAGTTCCGCCCGTTTCAATATATGCGTGATCCGGCGGCAGCTCATCAGCATAAGCATGATGGCGTAGTTGGCAACGCTTTCGGGCGGATACGCCACATTGCCGAGCCGGATCCCCAGGGCATGCGCTTTGGCAACGTCGATATGGTCCGTACCGATCGTGCGCGTAACGATATATCGGATACCCAAAGAATGGAATTTTTCGAGCATCGGCGCGCTCATATCGGAGACAATGACGCTGAGCGCATCATACCCCCTGGCAAGTTCTGTGTTTTCCAAATTGGGATAGTCTTTTGTATAATGATAGGTGAACCCGTAGGCATTGCAAAAACGGTCAAAATATGGTTTTTCATCAAACTCCCGTAAATTGTAGACAAACAGCTTCATCTAAAATCTTCCCTCCTGATAAATTTAAATTGAAAAAACAAAAAAGCGTATGCACAGCTATATACTCCAGTAACATGATACTGGGCTTGCAAAATAAGGTCAAGTGTTACATGTCCATTGAGAATTTTTTCAAATAAAATGGCCCCTGCCTCATAGAAGGCGGGGGCCATTTGCCATAGAATTCCGGCTTTATGTTTCCATCAGGATACGGAAGTCTCCTTTAACTGTTGACGGACTTCTTTCGCCGCCGCAACAAGATTTTTCAAACTCGCTACGGCCTCTTTCCTCCCTCTGGTTTTCAGACCGCAGTCCGGGTTGATCCAAAGCTTCTCTTTGGGGATCTTCTTCAAAATGTTATAAATGCTCTGTTCGATCTCCTGCACGGAGGGGACGCGCGGAGAATGGATATCATAAACGCCCGGGCCGACTTCTGTCCGGAAATGCATGCGCTGCAGCGTATCCACGATCGACAGATTGGAACGGGCTGCCTCAAACGTGATGACATCCGCATCCATGGCGTCGATTTCCTTAATGATCTTTTCAAATTCACTATAACACATATGCGTATGGATCTGCGTTGCCGGTTTGACCGATTGATGCACTAGCCTGAACGCGGCGATCGCCCAATCCAAGTATTCTTTATGCCAGTCCGTATGCCTTAAGGGCAGTTTTTCTTTAAATGCAGCTTCGTCGATCTGTATGATACGTATACCCGCCGCTTCGAGCGCCAAAACTTCGTCCCGTATGGCCAGCGCGATCTGGAAGGCCATTTCCCGCGGTTCGATATCTTCCCGCGAGAAAGACCAGTTGAGTATCGTGACCGGCCCGGTCAGCATCCCTTTCATCGGTTTCTTTGTAAGGCTCTGCGCATATGTGATATATCCTACCGTGATGGGGTTTGTCCGCTTGACATCTCCCCAGATGATCGGCGGTTTCACACAACGCGTCCCGTACGATTGTACCCACGCCTTTTGCGTGAACAGGAACCCCTGCAAATTTTCCCCGAAATATTCGACCATATCGTTTCGCTCAAATTCTCCATGTACCAGGACATCCAACCCAATCTCTTCCTGCAAGGCAATGCATGCCGCGATCTTTTCCCGGATGTGCTGCGTATACTCCTCGGCCGTCAGTTTGCCTCTTTTAAATGCTTTGCGGATCCTTTTGACTTCTTTGGTCTGCGGGAAAGAGCCGATGGTCGTTGTCGGCAGGATCGGTAAGTCCAGCGCTGCCTGCTGCAGCTTTCTTCGCTGTTCTACCGCCGGCTTCCTTACAAACTGTTTCCCCTGCAACGCCGCCACCGCATCTTGCACTTCCTTATCGGCGAATTGTTCCCTTGCGCGGATCAACGCGACGTTTTCCCTATAGAGTTTATTTTGCGTGTAGTTGGCGGATGCAAACAACTCCTGCAGCACTTGCAATTCATCCAGTTTTTCCTGCGCGAATGCAAAATGGCATTTATATTTTTTGTCCATCGCCGCCTCATTCCCGAGCGTATAGGGCACATGCAGCAGCGAACAGGAAGTGGAAAGTACGATCCTGTCTTTTTCCACATACGATGCCAGCGTTTCCAAAAGCGCAAGCGTTTTTTCATAGTCGTTGCGCCATATGTTCCTGCCATTTACAACACCGGCAAAAAGTGTTTTATCCTTGGGAAACCCATTGTTGCGAATCAGGGACAGCGTCTGCTTCCCCTCCACAAAATCCAGGCCGAGCCCGTCAAATTGCATGGCCGCCACATCCCGATAGATATCGCGGATATCTCCGAAGTACGTCTGCAGCAAGACACGCAGCGAACCTTTGGATGGCAATATCGCGCTGTATAGTTCCCTAAAAAGTTCGATATCTTCCAGGCATAGGTCCGTCACCAGTGCCGGCTCTTCCACCTGCACCCATTGCACACCAAGTGCGCGAAGTTTTGCCAAGATTTCTATATAGAGTGCTGCCAACTTCCCGGCAAAGCGTGCCTTCTTCCCCTGGTATCGGGCCAGCTTCAGAAATGTGAACGGCCCGATCAACACCGGCTTTGCTTGTATCCCGATGGATAACGCTTGCCCGCACATGGTAAACAAATCGTCTCCCGAAAGCCGCAGCTCCATACTGTCTTCCAGAACCGGCACAATATAATGGTAATTCGTATTGAACCACTTGCGCATAGGCAGGGCTTTCACATCCCCCTGTTCCCTCTGATATCCTCTTGCCATCGCAAAATAGGTATCAAGCGCTTTCAGCCCCAGCGCTTTATAGGCCGCCGGGATGGCGCCCAACAGACAAGCGGTATCCAACATCCCGTCATAAAAAGAAAAATCACCGCACGGTACCCAATCGATGTGTTTTCCCTTGAACATCCGCCATTGGGATAGGCGTAGCTCTTCCGCTTCTTTTCTTAGTTCCGCTTCCGATACCTCTTTACGAAAATACTTTTCCGTAAGGAATTTGAGTTCTCTTTGGCTACCGATACGCGGGTAACCGATGATCGTGTTTTGCAACATAGCATTTCCTCCCTTTAGGAGAAAACAGGGTACAAAAAAATGCCCTATCTTCCTTCCCCAAGATATTTTATTTACGCGCGTCAAGGCAGGTCTCCTGGCTTCTTTTCTTCCTACTTTCTTTCCGCCTTCCCGAACACATCAGTGGCATATTGGAAAAATTTCGTCCAAGTTACAGTAGTGGGTGCTGCCCCGGATTTTAACCGGATTCCCTATTATCCCAGCGTTTCCACCGGGCACCTTCACACGATACGTATTATACAGAGAGGAACCGTCTTCTCCCTCTGTTTTTATGAGTATAACAATCCGCGCAAGCTCTGTCAATGAAAGGGGCTACGGACTGGCCTTTTTTTGCAAGACGGCAGCTACGGCAAAGCATACTTTACGAACGCGACCCCATCATACACCTCCACTGGCACGAACCCGCATGCTTTGTAAAAGTCGGTCAGTTCCGGCCGGTCGTCCGTCATCAGCACAGTCTGCCGGATATCCGGAAAAGCAAGCAGTGCCTCTTTGAGCAGCCGGCTGCCGATGCCTTGCCGCTGGTATTCCTTTTGTACCAGAATATCCTGGATATACAAAATCGTACAACCGTCTCCCACGGCACGCAATATGCCGACAAGCACCTCTCCCTGCCACGCGGACAGCACAAGTCGGGAACTTTCGAAAGCACACCGGAGTTTCGCCGGGTCTTTTGTATAATGACGCCAACCTGCCGCCTCATAGAGATAAACCAGGTCTTCTATCTCGGGGATCCGGTTCTTTTGGATCTCGATCATGATTTTTCCTTTCAGCATACCGGCTTTTCCTTTTGAAAAATAACCTGTTCCCATCGACTATGCGACCGGCTCCCTTGCCACATACAGATCGACCGTATCACAAAATGCAGAGCTTCTCCCCATCAATAGGCTTGCAGCAGAGCACTGCTCCAGCCAATAATCTTCTCATAATAAGAAAGCAGGTCGGCATCCTGCATCGCGACTAATTTTCCCCGTTCCATGCAGATCTGTAAAATCTCTCTATCTACCCCTTCTATCCGTTCCACCAGCTCTTTCTTGCTGCTAATATACTGCTTGCTTTGTTCGAAGTGTTTTGCCTGCAAAATAAAAAACGCTGATTTGTAGAGCGCAGATAAGAGCGTAGGACTTTTTTCATACAAAAAATCATGACAAGCCGCATGATACAGGTTGCTCGCCCCTATTTTTATCGCCCGCCTGACGTCCGCCTCACGTATCAACGGCAGCAAAGAATCGATATCGCCGTAAATCGGCTGTGTATCGTGATAGAACTGAAACAGGTCGGCTTTGTCCCAATGCATGATTTCAGACTTCCCCGCAATGAATCCACAGGCTTTTTCTTTGTACGGCATACTGGAGAGGATTGCCCGGTATTGCTGCAGGTCGTGCATCGCCAGTTTGTCCAGGATAAGAACGATGTCGATATCGCTGTGCTCGTTCGCTTCTTTACGCTGATAGCTCCCCTGCAGGCCGATGAAAAGAACTCTGTCTTTATATGCGTCTTTTATTTTGGATACGAGCGTATCCATCCATTCGTCTATCTGAAAATCCATTTTCCCACTCCCTGTATTGCGGATTTTTTTGGCAAAAATATTGTGGAATGATTCCTTAAAACAACTCGTCCAGCAAAATATAGTACCGTATTTTTTCCCGGGCCGGCTTCACCCCGAGTTCTTTACAAAACGGCTCTACGAATGCTTCTTTTTCCCTACCCGTATTGAATCCGAGGCTTCTTAGGCATAATGCGATATCCTGCCACCGATCCGCGACACCAGCACGGCCCAGGTCGATAAAGCCGCAGGGAGCGCCATCCTTTACAAAAACATTGGGCAGGCAGTAATCTCCGTGTGAAAAAACATATTCTTCTTCCGGTTTGTTTGCAACAAGCCAGTTAAATAATTCTCTGGGGTCCTTGAATCCGGCGGTTCCATATGTGTCCGGCTCGGCATTCTCCCTATCGCACAAACCGTCCTCGATGCGGGCGCCCGCCGACCTTAATTTGTTCTCCACATCATTGCGGTAAGGACAGCCGGTGATTTCAACAGCCCACAGCATCTTCAGGCCCTGCGCCAAAATCTGCAATAACTTTTCAGGATTTTCTAAATAAAAAGGGTCGCAGGTCATGACGCCTTCCATTTTGGACATCAGCAGGTAATTGTATCCCTCGCTCTTTTCAAAGGCCAGCAGGCGGGGCACCGGAAGTTTGCCCTGTAACCAGGCTAACATCCTGTACTCGTTGTCGGATTCTTCGTTTTCTTTTTCTATTTTCAGAACCATATCGCCAAAGCAAAGAACCGCGGAATCCGACATCCCCGTTTTATCTTCCGTATACGTTCTTTCTCCAACGATTTTTTTAATGCGATCCGGTAAAATGCGTTGCATATTTTCTCCTCCAGATACGTACGGCCATACCGCCCGACCGCCCTTATTCCCGTATTCCGCTTCCATGGCGGAACACTTTTTCATTTTAAGTTATAAAGAAACCCGCATCCGATGGAAATACGCGGTTTTGTTTAACATCCGGGCTGCAATAGCCCGCCCGGATAATCCTTATTTTACCGGCGAAGCCGGCGCCGTTATTTCCAGATTGCATAAACGACGCCCGGCAAGATACCATGCCGGAACCGGATTTTGCATATTTTCATACCAGGCAAGCACTTCCTTTGCCTGGCGCAGCATCATATCAATCTCATTTTGGCCAAACGGGATCGCCCAATAAATGGAAGAAAGCGTATTGCCCGCAATATAAAAAGCAAGCAGTTTCCAGAAATCCATCGGCACGTCGCCGTCAAAATAACCGTTCACAATGCCAGAGGCAAAGATCGCGGAGCTTTGAACACACCACACGATACGGTTGAATTCTTCCCACGGATCGCCATAGTCGTTGCGGTTAAAGTCTATTATGTTGAGCCGGCCCTTGCGGTCGATCATCATATTGCCGATATGATAATCCCCATGCTGGTAGACTTGCGGACGATTCTTCAGCAAATGTCTGTTTGCATTGATGTATTCGATAAAAAAGTCGCCGCCGTCATATCGGATCGGGCAGGCAAGATACCCTTTTATCTTCCGATTGATTTTTTCGTTAAAATAAATTTCCCAGTCCGGTCGATCCACAGGCGCAGGGATCGAATGTATCCGCTGCAATATACGGCCGGCTTCCAAACCATACGCATACGCTTCCGCATCGGGAAAAGTCGAGATAACATCTTCCGCATCCCGTCCTTCTATCCAGCTTTGGATCGAATAGGCCCCTTCTTCGCAGACGCCGAATGCAATCGGCTGACACATGGGTACCCCTAAAGACGCCACTTGTCGCATCATCCTGAATTCTTCTTTTTTTTTGCTAAACTGATCGGGCGATGAAATACGCAAAAGATACCGTGTGCCGGTTTCATCGGTAACACAGTATTTTTTGTCGCCTGACCATCCCTTTTCTATCGGTTCTTTGCTGGCGAATCTGCATCCGGGCATCTTTTTCCCTCCGTAAATACAATGGCTAACGTAACGCTAAAGCGTGCCGGTTTTTATCAAAAAAGATACGGCATGCGCTTCAAACATGCGTTTTTTGTCCCTATGAGAAAACCGATCGGTAGCGGCGTCCCCGCCGTTCTTGCATACATTTGTTTGCACTTTTGAAAGTAGGATCCCTATTCCCTTACTGGCTCGGACGTTGATGCCGTTGCCTGTACCGTTCCAGATACCAGGCTTCCTTCCCGAATGCCTCCCATTCTGCGACTACATGCGCCGCAGTAAACTGCATAATATAGAAATCGTACTCTCTACCTCCAAGCAATGCCAAACCAATACAACCGTCATCCTTGTCTATACCCATATAGTTAATAGTGTTTTTTTTAGAATCCACTACCTCTAGAAGACAGGATTGAAAAGACTTGTTGTCCAAATACTCTACAGGTATCTCCGTCCGGATACCGTCCTTAACCGAATATCCGCCGCCGCGGCGGATGGACTTGATCGCGTAGTTTTTGAAAGTCAGCTGCAATATGGGTTCCGCATATCTATCTTCCCCGGTATTGCATGAACATGGCTTCAGGTCGGGGATCTCCAACCGGCTTCTCCCAATCACAATAGCATCTTTGATTTTCCATATCATTGTATTCCCGTCGAAGACAACTGACCGGAAGTAGGCATCGTGAAAATCAAACGATTCCAATTCATCAATCACTTTGTAATGAGCCATGTAATTTCCTTTCTATCACCGAAACCGGCTTGTTTTTAAACTGACTCCGTTACCTTCAAGAAACCCTTTTGTTGAAATTGTAAATCATGCTATATTCCTGCTCATGTTCGTTGCTTATTTCAAAACCAAGCGTTTCGTACATTTTTGTGGAGTTCTGAACATAGGGCGCCCTATTTTATGCGCCAAAGACGACCATATAGACCCCAACGGCACATAAGAGTATCGCCACATATTTCTGGAACTTATTTTTATCCATCTTTTTAATAAACCGATGGGCAATAAAGGTGCCGGCCAGCATAGCGATTCCCATCGCAATACCGATCAGCAACATTTTGACGGTCATATCGGTAAGTTTACTATAAACGACTGTTTTTAGAATGTGCATCACCGTGGCGGTGGCGGCTTCGCTTGCGATATACGCGACCGGCGATAGTCCGAGCGACAAAAACACAGCCGCACCAATGGGTCCGCCGCTTCCGCAGAGCCCGGAAAGACCACCTGTTACGGCGCCGCCTGCCAGCAGGGTCCCTTTCCCTTTGGGCAGTTCCTTTTTCAGCAACAGCTTGAGCAGGACAAGCAGAATCAACACCGCGCCAATACAGCGGGTCACAATATCCTTGGGGAGCAAGAAGAAGCCAAACGCACCGATCGCCGCCAACGGTAATGCAGTCAGCGAAAACCAACCGACAGGCTTCCAGTCGATTTGCTTTAAACCCATTGCCATTCGCGAGAAATTCCCTAACAGCTGCGCGATGGTCAGCACGGGCACGGCAACTTCAGAGCCGACACAGGCGGTCACAACAGGCAAAAGCAATAGCGAACCGCCGAATCCGGCTACGCCGGATATAACGGCAGCCGCGAAGCTGCTTAGGATCAAAAGAATAAACAGTCCTACCCCCATCGAAGAGCCTCCCAAAACAAGGTGCTATAGGGCATCACAACTATTTCTCAGAAAAAGACGGCTTTGACAATCAACCCTATCACACACAACCAGAACAGGACAATAGGGACCGCATAATACCACCTTTCCGGTTTTCCGTCTTGCCACATTCCCTTAGCTTCTTTCCTGCACCGTTCAAAAATATCTTGCGGAATGAGACGAACCGTAAGTGCTATTAACATGGGCAAGATAATAATATCGTCCAAGTAGCCGAGCACCGGAATAAAGTCCGGAATCAAATCAATGGGCGAAAGAGCATAGCCAACCGTTATCCCGGCCAGGATTTTAGCCGCCAGCGGCGTGTCTTTACTTTTCAAACTTAACATCACGGCGGGAATATCTGTTTTCAGTTGTCTTGCTCTTTCTTTTAGATCCATACTCTCCGCCTGTCAATTTTTGTTTTTGGCTGTAAAACAGTTTATTCTTCTGCCTATATCTTACTGCTCTACTCTGCAAGAGTAAAGACGAGCAATGTGCTCCATAAAATTATTTCATTACGCGGAGACTTTGTTTCCTATTCAGAAACGAACACGGCCCTCTACGGAAGCTGGCGTTGCGTCCCTTGTTGCTTATATTCCGTAAAGTAATTATAAGTTACGCTTTATAAACTGCAGTTCGTTATAGTCGCAGATCGGTTTATACCCTATCTTCTGGTAAATGCTGTTTGAAATCGGGTTTGCCAGATCGGTAAACAGCGAAACATAGCTATACCCCATCGCAAGAAGTTTTTGGCTGACCTGTGCAACGCAGGAACTTGCATACCCGTTTTCCCTGAAATACGGAGGCGTGTATACCATGCCGACGTAGCGCCCGCTTATGATTTCCCGCAATGCGGACACCATTGATACCGGCACCCCGTTATCTTCCAGTACATACAGCATTTTGTGATCTATTGCTCTTTCAATATCCTCAACCGCCTCACCAAAGTTTTGACTTCCCAGATCGCAATCAGCGTTAAACTCTCTGCGCCAGTATGGCAAAAAGCATAGATCTCTCTTTTCAGCTTTCCGCACAGTACCAATAAGCGGTATCTCTTTGTTTACTTCTTGGAGTACATAAACACGCATGTTTTTATGTACCCTGTACTCCATATCCATTTTTTCCGTGTATATTTTGGCAAACCGCTCCGCCAAACTGTTTTCTGATGTGACGCCGGGGATATCTACATTTTCACAAAAAATATGTTCGCATAAACACTGCAACGCCTCTTCATCCGGCAAATTATCCGTTTCATACATCGTTATATTATAAGGCGGCGTCATAATCGATACGAGCCGGATATTGCCCGCGTCGTCCGATACTGTGGACATATACCAATTTTTCGGATTTCTCCAACCGTCCGGTTCGCCCCCTTTTTTCCCTATGACGGCATTCCCGAGCGGGATGGCATTTTGCGCTTCGTGTTTGCTCAAAATAGAAAAAGTTGCATCATAGAATTCTTTTGCATCATAAAACCGCTTATAGACCATATTCTCACTCCTTTTATAAATGGTAAAAAATTACACACGCTTTCTGAAAACAAGCCATGTCGAAACTATCTCTATTTCAAACTAAAAAGCTCGTCTATAAATTGCTGGGACAAGGCCATCGTGCCGATCGAACTGACACGCCCCGTCATGTAGACGGACGCGTCGGGCAACATCTCTATCTGCAAATTCCCGCCCGGCATATGTACGGTGACCCGATCGTCGGTCAGACCAAGCGTATGGGCGGCACTTGCGGCGGCACAGCTGCTGCTGCCCGACGCCAGGGTATAACCGGCACCCCTTTCATAAATTTCAATCGCAATATTGTTCCGGTCTAAGACTTTCAATAGCTGCATATTGATCCTGTTGGGAAAATTCTCTGCGTTCTCCACATAAGGACCCAACGCACAGGCGGCTTCTTTACTGATTTCCCGCATGGGGATAACACAGTGGGGGTTCCCAATCGATAAACAGGTGACCTTATACGTCCGGCCATGGAACACCATGGTTTCGTTGATCACGTTCCTGCTTTCCCCCGCAACCGGGATTTCTTTGCTTTGATACGTCGTTTTGCCCATAAGGACCCGCAAAAGAGACCCGCTGTCTTCCAAAAATTCAACTTCCACATCGCCGCCCAGGGTAGTAAGGATAAAACAACGGGCAGTTATATATCCCGCATCTTTTAAGTATTTTGAAAAAATACGTACACCGTTGCCACTCTTTTCAGCCTCGCTTCCGTCAGGATTGAAAATTTCTACCATAATTTTGCCGTCTGTCAAGATAGGCCCGTATACGATCCCGTCGGACCCGACCCCAAAATTCCTGTGGCATATCAGCCTGATCTGCGCCACATTTAGCTTATGATCGAATTTTTGCGGGTCAAATATCAAATAATCATTTCCCAATCCGTGATATTTGGGCAGTTCGATTTTCATCTGCGTCTCCTCCTGAAAAATACGTATTTATCCGCCCGTCGGAACGAGCGGCAGGCCCAAAAGCCTTGTAATCGCAGCAAAACCGCATACCCCCGCGGGGCCGCCTATTATTTCTTACTTTCTTTCCATACGATCAGAAAAGGCCGCGGTTCCACGCTTCCGCCGTTTGCAACATTTGGTTTCCGGCCTTTTTCTGCCCGATCTGCAGCAGTACAAAACCGGTGGAAATCGTCTGTAAAAACCCCCATTCCCAGATGGCCCGTTGATCAACGCCTGTCAGGCTATGCAGATATGCTAAGCGTTCCAGGCCCTTTTGCAGGGACGCTTGCCGGTATTCTTCCGTCCATTCCCGCATCAGAACGCCCAGATCGTAGGCCTTCTCATAGAAGATGCCGTCGGGGTCGATCATTTTGAAACCGTCCTCTGCGGACAGGGCCTGCAGCGTATTTGTATTATGTGCATCCCCATGGACCAAGACATATCCTTCCGGGTGCTTATCCTTTTCTCTTTCCTGTAAAAAGCGAAAAGCCTTTTGTATGATTTCCTGCGAGCAGGGGCGCTGCAGCGCGTTCCAGGCGGTTTCGATAAAATCCCGAAACCATGCTATGCACGCATCTCCGTCCGGCAGTACGGCGCCTTGCACGGGAACCTGCCACGATTTTTGCAGCGTCTCGCAAATGATCCCGATTTGTTCATAAACCGGATACTTCAAGTCTTTCAGCGGCTTTCCCAAACGTTCCAACAGGCAGGCCTTCTTCTCCCTATCATAGGCAAACAGCTTTGCATATCCCTGCCCGTTTGCGGTTTTCAGGGCCCGTATGGCAGGGGAAAATGCCGCGTGCCCCAGGCTTTTTGGCATATCGATTTTTAGGACGTATGGCTTCCCGTCCCGTCCTTCGGCATAGGCCACATAGGCATGCGTCCCGCCGGACAGTGCGCTACCGGCTTTGATCTGCCATTGGTCCTCTAATGCAGAGATCAGGCGATCAAGATTTATAAGCCAGTCTCTGCCGGCTGCCCCGGCAGAGACTGCCCTTTTATAAACCAACGGCGGAACGGTCCTTCCCCGTTTTGCGCCGGATGATATTTCTTTCATCAAAACCCTTCCTTATTTTGTTATCGCTACAAGATTGGATTTAAACCCCGGGCGCATTGTGCACAACCGCGTCTGCCCTTTTGCGCCACGGGTGACGATAGAATTAATTATATTTTCAGGCAGCGTATTCCGCAAGCAGCGACGCAAAATCAATACAAAACTGCATATCCTTAACCCCGAGTTTCATTTTATAATACTGCCGGGTCGCATTGACTGCACAAACCTTCTGCAGCATAACCGCAGCGTTTGCTCCGACGACATCAGAAACAGAGCGATAGCCGGCTTCATAAAATGTTTTTGCGGCGACCGGCCCTACGCCGTTTACACGTACAAGGTCGCAAAGGCAGAACAGCTCGTCCGAGGCAGTCCGCCTATCTTCCCAATACGCTTTCGAGGTCTTCAAACCGGCCCCGGCCAATTTCGAAATCAACGCGGGATCTATGCCGGGAAATCTCGCAAGCGGGACAGGCTTGGGCTGTAGACTGCCGATTTCCCGCCGCAGGATCACCAGGTACTCCCTGGGTATCCCGCTATCGGCCGCAACGGCCGCAATCTTCGCAGGGGAAGAAAGATGCTTTCCAGATCCAGATGGTACCCCATGCATTCTCCCCCTTCTTCCGATCAAGGCCAGGCGTACAGTAAATCCCTGTTTACCAGGCGGTCTGCGTTCCGGCCGGATCAGGCCCGTTGGCCGCCTACCGGGCAAAATCCATCGCCTCTTTTTTGTCTTGTACACCTCTGCACTAAAAACCGCACCCGACCGTTTCTGCAGATTCTTAAAAGTGTCCGGCTCGGCCAAGTAAAAAACAGATTTTTTTTATTGTATCATGTTTTCCAGTCTTTTTTATACCTTTTTATACGCATGCCGTGTCACTGTAAACAAATTAATTATCCGTGTGCCCCGTCCTTTGCGTTTCCCTCGGAGGGTAGAAATATTTCAAAATTATCAGCGCCTTCAGCGTTATGAGCCGGCTGGGCTTTCCGATTTCCTCCATCAAAAAATGGACATTTCTCTTATGCCGGTTTTCAAGATACCAGAACCCGTCTTTTTTCCTCTTGTTCCGCAGCCAATCCAGCGCCGGCCGCATTCGAACGTCATATCGCGTTTTATAGGCTACAAAGCATTCCAATGCCCGAAGAAGATCGTACCGGTAACGATAAGGATAGGAAAGCTTTTGAAATCTTTTATCAGCGCCGTCAAAAAAAAGGCCTTGAGATAGCAAAAATTCCACCGCTCTGGCTTTGGCGGCCGCAACACTTTCTCGCCCGGCCCGTACCCCGGAAACACAGTATTGCCCAAGCCCTTCCATAACACAGATGGTCGTATGCGGCTCGCCTTTTTCAGAGCCCCTGTCCCAGGTAAAACCACCGTCCACCTTTTGGGCCGAAAGAAGATGCTCGGCCAGCCTGGCAATGCGCGGCTCGTCTTTACAAAAATACGAAGCATAATTCAGTATCATGCCATCCACGGCTACATCGCTGGGGTGCTCGTATTTCGAAAGATTCATGCCTCCGTCCTTATCCATGCACTCGTCGAACATCCGTACGATCATATCCCGGCACGATTTGAGCGTATCCGGCGCGCACAGGTTTTTCAAATCAAGCAACGTGTAATGCGTCGAAGTCCATTTTGGTTGATAGTAGTACCGTCCCCAATGCCCGTTTGGGTTCTGCCGGGACAAAAATTCCGCGCCGAACCCTTCGGATGCGATCCTGCCCTGCAAGCGGGCAAGCAGGGTGTCGTCCGATCCCAGCAGATATTTATGCGTCATATATTGTATGAAAACATTGCCTTCCAACAGCCATGTGGTCGGTTCGCGCATCTTTTCACCTATTCCTGTTTATTCCTGTAAAACCCGTATTCCTATGCCGGCCCTCACCCTACACATTTGCAAATCGCCGGCGTCCGGGCCGTATACGCGCCCGGTATTTGCCCCCGTATATATTCCCATAGGGCGAGAAATCTCCGCTACGGGATTTTGCTTTGGGGCATAATTGATGAAATTGATCGTATAAGAAGCTCCTGTTCAGTCGAGTTAACGGAACAGATGGGGAGAATACTCATTCGGCAAATTTGATAACATAAATAATCTCACGATCAAAATCGCTTTTCCCACCGGCTTTTTCGTATACTTTGCAGGCGCCCACATTTCCCTTGTCGGTCGGTACAAAAACTTCCGCGTACTTCTTTTCACGGCAGTAATCAACAACATATTGAAAAAAACGGCTCCCGTACCCCCGGTTTCGGAAATTGGAGTGAACTGCGACCGAATATACGAAAAACTGTGGCCTGTCATCACAGAGCTGGCACAATGCATATCCGTATAGTAAGCCGATTATCTTGTTGTCCAGTATCGCCCCAAATGCCATATTCCCATCCATTCTCATGAATTTTTCTATTTGTTGGGGATCAAAGCAACCTGCATCGTCGGTCAGTATCTCTTCCAGCAGCGAAATATCCGAAACGGTCAGAGGCCGAAAAACAAGTTTTTCCCTGTTCATATGCCAACACCCCCCTTATTTTCTTGCGTTCTTCTCTCTTGGCATCAGCACCATGCGCGCAACACGATGGGAAGATTTTACATCGCAACCGGTCTGTCGATTTTCTATCCGTCGAAAAAAGCTACTATAGAGTATACTTCTATTTTGTATCATCGCAAATGCAGGCCACTGGTCGAAGTAAATTCAAAAGTCCAGTTACCGTCGGCATCTTTGGCGCTGATACCTTCTACGGTAGCTTCTTTCATAATCTTGAACCCAAGTTTTTCATACAGTGTGATTGCTCTTTTATTCCATTTCGCAACGGTCAACTTTATAGGAGAATCGCCGCGTTTTTGCATATACCCAAGCGCGAATTCCATGATTTTTCGGCCGTAACCCTGCCGCTGATATCTTAAGTTCACAGCCACGTTTCCAATTTCATTTTCAGGGCAGGAAGCAGCGCAAATGATTGTATCGCCTTTCAAAAGCAGAAAAATATTTTCCTTTTGTTTCATCACTTCTTCAAGGCTGTCGCAATATTTCCCGTAGGGCTGAATATGCAATGCTTTTCGCATTTCA
The DNA here is from genome assembly GCA_963665505.1 of Christensenellaceae bacterium. Lineage (GTDB taxonomy): Bacteria > Bacillota > Clostridia > Christensenellales > Christensenellaceae > QANA01. The sequence goes on from OY762275.1 coordinate 37,272, forward strand.
TAAAAACAGGTATCGATCAGATTTCTATACTGTTCGTAATATTGCTCTTCCAACGGGATCGGGGATAAATTCGATTCCACCGCATCGCCTTTGTATTCCATTTCATACATGTTGAATCTTACTATTTGCCTGTTTCTCATTACTTCTCCAATTGATATTCATATGTTGAAATTAAAAACTCTGCCATCGTTCCTGCCATGTTAACACAAAGACTTGCATGACGAGAAGATGGCCGGGCACGAATAGTATCTATTGCGTGTGCATCGGATATTTTATTCCTCAGCGACGCTAATCCATTTACAACTGATTCTGCCCCCCCTAATATTTGTTTAAACTGTTGTTCAGTATGCTGACTTGGGGCCAAATTCAGTTCCCTTGCGGTTAACTTATATAATTTTATTAATTCGGTTCCATCGTCATATTCTACATTTTGTTTATTAAGTATATGTTTGCAGGTTGCCTCTAATAAAGTTCTAGCTGCAGTAATTGCCCCTTCAGGATCGTCCAAGCGTCTTTTAACAGCTTTATCCCATATTTCACGAACGTACTCAGTACTGACTTTTGCGGCACTTGCAACAATTGGATTGGCAGGCGTTACATCTTCATTATTTTCAAGATAATCAAGCAATGGTGTAAAAGCTTCGCCTAAATATTGTCTCCGTTCTGCATAGCTTCCAGTTTTATTTTTTATAAAACCCCAAAACGAAGGTCAATCCCTATGATCTTTAACAAAATCTGGAATTAAATTATATATGCTTTTCTGTTTAATCAATATTTTTCGAGCATCAGCAAAATCCGAGATAAGTATTGGATCATTATAGTTTGTTCCTGTAGAAACATCAACCAGTATATTATATAGTTTTTTAGCGCTATCAAGCAACTCAATATCTTTCATATTTACTCATCCCCTTATTATAATTATACATCTTGCCATTACCGGCGTGTGGGGCTTATGTGATACTACCAAAGGAGGTATTCCCCTGAACCACACCAACCAACAGTACACGTTTCCATTTGCCCTAAAGCAGTGAACAAAACAAAAAAGTTATCCGTTTATTCCAAAAGAGCGGCCGAAAATCCATGTGGCTTTCGTGTGGAAATAAAACTTGATGGCTCAGATATACAAGAAGAAAAGCAACTTCTTTTTGAATAATAGGTGTACCAGGCATTATCTCGAAAAAACATCAAATGGTGTAAATCATTTATACACAGCCTGTGATGGTCGGCAGGAGTATTCGTCTCTTATAGCGTTTTTATCATTATGTAGTCTTCGCGGCCTGCATAATCAAGCTTTCCTTTTACTATTTCGTACCCCAGGCGAAGATAAAATTGTACGGCGGGATTATCCTTTTGTACCGAAAGAGAAGTTTTATCGTATCCGTTTTCTTTCAGCAATTTAAATAGTCTATGCATAATCTTTGTCCCTATACCATATCCCCGGAACTCCGGCAATATGGAAATAGCAAGTTCGGGTGTGTTGCCATCCACGTGACCGTAAGCGCGGATGATGCGTGTCCATGCCGCACCAATAATTTGGCCGTTCTGTTCTGCGACCACGCCTAAGTCGCCAGGCTTGTCTCCGAAATCTTTGACGTAAACAAATATCTCCGGGTCATTGATTATACTTCTTGGCGGAATGTCCTCTCCATCTGGGATGAAAATCGCCTGATACAAAAACTCGTTCAGGCAAGCGTAGTCAGATTTTCCCATAGCGCGTACTTTGGCGTTTATCTTGTGCGCCGTAATAATCGTATTGCTATGCGCGTTTACGGTTATAACGACACCTTTGCCGTAGGCATACCAATTTTTCCCCTGCCCCATGATAATATCTGCCTGTTTTATAGTCTCTTTGCACCACCCTGCAACATCATCCGTGTCTAGATTCAGATTTTTCTTTATGCGCGCCGCTCCTGACTCTGTTGTATGCAATTTTTCTATGTTTGCAAAGGAATCTCTCATCGTCAACCTCTTTCAAGCATCTTTTTCCTATAAGCCGCGCCCAACAGATTTGCCGTTTCAAATTTTCCAATAGAAACCCATGCGGTTTTTGGGGGAGCATACTGGATGAACACCGTGCCTTTGACGTTCAGTTTTCTAAAGATGCAACGGATTTGCTCAATGCCGTATTCCTGCCAGTCAACCTTCTCGGCGCAAGTATCTATGGTAAGTCCATGGCCATGCGCTATTTCTGCGAGCCGTGCATTGCGTTCCATTTGGGTTGCCGTCGGGAAGGGTAATAACGCCAATCCTTTGCTATTGCTTTTCACGCCGCGGTACTCCCCATCGACAAAACTGAGGGTCTTCTTTTAGGCGTAATCGTACAACTCCGCTGTGATTTTCCCAAAGGCTTTGACGGGGCACGCAATAAGATACCGCTCACTTATCCTTCCTTGGAAATGCTGGTATCTTTTTGGGTAGAGTATCTCCTCAATTATCAGATGCAGTTACTGCCCAAGCACTTTTCTTTTTAGTTTAAGGTATCCGTCCTTCACCAGTTCCAGGGCAGAATGTTTTCGGGATTATCTAGAAAGTCCTCAACGGTCGATTCACCTGCCGACCAACCTTCCGCCAGATAATCTACGCCTTCTTCCGCCATGTTTCCCAGAGAGTCGATTACCTCGTCTCCCGTATCCAGCAGTATGCCGGCGCCGTCCGTCAGTGCATCAATTACCGTCTCCAGCCCTTCCCCGGCGAGGTCTACCCCGTCGTCAACGATCTCCCACGTCAGGTCGCCCAGCGCTTCCGCCGCATTCATGCCCGCGGTCACCGTTTCCCATGCGACCTGCTGCGCGTCGTCGATCTGGTCGCTCAGCCATTCAAGCGCGGCGTCGAGCGGCGAGGGGATCCCCACGATACAGAAGCCGTTTTCGTTGATCAGCAGCCGTACGTCCTTCGTTACTCCGGCAGACCACAGCCCAGGGATGCCGACGGAAGGCGCAGCATTGGCCACAATCGACAGCTGCGGCCAGTCGCTGTCCGGAATTCCGTGAACGGCGACAAGGAAGGTGCCGTCAAGATCGGCCGTAAACTCCAATAGCCCCAGATTGATCCCGAAACCCGCCGTACCGTTCATCGCAAGGAAAAATCCATGCTGATTGATATCGACGCTCGGCCCCGCGCGATAGTAAAGGCGTAGGATAGAAAAGTCAAGATCCGGACCAACTTCGAGGAGCGCATGCAGCCCGATAGCCTCGTCGTCGGATATTCCGAGCAGCGCTTGATCGAACGCGTAATACCCGATGGATAACTCCGCATGCCCAACCGGGAATTCCCCAAAAAGGCTCAGATCCGTGGAGAACGCGATCGAAAACGGCCATGGCGTGAGCTTTAAGCTCGTGTCCTCCGTCGCGAGGACGGGCGGTATGTCGTCTTCGTCCAGCCAGGAAAGCGTGCTTAGAAACGGCAGAAGGTCGGCGGCGTTGCCTGCCTCCAGTTCCGCGATCCCTATCAGCGTAAACCCGAGCCGGTCCGCCACATCGCCGTAAAAGAGCGCGGACAGGTTTTCCACACCCCCACCAAACTCCGTGATGGTGATCGGTATAGGCGAAGGCGGCGTCGTGGTAACGGGGACGTCGTGTTGGATTGTGACGCTGATCTCGTCGAGCGCTTCGCCCTTCAATGCAAGGTGCGCCGTAAAGCCGTCGTCCCCGCACAGTTTGACGCCGATATCGACGGCAAGGCGTTCCTGCGCCGTGTCGATCTCAAACTCGAGCTGGGATATCGTGAGTGCGCTCATAAATTTGAGCCCCTCGTCGCTTTCCAGCCCCGCCGTCAGGGCAAGGTCGACCGAATCGATATCCACGGACATGGTTGCCTGTGCACTGGCCGTCAGGGGCAGCAATTCTTCGGACATTAGCATGTAATTCTGAAGTGGCAGGTCAAGATTGATGCTCCCCACCGGCATCTCCACCCGGTCGGGATACAGCGTGCCCTCGTCGAAGGGCAGGTCGAAAACCCCGAGCGACAGCGCCTCCCCGACCGCGCCGCCGATCTGCTGCGCATAGAACGGCACGCCTCCGCCGGAGCGCTCCAGCGTGAACGGATCCCAATAGCCCAGGTACATATCTTCGCCCTCTTCCAGGTAGAAATTCTCGACGAGGAAACTGTCTGATTCGGGATCGAAGGCGATATACGCTTCCCCGCCGGGCGATACGGCAAGCGCATCGGAACCCGCCGTAAGCCAGTCGCCGGAAACCTGCGTATTGCCGGTGAAGTGCAGGTAGTCGTTGATCACCACGCCGGAGAGCAGCCAGTCGCCGCCGCCTGCCTCTTCAGCCGATTCGGCGGTGATGGTCCATGCACCGAATGTGATGATGGTAAAATTGTCCGCGTCGTATATCCACAGAGTATCGCTGAAATTGAACGTTCGGTCGCCAATCGTAACGCGCATCGAATACATCCCCGAGGGCATGGTGACCGGCAGGAAAAAGCGGATCGTGGTATCGTCGGCCATATCGATATAAGACGACTGGATCGTTCCCGCTCCCGGGAAGGTGATGCGTACATCGGAAGGCGAGAGGCCATCAAAGCCCTGACCCAGCAGGTTCACAAGCAGCAGCCCGCTGTCGTTGCGCGCGATCGCGTGGCGGTCCAGCCCGTATACCTGAACGCTGTCCAGCCCCGGCCAGTCGGTGATCGTATCGCCGACCGTTTCCTCGTCGGTGCCCTCCTGCCCGGTTCCGTCCTCTCCGTTATCGAAGGGGTTGCCGCCCGGCCCTTCCGTATCCGTCCCGTCCCCTGTATAATCATGGAAATCCTCGGTGGACAGCGACGCGTCCGAGTAGTGCAGCGTACCGACAAGGTCTATCCCCCGCCCGGGGTTGCGCATAAAGCCCGCCATAACGCCGGTGGGCGTATGCTGTGCCCAAAGCTCGAAGAAATTGTTCGCCAAATCTTCGGGGGCCTGGCAGTCGGCAAGAAATACCTTCACATCCCGGTTGCGCACATAGCTGTAAAACGCCAAGAGGCTGTCTGCCGACGGGTCGATATACGAACCGCGCCCGGCTTCGGCCAATTCGGATAAGTCGACGGCTTCGCCCACAGGGTTGATCCCCACGATATGGATCGCCGCGTTTGCCGCGATGGCCGCGCCGCGGATATAATCCATGCTCTGCCGCATTCCTGCTCCCATCTGGCTGTCGGCGTCGCCGCATGTAAACACGATCGCCTGCCCGAAGCGCGGCGTTGCGGATGTCAGCGGGAAGCTCTCCCATTCGCCGCTCACGCCCTCTGTGCTGATAGCGGTCATCTGGTTCAGCGCCCATGCGACCATATCGTAAACATCGGAGCCATCATATAGGTCGCCGGTATACTCTGCCAGGATGAACTGCTCGAGCTGTGTTTTGTCGCTGCTGAACAGATACGTTTCCATCTCCCTGTTGCCAAAAAGCTGCGTCGTACCCGCGGGGAAAGCAGCATCCATATAATTCGTCGGTATGCCGCCCTTATAGACCAGCACGTGTTCGTTATTATCCATGCTGCGCACATAGGCAAGCGCGGCTTCCTGTGCGAGGTCGATCTGTTCTCCCGTCATACCGGGGCGGATGTCGATGATGAGCATCGTGTATCTTTCGACCTGCGTGACCTCCGTCATGGAATGCACGGTCAGCAACCGTTGGAACCCGACGTTCGTACGAAACTGGAAATCCGACGCTTCCGGCTCTCCTCCGGGGAACCCGCCGCTGCCTTCGGCCAGGGTGACATAGAACCGGACCCGCCCGGCTTCTGTCATCTCGGGCGCGCAGATGTTGAAAAACGGCGTTAGGTCGCTACGCACGTTTTCGCCTGATAATTCTTCAGATAGGGGAATCTCCGTCGATTCCGCCGTCGGTTCAGCCGAGGCGGTTTGATCCGGTCGGCCGGATTCGTCCGAAAGCGCTCCGCCAAGCCACTCTGTGAGCAGGCCGTTTGCCTGCGCATCGCTCAGCGTATCCAGCAGCAGGCGGAGGCTGTTCAGCTGCCTGATGACCGCAAGGTCACCCGCCTGCTGGTTTAGTTCCCTGTCCAGCGCCTGTTCGATGATATCCAGCGCATTTTCCGGGTCGTCCAGCACCTGGGCGTAGAGCCTGCCCAGCGCAAGGTAAAGGTTTGCCTGGTATTCTCCCGCGCTGTTTCGCAGGTTCCAGAGCGTGTCGGCCAATTCTCGCGCCGCATCCGCGTCGGAATCTTCAAAGAATGCGTCGGCTAGCGCGCCTTCCGGCAGGGCGCCTTCCACAACGAGGCCTGCGATATCGATCAATCCCCGTGCCCCGTCTTCGGACAGCCAATCCAGCAGGTCGTCCCATTCCTGCTGCCAGACCAGCGATTCGATCAGGATATCCCGCGCTTCCTCAGCGCCGGGTTCCTCCATCAGGTCTTCCAGCTGTTCGTCTACCGTGTCCAGGTCGGCTTTTTCGCCATCTGCCCCCTGTGCCTGAAGAAACAAGGCTTCGGCCTCGAGCAGAGCGCTGTAGTTGTCGATTTCTTCCTGTATAGCGGGGAGCGAATCCGTTTGGGCTTCCACGTTGTTTTTGACAATTTCGGCAAGCTCGTTGGCCGCCGCCCGCCACTCGCTCTTCGGCAGCTGTGAAACCTGCGCCCACGCGTTGATCTCGTCCGCGTCCCCTGCCATATCCCAGAGCGCAAGGTCGGCGGCGGACAGGGTTTGCAGTTGCCCGTAATAATGATCCGCCACCGAAAGGTCCCCGATGAACAAAGCCGCGCGCGCTGCCGTCAGCCACGCGCCGGGGCGGCCGGGCTGCGATATGACCGCGTCTACCGCCCTATCATACGCCTCCCGCGCATCTCCGGACGCCAGCGCAACCAACGCTTCTTTTTCCGGCTGTGCCATTTGTATCCGCGCTGTTTTTTCCAGATAGCGGACCGTCCCGTCGACTGCACCTGCGGAAACGTCGGCCAGCAGCAGGACGGACAATAGGATCGCCATGAGCTTGCTCAGCCGATGCTGGACCGCCGCCGTAATAAACAGCCCGATCACCGCGATCAGCACTGCGATGGAAACCTGCATCACCGGCGAGCTTAAGATCAGATTCCATACGTTCATGACCGGGCCCTCCTTTTCTTCGTCAGCGCATAAACCGTGACCCCAAGCGCCGCAACGACAAGCCCGCCAACCAGCCACCAGGGGAACGGCATGTCATTGCGCCGCGTTACACGGGCTTCGTAAACCGTCGTATTCCCCGAAGCGTCGTAAACCGTTACATTCAGGACGTTCACGCCGACGGTAAGGGATACTTCCCTGCTGAAATTGCCGGTTGCTGCCGCCTGAACGGACGTTCCGTTGACGGTGATCGCGCTGCCGTCTGTGTTCCCGGAAAGCAGGATTGTTTTGCTGTCTGTCGTAATCGCGTCCCAGTCCTCGTATATGCGCAGGGTCGGCGGGATCAGGTCAAGCGTCCACTTTTTGCTCTGCGACACCCATATGTCGTCCGCCCCTTCGGCGCTGACCGTTATCCGGTTGGTACCGTTGTGCACCGGCAGCTGCAGCGCGCCTGCACCCGCAAGCGTCCGGGTTTCCTGCTGCCCGTCGAGTTCGATCACCAGGGGAACCGAAGCCCCGCCCGTATCGTATAAAAGCACTACGTAATCATTTGCGGCGGCGGGTTCGTCGGGGAGATCGAAACCAACCAGTGAAGACAGGGTAACGGCTGTATCCACGGTAATCGTTGCAGGCAGGCCGCAGAGCGACTCCCGTACCGCCGAAACCGCCGCTTTCATTTTTTCCATTTCGGTAAAAGGAAGGATCGCCTGCGTCTCGCCGGCATCCATCGATACGGAGTGCACCACGGCGCCGTCCTCGCCATAAAGTACCGCGAGGTAGCCGCTCACGTCCTCTTCCGGCGGCTGCCATTCGACGCGGACCCCTTCGTCGATCAGCGTCGCTTTGAGCGCAATAACCTGTCCGGGCGCATCCGGGTTGGCGAATGAAAAGGGCGCGGAGGTTGCGGAATGAAAATCCGTGAACCCATCCAAATCGCATTCGGCGTAGACGGTGATATACCAACCATCATAGCTGCTCACACTGTCGCCCGGGCAGCGCAGGCTCACCGCCTCCCCGGTCTTTGTTGTGCCGCTTGCAAGGAGCCGCCCGTTCTGGTATGTCCCGTCCAGCGTGAGGTACACGTCGTACTCGCACCTTTTATCCTTTTCGCCGTTCAGCGAAAAATTCACGCGGATGTCGTTCCCGTCCTGCTGCGCTGTTACGCCTTCCACCATCAGGGGCTGGATCAGCTTCTGGACGATGATGCCGACATGGCCGTTGTCATATTCCTGCAATTCCGCTTTCCAGAGCCCGGGTTGCGTGTTTTCCACCCGGAATATGACGATACGCTCACTGGACGCGACCCTGACGCCTGCGGGCGGGTCATCCTGCGGGATCCGCGTGCCGTCCGGCGCGATGAGGGTTACCTTCATATCGCCGCGCTCCCATCCCACGGTAAACAGGCACGTCGTTTCTTCCGTGATGACGGATACATCCATCACGGTCGTTCGGAATGTAACGGCCAATGCGGATGGCGCCAGCAGGACCAAACATGTAATTAAAAGAACGATAAAAACAGCAAGACGCACCTTTTTTTCCTCCCGTCTCCCTACTCTGAAAATATAAGCGCTTTACAAAGTTTGTTTGAGATTGATATGCCCAGTTGCAATAAATGATATAATATATGTACTATAATAAGATAATAAGATTTTTTAGTGAGCGCGTCAATGGATACTACTTATCTTGATCTAGAAACATTTAAATTGACCGCTCGCGGACCGCTGACATCTAACCGGATACGACGGGCCGCTTGTCCAGCGGCTGATTGATGGGTTACTGTTTATAAGGATAAATTCACGGCGGAATTAAAGTCCGGCGTAGGCGTGGATACAAACGAATAAGAGCAGGCTGTCTGGATCTTCTGTTTCAGGCTTTTAAATTATATATTTATTATTTCATCAAAACGATAGTCATGTTTTTGAGCCTATTTTATTTTCTCTATGCTTTGTGAACGTTGTTTCCAATCTCCATAAATCTTAGCAACTTTTGCCACCATTAAAGCTGAATATACTAGTCCACCGCAATTGGTTGTGGTATCTTCAGCAATCTGATATTTGTATTTATCTGCAATCTGGTCATCTGTATAGTCTTCAAAATGTTCATCAAGATATAAATCAAAGTCTTTTCTTTCCTTTTCGTCCCCAAAGATCAGAAATTGATTATAGTTCGGTTCCCGGCTGGATATATCCATGCTGCCATCCGTAAAAATAGCCAGCATCTTCCCTTCAATTGTGTCCATTTGATAATATGAATACCAGTAATCCGGTTTTCCGTTTATACAGTTGTTTGTCGCTTTTGGCAGGTATTTTCTAATTTCATCAAATGCCCATATCTCTGTTTCATATATTATTGTGCTATGGTACATGATGTTTAATTGAGCTAAATGCATAACTGGATGTGCATAAAAGGCCGCTGTTGGCCACCATCCTTGCTTAAAATCTCCGATTTTCTGCATTCGAAATTCCGGGTGTTCTGTATGATATGCATAGTCCTTATTTCCCCAATCAAAAACCCATTTCTGTGGTTCATCAAGGAGCACATTAAGCCTCTTAAGAATTGGCTGATTAAGTCCAAAATGCTTCCCCCATAAATGCTCAAGACACCAGTATGGAGTAATTTCACCGATCCCTGCCTTGCGATCATTCAGCCTGACATAAATTTTTCCAGCTTCGATAGCTTTAGCTGTATGAGAATCAGCGGGTTTACGGTCTTTGAATCGTTCTGTCAAATAATATGGAGTATGAAGTGTATTGTGGACAATTATAACATCTACTTCATGTCCATCGAGATAAATCGTTTGCAAATCCACCTCTGGAGCATACGCTGCATACTTCTTGTTAGAAATGATTTGTGATAGATTTCTAAGCGGTAGACGATTTGGATCCGATTCAACTCCCTTAATACTCCATGTGGAATCTTCGACTCCAATGATGATATAAGCGTCCCTATCCTCCAGATTGTTTGCCATGCAAAGAACATCAAGGAGTAACTCGCCTTTATCGTCATACCAGTCTTTCTTAAAATCCCAATATCCGCCTTCACGCTTTGATGAAAACAACCCTTTAACGATGTCATGCAAATTCATAGGTCCTCCAGAATTATTCGCTAATTATCATGGATTTTTGTTCAAGTCATATCATATAGTTTCGCCTAATTCAATAAACATCCATCCTGCCCATTCCGTTTACCAAAACATCTAACAAGACCACACGACCCCTGACATCTAGCTCAGCCATACAACCCTGTCACAGGATTGAAAATCAAGCCTTCTCGAGCTTATCACTCATTAACCTTTTCCATCAATACCACCGTCTCAGCGGTATTACATAAGTCCCACAAGGCTCCAGATAGCTACATTAACATAACTGTAGACTTTGGAAGCGGGGATGGAATGATACCGGCAAGATTGACACCATGCATAATAGGCTTACCCTAAATAATATAGCTCAAAGGGCAGACGCATACAAGCCAAAACCACGAACTACTTACAAAATGATAAAAGAGTATATCATTGAAAAATACGAATTCAAAGTCCATACAGCATATATTGCTGAGGTGAAACGCAGTTTAGGTTTGCCAATGTACGATGCTCCTAATGCGGTTGAAACATTAAAAAATCCAAGAAAACATCCCACACCTGTTCAAGTAGATGCTATTAAAGATGCACTTACTCATTTTGAAATAACATAAAGCAAATGAATATGGATATGAAAATTGCTTCTTACATTCTGTAAGGGGCAATTTTTTATATAAAAAATCAGCTTTATGTTGACTTGTTCTTATCACCGAAATTGAAAAGTCCATATTTGTACCGAAGCTCGCAACAACATATCTACTGTCCTATTGACAATAGTACGAATTCGTACTATAATCCCAAAGGTACGAAATCGTACTTGGAGGTATCATAATGAACCAAAAAAGATTTGACGAAATCCATCGAATCAATTATTTGACTTCTGAAATGGAAGCACTGTATCATCAGGCTTCTTTAAAGCTGGGTATTACCGACAGTGTTTGTATTGTCTTGTATACTATCTACGACACGGGCGAAATTTGTTTGCTCAGCAACATTTATAAGAAATCTGGAATCAGCAAGCAGACGGTAAACTCGGCTATTCGAGGGTTAGAGGCTGATGGCATCCTATATCTGGAACAGTACACAGGCAAAGCAAAAAAAATTGTCCTAACAGAAAAGGGCAAGGAATATGTGAATCAGACTGTAGCGAAGCTCTATGAAGTGGAAGTACAGGCTTTTGAATCTTGGTCAACAGAAGAAATCAACACCTACATTCATCTGATGGAAAAATACGCAGATTGTTTCCGTAAGCAAATCGGGGCGTTACAGGCAAAGAAATCATGACGATACAGCTTTCAGATCGTTTTACCTACGGTAAACTGATAAAATTTACACTTCTGTCCATTGCTATGATGATTCTTACATCCATTGGTGTTTGAGGTTAGCGCAGTTTTGATTCTCCCCATGATTTGGGGAATTGATGATATTTGGTTTTCCATTGTTGTGGCCGAAATAATGGCGGTTGTGTTTACGGCAGTATTCCTTATCGCAAAACGAAAAAGGTATCATTATTAACAAAAAGGAGTATACAATATGAATTTTAAGCTATTGCCTATCAGTCAAGAAGATTTGGCAAATTACAAAAAGGATATGCAAGAGGCTTTCCAAAAAGGAGCAGCAGCGGAGTTTTCTGATTTGGATGCAGAGATACTTCCCGAAGAGGATATCGACCGTTCATTAAATACCAAAGGGTCAATCGCATTCAAAGCGATGGTAGATGGTGAAATAGTCGGCGGTGCAGTCGTTGTAATTGACGAGGAAGCACAGCACAATCATCTTGATTTTCTCTATGTGAAATATGGAACGCAGAGTCGTGGTGTGGGACAGGCCATTTGGAAAGAGCTTGAAAGGCTGCACCCTGACACAAAAGTTTGGGAAACCGTTACCCCATATTTTGAAAAGCGAAATATTCATTTTTATGTGAATTGCTGTGGCTTTCACATCGTTGAATTTTTTAATCCCCATCACAAAGATCCCAACACACCCGAAGACATGGTGGGGGGAGATTATTTCTTCCGTTTTGAAAAGCAAATGAAGTGAAGACAAATTTCATATTACTATATCCACAAACCGCTCAACGGAAATAAAAAAACCTTTGTTGTGGCGGCAGGATAGTTCTGTGCCAAAACGAAATACAGGTAGCCAAACGGAGGTTTTGAAATAACAATAAAAACCGAATACTTATGGCTATTGGCAATGTGCTTAAATCCCTTTATTTTCAACACTTGACATACGTTCAAGCAAGCAACAGCATTCCACGTGGAACGAGGTCATCAGATTAATCGATTTATAAGGTCAATCCGTACGCGGAAATATATCCATCAAGCTTATCTGCTTGCGGGAAAATGTCTACAGCGTGATTATACTATTTACTGTTCATGGAAACAAGTCAATGAACGAACTTCCGTGAAGCACCCACCGCCTTGACCGAATACGGCGAATCGCTTGTCCGGAGGCTGATTGAAAAGGTCACCGTTTACGAGAACAAATTCACCGTAGAATTTAAATCCGGTGTGACTGTAGATGTAAATGAATAAGAGAGCGGGTCGCCCTAAAGGATTATTATGTCTATAAGGGTGACTTGCTCTCTTATTGTAGTTATGCAGCTGTTTCAAAAATTCTCTTTTGAGCCTTGAGATATCGTTGCAGATTAGGGATTGTGCCCTCTGATATTTGCGTATTAAGTTCTTCTTCCGTAAGCTCGATAGAATTATCTTTCGCCAGTTTTTCTGTATATTCAAAAATTCGATTTACAAGAACCGCTAAATGAACTTTGCCTCTAATACTATCAATAGTAGCAAAACACTCCGGAAAAAGATCCAGTATTGCACAAGATATAATATGCTCTTTTGTCCCTTTGGCTTCTTGTCCACAATAAGCACATATCATTATCTCCTCACCTCTTTCTTTGTCCTAATCTTATCTTTCTAAACCATTTGGCAAATCACACTCAGCATTTCCAGTCTACTATCTTCAAATCTCATTATGAAAGAGGAAGCGTTAGTATACCTTTTTTACTATCTGGCGTTCCATCCTCATTTGTCCATGTAATTTCATATTTCCAACTTTCATTACTCAATCCCATATGTATTAGCAAGTGATAATCAACATTCTTTTGCGGTTCTAGTAATTTTATTGGAAAAGCCTTTCCGGTTATAGTAGGTGCATTTTCAATTAAATATTTGAATGAAACATCTGTTGCGTTTGCATTCCCTTTATTAAATACTTTTAGAATCCATTTGTTACTACCAATCTTAACAATATTTGCATCACAATAAGCTTGCTTAGCTATTGCCTTCAAACCGTTATCACCATAATTATGCTTTTCAACTTTTATCTGTTCCACCATCAAATCATAATATTTTTTCGCAGAATCATTGTATGCATTTGCATTTTGCGCAAAGTCTTTAGTTCTTTTTTGTTTTTTACTTGTTAATCCAAACATCAAAATCGAACCAATCAATGAAATAAATGCGATAATATCACCAACCGAAACTTCCCAATTAAACGTCATCTAAATCCCTCATTTGCCAGTAATTTTAAATCCTAACTTTTTCAACTCTTTTTCTAGCACCTCTTTCGCTAATTCTTCGGCTGTGTTATTAATTAAGGTTGTATTTGCTTCCTTTAATTCTTCTTGCGTATATATTTTGTTGCAAACCGAGCATTTAACTTGTTCAGCTTCCTCTATAGAGCTATAGCTCTCATCATCATACTCAAAATTTGTATTCCCACAGACTCCACATTTCAATGTTATATTTCTATTTAGATCCATTTAACCACCCTTCCTGTTCATATAGAAACTATTCTCTAAACAGCTTTTTACGTCAACATCTAAGTTGCTCTCTCAACCTCTAAAAATCCGAAAAACATCTAAACTGTTGTTTCATCAAGCTCTGACGTCTAAACTGACCACTTAACTATCAAATCCTCTTATGTGGACATATTCCCGCGGAGCTATAATTTTCCATTTTTCACACAATAGAATTATATCACAAATACGCAAAAAGCCCAGTATTACTAGGCTTTTCACACACTCGTTATTTTTTCTTCGTTATCAATACTACCGTCTCAACGTGGAACGAGCCCGTCAGTTTGATGTCTTGAGTACATTTTTGTATATATCCGTAGAATGTTTTGTGTTATTATATCTTTCTATACATAAATACCTGACCATCATCATCTACACCATTAAGTCCAGGCAATAATGCAACAGGGATAAATTTACGCTTGATATAGAACATCATTGCATCATCATTTGCTGTATAAGTATCTGTGTAGAGACATTCTCCACCGTTTCTCTTAATTCTTATACATATTTCTTCTAACAGCAATGTTCCAATGCCCTGCCTTAGAAATTCTTTATATAATCCGCAGGAAATAATATGTGCGTCTTTTCCTGTGAAACTTACCCCCTCCAGACCCGTATCGTGTTTATACCAGAAAAATCCTATAGGCTTATTTTCATCGGTATATGCACATAAAGCCACACTAAAATCATTAAATATAGCATGTATTTTTCGGTTCACCCATTCTACATGCTGATTATTATTGGGGTTATATTTATCGGCATACCACAAATCTACAATTAAAGGGAAGAAATCGTCAACAAATTGGTTTTCATTGCATTCAATTATTTTCATAAAATCATCTCCTGTATGCATGTTGTTATTATCAATTTACCCTTGACATCAATACTACCGTCTCAACGTGGAACGATAGCATCAGATTGATCGATTTATATAGTAAATCCGTACGCGGAAATATATCCATCAAGCTTATCTGCTTGCGGGAAAATGTCTACAGCGTGATTATACTATTTACTGTTCATGGAAACAAGTCAATTAACGAACTTCCGAGAAGCACCCACCGCCCTGACGGAATACGACCACACAACGTCATGTGGGTGTGCCACTCTGTCCGGCGGCTGGTTGAAAAGGTCACCATCTGCGAGGACAAATTCACGATAGAATTCAAGTCCGGCGTAACTGTGGATGTAAATGAATAAGGTTGAAAACGAACGAGGCACTCTACGAATTATACGTAGGGTGCCTTGCTCTCATATCTTGAACATTAATCTTCTAATCCTAAGACTATGTCTTTAATTTCATCTACGCCAGAGCACAAACTATCAATTGATTCACTTATTCTCTCAAGACATTCCACATAATTTTCAATTTTTGAATCATGCTCATCTATTTGGAGTTCCATGCGATTCTCCATCTCCTTAAGAAGTTGATACAAATAATCGAAATTACCCTGAATCTCACGTTGTTGAGAAATTATGTATTGGAGTTTGCGACCGTACATCTTTTCAATTTGCTTTATATTCTGCTTTGCCCTGTGGAAATAACCAAAATAGAGTTTGGAAACCTTTATGCTAAGCATTTCCAACTTTGAATACTCGTCATTCAAACCATTTATTTTATCATATATATAATTTGCCATGTTTTTGCCATCAGTTTCATAATTACTCAAATACTCTTTGCACCATAAATCCGGATTAAAGTTAAATATGTCATGTACGTTTACATACCTACAATTAATCGGGATGCTGTTATCCCTGATATAACTCTCAATTATTTCGGTTATTGATTTTGATAATTTCGAATATAGCTCGAGAAAGATATTTTCTATTTCAAGCTCTTTTGCATCGAATTTTATTCCACGTTGTTTAATATACGGAGCAATTTCCTCTTTCTCCATGTTTTCAGTACGACTTGTAAAAACCTGAAATGAAATAATTGCTCGTTCTGTTGCATCATAATCTAACGTCTTTTCTTTTAAAGTAGCTTTAAAAAAGCCATGAACTCGTTGTAGATTGAGGTAAATTTCAATACGATCTTGGAGTTTATCTTCAATTTTGTTGCTCATATAATTCATATAGATGCCTGCAAAAAATAGAAACAAAGCATAAACAGACGCAGCAATAAATGTATCACTTTTGTCTTGAAGAGAAAAATAGTAAAACACTGCACCTATTGAAACAGAAATAACAACGATTGCTAAAATCCTTTTGTAGTTTCTCTCAAACCATCCTATCGCCTTGAAATCCATAAATATTCCTCACCACACTAGCTTATATTGAAATTCCCAAAATACACTTTTTAACCAACATCCAACCTGACCACACAACCTCATCAAAATCTAAAAAACATCTAAATCGACCACTCGCGAACCCATGTTATCTAAATCGACCACTCGTCAAACACTGACATCTAAATCGCTCTGTCGCGTTTAAAATCATGCCTTTGGACTTGTTCCCACGGAGCGATAATTTTGCGATTTTCACACTTCGGTTCTTTTCTCTCAAACCTCGAAAAGCCCTTATTTACTGGACTTTTCACACACTCACTCTTTTACCCTTGACATCAATACTACCGTCTCAACGTGCGTCGTCTGGGGGAAAAGATCCACCGGCTGCACAGCCCGGACGGCATAGCCTCCTGCCGTCAATTTTTTAAGGTCACGTGCAAGCGTTGCCGGGTCGCAGGAGATATAAACGATCTTCTCCGGCGCACTGGCCAGCAGCGCGGCAACCACGGCGGCATCCGCGCCCCGGCGGGGTGGGTCCAGAATCGCAACGTCGATCTTGGGTTCTTTTTTCATGACCGCCGCCATTCCCTGCTTTGCGTCCGCGTAGATAAATTCCACATTTGATATCGCATTGCACGCGGCGTTGCGGCGCGCATCTTCCACGGCGGCTTTTACGATCTCCACACCGTATACATAAGCCGCCCGCCGCGCCGCCTGCAGGCTGATCGTCCCGGCCCCGCAGTAGAGGTCCACCACTCTGTCTGTCTTGGAAAGGCCCGCAAGATCAAGTGTGGCCTTATATAATAACTCGGCGCCCTTATGATTGACCTGCAAAAACGTCTTGGCGGAAACTTCAAACGCCAGCCCGTTGATATCTTCCCGCAGCGCATCGCTGCCGAATAACACCCGTATAGGGCCTTGTAAAATATCGGCGCCCCGCTTCTTATTGATGCAGGCCACTATGCTTTTTATGTGTAATTCCGCCGCGCAAAGCGCCGTTACCAGCGCATCCGCATGCGGCACGTTTTCACCGTTGATCACAAGGCCCACCATCAGATCGCCTTGGGAAGTCTGGCGGAACAGCAGGCGGCGCACAAGACCCCTGTGTGCCGCCGGGTCATAGGGCACGATAGAATATTTCTGCATCCATTCCTGCACGATTTTCAGCGCGGCGTTTGCCTCGTTGCTTTGTAAGAGGCAGGTATCTATGGGCAGCAGCGTGCCACTGCCCGCCACGAAATACCCGGCCTTAGGGCCGTCCTCCTCCCGTACGGGGAAGAGCGTTTTGTTCCGGTAACCAAGCGGCTCTCCCGCCGAGAGGACCGGCCGCACCGCCGCATCTATCCCGCCGATCTTTCGCAGGCAGTTTTCCACATGCTTCTGTTTATAGGCGAGCTGCCCGGCATACGAGAGGTGCTGCATGGTGCAACCCCCGCAGCGGGGAAAAAATGGACAGGGCGGCAACACGCGGTCCTCCGAACGGGAGAGCAGCCCTATCAGTTCCGCTTTCGCGCTCCTTTTTAAAAGCGCGGTGATCTTCACACGGGCGCGTTCGCCCATCAAAAGACCGGGCACGAATACGACGACTCCTTCTATCCTGCCGATACCTGCTCCTTCCACCGAAAGATCGTCTGCGGTCATTTCGTATAGGCCGCCCTGTTCCAGCATACCTGTCCCTCCCCAATGATTTGGTTTTATTATAACATGCAATTGAGCGTAAACGGTATAGATGGTATAATGATTTTAATATGAGGAGAAAAGAAGCATGAATGATACGCTTTTGATTTTGATCTGCGCGCTGTTGGGCATAAACCTGATTTTTTTGCTGCTCCTTCTTCTGCGGAAACCGGCGGACACGGCGGGCGTACTGCGCGAAGAGCTGCGCGCCTCGCGCATAGAAAACGGCAAGGAACAATCCAACATGCGGCAGGAGATCGCCACACAGCTGGACGGGCTGGGGCGTCGCTCCCTTGAGACGACGGCCAAAATATCCGAGATCACCGCATCCAACCTGGAAAATATGCGCCTTACATTGGACCGCCGCCTGGAAGGGATGCGCGCCGAAAACGAAAAAAGCATGCAGGAGATACGCCGCACGGTAGACAAAGAGCTTTCCGAGACAGTCTCGGCCGGACTGGACAATTCCTTCAAATCTGTCAGTACGCAGCTCGAACAGGTTTATAAAAGCATGGGCGAAATGCGCACGATGGCGGCCGATATTTCCGGCCTGAAAAACGTGCTTTCCAACGTCAAGAACCGCGGTACATGGGGCGAAGTGCAGCTTGGGGCGATCATGGAGGATATCCTGCTGCCCACCCAGTATGAGACCCAGTTCTCGGTCGGTGAAGGGCGCGAGCGGGTCGATTTTGCCGTCAAACTGCCCGGCCAGGGCAGCGAGAACGTATATCTGCCCATCGATTCGAAATTCCCCATGGATCGGTATTTTGCGGTAGTGGAGGCCGAAAAACTTTCCGACCCGGCCATGCTGGCAGCGGCGAAAACAGACCTTATAAAAAGCGTGACCGAACAGGCCAAAAGTATCCGGAAGAAGTATATCTCTCCCCCGTATACAACAGATTTTGCCGTATTATTCGTCCCCTCCGAAGGGATGTATTCCCTCCTTGCAGCCGAAGATATGGCTTACCGTCTCCAACGGGATGAAAAAGTCCTTCTGGCGGGACCTTCTACACTGGCAGCACTTTTGAACAGCCTGCAAATGGGGTTCCGTACATTGGCTGTGGAGAAGCAATCGGCTAATATCATGAAGTTGCTGTCCGCAATCAAAAAATCCTTCGGGATGTTTTCTAAAAATCTTGAATCTACCAAGAAAAGTATGCGCGCCGCCTCCAACAATCTCGAAAATGCGGCGGCCAGTTCCCGCGGCATCTTACAACGTTTGCGCACGGTGGAAGAAGCGGACATTTACGAGGCAAAAGCATTGCTGGCAGAAGATTATCCATCGGACGACCCAAAAGACAGCGATCCCAACGAAAGTACTAAAACAGAAGAATAAAAAAGAGCCTTTCGGCTCTTTTTTTTCTTGCTTTATTTTACCTAAGGAATCAATCGGTGCATATAAAAAAAGGAAGGCAATTGCCTTCCTTTTTAGTTTAACGATCAAACACCTTTTTCCGCTCTGCGGAGAAGTTCCGCTTTCCGGAAAGCAGGGTTACCTTCTCTTCCCTTCAGGGGAAGCAGTTTCTCGTTGATGGCATCGAGAATGTCATCGGACTGCACGAAGAAATATTGGTCATATTCGGAAGAAGGCGTTACCCAGTTTTTGGAACCCAGCACATACGGCGCGGCATCCAGATAGTCGAAGCAAAGTTCGGAGATCTTCGTCGCCATATCGTTCAGAATGCTGCCGCGTTCGCACGCTTCGCTTGCGAGCAAGATTTTGCCGGTCTTTTCGACTGACTTCGCAACCAATTCATAGTTGAATGGTACGATGCTGCGGGCATCTATGACTTCGGCATGTACGCCATATTTCTCTTCCAGTTCCTTGGCCGCTTCCAAAGCAGTATACAAGGCCGGCCCAATCGTCAGGATGGTCACATCGTCGCCGCTTCTGCGGATTACGGGTTCGCCAAGGGGCACTTCATAATATCCCTCGGGCACACCCTCTTTTACAAAGCGTTCGCCCATGCCGTAGATCTTCTGGCTTTCGAAAAACATGACGGGGTCTGTCCCGGCAAGCGCCGCGTTCATCATGCCTTTCGCATCATAAGGCGTTACGGGGTAAACGACCTTGAGGCCGGGTATATGCGCACAAAGCGACGTCCATTCCTGCGAGTGCTGCGCGCCGTACTTGGAACCGACGGATATGCGAACGACCACCGGCATCTTCAACACACCGCCGCTCATTGCCTGCCATTTGGAAAGCTGGTTGAACACTTCGTCGCCGCAACGGCCGATGAAGTCGCCGTACATGAGTTCTACAACGGCGCGGCCGCCGCACATACCGTAGCCTACCGCACTGCCTACGATGGCCGCCTCGGAAATAGGCGAATCGAACAGCCTGTGGCGCGGCACGGAATCGACCATATTGCGGGAAACTGCAAACGCGCCGCCCCAATATGCAACATCTTCCCCGTAAAGCACCAGCGTAGGATCCACATAAAATTTATCAAAAATCGCTTCGAACAGACCATCGCGGATGCTGTACAGGCGGATCGCGGCGATTTCTTTGCCGTCTTTATCGTACGCATAACGGTTCTTCTTCGCGATCTGCTTTACACGCGGGTTCTCTTCTTTGGGGGTGAGAATCTCCGCCGGCCTGTCTTCCATTTTTTCGACATATCCGTTAGAGAACATGACGTCTTCGATCAGGTGCGGGGTCTTCTCCAAATCATAATACGGCGTAACGGCCGGATCTGAGGCAAGGCGGAAAATCATTTCGTTCCTTGCGATAACGGCGGCCTGTATATCTTCTATTTCTTTTTTTGTGCAAACGCCGGCTTCGACCAATTTCTTCGCATACGCGGGGATCGCATCCTGCGCTTCCCAGGCTTCGATCTCATCGGAAGAACGGTACGCGTTCACATCGGAAGGCGAATGGCCGCTGAAGCGATAGGTTACCACGTCCAGCAGGACCGGACCATTTTCTTTGGCCAAAGGCAGTTTACGCGCATAGGCATCTATAACTGCCAGCGGATCGAACCCGTCCACGCGTTCCGCATGGAGTTCTGTCGGGGATACGCCGGCGGCAAACCGCGCCAGCATGCCATACGCCATCGTTTCGCCCTTTAACTGGCCGCCCATACCGTAATGGTTGGACGCAAAGTTAAAGATGATGGGCAAGCCGCCCTTATTATAAGGCGCTTCCCAGAGTTCATGGTATTGGTCCATCGCGGAGAAGTTGATCCCTTCCCACACGGGGCCGCAGCCCAGGGAGCCGTCGCCCAGGTTGGCGATGACAACACCGTCTTTCTTATTGGATTTCTTATACAGCGCGGCACCTGCCGCAATACAGGCAGACCCGCCGACAATCGCATTGTTCGGGTAAATACCGAACGGCTGGAAGAACGCGTGCATCGAGCCGCCCAGCCCCCGGAGAAACCCTGCCTCGCGGGCGAATATCTCAGCCATCGCGCCGTACAGGAAAAAATTCCTTGCCATTTCTTTCACATCATTGTTGGGGCAATGTTCCTTTACAAGCCGATACAGCTCTCCGCCCAGGAAATTTTCCATGATCGAGATAAGCTGCTCATCTGAAAGCTTATAGATTGCCGAAAGGCCTTTGGCGATGATTTCGTTATGGCTCCTGTGGCTGCCAAACGTAAAGTCATTCATCCCCAGATGGTATGCTTCGCCCACGGCGACAGCTTCCTGCCCGATAGAAAGGTGGGCAGGCCCCGGATATGTATAATTCTTCCCCGCATATTGCCCCTTCTGCTTTATATCCAAAAGCATGAGTTCAAATGTGCGTATCACGAACATATCGTGATAAATACGCAGGAAATCTTCTTTCGTATAGTTTTCTTTTTCTTCCTCAACCGTCTTGGAATACTGGTTTACAGGAATGTCGGCAAACGTTATCTTGCCGGGTTTGCGCATTTCGTTTGGGTCTACAAAAAGTGATCTAGGCATTTTCTTCCTCCCTTATATGTATCAAACTATTTCATTTGCATGAGTTCAAAATTTTCAAGATACAAGCATACCGTCTGCAGGAACTTGGCTGCCGGCGCCCCATCGATCGCGCGGTGATCGAACGTAAGGGAAAGCCCCATAGCCGGGTAGACCGTCTGGTCGGCTTTCATGCGATAAATAATTCCATCCACGCCAAGTATACCCGTTTGCGGCGGGTTTATAATGGGCGTAAAGCTCTCTACTCCAAGGGAGCCAAGGTTGGTCACCGTAAAGGTACCGCAATTCAACAGATCGGGATTAATGTTCCCCGCCTTGGCTGCCGCAACGACGACTTTGAGTTCTTTGGAAATCCCGAGCAGCGAGCGGGTCTCGGCCATCGTGACCGCAGGCACCAGCAGGCCGCGGTCCGTATCGACCGCCACACCCACATTCACATGGTCAAACACCCGGAGCGTATCCTGCACGAGGTGTGCGTTCAGCGCGGGGAAATCGGGCAGCACTTTAGAAACGGCGTGTACGAGCATATCGTTCAATGTAATGCCTTTGAATTCTTCGGTCATTACAGCCGCTTTGAATTTTTTACGCAGTTCGAGTATGGAGGTGGCATCAAAACTTGCATTCAGCGTAAGCTGCGGAATATCGCGCAGAGAAGAACCCATCGCACGCGCGATGACTTTGCGCACATTGGATTGTTTCTTTTCCGTATAGGTGGTGCAAAAAACAGTCGCCGCCGCTCCTTCCGTCTTGGGCAACGCCGCTTGCGGGGACACAGCCGGCTTGTTCGCCGCCGTCTTTTCAATATCGGCCGCAACGATCCTGCCTTCGGGACCGGTCGGTGCGATGCCGGAAAAGTCTTCTACGCCCAGGCGTTTGGCAAATGTCCGCGCGCGCGGAGAAACAGGTGCGCCTGCGTTCGCCGGTGCGGGTGCGGTTTCCTGCACTACCGCGGGTGCGGCGGCCGGTTCAACGGAAGCTTCTGCCTGAGAGGTCTCTTTTTTGGGGGCGGCAGACTTTCTTTCATATTTTTCACCGGGTTCGCCTATGACACAAACATCCGCCAGGCATTCCACCACTTCGCCTTCCTCATAAAACCTGTCCAATAGTACGCCGGAAAATTCAGATTCCTGATCGATCGACGTTTTATCCGTTTCATAGGAAAAGAGAATATCTCCTTTGTTAACCGAATCCCCCACGTCCTTATGCCATGCTGTCAGCATACATTCAGTAACTGTTATGCCTATCTTAGGCATGATCACAACATTTGCCATACTGCCTCCCATACAAATAAAAAATATATTCTTTGACAGCCAAAAGGAGCATGAGCAAAAACGCGTTGTGCCCTATGCACCCTTTAGCCCTTAAATAATCCTGCCTTCTTAAATTGTATCGTTAAGGTGAAAAAATGTCAATGATGCGAAACCTATATCTACAGCCGTTCTCTTACCGCCCGTTGGAAACGGCGGGTGGTTTATGTTGACAAAGTTGCTTTGATATCCTAACATAAAGTAGGATTTAGGTCTCCCGCATTTTATTACATTGAAAAAACGGACGGGTTACCGCCCGAATTATTCTTTATTATAAGGAGTTTTATATGGAGAATCGTTATGATGTTGCAGTCCTGGGCGGCGGTCCGGGCGGGTATGAAGCCGCCATCCGTTGCGCGCAATATGGGCTCAAAACAGCGCTTATTGAAGCGGCCGAACTGGGCGGAACATGCCTGAACAGAGGCTGCATCCCCACCAAGGCTTTACTGCACGGGGCCGAAGTATTCGAAGAAGCAAAAGAAGCCTCTAAATTCGGCGTTTCAGTAGGCGAAGTAAGCTACGATTTCACAAAACTCGCAGCATATAAGGACTCTGTTGTTTCCCGGTTGCGCAGCGGTGTCGGCGCTCTGGAAAAAGCCCACGGCGTGGACGTTATACAGGGATTCGGCAAACTCAAAGATAAGAACACGATCGATGTGGACGGCAAAGACGTCACGGCCGACAAGATCATTCTCGCGACCGGGTCCATGCCCGCACATCCGCCCATTCCCGGTATCGACGGGAAAAACGTCCTGACAAGCGACGATATCCTGACCATGAAAGAATGTCCGGAAAGCTTCGTCATCATCGGCGGCGGCGTGATAGGCATAGAATTTGCGACTTTGTTCGCCACATTGGATAAATCTGTCACCGTGTTGGAAATGATGCCTTCCATATTGCCCGGCGTCGAACCCGACATTACGGCCTCTCTCGTCCGCGACCTGAAGAAAAAAGGCGTTTCCATCATTACCTCCGCCAAGGTGACCAATATCGCGGGGGGCGATAGCGTAGAGGTATCTTACGAACTCGGCGGGCAGAAAAAGTCCGTTGCCGGCGCTTGCTGTATCGTTAGCGTAGGCAGAAGCGCACGTACCCGTGGAATCGGCCTGGAAGACACAGGCATCAAAATGAACCGTGCGTTCGTCGATGTCGATGCCTGCATGCAGACCAGCGTCGCCAATATTTATGCCATCGGCGATATCACGGGTAAAATACAGCTCGCGCATGTAGCCGTCGCGCAGGGAATGGTCGCCGCTGCCAATTGTGCCGGCAAAACCGCCACAATGTCGTACGATGTCGTACCGGCCTGTATCTATACATCGCCCGAAATCGCATACATAGGCTTGACTGCCGAAAAAGCAGAAGAAGCCGGGTACGATGTCCTCACGGGTTCCTTCAATATCGCAGGCAATGGGAAATCTATGGTCATGGGCGTAAAGAGCGGCGTCGTCCGGCTCATCGCCCAGAAAACAACGGGCAAGGTGTTGGGCGCACAGATTTTTGCGCCGCGCGCCACCGACCTGATCAGCGAAATCGCCGTGCTCATGAAGAAAGGCGGTACGATAGAAGATATCTCCGAAACCATACACCCGCATCCCACCGTGTCGGAATCCATTATGGAAGCGGCGCATGATGCGGAAGGCCTTTGCTGCAACGCCATGCCCAAAAAATAAAAAGCGAAACGGAAAGCGGCAGGAAGTCCTGCCGCTTTTTTTCTAAAATTTTACTATTTCGCCCGCCCACTTTCCAAACCGTATGGTACAATATAAGGGCATTCGGGGACAAAAGGAGATTTTTCAATGAAAAAGCGTACCCTTGCGCTCATCATGGCGTTTTTATGCGTTGCGATCGTCCTGACACCTACGATTATTCTATTAGAACCCTCCGGGAAATTTCTATGGGAACTGCTTTTTGTCAAAGCATGGGGCATCCCTCTGTGGATCTTCTGCCTCTTCTTCCTGCTTGCCCTTGCCGCCGGCATCTATGTTTTCCATAAGAGAAAAAAAGGGAAACGCTGACCGGCGGTTTTGCTCGTATTTTTTCCCACATAAAAAGACAGCGAACGCTGTCTTTTTATGATTATTCCACGATCATGGATTGGCCCGTCATCTCTTCCGGCTGTTCCAGACCCATCATATCCAGCATCGTCGGCGCAATGTCGGCCAACACACCGTCTTCGCGAAGCTTTGCCCCAACGTACCGTTCGCCCGCCAGTATAAAGGGAACAGGATTGGTCGTATGTGCCGTGAACGGACATCCCGTAACGGGATCCTGCATCGTCTCGGCGTTGCCGTGATCGGCTGTCACGATCGCTTCGCCCTCCATGCGCAACAATGCATCGATCACCTTGCCCAGGCACGTATCGACCGCTTCGACCGCTTTGATCGCCGCTTCCAGAATGCCCGTATGCCCGACCATATCCGGGTTGGCAAAGTTTAAAATCATCATATCGTATTTTCCCGATTCGATCAGTTCCACAGCTTTGTCTGCCACAAGGTAGGCGCTCATTTCGGGTTGAAGATCATAGGTCGCCACTTTGGGCGAAGGAATCAAAAATCTGTCTTCTCCCAGATTGGGCATTTCCACGCCGCCGTTGAAGAAAAACGTGACATGCGCGTACTTTTCCGTCTCTGCTATGCGGAATTGCTTCAAACCTTTTTTCGAAACATATTCCCCCAGCGTATTGACCAGCGTCTGCGGCCGAAACGCCACATGCACATGGGTAAAAGTCTTATCGTACTGCGTCATCGTGACATAGTGTAACGGGAAATAGGCCCGCGGAAATCCATCGAAATCCGGTTCCGTAAGCGCACGGGTAAGTTGCCGCGCCCGGTCCGGGCGGAAATTGAAAAAGATGACCGAATCGTCTTTTTGTATCGTCGCAACAGGGTTTCCCTCTTTTACGATGACGGTGGGCTTCACGAATTCGTCCGTATCGCCCCGCGCATAAGAATCCACCATTGCCTGGACGGCGTTTTCGCTTAACAATCCCTGCCCGCGCACAAGCGCATCGTAAGCTTTTTGCACCCGTTCCCAGCGGTTATCCCGATCCATTGCGTAATACCGGCCGGATACGGTCGCGATCTCGCCCACGCCGATTTGTTTCAGTCTGTTTTCCAGGTCTTCTACATATCCTTTTCCGCTGTCGGGCGGCACATCCCGTCCGTCCATAAAACAATGGATATATACTTTTTTCAACCCTTTTTGAGCCGCCAGACGAACGAGCGCTTCCAAATGGTCTATATGGCTGTGCACACCGCCGTCTGAGAGCAAACCCATCAGGTGCAACGCTTTCCCTTTTTCCTGCGCGTTTTCCACAGCATCGACAAGCACAGGATTGTCAAAAAAATCCCCCTCTGCAATGGCTTTGGTTATACGCGTCAATTCCTGATACACGATACGGCCCGCTCCAATATTCAAATGCCCCACCTCGGAGTTGCCCATTTGGCCCTCGGGCAGCCCTACAGCCGTACCCGAAGCCCGGATCAGCGTATGCGGAAACTTCGCTTTCAATGCATCCACATGGGGCGTATTGGCCATACATACCGCATTTGCGCAAGTATTTTTGCATACGCCAAACCCATCCAGTATGATAAGTGCCGTCAGTTTTTTCATCTTCATTCCTTTATTGATATTTCACTACTTTAGAAAAATCTTCCGCTGTCAGACTGGCCCCACCGATGAGGCCGCCGTCTATCTCTTCCTGCGCCATCAGTTCCGCGGCGTTTTTAGGCTTCATACTGCCGCCGTATTGTATGCGCATCTCGTCCGCTGCGGCGCCATACAGGGAACGCACGGTATCACGGATCACTTTGATCGTTGCGTTCGCATCCTGTGCGGTAGCCGTTTTCCCCGTACCGATCGCCCAAATGGGTTCATACGCAATGACAAGACCGGCCACTTGTTCGGCCGTCAGGCCCAACAGCGCCAGTTTTGTCTGCATACCTACAAACTCGGCGGTCACGCCGCTCTCTCTTTGCGAGAGGGTTTCCCCCACGCAGAGGATCGGTTTCAAACCGGCTTCCAATGCGGCTCTGATCTTTTTATTTACGGTCGCGTCCGTTTCGCAAAAATATTGCCGTCGTTCGCTATGCCCGATAATGACATAGGTCACGCCCAATTCTGCCAGCATGTCGGCCGAAACCTCTCCCGTAAATGCTCCGCTTTTCTCAAAATGCAGGTTTTGCGCACCCAATTTGATATTTGAACCCGCAATCACTTTTTTGACGGCATCCAGGCATATAAAAGGCGGACATACGACGACTTCCGCCTTGGCATCCGCCACCAGAGGCAGCAATTCCCTTACGAGCTGTGCCGCCTCTGAAGGCGTTTTATTCATTTTCCAGTTTCCCGCTATAATCGGCGTCTTCATTCTTTCCTCCAAAACCCTTTGCTTTTATACTAATCAATTATTTATCGTTCAAAGCGGCAATGCCGGGCAATTCCCTGCCTTCCAAAAATTCCAGCGAAGCGCCGCCGCCTGTGGAAATATGGGTCATCTTATCGGCATACCCGAGCTGCTTGACGGCAGCCGCAGAGTCTCCGCCGCCTATGATCGTAACGGCGTCTTTCGCATTGGCCATGGCTTCGGCCACGGCTTTTGTGCCGCCCGCAAAAGAGGGCATCTCGGCCACGCCCATAGGCCCGTTCCAGACAATGGTCTTGGCCTTGCTGATCTCCTCCGCGAAGATCAGCCGGGTGGAAGGCCCTATATCGAGCGCCATATACCCCGCCGGGATATTTTCCACAGGAACGATCACGATCTTCGCATCGTTATCGAATGCATCCGCCGCCAAAACGTCTATGGGCAGCATAATCTTCACACCCAGTTTCTGGGCTTTTTTCAACAGCGTTTTGGCGACGTCAATACTGGATTCGTCCACCAGCGATTTCGCCATATCTTTCCCTTCCGCCGCCAGGAACGTATTGGCCATACCGCCGCCGATGATCAGGCTGTCCACTTTGTTGAAAAGGTTCTCGATGACACCGATCTTATCGGCGATCTTCGCCCCGCCCAATATCGCCACAAAGGGACGGATGGGCTTTTCTACCGCATTACCCAAAAAGCGGAGTTCCTTTTCGATCAGAAAGCCTGCCACCGCGGGCAGATATATGGGTACCGACGCGGTGGAAGCATGCGCGCGGTGTACTGCGCCAAACGCATCATCTACATAGATATCCGCAT
This sequence comes from Christensenellaceae bacterium, assembly GCA_963665505.1. Lineage (GTDB taxonomy): Bacteria > Bacillota > Clostridia > Christensenellales > Christensenellaceae > QANA01. Next base: position 65,501 of record OY762275.1, read on the forward strand.
ACCCGGCCAATTTCTTGGCAAGCACCCGGTCATTTTTCTCTTCTCCTTTTTCAAAACGAAGGTTCTCCAGCAATACGACTTCTCCGTTCTTCATGGCAGCTACGGCGGCATCCGCGCTGGGGCCCACTACATCCTTGGAAAAAACGACTTTTGCCTTGAGCAGTTCCTGCAATCTGAACGCTACGGGTGCCAAGGAATATTCCGGCTTGAATTCCCCTTTGGGCCTGCCCAAATGGGAACAAAGAATGACCTTTGCGTCATGATCCAACAGATACTGTATCGTAGGCAAGGCTGCCTGTATCCGCGTCTCGTCGGTAATTTCTCCCTTTTCATTTAGCGGTACGTTAAAATCCACCCGGACAAGTACTTTTTTCGCTGTTACATTGATATCCTGAATCGTTTTCTTGTTCATGTCCTTTATACTCCTTTATAAATCAAATAAGACCATGTATTTTACAGTGTCTTTTACTTATTATGTGCAAAAACACAGTGAAAAAGCATCTAACCCTATTCTAATTACAAACTATGCGGCAGTCAATAAAATTTTATGCCCCGGATCACTGCAAACCCGGATACTCCAACTGCCGCAAAGCCTCGTACACGCCAACGGCCACGGAGTTCGCCAGGTTCAGCGAACGCAGGGTGTCGCGCATAGGGATGCGTACGGCCGTCTCCGGATGAGAAAAAATCAGCGGCTCGGGCAGCCCCGCCGTTTCTTTCCCGAATAACAGGTAGCTTCCATCCAGATACCGGACATCCGTATGCCGCATTTTCGCTTTTGTGGAAAAGTAAAAAAACGGCCCTTTGTTTTGCAAGAAAAACGTTTTCAGATCCGGGTATACAAAAAGCTGCAGCTTGCTCCAATAATCCAGCCCGGCACGCTTCAGATGTTTCTCATCAATCGAAAAACCCAGGGGCTCCACAAGATGCAAGGCGGCACCAACAACCGCGCAGGTCCTTGCTATATTCCCCGTATTGCCCGGGATCTCCGGCTCTACCAGCACAACGTTCAGCATACAGTTTTCTCCCATCAGGTCCGACCGTCTCCACGGGGCCACCGGCATAGCCCATAGAAAAAGGGCAGACTATACATCCGCCCCACAGATAATCACAAAAAAATCTTATACTTGTTTCACAAAATCGCCTATACGTTTCAGCGCTTCAATAAGATTCTGCATAGAGGCGGCATAAGAGCAGCGTATAAAGCCTTCTCCGCTTTGTCCAAAAGCCGTTCCGGGCACGCAAGCCACCCGCTTTTCCATCAGCAGACGCCGGCAAAATTCCTCCGATGTCAGCCCGGTGCCGGAAATATTGGGAAACGCGTAGAACGCGCCTCTCGGTTCAAAACAACTGAGCCCCATCTCGCGGAATCCTTCCACGACAAATATCCTTCTTCTATTATAATTGCGCACCATTTCCCGGATCTGCGCGTATCCGCTCAGCATCTCGGTCCGCATCGCTTCGATCCCTGCCATCTGGCTCACAATGGGCGCGCAAAGCATCGTATATTGATGAATTTTCAGCATGGCGGCGATAATTTCCTTCGGCCCGGCCGCATAGCCGAGACGCCAGCCGGTCATCGCAAATGCTTTGGAAAAGCCGCTCACCAACAATGTGCGGTCTTCCGCTCCCTTTGCAAAAGAAACATGGTCTCTTCCATAGGTGAGTTCCGCATATATCTCGTCGGCGATAACAAACAAATGATTTTCCGCTATCACGGGTTTGATCGCTTTAATCTGCTCCTGCGTCATGATCGTACCCGTAGGGTTGTTCGGATAAGGGATCACGATGAGCTTGGTTTTATCCGTGATGACCCGCCGGATGCTCTCGGGCGTAAGGGTAAACCCATCCGCTTCAGATGTGGGGATCGGCACGGGAACGCCGTACGCAAGGCGGACGCCCGGCTCGTACGACACATAGGAAGGCGCAGGGATCAGCACTTCATCCCCCGGATTTATCAACGATCGGAAAGCCAGATCCAGTCCTTCGCTGGCGCCCACTGTGACCAGTATATCGGCGGCGGGATAACATACCTCAAAGCGATCCTTCAGATACGCCGCGATCAGGTCCCTTAGTTCCGGCACCCCGCTATTGGAAGTGTAGTGCGTCTGCCCGCGTTCGATGGAATTGATCGCCGAAACACGGATATTCCAGGGCGTGATAAAATCCGGCTCTCCCACGCTCATGGAAATAACATTTTTCATTTCGCTCGCGATGTCGAAAAATTTACGGATTCCCGAAGGCGGTACCGTCTCGACCGAATGCGCTAAAAAATTTTTCACATTCATGGGGAGACCACCAGTCTGTTTTCTTTTTCTTCGCTTTTCAAAACAGCCCCGCTTTCCTTATATTTCCGCATAATAAAAAGTGTCTCGGTACTGCGCACGCCTTCCAAAACGGCAAGTTTTTCCCAGACAAATTTTGAAATGGCTTTCATGGAACGTCCTTCGGCCCGTATGGAAAAATCATACCGGCCCGACATCAGATACAAGGATTTGACTTCGGGAAATTTGTAGATGCGCCGCGCGATATCCTCATAGCCAAAATCGGCCTTGGGTTCCACTTTGATCTCTATCAACGCCTCGGCAGGCGCGTCTTCTCCCATTTCCTCCGTGTTCAAAATGACCGTATACTTCAGAAGGATCCCTTCGTCTTTCAACTCCTGTATGGCAGCAGCCACTGCTTCTTCCGTCGTACCCAACATAGAGGCGATATTTTTGTTTTCTATCTTTGCATCATCACGCAAAATCTCGATAATTTCCTTTTTTAAATCCATACTTTTTTTCCTCCATTCCACATACAGGGTTTGATTGATAGTATATACCATAAAGCTTGGGCAAGTCAAACCAAACCCGCAATACTTTTTTAAAAAGAAAAAGGCGGTTTTTATACCGCCCTCTTCCAAAAAAGAACTCTTGCGATGAGTCAAGCTTTATTTGGCATGACAAAGCTTCCGGTATATATCCGAATCGGCCGCTTTCACAAAAGCCTCCATTTCCGCGTCGGAATACATTGTGCTTCTGCCTTCGGCATAGCCGGCATCCATGGCGGCCCGTATTTTCTCAACCAGCTCACTATGTTTATCGACTTTTTCCTGATCATTCAATTTAAAATAGTGATTGATCCAATAAGCGATGCTGGCCACACCCGAGTGCGGCCCCAACATGACGCTTACGGGGCGATCGAGTATCTTCTTCGTATCAAAGATATTGTAGATCTCCTCATCTTTCAGGATGCCGTCCGCATGGATCCCCGCGCGGGTGGAATTAAAATGCTTGCCTACAAACGGCGTCTTATCGTCTATATGATAGCCCAGGATATTTTTAAAATATTCGGCGATTTCGGTTATGACACGCAGATCCATGCCTCCGGTATCCCCCATAAGCTGCGCGTATTCCATCGCCATCGCTTCAAGCGGACAATTCCCCGTGCGTTCGCCTATTCCCAGCAGTGAGCAGTTGACAGAAGATGCGCCGTACAGCCAAGCCGTAGCCGCATTCACGACAACTTTATGAAAATCATTATGCCCATGCCATTCAAGCAGTTGCGAAGGCACGCCCGCGTAGAAACGAAGCCCGTATACGATGCCGGGGACACTCCTCGGCAAAGAGGCGCCGGGATAAGGTACGCCATATCCCATCGTATCGCACATACGCATTTTGATGGGGATCTTCGTCTCGCTCATCAGTTTCATAAGCTCCGCCACAAAGGGCACGACAAACCCATAGAAATCGGCGCGGGTGATATCTTCCAAATGGCAGCGGGGCCGGATCCCATACGAAAGGGCGTCTTTCACGATACCCAGGTATTTATCCAGCGCCTGCTTGCGCGTCAACCCCATTTTATTGAAAATATGATAGTCCGAACAGGAAACGAGTATGCCGGTCTCTTTGATACCGATGCTTTTTACCAGTTGAAAATCTTTCTGGCTGGCTCGTATCCACGTTGTGATCTCAGGGAAAGCATACCCCAACTCCATGCAAAGCTCCAGAGCTTTCCTGTCCTTCTCGGTGTACACGAAAAATTCACTCTGCCGGATCACGCCCCGCTCCCCGCCCATTTTATGCATAAAGGCATACAGGTCCCTTATCTGCTCGGGCGTGAAGGGATCCATCGACTGCTGTCCGTCCCGGAACGTGGTATCTGTGATCCATATCTCGTCCGGGAAATACATAGGCACCAACCGATGGTTGAAGCGGGTTTTGGGCACAGCGTCGTAAGGGTAGGTATCCCTGAATAAAACCGGCTCTTCGACATCCTGCAGGTTATAATCATAGTCATTTTCCTGCAGCAGATTTGTGCGTTTATACTGGTTTTCCAAATTGCTTCCTCACTTTCCGTTAAAATTTAAACTATATTTTTGAAAAACTCGCCGATCCGTGCCAGCCCACGCTGTATATTCATTTCGGAAGTCGCATACGAAATGCGCACATACCCTTCGGTACCGAAAGCGATGCCGGGCACTGCGGCAACAAGTTTCTCTTTCAACAGGAGTTCGCAGAATTTCACGGAATCCGTGATCGTCTGCCCGTTATATTTTTTGCCTAAAACAGGCCTGATATTTGCAAAAACATAAAATGCACCCTTAGGCATCTGACAAGATAACCCAGGTATCTCGTTTATCAGCTCATAAAGCAATTTTGCCCGGGCCGCAAATACGCACACCATACACCTGAGGTCTTCCTTGAGGCCCTGAAAGGCGGCCAACGCGGCATATTGCGAAATAGAGCACGCGTTGGATGTACTGTGGCTCTGGTAACTCGCCATGACTTTCGCAAGTGCCGGGTCGGAAATCGCATAGCCTATGCGCCAGCCTGTCATCGCAAATGTTTTGCTCACGCCATTGACGATGATCGTACGCGCTTTGGCATCTTGGGAAAGTGTGGCCGGCGATATGGTCTTGACATCGTATACAAGTTCGTCGTAGATCTCGTCGGATATGATATACAGATCGTTCTCACGGGCGATCCGGGCGATCTGCTCCAAAACTTTTTTCCCGTAAACATTGCCGCCCGGGTTGGAAGGCGAGTTTAAAAGAATCGCCCGGGTCTTTTTTGTTACGGCCGCCTCGATCGCGGCGGGATCCGCCTGAAAACCGTCTTCTTCCCGCGATTGTACAAACACCGGTACACCGTCGGCCATACGCACCTGTTCGGGATACGTCAGCCAATAAGGCGCAAGCAGGATGACCTCATCCCCGGGATTCAAGATCGACTGGAAAATATTGAACAGCGCTTGTTTGGCCCCGTTGGACACCACCACCTGGCTCGGGTCGTATTTCAAACCGTATTTTTCAAAATACCTGTCGCAAATAGCTTTTTTAAGTTCAGGTATGCCGGCAACCGGCGTATATTTCGTTCTTCCCTCCTGGATCGCCAAAACAGCGGCACGCTTGATATAATCCGGGGTATCAAAATCGGGTTCTCCGATCCCAAAACTTATGACATCCTCCCCGCGTTTTTTCATTTCACTTGCCATTGCAGATATCCCAAGCGTAAGCGATGGGGAAATACCTAAAGCTTTTTTTGAAAGCTGCATGCTCCTATCCTCCGAAAATCTTTTACATTATTCTATACATCATAATATAATCTGTTACAGATTACAATACCTAAAATGAATTTTTCGAGTTTTAAAATTGCAGTTTGAAATAAAAAAATGGCCCGCCAAAGGGCACCGGAAAAGTTTTCCTGAAACTTATCCGTCCAGCTTCAGGTTTTTTATACGAATACGCCCGGGCTTTACGTTTCAAACATCGGGGCAATTTTCCAGTAGGCGACCATGACGATCCCGGATGAGAACGCCGCCTTGCATATATTGAAAGGCAAAGTTGCAAAAAACACGAATTCTCCCAGATTCCGGATAGCAGGATTTGTTTCCGTGCCCATCGCAACGATCGTCTGTATATCCACGCCCAGAGATTCCGCATATCCGGGAATAAGCACCAAGTAATTCAGCAGCAGACTGACCAGTGTCACACTGCCCACCCCAACACCGCAAGCGATAAACGCATTTTTCCAGCTTTTGTTCCGCCGATAATAAAGTGTAGCCGGCACTATAAATGAACAACCTATTATGAAGTTTGCAAGCCCGCTCAAAACCAGTGTGTCTGATCCGTCGAGCAACAGCTTCAAAAAAATCTTCAACGCCTCTATGAGTATGCCGGCCATGGGACCCAATGCAAACCCTCCCATCAAGACGACGGCTTCGCTGAAATCCAATCTATAAAAATCGGGGGCAACCAGCAAGGGTACGGATATCAGCATAAACAACGCCGCGATCGCTGAGAAGGCCAAAACAAATACGGTTTTTCTCCAGAAAGCAAACTCTTTGTTTGATAGCTGTACTTTTTCTTTCATATCCCCTGTTTTTTCCCCCAAAAACCACCTAGACAGTCCCTCCTCCAGGCGCTGAAATAAACCGATATTGAAAATCCCGTCTGCGTTTGCTTTTATACGGCTGAAAACCAATCCGCAACGCAAAACAACAATGCATTGATTTAGAGAAATTTTATGTTCTTAACTTTACGCCACGTCATTTGGTTTGTCAAGGAAAGAAGTACAATACGGGCAACGGGTCGCCGTAAGATCTATTTCGCTTTGGCAATACGGACAGTGCCGTTTCTGCACAGGGGCGGGCGGTTTCTCTTTTTCCCCGCCGTTTTCTATGGCTTTTGCTATTTTCTGTAACCGGTTGACCCCTTTCATAAAGAAAAAAATAACCAATGCGATCAGCAGAAAATTCAGGACCGCCGATAGGAAAGCACCGTAATTCAGAGTTGCCGCGTCTTCCCCGCTTCCCAGCGGTATCGTCAGCGAGGTAAAATCCACCCCCCCGGTAAGAAGCCCCAACAACGGCATGAATATATTATTCACAAGAGAATTCACAATGGCCGTAAACGCGGTGCCTATGATCACGCCGACGGCCAGATTCAGCACATCTCCGCGAGAGATAAATTCCTTGAATTCCTTCATCACCTTGCGCATACTTTTTTCCCTTTCAAACTGTTTTTCCGGCAGCGATCCCCGCGCAATGCCTTTTTTTACTCCAATGTCGCACGGATCCGCCGTACGCCCGCAGAAGAACTCTGCTCTTTGCGTATCCGGAAAGTGCCAAGCTCGCCCGTTGCGGATGCGTGCGGGCCGCCGCAGATCTCTTTGCTCCAACCTTCTATCGTGTAGACTTTAACGACGCTTCCGTACCGGGAGCCGAAAACGCCTGTCGCCCCCTGTTTTTTTGCCTCTTCCAACGGCATCTCGGCATATACGACCGGGACATCCGCTTCTATGGCGCGGTTCACGAACGCTTCTACCGCACAAATCTCTTCTTTTGTAAGCGGCCGCGGAAAATTAAAATCGAAACGCAGACGCTCCGCCGTGATGTTGCTGCCCTTCTGGCTGATCGTATCGTCTCCCAAAACATGCTTCAGCCCGGCCAACAACAGGTGCGTGGCCGTATGCAGGCGCGCCGTAACGGCCCCCGTATCGGCCAGTCCGCCCTTGAAGCGATGTTCTGCACCGGCACGCGAAAGCGCCTGGTGTCTCTCGAATGCCGCCTGGAAGCCCGCTTCATCCACGGTGAATCCCTGTTCTTTCGCCAGCTCTTTAGTAAACTCGATCGGGAACCCAAACGTATCATACAGGCGGAAGGCACTTTTACCCGGGATGTTCTTTTCTTTCAAATACGTGACGAGCTTTTCGAACTCTTTCATGCCCTGATGAATCGTATGGGCAAAACGGTCTTCTTCCAGGCTTATCTCCCGCAGGATCTTTCCCTGGTTGCGGACCAGCTCCGGGTAGACTTTGCCGTATTGCTCTATGACTTTTTCGGCAATTTGCGGCAACCCGCCCGTTTGTATATTAAGGCCCATCGCATAGCGTATGGCGCGGCGCAGCAGCCGGCGCAGCACATACCCCTGGTCCACATTCGAAGGCGTGATGCCTTTTTCATCTCCTATCAAAAAAGCCGCGCAGCGCACATGGTCGGCCACGATCCGGAAAGCACGGGTCGTCTCTTTATCCGCCCTGTACTCTTTCCCGGAAAGCTCCGAGATCTTGGCAAGGATACCGCGGAAAACATCCGTATCGTACACGGATTCCCTGCCCTGCAGTATACAGACCGTCCGGTCCAGCCCCATACCCGTATCCACATTTTTCTGGGACAGCGGTTCATACGAGCCGTCCGCCTTTTTATTGTATTCCAGGAACACATCGTTCCAGATTTCCAGATATTTTCCGCAGGAGCAGGCCGGGCTGCAATCGGGCCCGCAGGCCGGTTTGCCTGTGTCTATAAACATCTCGCTGTCCGGGCCGCACGGGCCGGTCATGCCGGCAGGGCCCCACCAGTTATTTTCTTTGGGCAGATAGAAGATATGGCTGGCTTCCACTCCCATATCCCGCCAATGCCGATAAGACTCCGTATCCCGGGGCGCATTCTCATCGCCTGCGAAACAAGTGAAATAGAGCTTTTCCTTGGGAATCCCCAGCCATTTTTCATCGGTCAGAAATTCAAAGCTCCATGCGATCGCTTCTTTTTTGAAATAGTCTCCGAGCGACCAGTTCCCCAGCATTTCAAAAAACGTACAGTGCGAAGCATCGCCGACCTCGTCGATATCAACCGTGCGCATGCATTTCTGCACATCTACCAGACGGGTGCCGGCCGGGTGTTTTTCTCCCAGCAGATACGGCACGAGCGGCTGCATCCCTGCCGTTGTGAACAGTACCGTGGGATCGTTTTCGGGTATAAGCGAAGCCGAAGGAATCACGGCATGTCCCTTCGTTTTGAAAAAATCCAGATAGAGCTTCCTCAGTCCGTCACTTGTAAGGTTTTTCACGTTGTGTCTCTCCTATTATCAGGAATGCGGCAGACCCCTGCCTCTTTCTAAAAAGTATGCCTGCCGTCCTATTCTTTCAAATTTTTGTACTTATTAGTATAGTATCGCCCCTGCTTCATTGTCAACGCGCCAAAATAAAATTTGTCGGATTTTGTAGGATTTTATACTTATGCACCGAATACTGATAAAAAGGAAACGGGGAATAATACGATGCATGCAGGCCACAGAGAACGAGTGCGTGAACGCTTTTATAAAAATGGCATCCACGGGTTTGCCGACCATGAGTTGTTGGAATTCCTGCTTTTTTTCGCCATTCCGCGGCGGGATACGAACGAAACGGCACACAGGCTGATAAAAAATTTCGGGTCGCTTTCCAATGTTCTCACGGCAGATATCGCCGATTTATCCAGAGTCGAAGGCGTAGGCAGAAATGCGGCCCTCCTGCTCCGTTTGACCGGCTCTATCGCCAAACATTTACAGACCGTCCGTGTGCAAAAAGCGCCCGTTTTGGAAACCACCGCCATGGCGGTCCGCTATATTCTGCCCATCCTGCAGGATAAACAGACCGAATCTCTTTTGCTCATTTGCATGAACCATACCTATCGCGTCACACATGCGGAGATCATATCGGAAGGGTCCATAGACAACCTGCCCGTATTCCCGCGGGAAATCGCCGCGGTCGCGTTGCGCCATAACGCCACGCATCTGATTCTGGCCCATAATCACCCCGGCGGCACCGCCACCCCCAGCCGGCAGGACATTTCCATGACGCTGGATATCATCACAGCGCTGGCTCCTTTGGGCATACAGCTCTGCGATCATATCATCGTTGCGGAGGATGCCTATTACAGCTTTGCCGGCCGCGAGCAAAATATCTTTCCTGTTCCGGGGAACCCTGCGCTACTGGCCGCCCAGGGGTACTCCTATATACGTCAGGACTAATCTTGTTTACAATAGCATTAGGCATAAGAAAAGGGCGGTGTGGAAAACCGCCCTTTTCTTATGCACAAACCTTACCGCTCTCTCCCAAAGAAAAACACCGAGATCGTCCCCGGGCCGACATGCGCGCCGATGATAGGCCCTATGTCGGTAATGATCACCTGTTTCACACCCGCGCGTTCCCGCAGAACAGCTTCTATATGCCGGGCATCCTCCATACAGTATGCCTGACAGATGAACACCGTTTGCGCGGCAAGATCCACCCCTGTCTCGATCGCTCTTTCAATGATATACTGCAGCGCTTTTTTACGTCCCCGCACCTTGCGCATGGGGATAAGCCTGCCTTCATTGTCCACATGCAGCACGGGTTTTATTTTCAGCATGCTGCCCACCGCCCAGGATACCGTAGAAATCCGGCCGCCTCTATGCAGGCTGTGCAGATCGTCTACCGTAAACCAATGGCACATTTTGAGCTTATTTTCTTCCAGCCAACTGGCCAATGCATCCAGACTCATGCCTTCCGCTTTTTTTGCCGCCGCATAGTATATGAGCATGCCTTCCCCGGCGGAAGCCGCACGGGTATCCACACATACGATACGTCTCCCCGGATACTTTTCCATCAACTCCTGCGCAGCGACGACAGCGCCCTGATACGTACCCGACAATGCGGAGGAAAAAGCGATATACAGAATGTCTTTGCCCGCTTCCAGGCAGGGCGTAAAATATTTTACAAAAGTAGCATACGTCACCTGGCTGGTGGAAGCGGTCTCTCCGGCCTGTATACGTCTGTAAAATTCATTCACGGACACTTCTCTGAAATCCGCGTAGTGGGTATACTCTCCTCCCCCCAGTTTGAACGGCATGGGAAGGGCCTCGACGTCACATTGTTTCAGTATTTCCGGCGGCAGATCCGCCGTGACATCTGTCATGATACAATATTCCTGCATGTGATTTCCTCCCGACAAGCTCTGCCAGTGTTATAGATACCAATATATGTAATTCGCATTATATATTATTTTAGCCACTTATTCAACTTTTTAACTGTAAAATAAAAAAAGTTACAAAAACGGCGGAGAAATCTCTTCTCCGCCGTTCGTATTTCATAAGAGCGTTATTTGCCCGCCATCGATCTCTCTACATCTTCGATCATGCGCTTCACCATGTAGCCGCCGACATAACCGGCGTCTTTGGACGTCAGGTCTCCATTATAACCCTGTTTCAGATTGACTCCAATCTCGTTGGCGATTTCATACTTCATTTGATCCATCTTCTGTTTGGCCGCCGCTGTGTTTTTAGCGGGCATGCTGTTCCTAGTATCCATTCTTTGTTGCACCTCCTTTTTTCAAAACTTATTTGCCAGATTACTTCTGGTACTGTTCGATCATTTTCTTTACCATGTACCCGCCGACGGTACCGGCATCTTTGGATGTCAGGTCGCCATTATAGCCCTGTTTCAGGTTGACGCCCTGCTCTTTGGCTATTTCGTACTTCATCTGATTCAAATACTCTTTTGCTTCGGGTACGACAGCCTTGTTGGATGACTTGTTAGCCATGCTTTTCACCTCCGAATTATTTTGTGAAAACAATTTTTGTTTTCATACACGTTCTTTCGTTCGTGTATTCTTAATTTCCCCGAGAAAAAAATTTATACTCTGGTAATTTATAATTGGCCTACTAATTTCTGCTAAAACCGGCCTTCCGGCAATGCTTTTTTTATTTTTGTTCAATACATTCCGTTTCATGCGGCTTTTTGAACGGCATTTTTTTCCTTTGTTTTTTGTTTTTTATTTTCGTGGTTTTTTGCCGCGTATTTTGCCCGGCCTGTCCGGGCATCAGGCCCGGGCAAAAAGAGATCCCTTTTCAGGCGTATTTCTTTTGCCTGCCGGAAGGCCGGTTTTCTACCGCGCCCTTACAAAACAAAGAGGCTCCCACCGTGTGCCCTTTCTTTCCGGTCACACTTTTTCTGCCCTGCATACAAAAAACGGAGCCGTCGGTCAGCCACGGTCACGGTATCGTATATCCGCCGATGATTGCAACCAGGTGGAAAACTCTTCGTCTGCTTATCCCCCAAAAAAAGCACGAAAAATGTCGAATAACGTCTAGTATTGTAGAAACAGTTGCCGGGGCAAAAATAACAGGGTACGCTAAGATCAGGACAAACCTAAGGAGGAAAAGCGATGTTCAAACACCACAGGAAACCAATTGCAGTCATTCTCCTTCTTTTGCTTTTTTGCGTTGCATCCTTTCCGGATGTTCCAGTAGCGGCCACCGCCCAAGAGCAGGAGAAAATAGAATTGGTGGAATTGCGCGACAGCAGTTCGAAAACATACTATGTTTCCGAAGGCACATATGAATGGGTCGGCTATGCCGAAGACGTCCATTACCTGGACGAAAACGGCGATTACCAGGAGATCGACAACAGCATCCTCTCTGAAAGCATCCGGCTGGACAACGTGGACTATGCCTATAAAAACGGAGCCAATGATTATACGGTGCGGTGCGCTTCAGACGCTGCGGAAAAACATATCATAACGATGGAATATCAGGGGAAATCTCTCTCTTTCGGCCTTGCCGACGGCGCGGCTGTCGAGGGCACAAAAACAAAAACGCTGGACAATGAGATTCTTGCCGACATGGCGTATGCCGAGAATTGTGTGCAGTATAAAAACGTATACCCGGGGATAGACTTGGTATATGAGACCAAAACGCACGGCATAAAGGAATATATCGTCCTGAACCAGCCCACGGAACAGAATGAATTCTATTTCAACGTGTCTTTTGCGGGATTAACCCCGAAAGAAACAGAGGGGAACGTAGCCTTCCTGGACGAAACAGGCGAAACCGTTTTTGAAACCAAGCAATTATACGCCATAGACGATAGTGGGGAAGAGAGACAGGACGTAAAATGTGCTATAGTGAAAAAAGAGGATTCTTATCAATTGAAAATCACATTGGATGCGGCGTATCTGTCCGACGCAAAAAGAGCGTTTCCCGTCGTCATCGACCCATCCGTCATGATCACGGGTTCCTCTGTCACGTACGATTCCTTCGTCAGTTCCCGATACCCCAACACCAATTATTATCTGAATACGTACATACGGACGGGACGGGATGCCGATTATTACACAAGAAGAACCTACATCAAGTTCACTCTGCCCACCAATATCCCCGCCGACTATGTTACCAGCGCCTATTTGCGGGTAAAGGAATGGACGGGGCTGTCTCCCGCGGTCAAGGCCTACAGGGTGACCGACGGTTGGACTTCCAGCACGGTCACATGGAACAACAGGCCGGACTATTCGACGGTCTATGCTTCCGGGAATGCCTATAACGACAGCGGAAGCTGGTGGCGGATGTTTGCAACCACATTGGTAAAAAAATGGTTGGACGGGACGTACACCAACCACGGCTTCCTGCTGCGGGACGAAACAGAATCCGGGACAATGCAATGGACGACATTTTACTCTTCCGATGCACCTTCCCCAAATAAGCCGGAACTGCATATTGTATATGAACAGCCTGTGGAGATTACGGCGGTTTGGCCGAGTAGCGGATATTTGCTGCAAGATGAGACATATACGATTAAAGCATGGGTATCGGGAGGAAGCACACCTTCCGTTACTTTCAGATATCCAGCAGATGGGACCATAAAATTGTCAGCGAATTTAACAGATGCAGGAACTTATTATTCTGCAGATATTACCCCTGATAATACCTCTTGCACAGCGGGAGTTTATAGTAATGGCAATTGGGTTTCACATGGGAGACTGTTTTCTGCAACTGCATCCGGAAATACGGATACATATCCATCTTCGATATTCATATGCATAGAAAGCAATGATTATTATTCCAATAGCGATAGCACTTTCACATATAGCAGTCCTTCAAACAATAGCTTTAGAGGAGTCGGTACAGCAGTTTATAATTGTGCTGCATACGCAGTGGATGTAACTACAGAAGCCTTTTATTTTGGTATTAACCCTACTGAAGCAGAATTGTATGACTTTATGACAAAAACAGGAGCTTATTCAAATAGGGCTGGTACACAATATACTGAGCCCTGCAATGCAAATGAACATCCTTCAGTAATTTACTATTCAGACTCCAGTTGGGGGCAAGGACGGGATGGACATTTTGGTAAAGTACAATCATGGGATGCTAATGGTTATGCAACATCCATTATATCTAAATGGGGAGAAGTGGAATTATTATATAGCTCAAGCGCAGACCCATTTATTGGGGTCTGTTATGGAGGACCAAAAGCATATTACAAATAAGCAATAATGAGGTGAATTTATGAATAAAAGAATGAAAAGAATTCGCGGAATGATTTTAATAGTTATTGTTCTTTCTATAGGAGGAATAATTGTTCTCTTTTCTCCTAAAACTTCAGCAAAATCTTCTATTGCAATTAGTAACACTCCTGCTTATAAGTTACAGGAGAACATCTTGCAAACTTTCCGCCCCGAATGGGAATGGGACGAAGAGGCGCAGGAATACACCAACCTCGGCGATCTGGTGCGCGACCCGGAAACGGGGTTGTTCCCCGAGCCTTCCCCGTTCCCGGAAGATTTGAAAGGAATTGCCAATTGGGATCCTTATCTTGGATTATATATTAAAAACACGATTGATATCAATCATGAAACAGGCGAAATGACATTTCATTCCTTTGAAGGGATGATTTCCACAAGAGAAGATTGGCCTGTGTACGATGTATATTCTCCCTCTAAATTTAATACGGCATATTTAAAATATCATAAATATGCCGCAGATAAATATTATGAAGGCGGCATGATTTCTATCATAGCCTATCCTGACATGGACATTTTTGAATGGGAAGCTTTCACGCCAGAATGGTTTGGACTTTCATTTAATGATCTTCCAATGATCTTAGATACCCTTGAGGTCGGTGCACCACCTTCGTATACAATGTCTTTGATCATGCTGCTCACAAAAACAGATGTGGAAATTCGTCCAACTAAAGGAAGTTCAGAGAAGGAATTAGCGGAATGGGTCACCGCTTTCAACGCGCTCACCTCGGGCGCGCAGGAACAAGTGAAACAGGGTAACCTGGAGGGGCTGGGATATTTTGCACTTCCCTACATCTGCGACGAACTGCTGAACGGCAACGACAGTCTGCTGTCTGCCCTGCCCGAACAGGCCGACGGCCTCGAAGGCGCGGATAAGGCTGATACGGCAGGCTGGAGCAAACAGGACTGGCTCGATTGGTTCGAAAACAACGCCGAGACGATGGAAGTCCTTGAATACGTCTGCCAGCGGGAAATCAGCATGCCCTGGCTAGAATAGCACACAAAACATAAGACGCAGAACAATAAAGGCAGGCCCGGGGATTCCCGGGCCTGCTGCATAAACCAAAACAAGTTCCACTATCTTGTAAGACATATCAAAATACCGTAAAATATGAGTAGGAATATTTGCTTTTACGGCTAAAGGAGGCATCCTATGTTCAACAAAATCATCACAAATATAAAAAGCCTTTGTATAGCCGCCCTGTGCCTCCTGTTCATCGGAGGCAGCGCTGCGTATGCTTTGGCTCGCGCAGATGCAGAGGTGCCTGCGGAAAGCGCAACGCAATCTTCACCTGCCGCGGTACCCTCTTCTGCCGGCGAAGAACAGGAGACTGCCGAAACGGTACCCCCGACCAACGCACAGGACCCTTCCGAAACAATGCTTTCTACTGGTGAGGAACCCTTCTACAAATTACAGGAAAACATCCGCGCCACTTTCCGTTCCGACTGGGAATGGAATGAAGAGGCGCAGGAATACACTAACCTCGGCGACCTGGTGCGCGACCCGGAAACGGGCCTGTTCCCCGAACCTTCCCCGTTTCCGGAGAACTTGGAGGGATATGCGACCTGGGATCCATATCTTGCGCTGTATATAATAAACACTATCCAAATCGATCATGAAACAGGCGAAATCATCGTGGAACCTTATCCTTCTGTAGATCCTTCTATAATGCAAAAACCATTATATTATGATAGGGATACCGATGATACCTTTAATAGCATACTTAACGTGTATATGGAATATGTTGATGAAAAATACTACGGAGGCGGTTATTTAGCTGCTGCCTATCCCGACTTGGATATTTTTGAATGGGAAGGCTTTACACCGGAATGGTTTGGGCTTTCGTTTAGCGATCTTCCGATGGTTATAGATAAACTTGAGGCGGGTGCTCCCTCGTCATACACAATGTCTCTTATTATGCTAATAACTAAGACAGACGTGGGGATTCGTCCAACAAAAGGCAGCTTACGTAAGCTTCTTGGGGAATGGGTCTCCGCCTTCAACGCGCTCACCTCGGGCGCGCAGGAGCAAGTGAAACAGGGCAACCTGGAAGAGCTGGGATATCTGGCACTTCCCTACATCTGCGACGAACTGCTGAACGGCAACGATAGTCTGCTGTCTGCCCTGCCCGAACAGGCTGACGGCCTTGAAGGCGCGGATAAGACCGATACGGCAGGCTGGAGCAAGCAGGACTGGCTCGATTGGTTCGAAAACAATGCCGAGACCATGGAAGTCCTCGAATACGTCTGCCAGCGGGAAATCAGCATGCCCTGGCTCGGATAGCAAACATAAACCACAGAACAATAAAGGCAGGCTCGGGGATTCCGGGCCTGCCTTTGCTAAACAACATATATCTAATATGCATGCGGACACCCGGCAATGATGCCATCCCTTTCAATACATACGCCGCCGCGGGAGCGGCCCCTGCTGCCGGTACTCATCCCTCCCCTATATTTTCAATATCACCGATTTTCTGCCCGTTCTTCTCAAAATGTACTATATTTATTATAATACAGGTATACGGTTTACTGACAACTTCGAAAGGAAGCATACCCTATGCATAAAACGATCCAAGATATCGCCCTTATTTCCGGAAAGGCATTTTCCTCTTCCTTACCCGCATTCTTCCGGTCGGACACAGCCGCCGCTGTCCATGCTTTCCATAAAACGATCCCCGGCTACCAAGAAACGCCGCTGATCCGTTTGAAAACCCTCGCCGATTCCCTGGGCATAGGGGAAATATTCGTAAAAGACGAGTCTTTCCGGTTTGGGCTCAAGGCTTTCAAATGTTTGGGCAGTTCTTTTGCCATCGCCAAACTGATTGCCGACAAAATCGGACTGTCCCAACCGTTAGATTTTCGAAAAATCACCTCTCCCGAAGTAAAACAACAGATCAAAGATATGGTCTTTGTTACAGCCACGGACGGGAATCACGGCAAAGGCGTCGCCTGGTCGGCGGCCGCCGTCGGGTGCAAAGCCTTTGTTTTCATGCCCCAGGGCACGAAAGCCTGCCGTGCAGACGCGATCCGTTCTATCGCGGGCACCAGGGTCACCATCACCGACCAGAATTACGACCACACCGTCCGGATAGCCGCCGCCTACGCGAAAGAAAACGGTTATTTCCTCGTGCAGGATACCGGATTCCCCGGTTACGAAGAGATCCCGGGCAATATCACGCTGGGCTATACGACGATGGCGGAAGAAGCATGGGAACAAATGCACGCTTACGGCTACAAGCTGCCCTCGCACCTTTTCCTGCAGGCGGGGGTCGGCTCTATGGCCGGCGGCGTACTCGGATACTTTGTTTTAAAAGCCCCTGAACACTTGCCCGTCACAACGATCGTTGAACCCGATACCGTCGCCTGTTTTTTTGAATCTGCGCGGATCGGAGACGGCAACCCGCACGGTATCCCCGGAAATCCGGAAACGATCATGGCCGGGCTCAACTGCGGAGAACCCAATCCGTTCATCTGGCCTATTCTTCGGGATTTTTCTTCCTTTTACGCCGCCTGCCCAGATTTTGTGACCGAAACAGGCATGCGCACATTGGCTTTCCCCCTCGGGCAGGACAAAAAAATCGTCTCCGGCGAGTCCGGCGCCGTAAGCACAGGACTGCTTAAACTGCTTTGCACGGAAGAAGCACTGCGCGGCTACAAAGAGGCATTGGGATTAAAAAAAGATTCCGTTGTCCTGCTGTTCAGTACGGAAGGCGATACGGACCCGGAGAATTATCAGAAAATCCTGCATGCATAAAGAGAAGTTTTTTTCCTGCGGTTACACAGATTTTCCCCTTCTTAACCGGGGATCCGCCGGTTTGCTGCGGCATTGAAATAGATTCCAAAGTATGGTAGCTTAAACAAAAGCACTGTTTTTACAGACCGAGAGATTTGAAAAATGAAGGGGAGGGTTTTTACATGACATTAAGATCTCCAAGCGATGTTACGAAACTGCGGAACGGCGTGCTCATGCCCTGGCTGGGTCTGGGCGTTTGGAGGGCCGAAGGCGAGCAGGCCATCCAGGCCGTAAAATGGGCCGTACAGACCGGATACAGGCATATCGATACCGCGGCAATATACCGCAACGAAAAAGAGGTCGGCATCGCCGTCAAAGAATGCGGTGTGAACAGGCATAATCTTTTCATCACCTCCAAACTCAGGATACACGGCTATGAAAGCGCGATCACATCCTGCGAACAGACTTTGAAAGATTTGCAGACGGATTACCTTGACCTTTACCTTATCCATTGGCCTATGCCGGAAGAAGGGAAATACATCGAAACATGGAAAGCCTTTGAAAAACTTTATCGGGACGGCAAGGTGCGCGCCATCGGCGTCGCCAACTTTTATGATACCTGGATCAAAGAGATCATGGAACAATGCGATATCGTACCGATGGTCGACCAGTTC
Source organism: Christensenellaceae bacterium (assembly GCA_963665505.1). Lineage (GTDB taxonomy): Bacteria > Bacillota > Clostridia > Christensenellales > Christensenellaceae > QANA01. Next base: position 83,987 of record OY762275.1, read on the forward strand.
GAATACCACCCTTATTACCAGATGCGGGAACTTCATCAGTTCTGCATCGACAACGGGATACAATATGAAGCGTATTCCCCGCTGGGCGGCGGCGCCGTTTTAAAAGATCCCGAGATCAGCAAGATCGCCGACAAATACGGCAAGACCTCCGCACAGGTCATCCTTCGTTTCGAATTGCAGACGGGCGTGGTCGTCATCCCCAAATCCGTCCATAAAGAGCGCATCGAAAGCAATATGGCGCTTTTCGATTTCGAACTTTCGCAGGAAGATATGCAAAAATTTTATGCGATGGACGCGGACAAGAAAATCACTTGCCGCCGCCCGGACATGCCTTTCGAAACGTGGAAAAAGCTCAGGGCGGAGGGGAAAATATGAAAGGCGCTTTCCCCGGCGTTTTTCATCGATAGATGCAACGCATTAAATTATTGTAATGCATCGGCAAATATGATAACATGATTTTAAGTATGACAGCTCCAATACAAAAGATTTGAAATGATGAACAGGAGGGAAAACATGTTAAAATCCATCAATGACACGACAAAGCTCAGCAACGGTGTTTTGATGCCGTGGGTAGGGCTGGGGGTTTGGCAGGCCGAAGGACAGGATGTCATTAATGCCGTCAAATGGGCCGTGCAGGCCGGATACAGACATATCGATACCGCATCTATTTACGGAAACGAAAAAGAAGTCGGGATCGGTATTAAAGAAGGCGGCGTAAGCAGGCACGATCTGTTTGTTACATCCAAGCTCTTAAAACACGGTTATGAGAGCGCGATCACATCCTGCGAACAGACTTTGAAAGATTTGCAGACAGATTACCTTGACCTTTACCTTATCCATTGGCCACGCCCCACCGAAGGTAAATACATCGAAAGCTGGAAAGGTCTCGAAAAGCTCTACAAAGACGGTAAAGTGCGCGCCATCGGCGTCGCTAACTTCTATGACATCTGGATCAAAGAGATCATGGAACAATGCGATATCGTACCGATGGTCGACCAGTTTGAGTACCATCCGTTCTATCAGATGCGGGAACTCCATCAGTTCTGCATCGATAACGGGATACAATATGAGGCGTATTCCCCGCTGGGCGGCGGCGCCGTTTTAAAAGATCCCGAGATCAGCAAGATCGCGGACAAATACGGCAAGACCTCCGCGCAGGTCATCCTTCGTTTCGAATTGCAGACGGGCGCCGTCGTTATCCCCAAATCTGTCCACAAAGAACGCATTGAAAGCAATATGGATCTTTTCGACTTCGAACTTTCGCAGGAAGATATGCAGGAATTTTATGCGATGGACAAAAATATAAAGATTACATGCGCACGGCCCGATCAGCCCTGGCCCGAATTCATGAAAGAAAAGGAAGCACGGATGAAGGCAGGCAAACCCTATTAAGCGCCAAAAGGAAACAGCCCCGTAACGGGGCTGTTTTTTTGCCAATATTCTGTTTGCATTGTAATCTTTTCCCGGGTTATGTTAGAATAAAAAAGAGTGGGCGGGATCTTCAGCCTTTCAAATGCCCCAATCATCCATTTCCAAAGGAGGTATCTTATGGCAACATACACGCTTATACAAAACGGAGCGTCCCTCGCCGTCGAAAGCCTGGGCGCAGAACTTTTTTCCTATACGGCCGCCGGCAAAGAATATATCTGGCAGGGTGACCCGTCCATATGGCACGGACACGGCCCGGTGCTTTTCCCCATCGTGGGGTCGCTCAAAGACGAGACCATAAAGATCGAAGGACAGTCCTACCATATGCGCAAACATGGTTTTTTGCGGCGCATGGAATTTGCACTTGAAAAGAAAACCGAAGATTCCCTGCAATTTACCACACACGCCACCCCCGAAACGCGCGCCATGTATCCATTCGATTTTACCGCCCGGATCACCTATACGGTGGAGGAAAACGGATTTTCGGCCACGTTCCGCATACAAAACGATTCCGGCCGTACGATGCCCATGTGCATCGGCGGCCATCCCGGTTTTATCTGCCCGCTGAAAGAAGGCGAGGCCTTTACCGACTATGTTTTAAAATTCCCCAACCCGGAACAGGGGCGCAATATGCTTTGTCCCAATGGATATATCATCACCGGCGAAGAGACCCTGAAAGAATTCCATATCGATACGCTCCCGTTAAAATACGAATATTTTTCGGAAAAAGACGCCCTCATATTAGCCGGACTGAAATCCAGAAGCGTCCGGCTCCTGCATAAGACCACCGGACGCGGCATCGAGTTTTCTTTCCCCGGGTTCGATGTGCTGGGCGTCTGGTCCGCACCGGGCAAATACGCAAAGTATGTTTGCCTTGAACCCTGGTGCGGCCTTCCTGCTTTCGAAGATGAAACCGGCAATTTTGAAGATAAACCGTATGTGAAATTCATAGGACCCGGCCGGGATCTTGAAGTCTCGTATTCCATGCGCATCCTGTGACGGATACAGCTTGCCGGCCCGCTGCGGTTAAAAAGACCCGCTGGGCCGAGTCTTCATACAATTATACATAAAATTATACATACCCTTGCCCGGTCAGGGGCTTTTGCCCGATACGGGTACATGGTTTTTTTGTACGCAAAAACCTTTTTAAATTCGGCACTTTTTTGTTCCTTCGGATATAGTATATAAAGGTAAATAGAAAAAACAAGGAAAATGTATAAAAATTACTTGTATTTTATAAATATGCTGTTATAATATATCCATACGTATCAAGAATTTATGAACATGTATATTTAAGTTATGGAGGAAATAAAAAATGAAAAAAATCCTTGCGCTTGTCATAGCGTTGGCATTTCTTGTCGTCATACCGATGGGTTGCAGCAAGAAAGAAGATACCGGCCGCCTTGCCGATATACTGGACAGCGGTAAAATAACCATGGCCACCAGCCCGGACTTCGCTCCCGTGGAATTTATCGATCTTACAAAAACAGGGCAGGAATCTTATGTCGGTTCCGATATCTCCCTTGCCTATTATATCGCCAATCAATTGGGTGTGGAACTCGTCATTGAGGCGATGGACTTCTCCGCCGTACAGGCGGCCGTGACCAGCGGCGAGGTCGATATGGCGATCTCCGGTTTTGCCTACACGGAAGAGCGTGCGGAAAGCATGCTGCTCTCCGATTTTTATAACGTAGACGATGAAGGATACCAGGGGATCCTGATCCTGAAAGACGATCTCGGCGAATTTAAAACAGCCGATGATTTCTCGGGAAAGACCGTTGCCGTGCAGACAGCTTCGCTGCAATACAACCTGGTGACCGAGCAGCTCCCGGACGATATCGTCATCGAACCCATTTCCAACCTGTATGACGCCGTGCTCATGCTGATCAACGGGAAAGTCGACGCGATTGCATCCGCCAGCGATACCGGCGAAATGATCTGCACAAACTATGATACACTTGCCATGAGCGATTTCCAATTTGAGTATACCAGCGAAGGAAACGTCCTGGCTGTTTCGAAAGGAGAGCAGGCCCTGATGGACGCGATCAACGAGATCCTTGCGGATGTCAACGAACAAGACCTCTATGCAGGGTGGACCGAAGAAGCGACCGCTCTGGCCGAAGAATTGGGAATCGAGACCTGATTCTTCAGTTGAATCAATCGCTTACATACGAAACAGATTCCTTAAGCCGGTGCAATCCGCGCCGGCTTAAGCCTTTTTATAATTTGTCTTTGATCAACGGAGGTTTATTTTGATAAACAACATCGTACGCGTCATGTCAAAATACGGTTATCTGTTCGTAACCGGAATAGGTTACACGTTGTTACTTTCGGCCATTACCGTATTTTTTGGCACCATTCTGGGTTCGCTTATCTCGCTGATGCGCTTGTCCAAGTTTTCTATCGGCAAATGGAAGCCTTTGTCCTTTCTTGCCACCGCATATATCGAAATCATCCGCGGTACACCGCTGTTGCTGCAATTATATTTCTTCTACTTCCTGCTGCCCGACATAATGCCTTTCGAGCTGGACAAATTCACCTGCATATCCGTCGCACTTGTCGTAAACAGCGCCGGGTATGTGGCCGAAATCATCCGTGCCGGCATACAGGCGGTCGATAAAGGCCAGACGGAAGCCGCGCGGAGCTTGGGTCTGGACGCCGGCCAAACGATGAGAAAGGTCGTTTTGCCACAGGCCGTCAAGAACATATTGCCCGCACTGTGCAATGAATTCATTATGGTCATCAAGGAAACCTCCCTTGCGTCCACTTTCTTTGTGGGCGATCTCATGACGCAGTACAAAACAATTTCCGGCGCTCTGTATCTTGCGATCGAACCTTTGATTATCGTCGGCATCATCTATTTTATACTGACCTTTACTTTGTCTAAGGGCGTAGCGGTCATAGAAAGGAGACTGAAAGCAAGTGATTAAGGTTTTTAATTTGCACAAAAGTTTTGGCGACCTACATGTGTTGAAAGGCGTCACCGAACATATCAACAAGGGAGAAGTCGTATCCATCATCGGCCCCTCGGGCGGCGGTAAAAGCACATTTTTGCGGTGTCTCAACTTGTTGGAAATCCCCGAAGAAGGCCAGATTTTTTTTGAAGGTGTGGAGATCACCGCAAAAAAAGTGGATATCGACCTCCATCGCCAGAAAATGGGCATGGTCTTCCAGTTGTTTAATGTCTTCCCGCATTTGAACGTGCGTGAGAATATCACACTGGCACCCGTCATGCTGAAAAAGTACACAAAAGAAGAAGCGGACAGCGTAGCGGAGACACTTCTGAAACGCGTAGGCCTCTATGACAAGATCAACGAATATCCGCGCCGGCTTTCCGGCGGGCAAAAACAGCGCCTTGCCATCGTGCGTGCGCTGGCCATGCAGCCCGACGTCATGCTGTTCGACGAACCGACCTCCGCACTTGACCCCGAAATGGTCGGCGAGGTGCTGAGCGTCATCAAGTCGCTAGTGGAATCGGGACTGACTTCCGTCATCGTGACACATGAAATGGGCTTTGCCCGCGAAGTTTCGGACAGAGTCTTATTTATGGACGACGGGCAGATCGTAGAGCAGGGACCGCCCGAACAGATGTTTAGCGCACCGGTTAACCCCCGCACGCAGGATTTTCTGAGCAAAGTGCTCCATCAATAATATATATAATAGAAGGAGAAACGGACAATATGTTCACAAAAAAGGATGCTTTTCATATTATTGAAGAGAAAAAAGAAGCGTTTATCAATTTGAGCGACAGTATCTGGGAATACGCCGAATTGTCGCTGCTGGAATTCAAATCCGCCGCCTTATACCTGAAACTGTTACGGGAAGAAGGCTTCGAAGTAGAAGAGAATGTTGCCGGTATTAAGACGGCTTTTCTTGGAAAATATGGGAGCGGTAAACCTGTGATCGGCATATTGGCTGAATTCGACGCACTTTCCGGGCTTTCCCAGGAAGGAAGTTCCCTCGTCCGCAAGGAAATTGAAGGCCAGGGCGGGTCGGGCCACGGTTGTGGCCATAACCTGCTCGGCGCAGGTTCTTTCGCAGCAGCGGTTGCCCTCAAAGAATATTTAAAATCCAAAGGCGAAGGCAGCGGGACCGTTATCTTCTACGGCTGTCCCGGCGAAGAAGGCGGCGCAAGCAAGGCCTTCATGGCACGGGAAGGCATGTTCTATCCATTGGATGCGGCTCTTACCTGGCACCCGGGCGACGTCAACCAGGTAAGTTCGGGCACCAATAACTCCAGCATCGAAGTCGAATACAAGTTCACCGGCATCGCCGCACATGCGGCGGGCAATCCGCACCTTGGTCGTTCCGCTCTGGACGGCGTGGAACTTTTGAACATAGGCGTGCAGTTCCTGCGCGAACACATGGTCGATTCCGCGCGTATTCATTACGCGATCACCGACGCGGGCGGCAATTCTCCAAACGTCGTGCAGCCCACGGCCCAGGTGTTATACATGGTCCGTTCCAACAAGGTTTCCGAAGCGATTGCGTTGCTGGCCCGCGTAGATACGATCGCCAAAGCCGCCGCGATGATGACCGAGACAAAACTTTCCCGGCGTTTCATTGACGGCACCGCCGATGTCATCACAAACTACGCGCTGGAAGACCTTCTTTATGATAATTTCTCTAAGATAGCATTGCCGACCTACACGGAAGAAGAATATGCATTCGCCCAAGCGCTCAAAGAAACCTATAAGAATCTTGGTGATCACAAACTGCCGGGATTCCCCGCAACCAAAGACCCCGCTATTGCCAAATATGTAAAAGAAAAATCGGGGAACGGCACTAAGCCGATCAATGATTTCCTGATGCCCAATTATCATTCGGACGAAATGCAGATGGGTTCCACCGATGTGGGCGACGTGAGCTGGGAGACCCCGACTGCACAGATACGCACAGCCACGTTTGCATCCGGTTCGCCCGGACATTCCTGGCAGAATGTATCGATCGGTAAAACGTCTATTGCGCATAAAGGAATGCTGTTGGCGGGCAAAGTGCTTGCTGCTACCGCCATGGACATTTACGAGAACCCCACCCTTCTCAAAAAAGCGCGCGCGGAGTTTGAAGAAAAAACGGCGGAAGGTTATACTTGCCCGATCGAACCGGATGCCGTACCTACGGCGATCGGCGGGAAAATGTAAAACCGGTAAACAAAAAACGATAGATTGATAGATCTTACAGCCAATGGATATTTTTGATCGGAGAAACCACAAATAAAACCTTGCCCACCACATGTTCTTTCGAAATAGGACCGACGGAAGCGGACGTACTGTCCATCGAATTGTTTCTGTTGTCCCCCATGACAAAATAGCAATCTTCGGGGACCATGACTTCGTCCATTTCATAATTGATCCGGTTCTCCAGCGTATATCCTTCTATGATCTTTTCGCCGTTTATATACAGGTACCCGTCATATACGGCCACAATATCTCCCGCGAGCCCTACGACCCGTTTGACATAGGCGCCTTCCCTTTCCGGGTATTCCACAATAATGATATCAAAACGTTCTATGCTGTCCGCCTGCGCAGAAATTTTCTCCACAAAAACAACTTCCTCATCATGCAGCGTCGGTTCCATGGAAGAACCGTCCACACTCACCAGCTCAAACACAAAGATGCGGAGCAGTACGGCAATAATTATAGCAGACATGATGCATATTACCCAACTCAAGATCTCCTTGCCTACGGAAATCTTTCTGCCGTCATCCATTCTCCAATACTCTTTTCACCTTTCTTTTCATCTCTTCATAGGACAATAAAACGATGCGCCCGCATCCCTGGCATTTGATTTTATAATCGGCGCCGGCACGGATAACACGCCATACTTTGCTGCCGCAGGGATGGGCCTTTTTGGTTTCCACTATATCGCCAACATGATATATACTCATGATATGCCCTTTCTCCCCATAAAAAATACCGGTAAAACAATTATACATCAAGCATTCTAAAATGGAAACAGCACTTTTTTATTGATTTTATAAGGAAAAAAGGTTATAATCGGCTTTGGAAAGCTTTCCTTTACGGAAATCCGGATGTATTATATAACCAAAGAGAGGGGAAAAAACAGTGGACGCAGACCCTAAGGAATGCAGCTTATCATCATTGCCCCGGCGATATGCCGCGGGAAAGTCTGTCAACAAAATTATCCCGACGGGCATACGGTATCCATTCGTTGAGACCAACGCCCGTCCATAGAAAGCGGGTGTTACCATTGATAAAAATCATTTCTACAATGTCCGGAACGATGGAAGAACTCTTAACGATCCAGCCTGGCGCTTGGGTTCACCTAACGGATCCGACTGACTATGAGCTCACCCTCGTTGCAAATAAGATGGGCATTGACAAAGAGTACCTTTATGCGCCGTTGGACGAAGAAGAAACGGCAAGGCTGGAATGCGAAGACGGCATCAGTCTCATTATCGTGGATATTCCACGGATTGTGGCGCATGGTTCTTCTTTCCTGTATGACACGGTGCCGCTGGGCATTATACTTACGGAAGAAAACATCGTAACAATCACATTGGAAGAGACCTCTATCATAGAAGATTTCTGGAACAAGCGTATACGCAGTCTTGATACGTCCAAAAAAACACGCATGCTGCTACAGTTCCTATACCGTAACAGTATCAAGTTTTTGCAGTATCTGCGCCTGATCGACAAAAGCTCCGAACAGTTGGAGAATATCCTGCATAAGTCCATGAAAAACCGTGAACTTATTCAGATGCTCCGGCTGAACAAATCCCTTGTTTATTTTTCCACCTCTCTCAAAGCGAACGAGGTGGTACTGGAAAAGATCCTCCGCAGCACAGCCATCAAAAAATATCCGGAAGACACGGATCTGCTGGAAGACGTCATCATTGAAAACAAGCAGGCCATCGAAATGGCAAATATCTATGTAGGCGTCCTTTCCAACACAATGGATGCTTTCTCCTCCATCATATCCAACAACTTGAACATCGTCATGAAGTTCCTTGCCTCGATGACTATCGTACTGGCGATCCCGTCCATTATTTCCGGGTTCTGGGGCATGAACTTCGGCAATATTCCTTTCATGAATACTCCGTCGGGTTTTTACATAGTGTTAGGCATATCCCTTGCCCTTTCGGCCGTGGTTGCGGCAATATTTTGGAAGAAAAAGATGTTTTGAGACTGCTGAAAGGAGCTATTCCTCATGCCAGATAAGTTTATTATAAAAGGCGGCAAACCGCTCCGAGGAGACATATCGGTGGGCGGCGCAAAAAATGCGGCCGTTGCCATACTGCCCGCTACGTTGCTCGCGTCCGATATATTCGTCCTCGAGAACCTGCCCAATATCGATGATGTGATCATCCTGCTCAATATCCTGAACCGATTGGGGGCAAAAGTAGAGCGTCAATCCAACGGGTCTACCTATATCGACACGCGGAACGTACGTACAAATGACGTACGCATATCCTTTGCAAAACGTTTGCGGGCTTCTTACTATTTCGTTGGCTCCCTGTTAAAGCGTTTTGGCAGCGCCAAAGTTTTCTTGCCGGGCGGCTGCGATATCGGCAGCCGGCCGATCGATCTGCATATCAAAGGTATGCGGGCATTGGGCGCCAAGGTGGGCCAGGAATACGGCGTCTTTTTCGCGCAGGCGGATAAACTTACCGGCAGCGATATCTACATGGACCAGGTCTCCGTCGGCGCAACTATCAATATCATGCTGACGGCCGTCATGGCGGAAGGTGTCACGACTATTATAAACGCCGCCAAAGAACCCCATGTGGTAGATACGGCCAACTTCTTAAATAAGATGGGGGCACGGATCCGCGGCGTGGGGACCGATATCATCAAGATATATGGTGTCAGCCAATTACACGGCTGTACATACAGCATCATCCCCGACCAGATAGAAGCCGGAACTTTGATGATCGCCGCCGCCGCTACCAAAGGAGATGTTACCGTTAAAAACATCATTCCTTTGCATATGGACGCTCTTACCGCCAAAATGATCGAGATGGGCGTGGGGTTAGAAGTTTTCGACGATGCTGTCCGGGTGTACGACAAAGGGCCCTTGAATGCCGTCAGCATCAAGACTTTCCCTTACCCCGGTTTCCCGACAGACCTGCAGCAGCCGGCCACCGTCCTTTTGAGTACGGCGAACGGTACGAGCGTTATCATGGAAAACATCTTTGATTCCCGCTTCAAACATATCAATGAGATACGCCGCATGGGTGCCAAGGTCACGATAGACGACCGTATGGCCGTCGTGCAGGGTGTGAAAAAACTTACGGGCGCCTTAGTGAAAGCAAGCGACCTTCGCGCAGGGGCGGCGCTCATCATAGCAGGCCTGATGGCCGAAGGCACCACGGAGATACAGAACATCCGATACATCGACCGCGGGTATGACCACATCGAAAAAAAACTGATCGCTCTGGGTGCAGATATCAAGCGCGTTCCCATGGAGGAAGATAACAGCGAGATTTTGGATCTAAACTATTTCACAACACCTATAACTGAATAAGATTGCCTGTACCCGTTGGATCCATTAAAATATGCGAAAGAGGCGAAGCACATGAAAGAATTTTATAGAATTGAAGTAGCCGGCTTACAGCGAGATTTGCCCGTTTGCCGTATCAATGATGAACTATGCATCGGCGCATTCGTCATTTTCGGCGATGTCGAACTGACTGAGGCATGCGCAAGAGGATTAAACAAAATCGCGCCTCCGCACGATATCATGATCACGGCGGAATCCAAGGGCATCCCGCTCGTATACGAAATGGCCCGGCAGCAGGGCGTCAACGAATATGTGGTTGCCCGGAAAGGCGTGAAGCTCTATATGACGGAACCGTTCGGCATAGAACTTCATTCCATTACTACAGCCAGCAAACAGGAACTGTTTATCGGTAAAGAAGAAAGGGTCCGCATGCAGGGCAAACGCGTGCTGATCGTAGACGATGTTATCAGCACCGGTGCGTCTCTGCGGGCGGTGGAAAAACTCGTCCGTGCATCGGGCGGGGAGGTTGTGGGGAAAATGGCCGTTCTGGCTGAAGGCGACGCCAAATACAGGGATGATATCCTGTTCCTGCAATATCTGCCCTTGTTGGACGGTCAAGGAAATCCCAGAGAATAACCCTATAAAAAAACGAAACCTTTGAAAGGTTTCGTTTTTTTTATGGACAGCAATACTTTTTTATTTCCGCCCCGCTTCCGGTTCTTTCTCATATGCACGCTCGATCACCACATCGTCAAACGGGCGGTCTGCAAAATCCGTGACGGCCGAAGCGATCTCGTCCACCACTTCCATGCCGGAAACGACTTTCCCAAACGCGGCATACTTCCCATCCAGGTAGGGGGCATCCGCATGCATGATAAAAAACTGACAACTTGCGGAATCCGGGTCCATTGCACGCGCCATGGAGACCACGCCGCGCACATGTTTCAACGGATTCTTTACGCCGTTCCCGGAAAATTCCCCTTTGATCGTATGACCGCTGCCGCCTCTGCCCGTGCCTTCCGGACAGCCGCCCTGGATCATGAACCCGGAAATCACCCTATGAAACGTAAGTGAATCATAAAATCCTTCGTTCACCAGCTTGCGGAAATTCGCAACGGTAACCGGCGCGGCGGACGCGTCCAGCTCCAATACGATATTCCCCCTGTTTTTGATCTGTAACACGACCATAATCTGTCTACCTCATTTCCCATAATTTTTTACGATGCCATAGAAAACACGGATTGTCAACATATGGGCTTAATAATTCAGGATAAGCACGGCCCGGGCATTCTCCGCCCGAATAGGGACGATCCGGTGCGGCGCACTGCTTTGCGAAAGCCAGCTTTGCAGGATTGTATTCTGCGTCTTTTCAAAAGAAAGTGCGCCGAATAAGGCAAACGGGATGCTCCGGGCATCCAACCGGGATACAAGAAGCATCAGGTCCTCTTCGTCTTTTGCCCGCCAGCCGCGGTTCGCATTATAATAGGCACCCGCACCCATGTAGGGCGGGTCCAGGAACAAAAAATCCGCCGGCTTGAATTGCAACGGATCAATATCCCGGAAATCTTTTGCAACAAACTGTACGTCCATGGACTGGATGCGATTGGTAAAAGAATCCAGTTTTCTCGCCATGCTGGCGTTGAAATCACGTTTGCCCACCGGAACATTGAATTTCCCGGCCGCATTGAAGCGGGGCATATTGTTGTAGCCATACGCGATCAAAACATACAGCAACGCCCAATATTCGATATCCCGTATTGTCTTCGCGTTGAATTTTTGGCGGATGCGCCGGTAAGCGGCACGGTTGATGCCGGCCAGCCCTTCTTCTCCCGTGACGCCGTACGCATCGTATCCCCGGCAGAGCGTAAGGGAAAGTCCATTTTGCTGTATGACATCCAATATAGCGGAAAAAAATTCTTCTTTCCGGCAGGCCCGGATAGTCGAAAACAGCCCCATGACCGCCGCATCGGCATCTACACAGACGGTATGCGCCGCCCCGGCGTTAATGCCTACGCTGCATCCGCCGGCAAATACGTCAAAGAACCGGCCATGACACGCGGGGAAATACGGCAAAATCTGCTCCAGCAGCCGGAATTTCCCCCCCGTGAAATTGATCGGGGAATCCACCGGCGGCAGCCCGGATTTCCCTGTTGCACAGACTGCTATGCCCCCGTCGACATGGTTCTTCCATTTTGGGGGTATCGTTTTGTGTGAAAAAGTATCCGGGAACAAGAGATGCGTCTCTTTGCACACTTCCCTCTTTTTGGGTAAGGGAGGAAACACAACCCGTACCTCCCCTTTTTTTGCAAGTATCGTCAATATCTCTTTTGTCGTGATCCTGGGCGCAGACCGTTTGCCCCGGGCAACTTGTTTGTCCGGCAAAGAAGCCAGTATGAGTTTTGACCGTACGCTCCCTACCAGCGATGCATATGCGGCCGGCGCTTCTTTTCTGCAATACAGGCTTTTCAGATGTGTACGGTCCGGCTTGCCCGCGGTGCCGAATACTTCCGGCTTCTCCCACTTTGCTATCGTATCCAAAAGATGATACAGGTCGCAATACTGGCGGGAATCCCCGGGCGGGTCAAGATAGACCACATCGGCATAGATAAACGGCGCCAGCATGTTGGCATCCGTATGGAACACACGGTTCGCGGGGTTGTTCTGTCCGAGGCGCGGCACCCGTAACCTGAACGCCGGCCATGCCGGGGGCGTCTTTTTATACGTATCATAGTGGAAATAAATATTGGCGGCTTTATCCATCGCATGCAATAAAGAGACCAGAAGCGCCGCTTCTTCCCGCGCGTTTATCTGTCCTTGTGCCCGCTCCGCGGCGATGGCTTCCCGTACATAGCCGATCTTGCGCGCAGTCTCTTTGCTGCAATATGTGCCGCCAAAATTTTCGGAGACATAGTTCTCCTGGCGGGGCACACAGGCATTATACGTATCGATCAACCGGGCTATTTTCGAGATATCGGCAGGCAAAGGCAAAAACCATGCCTGCAGAAATACATGGGCCGCTTCCAAAAGGTCATTGACGATCAGTGCTTTATCGGAAAAAGCGGCGGCCACGCTTCCCATCCCGGCAAAAAGGTCCGCAAAGGTCTGAAACCCCGGGCAACGCGCTTCGGCTACGCGCCGCAGAAAAGACGCCCATTTTGCCTTGCTTCCATAATAGCGCTGGTCTCCCGGCCCAAAGCTTTCATCTCCCGCTACGCCGGTATTGTGCACCGCGTCCAATACCCGTATGACTGCCAGCACATCCTGTTCGCTCCACAAATACCGTCCGTGCGCTTTTGCAGGCACAGGAACAGCCCCGCGCCGGATCAACGTGTATAGCCGCAAACACCGGATACCCAATTTTTTTGCAAGAGCGGATGTGCCGATATATGCCATGAGCCTTTCCCTTTCTGTAAATACGGAGGGGCAGATGCCCGGGTGCGTTTGCAGCGGAGAGATCTTTTGTGAAAAAGCGTGATTTTTGTCGAACAAATGTACATCTTAATATTAACATTCTCTTTTGCCCGTTTCAATACATCGGCGTGTTTCTCCCCATGGAAACAAAACAAAGAGACAGCCGGTCATTCTCCCTTCAGGAAAGAAAGGTCTTCTTCCCGCAAAAAATGATCGGGCGGCAAAACGACGATGCCTCCTTCCTTGCCGGTGGGCTGTTTAGGCGTATTTGCCCGTTCCTGTTCCAACAGCAGACGCGCCTTAGCTATCTCCACCGCAGATTCTTCCGATCGGGTCCCTATATCGTAAAGATTACGTACCGCGGCCGTCATGTCCTTGAGTACGACCGCCATATCCCGCATCGCCTTGGTATCCGCTTTAGCCAATATGACTTCCCTCGGCATTTTGTCTTCCGCTTTCCCGGATATCGCATACCGATGAAACTGATATGGATCGCGCAGTGTACGCGCGACCGCGGCCATCATATCTTCCGCTGCGGCCTGCAAGGCCACCAATCTTTTCGCCTCTCCTTTCGCCGATACTTTTTTATTTATTTTTGCCGACTTTTTGCCCATAGTCCCTCCCGTATTGCCGATCCAGTGTACAGGCAAAAGGGCAACGCAAATAGCTGAAGGTTTCACAAAACCGTATCTGCCAGCGGCGTTTTTCTTCTTTAGATGCAAAGCGGATCATAAGATTGCTGCATCCTTCCGCGCCTTCGCATGTGACGGATAGTCCCGCTTCCCGCTGATAAAAAGGACAGATAGCCCGCGCACCGCCCGTATAATTTCCCATATACACTTACTCCTTCCCATATTTCAGGATCGGGTCGGGGATCATGGCTTCCAGTTGTTTTTCCGTATACCCGTCTCCCCCACCCCTGTTTGGAAAAACCGGATACGGTTCATCCTGCCAACGATACCCTTTCAACCATAGGTTCGGTCTTGGAATATACCGCCCGCCTTCCCGCCGCCAGTTTTCCGAAGATAGTTGCCGTTCCAACCCGGCAACTATCTTTTCCCATACCCCTGCATCCTCTCCCAAACAGAAAAAAACCGCTTTTGTATTTTCCCTGCATACTTTTTTGGATAAAGTTCCCAGAACTTCTCAAAGGCAGCAAGCCGGTCCCCGGAGGCAAAAGACGTATCCCCGCATCGCCTGTTGCCCCCGGATTGGGGCGGCGGCGGATATTTGCTGCGTTTAGCCCGTATGCGCTGGTGTTTCTCCCAGCCCGTCACAGACAGATATTGTCCGCCTTCCGTTTCATAACAGGCGATCAACCCGACTTCCGCCAGCCGTCCGACGGCTTTTGCAACGACCGTTATGCTGATACCCTTTTTTGTGATAAACAACTTGGATTTTAAAAAATTGGGGCGGGCGTCGAGACGGCCATAATCATCACAGTTGACCAACAGGCGGAAAAAAACCGTCTCTTCAAAAGCGGTCAGGCGATCTATATCCCCGCTGCTGCATAGTTTTTCTTTTAAAATCCTGTCCGGCATAAATTTTCTCTTTCTTTCCTATACTGTATCTGTGAAATTCATGCGCTCCGTCCTTTGAAACCCGCGATCAATTCACAGCATGGTCATGAATATTAAACTTTTCCGTGCAATAATGAAGGACATGTCGGCGGGTAGAATTGCGCCGAGATCGTATATCTCGTCTTTCCTCTTCGCAGATTTCTTCCGGCTCATATTGTTTGGGGCTCCTTCCCGTTTTGTAGCGACTCCCCGCGGAAAGACAGGCCATACATCCCGTGCATTCTTTCCCTCCATAAATGCAAGTCATTGCCATAAAAATACCTCTTCTTAGTAGTTTTACTTCTTTTTATTAAATAATATCAGATTATTGCAGTAATTTCAAGTAGTTTATCTAATAAATTTAAAATAATTGTTGCAAAATAGAAGTTATACTATTATAATGGGATGGGAGGTGGATCCATGGAACAGTTGCGACGCTTGCGTAAAGAAAAAGGCCTTACCCAGAAAGATCTTGCCGCGTTACTTTCCGTCAACCAGACGGCCGTAAGCCAATGGGAACGTGGCGTGACTTCCCCCGGACGGGGCACACTGCTGCGCCTTGCGGAAATACTTGGTGTCTCCCTGGATTACTTGTTGGGCAGAGCCCATACTTCCGCCGTTATCATCAATGTGTATGGGACGGTGCCCGCGGGTATCCCGATGGAAGCCATAGAAGATATCATTGATACCGAAGAGATCCCTGCTTCCTGGTTGCGGGGCGGAAAAGAGTTCTTCGGGCTGAAAGTGCGGGGAGACAGTATGTTCCCGAAATACATGGACGGGGATATCATCATCGTCAGAAAACAATCCGATTGTGAAAATGGCGACGACTGCGTCGTCTATGTCAACGGATATGAAGCAACCCTCAAGCGCATTTATCTGTTGCCGGAGGGGGTCATACAGTTGCAACCACTGAACACAAATTACACGCCCGTTTCTTACACGGCGGAAGAAGCGGCGAAAGAGCCTGTCGTTATCGCGGGTGTGGCCGTGGAAATCAGAAGAAAGGTCGGGCGGAATTAACCGCCTTTTTGTCGCATGAGAATACAGTTATGGAAAAGATGGATCTGTTTACTGCTCTTCGTCCTATTATTTACCGGCTGCAGCGCAGCGAACCCTGCCGAAACCACGCAACAGCCGGAGCAGACGGATGTCCAAACGACCAAAAGCAGAGAGTATTTTACAACGCTGAAAGGGAATAAGAAAGATACTTTCACCATCATGCTCTATGTGAACGGCGGCATTGCCGAAAGCGAATATGGTTTGGCCACGGCACTTTTAGGCGAGCTGCTGGAAGCCGACCTGGGCGAAAATGTGAACGTCATCCTGGAAATGGGCGGAACCGATGCCTGGCAGAACGAACACATTGCCTCGGATACCGGCGCACGGCTTCTTTTGGATAGCGAGGGTCTTTTCGTACTCGAAGGCGGCCCGGCTTATACCAATATTTCCAGCAGCGATAAATTGAAAGAATTCGTCGCGTCGGCACAGGAAGAATTCCCCGCCAGTCGTTATGCGCTGATTTTCTGGGGCTCCCTGCCCATGGATATGGCTGATATCAAAGCCGCGCTTTCCGGCTCTTGCCTGGATTTCATCGGGTTCGATACCGAAGCCGTCGATTCTGCCGAGACTGCCTATATGCTGCAAGATGCAGCCGATTACCTCATCGCCCATACGGGCGCCTATGCGGCAATGGGTTGGAATTATGACACACTGCTGTCCGCGCTCTCACAAAACAGTTCTCTTCCTACATCGGATATCGCCCAGATCGTCTCGGAGGGCATGTCTTCCAACGAATTTTACTTTTACACCGATTTGCTCCCCGGCGTATATTGTGCTGATCTTACGGAAGTTTCCTATCTTTTTACTTGTATAAACAGTTTTCTTTCACATGCCCAAAAGCATTTGCTGGCCGGCGATTTCGCACAGATCGCGTTGGCGCGCTGTTCCTGCGATACGTCGGACCGCGTCGCCGTTACCGACATTGCGTCCGCATTGGCATATGATGAATCGGCGCCTCTTTTGGAAGCATATGATACGATGATCGTCTACGCTTCTTCCGATACAAGCGGTCTTTCCATCTACTTTCCCACGGACGCACCCGAAGCGGTCGAACAAATGCTATCCTACTATGAAGCACAGGGGATAGCGTACGAATCCTTCGTTTCTTCCTATATGAGCATCCTTCTGGGAGGGAAGGCATATGTAAAGAACGAATTTGCGGCCACTTCGCAGGAAATGGCAACAACATACCCCTGGTATAATGCTACCCTGGCCGCCGATTATGCGGAACTTTATTACGAAAATTACCGGTATGACAGTTCTGTGATGAAATTGTGGTGGAAAAATGACCATTATGCACTTGTATTGTACGAAGGGGACGAAACTACGTTGGCCAATCTTTCCATATACACCTATATCGATACCGGGGAAGATTATGTCCTGCTCAACAAAATTGCCATAACGGAAAAAGATGCCGACCAGGACGTGATCGCCCCCGCGACGGACGAATGGCTGGCGATCAACGGGCAGACGGTCTCTTATGCCGCCTACAGTAAGGAAGACGTCGCCTATTATCTTGTCCCAGCCTATTGGAACGATACGGCGGTCAGTCTCGTCGTCCTGAAAGACAATACGACCCCCGACGGCCGCGTGGCCGGCGTCATTGTGCAAAAAGGCCCTTATACGGATTTCAGCATCATTTCGTCCGGTGATCTGATCTCTTTCCGGTACGATTTTTACAGTTACGATAATCTTCGGATGGGCGAATCTACCTACGGTGTGACGATTGCCGTCGCCGATACGCTGCGCGTATCCACAGAATCCGTGGATGCGGGCGACGTTTTGATTTGCTGTATCGCAACAGATATTTTCGGTGTCACATACGCAAGCGAATCTGTCAATATCCGCCAGGCCGCTATTATCAATGGATAGAATAAAAGACGCGCATATATGCGCGTCTTTTGCTTTCATTACTTTCACATAAGCCTTAGAGGAATCTCAATCATACGCTTTAAGCGGACAGGAGTATAGCATCGTACTATGCCATATACCCCGTTTCCTTCCCACATTTTCAAGCGTACCCACATAGGAGAACCCCGCCTTTTTGACCAGTCGCTCGCTTTTTTCATTGGGCACCGTGATGACCGCAATGGCCGTATAATATCCGGCGGCACGGAGGCGGGCAAAAAGTTCTTCCAGCAAGATTTTCCCGTATCCCCTGGAACAATAGTCCTTATCCATATAGATGGACAGCTCTGCCGTCGGATCATATGCCGCCCTTTTGCGGAATGCGGACGCATAGGCGTATCCCACGACACGTCCCCCTATTTCACAAACGATCCACGGATATTTTTTCGTATACTCTGCGATACGGTCCGCCATTTCCGCTTGCGTAGGCACCATTGTTTCAAATGTGATGCTCGTATTTTCCACATAATATGCGTAGATCTCAGAAATCCGTCCCGCATCCGAAGGCACAACATTTCTTAGCATAGTTTGTATACTCCTTGATAGAAATACTATTATTTTTCATAATAACAAACTTTTTTCCACTTGTGAAGCAAACGGCGCCCGGCCTTTCGGCTTCTTCGGACAAATTTTTATCCTTATTTGCCGGCGTGTCCTATTGTAGAAAAGAACCGTTTCTGCTAAGATACTTATTGTACACGGTATCATTGTTTCTTTTCATCGGAAAATATTTTCAAAAATACGGAATTATGTATAATTTATCGGAGGTAAAAAATGGATCTGTTTGCAAAATGCGATAATACTCTCTTGAATCAGGTAAAAAAACAGGGTATTTACCCTTATTTCCATGTGCTTGAATCTCGTCAGGATGTGGAAGTGATCATGGAGGGGAAACGCCGTATCATGCTTGGTTCCAACAACTACCTGGGACTCACAACCAATCCACGCGTAATAGAAGCCGGGATAAAGGCCATTGAAAAATACGGCACCGGGTGTTCGGGTTCCCGGTTCTTGAACGGCACGCTGGACCTGCATGTCCAGTTGGAAAAGGAACTTGCCGCGTTCGTCGGCAAAGAAGCCGCGGTTACATTTTCCACAGGATTCCAGTCCAACCTCGGCATCATAAGCGCCGTCTCCGGGCACGGCGACTATATCCTTTGCGATAGAGAGAATCACGCCAGTATTTACGATGGCTGCCGCCTTTCCTTCGCAAAGATGGTGCGTTATCGGCATAACGATATGGCCGACATGGAGAGATTGCTTGCAAAAATACCGGACAGTGCGGGAATCCTGATCGTGACGGACGGCGTATTCAGTATGGGCGGCGATATCTGCAATCTGCCTGAGATTGTACGGTTGGCAAAAAAATATGGCGCACGTGTTATGGTTGACGATGCGCACGGCCTGGGCATCCTCGGAGAAGGCGGAAGAGGAACCGCTTCCTATTTCGGTTTGACGGACGATGTGGATATCATTATGGGCACATTCAGCAAGTCGTTGGCCAGCCTGGGCGGCTATATGGCCACCTCCAAAAACGTTGCCGACTATGTGCGCCACGCTTCCCGGCCCTTCATATTCAGCGCATCCATCACGCCTTCCGCCTGTGCGGTGGCGCTCGAAGCGCTGCACGTATTAAAAGAGAATCCTTCCCTTGTCACTAATCTGGCCAACCTTTCCAGGCATATGCGCGAAGGCCTGAAAGCACGCGGTATTCCTATCCGTGAAAGCACAACGCCTATCATTCCTATCTACACCTATGACCGGACGGCGACCCTCGTCACAGCCAAGAAGCTCTATGACGAAGGCGTATATGTGAACCCGGTCCTGCCGCCGGCTACCCCGGAAGGCGAATGCCTGTTACGTACCAGTTATATGGCAAACCATACGACAGCGTTGCTCGACGAGGCCCTGGACATTATAGAAAAGGTACTGAAAGAAAATGCAGACAAATAGGGTCGCATTGGTCACAGGCGCTTCGAGAGGCATCGGCCGCGCAACAGCCGACTGTCTTGTAAAAAAAGGCTATACGGTCTATGGAATCTCCCGCAAGCCCTGCGATCTTGGGCCTGTCCGCCATATACAGGCTGATGTAACGGTTCCCGCCCAGCTCGAAAAAGCGGTCAAACAAATCGTTTCCGAGACGGGCAGGATAGACCTGCTGATAAGCAACGCGGGGATCGGCATATCGGGTGCTGTGGAATTTACGCAGCCGGAAGAAGCGCACCGTCAGATGGAAGTCAATTTTTTCGGGTTTTATAATTGCGCACGGGCCGTTCTTCCTTATATGCGCGCCCAGGGCAGCGGCATGATCCTGGCCCTGAGCTCGGTCGCGGCAGTCTTTGCCATTCCGTTCCAGACATTCTATTCCGCTTCTAAGGCAGCCGTCAGTGTATTCGCGGCGGGGCTTGCGAACGAAGTCCGTCCTTTTTCCATTCGCGTCGCGGCTATCATGCCGGGCGATACGAGCACGGGCTTTACGGCAGCGCGCGAAAAAAACAATGTAGGAAACGACATTTACGGCGGCAAGCTGGCAGAGTCTGTCGCCATCATGGAACATGATGAACAAACGGGCATGTCCAGCGCCTATGTGGCAAAAAAAATCTGCCGCATCGCGGAAAAGAAACGCCCTTCTCCGCTGTATACAATCGGCAATAAATATAAAGTCCTTCTTTTCTTAAACAGGTTTCTGCCAGCCAAGCTGGTGCAAAGAGTTATCCGCTGGCTTTATGAAAAATAGAATTGCTGCCTATGGAACAGAAAAACAACCGGTAAACAAAAAAGAACCGTTTTAGGACGGTTCTTTTTTCTCTCCTCCGCCGGCTTATCCGGCAAAGACGGGGCTCAGACCCCTTTCCCCAGGGCGGCGATCTCTTTCATGTGTTCCGGGATCCGGATCCCCTGCGGGCAATGCTGCATACACTGTCCACAGCTTACGCAGTTATGTGCCTTCTGCGAATCAAGCAGGCTACGATATGTATTTTTGAACGCCGTAAAGTTCTTTTGGAGGCAATAGTTATTGTAAATGGCAAACACGCGCGGGATATCCACCCCGACCGGGCAATCCATGCAATACCGGCAGCCTGTGCAGGGGATCGTGCCCGATGCCTTATACGCCTGCGCCGCTTTTTCAATAACGGCATACTCCGCATCGGAAAGCGCATGGAAATCCGTCATCGTTTTAAGGTTATCCTCCACCTGTTCCATAGCATTCATGCCTGAAAGCACCGTCATGACACCCGGCAATGAGGCCGCATACCGGATCGCCCACGAGGCGACACTGGCGTCCGCATTCGCCGCTTTGAAGATCGCTTCCGCTTTCTGCCCGGGCGCAGCCAGCGCCCCGCCGCGCACCGGTTCCATAACGATGACCGGCAGATGGTGTTCCACCAAAATCTCATACTGACGTTTGGCATCGCAGGCTTCCCAATCGATATAGTTCAGCTGGATTTGCGCAAAATCCCACGCATGCCGCTCCACAACCTCCTGTAACAGCTCCGGATTGTCATGGAAAGAGAACCCGAGGCGGCGGATCTTCCCTTCTTCCTTTTTCTTTTTCAGGAATTCATAGATCTTCATTTCCCGGGCCAATTTATAGTGGCCGGCATTCACTGAATGCATCAAATAAAAATCAAAATAATCGACCTGGCATTTCTGCAGCTGCGCTGCAAAAATACGCTCGACATCGGCCGGCGTTTTGATTTCCGGCGCCCAGGTAGGCATTTTGGTCGCCAGATTAAAACTATCCCTCGGATATTTCTTCAGGACTGCGCCGATAAAACTCTCGCTTTGCCCCCCCAGATAGGGCCAGGCCGTATCGAAATAGTTGACGCCCCCCGCATATGCCCGGTCGATCAGCTTTTGCGCGGCTGCAAAATCGACCGTCTTCTTATCGTCCGCAAGGCAGGGCAGCCGCATGCATCCAAATCCGAGCAAAGAGATTTCTTTCCCGATATTATCAAAATACCTTTTTTCCATTATGTGTTTCCCCTCTCTTTCTAACAAGAGAAAATGCCGCGCCGCCTCATTGGCGTCCCGTCCTTCCCGGAACACGTTGCGACAACGCACGGTTTCCCCTCTATTTAATAGTATAAAATTTCTCCGGATTTTACAAGGAAATGATTGCGGGCATACGGGCAAAAACCTTACACGTGCTTCCTGTCGCAGCCCGGATATACACAGAACAATTAGCAACGACAGCATTTCGCAAAAAACAATGCTAAAGACCTTCCCGTCTCCCTCCGGATCCGCGATAGATCCAACATTTCCGCATTTCCTGGATGCCCCAGGAAAATTGTACGGAACCAAATACGAAGAGGATGGGGGCACTATAGTATGCTGTCATAATACTTATAGCGCCGACCATATTCAAAACACCGGCCGCAACCAACAGGGTCCCGTCGACGGCGAACATGATCCTGTGTGCGATACATAAGCTGGCGATACCGGCAGCGATCCAAACGATCCCCCACAGCAGGCGAAAACGCTCCGACAGCAATATCACGGGGCTGAAATGTTCGGGCAGCCATATGGAACCCATCCCCAAAAAAAGCAGGCCGATCGCCTCGCCACACAGTTCCTTTCTGATAGCGGCTTTTGGCTTGGGCGGGAACCACTTTAAAAGCAATTTTTTATTTTTGCCCGTGAAAATATAGTCCCCCTCTATGTTCAATACAGCTCCGTCGCCCGTTTTGGTCTGCTCCCAGGCTTTGTCCCGCGGTACGATCAATGTCCTCTCGTTTACCGGGTTGAAAAACACCGCCGCACTTTCCGTCAACATAGCCACCCATTGCGCTTCTCTGCGCCTCCCCCCACAAACTGGGAATATATAGAGAGCTTCCCCGGACACCTGGTTGATATCGATCGCAACGCCGGAAAATCCCAATACCCGCCGTAGTGCGATAAAAATCAGGTCCCGCGTTTCATTGACATCAAGACGCGCATTCCATTTTGTAAGGAAAAGCGTAATCTCGGCCGTGTTTTCGCCGGACGGCCTGCACACTACTTCTATCGTGAATTTGCCTTGCTGTTTTCTGTTGCAACACCCCCGTATCCTGTCCCCGTCCGCGGACAAAACATCAATGCCCATTTGCCGGAAAACTTCCGGCATTGCTCTGTAACAATTTTCAGCCGAAGCAGGGACAGCCTGCGATTTCTGAGATCTGCGCATATGAAAATCGCCTCCATAAAGAACCCGGGGGTAAAAAACATGGTATTACAAACTGAACAAGATTACCGACCGCATGTCCATCAAAAATACGATGATTGCCTACAGGTTCCCGGTGTTTTTTGAATATTCGTTGGCTTGCCGCTTCAGCGGCATACCGGATTATTTCTTTTTCTTCCGCCTTTGGTACAGCAGCCCGCCGCCGGCGAATACCAGTACGGCCACAATCCCAACGATGGTCCATACGGCTGTTTGTTCTGCTCCGCTTTCCGCCGAAGCGACGGGGGGGTCTTCCAAAACCCAATCGGCATACAGCGTCACATCTGCATCGGTCATAATAAGCGCGGCGCCTTCGCCGTAGCTTGTTCCCGTGCCGTCCGGCGCCGTGTTCCAACCCGAGAATGCATACCCGTCTCTCACAAGCCCTCCCTCGTTGTCCAAAATCGTTACGGCTCCGCCGAAGGCGTACAAGCCGGAATCGGCAGGCGGTTTCCCATCCTGCGCACCATTCGCGTCATACAGGATGCCGTGCGACATGTCCGGATCGAAAGCCTGCGCCGTATACCCGTTCCACGGGTTTGTCCAGCCTTGCATCCCTTCGATATAGTAGATAGCCATAGAACCGGAGGAGTCAAACGCATCTTCGCCGCATTCGGATGGGCTGTCGCCCAAAAAGAAAACCTGTGCAATATTTGCATAATTGCCAAACGCCTGCGCACCAATGCTCTCCACACCGGCGGGCAATATCACCGACGAAAGGTTGCTGTTGCCAAATGCTTCTTCGCCGATGCATCTCACGCCGTCCGGTACGCAAAATGTACCTTCTTTCCCTTCCGGACAGTAAACCAGAACAGTCCCGTCCCTACTGTAAAGGACGCCGTCCATACTGGAATAGTTTTGGTTTGATCCTGCCACGTCGATGGAAATTAAATCGCTGCAATAGCAAAAGGCTTTTGTACCGACATCTATGACGCTTTCAGGGAAAGCGATGGCCGTAAGCTTCCGGCAGCAAAAAAACGCCTGGTCTCCAATGCTAACAACGCCCTCCGGTATGGAAAACGTGCCGGTTTTCCATACCGGGCAGCAGACAAGAACCTTCCTGTCCTTATTATAGAGTACACCGTCCACACTGGAATAGCAGGGATTGGATTTTTCCACATGGATCCGGGCGAGGTTCTGGCATCCATAAAAAGAGTTGTTTTTGACATCGGTAATGCTGTATGGCAACGTGATCTCGTCCACAAGGCGAAAACACATATTAAACGCGTATTCACCGATGCTAGCCATCCCTTCGGGCAGGATGACGCCTACCAGATCGTAGCAATCGCTGCATGCGTAATCTTCGATACGCGTGACACCGTCCGGTATGCGGACCGTTCCCGCTTTTCCTCCCGGGCAGCAAAGCAACACGGTTTTGTCCTTATCGTA
Organism: Christensenellaceae bacterium; assembly: GCA_963665505.1. GTDB lineage: Bacteria > Bacillota > Clostridia > Christensenellales > Christensenellaceae > QANA01. The sequence continues at coordinate 108,410 of OY762275.1, forward strand.
GAGCATGCCGTCTATACTGCAATAGTTCTGGTTCTCTTACTCCACATTGATTTCGGCCAGCGCGATGCAACCGGAAAAGGGGTTTTCGATAATGCTCGTCACGCTTCTTGGTATTGTGATGCTTTCAACACCCCGGCAGCCGGCAAACGCCCCGGGCCCGATGCTTTGGATGCTATCCGGCAGATTGATCTCTTTTATGTTCTCCGTATCCTCGCTATATAAAAATATGGAATCTCTGTAATCCGAAGCAATATCGCCGGAAGAAGATACCCCGACCGCCGTTATGGCTTTGCCATCGTATTCCGACGGTATCGTCACCGTCGGGCCAGGGCCGAGATATCGCATCACGCCAAGCGTACCGTCCGCAAGCTCTATATACCGGAACGTGCCGTCAGTTATGCCTATGACTGGGTTTGGGGTAACGTTGCTCCAGTCATGATCCTTTATACCCAGCTCTATATATGGGGATGTGCCGCCGCTTGTACGCCCGGCTACATTTTTGATACCGCCGCTCCGGATATACTCCCCTGCACCCTTCCCCTGCGCCACACATCCCGTAAACATCGCAGCAAGCACGGCCATTGTAAGAAAGATGAGAAAAACAGCATTCTTTTTCCCGTGGTTTTTATCGGGCATAACCGTAAACCTTTCCTGAAAGTGACTTCGCACCCGTCATCCATTATGCGACTGTTCGGATAAAACCGCAGGATTTTTCCGGGTGTAGAATGTTTTTCACAATCTCTGCCATCCTTTATGATTACAGCTCCCGGATGAGAGCTTTTGCTATCTTCATTGGCCGAATCACACCGAATAAAATCAGCAGGGCACTAAACGACAGGAAAAGCAGGTTCCCGGCGAGCAATAGCCAAATGCTGCTGTCCTCATTCCAGTCCGCAAGGGTATCCGCATCAATAAAATAGAGCAACAGTAAAAAAAATGCAGTCAAAACCCATACCGTAATACCGCTGGCTGATCTCGGAGCGGCACGTTTTTCTCTTTGAGCAGTCTCAATAAGCGCCTGCCTGAGCGTATCATACTGCTTAAAAAACCCGCAGGTACCAATCCTGGCGGCTTTTTTCTTTTTCACTATCTGCTGGTAAATATTGTACATATACGTTTTGTTCTCCGCAATCAATTGCTGCGTCTGCGCATCAATCGGCTGGGCGTTTTTGAGCATCTCCATCAGTTCCGAAGGAACCGGATAGGGCAGGTCGAAACCGTATTTGGAAGCATCCGCTTCCGGCTTGGGTCCGGGTTCCAGATATATCAGGATACGTTTGATTTCGAAAATGGATGATTCTGTGGAGAACCGGAATTCTAATGGCTCTTTGGAAAATAGCCGGCAGACCAGCCTGGTATTATTGCGGGCAAATCGCAATGATTCTATGTCCCCTATGGGGATCGTCAAGCTCGACGGGTTCGCATCCAAACGTTCCTTCATGCTGCGTCCATATTGTCCTTCACGGACCTTGGCTGCCCGCACCATAGCGGAGGAAACATCTTCCTTATCCTTCGATTTGGCAATACCATAGCCTATAACCCCGCCGAGAAGATAGCCCGCTGTTTCCCTGACAGTACTGCCGTATGCAAATTGATCATAGGCAACGAAATAGACCCCGTCTTCCATAAAAAACAAATCCCCCAAGACCCCTGAATCCGCGTCTCGGCGAACCACATTTTCAACAGCCACAATCAATTTGCTATTCAAATACATACTCCTTTCATAATTTCAAACCACGCTCCCGTGCGGGGAGCGACAAGAACAAAGCACACATGACCCTATGATCCTGTTTGCAGAACCGCTTGGCGGCGGGACTAAGATTCGAAACTATTTTAATATCTTTTTGTTATTTTCCGTTTTATGCGGATCAACCAACGATCACATATTCTTCAAGATACTCCGTACTGCCTTCGGGATCGAAATTGATGTACAGAATACCATTTTGATAACAGTATAAGCAGTACGAAAAATTACCGTCAGCGGTGCTAAAGCGTATAAATCCCGCAGGCAGTTCGGTGGCTTCTCCATTTATGATAACATCCATCGTCAGCACTGCAACGCTTGCCTGCAGATCCCCATACCCCATTCCCGGATACGCGTTGTTATACGCCCATTGGCCTTCAAACAAGCTTGTCATATCATTGTCCAAAAGCATGCCGCCGGGACGAATAAAACGGTATTTTGCATTATATGCATCTGTAAACTGCATTACGAAGTCGTATACGGTGACCGTCACATATTCTTCATACCCATCCGCATACGTAAGCAGTATGGTCTGGTCGTCTGTGGCCGCCCAATTGAACATGGGTGCGCCGTAGGTATCATAAATCAATCCGTCCGCGCCGAATACCCACGTTTCAGACCATCCCATATACGGGTCGGCCGTAAGCTCCCATTCCCCGATCAGGTATTCGTCAAGAGCGGTCTGCGTTGCCGTAGGTGAAGTCGTCGGCGGCGCTGTCGTCGGCTGGCCACTGTCCTCGCTAAATGAAATGGCCGAAAAACCAATCGTAACTATGACGTATTTGGCTTCATTATCCGTAAACACACTGGACACAACAAGTCTGCCGTCCATGGTTTTTTGACCCTGGGCATTATAATACAAGCCACAAGTTATCTCTATGCTGCCCCGCACGCCTTCCGAGCTATCCGCATCGGATACCGTTATCCCCGCATTGTTAAAGACATATCCGTCAAATTCTTCGGCAAATATTTCTTCTCCAAGCGAATCGGTAAATGTAAATGATATGGCATCCTCATGCATATCGATTGCGCAAAGCGCGATGCTTTCAATACTGTTATCGTCTTGCTCCATCATCTGCTCGTATTCTTCCAAAAACGCCTCGCTTACTTCGATTTCGGTATTCGCCGAGCCTGTATAAATGCCAAAAGCTTCGTTTAAGTCCGTAATGGGCGTAGTATCCGTTTGCGTTACCGGCATCGTTTGCACAGCATCGGAAGGCCGCGCAGAACCAGAAGACTGTGTCGGCTGCATAGTTGCATCGGCTTGGTTGGAGCCGCCCAAAATCCAGGTCAGAAGAAACCCGCCCGCGAGCAGGAAAACACATACGCTCGCAACGGCAATAACCACCTTTGCATTGATTTTTTCGCTTCTCTTTCCCATATTCCCGCTACTGTTCTGTGCGGATACGGCAGAACCGTTTACGGTCGCGCCGCAATTGCCACAGAGGCCTTCGCCTTCCGGCAGCGGCGATCCGCACTTTATACAATATTTGGTCATCCTCCACCTCTTTGGTTTTCCCGATTATTAAATCCTACGATCCTTTATACTCTCTTCGCGCGCATGTGCCGCAAAACAGCGCTCCTTTCGGACTTTTTCCGCAGGAGATCCTATTAAGAGGCGGCCTGGTTCCTCTTGTGTCTGGCTGCATGCCTGTGTATCGCCGCAACGTCCGCATCCGGCGCGGGATATCATGCTATCTTTTGCGCGGTAAAATCGAAATCGATTTCTCCGCCCTCGGTACTATGGGTCACCTTTCCTTCGATCATATATCCGCCGTCCGTTTTCGTGACTTTTGCGTCAATGGTAATATTCATCGAAACCGAAGAAGGCGCGGAAAGGCTCCCTCCCTCATACATTTGTCCCGATGCGGTGTTTTGCGATTCGGTTACCGCGCTGCCCTCGATTTTAATGACGCCGTCTTTTGTCACGCTGCCGTGCAGTTCCACGTCCGTGATGCTGTCCGTTGTAAATTCCGCATACGCCACCGTATATTCGGAGTGAATATCCATTTTATAGCTGACCGTTACCGAGTGGTCTTCCTTTATGTTGATGAAAATATCCGGGTCATTGCCGGTGACCGCACTGGCTCCGACATATTGGTTCATATACTCCCGGTATTTATCCATGATAGGAAGCGTTCCTTTATAATCGCCGGAAAAGTCGTCATCTTTGATCGGAACAACGTTTGTGTTGCCGCTGATCTCGATATCCACGATCAGTTCCGGCTGCACTTCATAGATCTTGTCTTTGTCTTCGGGTTTGTATAATGCGACCTGGCTGAATGCGCCGGCCCTCTGGTGCGCCAGCATCGTAAACTGAATCGACGCCTTGCCTTCGTTGTCCAGCACTGCCGCCCAGTCCATCAGCTTCAAATTGTTTTTCAGTTCCTCTGAATACGGGACGACAATATATCCGGCATAGACGGGGGTCTCCATCTTTTTCGCGCTTTCATCGACATACTGCAACTCAATGACTTGATTCAGTTCGTCCCGCAGTGTTTCGATACTTTTTTTCAGCTCGTCCTCGCGGCGCAGGAAGATCTCTTCCTGTTTTTCCCGCATCATCGGCATAATTTGTTTTGTTAAAATATCATTGCGCATTTTGGCCGACAGTTCATTTTTGATATCGCGGTAAACGCTGTACATACTGTCATCCGTATTATCGAAAAACTGCATATAACTGAGCGCACTGCTATAATTGCTGTCCGGACCGATTTTCTGGTCAAACCTTGCGTCCTGTTTGACCAGGTACGCATCTGCCGCCGAAATGCTGATGCCGTCGATTGCCTCAACGTTACTGATATAATCCCAAAGAAGAACGTTAAAATCTCCGTCCGGGCTGAGCTTATTTTGCTGTACCAAATAGATAACTTCGCTTTCATCGAAATGAACGAGGCCCCATTTCCCGTATAAAAACCCGTCTTTGTTTGCAACAACCATGTTCGCGCGCTCCGAAGCGGGCAGTTCCCAGAACGTATTGACATATCTGTCCAGCTCCTGATTGACCAGTTGCATGAAATAATCGGACCGCTCCATTCCTTCGGGTATATTGTTTGCGGTCATCGCCTCTTCGTTCAGCGCATTGATGATTTCAAACCAGTCGCTGCTGCTTCTGTATGCGCCGCCGTTTTCGGGTTTGCTTTTATAGTATGTGCTGTACGCGCCGCAGAGCTTTTTATGTTCAAGCTGATCTATGTATCGACTGACCTCTACCGGCCCAAAAACCAACTCATACACAAACAAACCGACAATTGCCCAGGATGCAAAGTAACCGGCCGTCGCGCCAAACACAGCCTCAACGGCTGCCGCGCCCTTGTAATATATCATGCCCTTAAGGAAATTGAACGCGGTTTCACTGCCGGATTTACCGTAATACATATCGGAAGCCAGTTGGAACAGCGAGAGCGCTGCGCCCACATGGCTGAGCTTCGAGTTCATGGATTCAAGCCACGTTCCTTTATACGCATCCGAGATCAACAACACCGTTTTGGAACCGTATTCGGGCACCCCTTCCATTTTCCCGAGCCACGATAATGCGGTCTCGATATTCAGCTGCGTAAGGTCGCCCGTCCCGTTATCCGCGATTCTTTTGATGACCGCTTCATTGTCAATCAGTCCGTATATTTGCTTAGCAACCTCAAAATTATAGGTGAGCGCCATTTCCATCAAGTCACCTTCCGGCTGCGTATAATATACTCCAAAGTTCGGGGCATCGGTCCACAGCCCCGAGGACGTGAACACCTGCTTTTTATTCAGGTCGACGGTGCCCGAGAAAGACTGTGTAAACGGTTCGATATTGTTGGCAAACCCGAAAGGCGTTAAATGATAGGTGGCGATTGAAACGACCTGCTTTTCTTCGTCGATCGTATAGTGCGCCTGCTGCCAGCTTTTCGTTTCCGCATCATAATATATGCCGACAAGGCATTGCTGCGGCGTGTACCCCGGCGCGATGCTGTTCGGGTCATAGGGTATTTCGATATGGATCGCGCCCTGAAGTTCCTGGTCCGTATCCAGCAGAAAATCATACACCGTCAGCTCGACGCCTTCAAACGGAGACGTGGCATCCATTTCCCTGATCTGCGCGGCAGCCGGTCCATCAAGACACAGCGATGATATTGTCATGCTGACATTTTGATCTGCCGCCGTTATCGTCAGGTTTTCCTCAGATAGTTCTGCCTCGGCGATCACATCCCCCTCGGTAGGAGGCTGCCCCCATCCTTCCGACTGTGTGCTGCCGTAATTATTCCAAATGCCGAGGTGCGTGTTCAGCCTGCTGTTCATGAAAGGGAACAGCGCAAAGTTAACAACCAGGCAAAAAGCCAGTACGATCGAAACCGAGGCCATAGCCGTCCGTGTTTTCCTTTTTTTCTTGTTGCGATTGGAAGGAGCAACACTTGTATTGGATTTGTATAGGGGAGCGCCGCAGCGTATGCAATAACTTTTATCCGCGCTGTTACTATAGCCACAGTTGGTACAAGTTTTAGTATTAACAGAGTGCACGGGTATGTTTCCATCATATCTTGCGCCGCAGTTTGGACAAAACTGCTGCCCCGAAAGGATCGGCGCACCGCAGTGACTGCATACTTGCCGGGCGCCGGAAAGGCCGTTATCAACAAGCGTGCCGCAGTAACTGCAAAATTTCGAATCGCTTGAAACAGGATTGCCGCAATTTTTACAATACACAGTCATAATAAACCTCTTGGTTACAACGTTATAAAGTTTCACCATCATTTTATCATATGGGCCTATCAAATAAAATAGAGAAGAGAGTCTCTGCTCAAATAAAGTTTCTGAAAAATACTACGTTGGAGCAATATGCACACACCGTCAACAAAGGTAAGCGCAAATCATCACAGGTGGTCAGCAGGCTCTATTTTAAAAAGCAGAGGGATTTATGCCCGAATGCCTGCTTCCAACACATTGCCGTATAAGAAAAGCCTCGTAATCATTGCGGCGGGGTTTCCCCTGGCAGCGGGACCAGGAGCCAAAACGGAATTGAGCGAATTTACCGGCATTTCCCGGTTATACTACATTTAGAAAACACATGTATAAATATTCTATTCTTTTCAAATATTCATGACAGAGGTATGGCATAATCAACACCTTGGCATCTTGACAATCAGACAAGTATACAATATAATAAATTTGATTGGTATGAAGCCAATTAAGAGACGTTGAAGCGTTTTTTATTTTTTATTCCGGTATGGTTATGCACGAAATGTATGCTATAAAGGTATACGGTTTTCCTGAAGGGAAACCATAGGCCTTTTTTTATTGTCTCTCTTACCAATATGGTCGGGGATATGCGATATTGAATGGATCCTACCGGGCAACAACATCATGAGGAGGGAATTATTATGGCGTGTTTTCTTGTTCCTACCGCTGAGGCAATCGCGGTAACGGTCATAACTAAGCTTGTAAAGTCGAAAGAAAAAAACTCCCAACCTTTAACGCTCAAAACGGGAAATGATGATTTTAATGCGGAAACCAAGGTCCCGTTTTCAAGGAAGCTGAAGTGGCTTTCCAACCTGCTCTGGGGCGGCTCGGTATTGCTGGCCTTTGAGCATGTATGGCACGGCGAAGTCGTTCCCTGGTTCCCGTTTTTAACAGCCGCAAGCAATGCTGCAGACGCTTCGGAAATGCTGCATGAGATGTCCACAGCGGGCGTCACTATGGCTATTTTAGTTACTGCCGTTTGGGTCGGAATGCTGGCTGTTTCAAGCATAATTGAAAAAAGAGCGCTGAAAGAGAACGCTTCTGCAAAGCAGGAGGGATAATACATGACATTGCTTACCACCGTGTTTGCGGCAGTCATATGCACGATTATATGGTATAAGAATGCCCCGAACAGCAAGATGAAAGTAGGGGTTCTTTGCTGGATGTATTGGGGTGCTTCCCTAATGTGGCTGGTAGATGCGATCTTTGAATATGCCGAGCTGCATGCCGAATTTTTTACCCCGGCACCGACGGATATGCTCAATGATTTCTATCTTGGTCTTTCTGTCATAGCCCTGGGTCTTATCATCTGGCTGGTCATACTGCTGATTAAGGACCCCAAAAACGTTGTTAGAGCAGCGCTTTTGAAAAAATAAAATGTGCCGCGTTGTCAAAAAGCGGTTTTGCTGGTAATCGGCGAAACCGCTTTTCTGAAGTTAAAAGATTTTTTCATAAGGAGTATTCCCTCGGATGAGGTGCATTCATGGAACTTTCAACATTCTTTAAGAACCATTCTGAGATTGCATTGGCTTTTTCCGGCGGTGTGGATTCAGCCTATCTTCTTCACATGGCGATGAAATGCGGTGCAAAGGTGCGCGCGTATTTTGTCAAATCTGCGTTCCAGCCGCAGTTTGAGTTGGGCGACGCCAAGCGAATGGCAGAGGAGCTTAACGCCGATCTGTGTATTCTTGAGGCGGATGTACTGTCGCTTCCCGCAGTCGTGGCAAACCCTGCGGAACGTTGCTATCATTGCAAAAAGATCCTCTTCTCAACAATCGCACGTCATGCGCAGTCGGATGGATACAAAACCCTTATTGACGGCACGAATGCCTCCGATGATGCGGGCGACCGCCCAGGTATGCGTGCATTGAAAGAATTCTCCGTGCTTTCCCCGTTGCGGGAATGCGGATTGAAAAAGGACGAGATCAGGCAGCTTTCTAAAGAAGCCGGGTTATTTTCATGGAACAAACCTGCCTATGCCTGTCTCGCGACAAGGATCCCGACCGGAGATTCGATCACAAAAGAAAAGCTGGAAAAAATAGAACGTGCCGAGGAGTATCTGTTTTTACTCGGATTTTCTGATTTCCGTATCCATATATTGGGTTCTTCCGCAAAAATACAGGTGCCGGCTGCGCAGATCGAACTGCTCATTAAAAACAGACATTCTATCGTAAATAAACTGAAGAAATCTTTCGAGGCTGTGCTGCTCGATCTGGAGGGACGAGATGAATGATTCCATCAAGCGGATATTGGAGGAGGTCCAAAGCGGAGACCTGTCCGTTGAGGATGCCGTTTTAAAGCTGAAAACGGCCCCTTTTGTAGATATCGGGTTTGCCAAGGTCGACCTGCACAGAAGGCTGCGCAAAGGCGCTGGCGAAGTTATCTACGGCGCCGGGAAAACACCGGAGCAGATCATCGGGATCGCGGACGCCATGAACAAGAATGACCAGGGCACCATTCTGATCACACGGCTGGAGCTGGAAGCCGCCAAAAGCATCCAACAGGTCTATGCTCTGGCCTACCATGCGACCGGGAAAATCGGGATCATCGGTCCATTGCCGGAAGCGGACGGTTTGGGGAGGATTGTCGTTGCAACAGGCGGCACAAGCGACATTCCCGTGGCGGAGGAAGCGGCCTTGACCGCAGAGGCCCTCGGCAATGAAGTGACCCGGCTTTATGATGTCGGCGTCGCCGGATTGCATCGCCTGCTGGCGCATCTGGACGACATCATGCGCGCCAGCGTGGTTATCGCCATTGCCGGGATGGAAGGCGCGCTTGCCAGCGTAATCGGCGGGCTTGCGCGTTGCCCCGTAATCGCAGTACCCACAAGCGTCGGTTACGGCGCATCTTTTGGCGGATTGTCTGCGCTGCTGTCCATGCTCAATTCCTGTGCCAGCGGCGTTTCGGTCGTTAATATTGATAACGGTTTTGGAGCCGGTTATCTTGCAAGCATGATCAACCATATGGAGAGAGAAAAATGAAAACATTATATCTGGATTGCGGCATGGGCGCCGCCGGCGATATGCTGACCGCAGCCTTGTTGGAACTTCTCCCGGATCAGGACGCATTTCTCGATGAGATAAACGGCCTTGGCATTCCCGGTGTTCATATAAAGAAAGAATTGTCGACCAAATGCGGTATCAACGGCACACATATCAGCGTGACCGTTGACGGAGAGGAAGAAGAGAGCGCCGATTTGCATGCGCATCACCATGGCCATGACCACGAGCATACCCACGGGCATGAACACGCCCATACACATGCAGATGGAACCACACATCATCATCACAGCAGCATGCACGAAATCGGAAACATTATTGAAGGATTGCGCCTGCCGAAAAAAGTGCAGGCGGATATTTTGGCCGTATATACGCTGATTGCGGAAGCGGAAAGCAAGGCCCATGGCGTTCCGGTCGTAGAAATCCATTTTCACGAGGTTGGTACAATGGACGCCATTGCCGACATTACGGCGCTCTGTCTTCTCATGGATAAAATTGCACCGGAGCGCGTGATCGTTTCTCCCATTCACGTAGGTAGCGGCCATGTCAGATGCGCGCACGGCATCCTCCCTGTCCCTGCGCCTGCGACAGCATACATTCTGCGCGATGTTCCGATCTATGGCGGAAGTGTCAAAGGAGAACTCTGCACACCCACCGGCGCCGCGCTGCTGAAACATTTTGCCACAGAATTTGGCAATATGCCCGTGATGAACGTACAGGCGATCGGGTATGGCATGGGCAAAAAAGACTTTGCGGCTGCAAACTGTGTGCGCGCTTTGCTTGGGGAAACGGCGGACGGCGGAGACGCCATATCAGAACTTATCTGCAATGTGGACGATATGACGCCGGAAGCAGTCGGATTCGCGATGGAGTGTTTTTTTAAAGCGGGCGCACTTGATGTCTATACGGTCCCCATCGGCATGAAAAAATCCAGGCCCGGCATACAGGTATGCGTCATATGCAGGGAATCTGAGAAGGACAAAATGGTTCCCCTGATTTTCAAACATACGACTACATTAGGTATCCGTGAGAATATCAGCAGGCGGTATACCTTAAGCCGTACGACTTCGGTAGTGAATACCCCCTATGGCCAAGTCCGGCAAAAGCGATCCGAAGGTTACGGTGAAAAAAAGGCAAAATACGAATTTGATGATCTGGCACGTATCGCAAAAGAAATGGGCCTCAGTCTTGCAGATGTGAGCAAGCGGATCGAAAAAAACTAAAGGAAGAATCGTGCTATGGGAGAATTGACCCGCGCCGGTCTGGATAGCCAGTTTTACAACGAACCTTGCCGTATAGAAGATACGGAAGACATGTTTTGGCTTCGAGAATCGGATGATTATCAGAGCCGTATTGCCCTGGGGAATGCTCTTGCTGCGCAATACCGATTCAAAGAAGCGATAGAAGCGTATAAAAAAGCGCTGGACATACGCTCGGATGACTGGAAACTGCTGAACCGCCTGGCCGGCGCAGAGCTAACGCTCAGGCGGTTTGATTGTGCGATGGCACGGTATCGTCATTGCCTTAAGTTGGGTGCCGATAAACAAGTGATCGCTTATCCGCTTGGCATTGGGTCCTATCTGCAAAAAGACTATGACGCAGCGATATCGTGGTTTAAAAATTGTCTGCCTTGCGATGATGAAATGGCAATCGCGATCATCTATTGGCACACGCTCAGTTGCTATCGCTGCAACCGTACGCCCACGCTGCTCAACGCGTATCATACCGATATGAAGGTGGGGCATCATAGCGCATACCGGCTTGCCGTCTCCGTTTTCAGCGGAGAATCCAGCTGGACGGATGCACTGGCGCAACTCGGAAACGAAACCGATGACCTAAATATCGTTGTCGCGTTATATGGCGTGTGCAGATATCTTGCCTTTATTGGAAATACGAATGAAAATGACCACTGTTTGCATCAACTACTGAAGTACGATACGGTCTGGCCCTGTGTCCCCTATCTTGCAGCATGGAACGACGCCCATTCATGATTTCAGTTTTCGGGCAGGCATACCCGCATCAAATCCTGGCGAACAAAGACCGGTTTTTTAAAGATACGGCTGCCTGATTTGGAACACACGGTTGTGCCCTACTTGATTGAATCCGGTTAATCGCCAAAGATGGTTCGAGAATTTGTTGGACACACCGATGCGCGCTTCACGCTGAAGCAGTATGCACATGTCGTTAATGCAAGCAAGCGTAAATCCTTGGAGGTAATCAGCGATTTGTATTTTACAAAGTGAAATGACTTGTGTCAAATCCAGATATCATTAATAAATTATGGAAAGGGTAGTCTAGTGGAAAAACCAAATACTAAGCCTAACGGCAAAGTAATTGCATATTTTCAAATGGATAAGAACAAAAAGAGAGTCCTCGATTCGAAAGAGAGCTATGAATCGTGCGCAAAATCGGCATTCGAGTTAGCTGATGACTATTATAAGATGGCTACAAGTTTGGTGCGTATACATCCTATGAGCCTAATGGAATTGGCAGTAATTTCAACACTGGCACTTTCATGTGAACTATTCATCAAGGCTATTCTATTAAATAATCAAATTGAAATAACCAGAACGCATAAGTTGAACGCGCTCTTCAATATGCTTCCAAGTAACGTAAAAGCAGAAATAAAAAAGAATCACCCATGCTCAAATATTCGAATCGAACACTTTGAGTTGAATCTAAAAGAGGTCAAAAATGCTTTCCCAATATTGCGATATGGTTATGAGTATTCAAGCATGGCATGCAATGTAGTTTTCATCGCTGAGCTAGCAAACACACTTGCACAGTTCTGTAATCAATTTTTTAAGAAAGCTACCTCTGATTAGAACTGTAGTAACTATATCTTTTGGAACAGACTTCCTCTTTACAAACCTTTTTTTGCACAACCTCTACTTCGAAATCAAAATGATTTGTATCCAAAACGTGTCCAAACGCCCATTTTCGCCATTCCCACATAAGTGAAAACCCCGTAACCATTGTGGTTTCCGGGGTTTTCCTTTGGCAGCGGAACTAGGATTCGAACCTAGACAATACGAGTCAGAGTCGTAGGTGCTACCATTACACAATTCCGCTAATTCGCTTTCGTAAAAAAAACAGGCCCGGAGGTGTCGTCTGCCCCGTTTTGTAACCCGCCTCTTAGGCAGGTGGGTTATCTGCCTGCGCTTTCGTGCTTCCCGCTCGCAGCTGGCCTGCATACCCGGCGCATGGACGCGAATACCCTTTTACAAACTGTGGGTTTAAAAGCAAGGCATAACTAGCACCCCAGGTTTGGTGGGATTAATTGGGCTCGAACCAACGACCTCTACGATGTCAACGTAGCGCTCTAGCCTGCTGAGCTATAATCCCTTAGCACTACTTATTATACACAATTAAAAACTTTTTTCAAGTTTTTTAGCCGAGTTGGAATTTGGCTTTGACTTGGATAACCGAGTTGCCCGAATTCACTAACTATGGTATTATTCGTATGTAAAGATACCATAGTTGGGGGGGACCGCATGGAAACCAATCAAAACAAAATCGCCATACAAAAATTGGCTTTGCTATTTTTTTTACAAAGTGCGGACATGGCCGTCAGCGAACGCCGCCTTTCGGAAGCGTCGGCGGACCTTGCGCTAATGGATTATTTCGATTTTAAGATCAATCTGCACGATATTTGCGATAGCCATCTCGCGTCACGCAAAGATGCCGTACACGGCCGTTTTTATGAAATCACGGAAGTAGGCCGGGAAACGCTGCGTTTCTTTTTGAAAGAACTCCTATACAGCACCCGCCAAAAAATAGATGCCTACTGCACCGATCATAAACAGGATATGCAGCTCGAATCCACCGTGTTTGCCGAATATATCCGTATCGGCGACGACCAGTTCCGCGTTGTGCTGCGCATTTTGGAAAACAACGTATCCGTATTTGAACTGAGCTTTTTTGCCGCGTCCCGTGCAGAAGCGGACAGATACGTCTCGGCTTGGCGCAAAAAAGCGATGGAAATCTACAAAAGCACATTTGAAAATCTGCTCTCGTAAAATAGAGGCTTCTGTTTTCCGGGCTAAAAAACACTCGCGGCCGTTCTGCCGCAAGTGTTTTTATTATACTTCATACCCCGGTTTTTTCTTTTTCCAGTATGTCCAGGACTTCGCCGGCGAGATACAGCGAGCCTGCCACTACGATCATCGCATCTGATTCCGCAGCAATGCGGCGTGCGGCGGCAAGCGCATCCGCAACGTCCGGGATAACCTCCACTACCGTAGCCCCCGTGAAGATTTGCGCCATTTCCCCCGCCCTTCTGCACCGGTCGTATCGCATTTCTGTGGCGACCACCCGCGATTGTTCTTCCGTGGCGATCGTATCCAGATAAGAGACATCCTTGTTATCCATTGCCGCAACCAGCAGCACTTTATTGCGTCCGCTAAACTGCTCTTTCAACGTTTCATGCAAAAATTGCAGAGAGTCCACATTATGTGCCCCGTCTACCAGAATATCTTTGTCCTCGATATATTGCTGGCGGGCGGGCAGACACGTAGCCGCAAGGCCGGCACGCACGGCGTCCGGGTTGATAAAGACGCCCACATGATACAGCGCCCGGGCAGCGGTAATGGCCGTGGCCGCATTGATATATTGGCGGCGTCCCAGCATATGGATATGCAGATTGATAAATTCCTGGTAATCAAAACTGCCGTCTCCATAAATATGGACGTCTTCCTCTTTTATTTTTACCAGGCGGGCGTTCAGCAGCGCGCAGGTGCTTTCCAATATCCGCATGACGCTCTCCTGCTGCGGCATGGTGATGGCGTATCCATCCGGACGGATCGTCATTGCTTTTTCCAGCGTGATCTGCTGAATCGTGTCGCCCAAAACGTCCATATGATCCATGCCTATATGCGTCAGTATGCTTTCGCAGGCATCCAGTTCGGTCACGGGATCTTTGCGCCCGCCCAACCCGGTCTCCATTACGGCGACTTGCACGTCATTTTCTTGGAACCAGGCCATACATACTTTGAAAAACGCGCGAAAATAGTGAGGTTCTTCCATCTGCAACAGCAAGCGGTCCAGATCTTTGCGCGGGATATATTCCCCATCGATCGAAATACGCTCCTCTTCCCGCTGTACATGGGGCGATACGAACAGCCCGCACTTGTAACCGGCCGCCGTTACGATGTTTGCGATATAGGCAGACGTCGAACCCTTGCCTTTTGTCCCTGAGACTTGTATGATCCGCATAGCCATTTGGTTTACTCCTCTCCGCTTTCCATAAGCGTTTTCAAAATGTTCAGCCGGTCCTGAACGGCGGCGAACATCTCTTTATATTTTTCCAGTTTTGCGCGTTCTCCTTCTACGACGGAAGCCGGCGCTTTTTCGATAAACCCGGCATTCTTCAGTTTTCCCTGGGCACGCGCAATTTCTTCCTCCAGGTTCTTCTTTTCCTTCAAAAGGCGCTCGCTTTCTTTCTGTATATCGATCAATTCACCCAACGGCAGGTAAATGCAGCCCGCCGATGTAATGGCTGAAGCGGCATTTTTCGGTGCTTCCGCGCTCTCGTCACGGATTTCCACCGCCGTCGCATAAGCCAGCCGCTTGATATACTCGGCCGCCGCAACAATGGGTGCCGGATTTCCCGTTTGGAGGATCACCCTCGTCTTTTTAGAAGGCGGCACGTTGCGCTCCGCCCGAATGTTCCGCACGCTCCTTGTGATATCCATGACGCCCGCCATCGCCGTTTCTTCCGCAGGGAAAGAAGCGGTTTCATTTGCATGCGGCCAGTCCGCGACCATGATGCTCCCTTTTTCATGCAGCAGTTCCCCATATACTTTTTCGGTGATGAACGGCATGAAGGGATGCAGCAATTTCAAAGCCTGTTTCAAGACATACACCAGCACGGAAAGCGCCGTCGCCTTTTCCGCCGCATTCCCGCCGTACAGACGGGTCTTGCACATTTCGATATACCAGTCACAGTATTCGCTCCAGATAAAATCATATACTTTGCCGGAAGCCAGCCCCAGCTCGAATTTATCCATGTTGTCCGTCACTTCCGAGACCAGCGTATTTAAGCGGGAAAGGATCCATTTATCCGCGATATCCAGATCAAGGTGCAATATGTCTTCCGAGACCGCAGCTTCTTCCAGGTTCATTGCGACAAAGCGGGAAGCATTCCATATTTTGTTGGCAAAGTTCGCCGCTGCCCGTACTTTTGAATCATAAAAACGCATGTCGTTGCCCGGGCTGGTCCCAGCCGCGAGAGAAAATCGCAGCGCATCCGCCCCATATTCTTTGATGACTTCCAGCGGGTCTATCCCGTTGCCCAGAGACTTGGACATCTTCCTTCCCTGGTCATCGCGGATAATGCCATGGATATTCACATATTTGAAGGGGATCTCGTCCATCGCCTCGATGCCAAACACAATCATACGGGCCACCCAGAAGAAAATGATATCGTAAGCTGTCACCAGCACGTCGGTCGGGTAGAAGTATTTGAGTTCTTGGGTGTTTTCCGGCCAGCCCAGCGTCGAGAAGGGCCACAGGCCGGAAGAGAACCACGTATCCAACACATCTTCATCCTGCTTGAAATTCTTGCCGCCGCATTTGGGGCAAGTATCGGGCATCGTTTCTGCAATGACCATTTCTCCGCAGTCCTGGCAATAATAGGCCGGGATACGGTGTCCCCACCAAAGCTGACGGGAGATGCACCAATCGCGTATGTTTTCCATCCAGTTGAAATAGATCTTTTCATACCGCTCGGGCACAAACTTGATCTTCCCCGTTTTCACCGCTTCTATGGCAGGCGCAGCCAGCGGCTTCATAGAAACGAACCATTGCCTGGAGATCAGCGGCTCTACCGCTTTGTGGCAGCGGTAACAAGTCCCCACATTGTGCGTATACTCTTCTATGGATACCAGGTTCCCCGATGTCTTCAGATCTTTTACGATCGCAGCCCGCGCAGCCAATGCATCCATTCCTTCATATCTGCCGCCGTTTTCGTTTATTTTATCGTCATCCGTAAGGACACGGATGATCTTCAGACCATGCCGGGCCGCGACATCAAAGTCGTTTGGGTCATGCGCCGGCGTCATTTTAACGGCGCCCGTGCCAAAGTCCATATCCACGTACTCGTCCGCCACAACAGGGATCGCGCGGTTCATCAGGGGCAATATGACCATTCTGCCTACCATATCTTTATACCGTGCATCGGCCGGGTTAACGGCCACGCCCGTATCGCCGAGCATCGTTTCAGGCCGTGTGGTCGCGATGACGATGCTGCCGTTGCCGTCCGCCGCATCGTAGCGGACATGCCACAGATGCGTCGCCTGGGTTTCATATTCCACCTCGGCGTCCGAAAGCGCCGTCCCGCAGGTCGGGCACCAGTTGATGATCCGGTTGCCGCGGTAAATCAATCCTTTTTCATACAAATGCACAAACATGCGTATAACGGCTTTGTTGCAGCCTTCGTCCATCGTGAACCGCTCTTTGTCCCAATCGCAGGAAGAACCCAGTTTTTTCAGCTGTTCCACGATCCGTCCGCCATATTCTGTACGCCAATCCCAGGCGCGTTTCAGGAATTCCTCCCGCCCCACGTCTTCCTTGCTGAGCCCTTCGTCGCGCATCTGATCCACGATCTTGACCTCGGTAGCGATACTGGCATGGTCCGTACCGGGCATCCATAGCGCCTCATACCCCTGCATCCGCTTGAAACGGATGATCGCATCCTGTATCGTGTTGTCCAGCGCATGCCCCATATGCAGTTGTCCCGTGATGTTGGGCGGCGGCATCACGATCGTATAGGGCTGCTTGTTTTTATTGGGACGGGCAGCAAAATATCCCGCCGCCAACCAACGCTTATATATCTTCTCTTCCACTTCCGCGTGGTTATATGTCTTCTGGATATCGTCTTTTTTCTCCTGTGCACACATCGTACTACTCCTTCTTTTTTTATTTTCCCCAAAGAGAAATGATTTGAACATGAAAACGCATGCTGGGCCTGGTGTTCTCCGCTCTTTAAATATAAAAAACCCTTCGCGCCAAAAGGGCGAAAGGACTTCGTGTTACCACCTTTTTTCCGTGCGAAAGCGCACGGCACTCTGCCCCGTACAAAAACCATGCACGGGCGGCGCATAACGCGCACCGGCTTCGTCCCCTTCTATTTCCTTCAAAGGGGCGGCTCAAAAGCGACTTCGGGTCTGGGATACCACCGCCCTCTCAGCTAACGGGCGGCTCTCTTCAGGTCCTTTCCAACCCTACTCCTCTTTTTCTTGGCCTTTTTTATCAAAAATCAGATGACGGTTTTTTACCGTATATTGTACAAACGCAATCACTGAACCCGCCAGCGCGGCGTAGGTCCACCACAGATAATACGGCGTCAGATACCGATATAGAAACCCGCCCATGATCGCCGTATTCAGCGCAAGCGAAGCAATTTTCCCAAATATATTGGCCGGCGTCACCGCACCTTTTTTTAATGCAAGCAAGCCGCCGAGCAACGTCAAAAACTCTTTGATGAATATCACAAGCATAACGAAAACAGGAAAAATCCCTCTTATCGTGAACGTAACAATCACCGACACCGCCATCAGTTTATCGGCCAACGGATCCAGCCACGTACCCAGTTTCGTTGTTTTATGATACCGCCTTGCAATATATCCGTCCAACAAATCCGTGAAACAGGCGGAAAGAAAAATAATGCCGGCCAGCACCATATTCCCCCGGGTTACAAGATATACGACAACGGGTACCAGAAAAAGGCGCAAAAGGGCAAGAAAGTTCGGAAAATTCAAATTGTTCTCTTTTACCCTCACCAAATACACCTCTCCCCACTCATTATATTTTATTATAAATCATAAATTCCCGCATTACAAGAGTTCACTTTCGCTTTTGGAACAGATAGTGTACAATATAAAAGAGAGGTGGATTTTGTGCAGGATTTTACGGTGGGCATAGATATAGGCGGAACAAAAATCGCCGTCGGGATATTTGATTCCCATTTTACCCTGTTGGAAAAACGTGCTTTCCCTTTTGATACGTCGGCTCCTGCCGAAAAAATATTTTCCCATCTCTGTGAAAATATTGACGGCACCTTGGCAAAAGTCTCCGCCGGCGGAAAAATTTCCCGGGTAGGCGTAGGCGTTCCCGGTATCGTGGATACGACGGGAAAGATCGTCTTGTTCACACCAAACGCACCGCTTTTGAACGGATTCCCTCTCTGGGAAAACCTGCACGCACGCTACCGCGGGGCGGAGATCCGTTTGGAAAACGATGCCAATGCTGCGGCTCTGGCAGAGCATACGCTGGGGATGGGCCGCGGATTTTCAGATATGCTGTATGCCACGATCTCCACAGGCATCGGCGCAGGCCTTATCCTGAATGGGAAACTCTTTCGGGGCAGCCATCGTTCCGCCGGTGAAATCGGCCACGTCATACTTGTGCCCGGGGGGCAGCCTTGTTCCTGCGGCAACAGCGGTTGTGCAGAGGCCTACGCAGGCGGTGCGAATTTCCCCCATCAGATACAGGCACGCATAGATGCCGGCGAACATTCGCTCATGCGGGAATTATCCGTCCGGCACGGCAGGATTGATGGAGAAGTCCTCTTTCAAGCTTATACCGCAGGCGATGCGCTCGCGATTGAATTCTTTGGCCGCATCACCCAAATACTGGGCATTCTTTTCTACAATATCTATAAAATACTGGATATCCCCTGCTTTGTACTGGGCGGCGGACTGACAAATATGGGAGAAGCGCTGCTCACGCCGATACGAAACAATATGCGGGATTTATGCCATGACATCGACCAAGAACGTACCTTTTATGTCAACCGGGCACATTTTTCCTCTGATGAAATAGGAATATACGGCGCGGCGATGGTTTTTGAGGAAAATATGGGAACAAAAGAACAGGAGGGCATTTTTCAAAATGGAAACATATAAAAAACACGTAAAAGAATGGCAGGCAGCATTTGCTTCACATACGGAAGAAGAGCGGCAGGAGCTGGAGAAGCTGGCAAAAGATCCTACGCAGGTGCAGGATAGTTTTTATCGGTTCCTGGAATTCGGTACGGCAGGCATGCGGGGCATCCTCGGGCTGGGCACCAACCGAATGAACACGTATACCGTTCGCCGTGCAACACAGGGTTTCGCGCAGTATCTGTTGCAAAGCGGGCACGCGGACGGCGGCGTGGCGATCGCATACGATTCCCGCCAAAATTCGGACGTCTTCGCCAAAGAAGCCGCGCTTATACTGGCCGCAAATAGGATCAAAACATTCCTGTATTCCACCTTGCACAGTGTCCCGCAGCTTTCCTATACTGTTTTGAAGCTGCATTGCGCCGGCGGTATCGTCATCACGGCCAGTCATAATCCCCCGGAATACAACGGCTACAAAGTCTACGGGCCGGACGGCGGGCAGCTGGGTACGGAAGATGCCTTGCACGTCACCAACTGCATCAATGCGGTCAAGAACTATCTGGCCCTGCAGCCCATGTCTGAGCAAGCGGCGTTGGATACGGGATTGCTCACATACATCGGCCCTGAAATCGATGCACAATATTACAAAGATGTCCTCTCCCTTGTTATCGATAAAGAAGCGGTGGCCGAACAAGCCCCCGCGCTCAAAGTGATTTATACGCCCCTGTTCGGTTCCGGGAATAAGCCTGTGACACATTTGCTGAGAAGCATGGGGGTCAATATATCTGTTTTGGAAGCGCAGGCAGAACCCGACCCGACTTTCCCCGGAATTTCCGCGCCCAATCCGGAAAACAAAGAAGCCTTCACCCTTGCCAACCGGGAGGCCAGCCGGGAAAAAGCGGACTTTGTGATCGCGACCGACCCCGATTGCGACCGCCTCGGCGTTGCCGTCAAAGATGAAAACAAAGAATACACCCTGCTTTCGGGCAACCAAATCGGCTGCATTTTAATGGACTATATCCTGCGCATGCGCAAGCCTCAATTCACAGGGGGGGAATTTGTTGTGGAATCTATCGTTTCCACCCCGTTGGCTGACAGCATCGCCCAAGAATACGGTGTGGAGATGCGGCATGTTCTGACAGGCTTCAAGTATATTGCCGAACAGATCAACCTTTCCCTTACAAGCGGTAAGGGTAAATTTGTTTTCGGTTTTGAAGAAAGTTTCGGGTATCTCGGCGGTACCTTTGTGCGGGATAAAGACGCAGCCATGGCCGCAGTTTTGCTTTCCGAAGCAGCCTGCAGCTATAAAAAGCAAGGGCTGAGCCTCTACGGCGCCTTGAATGCCCTGTATAAAAAACACGGTTACTATGCCGAGAAAGTCCTTTCTTTGACGCTTTCCGGCATGCACGGAGACGAAAAGATACGCCGCGCCGTCGATTCGCTGCGCTCGGATAAACCGCAGAGCATAATAGATTCCCCGGTAACGGCCGTCTCGGATTTCCTGACGGGCATCCGGGAAACGACTGCCGGAGAGACTTCGTTGCTGACGCTGCCCAAAACAAATATGCTGCTGTTCGAATTCCCGAACGGACGCATCATCTTCCGCCCTTCGGGCACAGAGCCCAAACTCAAGGCGTATATTACCTATGTTGCAAGTGACAGGGAAAAAGGCGAAGAAACGGTGGAAACGCTTTTCAACTGGGCCATAGACGACCTGCGTTTGCGCACGATGTAAAAACACCCATGGGATATTTCTCTATCATGAAAACGAATCGCCCTGTCCCTTTGTTTCTTTACTAAAAACCTACATATTTCCTTGACTGGCGGGCGAAAGCGCGTCAGATTAAAAGTATTGCCGGTTTTTCAAATTAACTGCCTCGTATCCGCCCCTGGGACCACCCCATGTGTGAAGTTTCCCGCATAAAAAAGGGGATGGATAAAGAAATCTTTCATGCGGTCCGGCTTTGCCCGGCAAAGTATTTGAATCGTTTGTCCGGTAGTTCGAGAAAAATTTACTTCTTTTTTTTCTTATGTTAAAAAGCCCGCCCTTTTCGTGCGGTCTCCGCTTTGGGAAGAGCGGGAAACTGTTTTCGTATCCGCAGAACTCTTTTGCCTTTGCTGCGATGGGAAACACGAATACTTTGCGCCGTACTTTGTGCAGCAAACGGTGATATATGTTAGTGGCTCCTGCGGGCGCCCCCTAAAACAGGCCGTCCTAAATAGCGGCTCCCTGTATGAACGAATCGTATCGATTTCTAAAACGGTTGTTGCGGATAATTTTCCCTTCCCAGTGCTGTCCTTTGTATAAATGGCCTGTCCTATTCATCCTAACAAAAGGGATCCCTTCTTTTCTTCGGGCGGTTATATTCCTTGACAGAAAAATCCTTGTATTGTACCATTTGTATAGCAAATTTGTATCAGGTTTTTCTTTTCATTTTGCTATACACATTGCACTATGCATATCGCGGAGGTTTGTCCATATGACATTGGATTCCCTGTGCCTTTTTCAGTGGGGCACGATCACAAAGGTGGGAGGCGAAGGTGCTCTTCGCAGACACCTTTTAGATATGGGACTCACACCGGGCACAAAAGTACGTTTGTACAAAGTCGCGCCGCTGGGAGATCCTATCAGTCTTCAGTTGCGAGGGTATGAGCTTACCCTTCGCAAAGAAGACGCACAGAAAATCGAAATCAAGTGTTAGGTATAAGGTAGGTAGAGTATGATTTTTGCATTGGTTGGTAACCAAAATTGTGGTAAAACGACGCTTTTTAACCAATTAACGGGAAGCAACCAGCATGTGGGCAATTTCCCCGGCGTAACGGTCGAACGAAAAGAAGGGATCATTAAAGGCAGAAGCGAGCTGGTTGTCGTAGACTTACCTGGCATTTATTCGCTTTCCCCCTACACCTCGGAAGAACTCATCACACGGAATTTCGTCCTGAAAGGCCATCCGGACGCCATCATCGATATCGTCGACGCGACCAATATTGAACGAAACCTGTATTTATCTCTGCAACTCATGGAGATGAACGTCCCCATGGTCATCGCGCTCAATATGATGGATGAGGTCCGCGCAAATAGCGGATCCATTAACATCCCTCTACTTTCCCAAGAACTGGGCGTAGAATGTATTCCGATCTCCGCCATTAAAAACGAAGGCGTAAGCGCACTTATAGATGCCGCGGAACGTGCGGCGCGCCAAAGAAAGTTGCCTGTAAAGGTAGACTTTTGCACGGGCCCCGTTCACCAGGCGATCCATTCTCTTGCGCACCTGGTCGAAGACCATGCCTGCAAAGCCGGCATGTCTCCGCGTTTTGCGGCAACCAAGCTGGTCGAAGGAGATGCGCCTGTCATCGAAGAACTACAAATCAATGAGAACGAAAAAGAAATCGTAGCGCATATCGTAAAAGAGATGGAATCCGAACTGGGGACAGATCGCGAAGCAGCCATCGCCGACATGCGCTATTCCTTCATCGAAAAAGTATGCCGTAAAGCAGTGATCAAACCGCAGCACTCCCGGGAAGAGATTCGCTCCTTTAAAATAGACGCGGTGTTGACGCACAGGATCTGGGCATTCCCGTTGTTTTTGTTCATCATGATGGCCGTGTTTTTTATTACGTTCGGACCGGTAGGTTCTTTTTTAAACAACTTGCTTTCTTCCCTGATAGGCCTGCTCTCGCAGGAAGTGGAAAAACTGCTTGTTTACGCCGATGTGAACCCTCTATTGCGTTCTCTGGTGATAGACGGCATATTCACCGGCGTGGGCAGTGTCCTTTCTTTTTTACCGATCATTATCCTGTTATTCTTTCTGCTGTCGATTTTGGAAGACAGCGGTTATATGGCGCGCATTGCGTTTATCATGGATAAACCGTTGCGCAAGATTGGCCTCTCCGGGCGTTCGTTTGTTCCCATGCTCCTCGGTTTCGGGTGTTCCGTCCCCGCCGTGCTTTCCACCCGTACGCTCGCAAGCGAACGGGACCGGAAAATGACCATACTGCTCGTTCCTTTTATGTCCTGCAGCGCCAAGTTACCGATATACAGTGTGTTTGCCGTTGCGTTTTTTCCTAAATACAGCACATGGGTCATCATAGGGCTATACGTTCTGGGTATACTGATAGGAATCCTTACCGCGTCCGTATCCAAAAAGACCCTGTTCAAAGGAAAGCCCGTGCCCTTCGTCATGGAGCTGCCCGCCTACCGCATGCCCTCCGCGAAAAATGTGATCATGCATATGTGGGAAAAAGCAAAAGATTTTATCACGCGGGCTTTCGGCATTATCCTGCTTGCTTCGGTCGTCGTGTGGCTGCTCGAGAACTTCGATTTTCGCTTCTACCCGGTGGAAAACAGCCAGGAAAGTATTTTAGCCAGTATCGGGACGTTGCTTTCCCCCGTCTTCCGCCCGCTGGGATTCGCCGATTGGCGTGCAGCAAGCGCATTATTGCCGGGTTTTACCGCAAAAGAAACCGTGCTCAGCACCTTATCTATCCTTACGAACACAACCGAAAACCTAGGTTCTGCGCTGCAGAATATCTTTACGCCCCTTTCGGCCGTTTCTTTCTTGGTCTTTGTGCTTCTGTACACACCCTGCGTCGCAGCGATGTCCGCTATCCATCAGGAATTGAACAGCAAAGGGGCAACCGCTCTCACCATCTTTTATCAGATTGCCATCGCGTGGGTTATAGCCTTTCTTCTATATCAGACAGGGCTTTTGCTGGGATTGGGCTAAGACAAAACAACGCGGTTTGTAAAGACCGCCGTGCCGACATCCGTTGTGTGCATCCTGTTTTTTCAGTTTACAGCCAAACAAGATCTCGAGAAAGGATACCGCTCTTGGAAAGACCGGAATACAAAAGCGATAGAAAACGACATGCCGTAGCCTAAAAGGCTACTTTTTTATCCTGTCGTTTTCTATCGCTTTTTACCAAAAAAACCGCAGATTCCCGCGCTCTTACATATCTTTTCGATAGCGGCACTCTATCAAGGGTTTCCCCAGCACGATTTCCTTTTCCGCACCATCGGGTAAAAATCCCATTTTTTCATAAAATGCCCGTGCGGCCATATTTTCTGCGAGTACCCATAAGACAATCGCGGAATATCCCCTCTTCTGCAGCGTATCCATGCCCCATCTGATCAGACGAGTGCCGATTCCCTGCCGCCAGAAGGACGGGGCCAGATAAATCCCCCATATTTCGCCTGTGCAGGGCGCAGCGTCCCCATCCCGGCATTTTCCTATGCAGACAAACCCGGCGGCTTTTCCGTTTACCAGGATGATCGCATCTTCTTCCCGGCGCTCCGCCAAGGCGCGCATAAAATAGTCTGTTCTTTTTTCCGCCGTCCTGTTTTGCAACACTTCATCCGGCACGATCCCACGGTAGGCGGCTTTCCATGATGCCGCATGTATCTCCCCCAGTACCTGCGCATCCGCTTGCGTGGCAAAACGAATTTCATACATGAGACCACCCCCGTAGCTATAAATTATGCGTTGCCTAATCCCTGTTCTTCGTCACGGTTTAATCTGACAGGATATAGATCTTGTAATTGCGTTTTCTGCCCCATATGACACATTCGGCTTCGCTATCCATATACAGGTCAAACTGCGTATACGAAGCATCCCGGAAAGCCCCCGTGTCTTCAATGCACCCATACCCGTAGCCGGGTACATATACTTTTGTGCCATACGGGAACCGTTTTGGGTCTGCCGCGATCGTACCGATCCGCGGATAGACACCGGTAGCCGTCGGGTTACCCGTCCATGTGTAAGCCGTCACATGATCGATGATGACCACCTTTTCGATGATGGAGGAAGCGGGTTCCGCAGCCTGCTTGTGCTCATATAACGTACCCGTATGGATCTCGCTGAGCGTCGGTACGCTGGTGAGTTTGCCGGAATCGTCGGTCACGGGCTCTTCGGGTTCTTCTTCGTGCTGGCTGGGCTTTGTCGTCTCGGCAGGAGCAACATAGGTGCCCACATAAGTGACCTGATCGACCACTTCCTGTATGACCTCTGTCGCTATGGTTTCCCTGGAGATCTCCACCCCGTTCTTATAGATAACCAGGATCGTGTTTTCCTGCAGACCGTTCTCGCCTGCCGTTACGACCTTGGTCTTGCCTTTGGCAAGACTCGAATCACTCTTTGTGATCTCTTTAAAATAAATGACCTCTTGTTCGTAGACCGTCTCCTGCGTGACTTCGATGATGTTGATTGTGATCCCCGAAGCGATATACGTATCCACCGTCGGATATACTTCATCCTGTTCGTCCAGTTTGATGCCGGCCGCGTCCAATGCTTGCTGGACAGTCCCCGCAAGCATACGGACCGAGATCTCTTCATTGCCTATCAGAATTGTGATGGGCAGCGCCCGTTTGATGATGATCTCCATCCCCTGTGTTAGTTCTGCTTCTTTTGAAACTTCTAGAACATCCCCTTGGTTCAGGGTGATCCCATTTTTCTCCAAAAAGGCGCCGACCGTCTCTTCCGTCGTCGTCGCCGCAATGACTCTCCCCGCATCATTAACGGTGATATCCATCGACGTCGGCGCAAATATACCCGAAGTCAACAACAAAGAAGCCACGACGATCGCCGCAGCCGTCGCAGAAACGCGTACGTAAAAACCTTCTTCCCCTTTTAAGGAAAAACCATAGAACTTTCTGCCCCGCATGTTTTTGACGCCCGCTCTTTCAGCATGCGTATAACCGCCTGGGGACTGAAACATCCGCTTGAAAAATTCTGTGGCCTTCCCCCAGAGCAAGCTGGCCGTATTCCTTTTTTTCGGTTGACCCAGGTTAAGTTCTTTTTCCGTTATAACAGTCTTTTTTGCGGTGTACAAAAGTCCTGAAAACAAGGCACTTCTGTTTGGCTGGGAGTCCTTATATTTTTTTCTCATAAAAACCTCCGGTTTTTTTCCGCCGCCGTGGAACAAGTATATATCGGTAACGTTATATTTGTCAAATTTTAGCTGTTATTTTCTTTTTTCATGGTGTCATTATATGTTTTTTCCCCTCTTTTTATACTGTCATCCCCCACTCTGCTTTTTTTGGGAGCAGAAGGATTGCCCTCTTTACGGGCCTGGCAAAAACCGTGTATAATACAACTATATGAAACGGCAAAAAAAATTGTACAAACATACCCTTTCGTTTTTACTGATTGTTCTTTTACTGCTTGCGGTTCTTTCGATGCAATGCGGATGCACAAATGTGAACTCTGCCTCTTTTGTCACCCAAACGTTTGTTTCCGCTATGGAACAGAAGGATTTTTCCACAGCGTATTCCTGTCTTTGGCAGCGTGCAGAGATCATTCCGGAAGAAACCTTTCTTATTGCATGTCAGAATATTATGGATACATTGGATGTCACGGCCGTCACATTTACAGATACTTCGATAGAAACGGAGGACAGCACCCTCTATTTCAATTATACGATCTGCTATGAATCTGCCGACGGATATACGTTGGAAAACAGCATCCGCCTTCATATGCTGCAGGAAGACGGCACTTACTACATTGAATACTTGGGCGATATGCTCTTACCTGAATATACGCCCGACTGCAAAATTACCCGCATCACATTGAAAGGCAGCCGCGGCGAAATATTCACCGCGGACGGAATGCTGGTCGCTACAAACGATTATTCCGAAACGATCTATCTAAAAGTAAATAACAACCTGGATGCAACATCCACCTTGTATGCGATCGACGCGTTGGTGGATATCCCTGAGGACGAATGGGAGACGATCCTTTCCCAGTACGATTTCGCATTGAAAAACGTGTACGCTTCCGTCATTGCGACCGTATTGCCCAAGGGTACGCTGACAAGCGAACTCCGTGCTTCTTTGCTTGCCATAGAAGGCGTCGGGATCGATACGGATTCCCTTACACCACAGCGCTATTATCCGTACGCAAACATATATGCGCATGCGGTCGGGTATGCGTCTTCGCCAACAGAGGAAGAGCTTTCCGCCCTTGCGGCAAAAGGGTACTCCAACGCCACTCTGGTCGGCAAAACCGGGGTAGAAGAGGAATACGACCTGTATCTGCAGCCTAAAAACGGGTTCAAGATCAACCTGTACACATCCGACGGCAGCTATATTTCCACATTATATGAACAGGCGGCGGAAGATGGGGCTGACATCTATCTCACCATCAATTCTTCCGCCCAGCAGGAAACCTACTATCTGCTGGAATCTTACTTTTTGGGAGACCAGACGGGCGCCAGCATTGTTATGGACCCAACGACCGGTTTCGTGGAGGCACTCGTTTCCAGCCCTTCCTACGACCCGAACATATTCTCTTTCCCGGTCGAGGAAGACTACCTTGCGGAACTCAATTCCGAAGAAAATTTAACACCTTTCTTCAACCGCGTGACTTTCGGGCTCTACCCGCCCGGCTCTATTATAAAGCCTTTTTCCGTCACACCGGCGCTGGAAAACAATATCATCACACGGTATACCGTTTTCCCCTACACGGTCACCAATAACCAATGGACCCCGAACGGCGTCTGGTACTGGGACCCCGTGACCCGCAACGAAACACCGGATGCTGCGTTGGACCTGGATACCGCCATACGGTTCTCGGACAATATCTATTTCTCCTGGGCCGCGCTGAAAACCGGCGACACCCTGTTTATGGAATACATGGAACGCATCGGCATAGGAGAGGCCGTTTTGTTCGATCTGCCCACAGCGGACTCCAACCTGATTAACGAAGGTACCGAAATGACCCGCAAACTGCTCTCGGACATGGCCTTCGGTCATGGCGAGATATTGATTACCCCGCTGCAGACTGCTTCGCTCTATACCGTATTCCAAAACGGCGGAGATATCCTCGTCCCCAAATTGGTCTGGAAGATATGCCGGAACGAAGGCGACAGCTATGAAACCATTTATCAGGCGGAACGGGAAGTATACATCGAAAACGTCATGCGGGAGGATACCGTCGATATACTGACGTATTCTCTCAAACGCGTCGTCCTTTCGGGTACCGCCAAATCTCTCAAAATCACGGGCAAAACGATCGCGGCCAAGACCGGCACCGCCCTGAAAGGCGAAGAAAAAGACCGTAAGATCGCCTGGATCGCTGGCTGGTACCAGGATATGAGCGAAGACCGACTGGTCGTCGTCGTTGTCGACAGCGAACGATACGCAAGCGATAACCGCCACGCGATCGCGCGTTCCCTGCTGGATTGGACATACTGAAGCCCACAAAAAATGAGCTGTGACGAAAATCGCACAAAGTGAAAGGCACAATATATGCCTGTTTATTTAAAGGAAATCACCGCAGAGAATTGGTATGCATGCACACAGCTTTCCGTACGGGAAGAGCAGAAAGCTCTGTTTCCCGTTCCCGTCGTCTATTGGATGGCCAGTTCAAAATATGAATATAACAACGAGTTGGAGCTGCTTGCGGTATATTGCGGGGCTTGCCCTGTCGGAATCGTTGCCTACGGCATAGATCCGGATATAGATACGCCCTGGATCACCACCGTGATGATCGACCAAAAATACCAGGGAAAAGGGTACGGGAAAAAAGCCGTAAAACAGTTGATCAAATACATTTGCCAAAAACATCCCTGCAAAAAAATCATAATCGCGCACAGGCCGGATAATTTGATCGCCGCAAATTTATACGCATCCTTAGGGTTTAAGGAAGTCGACCGAACAGAAACAGAGATCATCCGTTGCTTGGACGTATAAAGCAAAGATGCGAAAAAGGCTGCCTATCTGTTCGGCAGCCTTTTTCGCATACTCTTCTGAGTCTTCCGGCCGGCGCTTTTACGAGATATACTTGACCAGCCGTAAACAGCTCTCTTTTAGTCAGCCTTCTCCGGCGGCGGGGCAAATCTCTTTTTGAGTTTCTTCCCGAGGAAAAGCGAAAGCGCCAATTTGGCGGCGTCTCCGGGCAAAAAAGGCAGCATCCCCGCCAGGATCGCGGCCCCAAAACTCAGGTCGGCCTGCAACGCCAGCCAGGCGACCCCCATCGCATAGTTGATTCCCGCTCCCAGCACCATCCCCAGGACGGACATCCATGTCTTTTCTCGAAAATGTTCTATGAACCAGCCGCTGACTGCAACGGTGAACAAATAGCCGATAAGATAGCCTCCCGTCGGGCCTGCCAGCTTGGCAAGCCCTCCGGAAAAGCCCGAGAATACAGGCAGCCCCGCGACCCCCAGCAACAAATACAGCGCATAGCTCACCGTCCCTTTCTTCCAGCCCAGCAAATAGGCCTGCAGATATACTGCGACGCTGGTAAAGGAAAGAGGCACCGCACCGATAGGGATCGATAAAGGCCCCAGCACACAAGCCACAGCCGTCATAAGACTGATCGTCGTAATCGCCCGCACATTATACTTTCTTTGTTTTTTCATAGCCGCCCCGTATCAGATTTTGCGATCTTAATAACTTGCCTCATATATTTTCAGGATATCCGCCGAATTTAACGGCACATAGGCGTTCGACAGATCGAGTTTGTCGGCCATGGTCTTCAGCGATTCTTTTGTAACGCCCACTTCGCGCAATTGGGAAGGCAATCCCAGATCGGCAAAAACTTTTCGGGTCGCCTCGATCGCGGCATGGGCCATTGCATATTTATCTTCGCTCTTTGGAATATCAAAAACATTTTTCGCATATTCCGCGAATTTATGGACCGTTGCGTCGCTCAGGACATATTCCATCCAAAAAGGTGTAAGGATCGCAAGCCCTACGCCATGCGTGATATCAAAATAGGCGCTCAGCTCATGTTCCATCGGATGCACTGTCCAGGCGCACCTTTTCCCGTAAGCCAGCATATCGTTAATGGCCCAGGTGGCCGTCCACATCAGATTGGCACGCGCTTCGTAATTGGTCGGATCTTCCATCGCAATCTTGCCATAATGGATCGCCGTTTTCAGCAGCGCTTCGCAGACCCTGTCCTGCATATAGGCGTCGGTTACGACCGTAAAATAGATCTCCAGCAAGTGTGAAATAATATCCGCCGTGCCCGAAGCCGTCTGGTATCGGGAAACACTGTATGTATATTCGGGGTCCAGTATGGAGACCTTGGGCCTGGATTGCGGAAACCCGAACCCAATCTTATCATTGGTATCCATATTGGATATAACGCCGAACGTATCCATTTCGGAACCTGTGGCCGAAAGGGTAAGAACTGCGATCACCGGCAAAAATTCCGTGGGGACGGCTTTCCCGCTGACAATATCCCACGCATCCCCATCATAAAATGCAGCGAACGCCACGGCTTTGGCGCAGTCTATCGTACTGCCGCCGCCTACGGCCACAACGACGTCCACCCCATTCTTACGGCAGATATCCGCTCCGCGGTTGACGGTCGTATGACGCGGGTTAGGCTCCACACCCGAGAGTTCCACCCATTCTATGTTGTTTTTCTTAAACAGTGTGGTTACCGTATCGTAAATCCCATTTTTCTTGATACTGCCGCCGCCATATACAAAAAGAACTTTTGTGCCGTGCTCTTTTACGGCTTCCGGAAGATGTGAGATCTGTCCTTTGCCAAAACACACTTTTGTCCCAATGTCGTAGGTAAAATTCAACATTCCTATTCTCCTTTACTAAAATCTTGTGACTATGTTATGATGGTATACGCTACCATGTATTTATTATAACGTAACCGTACGAGTGTAGCAAGCCGTCCACTTTGCGGCACCATCTTGTTTACGATAAAATTTTTTAGGAGTATCCATCATATGTTCTTTACCATTGCCACACTTATCCTGCCCGTGCTGACGCTGACGGGCGTGGGCGTGTTCTGCCGCGAAAAAGGGATCCTGCGTCCTTCTGCCATCGCAGATATCAAAAACCTTATCAGCCATATTTTGTTGCCCGCCGTGTTGTTCTACTCACTTTTCTCCATTGAATTCTCGCTGAAAGTCGTTCTCCTCGCCGCCCTGTGTTTTGCGATGGGCGGCCTTTCTCTGGGTTTTGGGTTCCTCACCCGGCGTGCGGCAAAAGTACCGGAGTACTATCCCTTTTTATTAAGCGGGTTTGAGGTCGGCATGCTTGGATATGCCCTTTTTTCTCTCCTCTTCGGGCAGGATAGCCTGGGATATCTGGCAAGCATGGATGCGGGCGGATGTCTCTATTTTTTCTGCCTATACCTGCCGTTGCTGCAGGGCCATAAAGAAAAGAGCGCGCGGGCGACATTGAAATCTATTTTTTCGGAACCGACGATTATAGGCTGCCTGGCCGGGCTTTTTTTGAGCATCACGGGGCTGGGCGCTTTGCTCCGTGCCTCGGCCATATGGCCGGCGCTCGATGCCGTTTTCTCTCTCCTGACGCAAGCGGTCACTCCCCTGACCCTGATTATTGTAGGGTATGGCCTGACATTCCGCAAAGAAACGCTGGGCGCCGTCGTCAAAACGTCCCTGATCCGCGTTGCCGTGATGGCCGTTATCTGCGGGCTCTCGATCCTTTTGCTCAAAGCGTTGGGCCTGTTGGATACACTATTGCTATATTCGGTCCTGTTCATCTGTTCGCTTTCCTCGCCGTATGGATTGTCAATTTATGCCACGGACCAAACGCAGAGCGATTATGTCAATACGCAGCTCAGCCTGTATACAATCGTTACTTTTACTGTATTCATCCTGTTAAGCATCTTGAAATAATGGCGGGCATATAAAAAAAACCGCCGTTTCCGGCGGCTTTTTATCTATATCGTTAGTCCAAACAGGGCAGCCGCATTGGCGTTGGCCGCTGCGATCACTTCTTCTTCCCGCATGCCCCGCAGAACAGCTACTTGCCCGGCAACAAAGCGCACGTACGCAGGGTTGTTTCTATGGCCGCGCATAGGAACGGGCGCAAGGTACGGGCTGTCCGTTTCAAGCAGGATCCGGTCCATCGGCGCATACCGCACTGCTTCTGCAGCGGGACCGGGGTTACGGAATGTAAGGATGCCGCCAAACCCCATATAAAAACCTCTGTCCAGTACCTGTTTCGCAACCGCCGGGCCTTCTGTGAAACAATGAACGACCCCTCTGTTTCCTTTATGGGCAGCCAACAGATCCAGCATATCCCGGGTAGATTCCCGGTTATGCAGGATCACCGGCTTATCCATTTCCACGGCAATATCCAGTTGATCTGCCAGCACACGCCTCTGCAATATGGCCGTGCCGGGCTCGTAATGATAATCCAGACCGACCTCGCCCACCGCCACGATTTTTCTCTTGCAAAGATGTTCCCGCAGCCTCTCGGCTGCAGCAGGCGACCAACAGGATGCGCTTTCCGGGTGAACGCCGACTGCCCCGTATATATACGGATATTTTTCTGCCAACGCCAGTACGCGCTCAAAACTGCGCACATTCCCGGCACATTCCACGATTGCCGCGACCTCGTCCGCCAACGTCTTCAGCAAGACTTCCCTATCGGCATCGAAGGCAACATCCAACAGATGCGTATGCGAATCGACCGGTTTCATCGTACGGTTTTTCCATCCTCCACAGGTTTGTCACAGCAGAGGATCGCGTCCACCGCCTTGTCGCCCACAGCCAATATCATGCCTTCGGAAAGAACGCCGCGTATCTTCACCGGCTTCAGATTGGCGACGATGACCACGGTCTTCCCCACCATATCTTGGGCGGTATAGTTGGGGCGCACGCCCGAAACGACGATTCGCTCCTTTTCCCCGCAGCGCAGCTTCAGCTTTAGGAGCTTATCGCTGCCTTCCAGATTTTCCGCTTCCAAAACGAGCGCCGTACGCAGATCCATCTTGGAAAACGTTTCATACGTGATCTCCGGCTTCTGCGGAACCTGCTGCCCCTGCGGCTTCTCTTTGGCTTGGGCCGTCAGCGCATTCAGGGCGGCGAGTTCTTTTGCGACATCGATCCGCGGGAAAAGCGGTTCTCCATTTTTCACCTGCGCGCCCGCCTTGGTCGCGCCATATGTAAGAATGCTGTCCCAGGTATATTCTTCGCGTCCTACGCCCAGTTGCAGGCGGATCTTCTCGGATGTATCCGGCAGAAATGCCTCGAGCAAAACCCCCACGATCCGTAACCCTTCCATCAGATTATACAACACTGTCGCCAGCCGCGGCCGCTTCTCCGCATCCCGCGCCAACACCCACGGGGCGGTCGTATCCACATATTTATTGAGCGCGCTCACATAGGCAAAGATGGTGGCCAGCGCTTCGGACATTTCCAGATCGTTCATCAGGCCTTCCACATCCGCCGGCAGCGCTTTTGCCATATCCAGCAGCGCATCGTCTTCGGCTGCGACTGCAGGGCCGGGGGCCGGCACAACCCCTTCAAAATACTTGTCCACCATAGCGACCGTGCGCGAAAGCAGGTTGCCCAGGTCGTTCGCCAGATCGGCGTTGATCAGATTGATAAGGATCTCATTGGAAAAAAGGCTGTCTTGCCTCAGCGGCATATCGCGGAGCAGGAAATACCGCAGTGAATCGACCCCATAGCGTTCCGCAAGCATCACGGGGTCTACTACGTTTCCCTTAGATTTGCTCATCTTACCGCCCTCGAATATGACCCAGCCGTGCCCGTATACCCGCTTAGGAAGCGGCAAGCCCAGCGCCAACAGCATGATCGGCCAGATGATCGTGTGGAACCGGACGATCTCCTTACCCACCAACTGCACGTCCGCAGGCCAGTATTTTTTGCATTTGGAATCGTCTTCCGAAAGATATCCGAGTGCGGTGATATAGTTGGAAAGCGCGTCTATCCAAACATAGATGACATGCTTTTTATCAAAGGTAACGGGGATACCCCATTTGAAAGACGTACGGCTTACCGCCAGGTCTTCCAGCCCGGGCAGCAGGAAATTCTGCATCATTTCGTTTTTGCGGGAAACGGGCTGTATGAAATCGGGATGCGTATTGATATAGTCGATCAGTTGGTCCGCATATTTGGAAAGACGGAAAAAGTAGCTTTCTTCCTTGGCCATCTGCACCAGGCGGCCGCAATCGGGGCATTTGCCGTCCTTGAGCTGCCGCTCCAGCCAGAACGCTTCGCAGGGCGTGCAGTACCAACCTTCATATTCGCCCTTATAAATATCTCCCTGTTCGTATAGCTTATTAAAGATCTTCTGTACAATCACTTCATGGCGCTTGTCCGTGGTGCGTATAAAGTCATCGTTGGAGATATTCATGAGCTTCCACAGCCTTTTAATTCCTGCAACGATCTCGTCGACATAAGCCTTGGGCTGCATGCCTTTTTCACCAGCTATTTTCTCTATTTTTTGCCCGTGCTCATCTGTGCCGGTCAAGAACATGACGTCGTACCCTGTCTGGCGCTTGAAACGCGCAACTGCATCCGCAGCCACGGTACAATAGGTGTGGCCGATATGCAGTTTGTCACTGGGGTAATAAATCGGCGTTGTGATGTAAAACGTCGGTTTGCTCATTGGTACTCCTCCTTTTTATTTATTGTATTGCGTATATAATATGAAAATATTACTACATTTATAGGCTTTCTTCAAGTAAAACGCTTTTTCCCATCAAAAAAGGCGGACATCTGCCCGCCTTCCCTTTATCCCGTTTTTTGCTTTACGCTTCGATCTCCGTAAGGGACATGGCTACGCTTTGGAGCTGCGCCGCCTGCGCATCATAAGAATCCGCGTACGTCCACGCATAGATCTGTCCATAAAAATGTTCCGTTTCCACCGTATACAGCAGCATATGCAGCCTAAACACATCCATGTCCACAGAGAATTCATAAAAATCCGCCGCATGCCCGTCTATCTGGACGATCGACGGTTCCGAGAGAGAGACATCGTACGCTTCCTGGGCATTCGAGGCCACATATTCGGAAAATCCCGCAAAATCCGTATTGAAATTTGCCTTTTCCTCCAGCAACGCGATCATATAGCAGCCGTCTTCCTCCTGCAGGACTTCCAGATCGGCTTCGGCGTTCATTTCTCCTTTTTCGGCCGTTTCCCATCCGTCCGGCACTTGGATGCAGAAATTTCCATCATAACTGTATATGCTTGTCCTGTCGCTCCCCTGTCCGGGTACCTCTATTTCGTGCAGCGAGCTACAACCGGTAAAAACCACTGCAAACAATGCAGTAATAAAATAAGCAAGTTTTTTCATCTTGTTTTCTCCAGACAGGCGGGCCAAAAATAGTCCCAAACTGTCAGTGAGTATACCATATACGCTTTGTTTTTACAACTGTTCCCCTTACTTACATAGCAAACAGGCCAAAAACAACCCGAAAACATCCGCCACGATCGCCACCGGAATGGCATAGCGGGTCTTGGAGACTTTTATGCTCCCAAAATATAGGGATACCACATAAAACAAGGTCTCAGAACTGCCCAAATATATGCAGGCCACGCGGGCTATGTAGGAATCCGGCCCGTATACATAGAGCAACCCGGCCAGAATACCTAACCCGCCGCTGCCCGAAAAGGGTCGAATCACCAGCAGGGGCAGCACCTCTATGGGAATCCCCAACGGAGAAAACAAAGGGGAAAGCAGCGCGGAAAGATAGTCAAAACAGCCGGCCGCGCGGAAAACTTCCACCGCCAACATCATCCCTACGATATAGGGAAGCGTCCGGAAGACCAACCCCATGCCCCCTTTGGCGCCCTGCGTGAAATCCTGATAAACATCGTTTTTCTTGAGGAGCCCCGTCACTATGATAAGCACCATAAATACCGGCAATATGGCCGCCGACAAATAGCTAAGCGTATCTTTCATCTTCTTTTCCTGCACAATTTGCCGCCCAAAACGGCAAAAACGGCGCTCAGTAACGTAACGAGAAAAGTAGGAACAATGATGCCCGCCGGGTTTTCCGAACCCGCGGCGGCCAATAATGAAAGCACGGAAAGCGGCAGCAACTGAACGGAAGCCGTATTCAAAAGCACAAACATGCACATGGCGTCGCTGGCGGTACCGCTGTCTTCATTCTCTTTTTGCAACGCCTCCATGGCCTTCAGCCCGAACGGCGTCGCGGCATTGCCCAGCCCGAACAGGTTGGCAGAAATATTGAGGGCGATATACCCCATCGCCGGACTATCTTTTTTCAGTTCGGGGAAAAGTCCCCGCAATAAAAAGGAAAAAAACCTGGCTACAACATTGGTTATGCCCGATGCACCCGCGATCCCAAGCAACCCCATGAACAGTCCGTGCAGACCCAGCATGGAAAGGCACACCTCAGCCGCGGTAGATGCGCTTTGCAGCACAGCGTCTCCCACAGCGGACAATCTGCCCGTCGCCGCCCCTACGACGACCCCTATAATGATCATGCCCGCCCACATATACTTCGCCAAAAGTTCCGCCCTCGTTTCTGTCTTTCCTACGCTTATCTATATTGGAAAAGAACAGAAAAGAGACCGCAATCTCTGCGGTCTCTT
Source organism: Christensenellaceae bacterium (assembly GCA_963665505.1). Classification (GTDB taxonomy): domain Bacteria; phylum Bacillota; class Clostridia; order Christensenellales; family Christensenellaceae; genus QANA01. The sequence goes on from OY762275.1 coordinate 145,055, forward strand.
CGGACCAATATATTTTTTATCTTACAGGCCGGCTTCACCCGACATTTTCTTGATGCATTCTTTACAGACCATTTTCCCTTTATAGTTGATGATATCATCCATACTATTGCAGAAAACACAACTTGGCTGGTATTTCTTTAAAACAATATATTGATCACTGACAAAAATTTCTATAGAGTCTTTGCTCTCTATTCCCATAACGCGCCGTAGCTCGATGGGTAAGACGATTCTGCCCAAAGAATCGACAGGGCGGACGATTCCGGTAGATTTCATACACATTACTCCTTTATTGGTATTTTTTGTAATTTCTATTATACCCATAAAAAAACAAATGCGCAATAACAGGAATGAAAAAAATGTATAAATTTTATAGAATTTGTTGTTTCAGATACAATTTGTATATATCAGTTGCTTTCTTTTTGCAACGCAACCGAGATCTTATACACACTGTTTTTGGGGATGCCAAGGATCTCCGCAACCAGGGCCGCGGCATCTTTATAGCTCATACCGCCTTCCCGGCATTTCTCCAAAAACCGTCTGACCGTATCTTCTCCCGGACCTTGCTCCCGCTGCGGAGGCGCGCCCGCCAGTACGATCACGTATTCGCCCTTGATTTCCACATCCGCCAGGTCCTGTGCAATCTCGGCTACCGTCCCACGGTACACATGTTCGTATATTTTTGTTAGCTCCTTGCAAAGGGCCATCGGCCGCGCGGGGCATACCGCCGCCAATTCCTGCAGCGTGCGCTGTAAATGATGCGGGCTTTCATACAAAATAGTGGTGTATGCATGCGCGACCACTTTCTTTAAAACATCCGCACGCGTTCTGTCCCGTGGCAAGAACCCTTCAAATATAAACTTGTCGGCCGGCAGGGCCGCTACCGTCAGCGCCGCGATAACCGCGCTGGGCCCCGGAATACTCACAATCTCTATCCCCCGTTGCGCCGCCTGTTCCGTCAAGGCAAAACCGGGATCGGAAACGATCGGGGTTCCGGCATCCGTCACCAGGGCAACGTCCGTACCACCTTCCAGGAGTTGCAATATCTCCCTGGCCCGCTGCGGGTCGGAATGCGCATGAAAACTCAAAAGTCTGTTTTCTATGCCCAAACTGTTCAGCAGCTTCTTTGTATGCCGCGTATCCTCCGCCGCGATACAACCGACGGCGTGCAATATTTCCACCGCACGGGCGGTGATATCTTTCAGATTGCCGATAGGCGTAGATACGATAAATAGCTTGCCCATCTGTGCCATACGTTATCCTTTCATATGGTATATTTTCTTCATTTCATCCGTATATGCACCGTCTTCTCCCGCAATGATCAGATTGGGCAGCAGACGCATGCCTTCTTTTGCACCTTTTACACCTTTGATCAACACATACCTCGGCTCTGCCCCCTGCCGTTTGGAAACGGGCCGTATAATCTTCGGTTCCAGACGGTGTTTTTTCATCGTATACAGCACTTCCGCCAAGCGAGCGGAACGGTGTATCAGATAAAGCCGGCCACCCTGGGAAAGCACCGCCGAAGCGCTTTTCATGATATCTTCCAATGTGCATAAAACTTCGCGCCGCGCGATCTGCTCTGCTTCTCGCTTATACATGCCGCCGCTCCCCATTTTATCATACGGCGGGTTCATGACGACTACATCGGCGTGTCCTGCCAATCTTACCGCCTGCCGTAAATCTCCTTCCAGAATCGTGACATTGGAAAGCCCGTTCAGCGCTGCGTTTTTACGGGCCAGCGCCGCTGCCGCCGGCTGTGTCTCTATGCCAATGATCTCGGCCTTCGCTCTTCCCGCCAACAAAACGGGCAGAATACCGCTTCCCGTACCAAATTCCACCAATCTTTCCGTCTGCCGTACTTCCACAAACGAAGAAAGAAGAATACTGTCCGTACCAAATTTCAGCACATGTTTGCTTTGTATGAACCGAAGACCTGCAAATTGCAGATCCTCTATTTGCTCTCCTTGTTCCAAAACCACGTCGGGCATCACAAACCTCTTTTCATATGCTAAATGTAAAATAAAAGCCCGCATTCGCGGGCTTTGCTAGTAAACTTGATCCATTGATATTAACGGCAACGTTTTTTTCACTCTTCGACGATTGCTTCGTTAGGGCAAACCGCAGCGCAGTTGCCGCACTCGATACAAATTTCAGGATCTATCTCATAAATTTCTTCGCCCTCAGATATTGCGTTTACGGGGCACTCTTCTGCGCACGCTCCGCATTTGATGCATTCATCGGTAATCTTATAAGCCATATTTATATCCTCCATAAAAATACTCAACGGTATTATTATTTTATCATGGTTTATATAAATTGCAATGTTTTTACAGAATTATTCTTCCGGTTGTGCATCTATGTCCGCATCGCTTTCTTTTTTAGCATCGTTGTCGTAAATTTCGTTTTCATTTGGTCGTTTTCCAGAAGGTCTTCCCCTTCTGACCGCTTCCAGCGGATATTCGCGGATATCGAACTCGTCGTTATCCACCGCCACTTTGGCTTTGACCGTCTGCTTGATCGCATTGGTTTCGATGACGATTCCTTTTCCGTCCGGGGTGATTACTTCCCTGCCCAGCCGGGGCAACAAGGCATGCAATTCCTCATAATATTCCTGTTCATAATTCAAACAGCACATCAGCCTGCCGCACAATCCGCTTATCTTGGTCGGCGAAAGAGAAAGGTTTTGCTCTTTGGCCATTTTGATAGATACCGGCCTGAAATCCCCCAAAAACAGCGCACAGCAGCAAGGACGCCCACAGGGACCCAACCCGCCGATCATTTTGGTCTCGTCGCGGACGCCGATCTGCCGCAGCTCTATCCTCGTCCGGAAAATGGAAGCCAGATCTTTCACCAACTCGCGGAAATCCACCCGGCCTTCGGCCGTGAAAAAAAAGATGATCTTTTTGCCATCAAACGTATATTCCACATTGATGAGCTTCATCGCCAGTTTATGTTCTTCTACTTTTTCCCGGCATATTTCAAAAGCCGTCCGCTCTTTTTCTTGATTCGTATTTAGTTTTTCCATATCCTTTGTATCTGCTTTGCGTATAATGGGTTTCAATGGTTTTATGATGTCGTTTTCCGCCACATCTTTTTTTTCAATGACGACCGTTCCATATTCGATACCCCGGATCGTCTCCACGATCACGCCGTCTCCTATCTCGAATTCTATATCTCTCGGGTCGAAATAATAGACCTTATAGGCCTTCTTAAACCGAACTCCGATTACATTTGCCATGCCGTACCTCCAATATATCCAACAGCAGTCCTTTGATCAACAGATCGTCTCTGAGCCAAGGGCTTTCTTGCTTTTTCTCACAAGCTTTATTTATTAAATTTATTATACAACGCAATTGGCACAATGTAAAACCTCGTTGCATCTTCCGAAGGGCACCCAACTTATCCGGGTTCATCACCTGCCCGACACCCATTTTCAGCAAAACGGCATCCCGCAGCAATGAAACCATGGCAAACAACATATCCAAAAGGCGCTTGCCTGCCGCAGATATGTCTTTTTCCATCGTGAAAAAAGAAGGGGTTCGCCCGGATGCCATGCGCAGGCATACGTTTACGGCTCGTTCCCGTATTTGCACCAATTCTTCGTCTTCCGCTAATTTTATTGCATCGGCATACGACCCATACGACCATGCCGCCGCATACCCGATCCGCTCTTTTTTCACTTCGCCTTCCAGCCGGCGGATGATTTCCGTTTTAGCGTTTGGAGGAATATGCACTTCGAAACACCGGGAGCGCACTGTGGGCAACAGTCTCTCCTTATTGTCCAATGAGAGCACGAAAACAACGCCTTGCGGCGGTTCTTCCAGAATTTTCAGCAGATAGTTCTGTATTTGCGGGGTCAGATTCTGTGCGTTTTTTATATGGATACACCGGTAACCCCGTTCATACGACGCAACGGACAAAAACGCCGGCAAGGCACGTACATCAGTCATAGACACCGGATCCTGCGTACCCAACACAAGAAAATCGACCGTATTCCCTGACAGGAACTTTTTACAGCCCGGGCAAACACGACAGCCCGTATGTGTATCGCAAAACAAGCGCAGGCAAAACACATCTGCCGCGCGTATCGCATCCTCCACGCCACGTGCCGTGACCATATAAGCTGAAGCAGGGCACTTCGCACTTTCATAAAACAACTGTTCCGGGTCGTATTGCATAAAAAATCCTTACCGTCCCTGCTGATCAAACCATTTTCCGACTAACATTCTGAGCTTATCCCGTGTCTCATATTTACTGCCCAAGGCGTCTATTTTAATCACCCGTTTTGGTTCCGCAGCGGCGATGGCTTCGTATCCCGCAAACACACGTTCAAAAAATGCCATGTTCTCCTGTTCCAGGCGGTCCATCTGCTTCGCCGGATTCATCCTGGAAAAAGCACGCGCCGGTGAACATTCAAAAAAGAACGTGGCATCCGGCACCGCATGTGCAAGCGCATACGCGTTGATTTCGCGCACAAACGTTTCCCCCAGCTCCCGGCCATACCCCTGATACGCTATGCTGGAATCCAAAAAACGATCGCAGAGGACGATCTTCCCTTCCTTTACGGCGGGAACGATCACATCCTTTATATGCTGCACACGGGCGGCGGCATATAAAAGTGCTTCCGTTTGATAATCCATCGACTTGTTTGCCACATTCAGCAATATTTCTCGGATTTGCTCTGCAATCGGGCACCCGCCAGGTTCTCGTGTCAAAATGTAATCGAATCCTTCGCTCTGTAAATATTCGGCTAAAAAACGCATCTGCGTGGATTTCCCGCAACCGTCTATCCCTTCAAATGTAAAGAAAAACCCTTTTTTCACACCATTCCACCTGCCATTTTCCAAAAAAATACGAACTTAACATTACATTGATTATATCTTGTATACGGCCGTGTGGCAAGACGGGATCTCCATACACGAATAAGCAAGGACAAAAAAGGCATAAAAAAACGAAAGACCCTAAGTTTCATTACAAAGGATCTCCCGCGGTATAGGAAATTATTTACCGGCAGCTACCTATCCTCCCGGGCCGGTTACAGCCAAGTACTTTCGGCGTATAAGGTCTTAACTTCTGTGTTCGGGATGGGAACAGGTGTTTCCCCTTAGCTATCGCCACCGGAAATCATATCTTCATTTTATCCGCACCGTATCGTATCATACTCCCACGGACTTTGTCAAGTACCCTCAAAACTATATAATATGTTACTTCAAAACCCTTCGCTCAGCGTCTTCTTTTTTCTTGATCAAGCCCTCGACCTATTAGTATCAGTCAGCTCAATACATTACTGTACTTACACCTCTGACCTATCAACCTCTTAGTCTTAGAGGGGTCTTACTTCCTTTTAGAAATGAGAAGTCTTATCTTGAGGGAGGCTTCATGCTTAGATGCTTTCAGCGTTTATCCCGTCCGTACATAGCTACCCAGCAATGCACTTGGCAGTACAACTGGTACACCATCGGTACGTCCATCCCGGTCCTCTCGTACTAGGGACAGCTCCTCTCAAACTTCTAACGCCCACGATAGATAGGGACCGAACTGTCTCACGACGTTCTGAACCCAGCTCGCGTGCCGCTTTAAATGGCGAACAGCCATACCCTTGGGACCTACTTCAGCCCCAGGATGCGACGAGCCGACATCGAGGTGCCAAACCTCCCCGTCGATGTGGACTCTTGGGGGAGATTAGCCTGTTATCCCCGAGGTAACTTTTATCCGTTTAGCGACGGCTCTTCCACTCGATACCGCCGGATCACTAAGCCCGACTTTCGTCTCTGCTCGACGTGTCTGTCTCGCAGTCAGGCCTCCTTTTGCCTTTACACTCTAATACATGATTTCCGACCATGCTGAGGAGACCTTTGGGCACCTCCGTTACTCTTTCGGAGGCGACCGCCCCAGTCAAACTGCCCACCTGGTACTGTCAGATGCCCGGTTCACGGCACATCATTAGAATCCCAACATCAAAAGAGTGGTATCCCACCGGTGACTCCGCGCAAGCTGACGCTCGCGCTTCTTCGTCTCCCACCTATCCTGTACATTCAATGTCAAAATCCAATACCAGGCTACAGTAAAGCTCTACGGGGTCTTTCCGTCTAGTCGCGGGTAACTGGCATCTTTACCAGTCCTACAATTTCACCGAGTCCCCTGTTGAGACAGTGCCCAAATCGTTACGCCATTCGTGCAGGTCGGAACTTACCCGACAAGGAATTTCGCTACCTTAGGACCGTTATAGTTACGGCCGCCGTTCACCGGGGCTTCAGTTCGCTGCTTCGGTTTCCCTAACAACTCCCCTTAACCTTCCGGCACTGGGCAGGCGTCAGCCCGTATACTTCATCTCTCGATTTAGCACAGACCTGTGTTTTTGGTAAACAGTCGCTTGGGCCTCTTCACTGCAGCCTCTCTCGAGGCACTCCTTCTCCCGAAGTTACGGAGTCATTTTGCCGAGTTCCTTAACAAGGGTTATCTCGCTCATCTTAGGATTCTCTCCCCGCCCACCTGTGTCGGTTTACGGTACGGGTACCCTTCCGCTCGATAGCAGCTTTTCTCGCCAGTGTGAAGTCAGTCGCTTCCATACTTATGTTCTGTCCCCATCGCGCCCCAGCCTTTTTGGAGAAACGTACTTCACTATCTCTCCAGCCTCAACGCTTGGACGGGCTCTACCATCAACCCGCTCGACCTATCCTACTGTGTCACTGCTTCTCTTAATCGCGTCGGGCAGTACAGGAATATCAACCTGTTATCCATCGCCTACGACCATATAGTCCTCGGCTTAGGTCCCGACTTACCCTGGGGGGACGAACCTTCCCCAGGAAACCTTAGGCTCTCGATGGAGAGGATTCTCACCTCTCTCTCGTTACTCATACCAGCATTCTCTCTCCTATACAGTCCACCGCTCCTCTCGGTACGGCTTCCGCCCGTATACGATGCTCCTCTACCACTCGCACTTGCGTGCAAATCCATAGCTTCGGCGGCAGGTTTAGCCCCGGACATTTTCGGCGCAAGTCCACTCGACCAGTGAGCTATTACGCACTCTTTGAATGAATGGCTGCTTCTAAGCCAACATCCTGGTTGTCTTTGCATACTTACATCCTTTGCCACTTAACCTGCACTTTGGGGCCTTAGCTGATGATCTGGGCTCTTTCCCTTTTGACAATGAAACTTAGCTCACATTGTCTGACTCCCACATATTCATGTACGGCATTCGGAGTTTGATAAGGTTTGGTAAGCTTTGTGGCCCCCTATCCCATTCAGTGCTCTACCTCCGTACATTTCTCTTGTGAGGCTAGCCCTAAAGCTATTTCGAGGAGAACCAGCTATTTCCGAGCTCGATTGGAATTTCTCCGCTATCCACAAGTCATCTCAGCGCTTTTCAATGCACATGTAGTTCGGTCCTCCACGATGTCTTACCATCGCTTCAACCTGCTCATGGATAGGTCGCCCGGTTTCGGGTCTACTTCATGCAACTCTTATCGCCCTCTTCAGACTCGGTTTCCCTGCGGCTCCGGCGCTCAACGCCTTAACCTCGCTGCATAAACGTAACTCGCTGGCCCGTTCTTCAATAAGTACGACGCCGCACTCTCTAATAGTGCTACGTCTGCTTGTAAACATAGGGTTTCAGGTTCTCTTTCACTCCCCTCCCGGGGTACTTTTCACCTTTCCCTCACGGTACTTTTCCGCTATCGGTCATCAAGTAGTATTTTGCCTTGGAGGGTGGTCCCCCCTGCTTCCCACCGGATTCCTCGTGTCCTGTGGTACTCTGGATCCGGCTCGCTTACTTCGTTACTTCGCTTACGGGACTCTTACCCTCTTTGGTGTGGCTTTCCTGCCATCTTCTGCTCGCAACTCCGCTCGCTTTATCGCCGCTCCTCAACCCCGAATCTCCGTAGACATTCGGTTTGGGCTCTTCCCCGTTCGCTCGCCGCTACTCAGGGAATCGTTCTTACTTACTTCTCCTCCGGTTACTAAGATGTTTCAGTTCACCGGGTTCCCCGCACAACGCTATGTATTTACGTTGCGCTGACGGGTTTCTCTCCCGCCGGGTTTCCCCATTCGGACATCTGTGGATCAATGCTTGTTTGCAGCTCCCCACAGCTTTTCGCAGCTTACCACGTCCTTCTTCGGCTCTTGATGCCTAGGCATTCACCCTACGCTCTTCTTCGCTTGATCTTCGGCCCGATCTCTCGTGCCGTCTCTCAGCCTTAAGTTCTTTTTATTTCCTTAAGATTTGCTTCGTTCTCAGCTTCTTCTTTTTTTCGTAAAATTGTATTTTACCCTAAAATTTTTCTCGCTTTTCTCTCGCTTTTGTTTTAAGTTTTTTTTCGCATATTATATAGTTTTCAATGTGCTCGACGCGTACACTTTTTTCAGTATACGTGGTGGAGATGAGCGGATTCGAACCGCTGACCCCCTGCTTGCAAGGCAAGTGCTCTCCCAACTGAGCTACACCCCCTCGTATCCTCGACAAATAAAGCGTAAACAATACTTGCTCGCTTAAAGCAAGAAAGCTCTTCCTCACTCTTCCTTTTTTACACCTTAGAAAGGAGGTGATCCAGCCGCACCTTCCGATACGGCTACCTTGTTACGACTTCGCCCCAGTCATTGGTTTTGCCTTCGACGACTCCCTCCCTTGCGGGTTAGGACATCGGCTTCGGGCACCCCCAACTTCCATGGCGTGACGGGCGGTGTGTACAAGGCCCGGGAACGCATTCACCGCGGCATGCTGATCCGCGATTACTAGCAACTCCATCTTCATGTGGGCGGGTTGCAGCCCACAATCTGAACTGGGACCGGCTTTTTGAGATTCGCTCCCCCTTACGGGTTCGCTGCCCTTTGTACCGACCATTGTAGCGCGTGTGTAGCCCAAGACATAAAGGACATGATGATTTGACATCATCCCCACCTTCCTCCGAGTCATCCCCGGCAGTCTCATTAGAGTTCCCACCTTCACGTGTTGGCAACTAATGATAAGGGTTGCGCTCGTTGCGGGACTTAACCCAACATCTCACGACACGAGCTGACGACAACCATGCATCACCTGTCTCTCTGCTCCGAAGAGAACATGTATCTCTACATGCGTCAGAGGATGTCAAGCCTTGGTAAGGTTCTTCGCGTTGCTTCGAATTAAACCACATGCTCCGCTGCTTGTGCGGGCCCCCGTCAATTCCTTTGAGTTTCAGCCTTGCGGCCGTACTCCCCAGGCGGGATACTTATTGCGTTTGCTCCGGCACAGATGACTTTTGCCACCTACACCTAGTATCCATCGTTTACAGCGTGGACTACCAGGGTATCTAATCCTGTTTGCTACCCACGCTTTCGTACCTCAGCGTCAGTTACAGTCCAGAAAGTCGCCTTCGCCACTGGTGTTCCTCCTAATATCTACGCATTCCACCGCTACACTAGGAATTCCACTTTCCTCTCCTGCACTCAAGTCTATCAGTTTCACATGCAGCCCCCGGGTTAAGCCCGAGTCTTTCACACCTGACTTGATAAACCGCCTACGCACCCTTTACGCCCAGTAATTCCGGACAACGCTTGCTCCCTACGTATCACCGCGGCTGCTGGCACGTAGTTAGCCGGAGCTTCCTCCTATGGTACCATCACTTTCTTTTTCCCATAGGACAGAGGTTTACAACCCGAAGGCCTTCTTCCCTCACGCGGCGTTGCTGGGTCAGGCTTTCGCCCATTGCCCAATATTCCCCACTGCTGCCTCCCGTAGGAGTCTGGACCGTGTCTCAGTTCCAGTGTGGCCGATCACCCTCTCAGGTCGGCTACCCATCGTCGGCTTGGTAGGCCGTTACCCTACCAACTACCTAATGGGACGCGAGCCCATCCATAAGCGATTTCTCTTTGACCCCTTCTCCATGTGAAAATGTGGTCTTATGCGGTATTAGCAGCTGTTTCCGGCTGTTATCCCCCTCTTATGGGCAGGTTGCTCACGCGTTACTCACCCGTCCGCCACTAAAAAACTCCCGTCCATATAAATACTTCCGGGCGTTTCTTCGTTCGACTTGCATGTGTTAAGCACGCCGCCAGCGTTCGTCCTGAGCCAGGATCAAACTCTCAATAAAAAATTATATCGGCTTTCGCCGCTTTTCTCTTTTTCTTGAAAAAGTTCGTCCGAGCTCTCTTCTTTCTTTAAGCTTCTTCTTTTTGATGCTTTCTTGTTTACGCTTCATTCTCTTGTCAAGGTGCCTCTCTTCTCCTTCGCAGGCCTCCTCGGCCCGCTCTCGAAGAGCGCTTTATCATATTATCAAATATATGTCCCTCTGTCAACACCTTTTTCTACTTTTTCACTAAACCCGTATCTTCCTTCTCCTCGCCCTTTTCTCTTTCATCCCCCTACGTACTTATCCCCCTTTCTTGCCTTCTTTCGTATACGGCCATGCTTCTATATGGGATAAAAAGATTTGACATTTTTAGAAATTGATGTATACTGAGAATTGAATTTTATATTGTACCGCTGGGGGCGCCTTCGGGCTGAGAATTGGACCCTTCGAACCTGATAATGTTAGTACTTTCGTAGGGAAAGCGGAATTTTAAAAAAATATTGGACACCCCGTCAATAAGACGGGGTTTTTTATGTATTTTTATTGCCCTCCGCATCCCGGCGAAAAAGGAGGAAAATTTATGGAACAAAAACCCAACAAAAAATCTGCGGAACTTTCCATATGGCTTAGGCTGGCCGGCATCACGCTCGTGCTTACCGCACTTGGATATCTGGTCTATCTGATCGGGGGCAGCGGGGGCATTGCCGCATTTTTCCAAGACTTTGCAGACGTGAACCCGTGGCTGCTTCTCATAACCGGTCTTGTCATGGTTTCCGGCATTGCGCTCTTACTCCTTTATGCAAAACAAAATAAAACGATGCCCGTGCAAAAACATTGGGATACCAAGGAATTGGTCGTCGGTGCCTTGTGCGTTGCGCTTGCGTTTGTCCTTTCTTTTATAAAGATATGGCAAATGCCTATGGGTGGCTCAATCACACCGGCCAGCATGTTACCCATTATGGTCTTCGCCTATATTTATGGGCCGAGCAAAGGATTGGTGGTCGCGCTTGCGTATGCCTGCCTGCAAATGCTGCAGGACTTTTATGTCGTGCACTGGGCACAGTTCATGCTGGATTATTTGCTTGCCTTTGCCGCTCTTTCCACAGCCGGCCTGTTTAAAAAGAGCATCCTTCCCGGCATCTTTCTGGCTGGGTTCCTCCGCTTCCTGTGCTCTTATCTTTCCGGGGTCATCTTCTTTGCGGAGTACGCACCTGCGGGACAATCGCCTTTGCTGTACTCTCTCCTATATAATGGCACCTATATGCTGCCCGATACGCTGATTTGCTTTGTCGTCGCCCTGCTGCCGGGCATGCGGCGGAGCATAGAATATCTGAAAGCCAAAGTGCGGATGCCTGTACAAGCGCCCAGCACAGAGTCTTGATAGTTTTGCGATAATAAAAAAGAGCGCGTATCAGCGCTCTTTTTTATTTGCAGAAATACTGTCTATTCCTGTTTTTCAAACATGTCTTTTTCTGCATTGCACAAAGGACAAACCCAGTCATCCGGCAATTCCGAAAAAGGAGTGCCGGGGGCAATGCCGTTTTCCTCATCTCCGACTGCGGGATCATACACATACCCGCACACAGTGCAAACATATTCATCCATTGTATTTCCTCCTACCTTTCCCGTCAGACCGTTACGCTTCGTTACTCTCCAAAAAATTCATTCAGCTTCCCGACCAATACATCCACATCCAACCCGTGGACCACACTGGCTTTTTCCAATGTTTCGCCGGCGGCAGAGGGACAGCCGATACAATACATCCCGCATTCGAAGAAAATAGAGGCCACATTGACATCTCTTTCCAAAACCTGATTTATCGTCATCTCTTTTGTAATTTTCGCCATGATGTTTCTCCTTGTATTCAGTCAAATAATAATGTAGTCAGATAGGTAATATTATACCAGGTTTGTCCGCAAAAACAATGCTATCTTCAAGTTTTTTTTGTAAATCTTTCCGCACAACGCGGACATGTGATAACGATCTTTCCCTTGCCGCGCGGCACGCGAACCTGCTGATGACATCGGGGGCAATGAAACCGCTTGTGCGTTTTGGCATCCGCCGGCCTCTTAAAAATACGGACAAAGAAAAATCTGATCGGATTCCAGATGCCAAGGAAAACACGGTTTTCTTTTTGCCGTGCATATATATTCTTGGAGAACATACGGAACAGCTCGAATGTAAAGATCGCAAGAGACAGGATATTCGCAATATAATGCGGTATGAATCCCGCGACGATAGACAGGCCCATCAGGAATAAACTGAATTCGTCCACACCATATCGTCCATACATGAACCCCTGGAATTTTTGAGACATTCTATTAAAAAACCCCATGAAACTTTCTTTTCCCCCGCTTCCTGCCCGCACATGCGTACGTTTATTTTCAGTATACCGTAAAAATTATTAAAAAACTCTGAATTTATTGCGAATACGCAAAAACCAAAGCCAACTCTCTTTTACGGGTTTGCCCGTGATGGCCTGAACCGCCTTCTCATACATTTTTATTTGTATGCCATATTTGCGTGCAAGAGACTGTATCCCGGCCTCGTCCGTCATGTTGGATTTGTAATCCACCAGGATCCAGCCGCCGGGCTCTTCAAACACCATATCCATAATGCCCTGCAGCATGACGTTTTCCTCCGTATCCGCGATTCCTATCTCTTTTGCCGAAACCAGCAGAGAAAAAGGGACTTCGCGCAACAGACGTTTGGAAGAACGCGCGCGCCGGGCAATGTCGCTTTTCAGAAAATCCAATATCTCGGGCGCAAAGCCAAGTATCCGCTGTTTTTCCCTGCTGCCCAACAGCAGCTTCTTTTCCATCGCATCCGCCGTTTCTTCTATGTTCGCCAACGTATCCGCACCCAGGTCCACATGCTGCAAAAACAGATGGATAAGACTGCCTAGTTCCGCGCCCGCATCTTTCCGGAACGTATAGGCGGGAATAGACACGCCTATTTCATCCTCGGGCAACAGTGCGCTCACACCCAGTTTGACGGGCACATTTTGTTCCGGGTATCGCAGAAAAGGAAGGTAGGGGACCTCCCCCGCGTCCAGCAAAATATCCCGAATCGTCGGGCTGCCGGCCTCTTCCCCTCTGCCCGCAAATGCCGTTTCGATTCGGTGAGGCACCTGTATCCCGCCTTTCTCCTCTTCCTTCCCCCGCCAATCGGCCATGCAGGGCAAGTCCAGTACGCCGCACACCAGCCATTTAAGCATCGTATCCATGGACAGCAGCTCGTACCAACGAGCCCGGCCGGACAACGAAGAGAAAAATTTCTCCGGCTTACGCACGGCGCCCGATAGAATGAGCCGCTCTTTTGCGCGTGTCATCGCCACATAGAGCAAGCGCAATTCTTCCGACTTTTGCTCTTTGTCCAATACATACCGGAGCATGTCTTTTATGAGCGTCGGCATTTTGGTACGCCGTTTCTCATCGATCCTATCTGAAGCGATCCCCAGCACAGGGTGCAACAGGATACTTTTGCTGCTGTCCTGTCCGTTGAAGCGGGTCGCCGTTCTGGCCAGGATCACAACGGGAAATTCCAGGCCTTTGGAACCGTGTATGCTTGTGATCGGGATATACCCGCCGTTCTGGGCTTTTTCCGCGCTGCTGTACGCGCCCATTTCTTTCTTTACGGCTTCAAGATAATGCAGAAGCGCATACAAACCATCCTGTTCGCGGGAATACGAAAGGCAATTCTCAAAAAAATCCGCAAAACGCTGTGCTTTTTCTTTTCCGCCCGGCAGTGCATGCAGGTATGCGCTGTATTCCGTCTCATTTTTTAATAAAAGCAACAGGTCTTCCGTAAGAAGCGTGTGCGACCATACCCTGTACTTTTGTATCTTTTCTAAAAATGCATTGCATTTATACGGTAACGGGCCTGTTTCCCGGGCATAGGCAAACAGGCAGGCAGAAAAAGCGTCTGCTTGTATATGTCCGCGTATGGCGGCCAGTTCCGCCTCGTTGAACCCGCCGATATGGCTGCGCATCACCGAGAGCAGGGCGATATCCGAAGAAAAACTGTCCACGATCTGCAAAAAATTGACGAACACATCTATCTCCGGCCCCGTGGTCTGCTGGTCCGAAGGCGCGTGTGCATCTATACCATAGCCTCGGAGCACATGCTCCAATGTTTTCGCATTTCTTGCCAGATTGCGCAGTAAGATGCAAATATCCCCCGGGCCATACTTCGGGTTGCCCCTTTCGTCTTTTTCTTTCAAAAGCGCCAAAATACGCCGCGCGATCGTATGGGCCTCCTTGACGGTCGGGTCTTTTTCAAACGGCATGCCCGTACGGTCGGTCAGCAAAAATTCCACGCCGCCGGGCCTGTCTTTCCCCGCTTTCAACGCCTCTTCTTCCCCGTATGCCAGCTCCCCTAACTTTGGGCTCATCAGGCGGCGCATGATGTGATTGACCACCTCGATCACGGCCGGCGCGCTTCGGAAGTTTTCATTCATATGGAGAAGCATCCTGTCCGGGTCACGGGCAAACTGTTCGGCCTTGTTCAGAAAAATCAACGGATCCGCCAGGCGAAAGCGGTAAATGCTCTGTTTCATATCGCCCACCATGAAGCGCCCGCCCTGTGGATCGATCCTGGAAAGCAGCGCCTCCTGTATGGGGTTCGTATCCTGGTATTCGTCTACAAACAAATAGTCATAGCGGCCTGAATAGGCCGCCGCAATCTCTTCCTGGCTTAAAGCCCGGCAAGCCAGACGGATCATATCATTATAATCCATGATATGTGCCTCGGCCTTCAGGGCCGTATACCGTTCTTCAAAAACCGCCACGATTTTATACAGCGCCGCGGAAAGAGAAGCCATATACGGTCTTTCATTTTTTATACGGCTACGTATGCGTGAAAGCGGCATGGCGGTCAACGCACGCAATATATCGCGGCCTTTGCTTTTGGCATCCGATACTGTCTTTTTTAGTTCTTCCGGCGTAAGGTTGCGTGTAAGCCTCTCTATCCGGCAATGAGAAAGAGTCTCCTCATAGGTTTCCTCTTCCGTTTCGAAGGCTGCCAGCAGCGCCTTTGCCATGTGCAGGTCGGCCGCATTCTTTTCCATCTGCTTTGCAGGCAGTGCATATTCTTTTTCCAGGGAACAGCAGGTCTCCATGAGGCCGACCAGTTTTTCTATATTGCCCCGTATCTGCTCCCTCGCCACGGCCATATAGGCATTGCTATCTATATTCCCCGCATTTTTTACCCAAAGCATCCCTTCGGGGCGGCTCTGCACAAAATTGTACGTATGCAGGATCAGCTCGATGAGCTTCCGGTCCGTCCTGTCCGCATATCTGTCTCTTAGAACCAAAAACTGTTCGTCATCCGCTTCATAGAAGGTTTCAAGGGTCTGTTCCATCGCACGCGCCCGGAAAACCGCGCATTCTTCGTTGCCGGCGGCCCGTATATCCGCATCCACACCCAAAAAAGCAAAATTTTCCCGGATGATTTTGATAGAAAACCGGTGGATCGTACAGATATCGGCGGTCGTCGCCAATTCGGATTGCGCGAATAATCTTGCGTCCCCCACCGCTTCCGCCCGATCGGCCAATTCTTTGGCGATCCGCACACGCATTTCAGCCGCGGCTGCATTGGTGAAGGTCACGATCAGCATACGGCGGATATCATTGCCTTCTTCTACAAGAGCGCTTACGCGCCGGGCGAGCACACTGGTCTTGCCCGAACCCGCCGCGGCGGAAACAAGGACGCTTTTCCCCCTCGTATACACGGCCTTTTCCTGGTTTTCCGTCAGTTTGAAATCAGCCATTGTCCCCCACCTCTTTGAAGAATTCATCTTTGTTCAAACTTTTTGCCTGTACCGCACGGTTGGCCGGCAGTTCTTCGTCGCGCATACAGATCGCGGCATATTCGCAATACCGGCAAGGCAGCTGCCCGTTCGCTTCCAGGGGACGGATCGCCAGTTTCCCGCCGAAAATCTCTTCCGCCGCGCGGGTAATCAGGCGTTCCGTATAGCGGAATATCTCCCGCATTTCCCGGCGTGAAAAGACGTTGCCGGCGTTTCCCAGCGTTTCTTCCGCAGCGTTGATTGTGGCATTCATACTGGTGAGTTTCCCCGAAGAAGAAGCGTCCATCGCAACGGCGGCATCATAGGAAGCCAGGATGAATCCATTCATGCGAAACTTTCCCAGCCGTACGCTTTCTTCCTCCCCTTCCTCTATATAGGGCAGATCGATGGAAAAATAGAAACCGCCGGCAGGCGTCACCGTCTGTTGCCGGGACCGGTATCGGCTTTCTGCCGCCATCAAATAGACAAGCAACTGCAGACCGACCCCATAAAACACATCGGTTAAACTGAAGTTCTTTTCCCCCGTTTTGTAATCCACAATGCGCAGAAACATCTCATCGCCATCCGGCTGTACGGCCTCGTCTATCCTGTCGATGCGGCCCCGCAGCGTCAGCTTGCCAAACGAAGTGGGGATGCTGAGGATATCGCCGCCAAACCCCGCTTCTCCCGCGGCTATCCGCACATTCGTGCCGGACAACTGCGCCCGTACGGCCCTGGCCGCAAATACCGCTTCTTCCCGCAGCCGTTTTTCCGTAAAACGGAAACGTTTCTCGGTAAAAATGCCTCTGTTATGTTCTTGCAGCAAGGTGTCTGCCACACGGTCCACAGCCGCCGTCAGTTCCGCGTCCGAAATCTCGGCCCAGTCTTTTCCCGCCCGGGCCAGATCGTCTGTGAACCCGTCCATGATCTGATGGATATACGTACCGGCGCTGGCTGTGTCTTCCTCAAATGCCTGCACTTCCTTGGGCCGGAGTCCATGCTGGATAAAATGCCTGTAGGGACAGTTATAGTAGCTTTCTATACGCGAAACGCTGGCCCGCATGCCCTGGTACAGTTCCCGGGCGGCTGCCGGGCCGATATCCGCAGGCTCATTTTTGAATTCGAGGGGCGCCAATAGGCGGGTAAGGCGCTCCCTTTGCTGCGCGAGATAGGCGGCGGTAAGTGCGCCGGGGCGGGCATAGCCATCCATGCTGTCCCGCAGTTCTTCCGCCAATGCATCCATGGAAGCCGCGGCGGAGCGCAGCGGCACAAGTTCTTTTTCTTCTTCCAGCAGCGGAAAAAGCTTTTTCAGCCGGTCTACGATATAGGACGGCTGTCCATCCGTCCTGTTATACGAAATATACAGCCTCTGGGCCGCGGTAAAGGCTTTGCGGATATACGCCTTTTGGTCTGAAAATGACATTTTATCCGGAAAATTGGGCAGCGTTTCCCGCAAAGCCGCTATCTCATAGGCGGTGACGATGCCCGACGGGTCCACCGGCACGGGCAGCATGCCGTCATTGAGCCCCAATATGCATAAAACCTTTTTTTCGCCCAGAATGCTATGTGTGATATCGCCTACCAGTACTTCGTCTGTCGTGGGTGGCACAACGGATATGTTTTTGGAAGTAAACCCGGCGGCCAGTACTTCGCGCAAAGCGCGGGGCGATATGTCGGGCAATATTTTCGCCGCTTCGAGCAGATCGCTCAGCGCCGGATAGACCTGTTCCAGGTATCTGGCTTCCGCATGGAACCCCGCTTTTTGCATGTCGGCCGCATCGATCTCCACCTTTTGCTCCGCATCGACCGTTTCCAAATGCGCCAGAAGCAGGTCGGGCAGGCTTTCTTCCTTTGCCCGCATTTGTATTTGCAGCACCGGGTCAAAGACGCGGGCCCGCAGTATATTCCATTCCTCCGGCGCCTGCTTTCTGTCTTTTTTAAACATATGCCCTTTTAGCCCGTATTCCGTTGCATAGCGGATCAGCAGATCAGCCTCTTGCCCGCTGCAGCAAAAACCTGCTTTCAAATAGGAGAACACGTCATACAAACGCCAATTTTCCAGGATATGCAGCAGGGAAAGAATATGGGTCGCCAATGCGCTTTTGACCAGGGAACGTTTGTTTTGCAGAAAAAACGGGATGCCCGCCTGGGAAAACACATCTTTTATCAGGGATGCATATTGTTCCGGCATCCCCGCAAGCACCCCGATATCCCGCATACGCAACCCGTCTTCACAGGTAAGCTCCAAAATGCGGGCAGCCGCCTGCTCGACTTCCGCGCGGCGGGAAGGGAGCGCTGCAAGCACGATGTCCGCAGGCCGTTCCCGATATTTCCGGTACGGATACGCATACATATTTTCCCATAGATGCGCAATCTCTCCCTCTTCCCGGGGCAGCGGGAGTATTTCCGTCTCTCCCTCGATGCCGCCTTGTTTAAGCAGCAGCAATAGGCGTTCCACGTTTTTCCATCGGCTTTCCAGTATCCCTGCCTGCCCGGCTTCCATCAACAACGTGGTAGCCCGGGCGGCAGCCGCCAGCGAAACGATCGTTTGCATACGGCTTTGGGGCAGTACGTCGAACCCATACAGGACGACCTCTTTTTGGGTAATATACGCCGTCGTATTAAAACGGGCAGCGCAAAACCGTTCCATCTCACGGGCATCAAAAAGCGTCCCCAGAGAAAGATGCCCCATCTCTTCATATATACAGGCAATGTCCTGCAATTTTTCCGCCGAACGCCCGCTTAAGTTCTTTGCCTGATCGCGAAGCGCCATATAAGAAATCCCTTCGCTTTTAAGAGCGGCGATCAACTCGGCTATTTTTTCGTGTAGTACGGCATCCTGCAGGTCCAGTACATGCAATTCTTTTTGTTTACGCATCATGGCCAGTTTGGCCAGCATGGCAAACCCGGAAGCATCCAATGTCGCTAAAACCCGGCCGCCTGCAAGTGATGCCACGCGTTCGGTCAGTTTTTCGAAACTGACAACTTCGATATCCATAAAGCCCTTTACGGCGCAGCGGCGCATGATTTCGGATTCCACAAGAAAGCTGGCCTGTGCCGGCACCAGGATGAGCATCTCTTTTTCCTCGGCCAGTGCCGTACGCGCCAGCGCGTACAACTTTTCCGACAAAACTTTCTCGCTTTCCGAACAGAGTATTTTCATAAGGCTTCTCCCGCGTTTGTTTGGTTACTGCAACATAATAATTATACTACACTGCCCGTACCGAAAAAAGGACTCCTGCACGGCATATGGCACAATGTACGAAAAAAGCGCAACAAAAAAAGCCGCGCGGCGGCTTTTTTTGTTGCGCTTTTACTTTCTGATCAGATAGTTGAGCAGAAGACCCATGTCTTCCGGTTCGGATACGATGATCTCAACTTCATCTATCGTTGCATCTTTAAACATCTGTGTCAATGCAATGTACTGGCTCAATTTGGACTTCAGGTTGAGCCTGTCGCCTTCCGACGTTACAAGCTCTACCCTGCCTTTACACTTTGACAACACATCAAAAAACTTCTTAGGCTCAGTGATATTCTTAATTTTCATGCAAAATCCCCCTTGTAATTTATTATATTGGAGTTTATAAAGAACCTTTTTTTCATCTGTAAAAGAGCATTCCTTCTTTATTTACTATATCATATATTACATTATTTTCAAATGTTTTATCACGAAAATCCACGAATATTCCTTCTTTAGATTGGTTTTCGGCCTTCGCCTAAATCAAACGCGGCAAATGCGCCTGTGGCCGGCAATGCAGTGAATTCCATATATGCCTTGGTCGTAGGGTGTGTCAGGCCTATTTTATAGGCATACAGCGCCAGGCCGCCGGTCTCCTTCCCGCCGTATTTGACATCCCCGACCAAGGGCAGGCCCCGCGCCGCAAATTGCACCCGTATCTGGTGGGAACGCCCCGTCAATAACGCTATCTCTACCAACGAGCAACCGTTCTTTTTTTGCAATACCCGGTAGGATAGTTCCGCATATTTCGCCCCGGGCGTATCTGCGGGCACTGCCCTAGACAGATTGGCATCCATATCTTTTAAGAGATGATCCCGCATCGTGCCGCCGGGAACATCTCCGTGTACTACGGCCAGATAGCCCTTTTTGAACCGTCCCTCCCGAATATCTTCGGAAAGCCGCCTGGCCGCCTTGGATGTCCGCGCGAAAGCCATAAGCCCCGCGGCCGGCCGGTCCAGTCGGTGCAGCAATCCTATGTATACCGCGCCCGGCTTATGATATTTGACCCGAACGTACTCTTTCACCATGGAAAGCATATCCATATCCCCCGAGCTGTCCGCCTGCGAAGGGACACCGGCCGGTTTTTTTGCGACCAGGATATGATTGTCTTCATATACTACTTCTATCACGCTTTCCACCTCGCGGTCGTACCGCAGGGCAGATACAGCGCGCTGTTCCGGATCGGCAAGACCAGGGTGTCCGCCTCCACGCTGCCGCCAAAACGGCTTTTTATGTAGATATGCAGCAGGTTCGCGGTAACAACAGCGCTGAACCCCGTCGTATACGAATTGATGATAAAAAACCGGGGCTTTTCGCAAAGGATCTTTGCACAGGCGGCGACCAGCTCGTCCAGCGTGTCTTCCATTCGCCAGACTTCTCCGCCGGAACCGCGTCCATAACTCGGCGGGTCCATAATGACCCCGGCATACCGCCGGCCCCGCCTCTCTTCCCGCCGGACAAACTTCAGGCAATCGTCCACGATATACCGGATAGGCCTGTCCCCCAGCCCGGATAACCCCGCATTCTCTTTCGCCCAGGAAACCATGCTCCTGGCCGCATCCACATGCGTCACGCTGGCGCCGGCCGCAGCAGCAGCCAGCGTCGCACCGCCCGTATAGGCAAAGAGATTCAGCATCTCTTCCCCCGGCCGGATAGTATCCATGATGAATCGCCAATTAAAGGATTGTTCGGGGAACAGGCCCGTATGCTTGAACCCGGTCGGGTGCACATAAAACCGAAGAGGCCCGAAGCCCACCTGCCACCGCTGGGGAAGAGTCCGTCTGAATTCCCAACTGCCCCCGCCGCTTTTGCTCCTGTGATAGAGCGCATCCGCCTTTGCCCAATACTCGGGCATCTGTTTGCGCCAGATGGCCTGCGGATCTGGGCGGGCCAAAAGATAGCCGGCCCAGTTCTCCAGTTTCATACCTTCGCCCACATCCAATACGGCATAATCCTGCATACCCTCTGCGATAAACATAAATCCTCTTTCCACCTGTCTGGCACCATTTTATTTATTTTAGCATACTTCATACACCTTTAAAACATTTTGGACTTTTTTATGATATAATGTAGGCTGACATTCTCATTAAAAAAAGAGTGGAAACTATACAGGAGATTTTTTATGTTTGAAATAAAAGTATCGGGAAAGCTGAACTTATATTTGGACATCCTCAGTACCCGAGCGGACGGCTACCACGAAATCGACACGATCATGCAATCTATTGACATATATGATACCCTGCGCATCACCCTCGCGGAAGAAAACACTGTTTTCTGTCCCCAGATCAACCAGGAAAAGAATACGGCCTATCGGGCGGCCAAATTGTTTTTCGAACGGACCGGCATCAAGGGCGGCGTACATGTGGATATCCAAAAAGGAATCCCCCTGAAAGCCGGGATGGGCGGCAGCAGTTCGGACGCAGCCGGTCTGTTGGTAGCACTCAATCGCATATATGGAGAACCGTTCGATAAAGAAGCGCTTATCGGTATTGCCAAGGAAATTGGCGCCGATGTCCCCTTCCTGCTGTTCGGCGGATGTATGCGCTGCCGTGGCATAGGCGAAAAATTGCAGACGGTTCCCAACAATCTGGATCCGTATTATTTGATCCTGCGGCCGGACGGCGGCGTAGATGCGGGAACGGCCTATCAAAGATACGATGGCTGCGGCGGTAAAAACGGCAATCTTCCCTTATTCTTGGAAGGATTGGAGAAAGGCGATGTCGGCCTTTTCAAAACCAGCACGGCGAACTCTCTGGAAAAGGCCTGTATCGCCCTGTGCCCACCGATCGATCATGCGCTCCGGTATCTGCATGAAAAGGCAAAGATCGCGTTTATGACGGGCAGCGGCAGCGCATGTGTTGGGGTCTTTCAGGACCGCAGCGCGGCAGAAGACGCATTGTCCGGCGCCGCCGGATTTTCCAATTTTTCAAAAATCGCGACGAATACCAGAAGCTCGGTCATTTTTTCCCAAGGATTTTGAAAAAAAGGAGATAAAAAAAGGCAAAGCTTTCTTGCCCTTTTTTTTATCTCCTTTTAGTGATTCACACAACCGCCAGCGCAGCCGCCACCGTCTGTGAAATCAGGCCGTACCCCGCATCGTTTGGATGAATTCCGTCTATACAGATATATTTGCGGAAATCCCCCTTGGCCAAAAATTCTCCCCGCACGTTGATAAGAATCGCATCGCAGGCCTGTGCGACCGTTTGTACGGCGATCGAATACATCTCATGCCACCAATAAATGCGGTCCACACACCCAAGCCAGCGCAGCACTTTGTCGCCCATTTCTCTGTTCCCTTTGGTGAACGACCTGAAATAAGCTTGGGCATCGATCGGCGGCAGATTGATGAAAAACAGTTTTTTGCCCGCTTGTTTGACCTTTGCCGCCATCTTGCAGAGCGTATCGCAAAATTCCTTTACGGGTGTGAAAGGAAAATGCGGCGCTTCCGGGGTGGCGGCGACTTCGGCCCAGTCGTAATCGCAATCATTGCCCCCGAATTCTACCAGAACGGCCTCGGAAGAAGATAGCCCGATCTTTTTTTTCAGGGCTTCCCACCCCCAGTGTACGGTCGCGCCAAAGCGCGAATAGTTCTCGATCTTCAGGTCCTGCTTTTTCGCCAGTGTCTGTACGTAGCTATGTTCGCTGTAGGCATACCGCTGTTTCTCGGGATCGAATATCACACCGCGGGAAAGCGAATCTCCCACTACCATAAGTTTTTTGATCGCCATGTTTTTGCGCCTCTATGGATTTATTATTTATTCTCAGTGTAACATTCGCCTGCGCAAGCAACAATAGATACGCCCTATTTGTAACATTGAATTTACAAAAGGCAGGAATAATGATACACTAAGCCTGTTTGGAGGATAGCGTGATCCGTTTTAAAAATTACAGGCAAAAGCCTAAATTTCAGTGGAAAAAATATTTGAATCAAACCACCTACAAATATGCCGCCATTTCGCTGGCCGTGGTTGTTTCTTGCATATTTCTCATCCTGCTTTTCCAAAACAAAAAGGGAGCGGCCAAAACTACCGCGCTATATACTGCCAGAGAGATCATTATTGGAGTGTCTGCTCCCTCCGCTTTTGCTTCCGCAGATGAATCGGGAGAGATCATTGGTTTTGAACGCGATGTGGCCGGAACCGTTTTTTCCTTTGTATACCCCGACCAGCAGATCACTTTCGTGGAAATCGAGAACCAGGAAGCCTCTTACCTGTTAAAAATCGGGGAGATCGATGCGGCTATCGGCATGTATACAGAAGGCGTCCTGAAAACACAGGGGCTCACACTTACCGGATCGTATTTCAACGATACGCTCTACGCCTATGTTTCTCCCGAAAACGCCACGGCTATTCTCTTTTCTCTGAATAATAAAACACTCCGGGCAATGACGTCCGAAGTAAAAAAAAGCACGGTCGTCTCGTATCTTTCCGACCAGGGGGTCGATGCGACAGTCGCGGTCTGTACTTCTTATCCGGACGGCATTCAGGATGTGCTTTCCGGTAATGCCGCCGCGCTCATCACTTCCCGTTATAAAATGATAGGGTACGACGAGCTTTCCCTGCTGAATGACCCGTTGGGCAGCGTCTCCTACCATATCCTTTTTTGGAAAACAAATACAGACGCGGCGGCGCTCATAACCGATGCGTTAACCACGCTGCGCTCCGACGGCTTGCTGGCCCAGCTGATGGAAAAATGGGAAATAGAAGAATATGACGATTGAACGGGATTCTTAGGCGGGGATCCCCACCTTTGGCAGTCGGACAGTTTCCGTTTGTATCTTGGTTCCGTTCAGATAATCCAGATTATTTTTACGGCCCGTTTCAAGGATGATCTTATGCGCCCATACGGCCGGTTGCCTGAGGGCGTATTTTTTATTGATCTTGGCGGAACCATAGCGTATATCTCCCAGTACGGGCAGTCCTGCCGCCGCCAGCTGTGCACAGATACAGTTGCGGAAGTTCGTAACCAACTCTATCTCCAGTTCGCATAGATCCTCCGTGCCGTTTCCCCGAACATATTTCAATGCATGTGGCCGCGCGCCTTTTATATAGGCATCCAAGACCTTTGTCTTCCCTTTCCCATTATCTAGGATAAACTGTTTGAGCAGATCGGCCTGTTTGGGTGTGCCCGAAACAATCACTTTAAAAAAGCGCTTCACACGCCGTTCCTGCAGTGCATGCAACATATTTTCAAATGCCGCCTGGCTTTTCGCGACGATCACCAGTCCGCCGATTTGTTTGGGTATCGTATAACAGATATATGGGACGCATAAAGTATCCATATTATATTCGTCCGCCTTTTTCATGTAAGCCACAGCGATGGAGTACAGTGTGGGCACGGACGTCTGTTCTTTCATGATGCAGGCGATCCCCGCGGGTTTATTGAAAACAAGGAACTCCCCCTCTTCAAAGACCACATCGGCAACCGCAAGATAATCCTCCATGGTTTTATCCGTGTTTATAAAAACCATATGGCCTTTGCGCAATACGGAATCCGCCTGCAGGCACCTGAAACCTTCCTTTATTTTCCCGGTTTCCAGCAAGCCAATAATTTCTGCCCTGGGCATGCCGTAAACAACATCGGCGATGCCATCCACCGCGTTTATCCCATTCTGCCCCCAAGGTACGGTGAATTTAATCATCTCTGCAAATCCCCTTCCCCGGCAACCGAAATATTTCTAACATATCCTTGAAACTCATTCTTCTCTAAAATCCACTTCTCTGTATCTGGTTTGTTCGCCCCGCCAGATCACGTCGATCGTCCCGGTCGGCCCAGAACGCTGCTTTGCGATAATAATGCTTGCTTTTCCGGGGGACGCACTTTCTCCATAGTAATCTTCCCGATGCAGGAAGAGCACAACGTCCGCATCTTGCTCGATTGCCCCCGATTCCCGCAGATCCGAGAGCACCGGGCGTTTGTTTTCCCGTTTTTCCGCTGCACGCGAAAGCTGGGAAAGCAGCATGACGGGTACGGCCAATTCTTTGGCCACTATCTTTAAAGAGCGCGTGATGGAAGCGATTTCCTGCTGCCGGTTTTCCACCCGTTTGCCTACGCTCATAAGCTGCAGATAGTCTATGATGACCAGGCCTATGTCCTTCACCTGGTTTTTCAGGCGGCGCAGTTTGGCTACGATCTCTCCCGGTCCGATTACGGCCGAGTCGTCGATATAGATTGAAGCCCCTTCCAGAGGGACCATTGCATCGGCCAGCGCGTAAAAATCTTTTTCTCCCAATGTGCCCGTACGGGCATTCTGAGAATCCACCTGCGCGCCGGAGCACAAAAACCGTATCCCCAGTTGTTCTCTGCTCATCTCCAGTGAAAAGATCGCCACCGGCTGGTTTTGCCGGACGGCTACATGTTCCGCGACATTCAAAGCAAAGCTGGTCTTGCCCATACCCGGGCGGCCCGCTACAACAATGAGCTGCGCGCGCTGCAGACCCGATAGCTTTTTGTCCAGCAAGGGGAAACCGGTGGATACCCCCATTAGCCCCGATTTAGATTTGGCTGCGTTGCTGATGCTTTCATATCCTTCCAAAAGGGCCTGCCGGATATGCACAAGGGAACGATCCGCCTGTTCCTGCGTAATTTTATAAATCAGGTCGGTCGCCGTATTCAGTATCTCAGCCGCGTCGGATTCGGCGCGGTAGCTCATATCGGCAATTTCCGCCGCTGCGGCGATCAGCTTCCTTAGCCGGCTCTTTTCCCGTATGATTTCGATATAAACGTCTATATTCCGAAGGGAAGGCACCGCCTCGGTCAGGCTTGAAAGGTAAGCCAGTTCATCCGCGGTGGCCGGTGTCCCCTGCCCGATCTGTTCGGAAACGGTGACCAGATCGACCGGCTTGTTGCGCGTCGCCAAATCTACCATGGCGCGCCAGATACGCC
The DNA here is from genome assembly GCA_963665505.1 of Christensenellaceae bacterium. Lineage (GTDB taxonomy): Bacteria > Bacillota > Clostridia > Christensenellales > Christensenellaceae > QANA01. Next base: position 171,009 of record OY762275.1, read on the forward strand.
GGTGGCTTTGCAGGTAAAAGTCATCTTCTTTCAATTTTTCTACGGCGTCCAGCACACAATTCTCTGAAAGCAGCATTGCGCCCAATACGGATTGTTCTGCCTCCTGGTTGCTGGGCGGGACTCTATTGATTGTTTGGCTCATACAGCCCCTCCGGCTTCTATGCCTCCACGATTACTTTTAGCGTAGCTTGTACGCCGGGGTACAATTTTACAGCGAGCGTATACACGCCCAGTTCCTTTATGGGGGACATGACGATCTTCTTCTTGTCCACCTCGACGCCCATCGTTTCTTCTACGGCAGCGGCGACTTCCGCGGCGGTCACTGCGCCAAACAAACGGCCCGTCGTCCCGCATTTGGCCTTGAGCGTGACGCTGACTTGTGCAAACTGTTTTGCTAATTCCTTTGCCGTTTGCGTCTCCATTTCTTTTTTATGGGCGGCAACTTTCTTGCGTGCGGCGGCATTGTTCATGTTTTGCGCATTTGCCTCGACGGCCAATCCGCGCGGAAAAAGAAAATTACGCGCATACCCGTCTTTTACGGTGATCACATCCCCTTTTTTCCCTCTATCATTCACATCGGCTTTCAATATCACTTTCATATCCGTATACCTCTCTGTCAGCTTTATTTTTGAAACACATACGGTTTATCCCTGATACGGACAATCTGCTCAAACATACCCGAAAAAACGACCAGCGTCGGCAGGAATGCATACAAACCCAACGCCAAGATCACGCAAAATGCCCGGCTCTTTATCTTAATGCCCAGTAAAAAGGAAATAAACGAAAGCCCTTCTATGGCAAAGATCAGAGTCGCCATGGAAAGGAACACCTGCGCGGGCATCAGTAACGCTTCTATAGAAAACAGCGTGGGAATAAACGCAAGGCCCGTCAGGACCAAGAGATAGATCCCGTGTTGCCTGGGCAGGGAAAACATGGAAAATTTAGGTACACGCGCAACTTCCAAGCCCGTTCCTTTGGCCAACAGACGGGAAATAAAGTAAGCGCAGATCCCACCATATAACACATAGCTCATAACGATCTGAGGCAGATAAACAGAAACGGTCTCTTTCAGCTGCAGCAGCTGTGCATCCGCCAGCAGATATTCCCGCATAGATTCCAATGTGATGCTGGAAACGGTTTGTACGATCGTATCCGAAGTAAAGGCAGACGACGTGGCTGTCCAATATACGGCAGTGGCAAAAGTATCGTCCTGGCGGATCTTTGTTACAATCGCCTGCACGGCATATTCCAAAATATCCTTACCGGAAACCAAATAATAATACAGCAGGATCAGTCCGGCCGAAACCAACGCCGCACCACAGGACAACACCAAGCTATCCCATGCGCGTTTTCTGCTCCGTATCACATACGACGTAACTATGACGCAGGGAAATACAGCCATTCCGGCCAGCAATGCACTTACCCCGCCCAGCGGATAAGTCGCACCGACACAGGCGGCGAAAAAAGCGGCACCCATACCCCAGCCCCGCCTTGCGGCGATAAAAATACAAGGCACCGCCAAAACGACCACCGAAAGAAATACAACACCCGTAATAAAATAAATGGCCACATAGGCAGCCAACGCGATCGCTAACTCTGCCCACACATTGCTTTTTTTTGCTGGCATACTGAATAAAACCTAAAAGCGGCTCCCCCTGTTGCGTATATGATAACATACTTGGTGTTTCTTATCAATAAATTACACTTTCCGCGGCCGGCCGAACGGCGATACGCCGCGCCCTTAAAAAACACGCAACAAAAGCTTTTCCGGGCCGTCAAACAGCGGCCGTACTCCGTTGAGCAGAAAAGGCGCACACGATTCTAAAATCGTGTGCGCCCTTGACGCAGTGTGCCCGCCTTGTAAATCACAGCACCTTTATTCTATTTAGCTGACCTTTGTAAAATCGATATCCTTGCCGTCATACATATCGTAATAGTGTGCAAGGACAAGCTCATAAACCATTTTATCGTATTCGTCATTCAGATCCAGCTGGCAATATTTCACAATGGTTTTTTCTATCCCGTTTTCTGCCAGGTATGCCTGTATCCCCGGTGCGGAAACATCCTCTGGATTATCAAAATAAAAGGCGCTCGCGGCTGCTTTGGTAAGGAAAAACGGAATCTTCCCATTTTTTATGCACGCCAGGGCCGGGCCAATCAATCTGTCGTCCCGAGCCAATTTCCTTGCAGGATCTGCCCCTACCCGTGTGATCTCATCCAATCTTTTTGTCTTCTGTTCCCTCGACCACCTGTCTCTTGATCTCCTCCCGTGGAAATTTTCCTCTTTTTCTTCCCGTGTAAGCGAATATACCTGATCATAGCCAAATTCGGCTTCTTTTGCACCTAATACGGATGCTCTGAAAATTTCATCGTTCTGGTTTCCTTCATGTACATAGGTATATCCCTCTTTTTGGGCCAGCATAGCCACAATACAGCCTATGACATTCCCGCACCATATCTTATATACGAGGCGTTCCCGCATTTTGTTCAGCGGGCGGAGGGCCACGCCTTCGGGTATTGGGCCGTGGAAAGCATCCCGGTCCACCGGCAGATCAGGAGAATCGGCCACGCAGGAAGCAAGCGGATCCTGCTGCAGCATATAAGGACGCGGGTTTGCGCCCCAGCGGAAAGTAAGGGCCAGGACCAACCCTATTTTCTCCCTGTAACAATCCCACTCTTCCTTGGTCTCCAATCGTTCTTCTATATGCTGGCGGATAATGAGTTGCGGGTCGACCAAGTTGATACACAAAATGATATCCAGCGTTTGGTCATTTCCGTCTTTTACGCGTTTTTTGATGGCATCCCCTATCATGTTCCCTATAGACCGAAATGCCTGGGGATACAGGTGTATGGTGGCATAATTGGTTTTGGAAAGCACGTCCAGACATTTCTCGTATTCCGCTTCCGTGCTATATGCCTCATAGTCTTTTATCTTACTGACCCGGGGTTCTTCCTCATCTTCCATATACTTAAAAAGCGTATATGCACCTTGTCTGCGCATCTGCTCGGCCTGCTTCAATGAGCGGCACAAAAAAATCAGCTTATAACCGGCCTCATTAAAAAGATCAGCCGCATACCCCTTCCCTATTTTACCGGCACCTATCAATACGACTTCCTTCTTTACGTTTTGCATGTGTTTTTCCCTCTCTTAATCCTCTTTTCTTGCAGGTATACATCTGACGGACATCTCATGTCACAGATGTAATGCTTTTATTCCAAATCAGCATAATTATACTTGTTTTTTGATTGTATTACAATACATTACTATAAAAAGGTCTCTGCGCGGCTCTTATGCATCCTGGGCAGGCATCCCATCCGGGCGATCGCATCACACGACTTTTATCCAACAGAAGAAACGGGTCTGTATGCCTGCCCGTTTCTTTTTCCTGTTTTTCTATTAGTCGATATTCATTTGATATCGAACGGATCAAATTCTCCGATTTCGTAATAGTGTCCAAGGATCATCTGATACAGGAAATTTTCGTTCTTGTCACCGGGATCCAGCTGGCAATATTTGAGAATGGCCTTTTCTATTCCGTTTTCCCTGATGAAATCTTGGATCTCCACCGCAGCGGCATCTTCCGGGTTCACAAAATAAAAACCCATGGCCGCGCCTCTTGTCAGGAAGAACGGCACTTTCCCATGCTTGATGGCCAGCAGCGCCGGGCCTACGAAACGGCCGTTCCTGCCCAGTTTGCGTTTTGGGTCCGCGCCGATGCGGTTGAGTGTGTCTCTGTTTTTCGTATCTACCTTGGAAAAGTCAACCCGGCTCGGGGTTTTTTTGTACCCTGTATTGATTTCCTCGACTGAAACATTATATTCGGCGCAAATACCGTGATCTGCTTCCCGCTTTGCCAGCACACTGCATTTATGGATATACGGATCCAATTCCGATTCATAATGATAGGTATATCCGCGCTGTTTTCCATAGTATGCGGCACTGCAATGGGTCATGTTGCCCGACCAGATCTTATGGACAAGCCGCGCCTCAAAGTTGCCCATCAGGTTCATTTCCACGCCTTCCGGCGGGGTCCCTTTGAACGCATCCTTGTCAACCGGCCAATTCGTGGTATTAGAAACGGAAACGCACAGCGGATCTTCCGCCAGCATTTCCTGCGCGGGATTTTCGCCGCTCCTGAAGATCATCGTTTCGACAAAACCAACTTTTTCTTCCAAATATCCTTTTTCTTCCTCCGTAGTCAGGCGTTCTTTTGCATAGGCTTTAAAAATTTTGGCCGGGCCCTGGAAATTGACGCACATGAAAATATCCAGCGGTTCCGCATTGTTCCGGGCGACTCTTTGCTTGATGGCATCGCCCAACATATGCCCGATGGATTCGCATGCGCCCGGATACACATGGATGGTGGCATAGTTCGTCTCGGCAAGGGCGTCCAGGCATTGCTGCCTCTGTGTTTCCGTGCAGTAAGCTTTATATCCGCCGATGCGGAATTTGGTCAGTGTAGGTTTTGAATCCTTATCGTCGGAACTATTCATGAAGACCGTATAATACCCCTGTTTATTCAGCGCTTTGACAAGTGCATCGGAATATTCCAAAAAAGTAAGTTGATAGCCGGCCCGATTAAAAATATCGGCCATATACCCCCTTCCGATCTTTCCCGCACCAATCAAAACCAATTCCTTCTTCCCCATTCTAAACCTCCCATTTCTTCTCAAAAAATAGTTAAAAATCCCCCCGACCTCTAATACGCGATATCAAGGGGGTCTTTTTCGCACAAAGCATAATATTGGCCAAGGATCAGCTGTTTCAGGCGGTTTTCTTCCGCCACTTCGTCCCGCAGCCCGCCGTATACTTCCAACGCTTTCCCCGGGCCCTGTGTATCTATGATCTGCTTCAATTCCACACAGGTCGCATCCTGCGGATTGTAGTAAAGAAGCGCCAGTGCCGCTACTTTCGAAAGGAAGTAGGGTACTTTTCCCCCTTGTACGCAGGCCAGTGCAGGACCAATCACCCGGTCCGACTTGGAAAGCTTCCGTTTCATATCGCGCACAACGCGGGCAAACATATCGTTGGAAGCCGGGTCTATCCAGCTGGACCACGGGTCGCGCTGCATCCCTTCCTTCATTTTTCTCAGACCTTCCCGATCGAGGTTATATTCGTACATAACCGCAAGGGCGCTTTCTTTTTCCGCCAGGCGCACACATTGGATGATATAGGGGTCCCGCGCGGCCTCACGCACATACGTATACCCCATATGGTCTCCATACAGAGATACCGCAAAGTGCATCATGTTGGTTACCCAGATCTTATAGGTGAACCTTGCCGGCAATTTATCCAGCAGGACGATGTTTATGTCCAGCGGAGGTTTCCCCTTGAAAGCGTCGGCGTCGACGGGCAACGTATCTCCATATCCCGCCGAAACGGCCAGCGGGTCTTCGGCCAGCATTTCTTTTGTAGGCGCCACGACCAAACGGGAGACAAGTCCTTCTACGATCCCTACTTTCTCCTTGAAATACGTTTTCTGCGCTTCGGTAGACAAACGTTCCTTGATATAACCGGAAATCATCTTGGTCGCCTGCAGGAAATTCACACATAGGATTACATCCAATGTGTTCTCGTTGTTTTCCGCGACTCTTTTGCAAATAGCATCCCCTATCATATGCCCGATGAACGCACAGGCTGTCGGATAAATAGGCAACAGCACATACTTCGTATTGCACAGGGCACAGATGCATGCATCATATTCAGTCTCTACGCAGAACACATCATACCCCGCTATTTCGACTTCTACATGGTTTCCCTCTTTGTCCAACCGGAAAATCGGATACTTGCCCCGGCTCCGCATTTCCTCCGTTTGTTCCGGAGAATGCGCCAAAAACGTAATGTGATAGCCCGCTATCTGGAACAATTCCGCCAGGTATCCTCTGCCGATCTTCCCTGCGCCGATAATCACCACTTGTTTACCCGCCATTACTTCCCGTTTCTCCCTTCCAAAGTTCAAATCATTTCATAAAACAGATTATACAATAGACACGCGGCAAAAGCAAAAGGCTGCGGATTGCAGCCTTTTACGATTTTACCTTAGTAAACGATGTCAAAAGGAACAAAATCCCCGATCTCATAATATTGCGCAACGATCAGTTGTTTCAGACGGTTTTCTTCCTCTACACACGCGGATAACCCGCAGTATTTTTCAACGGCTTTCTCGATCCCGTTTTCTTTCAGATACCCTTGTATCTCGGCTACCGTCGGGTCATCCATATTGGCGAAAAAGAAACCCATGGCCGCACCGCGCGAAAGGAAGTATGGTTCCCGCCCCTGTCTGAGCACGGCAAGCGCCGGCCCGATCAGACGGTCTTCCTTGCCCAGCTTGCGCTTCATATCCGCACAAACGCGCGCTATCGTATCTTTGTTGGCGGCGTTGACCTCATGATTCAGATAGTCTTTTCTTTCCTTCTCTACGGGATAAAATTCTTCCATCATCGCATAGGACAACCCATATCCTTCATGGATCGCAAACTTGGCTTCGCGCGTGGCAAGCTGGCAATTTTTTACGATATACGGATCGTCATCGCATTGTCCCATATACGTATATCCGGCTTTATACCCGAACAAGGCGCGCATACAGTGGCCCATATTCCCCACCCAGATTTTGTAGACCATCCAGGCGGGCACATTTTCTCTCAGCACAAAATTCACGCCCTCGGGCGGACGCCCTTTAAACGAATCCCGGTCGATCGTCATCGAGTCGGAGTCGGAGGAATTGCAGATAAGCGGGTCTTCCGCCAGCATTTCAGGCGTCGGCGGCGCTCCGTTCCTTCCCACCAATCCTTCGATAAACCCTACCTTTTCTTCCAGGTACTTTATTTCCTCGGGCGTGGAAAGCACTTCTTTCGCGCAGGCGCGGAACATCTTGCTGGAATGCAAAAAGTTGACGCCGATGATGCAATCCAACGTCGATTGATTGCCTCGCTTTATGCGCAGCTTTATCGCATCCCCGATCATATGTCCGATGGACTTCACCGCAAGCGGGTACACGTTGATAGAAGCATAATTGGTATCCGCCAGCGCTTCCACACATTTGTCATATTCCGTCTGCGTGCAATAGATCTCGTATCCCTTTATAATGGCCTTGCTGAAAGTAGCGTCCGGATGGCGTTTAGAGATCGTATACCATCCCTGCTTGCGCATGCTGTCCACCAGTTCTTTGGAATAATCCAAAAAAATGAGTTTATACCCCGCCACATAAAAAAGTTCCGCAACATAGCCTCTGCCGATTTTCCCCGCACCGATCTGCACGACTTTTTTTTTGTTGTCCACCATAGTAAATCTCCCTTCTAAATTATAAATCTCTAAATCCTATTATAACGGGCACAGAAGCCTTGTCAATTCAAAAATAGATGCGCAAAAAGGAAAAGGAGCGTTTATCAAACGCTCCTTTTCCTTTTTAAAGCTTTACTCAGCAATATAGGGCAATAAAGCCATAATCCTGGCCCGCTTGATCGCGATGGCAAGTTCTCTTTGATGCTTTGCACACACGCCCGAAGCCCTTCTCGGGGTGATCTTCCCACGCTCAGAAAGAAATTTCTTAAGCTTTGCTGTGTCTTTATAATCTATGCTTGTGGCTTTTTCCGCACAAAATGCGCAAAATTTCTTCTTCGGCCTTCTGCCCCTCGGCCGTCTCTGCGCTCTTTCTTCCATTTGTTTTCTCCTTTTTCACATGCTTTTAAAACGGCAGTTCTTCGTCGTCGACCAAAACATCGCTCATTTCAGATGCGAACATGTCTCCCTCATCCTTCTCGGCCGCAGGTTTCGCATTTTGCCTCTGCTGCGGAGCAGCGGAAGCAGGTGCGGGAGCGGACGCACCGGTGGGTTTTGCTAAAAACTCCACATCGTCCGCCTGTATCTCCGTTACCGTCCGTTTGGTACCGTCTTTCGCCTCATATGTGCGGGTACGTATCTCTCCTACGATGGCAACTTGTTGTCCGCGTACCAAATACTTCGCACAGTTATCTGCGAGACCACGCCAGGTGACAATATTCAGAAAATCCGTTTCTTCCCGGTTCATCCGACGATTGACCGCCACTGAAAAGGTCGTCACCGATATTCCGGACGCCGTCGTCCGTGCTTCGGGAGCCCTGGTGAGCCTACCGACGATAAATGCTTTATTCATGGTGACACTCCTTTTTTGTAAATCAGTCTTTTTTAATGATTATAAAACGCAGCACATTTTCCGTTATACGGAAGTTCCGTTCCAATTCTGCCGGAAATCCAGGCTCCGCTTTAAAATTCACCAGTACATAATACCCTTCTTCGATGTAGTTGATAGGATAGGCAAATTTCCGTTTGCCCCATTCATCCGTCTGCTCTATCTCACCGCCGTTATTTGTAATAACGTCTGCAAATCGGGCAATGAGCTGGGCGCGGGGTTCATCTTCCACATCCGGTTTGATAATGTACAGCACCTCATACTTGTTCATATTTTCACCTCCCTTTGGACTTTTGGCGTCGGTTTCTCTCGACGCAAGGATGTGAAAAATATTATACCATTATCCAGTTTCCCTTGCAATAGCTTCCCTTTATAAAACGAGCGCTTTTTCAGGGCCTGCGGTTTATCGTATCGATTAAAAAAAGGAACGGCGGTATCGCCGTTCCTTTTTTACTTTGTCTTTTTTCTTATTCTCAATAATTCTCTGCCTGTATCCTGAAATAGGCTTTCGGGTGGCTGCATACCGGACAAACCTCCGGCGCCTCCAATCCAACGTACACATGTCCGCAGTTTGCGCATTGCCATACAACGCTGATCTTTCTCTTGAAAGTTTTACCGGTATCTATGTTTTCCAACAGTTTGGCAAATCGTGCCTCGTGGTTCTTCTCGATCGCGGCCACTCCTTTGAACAATTTGGCGATCTTGTCGAAACCTTCTTCTTTTGCGTCTTTTGCGAAACCGGTATACATATCCGTCCATTCATAATTTTCGCCGCCCGCTGCGTCTTTCAGGTTGTCCGTGGTCGTTGGAACAGCGCCGCCGTGCAGCAGTTTAAACCACATCTTCGCGTGTTCTTTTTCGTTGTTCGCCGTCTCCTCAAAAATTTCCGCTATCTGCATATACCCTTCTTTTCTTGCTGCAGAAGAATAATACGTATATTTGTTCCTTGCCTGTGATTCCCCGGCAAAGGCAGTCATTAAGTTTGCTTCCGTTTTGGTTCCCTTTAATTCAGCCATATCTGCATACTCCTTTATCTTTTATTCTGTAAAACGCAGTCTGGTTTTAAAAAAATCCTTATCTAAAATACCGTTCTAAAAACGCCCGGTACTCCGTGTAATTTTATGATATGTTTTCTGGTTTCCTTTGTCAAGGCACACTGTGAGCAAGTCACAAAAGGCACCGTTAATCCTTGCTCTCCCTATCGGAAGAAAAAATCTTTACAGGCCGTTTTCATATGGTATAATGTCTTTACACCTGTAAATACATTTATAAAATTTTGATTGAATGGAAATATGAAAAATGAAACACCAACATGTCAAAACGATTGTCGTTGCCGGCCTTCTCTGCGCGCTGGCCATCATCATCCCCATGTTCATGCCGCTGAAAATTGTCCTGGAGCCCGCGTCGTTTACGCTGGCCAGTCACGTGCCTATTTTTATTGCCATGTTTGTGTCGCCGACCGTTGCCGTGTCGGTCGCGCTTGGCAGTACGCTGGGCTTTTGGTTGGGCGGATTCCCTATTGTCATCGTCATGCGCGCCCTTACGCACGTCGTGTTTGCGCTGATCGGTTCGCTGGTGCTGAAAAAAGACCCTTCGATTCTGCGTTCGATCCCCCGGACGATCCTCTTTGCAAGCCTGCTCTCTCTTGTACACGGCGTGTGCGAAGTGGCGGTGGTCGCACCATTTTATATCGGCAATTCCACCAACCTGAGCCAAGGATATTATTCCAGCGGGTTTTGGGTCTCCGTCGTTCTGTTGGTCGGCGTGGGCACGCTGGCACACAGCATGATCCACTTTTTCCTGGCCTATACGATTTGGAAACCTATCCAGAAAATCTCCGGTTCCAAAAAACTGTCGGCGGAAAATGCACAATAGCGGGCTTTTTGTCTGCATTGACAAGCTTTTTTAAACATGCTATAGTATGTATTGCTTTTCCGTGTGCTCGTAGCTCAGCTGGATAGAGTGCTTGACTACGAATCAAGAGGTCGCGGGTTCGAATCCCTCCGGGCACACCAAAGCGGCCGCCTTAGATGGATATTGCAAGGGCGGTTTTCTTTTTCCCGGTGCAATTGGCGGATAACGGCATCGTCTCGTCCGTTGTCATCGGAATTACCAGCCTGACTATCCGTCCCCGTCCGGTGCGTCATACATCGAAAATGTCCCTTTCGCCGGTAATCTCCGCGCCAAACGTATGTGGGATCCAGCCGCTGAACATCCCCGTAAAATTTTAAAAACACCTTTCCTCCAATCTGTGTATGATTGGCGGTTTCCTTTATGGATTCATTATAGCAAAATGCAAACCCCTTCAAAATGGATCCCGTGTAGACTATTTCCCTTTTCCATAAGCAACAAAAACCCAGGGAACCCCGGGTTTTTGTTCTGCCATAGAAAGACCAGCGCCTTCCTTACATCTCGCTGTAGATAGGTACCTGCGCCTCGTATACTTTCTCGAACAAAGGCATGATCTTTTTGTATTTCTCGTGATTTTCTTTATTGGGATAGGTGACCGCTTTGACTTCCATGAACTTTTCCACCGCCGTCACATCCTTATAGATCCCGAGCGCAATACCGCCCAATACGGCGGCACCGACCGTCGCGGTTTCATCCATGTATTTCAATACGACAAGCTCCGCATCCATAATGTCGGCGAAAATCTGCCTGGTCACATCGCCTTTGGCAAGTCCGCCCACCATGATCATCCGCTTGATATCGGTCTGTTTTCTGGCCTCTTCCAAAATAACGTTGATGTTCAGACCAATGCCTTCGATAACGCTGCGGATGATGTCCTGCCGGGTAGTCGTCAGCGTGATGCCGACAAAAGAGCCTTTGGCATCCGGATTGTTCCGCGGGGAGCGTTCCCCGGTAAGATAGGGATGAAAGATCACGCCGTTGGAGCCTATCGGCGCCTTCGCCGCTTCTTCATTGAGGATCGTATAGACGTCTTTGCCCGTCTTCTTAGCTACATCCTGCTCATGCAGACAGATCGTATTCTTCAGCCAGCTCAAAGAAGAACCGGAAGAAGCCGTCAACCCGCCGCCTGTGCGGTCGCCCGAAGCAAGTTTGACGATGATCCCGGCGGACGTGCCGCCGTTCATGTACGCATCGCCCGGTTTCAGCAAGCCGGCGCCGATCGACGTGCAACCCGTATCGCCCGTGCCCAGGACGAGCTTGGTGCCGGCGGCAAGGCCGCAGGCCTCGGAGAGTTTTTCGGGCACTTCTCCGACGATATCCGTCATGTTCCCGAGTTTAGGCATGATGGACCGCGGGATCCCGGCGATCTCCAGCACTTCGTCCGACCAATCCGTGGCTTCCAAGTTCATGAGCCCTGTAATGACGGAGGTCTTAATCTCGTCTACAGCATTGCCGGTCAGTCTCATGATGATATATCCCTGTGAACAGGAAACCACCTTATAAATCTTTTTGAAGATTTCCGGCTTGTTGTTTTTGAGCCACATGAGCCGGGTAATCGTCTGATAGGCCAGGTAATTGCCCCCGAATCCATGCTCGATATATTCTTTGGGCAACAGTTTGGCGATCTCTTTTGCTTCTTTCACAGCCCGGACATCCTGCCACATGATCGCCGGATACAACGCATTCCCTTCTTTATCCATACACAGGCAGTTCGGGAACGTGCCATCGAACGCCACGCACAATACGTCCTTATTGTCGATCCCTTCCAACAGTGTTTTATTGCCTTTGCAGAATACATCCCACCAATCTTCCGGGTCCTGCTCCACCCAGTTGTCATTGAAATGTCGGCTTTCATAGCCCACCGTCGTGGTTTTGACAAACTTCCCTTCCGTTGTAAACAGGGTCGCCTTATCCCCACTGGTACCCAAGTCATGTGATAATATGTATTTTGCCATATTCATCCTCCGTTTTGTTTTATTTATAATAAAATTGATAATTTCTATTTCAGGTATCCGTCTTCGTATAAAATCTCCGCAATGTAGGCACAGACTGTCCCAATCACGTGCGTACATTTATCCCGGTGCGCGCCGGCCGCTTCAAATTCATTCTTTACCGCTTTTGTCCGTAAACAGTAAGATTTCCCGAAAATCTGCTTATGCACTTCACTGCAGATGACGCTCCCGTACGTTTGCAGGAACCGGTCCCGCAGTTTCTGCGCCATTTCGTAGGCTTTATACTGTGCAACTTTGTCTCCGTCCACCAGCATTTCCTCGAGCCGCCTGCCGACGATGCTTCCCATATACAATAGTCCGCCGGAATACCCGCCGCACACGCCGTCGCCGGATACGGCCATCCCGCCTGAAAATCCGCTCGCGCTCTGGAAGAGCAGCGGTTCCCATTCCCCCGTCATCTCAAAAAAAGCACGCAGCGTACCTTGGGCGCATCCTTTGAATTGTTTTTCGTTCATAAAGCCAAGGCGATAGGCTGTTTTCATAAGCGTTATTTTTCTTTCATCCGGGTTCCCTCTGTTTTGCGCCTGTTCATAATGCGCCGCAATCATCTGCAATAATTCCGGCTCTTTTTCCAGGCCGCAGTATTTCGCGGCTGCGGCTTTCACGCCATAAAAATCTGCATACTCCTTAACGATCTGCGCATTCGCATCCGTTTTTTCATCAAATAAAAAGGCATATGCGATCCCTTTTGTCAGATAGTACGGCCAAATGCCGTTTTTCTTGCATAAAAGAGCTGCGCCGGTCAACCCGTTCTGCTGCATCAGTTCGCGCAGAGGGTCTTTCCCCATGGTCTCCACCGTCGCCGCTATGCCTCGCCCTAAAAGCTGCGTGTTCCACTCTTCTATCTCGGCTGCAGCGAACCCATAGGCGGCAATCAGCGCTTCGCCGGCCTCCTCCAATGCGCCGGCCACGTCTTTTTGTATCTCCGCATCTCGCCGGCAATCGGAAATGGATGTATATCCTTTAGAAAAGCCGCGGTATGCATACAGCGGATACAGGATATCCAGCGTATAAAATTTTTTTATACTTTCTTTGAATACCATATCCGTAAACAGTATCCCCGCGGAGGCCGTCCATTTGCCTTTACACGCGCCTCTTTCCAGCAATATCTCACCCGGGCCGTCCGTCGCCACTGCCAGCGGATCCTTTGCCAGTACCGTCTTTGTGGGCGTGGCCGCGATCCCGTTGACGCAGGTATCCACAAACCCTATTTTTTTATCCAGATAAGCCGTCGCCTCTGCAGACAGCTTAGAAGACACGGCTTCCTTCAATATGGCGGGAGGATGGAGCATATCCGCAAATAAAAACACATCCAGCGGTTTTTTTACCTTTTGTGCCATCCGCTGCCGCACAGTTTCCGCCAAGACATCTGCCACGTTTTCGAACGCTTGCGCCGGTACCGAAACGGCGATCCCGTCACAATCCTGCAACAAAGCCATTATCGCATCTTTTTCGGACGCATGCAATGCCGTATATTGTGCGACCGTCGTTTGTTTCCCAGCTTCCTTTTCTCCATATACTACGTTATAACTTTCCTTTTCCTTCAGCTTCCGTATCAAAGATTCATCCGTATCCACAAAAACAACGGAATACCCGGCTTCGCCAAACAAATCGGCGGCAAACCCTCTCGCAATATTCCCTGCACCCCAGATAACGATCGTTTTCATTTCAGTTTTTCCCCTTGCAAGCTGCCGCCGGGTTTCGCACCCATTTTTCTGCCTTTTCCCACCATGTACTCGCCGCCGGGCATCTCAATTATCCTATGTATATATGTTCCATGTTCTATTATAACAATACTTAGGTCCATTAACAACTTTTCCGTCTTTTTTCCAAATAAGATTCCATAAATTGTGTGTTGCGTTCACTTGGCTCTTCTTTATATAATTTTTATGTGGGCATATGTCAATAACAGCCAAATCCTGCGGGACAGGGGCGGAGAGGGTCCGTTTTGGTTTAATTCGAACAAAAATGATTAAAAAATCTGTATCGGCAGATTTTAGGGCCCGGCAGAGAAACTGCGCATCCCGCACTTGTCAACTAAATTCGCAGGCATAGAGAGGAGAACATCGCAATGAGAAAAAAAATACTGGCCGGATGTGCGGCTTTTTTAGCCGTATTCATGCTGTTTACTTCCGTTGCATCCGCCGATTATTACACAGAACCTACGCTGCTCTATTACGGCATGTGGAGCACGGATGTGACTGATCTGCAAAACGACCTGAAAACCCTGGGGTTTTTCAGTTATTATAGAGCCACAGGGTATTTCGGACCCATCACCAGACAATCTGTGCTTGATTATCAGCGCAGCAAGGGGCTGCGCACGGACGGCATCGTCGGCCCCTATACATCCCGCGCGATCAAAATCGATCTTATGATCCAGACTGCAAAATCCTGCCTTGGGGTCCCTTACGTATGGGGCGGCACGACGACGGCCGGTTTTGACTGTTCCGGGTTCACACAATATGTGACGGCACAGAATGGCCTCACGATCCCGCGGACTGCAGCCTTGCAGTACCAGGTCGGGGCCGCCGTTTTCAAGAGCAATCTGCAGCCGGGCGACTTTGTATTCTTCACAACATACAAGGCAGGCGCATCCCATGTCGGGATCTATCTTGGGAACGGACAATTCATCCACGCAAGTTCCGGGGCGGGGAAGATCATCATTTCCCAGCTTTCGAACGCCTACTACACACAGCACTATATCGGCGCAAGGAGGATGATCGGGTAAAAACTCTATCCATTTATCCTGGAGAGGAGACGGGCTTGTCCCGTCTCCTTTTTTGCCTTATACTATTGGAAAAGAGCTCTTTTTTGCGTATGGTGTTGGCGCCCGTTCCCAATCAGGAAAGAAGGCCCGTCTTTGAAAGCAGCATTTTTGGACAGGGATGGCACGATTATACGGGACTACCCGGACCGGGAATGGCCCTACGTGAGGGCACCCGTATTCCTGGACGGTGTTTTTGAGGCGATGCGGCGCTTCAGAAACCACGGATACGAGATCATCATTGTGACCAATCAATACCTGATCGGCGAAGGGATCCTTTGTCTGGAGGCATATCAAAACTTCAGCGCTTTGTTTCTTGGCACCTTGGAGAAAAACGGGATTTCGGTCCTGGATGTCTTTTATTGCCCGCATGCCCGCTCTGCCAACTGCGATTGCTGCAAGCCTAAACCCGGCTTGATCCGGCAGGCCCTTGAAAAATACCCCGCGATCAATCTCCAACAGTCTTTTTTAGCGGGAGATTCCCCGGCCGACCTCCAGCTCGCCCAAACGATGGGGCTGCCTTTCTATGGCATCCGTTTAGACTGCCGGCACCCCATACGTTCGCTCAATGATATACATATTGCCTGACAAAATTTATCGCAAACAATAAAAAGGGTCTATGCCCTTTTTATTTTATCAAAATTTCGATCTGCTTGTCTGTTGCCCCGGGAAGCAACCGGGAAATATACCGCCGGATCTTTTCTTTAGAAAAACCGGGTTCGTCCGCATAGGCAGACCGTACGAAATCCGCGCCAAAGACATCCTCGCTGCGCGCATACTGCGCAACTCCCCAACCATACGGCTGTCCGTACCGGTCGGTCCTGTACGTAAAAGTTTTTATTGTGATATACGTCTGCATCTGCAGCAGGGTGACGGCGCTGTCAAATCCTGTTTCCTTATGCTTTCCGAAACCGCCCCACCGTTTCAACTGATAGGAAAGCGAAGGGCCGTACAGTTCCAGCATATCCATAATCCTTTTGCACTTGCGGCCGGCAAGTCCATCTTCGTAAAGCGCATCGAAATCGTACCCATCACGCCGGTAATTTGCCAGATGCGGATACCATTGTTTACTCACAAATCCGGCTTTATTATGGAATAGCTTCCCGTAGGCGATCTCTCCCTTGGCCGCAATTTTTCCCTTCCATTCCCAAGGGCCTTCCACATCTTTTACAAACCAATGGTCAGCAGAAATACAGTCCTCCACAGAAAAGCCCGGGATATTGCTTCGGAAAAACGGCAAAAACCCAATATCCAAAATCAACTTTTCCAGTTCCGCCATACTGCTTATCATGGGCAGCCGCATACCATATTGCCTTCTTTCTAAAACAGTTCCGCCGGCCGGGATGCCGGCCCATACACGCAAGGTTCGTCTTTCTTTTTTTATCCTGTTTCCCCTCCATTATAGGCAGAATGGCCTTTGGACACAATAGACTGTCCCTCATAAAAGGCCGCCTGCACATGCAGGCGGCCTTTGTCCGGCTATACGTTCAAGCAAACCCATGGGTCAGCCGATAAACATCTGGGTCCAATAGTGCCCGTCCGAAACATAGCCTACCTCGATCTGTGTAAACGACGCATTCAGTATGTTTGCCCTGTGTCCGGCGGAATTCATCCAGGCATTCACCACTTGTTCCGGAGAAGCTTAGCCCATGGCGATATTTTCTCCCATTGCGGAATAGCGGATGCCAAAATTCCGGATCATCGTGCCCGGCGCGCCATAGATCGGGCTTGTATGCGAAAAATATCGCATATCCCGCATATCCTGCGATTTATACCGCGCTACGCGGGAAAGCTCCCAATTTTCCGTCAACGGCGCCAGTCCGTTCTCTATCCGGATCTGGTTGGCCAGCGCTATGACCTGCTTTTCGAAAGAGGATACGCTTTCTTCCAAGACAGGAATATCCAACATCTGCCCCGGATAAATCCAATCCGGATCCGTTATCTGCGGGTTTGCCTGAATCAATTCGCTTACGCCGACCTGGTAACGGACGGCGATCTTCCACATAGTGTCGCCCGATACAACTTCATAGGTGACGGGTGCCGCCGCAAAAGCATTTAGCGTGCTTACAGACAAGATCACGATAAGGATGCCCATTGCAATCCATTTTTTCATTTTTTACACCCTCCTTTTAAAGTTCTAATTGTATTTTCTATTTTATATAGAAACATTTCAATGTATAAAAATGGGATTCCTTTTAAGTGCCCCTGCTCCTGGTCCTTTCGTTGTGCGCAAAAAAAAAGTCGTATCGCGTTGCGATACGACTTTTTACAATTATGCTTGGATCTGTGTCGTGCCTCCTGTCCTCAGTTGATCAACCAGCGTCCGTAATGCCTCCGGTTCAAGCGCTCCGGTCAAAACACCCACGGCAACCAGCACCGATACTAAAACAGTGGTATTATCTATCGTAAGATTTACATTGCTGTTCCCCTGCACCTGTGTCGTTTCCGGTGCAGCGTATGAATAAAACCTATTTCTGCAACCACAACATCTCGACATATCTTTACCTCCTGGTAACAAGATATTTGTATATTCCATAATATTGCAACAAAGCAAAAAAGGTTACTATATCCATATACTTTTAACATACGCCGAAACAGACGGAAATACGCGCCCGCTCCGCGCGCAATTTTATCCTGATCAAGTTGAGACGGTTGCCTTATTACGGGATTTATAGTATAGTATAAAAACATACAATCGGAGAAACGTATCATGAATTATACAGTAAGAAATGCCGACCGGGCAGACCTGGAAACCGTCGTTTCCATTTTTACGCGGGCCATTGACCTGA
Organism: Christensenellaceae bacterium; assembly: GCA_963665505.1. Classification (GTDB taxonomy): domain Bacteria; phylum Bacillota; class Clostridia; order Christensenellales; family Christensenellaceae; genus QANA01. The sequence goes on from OY762275.1 coordinate 188,653, forward strand.
TGCAAACGCAAAACATACCGCAGTGGGACGCAATTTACCCGAATAGGGCCGTCCTCTCGGACGATATCCTGCATCGGAATATGTACGCCGTCGTGGACAAGGCGGATGTCATTCTTGCCGTATTTGTGATCAACCAGGATTCCGATCCGGCCTATGCCGCCGGAAACTGGTCGTATCAGGGGGACCGCTACGCCGTCCTGCACCGGTTGTGCGTAGACCCCGCCCGGCAAAACCGGGGGATTGGCAGCAAGACCCTGCCGCTCATTGAAGCTTTGCTGCGGGACCTTGGGTATGTTTCCATCCGGCTGGATGCATTTTCCCTGAACCCCTATTCCCTTCGCATGTACAACAAAGCGGGGTATACAAAAGTTGGAGAAGTACAGTTCCGTAAAGGCCTGTTCTTTCTCTATGAGAAAGTTTTGTGAACTGTCCGCCATATAAAAAAGGGCGCATGATTACGCTGTGCGCCCTTTTTTCATATGTGTTCAGATAGAGGTCCAGCCGCCGTCCACCGTAAGGATCTGCCCCGTCGTGTAACTCGAGGCATCCGAAGCAAAGTAGACGATCGCACCGTCCAATTCACCGTCCCGGCCGGGGCGGCCCATCGGGCAATACGTCTTGATGACCTGCCGGAATTCTTCATCATCAATAATATCCTGCGTCATTTCGCTGGGGAAATAGGCGGGGCCAATCGCATTGACAGTGATATTATACTTCGCCCATTCATTTGCCAATGCTTTGGTGAGCATCAGCAGCCCGCCTTTTGTCGTACAATACGCGCTCAATGGAAGGCCGCGCATCGCCACGGTGCTGTGGATGGAACCGATGTTTATGATCTTTCCATACTTCCTGGCGATCATGTCTTTCCCGACTTCACGGGCAAAATAGTACACCGCGTTCAGGTTCACGGCCATCATGGTCTGCCAGAGTGCATCGCTTTGTTCTTCCGCCGGACCAAACATACCGATCCCGGCATTATTGACCAATATATCGATTTTCCCAAAATGTTCCTTTATGTCCCGTACGGTCCGCTTAATTTCCTCGACATTGGACACGTCGCATTTCAACGCGATACATGCCACACCCATTGCCTCGATCTCCGCTTTAACGGCTTCAAGCTTTTGTATCCGTCTTGCCACGATCGCAAGGTCGGCGCCCTGCCGTGCAAGCGCTTTTGCAAACTGTACGCCCAGCCCCGAAGACGCTCCGGTAACGAGTGCCGTTTTTCCCTTTAGGTCGAATAATTTCATTTATATCATCCTTTCGATATTATTTTATCGATAATCTATGACTGAATTATACCATATTTTCACAGAAATACAATGGATTTTAAAGACCTCTGTCATATTTAATAGAATGTACATAATTGAAAAAATTACACATTTTTTCTATCGGAAAAAACAGCCCGGCATCTCTGGCTCTTCCCTTTTTACAACTATTTCAGTCTTTTTCCAAACGATCACATACTTTCTTCAAGAACAGCCTTCAATTCCGCAGGGCTGGGCACGAACAGTCCATTCGCTATATTTTTGGTCCGCATCGCAAGGGAAATATATTGTTCCATTTCCTGCCGCGTCAAGGACGCCGGCCTCCCCATAAGGGTTTCGAGCGCGCTGCAAAGCGCCATCGTCGAAGGCAGGCCCATATACCCCAGGATCTGCCGGACGCGCGCAGGACATTTCCCTTCCGCCAATGCGAGAAACCGCCCGAGCAATAAACCGTTGGCACGCCCATGTTCTATATTTTTAAAATACGTCAGGGAATATCCTATTGCATGCACGGCCGTTGTACCCGTATTCGCAATGGTCATCCCGCCCAGCGTGGAAGCATACAGCAGGCTTTCCCGCGCCGGCTCATCCACAACGCCTGCTTCAAACGCAGGAAAACAGGCGCTGATACGGCGGATACTTTCGGCAGCCAGGCAATCGGAAAACAAGTTGGCCCGGCGGGAAAGCATACCCTCCACAGAATGCGAAAGCGCATCGATCGCAGTATACAGCGTAATGTCCAGGGGCAGGTCTTTCATGTATCCCGCGTCCAGTAACGCAAGCCGGGGAAAGATAGAGGGGGTTGCTATGCTCATCTTGGTCTGTGCCGCCGGATTTGTCAGAATCGCATACGGCGTCACTTCCGAGCCCGTTCCGGCCGTGGTCGGTACCGCGACGATCGGCAGGACCGCAGACCCGTACATACCGGAAAACAGATCCTCTTCCCGGATAGTCTGCAGAGCCAGCAGGGCGATCGCCTTGCCCGCGTCCATGGGGGATCCCCCGCCGATAGAAACGATGAAGTCAACACCGTTTTTCTGCGCAAATGCCGCGCCCTCATACGCGCAGGCGACCGTCGGGTTGCTTAAGACCCGGTCGAACACCGCGTAGGTCTGTCCGTTTGCCGTAAGCGCCTGCGTAACATCCCGCAATGCTCCGTTTGCCTTTGCAGAATGCCGTCCCGTAACGATCAGCGCTTTTTTCCCAAAATCCGCCAGCAATCGATGGCTTTGTGTGATGCAGCCTTTCCCCATTACGATCTTCGTGGGCATAAAATAATTTTGCATGTTCTTCTCCTTTTGCGAAAGGGTCCGGGCTTGCCCGCCCGTTCTCATTTTCCCGTTTTTTTATGCTGTCCAGTATCATTGTATACAATAACGCACACCCATATAAGCCGGCTTCCCCGCGAACAAAGCTTTGCTATATCCGCAGCCGCTTTCCCGAGTGAGAATGTTTTACAATAATATCTCTTGCCATTGCAAAAACTATATGCTATAATACTTTACGAAATAAAAAGATAAGTTGGAAATATTGCAACGGCGCAGAAAAATGATTTTTCTGCGCCGTTTTTACATGCAGATGATACGCAGGAGAAAAGAGTCACAAAAAAGACCTCTTCCCGTAAGAATGGCAACGTCCCCGAGCAGCAAATGCATAACGGATCCGCCGTTATTGGCGCGCCCAGGCCCCAACCCTGATGGGAACACCGGGAGAAAACTGGCTTTGGCTTGAAGTCGCCCAGAATCAGAAAAACGCCATGCTGCTCGTTTATGAAACGTATACCGGCACAGACTTTGGAAAAGTACTGCCGATTTTGCCGGGAACACACCGGCATATACTAAAATCTCTGCTTTTATAAAGCGGGGAACCCGCTCAGCCGTTCGCCGGATATTTGTCCTGTTTGGAAAAAAGTTTCAGGCGGTAATAATTTAAGATAGACAGCGTCTCCCGCAGGTAAAAATTCAGCCGCATATACCAGGTCGAACGAACGGGCAACATCTCTACCTCACGGAAAAATTCCTTGGCGATCTGCGCGGTACGAAAACAATGAAAATCGTTCGTAACGATCAGCAGCCGGCATCCCTCCGGGAACAACGGCGCCGCCACCTGTTTCGCATATCGCATATTTTCAAATGTGTTCCTGGATTTTGTCTCGCAAAAGATCTTTTCTTCGGGGAAGCCTTGCTCCAGCAGATACTTGCGCATGCTTTCCGCCTCCGGCGCGGATTCCTGCCTCCCTTTTCCGCCGATGGCTAGGATGGGGATCCCATATTCTTGCGCCGCCCGCATGGCCGCTTGCAGACGCCACCGGAGAAGCCGGGAAGGCCGATCTCCCCGCAGCCCTGCCCCCAACACGGCGACGATATCCGGCGGTATTTTTTTTGTTTTCTTTGCCCGCAGCGCATAAAAAGCCGTAAGGGCGATACAGCCCAATAAAAGTGTCAGAGTAAGAAGATAGCCGGCTGCCCCCACTGCGATCAAAACCGCAATACGAGGATCCTGCAAAACCTGCGGCGCATAGAGTCCACACATTCCATAGAGGATAAGCGGAACGCCTAAGATGGCCGGCAGTACCACGCCTACATTAAGGTTGGACATTTTCATGGCAAAAACAGTGTCCGCCACAAGGATCAATCCGATCACCAAAAATACGCTGTGCAAAATATAAAAAACCTTTCGCGGATAAAAAACATCCATACAGTCCCGATCAAACAAACACCCTTTGAAAAAGCCGGCGCATCGTGCCGGAGCCATCATCAAACCAGGCAGTGCGATCCGGCGGACCGGACTGCCGCTTCAGAAGAACGACGGTTATGGATCTACATTTTTGCAGGCTTTCTTAAAACAAAGTGCGCTTTGCTGTTTCTACCTTTGCCTCATTCTCCGTTTCCACATGCTTCCTTAAAGGCCTTGGCCGCGGCAGCCGGGTCTTGCGCCCGCGAAATGGCCCTGCCTATAATGACCATATCGGCGCCAAATCTCTTTACGAGCGGGATACGGTCCAATGTCAACCCGCCCGCGACGGCAATTTTGGCATCAAAACCTGTGGCCATGATGCCGGAAAGGACCTCTTCGTAAGAACGATGCCCTTCCTGGCCTTCGGAATCTACGGCGATATGCGCGCAGACATAATCCACCCCGGCGCGGTTCAGTTTGTCCTTATGAACCGTGTAGTCCGGTATATGCATAAGGTCGGCCATCACAAAATGCCCCGGACCGGCTTCCCGCGCCGCCTGCACCGCACCGCCGACGGTGGACAAGTCTCCGTATCCCACAACCGTCGAAAAGTTTGCGCCATAGGCAAACATTTTTCTGGATGTACCATATCCGCCGTCCACGATCTTGACGTCCGCCAGGATCTGGATGTCCGGGAAAGCCGCGCGGAAAATCTTGACCAGTCCATACCCCTGGGCACCCATAAACCCCGTGCCCAGCTCAAAAACATCCACGTAATCCTTGGTTTTGTGCACCATCGTCAGCCCCGCGTCGATGTTTTCCAGATCTAAAGCAAGCTGTAATTTCATCTTCTTCTCCCTCTCCTTTTCCTTATTGTTCTTATGCCTGATAAAAAACTTTTGCCACGGCGGCAGGGTCGTCCGCTTCCTTGATCGCCCTGCCCAGTATGACATGATGCGGATGGCAGGCCTTGACCGCCGCTATATTCTCGATCCGGATAGCTCCGGAAACCACTTTCTTCGCGTGAAAATCCAACTGTTCTACTTGTGCAAATATCGCATGCAGGCGCTCTGTCGTCTTCGCCTGCCCGTCCCGGGAATCGTCGCCCGAAAGATGGAAACAGACATAATCCGGGCCCAGCCTGTTCAGTATCTCCACATACGGCACATAATCCGGAACGGCAACAAGGTCTACAAAACACTCTTTCCCCGTTTCCCGGCAGGCCCGGATCGTTTCGGCGACCATCTTTTCTTTCGCCCGGGCACAGACCGTAATGATATCCGCCCCGGCTTCCAGGCAGGGCATACCCACTTTATACCCGGAATCCATGATTTTCAGGTCCGCAAGGATCTCTTTGTCCGGGAAAAGCGTTTTGAATTCCCGGATTGCCAGATGCCCATACCTCGCGATAAAATCCTCCCCCAATTCGATGATCTCAATATAGGGTTCTACCGCAGTGGCAAGTTGTATGCCCTTCCCCAGGCTAAGACAATCGACTGCAAATTGGATCTTCCTTTACATGATTTTCCTTTTCTGAAAATGTTGTTACTGTGCATTCCTTTTTTCATACTATCATGGACTTGTCTTGTTTTACAAGAGCAAAAATACGCTGCAGACGATCTCCTGGAAATTCTCAGATTGTTTTTTGCCTGATTTCACTTTATAATGGAGAGGAACATGTTCTCCATCCCGGACCGGATGTACAAAAAATCCCATAAAAGCAGGCTATTATGAAACATATTATCGACGTGACAAATCTGAAAAAGAACTACGGGGAAATCGAGGCTGTCCGCGGCATCGATTTCCATGTGCGGCAAGGCGAATTGTTTGCCTTTCTCGGCCCGAACGGCGCCGGCAAGTCCACTACGATCGACATCCTGTGCACATTGCTCAAACCCGACGCAGGAGAGGTTTCGGTAGACGGGCATCCCCTCACCGAGGGGCAGACCATCCGGGAGCTTCTGGGCATCGTATTCCAGGATAGCTTGTTGGACCGGCTCCTTACCGTCCGGAAAAACCTGTCCACACGGGCGAAGCTGTATCCCAAAAGCGGTATACGCTTGAAGGAAGCCGTCCGGGCCGCCGCACAGGCAGCCGGCGCATGGGATTTTATAGATCGGCCATACGGAAAACTTTCCGGCGGGCAGAAGAGACGCGCGGATATTGCCCGGGCGCTTGTCCATACCCCCAAAATACTGTTTCTGGACGAACCGACCACCGGGCTTGACCCGCAAACCAAACAAAACGTCTGGCAAACCATCCTGGGGCTTCAGCGGCGGGAAGGGATGACCGTGTTCCTCACGACCCATTATATGGAGGAGGCCGCCGCTTCAGATTATATCACGATCATTGACGACGGGCTGATCGCCGCACAGGGGACTCCTTTATTTCTGAAAGAACGCTATTCTTCTGATACGCTCCGGCTTAAAGCAACGGATCCGCAAAAACTGGAGCAATTCCTGACTGAAAAACAGATCCCCCATACCCTAAACGAAAGCAATTTGATAACTATCCCGCTCGGGAGCACAAAGGACGCGATCCCTATCCTCCGCGTCGCGGATCCGCTGCTCGAAAGTTTTGAGGTCCTCCACGGCACGATGGAAGATGTCTTCCTCGCCGTAACCGGAAAGGAGATACGCGAAGATGCTTAATATGGCATACAGGAACATCAAGTTGTTTTTCCGCGACAAAAGCTCCGTATTTTTTTCTTTTTTGAGCGTCCTGATTATCATCGGCCTGTACGTTCTTTTCCTGGGCGATATGTTGGAGATGGATATGCAGGAATATGCGGGCGCACGCTTTTTGATGGACAGCTGGATCATGGCGGGCGTCGTGACAGTCACTACCGTCACCTCCACGACCGGCGCTTTCGGCATCATGGTGGATGACAAGGATAAAAATATCTACAAGGATTTTTATGTTTCTCCCGTCAAGCGGTATAAGCTTGCGGGCGGCTATCTTATCAGCGCCTTTTTCGTCGCCCTCATCATGAGCCTCCTCACGCTGGTCCTGGCCGAGCTTTATATCCTGTCCAACGGCGGAGCGTTGTTGTCCTTTTCCGCGTTTGTGCAGGTATTGGGGCTCATTGTGCTTTCCGTCGTGTCCTCCAGCTCCTTCGTATTCTTTATTGTCAGTTTCTTTAGAAGCAATACCGCTTTTGGCATCTTTAGCACAATCCTCGGCACGTTCATCGGGTTCTTGACCGGCATCTATATCCCGATCGGGAATCTGCCCGCGGCGGTACAAACGGCCATTAAGCTTTTCCCCACCTCGCATGCGGCCGTATTGTTCCGGCAGGTGATGACGCAGGCTCCCCTGGAAGCAACGTTTGCGCTCGCGCCTGCGGAGGCTATCGCCGCTTTCCAGGAGGCTATGGGCATCCATTTCTCTTACGGGGGTTCGACTGCGACAGCCGGTCTGCATATATCCGTATTGCTGTTGACAGCGGTCATATTTTTTGGGCTGGCCGTTCTGAACCTTTCCCGGAAGAAACGCTGAAATCAGGCGGATACGATTTTCCCCCGATTTTTATATTTCGGTTTCGTATGCTATAATACCTTACGGCAACTACCATACAATGAAAAGAGCATTTAGCAGCATGTCTATTGAAGCAGTAAGGAAACATTTCGAGAAATTTGGGTTGGCAGACAAGATCCGGGAATTTAAGGTTTCCAGTGCCACCGTGACACTGGCGGCAGAAGCGCTCGGCGTCGCACCGGCCTGCATCGCCAAAACACTTTCCTTTAAAAACGGGGAGGACGCCCTGTTGGTCGTCTGTGCGGGCGACGCAAAAATCGACAACAAGAAGTTCAAGGCGGCTTTAGGGTTCAAGGCAAAGATGCTGGCGCCCGAAGAAGCCGTTTCTCTCGTGGGACATGCGGTGGGCGGTGTCTGTCCTTTCGGCATTAAAAAAAACGTCGCCGTTTATCTGGATACATCTCTGCAACGCTTCCAGACCGTTTTCCCCGCCTGCGGCAGCAGCAATAGCGCGATCGAACTGAGCTGCGATGCGCTTTTCCGCTATGCGGGCGCACAAGACTGGGTGGACGTCTGTAAAATCGTCCCGCCGGCCGAACCGGAAAACTGATTTCCTCCAAACGCCGTTCCCGCAAAACCCGGACGGTGTTTTATTTTTCCGTCTGCGGCCAGCCGGCAAACTTCCCCGGCGGTTTTTATCGTTTTTTGGCACTTTTACACGACTTATGGCGATTCTGTTGACTTCGTGCAGCCAGCCATGTATTATTATTGTCATATTTGTGCTTTTTTAGTGAATTGACCTGCTTATGCTTTACACCCCTTGTTTGCTGCAACCAAATTTTCCGCGCGCGGCTCCCTGTATCAAAGGATTTGGTTTGTGCACAAATAAATGATAGATTTGGATATCTGAGGTATAGGAACATGGATTTATTTCAATTGAGAAGAGAGCTGGACGAAATAGACAGCGCCATCGTACTATTGTATAAAAAGCGTCTGCATATATCGAGGGAATTGAACGCCCGAAAAAAAAGAAAGGGACTGCTTTCGCCGGACAGAGTCCGGGAGCAGGAACTGCTGCTGCACGTTTCAGAAATGGCCGGGGCGGAATATGCCGACGAAACGCAATCCCTGTTCAGAGAGATCTTTTCCCAAAGCGCTTGCCTCAACTGAAGTAACTACATTTTTGCCTTTTCTCATCGGAACCGGTATATTTCCCGAAAAATATTGAATGGGAAGATCCTTTCCCGCCCATACATAGGCAAGCCTTGGCATCTTAAAAAACGGCTTTTTTAGACAGGTTTTACAGTTTGGACAAATATATTGGCCCGAAAATGTGTACATTTTCAAAAAATGTGTTATAATTTTTTTATTACTACGTAAACAAAGGGGGAATATTTGTTGTCATCAGACCCTATATGGCGACAACTGCTGCTTCAGGCAGCGCTCATTTTTCTAAACGCATTTTTTGCTTCTACGGAGATTGCCATATTGACGCTAAACGAAAATCGTTTGCGCTATTCGGCAGCGGAAGGCGATAAAAAAGCCTCCCGGTTATTAAAAATCATAGACCAGCCCACCGTATTTTTATCGACCATTCAGATTGGTATTACGCTGGCAGGTTTCTTGGGTTCCGCATTCGCCGCGGACAATTTCGCCGGCAGATTAACCGATTGGTTCGTTAATACCCTGCATTTTACTGCAATATCCGAAGATGTGCTGAACACGATCTCTATTATCGTGATTACTTTGCTATTATCTTATTTCACACTGGTTTTGGGCGAACTTGTCCCTAAGCGGCTCGCGATGCAGCGGCCGCAAGCCATAGCCAATGTGGCGGCGGGGATTGTGCATGGATTTTCCGTGGTCATGCGGCCCATCACTTGGCTGCTTTCCGTTTCCACGAACGGCGTCCTGCGCCTGTTCCGTATAGACCTGAATAAAGAAGATGAAAACGTATCGGAAGACGAAATCCGGATGATGGTGGATATCGGCGAAGAAAAAGGCGCCATCGAATCCAACGAAAAAACCATGATCGAGAACATTTTCGAGTTCAATAATATTACGGCCGCGGACGTCATGGTGCACCGAACGGATATGGAAGTCATCTGGCTGGATAATACCCCGGAAGAGATCCTGTCCTGCATAAAGGAAACAGGGTTGTCCCGTTTCCCGGTCTGTAACGAAGATGTGGATGACATCGTCGGGCTACTGAGTACCAGGGAATATCTTCTGAACGCGCAGGCCGAACACCCCAAACCGCTCAAGAAAATCCTCCGGACGGTCTATTTCGTCCCGGAATATATCCATACCGACGTGCTTTTCCGCAATATGCAATCGAAAAAGATCCATATGGCCATCGTCGTGGACGAATATGGCGGCGTCAGCGGCCTGGTCACGATGGAAGACCTGCTGGAACGTATTGTCGGCAATATCTACGATGAATTTGACCCGCTGGAAGAACATGAAATCACCCGCATCAACGATGCGCAGTGGCGCATATCGGGCAGTGCCGACCTGAAATCCGTATCCAAAGAACTGAACATCAATCTGCCCGAAGAAGAATACGAAACTTTGGGCGGGCTTATCCTCGACTGCCTGGAAGCCATCCCCGAAGATGGCAGCAAGCCTGTCGTAGACGCGATGGGGCTGCACATAGAAGTGCAGGAGATCAAGGACCGGCGTATCGAATGGGCGCTCGTCTCAGTCGTGCCCCAAAAGCCCTCGGAAAACGCGGAAGAGAAAGAGGCATAGCCGATTCTCCGCCGCAGGTCGTAAACAATGTGTTTTTTCCTATAATAAAAGAGCGGGCGCCCAAGGCGCCCGCTCTTTTAGCACTTTATGCCAACGCGTCCCGCAGCTTTTGAATGGACAGATCCATACGCCGCAGGGTTTCCCGCTTGCCCAATATTTCCGCGATCTCTGTCGCACCGCCCGGGGAGACCTGCAAGCCTGTCAGGGCAATGCGGACCGGCCATAACACGCGGCCGCTTTTGACGCCCAATTTTTCACAGAGCGCAAGCAAAACGGCATATAAACGATCATTTGAATACTCGTCTGTCTCCGCCAGGACTTCTCTCGCCCGCAACAGGACAGGCAGCGAATTCTCCGGCGTAGTCTTGCTCCGCTTATGGGCATACAGCATGGTATCATAGTTGGGCAGCCCCTGCAGGAAAGCGACCTTCTGCCCGATCTCCGCCAGCGTTTGCAGCCGCGGCTGGATCAGCCGCGCCAGTTTTACCCGGTCAAAATCTCCCTGTACCGCCTGATCAAAATAGGGGGCGGCCCTTTGTATAAATTCCTCTTCACCAAGCGCACGGATATACTCCCCGTTCATCCAGGTGAGTTTCTCCATATCGAATATGGCGGAAGACTTGCTGAGCCCTTCCAGCGAAAAAGCCTGCACCAGTTCAGGCAACGAAAAGATCTCCCGTTCTCCGCCCGGGTTCCATCCCAGCAGCGCGATAAAGTTCAGAATGGCTTCTTTCAGATACCCTTTCGCAATCAGATCTTCATAAGAGGCATCTCCACGGCGTTTGGAAAGTTTCCTTTGTTTGTCTTTCATGACCGGCGGCAAATGGATATAGGCCGGACGCTGCCACCCGAACGCATCATAGAGCAGATTATATTTGGGCGTAGACGAAAGGTATTCCACGCCGCGGATCACGTGGGTAATCCCCATCAGATGGTCATCGATCACATTTGCCAGGTTATAGGTGGGCCAACCGTCGGATTTCAATAAAATATTGTCCTCCATATCGGACATCGGCACACTGATATGCCCGTATACAACATCGTCGTAAGAAGATTCCCCCGCCAGCGGTATATTCTGGCGTATGACATACTCTTCCCCCGCGGCCAGACGCCGGGCAACCTCTTCCCTGCTCAAATGCAGGCAATGCTTGTCGTATTTATAAACACGCCGTTCCTTTTCCGCTCTCTCCCGCAGTTCGGCCAGGCGTTCCTTCGTACAAAAGCAATAATAGGCCGTCCCTTTTTCCACCAGTTCTTCCGCATATTTTTTATAGATCTCTTTGCGTTCGCTCTGCACATAGGGGCCTGCCGGGCCGCCGATATCGGGGCCTTCGTCATAATACAGGCCGGTGTCTTTCAGCGTACGGGATATGACGTCCTGCGCCGCATCCACCAGCCTGTTCCGGTCGGTGTCTTCTATGCGCAGTATAAACGTCCCCTTGTTTCTCCTCGCAAACAGCCACGCATATAAGGCCGTGCGGAGGTTGCCGATATGCATATAGCCCGTAGGACTGGGCGCAAATCTGGTCCTTACTTTCATTTTCAAACACTCCGATATTTAGATTTCACCGCAGAACTTTCTTTTTGAATGTGTCTCTCAGCCCCACCGCCCTGTTCAGCACAATTGTATCGGGTGAAAAATCCTTGCTGTCCGTACAGAAATACCCCTTGCGCAGCAGCTGGAAGGTATCGCCGGCTTTGGCTTTCAAGATCTCCGGCTCAATAAACCCCTGCAGGACGGTTTTGGAATTCGGGTTGACTCGCTCTGTAAAATCGCCTTCTCCTTCGTCGATCAGAGAATCGTACAGTCTGTATTCGGCCGGCAGGGCCGTCACGGCATCGACCCAATGCAGCGTACCCTTGATTTTGCGGGCAGCATTCACATCCCCCGACTTGGAAAGCGGATCATATCTGCATACGACTTTCTCAATATGGCCGTCCGCATCTTTGACGACCCGCTCGCATTTGATGATGTAGGCATCCTTCAGACGGACTTCTCCGCCCACATACAGGCGGAAGTACTTCCTGTTCGGGCGCTCTTCCATAAAATCGTCCCGTTCCATATACAGGTTCCGGGAGAAACGCATCGTATGCGTGCTGTCCCCGGAAGGCAAGTCCTGCGATTCCACCCATTCGCTTTTCCCCTCCGGATAATTTTCTATCTCCAGTTTCAGCGGGCGCAACACGCCCATCAGTCTACGGGCGCGGACGTTCAGATCTTCCCGCAAACAATGCTCCAGCAGGGCGACATCCACAATGGAGTCGGCCTTGGCCACCCCTGCGCGCGCCAGGAAATCTTTGATCGCTTCCGGCGTATAGCCCCTCCTGCGCAGGCCGCACAGCGTAGGCATACGGGGATCGTCCCACCCATCCACAAACCCCGCTTCCACCAGGCGGCGCAGATAACGTTTGCTCATGATCGTATTGGTCAGGTTGAGCCGCGCAAACTCGATCTGCCGCGGCTTGGGGTCAAACTCGCATTGCTCGATCACCCAGTCATATAACGGCCGGTGCGCCTCGTATTCCAATGAACACAGCGAATGCGTGATCCCTTCGATCGCGTCTTGTATCGGGTGCGCAAAATCGTACATCGGGTAGATGCACCATTTATCTCCCGTATGATGATGCGGCATATGAATGATGCGGTAAAGCGCCGGATCCCGCAGGTTTATATTCGGGGACGCCATATCTATTTTCGCGCGGAGTGTATGGCTGTAGTCCGGAAATTCTCCGGCTTTCATACGTTCGAACAGATCGAGGTTTTCTTCTATGCTCCTGCTTTTAAAAGGACTGTCTTTTCCGGGCTCCGTCAGCGTCCCCCGGTATGCGCGCATCTCTTCACGCGAAAGATCGTCCACATATGCAACATTTTTCCTGATCAGTTTGACCGCAAGTTCATAGCAGGTGTCGAAATAATCCGAACCATAAAAAAGATGATCCCACGCAAAACCAAGCCAACGTATATCTTCCTGGATGGCATCCACGTATTCCTCATCTTCTTTTGTAGGGTTCGTATCGTCGAAGCGGAGGTTGCATTTCCCGCCGTATTTCTGCGCAGTGCCAAAGTCTATCCATAGAGCTTTGGCGTGTCCGATATGCAGGTATCCGTTTGGCTCGGGCGGAAACCGCGTACGGATTTCCTTTACCTTGCCTTCCGCCAGATCTTCGTTGATGAATTCTTCTATGAAATTGGCGGCGGTGTCCTTTTCCACGTTCTCCGAGGGTATGTTGCCGCTTGTATTACACATTTCTCCACCCCTTTTCCAAATTTTATTTTCTATCGTACATGGTTCCCGTTTGTTTGTCCACTTATCACATTGTTTTTATATATGTATGTACTATTTTATACACGCAGCCACCCACAGTCAAGGTAGGAGCGGCAAAATATAGCATCTCAGAGCGTTTACGCACGCTTTTTTCCACATGCCCACATAAAGAAAAGATCCCCAGGCCCATAAAGGCAAATAGGGAAACCAGATAGAATGCATCGCCCACACCCACGGCATCGGTCAGCGCGCCTATGGAAAGATTTCCTGCGAAACTGCCCGGGCTGCTGAACAGCATCATCAGGTTCGTGGCGCGGCCCGGTTGATCCGGCGCATAGGCCACACCCATGCTGAACAGGGAAGGCCATACCGGTGCCGCCGCCAGCCCAAACAAAGTGCACAGCACCAGCGCCAGGCTCCCGATACGGAATACGGCCAGGCATAGGGTGCAGACCCCCTGCCAGCAAAAACCCAGGCCCTATAAGCCGCGCGACAGATTTTTTTGCCCGCCCAGTGCGTCCATTTCGCGCAATCCCAATTCAAAGTACGATTTGATATACCCGAATATTCCCGCCTCCGCCCCCATATACAACAAAAAAGACGCCCCCGTTAACAGAAATACGGGGGAGAATACAACGGATCCGGCAGATCGGACGATTTTCTCTTTTGTCTGCACAGCCCCGGTAAATACAGGTTTTATCCAGAATAACGGGAAGAAAACGGCTGCAAACGCCACTACGACGATATGCTAAAGTCCCCGCCAATCCATCCCGTTTTGCATGAGCGCGCCATCGCGACCGGAGAAATCACCGCGCCGGTGCAGAAAAACATTTACAGCATATTGGAAAAACAGTTGGAACTTTTCGGGTCTATTTTCAGCAGCAGCGGAAACATGGAAGCATTCAGGAGATTTGTTCCCGCCCCGCTTACCAGCATGGCCCCCATCGTAACGGCAGGGCCGGTGGAAAACCCACTCAGCACATTTCTCAATAAGTAAACACCGGCGCTCAGCCAAACCAGCCTTCGGTTGCCCAGCCTGTCTGCGATCCCGCTCAATATAAGGGAAATCCCCAAGGAAGAGAAGAACCGCGCCGAGGTAAGCGTCGCCATCATCAGATTGGAGATCCCGAATTCCTCCTGCATGTTAAAAAGGATATATTGATATCCCGCAACCCGTGCACCGTTGATAAAACGCATACCGTACAGCAACCATACGTAGATCCTGTTTTTGGCATTCATTACAGTAAGCCCATGGTATATGTCAACCTGTCATTTCTTGCCGCAGCGCTTTTTGTTCTTTTTTCCATATCTTCCAGGTTTTCCCTTCGGGGGCTTTCCCAGATTTCCGGAAGAACTTGACCGCCAATGGGAAGACGATCGTCCCAAGCAAAGCGGCGCCGGCCGTGACATAAAAGGAGCTTTGCACACCAAACCGGTCGGCGGCGGCGCCAATGGTAAGGTTGCCCAGGTTGGTCCCTATATTATTGAAGATCATCATCGTACTGCTCAATTTGCCCGACGCCTTGAGATCCAGATCCAACCCGATGCTAAAGACCGTAGGCCAGCAAGGCCCCGCAAACAGACCAAAAAGAACACACCAGAGCAGCGAGAAAACCTTGATGGGGAAAACCGCCATCAGCAAAAGGGAAATACCTGAGAGTGCAAACGACCCCACACATAGGGTCACTCTGTTTTTGATGATCCTGCTGGCCGTCAAACGGGTGACCGTCATCGAAGCGCGGATCAGGGAGATGCAGAGGGAGGCGCCCACCACATCGTCCAGTCTTACCATAAAATACTCTTTGGAATAATTAAGGATACCTACTTCCGTCGCCATATAGATACCCAGCGTAGCGGATAAAAGCAGGAACGCGGGCGTAAAGATCAACCGTTTTCTGGTACTCGGCGTATCTTTTCCGCCGCCGATTTCATGCGTTTCTCTGTAACTCTGCGGGACGCCGGTTTTTGTCTGCGCAAATAAAGTGATGATGATCGTGAGGATGCTGGCGGATATTCTGTAATGCCAACGCCAGTTAAGCCCTAATCTCCCGATCAGTACCGCCAGTAGCAAGGGCGATATGACCGCGCCAAAACTCAGGACCCCTTGCTGTACATTGACGTGCTTGGTCACGTTGTCCGGGTCCAACTGAGAAAAGGCCGAATACGGTACCGCCATCAGGAAACAGCTACCGACACTGGAAATCATAAACGCCAGGATCGTCGTCGCGGGCCCGGTGGAAAATCCATTCAGCAATGCGCCGCATACGGCGATCGAGCCGCCGGTTAAAACCAGTTTCTTGTTCGCGATCCGATCAATAATCCGGCTGAATAGTAACGAGAGCCCCAATGAAGTGAGCATCTGCACGGACGAGATCAAGGCCATCGTCGCATTGGATATCCCAAATTCCGTCCGCATATCCAGCAATATATGTTGCTGGCCGGACATCTGCATACCCGAGTTATAGCTTATCAGATAACATAAAAAAATGTAAAACGGGAGCTTCCTTTTTTGTTGTTTTTTCATACCCATTCCCTTTTTCAAATCTCAAATTTATAAAAACCAGGCAAATCATGATTTCTCCGCTTGATCTGCCGTGCCCCGTCTATTTGTGATATGTTTGGTGATACACTATTTTAAAAGAACGGTATAGTTGCTCTAACAGGATGATCCGTACCAGTCTATGCGGAAAAGTCAGTTTAGATAAAGAGAGGCGTTCCGTCGCCTCGCTTTTTATTTTTTCCGATAATCCAAGCGAACTGCCGATAAGAAAGGCAAGGTCTGTCCCTTTTGCGGAAAAAGCGCCTATCTTCTCTGCAAAAGCCAGAGAATCGTACGCTTCCCCTTCCGCAGCAAGGGCAAAAACAGACTTGAACCCGCGGATCGCCGGAACGATGCGCTCTCCTTCTTTTTTCAGGATTGCCTGCGCGGCCTTCTCGGTAAGGGCAGAGGGGACGCGTTCGTCGGAGAGTTCCAGTATTTCTATGCGTGCAAAGGGAGAGATACGTTTGATATATTCCTTTTGCGCCGTTTTCCAATACTGTTCTTTCAATTTGCCGACAGAAACAATCCGTATCTTCAATGGACCCCTCACGCTATCGTAAAAATGCCCGTCACACTGCTCCGCCGTGCAGCTGTCAGCGAAACATCTTTGCCTACGACCACCCCTGCTTCCGCAAGCGCCTGTGTGACCGTATCGAATGCGAGTTTTTTATGATTATTTTCCTTGCTTATATGCCCCAATATAATATTCCGCACACCGCGTTTGCACAGTTCGATACTGGCACAACCGGCATCGTTATTCGAAAGATGCCCCCGGGAAGAAAGGATGCGTTTTTTCAGCCGATAGGGATAACACCCGTTCTTCAGCATCTCAATATCATGGTTGGATTCGAGCAATACAATGGAAGCTTTCTCCAAAGCGGAAAGCATCGTTTGTGTGACCCTGCCCGTATCCGTCAGTATGCCGATCTTCCGTCCCGCGGCCATCAGGCAGTACCCGATCGGGCAGGCCGCATCATGACAGAGCGCTACGGGCGCAACGCAAATATCCCGGATAAAAAATTCTCCCTCATCGACAACCCGGATGTTATGGGACGATACATCCCCGATCTTTTTTTCCATGCAGCACCAGGTCTTTTCGTTTGCATACACAGGGATATCGTACTTGCGGCTGAGCACCCCCACTCCTTTGATATGATCATTGTGCTCATGGGTCACCAGGATCGCGGAAAGGCGCGCCACCTCCTCCCCAATCGAAGAAAGCGCCGCTATGAGCGCGCTGCCCGTAGTCCCCGCATCTACAAGCAGACTTGTTTTTTCCGTCCTGACGAATGTGGAATTCCCAGCCGAACTGCTAAACAACGGCGAAAAACGCAAACACATATGTCCCTCCATATATGTATAGTATACATTCATCCTCTTTATTTGAAAAGCTGCTTCTTGTAAACATTGCGCGCACAAGCAAAAAGGGAAGCGCTATATGCGTTTCCCTTTTTATTCGCGTCATGCCGAACAGACAAAAAATCACTCTTTAGACTGTATCAGCTTTACCAGATCCCCGATGGTCTGGATGTTTTCGGCTGTGTCGATCGAGATATCAAAGGCTTCCTCGATATCCATCACGATCTCCACCATATCCAGCGAATCCACTTCCATGTCTTTAAAAGAAGTTTCTTCCGTTATTTTAGAGGGATCCATATCCATCTTTTCGGCAATGATTGCCTTGATTTTTTCTAATTCCATTGACGTTCTCCTATTCTTTTCACGTCTTCTTGCCACCTGGCTTTAGTACATTGTACCATATCACCTACTCAAGTCAAGTATACGCGGAAGAAAACAGGCCTTATTCCATGCGCGCGATATATTTTGCACCGGCGTATACTGCTTTGTTCCCAAGTTCGGATTCGATCATGCGCAGCCGGTTATATTTTGCCGTCCGCTCGCCTCTGGCCGGCGCCCCCGTCTTGATCTGCCCGGTTCCCAGGCCGACGCTCAGGTCTGCTATGAAGGAATCTTCGGTTTCGCCGGAACGGTGCGAAACGATATTGGAGAAACCTGCGCTGCTGGAAAGTTCCACAGCGCGGATTGCTTCCGTTACCGTGCCGATCTGGTTCACTTTGATCAAAACTGCATTGGAGAGCTTCTGATCGATCCCCATTTGGATACGTTTCGTATTCGTCACAAACAGGTCGTCTCCCACGACCTGCATGGGCAATGCCTTGGTCGCAGCCTGGAAACCCGCATAATCTTCCTCGCCCATCGGGTCTTCGATGGATACGATCGGGTATGCCTTGGCCAACTTTTGCAGGTATGCGATAAGCTCAGTATTCTTGTAGGTTTTCCCTGTTTTGGGCAGGTCATACTGGTCGCCGCCCTTGCACCATTCGCTCGCCGCCACATCCATTGCCAAAGCAATCTTGTTTTCAACGCCCGTGGCACGTGCGGCATTCATGATAAATTCCAACGCCTGTTCATCGGCCGAAAGATTGGGGGCAAACCCGCCTTCATCGCCTACCGCCGTGGAAAGCCCGCGCTTTTTGAGCTCTGCCTTCAGAGCGGCATATACTTCCGCGCCCATGCGCAATGCATCCGCGAATGTACCGGCGCCCACCGGCATAACCATGAATTCCTGTATTTCCACGTTATTGGAAGCATGCGCGCCGCCGTTCAGGATGTTCATCATTGGCGCCGGCAACACATACGTGTCTTTATTTTTTCCGATATAGGCATAGAGCGTCTGCCGTGCATTCGTTGCAAAAGCCCGCGCCGCCGCCATAGAAACGGCCAATATGGCGTTCGCCCCAAAATTAGCCTTGTTCGCCGTACCGTCCAGACGGATCAGCATCTCGTCCAATTCAGCCAAATCGGCAACCTCTTTGCCCGAAATCGCCGCCCGTATGGGCCCGTTCACGGCATTTACCGCGCCCAACACACCTTTTCCGGAAAAACGGGAAGGATCGCCGTCTCTTTTTTCAACCGCTTCGAATTTCCCGACCGATGCGCCGGAAGGCACACTGGCCATCGTCATGGTTCCCTGTACAAACATCTGCGCGCAGACCGTAGGTACGCCTCTGGAGTCCAATACTTCGACTGCTTTCACATTATCAATACGCATTCTTCTCTGCTCCTTATCTGACAGTATTTGAATTGTATTTCACAAAATTTTATATCCATTCTGCATATTCTGCTTTATTTTTTATTATACATCCCGCAAATATGCGTTACAAGTGTATTTTATTTGATGCACAATTCGCTTTTCTATGATAGTATAAGAAACAAAGAACTTTTCAGGAGAATTTTATGATGTTAAAAGGTTCCGAAATCGTACTGGAATGCCTGCTCGAACACGATGTCCACACGGTATTTGGCTATCCGGGCAGTGCAATTCTGGATATTTATGAAGCGCTCCACACCTACGCCCCCCGTATACGGCATATCCTTACGACCCATGAACAGCATGCCGCCCATGCGGCGGACGGGTTCGCGCGGGCAAGCGGTGGCGTCGGCGTGGTTTTTGCGACTTCCGGCCCCGGTGCGACCAATTTGCTGACGGGCCTTTCTTCGGCGTATATAGATTCCGTCCCCGTGGTGGCGATCACCTGCAATGTGCAGAAATCCCTCATCGGGAAAGACAGTTTCCAGGAAGTCGATATATACGGCGTCTCCATGCCGATCACAAAGCATAATTTTCTTGTGAAGGATGTGGCTATGCTCGCCGATACGATCCGTCACGCTTTCTATATTGCCACATCCGATAGGCCGGGTCCCGTCCTCATCGACATCCCTTCCGATGTAATCGCGGCCACGTGCGCCTATGAGAAAAAAACCCCGCCCAAACCCAGGAAGCGCCTGCACGCAAACGACGCCGATTATGCGGCGGCCGCGGCTCTGATAGCACAAAGCCGGCGTCCGTTCATATTGGCGGGGGGCGGCGTTGCCGCCTCCAAAGCGAAAGACGCGCTTTCCCTCTTCTCGCAAAAAATAGATGCCCCGATAGCGGAAACGCTGATGGGCGTGGGGTGCGCGGAATCGACCGAGCGTTTTGCAGGGTTGGCCGGTATTTACGGGGAAAAGCAGACCAATACGCTTTTTAAGGAATGTGATCTCCTGATCGGCATAGGGACGCGTTTTTCCGATCGGACTGTGCCCGATCCGAACCACTTTGTCTCCGGCGCCCAAATTATCCACATAGACATTGATCCCGCTGAAATCAATAAAAACGTACAGGCGCAGCTCAGTCTGATAGGAGACGCCCGGGTCATACTGACCCGTCTCACGGAGATCGTGCGCGCTAAAACGGGTAACCCGTTGTTTTCTCTCCTGCCCGCGCGGGAAGAACCCGCGGCCACCGGACCGGCCTCTACGCCGCGCATCCTGCTGGAAACCCTCTCCCGTCTTGCCGGGAAAGAACAGATCTATACGACCGAAGTGGGGCAGCATCAGCTTTGGGCCGCAAAATACCTGGGCATCCATTCGCCCGAAAAATTCATCACCTCGGGCGGGCTGGGGGCCATGGGCTTCGGGCTGGGGGCGGCACTGGGTGTTGCAGCCGCGACCGGCAAGCGCATCGTGAATATCGCGGGAGACGGCAGCTTCTATATGAACATGGCGGAACTTTCTACGGCGGTATATTACAAATTGCCTGTCGTGGAGATCCTTTTCAACAATACCACACTTGGCCTTGTACACCAGATACAAGGAGATGTCTACGGACGTTCTTCCGAAGTGGGGATAGACCGCGGCACAGATTTTGCCGCGCTGGCCGCCGCTATGGGAGCAGCCAGTTTTGCCATAAAAGACCCTTCCGAGATAGAGCCCGTCCTGCAGAAGGCGCTCTCCTGCGGGAAGGCTGTGCTGGTAGATTGCAAGATCCCCCCGGAATGCAGGGTGGAACGTGGATTCTGATCAAAAAGGAGTACGGTATGGAAAGAAACTATGTGCTTTCTGTTTTGGTGCAAAACAATGCGGGCGTCCTGGCCCGTGTATCCGGCTTGTTCGGCCGCAGAGGATACAATATATCTTCTCTGACCGTGGGCGAGACCCTTGATCCGCACTTTTCGCGTATCACGATAGAGTTGTGCGCCAACGAATATGTGTTAGAGCAGATCAAGAAACAGCTCACAAAACTGGAAGAGGTGGAACGCGTATTGGAAATCGACCCGCTTTCTTCCGTCTTCCGTGAACTGATGCTCGTAAAAGTAACAGCCAATCACGCCAGCCGCGCCGCTATCATAGAGATCTGCAATGTGTTTGGTGCCAAGATCTGCGATCTTTCCCCGAGCACCGCTACCATCGAAGCGGCGAACAAACCGTCTACCAACAGCGCCCTGCTCGACCTTTTGGCAGAATACGGGATTATCGAGATCGCCCGGACCGGCCTCACCGGTATGCAGAGAGGCGCGGAACGCTTGTACAAAGAAGGAGAGCTTGATAATTCCTGGCAGGACAAATAAAAAAATGGCTGCGGATACCCGCAGCCTTATCTGTTTGCAGCGGTAGATATCTTGCACCGCGCAGGGAAAATCAGGCATCCGCATTTGGCTTTGCCTGCGTATCCGCTTTCCAGTACAGCAGCGCGAATACAGCCGCAACAAAAAACGCCGCAGCCGATACCCAAAAAGGAATTTTGGGTGCTATCGTATAGGTAAAACCCGCGACCAGCGCCCCCATAATCATACCCAGGAACCGGACCGCACTGAAAAAACCCATCACTACCCCGCTGTTTTCCTGTGAAGTCCGTCTGGAAACCAGCCCCTGCAACAGCGGTTGGAACATTGCGTCCAACGCAAACAGGACAATATTGACAAGCAAAAACGTGATGAGCGTAGGCATGAGAACCATCGCCACAGAGACGATGCCGCACCCCAGCAGGATGAGCATATTGGGCAGTCTGACCCGTGTTTTTTTAAATATCCGGATACAAATCGTAAAATTGGCCGCCAGTGAAATAACCCCGACCAACGCTTTGAGCGCTCCGTTATATACGGGCGAAAAATTGAATTGGTCTTTTATATAATAGTTGAAGCTTTGGTCGTACGCATTGAGTCCCACATAGGCAAACATGGAGGCCAGAAACAAGACCACCAGCGAAGACGACAGATACGGCCTGATAGCCGTAAACGAACTGAGCGGATTCGCTTCTTTTATCAGCGCCTCGAATTTCGGATGTGCCTCCAAAGAGACTGGCGTTTGCTTCCTGCCCAACAGGAAGAAGAAAAGACCCGCCAGGGCTATCAGCGCAATCTGCGCCAAAAACGCGGCCGCGATCGATATTTCTCCCAAAAGCCCGCCCACCAAAAATCCAAAAGCACCGAAAGCCGCCACAAAGGTCGACATAATGGCAAGATAGCGGCCCTGTTGTTCGGGCGAGGCATTTTTTACGACATAGGTGAGGGAAAGCACGCTCATACCCCCGACAAACAACCCGGAAAAGGCACGTGCCGCAATGATCATACTCTCGTTTTTGGCGATCAGAAAGAAAAATTGCCCCAAAGCATATCCCAAACTGCAGACGAAAAGCGACTTGCCGATGGGGTAATATTTGCTTATTTTCCCCCAGAAAGGAGAGAATAGGAAACTGGTAAAGGACATGGCCGCAAATGCCACGCCAAACATATAATCGTTGATCCCCAGGGTTTTTATCAGAGTGGGGGTCACGGGATGGGCGAAGTTAGCCGCCGTATAGTGCAGCGCAATGATCGCCAGAAACAAGCGCATCGTTCTTTTATCATTCAGTTCCATGTATGAATCACGATTCCGTTCCAAAATTTTGAACACAAAAGGTCTTTAACGATTATACCATGCTCCTATGAATTTACAACTGCGATTTAAAGCGCGCCTGGGCTGTGCCTGGCGCGCGCAGAAAACAGATAATAAAAAAGATTCCCCGCAGATAAACTTGCGGGGAATCTTTTTTATCTATTTTTCGATCTTCTTTTTCCAGCTACGCCGACGGCGGGCATGCATTTCCACGCGGAAAAAGTCCCACATCTTTTGGATATTATAGTTGGTCTCAAGCTGCGGCCCTGTTTCCGCAAACTGAATATCATCCTTTTTCGCCTGCTGATATGTTTCATTGAGCAAGATGGCGTTCAGCCCCTGGTTCCGGCAATCCGAACGTACGGCCACCAAATACATATCCAGTATCTTGGGCTTACGGATCGCCTTTAAAAGATAGAGCCACCCGACGGGGAACAGCCGGCCGCCGCAGCGTTTGACCGGCTCGGCCAGACTGGGCGCCGTGATCCCGAAAGCGACCAGTTCGCCCGCCTGGTTTTCAATCAGGCAGACATACCGGAGATTGATCATCGAGATAAATTCTTTTTCATAAAATTTTATCTGCTTTTCCGTAAGCGGGACCACCCCGTACAGAGATTCATATTCGCTGTTGATCAACTCAAACACTTTGTGCACATACGGGACCAATTGCCGCTTGTTTTTCAGCCGTACGATGTGGACCTTATGTTTTTTCATAAGGCGATCGCAGAGTTTCTGCATCTTCTCTTCCCCCGGGCAATCCAGATGCACGATCTGTTCCGTCCAGTCCACTTCTTTTTCAAACCCGTATTCTTCCATAAACCGTGGATAATAGGGATAATTGTAATACGTTATGAACATGCCCGGCTTTTCAAACCCGTCGACCAACATCCCTTCTTTATCCAGATCGCAAAAGCCTAGCGGCCCCACAACCTCCTCCAGACCACGCTCTTTTGCCCAATCCTCTACCACACCGATCAATGCTTCGAAAACTTCTTTATCTTCAATAAAATCCATGCGGGTGATGCGTATCTTTTTTTCCTTCCATATCTTGTTGGCTTTTTTACTGATGATGGCGCCGATCCTGCCTACGAGTTCTCCGTCCCGTTCCGCAAGGAAAAACCGCATGTCACAGTACTCAAAAGCCGGATTTTTTTGGGGGTTGAGGTAAGTAAGTTCGCTCGACAACAATGTGGGAACGTATTGGTCCACACCTTTGTACAGCGCATTTTGAAACTCTATAAACCGTTTCAGCTCTTTCTTTGTTTTCACTTCTATAATATTGACCATATGAATAATACCTCTTAGTGCCGTTCGGCGTTATTAATAGTATAAGTATATCATAAAATGTGGTCTTCTCCATTGGAATCAATGGAAATCGGCCGAATTTTCATATAAAAAAGAACGTTTGACATTAAAAAAAAGAATGTGTATAATTGAAAAAGCAAATTGTAGACTACACAATTGGCAATGCAGCAACTTTATTCATTTATTTACTAACAAAGGAGATAGTAAAATGATTTTACTGTTTCCTTTTGTTTTTATACGGGCGTATTTAATTTGGGAGGGATTTATATGAAAATAGTCGTTCTTCAATCCGAAGCACTGGGCGGATATCTGCCCTATGAAGAAATGATAAAAGAATGGCAGAGGCAGTTTGAAAAAATGAATGGGATAGATGCGGTCGTCTATTACAAAGACTTTGCCCCCGACAATATCGGCGCGCTTATAGGCGATGCGGATGCTGTACTCGGATTATTCATACGGGACAACACGTTGGATAAAGACTTCTTCGACAAACACCCTAAACTGAAATACATATCCACATTTTCCCACGGTTTTGGGGCGTTCGATGCTGCGCTCACAAGAGAAAGGAGTGTAACGATCACCAATACCCTATACGGCGATGTTACGATCGCGCAGTATGCCATGGCGCTTCTTTTGGACATCTGCCACAATATTGCCCTGCACGACGACTATTATAAAAATAAAATCTGGGACACACCGGAAAAAACCAACGGCCCAAGGATATTCAGCAGACAGATTGAGCTTTACGGCAAAACGTTCGGCATCCTGGGTCTCGGGCATATCGGATTATGGACGGCAAAAATGGCGCGGGGCTTCGGCATGAAGGTCATTGCACACAGCAGGACAAAAAAAGTAGGGCCGCAGTATGATTTCATCGAGCAGGTCCCTTTGGACGAATTGCTCAAAAGAAGCGACGTCATCTCGATCCATGTGCCTCTGACACCGGAAAGTGAGAATCTGATCAACAAAAAAACGATCGCAAAAATGAAAGACGGGGTCATCCTGATCAATACGGCCCGCGGCGCTCTCATAAACGAAACAGACCTGGCCGAGGCGCTCAACAGCGGAAAGGTGTACGCAGCAGGCCTGGATGTCCTGGCCGGGGAACCTTTGCAAAAGAAGTGCCCGCTGATGTGCTGCAGAAACACAAAGATCACCCAGCACATTGCGTGGATGCCAAACGAAGCACGGATACGGACCATTCAGATAGCCGCCGAAAACTTTAAAAACTGGCTGTGCGGTCATCCGACCAGCGTAATCAACGCATAGTGCGGGTAAGGCCCCGCACCACAAAAAATGGCGCATATAAATCATGCCAAATATAAAAAAGAGGAGCAATGAAAAACCCATGAATTATGAATGTCTTATGAGAGCCTCTCTATCCGACACGCCCGTATTCAAATCTGCTTTTTCCACCAAAGATGTGCAGCAAAAATATGGATTGAAAAGCATTGTCCGGATGGCCGCCAACGAAAATCAGTTCGGCCCTTCCCCCAAAGCGATCCAGGCGATAAAAAACGAAGCGGAAAACGCTTTCCTGTACCCCGACAAACAGCAAGAGCTGACCCTGGCCCTTGCGCAAAAATATGGCGTACGGCCCGAGAATATCCTGATCAGCAACGGAGCGACCGGCGTGATCAATTCGATCACCGAAACATTCATAGCCCCCGGCGATGACGTGATCATGAGTTCGGTTCCCTATCATCAATATCCGATCGCAACCAAAAGGAACCAGGGCAACATCGTGAGCGTTCCCGTGCATGCGGACCTGTCGCAAGACCTGGACGGCATGCTGGCGGCTATCGGGCCCAAAACAAAGCTGATCATGGTATGCAACCCCGGGAACCCGACCAGCATCGCGGAGAAATCCGAGACGCTCAAGGCTTTCCTGCGCAAGGTGCCCGAAAACGTGCTGGTGATGGTGGACGAGGCATATCTCGATTTCGCGCCCGATGCGGCCTGTAAGGAATCCATGTTGACTCTTTTAAGTTCGGTGTCCAACCTTATGGTTGTACGGACTTTCTCCAAGATTTACGGCTTGGCCGGCATGCGCGTCGGCTTCTGCATAACCAACCCGGGAATCATTGCCTGCATGAACAAGGGGTCTACTGTCGGGAGCGTCAACCGTCTTGGGCTGGTCGCCGCTCTTGCCGCGCTGGGCGATCCCGCGCATGCAAAAATGGTGTATGAAAAAAACGAAGAGGGCAGGGATTATCTGACCAAAGCATTGGAAGGCTACGGATGGAAAGTATATCCCTCCAGCACAAACTTTATCTACTTTGACTCCGGGTTGGATGTGGAGGGACTTTTTCAGGAATTGTTGAAAAAAGGCATCATCATCCGGAATTTTGCCCTGAACCGTGTAAGCATCGGTACAATGGCGCAAAACGAAAATTTCGTAAAAGCCTTAGATGAGGTCCTCTCCGAAAATCTGGTGTCGGTAAGAAGTACGGCCGATTGAAAAATAAAAACAAGGCCCTTTATTGTAAAGGGCCTTGTTTTTTTAGTTTGCGAATCAGCCGTTCGTCCACGGGTTTTTCCCCGAAAAACGCCCAGCAGCGTTTTTCCTATTCTTTTCTCAACTCTTTCGCCTTTTCGGCCTGCGCTTTCTTCCGTTTGGCTTTGGAAGCGGATTTGACGATCAAAACCACCACAAAGGCAATGACGCCCATCACGCAAAGGACGGGGAAGGCTCCGATGAGGACGACGACAAACCCTTCGAAGAACACACCCAGCCCCTTAATGGAAGCGTTGAACGCTTCGACGATCCGCTCTCCCAGATCGCCCGACGTGGCCGAAACTTTGGTGTAACTTACAAGTTCGCTTAGGTATATTGTCACACTTGAATAGGAAATCCGATTATCCAGGTTGCGTATTTCCCCGTTCAGCGTATCCAACTCATAAAGGATATCGCTCATTTCCGATTCGATATAGAGCATATCTTCTATGGTTTCCGCCTCTTCCAGATAGCCCTGCAGTTTCCGGTACTGCGTTTCCAGCAGATTGATCCGGGTCTCAGTATCATAGTAATAATCGGTCGTATCCTGCACATCCATGTTTTTGCTTACGACCTTGTCATTTTCTTCCAATGCGATGAGAAAGTCTTCCAGCTGCTCGATGGGGATCTTTACCGTAAGTATTGTCTCTCTCCCGGCATCGCCATATTCTTCCGGTTTTGTTCCATAGGTATATTCGCTGTAGATATACCCGCCGATGCTATCCACATCCGCCAGCAGATCCGCATAATCCGCCTCATACGTATAGGTCTCGATGCTCATGCTTACGGTATAGATCAGCTTCCTGTCGGTATCTTCTCCGGAAACAAGGATGCGCGTGGTCGGTTCTCCTTCTCCCCTTTCAGCGTCTTCCTGTACGGTGTCATAGCCCGCGTCTTTGTTGACCTGCCCCTGATATTCCGGTTCCGACATACTGATATTTTCATCGACGGCTTCCCATCTGCTCGCACACCCCGCAATCACAGATAGGGCGATCAAAAGCACAAGGATCAATACCCCCAGTCTTTTTCTGTTCATACGTCTCCTCCTTATTGCGGAATATACGCCCGCATACTAGTCTTTACCTATTTGACGAGAAATCCGGATAAAAGTTTCGGATCTCTTCATTGTATTATACGATATTCCGATCAAAAAAGAAAATACTTGTATCTTACCATGTTTTCATGTAAAATAAGTTGTTGAATTTGCGAAAGCATTAAAATATAAATAAGAAGGTAGATTTTTTTGAAAAGGCAGGATCTTAGGAACATAGCAATCATCGCCCATGTTGATCACGGCAAAACCACGCTGGTGGATGAAATGCTCCGCCAAGGCGGCGTATTTCGGGCCAATCAGGTAGTGGAAGACCGCGTACTGGACAGCAACGATATAGAGCGGGAACGCGGTATCACGATACTGGCTAAAAATACATCGGCCCATTACCACGGCGTAAAAATAAATATTGTGGATACCCCCGGCCACGCTGACTTCGGCGGGGAGGTGGAACGTTCCCTGAAAATGGTGAACGGGGTACTTCTGCTTGTGGACGCATTCGAAGGGCCTATGCCCCAGACACGTTTCGTGCTGCAAAAAGCGCTGGATCTTAACCACAAGGTGATCATTGTCATCAATAAGGTAGACCGCCCGGATTCTCGTCCACGCGAAGTCGTGGACGAAGTCTTGGAGTTGCTGATGGATCTGAACGCCACCGACGAACAGTTAGACAGCCCGATCATTTATTGTTCCGGGCGGGCCGGCACGGCCAGTAAGGATCCTTCCGTGCACGGGGAAAACTTGACGCCCCTGTTTGAAGCCATCATAAACCATATCGACCCGCCGGAGGGAGATCCGGCCGCACCGCTCCAGGTACTGATCTCTTCTATCGAATATAACGACTATGTCGGAAGACTGGCTATCGGACGTATTGAGAATGGAACGCTCAGTCTGGGTGAAGAAATCACACTCACAGACTACTATGACCGTACGCTCGACCAGAACTGTAAAGTCACTGCCATTTATCAATTTTCCGGTCTCAAACGGGACAGCGTAAAAAGCGCCACGGCGGGCGATATCGTCTGTTTCTCCGGCATTGAAAATGTAAATATCGGCAACACCATATGCGATCCGGCGCATATCGTCCCCCTGCCGTTCGTAAAAATATCCGAACCGACGGTAGAAATGACATTCGCCGTCAACACAAGCCCCTTTGCGGGCAAGGAAGGCAAACTTGTGACTTCCCGGCAGATACGCGAACGTCTGTTCAACGAAACCAAAAAGGACGTTTCCCTGCGCGTTGAAGAATTGGACACGCCGGACTCTTTCCGTGTGCTTGGCCGCGGCGAGATGCATCTGTCGATCCTGATCGAAAAAATGCGCCGGGAGGGATTCGAACTACAGGTAAGCGCGCCCAAAGTATTGTATAAGACCATAGACGGCAAACGCTGCGAACCTATGGAACGTTTCGTATGCGATATCCCCTCGGAGGCTGTGGGCAGCGTGATAGAAAAATTAGGGGCAAGAAAAGGCGAACTCGTGAACATGCACCACGTGGGCAACCGTATGCGCCTGGAATTTTTAGTTCCTTCCCGCGGCTTGTTCGGATACAGCAACGATTTTATGACGGATACCCACGGCGAAGGAGTCATGAGTACCGTATTCGACAGCTACGCGCCTTACAAGGGATATATTTTAAAACGGAACGTGGGATCGCTCATCGCCTATGAAGCAGGCGAAGCCGTCACATATGGTCTTTTCAACGCACAGGACAGGGGCCCGCTGTTCATCGGCCCGGGCACACCCGTATACGCCGGCATGGTGGTGGGATCCTCCCCGAAATCTGAGGATATCGTGGTAAACGTCTGTAAAAAGAAACACGTCACAAATATACGCGCCGCCGGCAGCGATGAAGCGCTTCGGCTTACGCCGCCGCGGATCATGGATCTGGAGCAATCCCTGGAATTCCTGAATGAGGACGAATTGCTGGAAGTGACCCCCCTGAGCCTGCGGATCAGAAAGCGCATACTCGACCATACGATGCGCATGCGGGACGCGCTGCATAAAAAAGAATAAAGCAGCTTTACATCGCATAAAAAAAAGGCAGAATGTTCTGCCTTTTTTTTATGTTTATTATTTCAGCACTCCTCTGGAGCCCCAGCAATCAAACTCCATAATGTTTATATAGGCGCAGTCTTTTGGGATCCCAGCCTTTTTTTCCAATAAATTGAAGATCCCTTCCGTCAGCTTTGCCTTATCGTCCCAATCTGCCTTATCTTTCAGGCGCACCTCTACAAAGGCGGCGCTGTCTTTCTCCTCTCCGCGGAAATACAGGTCCTGGGCATCCTGCAGCCCGATCATGAGCTTCTCTTCGCTTTTTCCGGGGATCAGCGCGATCAATTGGCCAAGGCCTTCCTTCAGCGCCTGTTTCTGCGGCGCCATCAGTTTTTGTGCCGTACGTACTGCTATAAATGGCATTCGATTTCCCTCCTGTTTTTATAATTTGTAACAAGCGTCCGTAAACTTGATCCCTGCGGATTCGCGGATCTTTTCCATTACGGCGATGACTTCCGTCGTAAGTTTCCTGGATTCCTTATACCGCTCTTTCGTACCTTCGGGATCTGTGATGAACTTATAGAACTGGAGTGCCTCTCCACCCATCGGGCTGAAAGAAGTATCCCGCTTGGTGACAACTTCTTTTGTTCCATCCACATACTGGATATAGCTGTTATCGAAACATTCCATCGTGTCGATGTGCAGTACGCCCAGGTCGCCCATGATCAGGTTGTCATGCCCGGAAGTACTCGCTTTGCCGTAGCTCAGCGTGATATGCCTGTCGCCTGCGTGGAACAGCACGGTGCCGCACCCGTCGACGCCGGTGCGCAGCATTGCGGCGTCGGCCAAGACCCTATCGGGTACACCGAACCAATACAGCGCGGGGTATACGAGATAAATGCCCATATCCATCAGGCCACCGGCCGCCATCGCCGGATTGAAAATATTCGGAGTGGCGCCCGCACGGTATTGCGGATATTTGGAAGAATATCTGCAGAAATCGAACTTGGCCATCAATATCTCGCCCAGCTTATCGAACGCTTTGGTAAGCGCGTGGATCTCCGGCAGGTATAACCCCTTCATTGCCTCCATGAAGATAACGCCGTTCTTATCCGCGATAGCATATAGGGTTTTCAGCTGTTCCGATGTTACAACCGAAGTCTTTTCACAAATGACATGTTTGCCGTGTTCCAGAAGCACCTTTGCGGTAGGATAATGGAACGCATTGGGGTTTGCGATATAGACGGCGTCTATTTCATCGCTTTGCGCCAATTTGTTAAGATCGGTAAAAACCTTGGTGACCCCGTGCTTTGCACCAAATGCCTGCCCTTCGTCTTCCCTGAAGGAATACACGGCCGAATGTACAAAATCCGGAGCACATTGTTTGGCGCCCAACAAAAATGAATCTACTATCCACCCAGCGCCGACTGTTGAAAATCTAATCATAAATTCTCCTTCCATTCATAAAGAAAAAACTTTATGAAAATGTTGATCAAGTTAATCGTACGGCTTTTTCGTTCGCGCATGTATGGCCCGCTACTATGTGCGGTCACGATCCATGCACTTAGTAGTTTAATACATTTTTACCGTTTTGGAAATACCTTTTCTTGTATATCCCCCGCAAAATACGGGAAAAATATATTTCCGAGAGAACCAAAGAGCACCTCGGAATACACGCTCGGGAACGCAAGGAAAGGAATTCTGTATGAAAAAAACCGGTATGTTGAACAGTGAACTCATGCGGGTACTCACCGCCCTCCGTCATATGGACGCCATCGCCATCCTCGGGGCAGACATGCCTCTTCCCGCAGGCTGTGCGGAGATAGACCTGGCCCTGGTCCGGGGGATTCCCGCATTCATGGACGTCGTCAAAGCCGTTTTGAACGAAGTCGTCATCGAAAAATTCTCTGTTTTCGAACCAATGAAACGGGAGAATATCGAAATGTACAATGCCCTTTGCATGCTGATGCCCATCCAGAAAAAAGGGGAGATCGCAAAAGAAGATTTTGCGCAGGAACTCCGGAAAGCCAAGGCCTGCGTCCGGACAGCCGAATATGCAGCCGGTTGCAACGTCGTGCTGTATGCGGCTTCCGGGCAGGATAAAGACTACGCTATGTATAATATAACCTGCTGATCTTTTGAAGGCTCTGCGCCATATAAAAAAGCCCCGGATGCCCGGAGCCTTTCTTTTCGTTCAGTTTCCAATGATACGCCGCAGGAATTCTCTAGTACGCGGATATTTGGGTGCGTTGAAAATAACGGAAGGTACTGCGTCTTCCACAATGACTCCTCCATCCATAAACACCACCCTGTCGGCGACATCTTTAGCAAACGCCATTTCGTGCGTAACGACCAACATGGTCAGCCCGCTCGAAGCAAGGTCCCGCATAACGGAAAGCACTTCACCCACCATTTCCGGGTCTAATGCCGAGGTCGGTTCGTCAAACAGCAAGACCTCCGGGTCCATCGAAAGCGCGCGCGCGATCGCGACCCGCTGTTTTTGCCCGCCAGATATCTGAGACGGCCGCGCCTCGATATATTGCAGCATTCCCACTTTTTCCAAATACATTTTCGCAATCTTGTCCGCTTCTTTTTTTGTCCGTTTCAACACCTTTACCTGCCCGGTAACACAGTTTTGCAAAACCGTCATGTTATTGAACAGGTTGAATTGCTGAAAAACCATACCGACACGTGTGCGGTAATGGGATAAAGAAAGGCTGGGGTCCATAATATTTTTCTGATGAAACAATATTTCACCGGAAGTAGACCGTTCCAGCAGGTTGATGCAGCGCAACAGCGTGCTTTTCCCCGACCCGGAGGCACCGATGATGCACACAACCTCGCCGGTTTGCACATCAAAATCAATGTCTTTCAAAACCTCGTGAGTCCCGAAATATTTCCCCAAATGGTGGATAGAAATGATCTTTTCTCCGTCCACTACTCCACCTTCTTTCCCGTTTGCCCATGTACGCGTGTAAAGGACTCCGAACCGTGGATAGTAAACGTATCCGGTCCATCCATCTTCTTTTCGATCAGGCTCAGTATCTTTGTAAACACGAGCGTCATGATCAGATACACCATCGCGATGATAAAGAAAACCTCAAAATACTTCAGATAGGTGCCCGCCGCAGACTTGCCCATAAAGAACAGTTCGGAAACCGATATTACGTTTAACACAGAGCTGTCCTTAATGTTCACAATGAATTCGTTTCCTATCGCGGGAAGGATGCTCCGCATCGCCTGGGGCAACACGACATCCGTCATTGTTTGCCAGTGCGTCATCCCAATAGACAGCGCGGCCTCCGTTTGGCCGATGTCCACTGAAATAATGCCACCCCGTACTATTTCGGCCATATATGCGCCCGTGTTGATAGAGATAATGAACACGCCGGCCATGATCGCGTCCATATCGATATGCAGGTACTGCATCGCGCCATAATAGATGACCATCGCCTGTACGATCATCGGCGTGCCGCGGAATACTTCGATATAGATGCGCATGAACCCATGAACAATTTTCAAGAGTACCTTTTTGATAACGGAATCGCCCGGCAATAGGGGGATACTCCGTACAATGGCAACAAGCAGCCCTATGATTACGCCAAATACGGTCCCTAAAACTGCCAGAACAAGAGTCGTATACGTACCGGATACGATCAGCGGCCCATACTTGTCTATCAAGTACCACACCCATCCGAAAAAGGTACTCGGCATGATTGCTCACTCCTTTTTTGTTTTACAGATTATTCTTCTTCGGAAAGCGGTTGCGCGGCAATCGCAGCGTCCATGATTTCCAGCCGATCCTCTTCGGATAACCCAGCCAGTATTTCGTTTATATCGTCAACCAGCTCGCTGCCTTTCTCAAGACCGACCGAAACGGCGATATCTTCCAATTCCACATCGAATCCATCGCTTTCTTCAAATGCAACAAACGCAATATCGTCGTTCGCCAGGCAGGCGGCAACAGCGCCCACATAATCATAGATGCACCCGTCGATCTTGCCGGACTGTACCGCCACAACCATCGCGGGGTAAGTATCCATAGCCGTTTGTTTATCCACACCGGGGATCTGATCGATCAAACCGTAATGCAGCGTATTGATCTGTGCGGTGATCTTTGCGCCGGAAAAATCCGCCAGTGAGGTCGCATCTGCGTACGCACTGCCTTTTTTCACCAGTATCACGATGTCGCTCACATAATAGGGATCGGTAAAATCGATGGTCGCGGCGCGTTCCGCCGTCGGACTCATCCCGGCAATGATCGCATCGATATCACCGGACTGCAATGCAAGGGAAAGCCCGTCCCATTCAATCTTCTTGATCACAAGCTTTTTACCCAAAGTATCCGCAATGATTTTCGCAAGACGGACATCATACCCGTCGGCATATCCGTTCACACCGTCGATAGGTACACTTTCCTCTGTTTCTTCCGTTTGTGTCCAGTTGAAAGGCGCGTAGTTGCATTCCATGCCAACCACGAACGTATCTTCTTCTTTCTTGGAACAGCCGGAAAAACAACATACCAAAACCGTCACAACAGCAGCCAACAGCGCAAAGTATTTCTTCATAACATTCTCCTCCATGATCTATACTTTTTTACGCCATATAAATAAAAACAGAGCGAGAACCCGGTACGCCTATACAAAAAACAAGCATTTGTTGTACGCACACCCATCCTGCCCTATACGAATCAATTTATACATTTTTTGTACTGTGAACTTTCATCGTTGCCGTCCAATACCTGAAAAGCCCGGTACTTCAGGATATTTCCCACTTACGCATTGCCACCATAGATGCGATGGCATGTATCCGTCTAAAAAGGAATTATTATATTATTCGATTATGCAACACATATTTGCATTTGTCAATCAAAAATTTTTTCTGTGTGGTATTCATGTTTTAACAGAACGAAAAAGGGCGGTTTCCCGCCTTTTTTTCACCGTAAATATTTTTTAGGATGCCGCAACCAGCGATAGTTGGGTCGTATAAGTCTGGCCGTTCCGCCAATACTCCACCGTGACTTCTGTCCCGGGTTCCTTATTCTGTATGGCATTTTTGATATCAGACTGCGTGATGACCGCGTTCCCGTCTATGGATGTAATGATATCCCCCGCGGTAAGATCCCCCACGTTGCTGTTCGCAATACTGTGGATGTAAAATCCTTCCACCATATTGTACCGCTCCGCCATCAGTTCATCTACAATGGTACCTGTTATCCCCAGCATACTCCTGTTCTGTACGGACCCATATTCTTTCAGATCTTCTATGATCGGAAACGCTTCGTTGATCGTGATGGCGAAGCCCAGTCCTTCATACCCGGTCGCCACATATTTGGCGGAGCAGATGCCGACCACCTGCCCGTCCATATTCACAAGTGCGCCGCCTGAGTTTCCCGGGTTGATCGCGGCATCTGTCTGGATCGTATTCATCGTATATCCGCCTTCTATCTCCAACGGCCTGTCCTTCGCGGAAACGATGCCAAATGTCACAGAACTGCTGAACTCCAGTCCGCCCGGGTTGCCTACCGCCATGACAAAATCTCCCGCGGCCAGACTGTCCGAATCCCCAAACTCCGCTACGTTCAGCCCCGCCGCCTCGATTTTGATAAGCGCAAGGTCTGTGTCTTCATCTATCCCGATAAGCTCTGCTTCGTATATTTCCCCCGTTGAAAGCACCACCTTCAGCAGGGAAGCATCCTCCACCACATGCGCGTTGGTGATGATATATCCGTCGCCGGAATAGACAATGCCCGAGCCTTCCGCATATAGCTCTATTTCGCCGGAATTATTGTTCATGCCAAAATAACTCCCGGATGTTATCTGCTGATAATTCTGTATGCATACAACCGAGGGAATGACTTTCGCCGCCACTTCCGAAGGCAAAATATCCAGATCGTACCCAGAAATATTCACCGTTGTATCCGATTCTTTATTCGTTTCGTCCCCGGTATTTTCGCTGGCCTGTGCAGAAGAAATCACTTCCGCCTCTTCTCCATTCAGCCACTTATATATACCGATCGAGGAAACGGCGATCACCGCCGTCATCATAATGATCATCAACACGGTCAGCAGCCCATTCTTGCCCGGCCTCTTTCCATTGTTATTATACGCGCCGCCATCACACATAGAATTCCCTCCTCTTGTAATCGCAGGAAAATTTGTAAGCTAATTATACAATATACAATTGAAGTATTAATTAAACATTCTATGAAAAAATTTATAATATTGCCCTCTTCAGAAAAGGCGGTAAAAGCGGGTCTGGACGGGCAAACCGCAATATTTCCATCCTGCTGAAATAAAAACGCACGGTCCTTCCGGACCGTGCGTTTTTATTTGCTGTCTGTTTGCAGCGATCAAACACCCTGCAGATCTACCGTTACGCGGTATGCGCCCGGTGTCGCGGCCGCCTGGAATGCTTGCTGTATGTCGCGAAGCGGAAAGACTTCTTTTTCCAGAGAATACTTGGGGCTTATCAATTTATGCGAGATCAGGAACCCGGCATCGATAAAATCGCCTTCGTCCCCGCTCATCGTGCCAATGATCTCTATACGGCGATAGTGTATCTCGTTCGGGTTGATTTCCCATTTCGGGGCCGGATAACCGGCTGCGAACAGAAGGAAACGACCTTCCACGCGTTTCAGCATCTCATATCCTTGCCGATACGCGACACCTAAACCAACGGCGGCGATAACTGCGTCTACGCCTTTCCCTTCCGTCAACTCTTTGACGGCTTCGACGGGATCGCTGTTCTTCGCATCGATCACATCTGCAATGCCCATAGACCTTGCCCTTTCCAGTTTCTTAGGCAACAGCTCGCTGATAATGACCCTGGCGCCAAAAGCCCTGGCGACCTGCGCGTTCAACAGGCCCATGGTCCCCGCGCCGATAACGGCAACCGTTTCTCCCGGCTGTACGCGCAGCCGCCGCATCCCGCATATAACGGTCGCGGCAGGTTCAAGGAAACCTGCTTCCGCTGCCGGAATATCCTTACTTACTTTGACCACGCTACGTTGGTTAACCACATTGTAATCCGAGAAACCGCGGGCGCCAAGATATCCGTTTATAGGTTCTCTCCTGCCTCTTCTAGCCGTGCATGCGAAGGAACGGCCTCTTTTGCAATTGTCGCATTCCCCGCAGCCGCCGTGTATAACGCCCACGCGGTCGCCTATTTCAAAAAGGTTGGCGTCCTCGCCCTTTGCAAGGACAACGCCCGACCACTCATGCCCGCCCGCCATCGGGAAACCCTGATGGTTACGAAGCCCGTCCCAATGCTGATAGTCGGTCGTGCAGATATTGCACGTCTCCATCTTCAGCAGCAGATCTTTTGGCCCCATTTCCGGCAGAGGTTCAAACCGCATTTCCGCAACATGTGGCTCCAATATGACACCCATGTGACGAATCTTTGGTAAATCCATAAATCAATATCCTCCTCTTAAATTTCTGTATCGCCCGGTAATTTCTTCCCGGACGCTTCCGACATTTTCACGCACTTATTATAACATAAATGAAAGGAAATACAAGAATGAAACGATCCCCGTTCTGCCTGAAAACATGTCTCCCCTGCATTGTACATTCAAATTCTAAGATGATATAATACCCCTGTCGCATAAAAGCAAAAAAGGCAGTGAATATACTATGAAAAAAGAAAGGGGCTTCAGCAGAGCCTGCGTCACACAAAAAGCGGAGAATTCCATTCTACAAAACCACCCGTGGGTCTATGGCAGTGAAGTCCTTTCCCTCGAGGGTGAGCCGGAAAACGGGTCGCTGGTCGACGTTGTGAACCAAAAAGGAAAATACCTGGGCACAGGATTTTTGAGCCTTTCTTCCAAGATCCGCATACGCATCCTTTCCCGCAATGCGAACGATAAGTTCGACGCGGCATTTTATGAACGGCGGCTGCGGTATGCATGGGAATACAGAAAGACCGTCATGGGCAAAGACGCTTCCTGCTGCCGTGTCATCTTCGGAGAAGCGGATTATTTCCCGGGGCTGATCGTAGATCTGTTCCGGGACATACTCGTAACGCAAACCCTCTCCATAGGGATCGAACAAATAAAACCCCTGTTGTTTCCCCTGCTGTTCCGTATATTGCGGGAAGACGGGGTTCCCCTGAGGGGAATCTTTGAGCGCAGCGATGTGCGCACGCGGGAACACGAAGGGCTGCTTCCCTATAAGGGGTGGTTCCCGCTGGACGGGGTTCCTCTGCCGGACAGTACTTCCACAAAAATATGCGAAAACGGCATCAACTACATTGTGGATTTTGAAAACGGCCAGAAAACCGGTTATTTTCTGGATCAGAAATACAACCGGCAGGCCGTCGCCAGGATCGCGGCGCAAAAACGGGTCCTGGACTGTTTTACCCATACGGGTTCCTTTGCGTTCAATGCGCTAAAAGGCGGCGCCGCTTTTGCGACCGCCGCGGATATCAGCGAGGCCGCCATAGAAACGGCCCGGCAAAATGCCCGGCTGAATGCTTTTGGCGGCAATCTGGAATTCGTGACGGAAAACGTATTCGATCTGCTGCCCCGTTTGGAAGCAGAACATGCCAAATACGACCTTATCATACTGGACCCGCCCGCTTTTACAAAGAACCGGAAAACCATGCTGAACGCCATGGGCGGGTACCGGGAAATTAACCGCCGGGCCATGAAGATCTTGCCCCGCGGCGGTTATCTTGCAACCTGTACGTGTTCACATTTTGTATCCGAACACATGTTCAAAAAAATGCTTGCGCACGCGGCGGCGGATGCCAGCGTTTCTCTAAAACAGGTGGAAGCCCGCCAGCAGGGACCGGACCACCCCATACTCTGGGGCGTAGACGAAACCAATTATCTGAAGTTCTATGTATTCCAGATATTCTGAAATAAAAAACCTTGCTTACCGCAGAGTTTTTAAAAATCGGATGGACCCGGCGCCGCGTTATATTTCCGGGAAAAGCCTTGTATCAGCGGTATACGCAGTTTTGGTTATTCTCGCTTTGTTCCGCAAACGGGGCAGAATAAACTTTCTTCCGGCAATTCGGCGCCGCAGTTACGGCAAATAGTGTCTGGCAGCTGCGGTTCCGGCTCGGGCGCGGGTTCAGGCACGGGTTCCGGAGATCCCGTTGCTGCAAGTTTTCGATTGATCTGTACGACCTCGTCACGGATCGAAGCAAGGAAGAAGAGAAGCTCGCAAAGCAGGCGCAGCACGATCGGCCCAAATACCAGCAGCATCAATCCGGTGAGCACATTCACAAACAACAGATACAGACCGGTCGCCACAACCACCACGTTACAGACAATATAAAGTATTTTCAGGATAAGCCCCATCAAATAGTTTTTGAAGTTCAGGAAATCATGTACTCTTTGCAATCCCGGCGAAAGTTTTGCCCGTTTGGAAGCCGGCAGGAAAATGATGAACAGTACGATTGCCCCGGCAATACCCAGCACTAAGCCGATTATGGAAGCAATGTTTAAACCGGCTAAATATCCATATCCATAATAACTATACATTTGCGTGCTCCTCCATTATTTTGTTCTATATGACCATTATACCATTTTTACATCGCTTGTAAATGTTTTGGCGGGAGAGAAAAAGACGAATACTATGGTAGAAAAGCAAGTTTTATGTAATTGTTGCCCCCGCCGATGCGGGGCAATACGCAGCGCCCGCAGCGGCGGCGGTGTCTGCGGTACGGGAGAGCTTCCCGTCGTCGCCAGAGCCGCGCTGCATTTCTGGGAAGAACCCTGCATCAGCGGCACACGCGGTTCGGGAGCGGTATTTTTCTGCGGTTGTTCTCTAAAATGCGTCTATTGCCAAAATCTCTCCATCAGCCGAGGGGAAATCGGGAAAGTCCTATCTGTGGAAAAACTGCGGGAGATTTTTTGCAATCTGGCGGCCCAGGGGGCGCATAACATCAATCTGGTCACGCCCACCCATTTTTCCAAAAGCATTGCCGCGGCTCTTGCGAAGAGATTGCCCATCCCCGTCGTATATAACAGCAGCGGATATGACAGCGTCCAAACATTGCAGCAGCTTGAAAATAAAATACAGATTTATCTGCCGGATATGAAATACGCGTTTGCAGAACCCGCCGCCCGGTATTCTTCGGCGCCAAACTATCCGACCGTTGCCAAAAAAGCCATATGGGAAATGTACCGGCAGACAGGACCTTACCAGATAGACGCCGAAGGAATCCTGCAGCGCGGCGTGCTGATCCGCCACCTCGTTTTGCCCGGCAACCTGAAAAATACGCTGGGCGTCATCAAATGGGTCGCGGAAACATTCCCAAAAAACAGCGTGCTTTTCAGCCTGATGGGCCAGTACACGCCCTGCAATCCGGTGCCTTTTCCAGAACTGCGCCGGAAGATATCAAAAAAAGAATATGAAACTGCGCAAAACTATCTGTTTGCTGCAGGCATCGAGAATGGGTTCGTGCAGTCATTGGAGGCTTCCGATAAAACATATATTCCCCCCTTCGATTATACGGGCCTATAAAAAGGACGGCGGAACGAATCCGCCGTCCTTTTTATACAGGGATTATTTGTGGATTTTGCCCAGATCCCAAGTGAAATGATCGGTATGCAGCAATTTATATGCCCGCTCTGAAAGAGGCTTGCCCATATAGTCGGCATACAGCTTTTGTATGGATGGATTCTCGTGCGGAAAACGGATATCCGCGACTTTATCCAAACCGTACAGGTTTTTTACTCGCGCGCTTGCCATTTCGCTGCCGTCGCTGTAGATCGGCTGCCCGCCGCCGCCGCTGCATCCGCCCGGGCACGCCATAATCTCTACAAAATCATAGCTCGCTTCCCCTTTACGCAGCGCTTCCATCAATTTCCGCGTATTGCCCAAGCCGCTTGCAACCGCCACGTTGACCGTGGTCCCCGCAATATCGAAAGAGGCTTCTTTCCAGCCGTCCATCCCGCGGACGTTTTTAAAAGCGTCTGCATCCGGGTTTTTGCCGGTAGCGAAATAATGCGCACTCCGGAGCGCAGCTTCCATGACGCCGCCTGTGGCACCGAATATGGCCCCGGCCCCCGTGCTGATCCCCAACGGCATATCAAATTCCGACTCCTTCAAGGTATGGACATCGATATGTTCCGAACGAATCATGCGCACAATTTCCCTTGTCGTCAAGACCACGTCCACATCCGGTTCTCCGCATGCGTCGTTCATGCCTGGGAGGTCGCATTCATACTTTTTGGCCACACAGGGCATGATGGAAACACAATAGATCTTTTCGGGCGAAACACCCAAAAGTTCCGCATAATAGCTCTTGATCACTGCGCCAAACATCTGCTGCGGCGATTTGGCCGTGGACAAATGGTCTATCATATCCGGATATTGGGTCTTGAGGAAACGTATCCATCCGGGGCAACAGGATGTAAACAGCGGCCATTTATACCGATCCTTGTGCGTCAGTTTCTCCAAAAATTCGCTGCCTTCCTCCATGATCGTAAGGTCGGCGCTGAAATCCGTATCGAAAATATAATCAAACCCGATTTTTCTGAGCGCACCGACCAGACGGTTGACCGTTGCAAATTCCCGCGGCACATCAAACATCTCTCCCCAGGCCGCCCGGACCGCCGGCGCAATCTGCACGACCGTGATCTTCTCTGGGTCCGCCAAGGCTGCAAACGCCTTTCCCGTATCGTCCCGGCCGCGTAACGCACCCGTCGGGCAGTGGGTGATGCATTGCCCGCAGAGCGAACAGTTGGAATCTTCCATGCGCTGGTTATAGGTAACATCGACCGTCGTGCGGGAACCGGTGTTCACCACATCCCAAACATGCAGTGTCTGCACATTCCCGCAGATCTGCACACAGCGCATACATTTGATGCACTTCGCCGCATCGCGGATCAGGGGGAATTTCTTGTTCCAGGGCTCGTGCGGCACGTTTTTTTCATAGGGAAGCGAAAAGATGCCCAGGTCGTTGGCGACTTTTTGCAGCCCGCAGTTGCCGCTTCGTATGCAAAACGGGCAGTTGCAGTCGTGCTGGGAAAGGATAAGCTCCACATTCGTTCGCCTGGCTTCCCGGACCCTGGGGCTGTTGGTAAAGATGACCATGCCGTTTTCCACCACATTGTTACAGGCGGTCACCAACCTGTCTATCCCCTGGACCTCCACACAGCAGACACGGCAGGCACCAATCTCGTTGATCCCTTTCAGATAGCACAGGCTGGGGATCTTGACGCCCGCGGCCGCCGCGGCATCCAGGATCGTCGTCTTTTCTTTTACTTCGACCGGAATATGATCTATCGTTACTTTTACCATGATTTCCTTCTGCCCCCTTTAAACACACCGTAGCCGAAATGGTCGCAACGAAGGCAACGGGAACACTCCTGCTGTGCTTCCTCCAAGCGCATGCCACATTCGAACGCTTCAAAATCCTTCTTGCGTTCTGCGGCTTCCCGTTCTTTCAAATTATTCCTGCCGCAGGGCGGGTGATTATGATTATAGGCAACCGGGATCTCCACATTTGTGCTTATCGTATGGTTGAAGCCCAAAAATTCGTCTATATTGGCAGCGGCGACCTTGCCTGCCGCAATCGCACGTATCACCGTCGCCGGACCGGTGACACAGTCTCCACCGGCATACACAGCGGGTATATCGCCGACCGCGCTTTGGCTCGAAGCCTCGATCTTTCCCCGATGCACAGGCAATCCATGCGCCGCAAAACGTGCCGATTCAATCCTCTGCCCTATTGCCACCACAATGATATCCGCCGGTATGCGCTTTTCCGGCGCACTTGCATGCATGGGTACCGGGCGGCCGCTTTCATCGATTTTTCCAACCATCTGCGGGTGTGCCCAAAGCGCCACGGCATTTTCATCCGCATCGCTTTCGATACGTACCGGCGCCAGCAAGGTAGCGATCTCGCAGCCTTCGGCTATGGCCCCTTCCACTTCTTCCGGGAGAGCGGTCATATCCTCCTGCCTGCGGCGATACACACAGGTAACGCTCTCCGCGCCGAGCCGCATAGCCGTACGCGTCACATCCATCGCCACATTCCCGCCGCCTATAATGGCGACCTTCTTGCCCTTGAAATCCGGCAGCGAACCGTCTCCTATGGCACGCAGCATCTGGATGGCAGAGATCACGCCGCGTTTATCTTCGCCCTCTATGCCCAGTTTCTTATCGGTATGGGCTCCGATCGAGATATAGACCGCATCGAACTGCCTGCGCAGTTCGTCGATATCCTTCTCGTCTCCGATCTCTGTATTGGCCTTTACTTGTATGCCGGTAGAAAGGATCACTCCTATCTCTTCTTCCAGCCGTTCTCTTGGCAGGCGGTAGCTCGGGATACCATACCGCAACATCCCCCCCAGCTTATTCCGCTTTTCAAATACGGTCACCGCATGTCCCATGAGCGACAGATAATACGCCGCGCTGAGTCCGCTGGGGCCGCCACCGATCACGGCGACCCGTTTCCCGGTCTTAGGCGCGCACGGCGGCGCAGGGACATCCCCCGCATGATCGACTGCAAAACGTTTGAGTCCGCGTATGTTGACCGCGGCGTCTACCATCGTACGGCGGCAGTGGTTTTCACATGGATGTTCGCAAATAAACGCGCATACGGCAGGGAAAGGATTGTCCTTTCGGATCAGACGGATTGCATCTTTATAGCGGCCTTCTCCTATCAGCGCGATATATCCCGGGATATCTACTTCCGCCGGGCAACCGGAGACACAGGGCACGGGCCGGTTCAGGCTGCCTATGCATCTGTGGTTCACCACATGTTCCATATAGTCATCGCGGAATCCATGAATCCCTTTCAGCACCATTTCGGCCGCTTCATAACCGATCGCACAATCTGCGGACGCCACAATGACGCGGGCTGATTTTTCGATCAGGTTTATCGTTTCCAGCGTAGCTTCTCCGCGTAATACATCTTCCAAAAGGTTGGTCAATTGTCCCAATCCGATCCTGCACGGAACGCACTTCCCGCAGGTCTGCGCGTGGCAAAGCCGTAAAAAAGATAACGCCATATCGATCGG
Source organism: Christensenellaceae bacterium (assembly GCA_963665505.1). GTDB lineage: Bacteria > Bacillota > Clostridia > Christensenellales > Christensenellaceae > QANA01. The sequence goes on from OY762275.1 coordinate 232,179, forward strand.
GCAAAGCCCGGGCGGGCTTGCGATCAGACGGCGTTCGATATCTTTATACAGACCGTCGAGAACAGTCTGCACATGACTGGGTGTGATTATATCAAGTCTGCTCAATGCATTTCCCCCTTATCTCACAAATATAAAATCAAACAGGTACAAGTGTTATCTATATGATATTATATAATAATAATTTGTAAAACGGTAGGAGTTTTTGTAAAAATACGGCCGGCATTCAACAGAAAAACGACGTTTTCGGCATGCTTTTTTTATATGGTGCGATCTCCTCGCGAAACAAAAAACATACATTTTGAAGGGATCCTTTCGCAAACCTGCACAGCAACTTTCTTTGTGAACTCTGTGTTTTTCTACGATAGGCTTTTTTATGCCTGTTATCACCGAATACCAATAAACGGGCTTCTGTGCATCCATATTTTTTTTGCAGGAATCGGGATGCCCGTCTGAAAAACAGGGCCCGGCTTATTTTTAAAAAAATTCCCAGAAAAAAACAGAAAAAATCTGCAATTCACTACATTTCTCGCCCGAATATATGGTAAAATTATGGTAAATCATCTGTTTTTGGCGGGAATCTATGAATGTTCGGCCGTTAGGGAAAAAAGATCTGCCGGATGCGCTTTTTCTTGTCCGGGAAGTTTTTATGGAGTTTGAAGCACCCGTTTATTCGCAGGCAGGTGTTCGTGCGTTTCTGTCTTTTATATCTTATGACTCGATTTTGGAGCGTTTCGAAAACGGACAGTTGCAGTTTTGGGGATGTTTTGAAGCGCAGATACCAATAGGCGTCCTTGCGATAAGAGACGGCAGCCATATCTGTTTATTGTTCGTAAAAAAGAACCGTCACCGCCAGGGCGTCGCACGCCGTCTATTTGGGGCACTTTTGCAGCACTGCGGCGGCAAAGTGCGGGAGATTACGGTAAACTCTTCCCCATATGCGGTCGAAGCCTATCGTCACCTTGGTTTTATCGCTACGGGGTCGGAACAAACGCTAAACGGTATCCGTTTTACCCCCATGGCGTACCGCTTTTAAGCTGCCGGTTTATACCGCGCCATTCCAAGGAGGGAACAAACCATTGCCCGATTCTGATTGGTATAATAGATTTTACGAGGCGGCGCAAAAAAGCGATGCTTACAGCGAATACTGTAAAAAAGTATTCGGCGAGGATTTTACGCAGCAAGGGTTCAGTGACATCGCGCAGATTGATTTCATGCTCCGCCTGCTGTCCATCCAACCCGCAGACGCCGTGCTTGATATGGGGTGCGGGAACGGGAAAATGATAGAATATGTATCCGACACGACGGGCGCCACGTGCCGTGGATTTGATTTCTCTTCCGTTGCCATACGGGAGGCCCGGCGGCGGACATGCGGCAAGACAGCCCGGCTGCGATTTGACGAGGGTTGTATCGGCGTACAGCAATACCCGGAAAACAGCCTGGACTTTGTAATTTCCGTGGATACGGTTTTCTTTGGCGAAGACTTGTCCAAAACGATCGCCGATATTTTCCATTGGCTGAAACCGGGCGGGAAAGCGGTAATTTTTTACAGTCCCTTCCGTTTTGACACAACCAAATCAAAGGATATGCTGCGGCCGGACGGAACGGATGTTGCAATCGCCTTGCAGGCGGCCCATATCCTGTATGACACATACGATTTCACAAAAGAACATTTTGAGCATATGCAAAGAAAAAAACAAATCATAACCTCTATGGAGCAGGCTTTCCGCAAAGAAGGCCTTTCCTCTTCCATCCTATACGAAAATGCTTTTAGGGAATCGACCGAGGGAACGATGTCCTATGCGGAATTTACCGCATTCAGCACAAGGTACCTATATGTTGGCAAAAAAACCTGCGCTTTGTGTTTTCCCCATGGTTTTTCAAAAAAGCCGGCAAATCCGCCGTTTATATACTATTGAAAACATACACCCATTCTCTTTCTTTCCCTATAAAGGAGCTATTTTATGAAAAGAAACATCGCGTTGTTTTTGCTGTTATTGCTTAGCATATCCGTTTTGACGGCGGCATGTTTGCAGCTAAAAAACGTCGCCGATCCCTCTTCCGCGTCCATCTCCAACAATGGGCTGGCAAAATTATGGACGCCCCCTTCCTTTACTATCATTCCCAGCCTTACTTTCACCGTGATCCCATCCATATCCTTTCCCGCTTTGTCGCAGCCGGTCCTTATTCCCGATACGGCGCTCAGTACAAGGTTGCACACAATATGCGGCAAGGCGATGTCGGAAGACCTCTTGGAATCGGATCTTGCCTCTCTCAGCGGTATGCTTGATCTCTCCGATCTGGGGATCGCAGACGCGACCGGCATCGAATATTGCATCAATATATCCGGCCTGATCCTGGCGGAAAATCAGCTTTCCGATATGCCGGAAAATATGGATAACATGGTCACGCTTTCCTACCTGAACCTGAGCGGGAACGAGTTCACGACGCTGCCCGACAGCGTCACCGCGATCTCTGCCCTGACTTCGATCGATCTCAGCTATAACAGCATGGAATCTCTGCCCGATGCCGTTTGCACCATGCCCAATTTATCTACACTGGTGGCGACCAATAACCGTCTATACAGCCTGCCCACCAATATCGGGCAAGGCAGCCTGGCTTATCTTGTTGTGCCGGGCAACCGGATCGGTACGATTCCCTCTTCTATCGGTCAGTCTACCCAATTGGTGTATTTTGATATCCGGTGCAACCGTCTCACTTCTCTGCCTTCCAACTTGAGTGAACGGGAATTTCAGGAAATCTATCTGGATTTCAATTTCCTGGACGTTGCTTCGGGCACGCCTGCCCGCCAGGAAATCAACCAAATCGTCGCCACCGTACAAAAAGCGTACAACCGACAGTTACTGCCTCTCCAAAACCTCACGGCCGAACCCGGCACCGATCAGATCCTGCTTAGCTGGGAAGCCGCCGAAAGCTATGAAGACGGCGCTTACAAAGTGGATGTCGTTTGTTACTATATCTACCGTATGGACGGATCCACCATGGTGCACATCGAAACGCTGGAGCCGGAGGAAACCCAATATGCGCTGACCGGCCTTGCTCTTTCCACGGACTATACCTATCGGATAGGGATAGAATATGAAGTCACGGAGCCCGGATTTACGGGCAGCACACGGCACTATACCGATATTGCGGCCACAACACTGGCGCAGGAACCGGAACCTTCGACCGAAGAAACAGCAACTGTTTCTCCGGCGGATACCGCCTCTTTGGAACCGACATCGGGGTCTTCCGCAACGGAATCGGATGTCGCGGTATCCGGCAGCGCCGTTTCTATGCCCGGATGGGCTTTGGTCTTGTTCATCTTCGGCGGCATACTCCTCTGCGGAGCGATTGTCGTCATCATCCTATTGTTAAAGAAACGGCCTAAATAATCGACCAAAAAAGCCGCCCCGCTAAAACGGGGCGGCTTTTTTTTCATATGCAAAATCGTTAAAGACTTGTTTATCCTCCCTGCAACAACTGTTTTCTGAAACAGGCGTCGATATGGTCGTTCACCAGGCCAACCGCCTGCATATAAGAATACACGATGACCGGCCCCAAAAAACGGAACCCGCGGGATTTCAGATCCCGGCTTATGCGCCTGGACAATGCCGAGTCTGCAGGGATATCAGCCGCATCCCGGCAACTGTTTACGATCGGTTTACCCTGCACATACGCCCAAATGAAGGTATCAAAACTCCCATATTCCCGCTGTACCTCCAAAAAACGCTTCGCATTGTGAACAGAGGCTTCTATCTTCCGCCTGTTCCGGATGATGCCCGGATTGCCCATAAGCTGCGCTATTCTCCTGTCATCGTAAGCCGCTACTTTGGCCGGATCGAATCCGTCGTAAGCGTTCCTGTAATTTTCCCGTTTGCGCAGTACGGTCAGCCAGCTGAGCCCGGCCTGCGCCGATTCCAACACCAAAAATTCAAAATGCTTCGCATCCGCGTGCACGGGGGTTCCCCATTCTTCATCGTGATAGCGTATATACAACGGGTCCTGTCCGCACCAATCACACCGCCTGCTCACGTGATCCTCCACTCCCAGACACACTCCCGGCTATGCCCCAGCTTGGAAAAAAGCTCATGCCAATGGGGTACGTCTGCGATCCGCACCAAATGTGCGCCGACTTTTTCGCAGGTGCGGCGGGAAGCCCAGTTCTCAGGGTCATTGCTGATCAGCACTTGCTTGAACCCATGTCTTTTAATCAGGGGTACAAGAAGTTTACAGGCTTTGGCGGCATAACTATGCCCGCGGAATGCTTCTTCCACCTCGTATCCGATATGCCCCGCATAATAGAGTCCGTCCGTAAAGCCGATCCGCAGGCGGATCTCTCCCGCTTTTTCCCCTTTCCTGCGTATTTCAAAATTGTATCCGGGCACATAGTTTTTTTCCGGAATCGCCGGTTGTTTCTCTGTGCAGACGAGCGAGATCTCTCCGTCGGAAGGTTCGCCCGGGTCCAAAAACATAAATTCCGGGTCCGGATAATACAGACTGCTTTTCACGATGCCATACAGGTTGGCATCCTGAAACCCTTCGCTGCAAAGGTACTTTTCCTTAGCACATCCCTCCAAAATCATGCCTGCCTTTTGCATGACGCGGCCGGAAGCGGGGTTGTGCACAGAATGATAGGCTTCTATACGGTTGAAGCCCACGTCAAACAGCAGGTAATGGATAACCGCCTGCAAAGCTTCCGCCGTGTATCCGTTGCCCCAGAATGCGCGGCCGATACAATACCCTGCCTCAATACACCGGTCGTACGCAACGCCTTTTCCCGCACTGATGGAGCCGATGAGCAGATTTCCTTCCTTGCGCACAATTCCCCAGAGATATGTTTCCTGGGAATCGTAAGAGGATACCCATTTCTGTAAAACAGACCTGCTCTCCTCCACATTTGCATGCGGCTTCCAGCGCATATATCTGGTCACTTCCGCATCGTTCGCCCAGTTTTCAAACATAGCCGGTGCATCCGCAACGGTATACCGCCGCAAAACCAGTCTAGGTGTTTCTATCGTGCGCGTACCCAAATGGTTCAGCATATGTTTTTACCCTCTCTTTTTCGATTTCATCGGGGGCCTTTTTCCCGCCTGCAAAGCTTTTTGTACCACTTTACCCATATCCAGTATAAAGCAGCAGAGCTTTGCCGCAATCCCGGACGGCCGTCTTTTCCTATTTAATTGCAAAAAGAAATCCGTTTCCTTCTTTATCCTATTGAATCCAATATGCCCTCAGACCGGTGTCCCGTCAACTTTTTCCAGTACCGCCCCGCCCGCGGATGCAGAGGGACGCTTTATGAGCAGAATTGTCAGGACCGCACCTGCAAGTTGTATCGCCGCGACGACGAAAAACCCTGTCGTCAGTCCCGCCAAATTGGTTTCCCCCACCGCGCTTTTGCCAAAGAGCCCGACCATCTGCGGGCCCAGCGTCATGCCTACGCCGTAGATCGCCTGATAAAACCCCATCGCCGTCGCGCGCTTTTCCGGCGAGATATCTTCTATTGCATACCCCATCAGGATACCCGTCGAAATGCCCCGCGCGAACCCGAACAGGAATTGTGCCGCATAGACCGCATATAGATCCGTAATAAAAGGCACGCATACCGCGTATATCGCACTTATAAGGAACGTGATGGCAATTGCACGGTTCAATCCTCCGACCAATTTCGCAAATTTCGAGGCCAGCGCCGAAGAGAAGATCGCGGGCAGCGTCACCAGCGTGGTCATCACACCCAGCTGCGCGGATGTGACGCCCACATTCTCTTTCGCAAAAGTCGGCGTGAACCCATAAATCATGGCAAACGCCGCAAATTGCGCCAGCATGGAAAGGATGGAGGCCAATAACAGTTTTTTGTTTTTACCGACCTGCAAAACATCGGAGAACGACATCCGATGCGTACCAAAATCGCTCTTTTCCTGATCCACCGTGAAAAGAGAAAGGACTGCCGCGAGCGCCGCCGCACCGGCGGCCAGGAAAAACGCCCATTGCACGTTTCCCATCGCGTCGGCAAGATACCCGCCGAGCAGCGTGGCCGCCATTTGCCCGCCGAAGTTAAACGCATTAATGATGCCCATCGCGCGCGATGCCTGTTCTTTTGTAAAATAACTGCTGAACAGAATCGAAAAAGGTACCCAGGTCGTGACGGCCACGCCCGAAAGCCCGCGGAACAAAAGCGCCATACCCGACGTGGGAAAAAGCGCCAGCCCCACGGCCGCAATCCCGCCCAATACCGTTCCTACCGTAACAAACACTTTCCGTGTTCTCAGCCTGTCCGAAAGGATCCCCACCGGCACACGCAACAGCATTTGCATAAGGCCATAGGAAGCAATAATCGTTCCCGCCATTTGAGAAGTTGAAAATCCCCGCACATATTCGGTCAAAACGGGAGAATACGCGTAAAATGAAAACCAATAGAGTGAAACCAACGGCAAAAATACCGCAGCCCGTTTTCTCTTTGGAAGCATGTTTTTTTCCTCAAATCTACATTTTTTGCTGGTTTTCATTATATACCAACGAGTAGTGGATTTCAACATGAGCCCAAGCAGCGGCTTGCATGTTCATGCATAAACGAATTGTATATACATTTTTTCACAGTTTTTATTATTTTCCCATTAAATTGGCATATATTTTACTATTTTTTTCATGTTTCCTGTTGACAAATGTGTTTTTATGCGTATAATTATAATAAATTTACAATAATTACGGGGGGAAATATATTTCATGAAACAATATAAGAAGGTCGTATTGGCCTATTCCGGCGGACTGGATACCAGCGTCATCATCGCCTGGCTGAAAGAAAACTACGGCTGTGAAGTCATTGCTGTTGCCGCGGACGTCGGACAGGGCGGAGAATTGGCCGGTCTGGAAGAAAGGGCTCTGAAAACAGGCGCATCCAAACTGTATGTTCTGGATATCAAAGAAGAATTCGTCAACGAATATATATTCCCGACCCTAAAGGCAGGCGCAGTCTATGAAAACCAATACCTGCTGGGGACCTCCTTCGCGCGGCCCGTCATTGCTAAACATATCGTCGATATCGCCAAACAAGAAGGGGCCGACGCGATCGCCCACGGCTGTACCGGCAAGGGGAACGACCAGGTCCGGTTTGAGCTTACGATCCAGGCGTTTGCACCCGGCATGCCCGTCATCGCCCCCTGGCGGATATGGGAACTCAAAAGCCGCGAAGACGAAGTCGAATACGCCGAGGCGCACAATATCCCCATCACGATCACACGCGAGACCAACTATTCTAAAGACCTGAACCTCTGGCATCTTTCGCACGAGGGACTGGAACTGGAGGACCCGGCCAATGCGCCCAACTATAAAAAAATACTGGAACTGGGCGTCAGCCCGGAAAATGCACCCGACCAAAGCGAGATGATCGAACTCTCGTTTGAAAAAGGCATCCCCGTCGCCCTGAACGGCAAAAAAATGAACGGCGTCGAGTTGATCCTGGCGCTGAACGAATTGGGCGGGAAACATGGGATAGGCATCCTGGATATGGTGGAGAACAGGCTGGTCGGCATGAAGAGCCGCGGCATCTATGAAACCCCCGGCGGAAGCATCCTGTACAAAGCCCACGAAATGCTCGAACAGATCTGCCTAGACAAACTGACGTTGCACTACAAACAAAAAATGGCACTGGAGTTTGCCGATCTCGTTTATAACGGTCAATGGTTCACGCCGCTGCGGGAGGCGCTGAGCGCCTTTGTGGACGTCACGCAGAAAAATGTTACGGGCAATGTCAAACTCAAGCTGTATAAAGGCAATCTCATAGGCGCCGGCATGACCAGCCCTTATTCGCTCTACGATGAAAGCATGGCCACGTTCGGAGAAGACGATGTGTATGATCAAATGGACAGCAAAGGTTTCATCACGCTGTACGGCCTGCCCATCAAAATACAGGCGCTGATGGACCAGAAAAACAAAAAATAGCAGGAGAAACAAATGAATCTTTGGAAAGGCCGGCTTTCCGGCGAACTCGATAAGCGGTTGCAACAGTTGAATGCATCCATCGGCTTCGATTCCAAAATGTATAAAGAAGATATCGAAGGATCGATCGCCCATGCCGCGATGTTGGGTAAGATAGGCGTTCTGACGGAACAGGAAAGCACAATCATACAAAAAACACTGCGGGATATATTGGAAGAGATCCATACGGGCAAACTCCCGATCGACCAAACGGCGGAAGATATCCATATGTTTGTTGAGCAGGAACTGACAGGGCGTCTGGGCGATCTGGGTAAAAAACTGCACACCGCCCGCAGCCGGAACGACCAGGTCGCGCTCGACCTGCGGCTGTATCTGCTGCGGCAGACCGAAGAGATCTATGCGTTGGCGCACGATCTCGCGCAGACCGTTATCGAGATCGCTTCCCGGCATCTAGATACGGTCATGCCCGGGTATACGCATATGCAGCGGGCGCAGCCCGTCACGCTGGCGCATCACCTGATGGCGTACGTGCAGATGCTGCTGCGGGACATGGCCCGTATGCGGGATTGCCAGAAACGGATAACAAGTATGCCGCTTGGAAGCGGTGCGCTTGCGGGGACTTCCTATCCGCTGGACCGCAAAATGGTATGCGACGCGTTGGGGTTTTCCGATATCACAAAGAACAGCATGGATGGCGTCAGCGACCGGGATTTCGTGCTGGAGCTTTCCAGCGTGCTCAGTATCCTGATGATGCATCTTTCACGCTTCAGTGAAGAGATCATCCTCTGGTGTTCGTGGGAATTCCGGTTTGCCTCTCTGGACGATCATTTTTCGACCGGTTCTTCCATCATGCCGCAGAAGAAAAACCCCGACCTTGCCGAGCTGGTGCGGGGAAAAACCGCCCGCGTATACGGCAGCCAGACGACGCTTTTCTGCATGATGAAAGCCCTTCCCCTGGCCTACAATAAAGATATGCAGGAAGATAAAGAAGCGATCTTCGACGCGGTGGATACGGTGAAGCAATGCCTGGCGGTTTTTGCCCCCATGCTTTCCTCCGCCACCTTCTACCCGGAAAACATGAAAAAGGCAGCCGCGCAGGGTTTTATCAATGCGACGGATTGCGCGGATTATCTGGTGGGCAAAGGGATCCCTTTCCGGGACGCCTATGCGATCACCGGCAAGCTGGTGAATGTTTGCCTGCAAAAAGGCTGCACGTTGGAAACACTGCCCTTGGATGTATATAAACAGGCTTCTACGGCATTCGGACAGGACATTTACCAGGCGATCGACCTGCAGACCTGCGTCCGGGCAAGGAAGTTGCCCGGAGGCCCCGCCCCTTCCGCCGTCAAACAGCAAATACACGCTGCAAAAGAGCAGTTGGAACAGGAGAAATGATTCGCATGCAATATACAGTGTTCATTGACGGAGAGGCGGGTACAACCGGTTTACAGCTGCATACACGGCTGTCCGGCCGTTCCGATATCCGTCTTTTGAAAATTGACCCTTCCAAAAGAAAGGATATCGAAGCAAAAAAAGCATTGATCAACCGCGCGGATATTGTTTTTCTATGCCTGCCGGACGCAGCCGCAAAAGAATCCGTCTCTCTGGTTCAAAATCCGGATGTCTGCATCATCGACGCCAGTACGGCGCACCGTACGGATAAAAACTTCACATATGGATTCCCCGAACTTTCCGCCGCCCACCGCGCGGCGATAGAAAAGGCAAAGCGCATTACCAACCCGGGCTGCCATGCGACCGGCTTCATCGCCGCGGTATACCCGCTGGTTGCCCTCGGCATCCTCCCCCAAACCGCTTCTCTCATCTGTCACAGCATCACCGGGTACAGCGGCGGCGGGAAAAAGATGGTCGCCGCCTACGAGAGCGAAGACAGGCCACTCGCTTTTGAAAGCCCCCGGCAATATGGACTTGACCTCTGCCATAAGCACCTGCCCGAGATGACGTACGTTACCGGGCTGACGACGCTGCCCATCTTCAACCCCATCGTCGGTGATTTCTACGCCGGCATGGCGGTCAGCGTGCCGCTGCACAGAGAACAGCTACGGCATATCACCCGTAAGGAACAGCTGCTCGAAGCGCTCTCAGACTATTATGCGGGGCAGAGGTTCGTGACGGTGCATCCGCAGCCGGAAAGCGGGTTTATCCCCGCAAACAGCCTGTGCGGCACAAACGAACTCAAGCTCTATGTCTGCGGCAACGACCGGCAATATACGCTGGTCAGCCAGTTTGACAACCTGGGCAAAGGCGCCTCGGGCGCGGCTGTACAAAATATGAACATTGCCCTTGGTCTGCCCGAAAATGCATTTCTAAATTAACCATTCTGAAGGAGTAACACCCATGCAAACGATAACAAAAATCCCCGGCGGCGTCTGTGCGCCCAAGGGGTTCCTGGCTGGCGGCATTCACTGCGGAATACGCAAAAACGTGAAAAAGAAGGATCTTGCGATCCTGTATTGCGAAAAACCCTGTACTGCCGCCGCCGTATATACGCAGAATAAAGTATATGGCGCGCCCATCACCGTTACCCGCGAAAACATTGCCGACGGAGCGGCCAAAGCCGTCCTCTGCAACAGCGGCAACGCCAATACCTGCAATGCCGACGGCGTAGAAAAAGCGGAAAGCATGTGCCGGATGCTGGCGGATGCTCTGGGTATTGAAAAAAAGGACATCATCATTGCCTCTACCGGTGTGATTGGCCAGCCCTTAGATATCGAGCCCATCCGGGAGGGGATCGCCGCGTTGGCGCCCGTCCTTTCGCCCGACGGCGGACATGCGGCGGCGGAAGCCATTATGACCACCGACCTGGCCGTAAAAGAATGTGCCGTGTATACGGAGATCGGCGGAAAAACGATACGCATCGGTGCAACGGCCAAAGGCTCCGGCATGATTCACCCGAACATGGCGACCCTGCTCTGTTTCATCGCGACGGATGCGGCCATATCGGCCCCTATGCTGCAGACCGCATTGAAAAAGTCCATACGGGATACCTTTAATATGGTGAGCATAGACGGCGACACTTCCACCAACGACATGGCGTCCATCCTGGCTAACGGGTTAGCGGGAAACCCGGCTATCACGGCGCCGGGGCAAGAGCTGGACGATTTTTGTACCGCCCTGCGCTTTGTTCTGACCGACCTGGCGCGCAAGATCGCCGCGGACGGCGAAGGCGCCACCAAGCTGCTGGAATGCATCGTCACCGGCGCGCCGGATGAAAAAACGGCAAAGACCGTCGCCAAATCCGTGATCACGTCCAGCCTGGTAAAAACCGCCATGTTCGGAGAAGACGCCAATTGGGGGCGGATCCTTTGCGCCATAGGCTATGCGGACGCCGATTTCTCCATCGATTCCATCGATGTGTACCTCTGTTCCCCGGCAGGGAAACTGCAGGTTTGCCAGGATGGATTCGGGGTTGCTTTTTCAGAACAGACCGCCGCAAAGATCCTGGCGGAAAAAGAGATCTCCATGCAGATCGACATGAAACAGGGAAACGCCTGTGCGACTGCCTGGGGCTGCGACCTTACATACGACTATGTCAAAATCAACGGCGATTACCGCACCTGATCCCGGAAAGAGAGCAAATATGACACAACCATTGACAACCGAACTGCAAGCGCAGGTTTTGACGGCCGCGCTCCCATATATACAGAAATATACCGGCAAGATCGTCGTCATCAAATACGGCGGCAACGCCATGATCAATCCGGCGCTTAAAAAAGCGGTCATGAGCGACATTACGCTCCTTTCGCTGATAGGGATCAAAACCGTCCTGGTGCATGGCGGCGGATCCGAGATCACCGGGATGCTGAAGCGTCTCGATATCCCTTCCAAATTCATAAACGGACTCCGTTACACGGATGAACAGACGGTGGAGATCGTGCAGATGGTTTTGGCCGGCAAGACAAACAAGGACTTGGTTGCCCTCATAGGCGCCAACGGCGGAAAAGCGATCGGCCTTTGCGGCATCGATGATAAGATGATCCAGTCCAGAAAGTTAGAAGGCGATATCGATTACGGTCGTGTGGGAGAGATCACCGGCATCAACCCTGCACCTATCCTGAATGCACTGGCGGACGGGTACATCCCCGTCATTGCCACGGTGGGCGTCGATGCCCAAGGAAAAACGTATAATATTAATGCGGATACCGCTGCGGCGGCGATCGCCGCGGCGCTACATGCCGTGAACATCATACTGATGACGGATACCCGCGGGTTATTGAAAGACGTGTCCGACCCCGCTTCGCTTATCCCCGAAGTATATCTGGATGAGATTCCTTCCCTGATCGAGCGGGGGGTCATCAAGGACGGCATGCTCCCCAAGACGCAATGCTGCCTGGACGCGATACGGGGCGGCGTGCGCAAGGCCGTCATGATAGACGGGCGCATTCCCCACGCTATCTTAATCGAGATGTTTTCCAACGAAGGTGTTGGCACATTGTTTAAAACACGCGTAAAAGGAGAATGAACATGAATTTTTCAGAACTAAAAGAACAGGACCAGGCTTATGTCCTGCCTACGTATGCCCGGTTTGACGCGGGTATCGCATCCGGAAAAAATGCCCGCTGTCAGGATTTCGACGGCAAACAATATATCGATTTCACGAGCGGCATAGGCGTCAATTCCTTTGGATTCTGCAACGACGGCTGGATCGCCGCAGTCACGGAGCAGCTGCATAAATTGCAGCATATTTCCAATTTATATTATACGGCGCCCTGCGTGCAGGCAGCCAGACTCCTCTGCGAAAAAACAGGGATGGACAAAGTATTCTTTTCCACTTCGGGGGCAGAGACCAACGAAGGCGCCATAAAAGCCGCACGGAAGTACAGTTTCTCCAAATACGGCGCGGGGCGCAGCAATATCGTCACGCTGTATAATTCCTTCCATGGGCGTACAATCACAACGTTGGCTGCGACGGGACAGGATGTGTTCCATCAGTACTTTTTCCCATTCACAGAAGGATTTACGTTTGCCATCCCTAATAATATAGAAGATACTCTTGACAAATTGGACGATTCGGTCTGTGCCGTCATGCTGGAATTGGTGCAGGGAGAAGGCGGCGTAATGCCGCTCGAAAAGGAATATGTACAAAAAGTAGCCGCCGCTTGCCGGGAAAAAGATATTCTGTTGATTGATGACGAAGTGCAGGCGGGGGTCGGCCGTACGGGCAGCCTGTATTGTTTCAGTCAATACGGTATTTTACCGGATATCGTTACTTCCGCAAAAGGATTGGGCGGCGGGTTGCCTTTCGGCGCGATCCTGTTCAACAAAAAAACAGCCGGTGCGCTGGGCAAAGGGGACCACGCCACCACATTCGGCGGTAACCCCGTGGCCAGTGCGGGCGCCTGCTATGTTTTGGAAAACATGACGGATGCATTTTTGCAGACCGTTATAGAAAAAGGCGCCTATATACACAAGAAATTATCAGCCATGCCGCATGTAAAAAACGTCTCCGGCCTGGGCCTGATGATAGGGATCGACCTGGAGGGCGTCACCGTACCCGCCGTCCTGCAAGCAGGACTTGAGAACGGATTGCTGTTGCTTTCCGCAAAACACCGGGTGCGCATGCTGCCGCCGCTCTCCATTACCTATGAAGAGATCGACGAAGGCCTGGCGATTCTGCAGAAAATTTTAAACCAGATAAAGGCGGAATAATTCATGAAACACTTTTTAAAATTATTGGATCTTGAACCCGCGGAGATCACGGCTCTCTTAGATTTGGCAGACACGCTCAAAAAAGACCGTAAGCAAGGAAAACAACATCCCTTTCTTGACGGGAAAACACTGGGCATGATCTTTAAAAAAGCGTCTACCCGTACCCGTGTTTCTTTTGAGGTGGGCATGTACCAGCTCGGGGGACAGGCGCTCTTCCTGCCCAGCGAAAATATGCAGATCGGCCGGGGGGAACCGATCCAGGACACCGCGCGGGTGCTTTCCCGGTACCTGGACGGCATCATGATCCGCACCTTTGCACAACAGGAAGTGGAAGACCTGGCAAAATTCGGGAGCATCCCCATCATCAACGGGCTTACCGATTTTTGCCATCCCTGTCAGGTTTTATCTGACCTTATGACCATACGCGAATATAAAAAAGAACTCGCAGGCCTGAAGCTCTGTTACGTCGGGGACGGCAACAATATGGCAAATTCCCTGATTGTCGGCGGACTCAAATTGGGCATGACGGTAGCCTGCGCGTGCCCGAAAAATCATGCGCCCCATAAAACAGTGCTTGCTTTTGCAGGGGGTTATGGTGTAAAGTTTATTCTAACGGAAAATCCGGCGGTGGCTGCCCAGGATGCAGATATCATCGCAACGGATGTATGGGCTTCTATGGGCCAGGAAGATGAACGGGCACAACGGGTAAAAGACTTCGCAGGTTTTCAGGTGAACGATGCCCTTATGGGATTGGCCAAAAAAGACTGTATCGTGCAGCATTGCCTGCCGGCGCATCGCGGCGAAGAGATCACGGAAAATGTGTTTGAAGCACATGCAAATGAGATCTTCGAAGAAGCGGAAAACCGCCTGCATGCGCAAAAGGCAATCTTGCTTACACTGCTCAACCCATCGTAACCAAGGAGGCGTTGTATGAGCCAAAAGGCTTATCTTGTACTGGAAAACGGCAAAATTTTTTGCGGCGACCGTTTTGGCGCGCCGGGAGATATCAAGGGAGAGGTAGTTTTTACCACCGGCATGACCGGTTATCTGGAAACATTGACAGATCCAAGCTACCATGGCCAGATCGTTGTACAGACTTTTCCTTTGATCGGCAACTACGGCGTGATCCCGGCGGATTTTGAAAGCAAACGCCCCGCGCTGCTGGCGTACATCGTACGCCATTGGTGTGAACACCCCTCCAATTTCCGCAGCCAGGGCAATCTGGACGCGACGCTTAAACAATATGGGGTCATCGGGCTGACCGGGATCGATACGCGTGCGTTAACCAAAATCATACGGGAACAGGGCGTCATGAACGGCCTCATCTGTTCTGCCCTGCCCGAAGATATGGCCGCATTGACGCAGGATCTGAAAAAAATGCGGATCGGAAGCGACGTAAAAGAAGTAACCTGCAAAACACCCTATACGATGGGCGATCCTTCCGCCAAATATCATGTGCTTCTATGGGACTTCGGCACCAAAGGCGGAATCCCCCGCGCTCTGATCAAAGAAAACTGCCACGTGAGCATCCTCCCGGCGGAAACCACCGCCGAACAGATCCTTTCGTACAAACCGGATGGTCTCGTGCTTTCCAACGGCCCGGGAGACCCGGTGGATAATCCGGAGATCATCGCCGAGATCGCCAAATTGACACAGGCAAAGATTCCCACGCTGGGCATCTGCCTCGGGCATCAGCTTATGGCCCTGGCGCGGGGCGCCAAAAGGGCCAAACTCAAATACGGCCATCGCGGTGCCAATCAACCCGTAAAAGACATAGACACCGGCAGGGTGTATATCACCAGTCAGAACCACGGATACACCGTTGTCAACGAGCCCTTCCCTTCCTGCGGCCGTGTGCGTATGATCAATACCAACGACGGGACGTGCGAAGGCATAGATTATCTGGACACGCCCGCCTTCTCCATCCAGTTCCACCCGGAGGCCTGTGCGGGGCCTTTGGATACCGCTATGCTGTTCAAACGCTTCATACAGTTAATGGAGGAACATACAGATGCCGTTGAATAAATCTTTGAAACGCGTAATGATCATCGGGTCCGGCCCGATCGTAATCGGGCAGGCCGCCGAGTTCGACTATGCGGGAACACAGGCCTGCCGGGCCTTGAAAGAGGCGGGGCTGGAAGTCATTCTCGTGAACTCGAACCCGGCTACCATCATGACGGATAAAGCCATGGCGGACCGCATTTATATAGAGCCTTTAACACTGGAAATATTAAAAAGAATCATCTTAAAGGAGCGCCCGGACGGGCTTCTTTCTACGTTGGGCGGGCAAACCGGCCTCACTCTTTCCATGCAGCTTGCAAAAGATGGTTTCCTGGACCAATACGGTGTGCAGCTTCTGGGTGCAAGATCTTCTACGATCGACAAGGCCGAAGACCGCTACCTCTTTAAACAGACGATGTTGGAGATCGGCCAGCCGGTCATCCCTTCGGATGTGGTAACGGACGTAGATGCGGCCCTTGTGCTGGCGGAAACATTGGGATACCCCGTCATCGTGCGCCCGGCTTTCACATTGGGCGGGAACGGCGGCGGCATCGCGGAAACGCCCGAAGCCCTGGCCGTGATCGCACGCCGCGGCATACGGACATCGCCGATCGGGCAGATTTTGGTGGAGAAAAGCATCGCCGGCTGGAAAGAGATCGAATTTGAAGTCATGCGCGACGCAAAAGGAAATTCGATCGCTGTCTGCAGCATGGAAAACCTGGACCCCGTGGGTATTCATACGGGCGATTCCATCGTCATCGCACCCGCGGTTACACTGGCCGATAAAGAATATCAGATGCTCCGCAGTGCGGCGCTCAATATCATCAATTCCCTGGAAGTGGAAGGCGGCTGCAACGTACAATTCGCCATGCACCCCACCAGTTTTGAATACGCGGTCATCGAGGTAAACCCCCGGGTCTCCCGTTCTTCCGCGCTGGCCAGCAAAGCGACGGGCTATCCCATCGCGAAAGTGGCGGCGCAAATCGCCGTGGGCTTTACACTGGACGAGATCCCCAACGCCATCACACACAAAACATATGCCTGCTTCGAACCGACGCTGGACTACGTGGTCGTAAAAATACCCAAATGGCCTTTTGACAAATTCGTATATGGCAACCGCAAGCTGGGCACGCAGATGAAAGCGACGGGCGAAGTCATGTCCATCGCGACAAACTTTGAAGCCGCGCTTTTAAAAGCAGTACGCGGCGTGGAAATCGGGCTCAAAACGCTGACACAGCCCAAGTTCGCCGTGCTCAGCGACGAACAACTGAAAGAAGCGATCCTGCAATGTACCGACGAACGATTGTTCCTGGTCTATGAAGCGCTGAAACGGGGCGTATCGGTAGATACTCTGCACCAGATGACCATGATCGACAACTGGTTTTTATACAAACTGGTCAACATATTGGAAATGGAGCGTGTCCTTGCAAAAGGAAACCTCAGCCGGGAATTGTATGTAAAAGCAAAACATATGGGCCTCCTGGATTCTTCCATTTCCCAACTTTCCGGCTGTTCCATAGAAGAACCGCTCGCGCCTGTTTACAAGATGGTCGATACCTGCGCGGCGGAATTCGAGGCGCATACCCCGTATTTCTATTCCACGTTCGACACGGAAAACGAAGCCGAATTAAAAGACCCGGACGGCGGCAAAAAACGGGTCGTAATCTTCGGTTCCGGCCCTATCCGGATCGGCCAGGGCATCGAATTCGATTATGCGTCGGTGCACTGCGTGTGGGCGCTCCGCGAAATGGGCTATGAAGTCATTATGGTCAACAACAACCCGGAGACCGTATCCACAGACTTTGATACGGCCGACCGGTTGTATTTCGAGCCGCTGACACCCGAAGATGCGATGCACATCGTCCAAAACGAGCGTCCTATCGGCGCCGTTGTGGCGTTTGGCGGGCAAACGGCCATCAACCTGACCAAACACCTTGCAAAAAACGGCGTGCCTATCCTGGGCACTTCGTCCAAAAATATTGACCTGGCGGAAGATCGAAAGTTGTTTGACGAACTGTTGGAAAAAATCGGCCTGCGGCGCCCCCGCGGCGAAACGGTCTTCACCAAAGAGCAGGCGTTCAGGGCGGCGAAAGACCTGGGGTACCCTGTGCTCATTCGTCCTTCCTATGTACTCGGCGGGCAAAACATGGTCATCGCTTTCTCCGAGCAGGATATAGACGAATATATGGACATCATCCTTTCGTCTGAAATAGAAAACCCCATCCTGATCGATAAATACATCATGGGGCTGGAAACCGAAGTAGACGTCATCTGCGATGGGAAAGACGTGCTTATCCCCGGCATTATGGCGCATATAGAGCGTGCGGGCGTGCACTCGGGCGACTCGATCGCCATGTACCCTGCCAAAACCATCAACGGCGTACTGACGCAGAAATTGATAGACAATTCCACAAAGCTGGCGCTCGCGCTTGAAACCCGCGGTTTGATCAATATTCAATATGTGATCCAGCATAATGAGATCTATATCATTGAGGCCAACCCCCGGGCTTCCCGTACCGTACCGTACATCAGCAAAGTGACGGGCGTGCCTATGGTGGATATCGCCACCCGGGTCATGATGGGGGAAAAATTAAAAGACCTCGGCTATGGCACGGGGTTATACCCCGCCGCGCCGTACTGCGCCGTCAAAGTCCCTGTGTTCTCTTTCGAAAAACTCGCGGATGTGGACACCCATCTGGGCCCGGAAATGAAATCCACGGGCGAAGTCCTGGGCGTGGGCCGCAACTTTGAAGAAGCTCTGTACAAAGGCCTTACCGCCGCCGGATACGATTTGAAACTGAGCGGCGGCATATTGTTCACCGTTGCGGACAACCAAAAACCCGAGATCGCCGAACCGGCCCGTAAATTCGCACAGATGGGCTTCTCCCTGTACGCCAGCGAAGGCACGGCCAAAGTCCTCCGGCATGCGGGGTTGCAAGTGGAGGTTGTGGGCAAGCTGCATGAAGGCAGCAACAACATCATCGATCTGATGGAAGCAGGCAAGATACAGTATGTGATTTCCACTTCCACCAAAGGCCGGCTGCCACAAAGAGACAGTGTCAAGATGCGCCGCAAGACAGTAGAGCTTTCGATCGCCTGCCTTACCAGTATCGATACGGCCAATGCCCTGGCAGACGCGTTGGCCAGCAGGTACGGTCAGGGCAGCGTATCGCTGATAGATATCACGCGCTTAAGGAAAAACCGGCAGAAATTGCAATTCATCAAGATGCGCACAAGCGGGAACGATTATATCTATTTCGACTGCTTCGCCCAGGAGATTGACAATCCGGGGTCCCTGAGCGTTCTGTTGACCAATAGGCGCAAAAGTATCGGCGCCGACGGAATCGTACTGATCTATCCGTGCAAGGTGGCGGATGCAAAAATGCGCATGTTCAACGCCGACGGCAGCGAAGGCGAAGTCTCGGGCAACGCCCTGCGCTGTGTGGCCAAATATCTGTATGAGAGCGGACGTGTCCCCAAAATGAAAATGTCCATACAGACCAACGGCGGACGCAAACAACTGAGCTTGCTCGTCATAAACCAGCAAGTCGTTTCCGTCACGGTAGATATGGGCCTGCCGGATTTTGCAAGCAGCGCTGTTCCCGTCACTCTGGGCAAGGAACGGGTGATCGATCACCCCATTCATTTTGAAGGGCAGGACCTTTCTATCACCTGTCTTTCCATGGGCAACCCGCATTGCGTCATCTTCTGCGAAGATGTGGACATGGTCCCGCTTTGGTCTATCGGGCCCAAGCTGGAAAATGCACCCTTCTTCCCGCACCGGGCGAACATCTCGTTCGCTTCCGTGCAGGACAACCGGACCCTGCGCATGCGCGTATGGGAGCGTGGCATCGGGGAGACCTGGGCCTGCGGCACCGGCGCCTGTGCGGTAGTAGCCGCCGCCACCGAACTGAAATTGTGCGAAAGAGGAAAAGATATCACGGTCAAACTAAAGGGTGGCAACATGGTTATCCGATACGATAAAGACGGCCTTTATATGACGGGCGATGCGCAGAAAGATTTTGAAGGCACGATCGAAGTATAAATAAAAGACCTGCAAGAAAACGGGGCGGGAGATCTCCCGCCCCGTTTTCATTTTTATCTTTTCAGGTTTCCCAGACCCACGGGACTTTCTCCAAAAACAAGCGAAAAGCAGTCGGCAGCGCAAAAACTCTCTGTATGGCAGCCTGGTCCGCCCAGGTAAACGCGGACACCTGCTGCTTGCATCGCAAATAATAGCAGGTCATGCACCATTCCACATGGGTAAAAATATGTTTGCGTTCGGTCACATAAAACGCACTGTCATTTTCTACGCCCCAGCCCGCGGCGGTTTCCAGCGCCTGCTTTGCCGTCAGCTTGCCGGGCAGATTGGGCAGTTCCCAAAGCCCGGCAAGCAATCCACTGTCCGGCCTTTTGCGCAGGGCGACGCGGTCTTGGGCAAGCAGTACGAACACGGTGCGCTGTTCGATCCTTCGCCGCTTCTTCTCTTGCCGCACAGGCAAAAAGGCCTGCGTCCCCTGTTTCCTGGCCATACACAGATCCGCCGCCGGGCAAAGCGGACAGCGAGGCGTCCCCGGCAGGCAGACCGTCGCGCCCAATTCCATCAGACTTTGCGTAAACTCCCCGCATTTTCCATTGGGATATACCCCCGCCAGCGTTTGCCTGACCATTCTCTTGAAAACCGGACTGTCCGCCCGCGCAAAATTTTCCGTAAGTCTGGCTATGACCCTCAATACGTTGCCGTCCACGGCGGGCGTGGGCTGTCCAAAACAGATGGAACAGATCGCCCCCGCCGTATACTCCCCTATCCCCGGCAACGACAAGACATCTTTATAGGCTATGGGAAACCGTCCGTTATATTCCCGCATGATTTTCTGTGCGGCTTTGTGCAGATTGCGCACCCGGGCATAATACCCCAGCCCTTCCCAAAGTTTATGCAGCCCCTGCGCGTCAGCCTGTGCCAAAGCTTCTATCGTCGGCAACACCTGTAAAAAACGTGTATAGTAGTCTTGCACCGCCCCCACTCTGGTCTGCTGCAGCATGATCTCCGAGACCCACACATGATAGGGGTCCGTATCCCGCCGCCAGGGCAGGTCCCTGGCATTCTTCCCATACCACGCCGGCAAAAGCGTGGGGAGCGCCACATAGACAGCCTGCTTTTCCCTATGCAAAGCACGCATGCGGGCAAGCGCCGTTTCATATACACACCGCGGGATTGCCTGCGGCCAATCGGCGGGGCGGACATCCGCATCTGCCCGGCCCGTCGGCGTTTCTTCGCTCCGTTTTAGCTCCATCAACAATCCGGCGGTGATGATATACTGGGCCGTTCCCTCCCTATCTTCTTCGTGTAAGGAAAGTACCCCGCCGCTTACGGGATAGACTTCCTTTGCCCGCATATCCTCCGCCGCCTGCCCGGCAAGATACAGAAACGGCTCTTCCTGCATACGGAGGGGCGCCGCCGGACGGCAGACGAATGCCCGGAGCCGTTTCATGCACGGGTTCAATACAGGCAGAAAAACAATACAGTTTTGCCCTGCTTCTTCCGCGGTTTTTGGATCGGACAAGCAGCACAATATTTTATCTCGTATCCCTTTTTCTTCTTTTGTTTGCGGTACAAACTGCTCGATCTTGGTTTTCAGGTCCACCCCGTGTTCCTCCGTTTTTCATGAAAAAAGAGTGTGTACACACTCTTTCTCATCTATCCCCTCTTTAAAAGCAGGCATATGGTTCAGCGTTTCACCAACATCCAGAGGACTTCGGCCGGTTCTCCCGAATCGTTGTAATTATAATGCGCCTCTCCTGCAGGAATCATCTGTACATCGCCCTGTACGTTGAGGGCATCCTCGCCCGATTCCGATACGGTGTGTGCTTTCCCCTTGATCACATAGGCGTATTCATCCTGCTCATGACGGGCGTAGCCCTGCTGCGGGCTTCGTTTGCCGGGCATCAACACTACCTTGCCCATTTGCACCCCTGGATTCGGCTGATTGGCAGTATCAAAAAAATAGCAGGTGCTCCCATCTTTGCCATGCTTGATAATCATAAAAAACTTTCCTTTATCTGTCCTGCGAAAGAATATTTATTTTATTTTATCATAAAATACATCGGAGAAGAACAATCCATATGGAATTTTTCATATTATCCTTTACAAATGAGTCATTTTATGGTATATGTTAAAGAAATCATACTTTTCAGGAGTTGTGACCATCATGATGCAGCTACGCTGTGCGGCAAAATATTGCTACTTTCGGTACTACTACTTTACCGGGGAGTCGGATAAGGTTTTTTTGAATTTTGCTGTAAACGGAGATAAAGCATCCATAAGCTGAAACTTCTGCCAGAAAGAACTACGGTTCCACAGTGAAATTCACTGTGGAACTTTTTTTACGCACCAGATAGGAGGCATGCACATGGTCGTTTTGTTAAAAGAAAATTCCGACCCGAAACAGATCGAACATCTGACAAACTGGTTCAAAAGCCTGGGGCTGGATACGCATCTTTCAATCGGGCAGACCCATACCATCATCGGGCTGGTCGGTGACACCTCGCGTATCGATATGGATGTGATCCGGGCCCTGGACATCGTGCAGGATGTAAAGCGGATCCAGGAGCCTTTCAAAAACGCCAACCGGAAATTCCATCCGGACGACACCGTCGTGGATGTCGGCGGCGTCAAGATAGGGGGCGGGCACTTTCAGGTGATTGCGGGCCCTTGCTCGGTAGAATCTGAAAAACAGATCTGTTTCATTGCCAGGAACGTGAAACAGGCGGGCGCCACCATACTGCGGGGCGGTGCTTTCAAGCCCCGGACTTCCCCCTATGCCTTTCAGGGACTGCACGAAGAAGGCCTAAAAATGCTTTCTGCGGCAAAAGCGGCAACAGGGCTGCCCATCATCACCGAAGTCATGGACGCCGCAACGCTCCCCCTCTTTGAGAACGTGGATATCCTGCAGATCGGCGCCCGGAATATGCAGAACTTCGAACTGCTAAAACAAGTGGGCATGCTGAAAAGGCCCGTCCTTTTAAAGCGCGGATTGGCCAATACGCTGGAGGAACTTCTCATGAGCGCGGAGTATGTCATGGCCGGCGGGAACGACCAGGTCATCTTATGCGAACGTGGCATCCGCACATTCGAAACATATACCCGCAATACGCTCGACCTCTCTGCGGTCCCGGTCTTAAGGAAACTGACGCATCTGCCTATCATCGTAGACCCGAGCCATGCGACCGGTTCGGCCGCGCTGGTAAAGCCTCTCGCGCTCGCCGCTGCCGTGGCCGGCGCGGACGGGCTACTTATCGAAGTGCACAACGATCCGGCGCATGCATTATCCGACGGACCGCAATCCATTACGCCGGAAGTTTTTGCAGAGCTGATGAAAAAACTGAAAAACGTACTGCCGTATGCAGAGCGTTAATGGAAAGGATACGGAATTTATGAACATCGGTATTGTCGGCCTGGGATTGATCGGCGGTTCTCTGGCAAAAGCGATCCGTAAATATACGGCGCATACAGTATTCGGACAGGATATTTCTCCCGCCGTACTGGAGCAGGCGCAGTCCGCAGGTGCGATATGTGCGCCGCTGCATCCGGACATGCTGCCACAATGCGACCTCGTCATCGTCGCGCTGTATCCGGCGGACACCATCGCCTATATAACCGAACATGCTTCCCTGTTGAAACCGGGCGCTGTCGTACTGGATTGCTGCGGTGTGAAGCGGATCGTCTGTGCGCCTCTGCAGAAAGTCGCCGCTGCCCATGGTTTCACCTTTATCGGGGGGCATCCTATGGCGGGGACCGAACATTCCGGTTTCAGTGCCGCAAAGGAAACTTTATTTGCCGGCGCTTCCATGATCATTACGCCCGCCGCCTCCACGCCGTCTTCCGCGATCGATTTGATCGACACCCTATGCAGACAGATCGGGTTTGCCTATCTGCAATTTTCCACACCCGAAGAACACGATTTCCTCATTTCCTATACTTCGCAATTGGCACACATCGTTTCCTGTGCCTATGTCAGCAGCGAAAACGCCATACGATTCAAAGGCTTTTCCGCAGGCAGCTTTATGGATATGACCCGCGTCGCACGCCTGAATGAAGCAATGTGGACGGAACTTTTTATGGCCAACGACGATTATCTTGCCACAGAGGTAGAAAATCTGGCGACACGCCTTCTGGCGTACAGCAAAGCGATCCGTTCCCAGGACAGCGATACGCTGTTTGCCTTACTCAAACACGCGCATGCCTGTAAAGAACTGGTCGATTCAAAAAAAGTCACCCCTAAAAGAGGATAACATGAGAACAGTACACGTAACGGCGTCCAAAGAATACGATGTCCGGATCGGGCCGGGCTTGCTCGGACAGGCGGGGACTCTTGTAGCCCAATCTATCCCTCCCTGCCAGACAGCCGTCATCACGGACGACCATGTCGCGCCCCTGTATCTGCAAAAAACGGAACGGGCGTTGCGCGCGTCCGGTTTTTCCGTTTGCAGCCTGACTTTACCCCACGGAGAAGGCTCCAAAAGCATAGCAACACTGGAAAGGATACTCGATTTTCTTTCCGTCCATCATCTGACCAAATCGGATGTCGTGCTGGCTTTGGGCGGCGGCGTGATCGGTGATGTGACGGGTTTTGCCGCTTCGGCCTATCTGCGCGGCGTTCCCTATATACAACTGCCCACGACTTTGCTTGCAGCGGTCGATTCTTCCGTAGGCGGCAAGACGGCCGTCAACCTTGCGTCCGGCAAAAATCTGGCCGGCGCTTTTTATCAGCCTTCGCTCGTCCTCTGCGATACGGATACCCTGCGCAGTCTGCCTACGGAAACCTATGCGGACGGTGTATCCGAATCCATCAAACACGGGGTCATCGGCAGCGCCGCATTATTTGCGGCCTTGCGCCCCGGCCTGAAAGAACAGGCGGTGGAAGACGTCATCGCGGCCTGCGTGACCATGAAGGCGGATTTCGTGGCGCAGGACGAATTCGATACTGGCAGACGCCAGATACTGAATTTTGGACATACCATCGGACATGCAATCGAAAAATGCAGCGGATTTACGCTGACGCACGGCCATGCGGTCGCGATCGGCATGGTCTATATCGCACGCGCCGCCTGGCGGCGCGGTCTTTCCCGGGAAAACTGCACACCCGAACTGTTGGAAGCTTTACAAAACAACGACCTGCCCGTCACCTGCAGCTATACGGGCGAAGAACTGGCGGAAGCTGCCCTGGCCGATAAAAAACGGCGCGGAGATACGATCACGCTCATATTGCCCGAGAAGATCGGGCATTGCTACCGGTATCCACTGCCCATCACGGAATTGACCGAATTCGTACGGGATGGTGCACAATAAGAAAAAAGGAGGCATCTATGGATATCTTATTACGGCCGCATGTACTGGAGGGAACACTTACGATCCCTTCCTCCAAATCAGACGTACACAGGCTTCTGATTTGTGCGGCATTAGCCGACAGGCCCACCTGCATCCGGTTTTCCGGTCTTTGCGAAGATATTCAGGCAACGTTCGCCTGCCTGCAGGTATTAGGAGCCGAGCTACGGCTGCAGTCCGGTTGTTGGAACGTACTGCCCCGTAAAGACAGCACAAGCCTTCCTGCAATTTGCAACTGCAAAGAAAGCGGTTCCACCCTGCGGTTTTTGCTGCCCGTAGCGGCGGCGTTGGGAATGGAAACACAATTTTTGGGAGAAGGCCGTTTGCCGCACCGTCCTCTGGGGCCGTTGCTCTCGGAAATGGAGCGGCATGGATGCACCTTCTCCGAACATATGCTTCCGTTCCGCCTTTCCGGCGCACTCACACCAGGGCAGTATTCGCTGCCGGGAGATGTCAGTTCGCAGTTTATCTCAGGCCTGCTGTTCGCCCTTCCCCTGCTCAAGGGGGATAGTATCCTTACGCTTACTTCACCGCTGGAATCCCGTTCCTATGTGAATATGACGCTTTCCACGCTAAAACAATTCGGCATTGCGGTGGAAGTGCGCGCGGGTGCGTTTTTTGTCCCGGGTAACCAAACCTACCGTTCCCCCGGCACGATCATGGCGGACGGGGATTGGTCCAACGCCGCCTTTTGGTTATGCGCGGGAGCACTGGGCAGGCCCGTCACCTGCCGCGGACTTTTGGAAGATTCTCTGCAGGGCGACCGCGTAGTGCTTTCCCTTCTAAAGAAATTTGGCGCGCAGGTAGATATTGCGGGTACCGAAGTCACCGTTTCCCCGGGGAAGCTCTCGGCTATAGAGCTGGATGCGTCTGAAATACCCGATCTGGTCCCCGCTCTGTCCGTTGTGGCTACGGCCGCCGCCGGAACGACCTCCATCCGTCATGCCGGACGCCTGCGCCTGAAAGAAAGCGACCGTCTGCTTGCCATTTGCACCGGGTTGACCGCGTTGGGCGCCCATATTGACGAATCCGCCGAAGGTCTGTATATACGGGGCGGGCAACCGCTATCGGGCGGATATGTGGAGGGATACCGCGACCACCGTATCGTCATGGCCATGGCGATCGCTTCCCTTCTTTGCAAAAAAGATGTCCTGTTGCGAGGAACGGAAGCCGTGCAAAAATCATACCCGGATTTTTTCCGGGATTTTGAGAAATTAGGAGGCGACACGCATGTCATCCAGCATAGGCGTTAATCTGCGCGTCAGTTTGTTCGGGCAATCCCATTCCTCCGCCATCGGCGTCGTCCTGGACGGCCTGCCGGCCGGGGAAAAAATCGATCTGGACAAAATCCAGGCGTTTTTGTCCCGCCGGGCGCCCGGGAAAACGTCCTTTTCCACGGCGCGCAGGGAAGAAGACACCCCGCATATCGTATCCGGGCTGGTGACGGATACAACCTGTGGGGCGCCGCTCTGCGCAATCATAGAAAACAAAGACGCCCGTTCAACAGATTACGAAGCATTGCGGGATACGCCGCGCCCCGCGCACGCTGATTATACGGCCTTTGTCAAATACGGGCGGTTCCACGATATACGGGGCGGCGGGCATTTTTCCGGCCGTTTGACGGCGCCGCTGTGTTTCGCCGGCGCGGTCTGCGCGCAGATCCTTTCGCGCCGCGACATAGAGATCGGGGCGCATATCGCATCGATCGGAGAATTTTCCGATCAACCTTTCGACCCTGTATCGGTGGATGCCGCTCTGTTGCATAAAATAACAGCCAAGTCTTTCCCCGTCCTGGATGATTCCATCGGAGAGCAAATGCGGCGGCAAATCGAACAAGTGCGCAACGAGCAGGATTCTCTGGGCGGCATCGTCGAATGCTGCGCGGTGGGCGTCCCCGCGGGAATTGGCCGGCCCATGTTCGACGGTATAGAAAACCGCCTGGCGCAGATTCTTTTTGGCATCCCCGCCGTCAAAGGGGTGGAATTCGGCGCAGGTTTTTCCGCCGCCCGTATGCGCGGATCGGAAAACAACGATGCCTTTTATTGCGACGCCGCAGGGAAGATCGCCACGCGTACCAACCACCATGGCGGCTCTCTCGGCGGCATCTCTTCGGGCATGCCCATCCTGGTGCGGGTGGCGTTCAAACCGACACCGTCTATTGCCAAGAAGCAGATGTCCGTCAGTCTCGGCCGGAGACAAAACGTCCCGATAGAGATTTCCGGCCGGCACGACCCCTGCGTCGTGCCCCGGGCCGTCCCCTGCGTGGAGGCGGCCACGGCCGTTTGTCTGCTGGACCTGATTCTTACAGAACCAACAAAATTCTAAAATATATGAGGAGAGTACGTTATGGATATCACAGAGCTGCGACAAAAAATAGACAGGACCGACGATGCGATCGCGCGGTTGTTTGTGGAACGGATGGATACGGTCCTAGAGATCGCAAACTGCAAAAACAAGACATGCATGCCCGTAGAAGACGTGGGGCGCGAGCGGAAGATTCTGAGCCGTGTGGCGGATATCGTGGGCCCTTCTTACGCCGGGTATGCCAAGATCTTATTTTCCACGCTTTTCGATCTGAGTCGCAGCTACCAAAGCCAATCTTTAGTCAAACTGACCCCTTTGGTCGAGAAGATCGAAAGCGCCGCAAAAAACGTTACGCTTCCTTTCCCGACCAAAGCCGTGGTGGCCTGCCAGGGCGTAGAGGGCGCCTACTCGCAGCAGGCGTGCGACAGTTTGTTCCCCATCGCCGACGTATTGTATTTCAGCCGCTTTGACGGTGTGTTCCAAGCCGTGGAGTCGGGCCTGTGCCAATATGGCGTGCTGCCCATCGAAAACAGCCTGGCTGGTTCCGTATCGGCAGTCTACGATCTGATGAAAAAATTCCATTTCTATATCGTACGCAGCGCAAAGCTCAAGATCGACCACTCTTTGCTCGTAAAACCGGGTACTTCGCTGGCGCAGATAAAGGAGATCATTTCTCATGAACAGGCGCTCCGCCAATGCAGTGACTTTTTCAGGGAACACCCCGAGATCAAAGCCACTGTTTTCGAGAACACCGCCGCCGCCGCGCGTTATGTCGCGGAATCGGACCGTACCGACCTGGCCGCCATCGCTTCGGTAAACTGCGGGGCATTGTACCATCTTGTACAACTGCCTGTCTCTGTGCAGAACACCGACCATAATTATACCCGCTTTATCTGCATCTCCAAAAATCTGGAGATCTACCCCGGCGCGAACAAAATAAGCCTGCTGCTTTCCGTTTCTCATAAACCGGGGTCGCTTTATTCGCTGGTCGCGAAATTTTCTTCCCTGGGGCTCAACCTGACAAAACTGGAGAGCCGGCCTATTCCCGGGAAAGATTTCGAATTCATGTTCTATTTCGATATAGAAGCGTCCGTCTATTCCCCCCAAACGCTGACGCTGTTGTCGCAATTGGAACGGGAAATCGAATATTACGTGTTTTTGGGCAGCTATTCGGAAATTTCAGCGTGAGGTGAGGTTCATGCAATACGGTCTGTTGGGAGAGACACTTTCACACAGCTTTTCTCCGCGCATACATGCCAGATTGGGCACATACGAATACGTTTTGCGCAGTTTGCCGCCGGAAAAATTGGACGATTTTTTAAAAAAAAAGGATTTCCGCGGGCTGAATGTCACTATCCCCTATAAAAAAGCCGTGCTTCCCTACTGCGATGAACTTTCGCAGACGGCGCGGGAAATAGGCAGCGTAAATACGTTGGTGCACCGCCCGGACGGCAGTCTCCTGGGGGACAATACGGACCTGTACGGTTTTTTATATATGGCCAACCGGACAGGGATCAAACTGTCCGGCAAAAAAGTATTGATCCTGGGGAGCGGCGGAACCAGCCTGACAGCGCAGGTAGCGGCCAGACAGGAACATGCGCGGGAGATCGTTGTCGTATCCCGCAAAGGGCCGGTAACGTATGAGATGCTGGACGACCACCGGGATGCAGAATGCATTATCAATACGACGCCGGTGGGCATGTTTCCGCATACTGGCAAAAAGCTGATCGACCCGGCCGATTTCCATGCATGCCAGGGGATACTGGACGTCGTCTATAACCCGCTCCGGACGGCTCTTTTGCTGTCCGCGCGGGAAAAAGGGATCCCCTATGCCGGCGGGCTTTCCATGCTCGTTGCCCAGGCAAAACGCAGCAGCGAACTGTTTCCCGGTCTGCCTATCCAAGAGCAAAAAATAGAAGAGATCCTTGCCGAGTTGCTACTGAGCCTGACGAACATCGTGCTGATCGGGATGCCCGGCTGTGGTAAAACAGCATTGGGCAAACGGCTCGCCGACCGGTTGGGGCGTGAACATATCGATGTGGATACGCGCGTCCTGCAAAAGACCGGCTTGTCCGCGGACGCCATGATACGCCAGCAAGGGGAACCGGCCTTCCGCCGCCTTGAAACGCAGATCATAACGGAAATAGGCAAACAAACCGGTAAAGTGATCTCCACCGGCGGTGGTTCCATCCTGGCGGAAGACAATTATGCGCCGTTGGCACAGAACGGCATCCTGTTTTTCCTGGAGCGGGATCTGAACCGTCTGCCTACGGAAGGACGCCCCCTCTCGGCCGGCGGGCGGGAAACGCTCCGCCGCCTTTATCAGACGCGGCTTCCCCTGTACCGGAGGTTCGCAGATTTCCGCATAGACAATAACGTGTCCGCAAAACAGGCGACGGATGCGATTTTGGAGGTGTTTCATGAAGCTGCTCGTAATTAACGGCCCCAACCTGAATATGCTGGGCATACGGGAAAAAGATTTATACGGTGCAGATACCTACGAAAACCTGCTGAAATATATCCGGCAGGTTTGCGAGGAGAACGGAATCTCCGTAGAGTTTTTTCAATCCAATCATGAAGGCGCGATCGTAGACGCCATCCAGGCCGCGTACCGGAAAATGGACGGCATTGTCATAAACCCCGCCGCCTATACGCATACCAGCATTGCCATACTGGATGCCCTGAAAGCGGTCTCCCTTCCCGCTGTGGAAGTCCATCTGACGGACATCTACCAGAGGGAATCCTTCCGGCATATCTCCTATGCAGGCATGGCCTGCGAAAAATCCTTTTATGGACTTGGTTTTGCCGGATACAAAGAAGCCATCCTTTACCTGAAGGACAGAAAACACTGAGCATACAAAAAAAAGAGCCGGCGGTCAACCGGCTCTTTTTTTTGTATCTTTTATTTTTTATGTCTCGAACCGCCCTTTCATACGGACTTCTTTGTCCCACATGGCGGTTTGCCCGCGGGCAAACACACACCGGATATCTTTTTTCGCATCCAGCACCAACAGGTCGGCATCGCAGCCCGCCGCGACATGTCCTTTCCGGTCTCCGGTCCCGAGTACAGCGGCGGGGTTGGCCGTTAACAGGCAAAGAGCCGTTTCCATCGCCACCTCTTCCCGCAGCAGTTTTTTCAACTGACGGTGCAATCCCCGCGGCGACGCATACGTCAGTCCCGTACATACCCCGTGTTCGTTGAACCGGGGCATGCTGCCGCCACCGTCGCTCGAAATCGTCACATGCGCCGGGTCTACTTTCTGCAGATACGCGGCCACGCGCTGGGCGCAATCCGCCGCTTTTTCCTCCGTATCGCCGGCAGTGATATCCACCATACCGCCCCGCCGTATCCACGCCTCTCCTTCCCGGAGCAGGCGTTCCGAACGCGCCATATGCGTGGGCAAGAATGTCCTGATGGGGATATCCGAATGATCGACCGCATAAAAGATAGGATCCATCCCGGCATTGCCGCCTCCCATATGCATACACAGGATGCCGGCGCGGCCGGCCAGCATACTGCCCCGGCGGACTTCGCTCGCGAGGCGGATCAGCTCTTCCCCTGTCGGATTGGAACCCCGGTGATCGCTGACCGCCACCTTGGCCCCTACGATCTCGCCGATCAGCACGATGTCCCGCTCGACGCTGTCCGTAAGGGTGGCCGCAGGATAGGCATACGAACCGGTGAGCATATAGGCCGTGATGCCTTCTTCGC
Organism: Christensenellaceae bacterium; assembly: GCA_963665505.1. Taxonomy (GTDB): domain Bacteria; phylum Bacillota; class Clostridia; order Christensenellales; family Christensenellaceae; genus QANA01. Next base: position 263,180 of record OY762275.1, read on the forward strand.
GCAATGCGCGCACTTTGGCCAACAGGTTTCCCAGACTGCGGGTGATCCCGTCCGTGCCCAGCAGGCCGACGCTGGTCGTCACGCCGCTCTCTATCAATTCACATAACCCCAGCTCGGGCACGCGCGAAGCCGGGCCCTGCTCCCCGCCGCCCCCCGTCACATGTTCGTGCAGATCGATATACCCGGGCACGACCGCATCTCCCCGTATATCCAAGACTTCCACACTCCCTATCCCCTCATATTCCGCCAGGGAGGGCGCAAGGGCGGCAATCCTTTCCCCGGCGATCAGTATATCCCGCCGTCCCAGGTGTTCAGGTGCATACACATCGGCGTTTTTTAAAAGTTTCAACATTTTCCCATCCTTCAAAATCATTGTACCTGCGCCACTGCGCGCACAAAACTGGCTTCCGCCGCTATTTTCAGCGGCAGCGCGATCACCTCAAACTGCTCTGCGGAAAGCAGGCTCCCCAAATTCGTCAGATTTTCCAACAGGAAAATATCCCTGGACAACAGCGCCTTGTGTACGGGAAAAGGCGGATAATCGGGCGCGGGCATATCCATCCCGAACATTTTGATATTTTTAGAGACCAAAAAAGCCGCCAATTCTTCTTCTACCGCCGGGTAGGCGGAAAAATATGCTTCTTCCCCATAATGTCTGTCAAAACCGGTATACAGCAATACGATATCTCCAACGGATATCCGCTCCGCATATTCCGCCTTCATCCTGATGCGTTTCTGGCCGCGCACATCCAATAAAACCCCGCGGCCTGCGAACCGTTCCGGCGCAAAATCGGCAGCCAGTCTTTTATCGGGGAGCATATGCATCGGCATATCCATATGCGTGCCCGTATGCAGACCGGATTGCAGCAGATAGGCGGTATACTGGTCGGTTTCCAGTTTTTTATTTATCGTAAGCGATGTCGGGGAATCTCCCGGATAGATGGGCGTATCCGAGCACAGCGTCCACGACAGATCAATCCATTTCATAAAAAGTCTTCCTCCTCACCACATACGCGCATACCGACTCGGCAACTTCCCGTATCCCCAAGCGGGTCGTATCCAATTGCAGGTCGGCGGGCAATCCGCTTATCGCGTTGTTCAGCATGACCGCTCTGTCGGGAGAAATCAGCCTGCTCGTATTCCGCTCCCGGATCCTCTTGCGGAGCTCGGGTTCCGCGCAAGTAAGCACAATATGTTCGACGGCAAAACCCTGTTCTTCCAGTAGCCCCTGCAAGCGGAAAAGCCTTTCCCTTACGGGGAAAACAAATCCGGCAATGATATACGGGCAGCCGTATTCCCCGTAATTTTTGCAACAGCTTACGATGTTGTCTTGTATCAGATCGAGCCAGGGCAACGTATCCCGGTAGGGAACGGTCCTGCCCAGATCATCTCCGTCTGCCAGAGCAAACCCATCGGGCAGCAAAAAGGAAAGATCGCGGAGCAATGCGGATTTCCCCACACCCGGCGCCGCATTGAGCATAAAAACAATTCCTTTCCCCATACCTTTTCTCCCTATTCAGGAATATCCTGTTTTTCTTACATTCTGCCCGCATGCCCAACCGGAACAGCAGATACGGAACTTTTGCCGCAGATTTTGCGGCGTCTATCGACCCGCTCATTCTTCTGCATCCGCAGGCACTTCCATAATCGGTTCCGTATGGAATACGGGCGTTTCAACTTTGGCTTTTTTATGCAGGTATATAAAATACAGCGCACACATGACCAGCGCAACCAACGTCGTGATGGGCGCGGCAAACCCAAGCTGGTACAGCGTCCCTTGGCTCTTGTATACAAGATAGGAGATCGGAAGCCTGACGAGGAAGGTAGTGAGCAGGCTTTGCGCCATCGTAAACACCGTGCGCCCCTGCCCGTTGAAATACGCGTTCAGGCACATGACAAAGCTAAGAGGAAGGCCATCCAGCGAATACGATCGCAGGTAGGAAGCAGCCGTTTCAATAACGGCGGCATCTTTGGAAAGCAGCGCGGTCAGGCTTTGCGGGACGATCTGTGTCGTCAGGCAGAAGAGGATGCTGACGACAAAGGATATCCCGATGCCGACCTTCAGGCCTGCCCTGGCCCTTTCCGGTTTATTCGCGCCTATATTCTGCGCCGTTATGGCGCCCAGGGCCATACTGAAGGAAATCGGGATAATCATGGAAAACTCCAGTGTTTTTTCCACCACACCAACGGCTGCCGATACGACCACGCCCATCGTATTGGTCAGGGCGGTTACGATAAGGAAAGAAATGGTGACCAGACCATTTTGAAAAGCAACGGGCAGCCCGATGGACAGGATCTTTTTGATTTTGGGGAGATCCGGCCGGATATCACTTTTTTCAATAGGCAACGAAAAAAAGCCGCGTTTTCTGATATATAAAAATGCAAAAAGAGAACTGACGGCCTGGGATGCTACGCTCGCGACAGCCGCGCCGGCAGACTCCATATGCAGCCCGCCAACCAGAATAAAATCAAACAGGATATTGGTCGCGCAGGCTATGCCTACAAAGTACAACGGCGCTTTGGAATCCCCGAGGCCCCGCAGCACGTTGACAATGACATTGTAACTCACATAAAACACAATCCCGGAAAAACAGATAAAAAGGTATTCTTCCGCTTTCTGTACGGCTTCCGCCGGGGTCTGCATCCATTGGACGATCGGCCTGGTCAACAGCAGCATCGTGACCGTAAGAAATACAGTGCATGCCGCAAAAACAACAAGCAGATTGCCGATCGTTTTGGCCGCTTCCTTCTCTTTTTTTGCCCCGTAATACTGGCCGGCCAGCACAGACCCGCCCATCGAAAGCCCCAAAACCATGAAGATGATCAGGCGCATGACCTGGAACCCGATGGATACGGCGGAAACAGAATCCGATTCTGCAAATTTACCGACGACCAATATATCTGCGGATCCATAAATAGACTGCAACAAATTTGCAATCAGGAATGGAAAGGAAAACTGTATCAACGTTTTACTGATTTTTCCTTCTGTAAGCGAAAGTTTTTGCTTCATATTCTCCTCTAAAAAAAGCTGGATAAGCAACAGGTCTCCTGCCATCTTATCCAGCGTACAATGTCGAAAATACCGTTTATACCCTCCGATGTCATTTGTACTGTATCATATTTAATTTATATGTGTCAAGAACCGCACGGCAGGCAGGCCAACGCTTGACTTGCACAAATTTTTATGCTACCAATGAAGGGAGTCCTGCTGCGGTTTTTTGAAAGAAGCAGCGTAAAAAAACCTTTATTCGAAAGGACCTTTGCATGCGTATTTTGAATTTCGGTTCGATCAATCTGGATCATTGTTATAAAGTGCCGCATTTTGTGCAGGCAGGCCAGACGCTTGCATCTTTTGGTTTACAAGTATTTATAGGCGGGAAAGGACTCAATCAATCCGTCGCGATCGCACGGGCGGGCGCTAAAGTCTCGCACGCGGGTGCGGTCGGCCGGGACGGCGGCATGGCTCTTTCCCTGCTCCAGCAGGAAGGCGTGGATATCTCGCTTATACGGACAGTATCTGTACCGACAGGCCACGCGATCATCCAAATCGTTCCCGAAGGGGAAAATGCCATCCTGCTGTACGGCGGGGCCAACCAAGTCCAGACCCCCGAACAAATCGAAACAGCGTTGCGGGGATTTTCTGCAGGAGATCTCCTAGTCTTGCAGAACGAGATCAACTCTCTTGATGTATTGATCAACACCGCGCATGCGCAGGGCATGCGTCTGTTTTTCAATCCGGCGCCCATGGCGCCCACGGTACGGTCCCTGCCGCTGCAGAAAATCGAATGCCTGATCGTCAATCAAACGGAGGCTGCGGCGCTGGCCGGCCAGGCAACGCTGCCCGCATTGATCGCCGCATATCCCGGCACGCACATCCTGTTGACGCTGGGCAAAAAAGGCGCCCAATATTTTGACGGCCACACGACCCATACGCAGCCGGCTTTCCCTGTGAAAGCTGTGGATACGACGGCCGCCGGCGATACGTTCATCGGCTACTTTGTGGCCGGTATCGCGCAGGGTCTTTCTCCCGGGGAACTCCTTTGCCGCGCGGCCAAAGCGGCCGCCATCTCGGTCACACGGCCGGGGGCCGCGCCCTCTATCCCCTATCTAAGTGAAGTCGAGACGTTCTCCTTTTAAAGGCTGATTTTTTCACCGTATTCTTTTCCCCCCTATGCTATATCTATTCTTCCCTTTTTCCTTGCACCGGCAGAAGACCTGCTGTATAATCAATCTCGTAATTTAATATTTGTTGTCTCTCGGGAAGCAGAGTAGACATTTGTGCGTAAAGTGTCAGTTGGACGGGGAGTTGCCACTGAACGAAAAGGTTCACCTTGCGGTGCAAATGTCGCATCCCGCTGTTGCATGGGAGAGGGCAGTACCTCTTACATGTAGCTGCTTAACGTATTTGGCTTTTTTAAGGAGGTACAAGAATGAAGCCCTTTTTCAGAACCCTGCAGAATTCTCTGCATTCTTTTTTCCGTCCCAGCACATTTGTGCTTGCCGCGATGTTCATCGCGCTCAACGTGATTCTGACCCGTTATCTTTCTATCCAGACGCAATTTTTACGTATCAGCTTCGGCTTTTTGCCTGTGGCTGTTTATGCTATGCTGTTCGGACCGCTGCCAGGTGCCATTGCGGCCGTACTGGGCGACGTACTCGGCTATATCCTTTTCCCCACCGACGCCTATATCCCCGGCCTTACCGTCAGCGCTTTTATTTACGGGTTCATTTACGGGATCCTTCTCTATAACAAACCTATTTCACTTGGAAGGATCATCGTCACCTGCCTGAGTGCCGTCTTTATCGTGGATTTTTGCTTGAACACGATCTGGCTGGCAGATTTTTATGACCAGAACATTTTTTTGATTCTGGTTCCCCGCCTGATAAAATCCGCCGTTATGCTGCCCGTGCAGATCATCCTTTTGTTTTCCTACGATAAAGTGCTGGGAAAAAGGATACAAACACAGCTTCCTCTGCAAAAAGCATAGGAGGCTTATGCGATGAAAGTCACCCCGATCAAAACGAAAATCATCCGCCCTTTTTCCGATGCGATTAGCGATATTTTGGCGGGTGCATTCCGCAGGATCCCTGAAAACAGTATTGTGGCCATCACTTCCAAAATCATTTCCTTATGCGAAGGCGCGGTCGAAAAACCGGGGCTGCGGAGCAAAGAAGAACTTATCGAACAGGAAGCCGACTTGTTTCTCCCCAAAAGCGGCAACAAATACGATGTTTATCTGACGATCAAAAACAACACGCTGATCCCCAATGCGGGTGTCGACGAATCCAATGTGCGCGGTGCCTATGTCCTCTGGCCCAAAGACCCGCAGGCATCGGCCATCCGTTGTTGGCAGTTTTTAAAAACCCATTTCCATGTCCGGCATGTGGGTGTGCTCATTACGGACAGTACCGATACACCGCTTAAATGGGGGGTATCGGGCATATGCGTCGCACACTGCGGTTTTGTCTCGCCCAGCGATAAGATCGGCCAAACCGACCTGTTTGGCCGAAAACTCAAAATGACCAAAATAAACGTTGCCGATGCGCTCGCCGCGGCCGCCGTCCTCTGCATGGGCGAAGCCGACGAACAGACTCCGCTCGCATTGATCGAAGAACTTCCGTTTGTACGCTTCCAGAAAGAACCGCCGACTGCGGCAGAACAGCGCGCGCAGCATATATCGCTGCAGGACGATCTGTTTGGGCAGCTTCTTTGTTCCGCTTCCTGGCAATCGCGCAAAACCAGCTGAAAAACCGGTGAGAGAACATCTCTATCAAAAAAAAGTAAATCTCCAGAGCGGCGTTTTTGTCAGGCGCCGAATTGGAGATTTACACGCTTTCCATCCATGCTCCCCTTGTTTGCCAGGGTTTTCCCCCCTTCCGAACAGGCATGCGTATGATGCTTCTGTTTTCCTTATTTATCCGTATCCGCTTTAAGAACGGCGTTCAACATAACGGTCGCGCCGGCGGGGCAGTCTTACGGGCTGGAATATCCGGGTTCGCAGAAATCGACCGCCTGCCGCGGTATTTCCCGGATATAAGGGCCAACATTCTGACCACGAAGACGCTGGTCCTTATCGTGTGGAGGGCCTACGCAAAATTATAAGGCCAGCATTCGCCATTGTTCTTTGTTCCTGCCGTAAAAACCATCTCATTCCCGTGTAAAAAACAACGTACATTCTTATCTTCAATACTGTGTACCCATCGAACCAACTTGTCGATTCCACTAACGCCTGCAATCAACTGCATTTTATACTGCGGCAATGCTTTTTTGTAAAGACAGGCGACGCTGACCGCCATCATGTCCCCTCCTTTCTTTCACGTGCGTTCGCTTAAAGGCAAAACCACCCGTTAAACGGGTGGTTTCATCGAGCAATATTTCTTCCTGTGTTTTGAACCCTACGGGGAATCAATCGGCCGGCGTTAGCAACAGGATTTGATGCAAGCACATGTTCTTCTCGATTGGTTCCGTATCTCTATGTTTCCGGGGACCCAAATGCACGCAGTCCATATTTTTGCCTATAAAACAGACAGGCACCATTGCCTGCTCGCCGTTTGATTACAGAAAGAAGCCTATCCATTCCTGCGTCAATTGTCAAGTTGGATTTTGTTTTGAAACATTCCTAAAGTTTCCCGGTCAACCGTTCTGCTAACAGGAATATACGCACTTTCCGCGGATATAGGTGCTCTTGATGCTCAGATCATCATTCAGCAACACAAAGTCCGCATAGCCGCCCACACGGATCTGCCCCAGCTCATGCTCTTTATGGATGGATTTCGCCGGGTTCAGCGTCGCCAAGCGCAACGCCTTCTCCAACGGGACGCCCACTTTATGCACGAGATTCTGCACGCCCTTGGCCATACAGGTAGTAGACCCTGCCAGACGGCCGTCAACCACCAGACGCGCAACATAGTTTTCCACATGCACTTCCAGTGCCCCGAGAACGAAATCGCCTTCTTTCAAGTTCCCTGCCGAAATCGCATCCGAGCATATGAACGTGTTCTCATATCCCTTGCAGCTCAAGATCAATTTGATCGCATATTTACTGATATGCTGCAAGTCGGGGATGAATTCGCAGGTCACACGCGGGTCGGTCAGCACGACGCTGATCGAGTTCTCCTGCCTGTGATGGAAGGGAGAAAATCCGTTGAACGTATGCGTGGCAATAAATACACCCTGTTCTATCGCGTGTTCCATTTCTGCGGCAGTCGCATTGTTGTGCGCCGCGGCCACAACGACACCTTTGCCGTACAGGTAGGCCGCCAGTTCGCTTCCGCCGGGAAGCTCGGGCGCCATCGACATCCTGAGAATGATATCCTCATACCCTTTTGCAAAGCGCATATAGTTTTCTATTGTCGGATTGCGCAGCATCTCACTCGCATGGGCACCGCGGTTTTCCTCGGCAAAAAACGGGCCTTCCAAATGTGCACCCAACACGCGGGCGCCGTCCGTCCGGGGCATCTCTTCTTTCACATAGCCCAAAAAATCTATGATATGCTCGTCTGTTTCCGCAACGCTCGTGGGACAAAAAGCTGTGGTCCCAACGGTGGGCAGTTTCTCGATCAGAGTGGAAATACCGTTCTTACTCATCACATCGGTGCCGAAACTCCCATGGATATGCACATCTACAAATCCCGGGCACAGGATACGTCCCTGTGCATCTATACAATCGTCCCCAGAATAATCGCTGTACATTTGTGTCACGATACCATTTTGGTATTCGACCGCATCGACCGGAATAAATTCTTCCCCGTTGAATACAATACAGTTTTTTATAAGCACGCTATACACCCTCCCCTATCCTCAATTTTCCTGTGCCCCTATTTATATAAGTATACTGCCTGCAAAAAGCAAATACAATAATATTAAAAAACAGCAGGCAAATTTTCACTGTAGCTGGGAAAAGATCGCCGGGTTTCCATATCGGTTTACCTATTTACCGGATACCCTTTCTGGTTTTGCATCCATAGGAAAGAAGGCGCAGCGGATATCCGCTGCGCCTTCTTATTCCTTATTTTTTACAAAATACTTCCTGTTTGTTATAGTGCGTATGCAACAATTTGTGGGCAAGCGGGCTGTTGGGCTCTTTTAGGAATTCGGCATACAACTTTTTGATTTCCGGATTCTGGTGCGACTTACGTATGACTTGCTTCTCGTCTTCCGAATACAAAGCCTTTGCCCTTCCTACCAGCGGATTGACATCCAGCCGCTGTTTGGAAGAAACGTAGGGCTGGCCGCCGCCGTTGACACAACCGCCGGGGCAGGCCATGATCTCAATAAAGTGATACTGTTTTCCCCCTGCCTTGATCGCTTCCAGCACTTTGATGGCATTGGCGATCCCATTGGTGATGGCTATGTTGATTTCGGTATCTTTCCCGTCGATGGGCAGCGTAAGCGTAGCTTCTTTTACCCCTTGTATTCCCCTGCATTCCGTATATTCGATTTTTTGCAGGTCTTTACCGGTAAGAATATCCGCAACTGTCCTGATCGCCGCTTCCATAACGCCGCCTGTCGCCCCGAAGATGACGCCGGCGCCCGAATATTCCCCCAGGATACTGTCGGGTTTTTCATCCGGCAGATTCAGGAAATTGATCCGCGCCTGTTTTATCATATCACCCAGCTCCCGGGTCGTAAGAGAATAATCCACATCGCGGATGCCGTCGACTTCCATTTCCGGCCGCCGGGCTTCATACTTTTTGGCCGTACAGGGCATAATGGAAACACAGACGATCTTCTTGGGATCCAGATTGAACTTCTTGGCATAATAAGATTTCACGATCGCCCCAAACATCTGCTGCGGCGATTTGCAGGTCGACACATTCTCCAGGAATTCCGGATAATTGATCTCGCAGAACCGGATCCACCCGGGGGAACAGGAAGTAATCAGCGGAAGTTTCCCGCCGTTCTTTATCCTGTTCAGGAGTTCCATGCCTTCTTCCACAATAGTCAGGTCGGCAGAAAAGTTGGTATCGAATACCTTATCAAACCCCAGTCTCCTGAGCGCTGCGACCATCTTTCCTGTGACCGCCGTGCCTATGGGCAGCCCAAACTCTTCCCCCAGTGCCGCCCGGACGGACGGAGCCGTCTGCACAACAACGAATTTATCCGGATCTTCTATTTCCTCCCAGACATGGTCGATATCCTTTTTTTCATGCAGGGCGCCCACCGGGCAGACATTAACGCATTGCCCGCAAAAAATACAATTCGCATCTTTCATGCTGTAATGGAAGGCCGGGGCCACCTGCGTATTGAATCCTCTGCCTGCAAAATCCAGGACGCCGATCCCTTGTACTTTTCTGCACGTGTTGATACACCGGCCGCACAGAATACACTTGCTGGAATCCCGGACGATAGAATAGGACAGATTATCAAAAAATATCTTGCGCTTCTCACCGGTATAGGGTATCTCCTCTATTCCCAGATCGTTGCACAATTTCTGCAATTCGCAGTTCCCATTTCTGCTGCAAGTCAGGCAATCCCTGTTGTGGTTGGCAAGAATCAGTTCTACATTTTTCCGGACCGCTTTCCTGACTTTTGCGGTATTCGTCCGTATATTCATCCCCTCCTGCACGCGCAGTACACAGGATGCAGGCAAATTCCTGATAGGAATGCCGTTTACATCGGCTTCGACGACGCAAACCCTGCATGCGGCGATCTCGTTGATATCCTTTAGAAAGCAAAGCGTCGGGATATCAAACCCCGCTTCTTTTGCCGCCAACAGCGCCGTATAGTTGCTCGGAACCTTGACCGGTATTCCGTTCACTGTAACATTTACTTTTTTCATCGTTTCGCTGTCCTCCTATTTCCTGACGATCGCCTTGAACGAGCAGACATTCATACAGTTGCCGCATTTGATACATTTGGCCGTATCAATGACATGCCGCTCCTTGACTTTGCCCGTGATCGCATGTACCGGGCACTGGCGCACGCATCTTGTGCAGCCTGTGCAGGCGTCCGTAATATAATAGTCCAGCAATGCGCTGCATACGCCGGCAGGACATTTCTTTTCTTTGATATGTGCTTCGTATTCATCCCTGAAATGGTAGATCGTGGATAAAACAGGGTTGGGCGCCGTTTGTCCCAGGGCACAAAGCGCGGTAAGCTGCAAATGCTCCCCTAATTCCTGCAGATCCGTCAGGTCTTCCATTGTGCCGTTGCCGTTAACGATCCTGTTCAGAATCTCCAGCATACGCTTTGTACCTTCGCGGCAGGGAACACATTGCCCACACGATTCATCCACGATAAAGTCCATATAGAACCGTGCGATATCCACCATGCAGGTGTCTTCGTCCATGACGATCATACCGCCCGAGCCCATCATCGAACCGATCGCTTTCAGCGTATCGAAATCCATCGGGGTATCAAAGTTTTCCATGGTGATACATCCGCCGGACGGTCCGCCCGTCTGTACCGCTTTAAACGCTTTCCCGTTTGCACAGCCGCCGCCGATATCATAGATAATATCCCGGAGCGTGATGCCCATCGGCACTTCGACAAGACCGGTATGCGTGATTTTCCCGCCCAGCGCGAATACCTTTGTCCCCGGAGACCCTTTTGTCCCAAAACTGCGGAACCAATCGGCTCCCTTCAAAATGATCTGCGGAATATTGGATAACGTTTCTACGTTATTGATACAAGTAGGTTTCCCCCAAAGACCTTTTTCCGCGGGGAACGGCGGTTTGTTCCTGGGCATCCCGCGTTTTCCTTCGACAGAAGCGATAAGCGCCGTCTCTTCTCCGCAGACAAAGGCGCCGGCACCCAGCCGGATCTCGATATCGAAATCAAACCCGCTGCCGAAAATATCTTTACCCAGAAAGCCCAGTTCACGTGCCTGGTCTATGGCGATCCCCAATCTTTGCACGGCAATCGGATATTCCGCGCGCACATAGATAAATCCCTTGGTCGCCCCGATGGCATATCCGCCGATTACCATGGCTTCCAAAACGGAATGTGGGTCTCCTTCCAACAGGCTCCTGTCCATAAATGCGCCGGGGTCGCCTTCGTCGGCGTTACAGATGAAATACTTCTGGTCCGACTGATACGAATGTGCGAAGGACCATTTCCGTCCCGTGGGGAACCCTGCGCCGCCTCTACCGCGCAACCCGGACGCCGTTATCACATTGATTACGGCTTCCGGTGTCATTTCTTTCAATACTTCGTATTCTGCTTTATATCCGTCCATGGCGATATATTCGCGGATGTCTTCCGGGTTGATAAACCCGCAGTTTTGCAAGACTACCCGTTTTTGTTTTTTATAAAAGTAAATATCGTTCAGGCTTTCGATCCGTTTGCCGTCGTCATCCACAACCATATATTCTTCAACGGGCTTGCCTTCCTGCAAATGCTGGGTCACGATCTTAATCGCCTTTTCCGGGTCTACATGAATATAGGATATTTTGTTCATGCCGGGTCCAAAAACTTCCACGATCGGTTCATAAATGCACATACCGATACAACCGGTCGGTACGACTCTGACATTTTTCAGCCCTTTGGCTTCAACTTCCGTCTTGATCGTATCATATACTTCTTTTGCACCGGCGGAGAGTCCGCAGGTGCTCATCCCCACGACGACTCTGTATCCTTCCCGCACGGTAAGGTCTTTTTTTGCGTTTTCTATAATATTTTTCAATTCAATCATTATCTTCTGCCCCATTTATTCTCTATATTTGTCAAGAATCGCCGGAATCGTCTCCACATCGTCCAGTTTTGCATAGATATCGTTATCGATCATCATAACGGGAGAAAGTCCGCAACATCCAAGGCAACGGGTAGAATCCAATGTGAAGAGTCCGTCCGGTGTCGTATCCCCGATCTCGATATGCAACGTTTCCGCCACTTTATCAGCGACTTTTTTCCCGCCTTTTACATAGCAGGCTGTGCCCAGACATACCGCTATATGATGCTTTCCCTTCGGTTTGAGCGTAAACTGGCTATAGAATGTGGACACACCGTAGAGTTCCGCTATCGGGATCCCGGTATTCTCAGAAATAAATTTATGTACCTCCAAAGGCAGATATCCAAAGATACTTTGCGCCTTTTGCAAAACCAAAACACCAATATCGCGGGCTCCATGCAGCGAATCAATATATTCTTTCAGCACAGCATACCTGCTGTCCTCTGTAATATCGCAGTTGCAGTTGCAGTTGCGATCATCGTCATTTTGCATACATTCCAATCCCCTTTCATTCAACATCAAATGATGCTCTTCTACTTTTTAAAAGGACAAGGTCCCCTATCCTATACGGTTTAAAAATTTTGCAGCCCCAAAAAACAAAAATCAACCCCTCTAATAACAGGTTAAGGCAACTCCTGCATTTTGGGGTATGTTTCTACTCCCTATTCGCATGAATAAGCGCACATGATCCTCTGCAAAGGATTTTTACGAGCATATACGCTGAAATCGTTCGAAGTGTAAATAACTGTACAGAAAGCTCCCAAAATAAATGATACTTCGAAAGAATTGTGTTGTCAATCATTAACTGCATAATCCAAAAGATAAACCCGCACAAAAGCGGGGAGCGTTCTGCCGATGAATAAATAAAAAAACCCTGTGCGTCTTTTAAAACCCACAGGGAAACGTTCTGTACAGATAAAGACCGGGCAGAAAAGCTACGCCGAAGTTTCTTTCTCCATATCCGTCTGCATCCTTGTATTTTTATACATTTCCTGCATATTCTCTTTCATTTCATTCAGTGTTTTTTCCAATTCCGACAGACTGTTACACGCATATTCCATATTGGAAGCATGTTTTTGCTTATATTCATACAGCTTCAGATTCGTCGCCATCTCGCTGTTCCGCTTAGAGACCGCCGCAGAAACGAGGGCTGCCTTCAAGGCGTCGTTCTGTTTTTTTATTTCGGCCATGCGTTCGTTCAGCATTTCGGCGGTTTTTTTAAAAGCGTTGTTTTCCACCGTCAGCCGATCCCTCTGCAGATTCAGTTCTTCCACTTCTTCTGTCAGCCGCTTATTTTCTTCGATGCTGTTTTTCCTGTCGTCGCTTTCGAGTTGCCGGCGCAGCGCTTCCGTCGTTTTCTGTAGTCTTGCGTTATCTGCCCGCGCCTGTGTTTCCGCTTCGGTTTTCCTGCGCACCTCGAGCGCCAGCTGTTCGATTTTTTCCTCACACTCTTTTTTTGTCTGGAGCAACTTTCCTTTTTCTCCGGACAGCAGCGCAAGCTCATTTGTAGATTCTTCCAGTTTTTCCTGCAGCAGCGCTTGGGAATGGTCCATATTCTCTTTCACGTTCAGAATATAGGCATCGACTTCTTTGCATTGATACCCACCCATCAGCGCCTTGGTAAATTCCGGGATAGCCCCTTTGGTTTTCCGGAATTGTTTTATCTTTTCCTGTGTCATTTCTGTTCCCACGGTCATTCCCCCAAAATTTCTACTCAATGGTTATTTTTTCTCCGACAGAGACGTTCTTCCCGCACAGCGTTCCGCTTCGCAATTCTACAACTTGGTATGCCGCCCGTATATATTCGCTGATCGCATTTTCCCCAAGAAAAGGAACAATGTGGACGACAATCCCTTCTTCGGATAAAAACAGCACATCCAGACTAAACCGCATATTAAACGTATGGATCTGCCGGCAGGGCCGTATCAGCAGGCCTTCCCCTTCATTCAGTTCTTTTTTCCCCTGCAACCCCCATAATCTCGCAAAAAACCCGTCGGCGATCCGGACCCGATCGGCTATCACACCCTGTTTATTGGATATCCGGTATAAATTCCGCCGTCTTTTGTTCAACGTCCCCTTCCTCCTATTCCTTGAATACTTCAATGATCTGCAAAACCGTCGGGCCAAGCAATATGATAAAGATCACGGGGAAGATGAACACGACCAGCGGAAACATCATTTTGATCGGCGCCTTCATCGCTTTTTCCTCTGCCGCCTGTTTGCGCGACAGGCGGAGTTGCGAAGCTTGCGCCTGCAGGACATTTTTAATCGATACGCCCATCTGTTCCGTTTGAATGAGTGCACCTACAAAAGTCTTTAATTCCTGCACGTTGGTCCTTTCGGCAAGCCTTTTCAACGCTTCTCTGCGCGGACGCCCCATCTGGATCTCTTTCTGCACGGTCCCGAATTCGTCTACCAGCGGACCTTTGCTATACTGTGCAATGTATAACAAAGCGGCGTCAAACCCGAGCCCGGCTTCCACACTCACCGTCAGCAGATCCATTATATCCGGCATTTGCTTCCGGATCGCTCCCTGCCGCTTCTTTATCCTCGCGGACACATAGGCATGCAGACCGTACAGGGCAAGGATCGTTCCGGAAAGATAGAGCAGAAATTTGAGCGCCACCAGATTTTTGAACGTCACCAGAATCAAAACGGTCAACGCGAGCGTCCCGACCGTAAAGATCAGCCTTGCGGAGGAAAATTCTCCGGGGGTGATCGTTATGCCCGCCAGCAAAAGTCTTTGCTCCAGTTTGGATTTTTTCGCTTCTTTTTTGTCTTTTGGAAAGATTTTTGAAAACGCTTTGAGCGTCTTCAAAACGGCGGGGAGCAAAAACCGTTTCATAAACGGCAGTTCGATCTCTTCATCCAGTGTTTTAATTATATTTTTTTTAGAAATGCTGCGTATCCGCCGCGTCTTATCGTCGCGGGCTTTTCCAAGTTTCTGAAACAGCGCTACAAACAGGGTAAAAGAGAAAGACATCGCGGACAGTATCAAATAATTCATATCCTTCTCCTAAAATTTGATGCGCGACACTTTTTGAATCACCATAAAACCGATCAGTTCCAACCCGGCTGCAAGGACCAGCATGATGATGCCCGCCTGCGTTTCAAAAAAAGAGCGGACATAATCGGGATTTATGACCATGAGGACGAGCAGGATAAACGCAGGGATCAACCCCACGATCTTGCCGGAGGCCCGCCCGGTCGTCGTCAGGACTTTTATGTTCCCCTTTATTTTCAATCGGTCCCGGATCGTATCCGAAATATTCGTGAGAATTTCGGATAGATTCCCCCCTACCTGCCGTTGGATCAGTACGGCCGAGACCAGGAGCGTGAAATCTTTGCTCTTTATCCGTGCGGCCAGATTATCCAGCGCCTTCTCCATAGAGACCCCAAACCGGATCTCTTTCACAACACGGCCAAATTCTTTGGAAATAGGCTCAGGCATATCCCGTACGATACTGTCCAGCGCCTGCGGAAAAGAAAGCCCGCTTCTAAGGCAGTTTCCCATGATGATCAGCGCACTGCTCAATTGTTCTTCGAAGAGGGCAATTCTTTTGTTCTTCGCGCGTTTCAGCATAAATACGGGCAGGACAAACCCCAATAAAGAAAAGGCGAAAAATACCAGCCAGTCTCCTTTATATAATAGGAAGAGACCCCAGGGCAACAGTGTAAGGACCGTCCAAATGAAAAGGAATTCCTCCCCCCGCAGTTTTATCCCGGAACGGGAGAGCTCATCAGAGAGATACTGCCCAATGGTTTTAAAGATACCCGGCAGTTTGTTTTCTTTTTTCTTTTGGATTCTTCGGATTTTCCTATCGGTTTTTTCCGCTTGCCCACTGAAAATCCTTTTAAGCCTTTCCCGGACCTCTTCTTTTTCTCCGCCTATGATCTGTACGACAGATAGCACCAGAAAAAAAGCAAAGGTACAGGCGGTAACACAGACAAAAAATACCGCCATGTTCTCCTCTCTAGTCGTTTCGGAACCACTCTTCCCCCACATAGATCCCGTTGTCCCGCAGTTTCTCACAGGCATACGGCCGGATCCCCGTGGCTTTGAAGCGGGTCCGCAACGTGCTGCTGCCCTCCATCAGCCCTTCCTTCTCACAGACAAAAATATCCTGCAGGGTTATGACATCCCCTTCCATACCCAAAACTTCGGTAATATTCGTTATTTTTCTGCTGCCGTCCCGCATGCGGGATTGCTGGACAATCAGATTGATCGCCGAGGAAATCTGTTCCCGGATCGCCCGAACGGGCAGATCCATGCCGGACATCAGCGTCATTGTCTCGATGCGGGAAAGCGTATCTCTCGGGGAGTTCGCGTGTGCGGTGGTAAGCGACCCGTCGTGCCCGGTATTCATGGCCTGCAGCATGTCCAGCGCTTCCCCGGAACGCACCTCGCCCACGATAATCCGGTCGGGGCGCATCCGCAGCGCATTCCGCACAAGATCCCGGATCGTGATCTGCCCCCTGTTTTCCAGGTTGGCCGGCCGGCTTTCGAGCGTCACTACATGTTCTTGCCGCAACCGTAATTCCGCGGCGTCTTCGATCGTGATGATGCGTTCGTTCGCAGGGATGAACGCCGACAGCACGTTCAGCAATGTCGTTTTGCCGCTGCCCGTCCCCCCCGAAACGATGATATTGAGCCGGCCCTTCACACACGCTTCCAAAAACGAGAGCATATGCGGCGAAAGCGAATCAAATCGCAGCAAATCTTTTGCGGTTATCGGTTGCTTGGAAAACTTCCGGACCGTAATGACCGGCCCTACTAAAGAAAGCGGCGGAATGATGATATTGACGCGGGAACCATCGGACAGCCGCGCATCCACCATGGGGTTAGCTTCGTCCACATGCCGTCCGACAGAGGAAACGATTCTGTCTATGATATTGAACACATGTTCGACATCCCGGAACAGGACCGGGCTTTCTTCTATCTTGCCCGCTTTTTCTACAAATATATGATACGGCCCGTTGACCATGATTTCGGTGATTTCCGGGTCGTCCAGCAGGCCCTGCAAAGGTCCATACCCCAGCACATCGTTATAAAGTTCCAGGCCGATCGTGATCCGCTCGGTGCGGTTCATGTCCCCGGCAACCAGTTCCAAAGCCTGCTCGACGACATTCTTGACAAAGCTTTCTTTGTTGCTGTCTTCTATCGTGCTGATTTTATCCAGCGCCTTGACCACTTCTTCGTGGGCCTTGTCTTTGATGCCCCTGTATAGATCTTCCGGCCTTGTCTTTTCGTCGTTATCCGACTGGACGGTATATTTTTGTTTTTCCAGTTTTTGCAGTAAAGACACAGAGGTTCCCTCCTTCCGGCCATGCATCCTATTTCTTGGCGGCTACTTGTTGTTTTGCCGCCGTATCCCGCAGGATCGCCGCCCCTAAGTTTATCAATTCTCTCCCGATCGGAGAACGGGGCGCATCCAGTATGATGGGGATCCCCCTGTTAAGGGATGCGGTGGCTGTCTTCCAGTCGCAGGGGATCTTATAGTTCACCGGATAATCCAAAATGCCCTGCGCATCTTTGATGGAAATAATCCCGGAAGAATAGCGGTTTACCAATACGTGCACTTTTTCTTTCTGCAGCAGGGAATGGAAAATATCCAAGCTGATCCTTGCATTCCGGAGTGCGGAAATATCCAGGGTGATGATCTGCAAAATCATGTCGGCCTGTTCGATACAGGTAATGGAGATATCGTCGAAATAAGGCAGTGTATCTATCACAATATAATCAAAATAGGGGCGGATCGTGTTGATGATTTTTTCCACAAAACGCCCCTGTATCGTTTCCGCGATTTCCGGGCTTTTGGGGGCGCATAAAATATGGATGCCGGTCGTATGCTCCACCATATAACTCTGGATCGTCTCGACATCCAGGCTCTGTTTGGCCTGAGCCAGGTCACCGATCGTATCCTTTGGATCGACATCGAAAAAAAGGTTGATATCCCCAAACTGCAGGTCCAGATCCAAAACGGCCACTTTTTTCCCTTTACGCATCAGCGAGACGGCCAGGTTGGACGCAATGGTGGATTTCCCTATCCCTCCTTTGGAACCGAAAACCGTGATGACTTTCGAAGAATTCCGCATGATCTGCAGGCCGCTGTTTTTGGCTTTGGCCCGTTCCAGCGCAAAACAACGCTGGATGTTCTCCATCAGCAGGCGGGGTTCGCAATCCATCTGCAATACCTTACGGGCACCGGCCTGCATTGCTTTTTCCACAAATTCCAGCTCAATATGCGCGCGTAAAAATAAAATCGAACATCCCTGCAGCGAAATATAGATCTCTCTCGCACACCGGAGCGCTTCCTCTTCGTTTTCTCCCGCTATGACCACCACATCGGGCAGTATGCCGCGAACCTTGTCCGTCACTTTTTCCAGCAGCCTGGCAAACCCGACAAACGCGATATCCTCCTGTGTCAGCTTGCGCTTGATCTCCGCTTTGAAAACTTCGTCGTCCAGGACCGCCATTACTTTGATTTTATCCACCCCGCACATCCTCTTTTCTGTTCGATCATGGCGCGTATGGCCCGACTTCCTCGCGTGCGCTTTCCAGATACGGGCGCAATATAACCGTTAATTTCCCATTGATCTGTGCATAGAACAGCCGTACGGCTTCCGATGCCGTTACGGCCAGCGTGACCGTACTATATCCCGTCGTACCCGCTCCGTTGCTGTTTTGTGAGGCCGTGGCCGTAGCAAGGATCTCTATGTTTTGGAGAAACAATACGGTTTTGGAGATCTTTGTACCGGTTCCGTCCTCCGCATCCATCAATATCGAAACAAGGATATCGACTATATCCCCTTTTTGCAAATATCCCGAAACGCCGGAAACGTCGCTCACTTCCACCGACATGGCCCGTTTGCCGACCGGTATGCAAAAAGAAAGGCCGTTTTCCGCGTTGCTTGCATCGCGCAGTCTGGTCTGTAAAATCTGTTCCTCCGATTCTATGGAACTGTTGGTCACTTTTCCTACCGCATCGGCCAACGAGCGTACCGCCAGGCTGTTTACGGCTTCCGCCGGGAACTCGATGACTTTCACCATATCACTGGTGATCACCGTTTTTTGGGGGATGCTCTTCACAGCCACGACCACTTGTACCGTTTGTGCCGTTACAGGCGTAGTTTTGAGGCTGTTCATATAGCTGTAAACGGCGATGCCCGTCAGGATTGCAAACAGCGACGCAAAAAAATATACCTTCTTCAAGTCTTTCCTCCATAAGGGAACGCCTGTTAACCACAGAGGCCGAACGCATACACGCCATACCCGGCGGAATCCCAGGAGGTGTCTGTCTCTACATCGCCGTCCTCCAGATATTTCACATAGGAACCGATAATCACATCGTCGTATACGCCCTCAATGATAAACGCTGCAAAGCCGCGCACTTTCACATAGCTGGTGCCGACTTTTTCAATTACCATGACTTTGATCAGCCGGGGACAATCCGGATCGTAGTGTTCCGCCGTACAGCCGCCGTCTTCGGTGAAATGCGTGCACGCATTGTATCGGGCCGCCATGGCGTCGTAAGTGGCCCCGGCCATATTGCCTTTTTCCACGGGCAACAGGTTTTCTCCCACTTCGATCAACCCATCATAGCCATAGGTGAGCCATGTCTCAAAGTCGGAGGCGCCGCCGCCCATCACCCCATCCATATCGATGGCGCCGTAGGAACCCGTATCCCCGTCGCCGCCGCCATATTTCAGATAAATATGCGTCGTATTGCCCTTGGCTATCAACGTTTCCAGCTGCTGATAATCGACGCCCAGCGGGACGAGCCCGCTCATGCTCTTGCAGACGGATACGGCCGTCTGCGCCCGCCTGGTCGCGTGCAAGAAGTCCACACCGAAAATCTTCCCGATATTCAGCTCTATGCCGCATGAGACTTCCACTTCCAGGCTCGTATATTGGCCGCAGTTTTCCGCCCCCAATGTGACGTTCTCCGTGGAAAGAGCCGAAGCGCCGTTTTTTGCGGCATACAGGACTGCCGTTTCCTTGAGCGCCGCGATTGCGGCCAGATCGTCCACATCCACCGGCAAAAGCATGCCCGCGGCCAACGCCGCCGCATCCGCCGCGTTCTGCGCTTCGACGGTTTTCAAATATGCCAAACCAAAATCCACCGCCAACGACGCAAATAACAAAAGGAAGGACAGGGAGAGGACGACAAACATTGCCGAATATCCGCCTTCTTTATTCCCAAGCATACATAGCTTTTTTTTCATTATTCAACCTTCATCACGCATTCGGAGGACAATTGCAATACATCGCCGGAAAAAATACTGCCCATGACCGGCGTCAGGTTCTCAACGACGGCGCTGACCCGTACGCTGATATCTCCTAGAGAGGGAGACATAACATTGGAATACGTGACGGTCACCGTTACCGTATCCCGCATACTGCCGGGAGCAACTTGCAAAACGCGGTCGACGACCTGTTGGACGGCATTTGCGTCTTGCGCATGGACAATGCCGTATCTGGCTCCTTCCCGGCTGCAATACGATAGCGTAAGCTTGTTATAACTGACCCAGCTTATATCGATAATACCGCATAACAAAATCAGAAGAACGGGCAGAATGATCGCCAATTCCGCAATGGCCTGGCCATTTTCTTTTTTGGATACCCTGAATAACCGCTTGAACAAAATCACACCCCCGAAATCTCCGGGCCGTTTGTTTACAATACCGCCCGGAATCCGGGCGGTACCGCAAAAAATACGAGTGGCTGCATTATACCGATGTTGAAGCTTGCCCTGTTAATGCAGCTCCCGCAGACTCAAAGACACTGGCGATCTGCGGAGCAAATATTACCAGTGCCGCTATCAAAGCAATGGAAATCAAACCGATGATGAGTCCATATTCCACCATGCCTTGGCCTTTTTCCGCCTTTACCATTTTCTTAAAGAAGTTGAGCACTTTTTTCATTTTCCTTTTTCTCCTTTTTTTGTTACTATTCAAC
Source organism: Christensenellaceae bacterium (assembly GCA_963665505.1). Taxonomy (GTDB): domain Bacteria; phylum Bacillota; class Clostridia; order Christensenellales; family Christensenellaceae; genus QANA01. The sequence continues at coordinate 283,811 of OY762275.1, forward strand.
GATGCGCAACGTCGACAGTTAAAAAATTCAGCAGGCCATCCCTATTTGATGTCCCATCAGTACAAGGGCCACCAAAAATCCGGCCGACATGCAGGGGCCCAGCGCGACCGCAGAATGCAGGCCGCCTTTCTTCGTAATCCACAGAAATCCCGTATACAGCAACAGCAGTATGGATATGAAAAAAGCTGCCAGCACGGCATACCGCACCCCAAGATAAAATCCTATGACCGCGGCAAATTTCACATCGCCCCAGCCCACTTGTTTCCAAATCAACAACGGCAGTAAGAATACACCCGCCCCTAAAACACATCCCCATAAATGGCTCGGCAGATCCAATGGCTCCTTCCATAACAGACCGCCGGCCGCTATACAAAACAATGTGATCAATGCACCGTTCGGAATCTTGCGGATACGGATATCCGCCACCGACAAAACCAAACACGTACTAAAGACCAGCAGATATTCCAGCGTTTTTATCTGGATCCCGTGCAGGATTGCAAGAAAAAGCCAGATGCATCCTGTTGCCAGCGGCCATGCCAGCATCGCTGCTTTTCCTTCTATGCATATGTATTTCCCCGGGGAGTTTGTCCTTTTCCGGATCACAATGCCAGTCAATTTTCGCAATCCCTCGCCTGCCAATATCCCGGCGAAAAAAATCCCGATGTAATTAAACACAACACGTTTCTTCCTTATGCCAATATCTTCATTCGTTAAAAAAACAGCCGTCGTTTCTTCCAGCTGTCACTAACCGGGCATTCTTCTTATACAAAGAATGCCGGGGGGATTGCAACTGGCGACCATAGGCGACTGCCTTTAGGCCCTTTAGCTTTGCGTCGCTACCTTTCGATAGGTTTGCCAAATATTCTATTCGTTAAAAAAACAGCCGTCATTTCTTCCAGCTGTCACTAACCGGGCATTCTTCCTATACAAAGAATGCCGGGGGGATTGCAACTGGCGACCATAGGCGACTGCCTTTAGGCCCTTTAGCTTTGCGTCGCTACCTTTCGATAGGTTTGCCAAATATTCTATTCGTTAAAAAAACAGCCGTCATTTCTTCCAGCTGTCACTAACCGGGCATTCTTCCTATACAAAGAATGTCGGGGGGATTGCAACTGGCGACCATAGGCGACTGCCTTTAGGCCCTTTAGCTTTGCGTCGCTACCTTTCGATAGGTTTGCCAAATATTCTATTCGTTAAAAAAACAGCCGTCGTTTCTTCCAGCTGTCACTAACCGGGCATTCTTCTTATACAAAGAATGTCGGGGGGGATTGCAACTGGCGACCATAGGCGACTGCCTTTAGGCCCTTTAGCTTTGCGTCGCTACCTTTCGATAGGTTTGCCAAAATATTGAATTATAGATAAACAATAGCATGAGAAAATAGGATTGTCAAATACTTTTTTAGAAAATTTTAGAAAATTTTGTAGAATTTCTCTTTTTACATGAGGATTATGCAAAAAAAACTATCTTTCCCGCAAGATTATTTTTGAAAAATGTGTTATAGTGTATACAAAGAATATTGCCGGAACTATGTTCCATATATTCATTCTATACTCTATATATATATATAAAATTTGGGAGGAGTGCCTATGCAACTGAAAAAAATGCTTACCGAAAATGGCGTTCTGCAGTCTTTCGACAACATGGGGTTTGGCGGAGAAAACGTCATCAAAGACCTCACGGAAGAAACGGACGCGCAATATGCAACATACAGATGGTTCAACGGCGGTTTCATCGTACACGCGATCCCTACGGACGAAATGTTAGAAAAAGGGTATCCGTGGGAAGAGTGGTATAAAGACCGGGAAGGTGTTTTCCAACACCATCTCCTGTACCTTGAGAAAACAGACCTCTGCGACATGACGTTCGACTGCCCGCCGACGGATCTGCATCATCCGGAACCGACAAGAAACCATTTCTGGTATCTTTACAACGATAAGGACAGCAGATTGCTATACGCCAGAAAATAAGAAAAAATCGGGCCCAGTAGACAGCGGGTTCTTATGCCCGCTGTCTTTTTTCAAATAGCCGGGCGCAAACTATCTTTTGTAAAACATAAATAACAAGGTTAGAAATCATGAGAAAATTTGCTATTATATCTATCGTTTTTGGAATATTGCTGACCCTCTCAGCCTGTATGGCAAAAAGCAATCCCGGCGCATCGAGTCCTGCGGATGCCGCCGACACACAATCAGCCGGGTCTGCCGCGATGGACGGAGAGGTCCACGAAACTGACAAATTCTCCATTACTGTGCCCACGGGATGGGAAATCATGGACGTGGAAGGCGGTCTCCAGCTATACAAAATGAGCGGAGAGGTTGTCGATGTGCATTTCCGCGGCGAAAATCAAAACGAAGACCATGCAAAACAACAGGTGGCAAGCACGGCGGAGATGTATGAGGGCACGGCTCCGGCGGAAGTAGAATTGCTGGGCAAAAAATTCTGGACGACTATTTTTACGGCATCCGGTATCGAGCAGGCCTGTTATCTGCGTATGGAAGACGGCGTGATGCTCAGTATCAAATGCACCGGCGCCGGCTACGATACCGACCCGGAAATCGAGGCAATTATCAACAGCATCGTTTTTTATTAAGCAAGTATAAGGCATGCCTGTCAAATGAAAGCGTTTTTTTGAAAAGGCGGCGCGGAATATCTATTTCCGACCGTCTTTTCTTATAGACCAAGTGCGTCCTTCAGAAATCGGGAAAAAATCCCTGTCGGAGATGTTTGCGGCAGCCGTTCTATCCGTGCCTGTTCTCTGCCTTTTTTCAAAAAAATCTTATGGCAGGCAAGATTTTCTTTTCTTTCTTGTCCATAAATTATATAATAAAAGAGCACCTGAAAAACACGGGCGGCAAACATAGAAATTTACGGCTGTTTCGTTTTATAAATTGAATCATCCCGATCCTTCCATTTGTTTACACCATGTTCGATGTCCGCGATCGGGTAGAAAAGGAACGAATCGTTTCATGAAAACATATACAAACATTCTGGAAATCAAAGACCTATGCGTCCAAACCGGCGGAACACAGATTTTATCCCATCTGAATCTTTCCATTCCGGAAGGCGAAGTGCATGCTCTTTTTGGACAAAACGGCAGCGGCAAAACTTCGCTGATGATGACGATCATGGGGTTTTCCAATTATACGGTTACAAAGGGAAAAATCCTGTTCAAGGGACAGGATATCACAAACCTGGATGTCAGTACGCGCGCACGCCTTGGGATCGCGATCGCGCAACAGCGGCCGCCGACAATCAACGGCGTGACACTCCGCCGTATCCTTTTGCATATATTGCATAACGAAAAAAACCCGGAAAAAAAACTGGCCGCACTCGCAAAAGCGACGCAAATGGACGCATTTTTAGACCGCAACATTAACGAGGGACTATCCGGCGGGGAGATCAAGCGTGCAGAATTATTACAATTATTGGCGCTTTCTCCCAATTTTTCCATGCTGGACGAACCTGATTCCGGCGTCGATATCGAGGCACTTTCGCTGGTGGGCACGCTGATCAACAAGCTATACTCACCCCGGGAAGATCGCCCGGCCAAACGAAAAGCGGGGCTGATCATCACGCACGGCGGCAGTATCCTCAGATATCTGCATGCGGATAAGGCGCACGTAATGTACAACGGAAGGATCGGTTGTTCGGGAAATCCGGCGATAATCCTGGATACCATAGGAAAATGCGGGTATGCGGAATGTATCCGCTGCATGGGAGGTGAAGCAAATGCGTGACGACAAAAAACACCCTCGTATACCGGACATAACAGAGTTTACGCAACCCTCAGGGGATGCTTCGCCCGATTTGACACCCGAACAGATCGGGCAGGAAGACGCGGCGCAACTAGCCAAAACCGGCGTTCTGCTGCATGATACACAGCGTTCCGCCACCATGGTGGTACGCGACCACCACACCATTTATCTGCAAAACAATACCAAAGGATTTGAGATACTGCCGCTTTCCACCGCGCTCGCGCGTTACGACTGGCTGCGTGAGAAGTATTTGTTCAAGGCGATCTCCGCCGATTACGATGAAGCGGTGGCACGTTGCGCCGCGCAGGAAAAGCCGCTCGGTTTTTTCATCCATGTCCAGGAAGGCGAGAAGGTCGCGCTGCCCTGCCAGGCGGCCATGTACATGGCCAGTGAAAAGCTTGCGCAGATGGTGCATAATATCGTCATTTTAGAGGAGGGTGCACAATTGCAGCTCATAACCGGATGTGCCACCCGGCACAATGTCCACAGCGGGCTGCACTTTGCGGTCGAAGAATATTTTATAGGGAAAAATGCGATACTCACGAGCACAATGGTGCATTCATGGGGTTCGGAAGTATTGGTATATCCCCGCGCCGGAACCATTGTGGAAGAAGGCGGGCGGTACGAAAGCAACTTCATCTCCCTGCGGGCGCCCAAACATGTTATGACCAACCCCCAGACTTTCCTCAACGGGAAGGGCGCGTCCGCAAAATATCTGACGATCGTGCTGGATAGTCCCGGCTCCGTCCTTGAGACGGGCGGAAAAGTCTACCTCAATGCGGAAGATACGAGTGCCGAGCTTGTGCATCGCGGCGTATGTACCGGCGGAACCATGCACCAAGGCGGGCTGCTCATCGGCAACGCTCCCTGCAAGGCCCATGTCGACTGTGCCGGTATGCTGTTGGATACGACCGGGCAGGGACGCATCGAATCGGTGCCAGGCCTGCAGTCTCACCATCCGGACGCGCGTATGAGCCATGAGGCAAGCATCGGAAAGCTTGCGCCCGAACAGATAGAATATCTTATGTCCCGCGGGATGGAGGAACAGGAAGCGATCTCTCTGCTCATACGCGGGTTCCTGGGTGTGGATATCGTCGGGCTGGGCACAGAACTGGATGCGGAGATTGCAAAAATCGCCGCACTCGCCGGCCACGGGGAAAAGTAGGCATACCACACAGACACACCCTCTATGTATTTTTTTCTACTGCATCCTTCTTGAGAAAATATGGGATTCCGTGGGAATTTCTGTCTTTCACATCTGCCTTCATTTTTAGGCTGTCCCTATTTCCCGGAACATAAAAACAATCTCCGAATAATTCTCGGAGGTTCTTGCAGAAACCTTTGGCGTATGATATTCTTTAAGCAAGAAAGAAATCCTTTATTAAGGAGCTTGTTGTCATGATTTCTGGAAAACGCAACACGATCCGTACTGAGCAGGCAAGCTTAAGACATAGTGGGATTTAAGTAACAAATTTGAACAACCGAAAAGGTTCTCGGGGTAAAAAACGTATAGCATATGCCGCACAAAGTTTCCGGTCAGGCTGCTTGTTTCAGAGAAGCGTGAGGAAATGTTGTACGGCATTTTAAATTCCCCCCTATCCGCTCCGCCGCACAGCGCGCAGGAAGATGTGTTTTTTTGTAACGCCCGTTATCAGTATAAATGATATGTTGCCTGTTGCCTTTGTATAGTTTTTGTACACCCGTTCGGCAATTGGTGTACAGCGTCGGCGGGTCCGGAAGCGTTTGATCGTCGTAAAGGTGTCTATTTCTTTCTATCTATTACATGGCAAACGGGCCCCTGGCCCCTGGAGAAAAAGCCGCATCTGTTCTCTGCCGCTTTTGGCATGTCGGTTTCCCGGCAGGTGCAAAAAAAATAGGACGGCGAGAAATTTGCAAGGAAGGATGTCGTTGCCCGAAAAATACATGACCGAAAAAAAGTGCTGCCTGTTTGGAAAAGGCGCGGATTATCAGTGCTACGGCCGGTTGGGCAGTCCTCCGGGCACGCAAAACGGCGGTACCGGATTTCATTTCGCCGTCTGGGTGCCGGACGTCAAAAATGTCTGGATGTGCGGATCTTTCAATGGCTGGAATATGCGGGAATATCGTATGGAACCGGTCGGGAGCAGTGGTATCCGGGAAGGATTTGTTCCGGGAGCCCAAACGGGAGGTCTGTGTAACTATGTGATCGAACCTCAACGCGGCGAAATCTTTTATAAGGCCGATCCATTTGCTTTTGCCACGGGAAAACCGCCGGCCACGGCCTCCATGCTGTTCGATCGCTCTTGTCAATCCCGGTTGCAGTATCGAAGGAACCGTGGAAAACAGCATCCTGTTCCGTGGCGTACAGGTGGAACCGGATGCGCTCGCCCGGAACAGCATCGTTATGCCGCAGATGCGTGTCCGCAGCGGTGCGCTTTCGGGAAAGGCAACAACAGATAAAAACCTTGTTATACAACAGGGTGCCAAATACTGCGGTACACTGGATGTTCCTTTCGTTGAGGAGAAACATCTCCTTTAAAACATATATTCGTTTTTCTTTTATCTATCCGGAATTATAAACAGGAGGTCATTTCCTATGATAAAAGTCGATGTCTCTGGTACATATGGTTTTTGCAATAACGCCTCTGCTGTACGGCAGGCGGCGGACGCCGCCCTGCATACGCTGCTGTCCGGGACGGGCGCCGGCGCGGCATTCACCGGATGGGTCAGATATCCGGAAAATTATGCCGAAAGCGAACTGGCACGCATCAAAATAGCTGCGGATAAAATTCAGTCCGAATCCGAAGTATTCGTAGTGCTGGGCATTGGCGGGTCCTATCTGGGTGCCAAAGCCGCGGTCGATATGTTGCGGTCTCCAGAGTATAACCTGTTGTCCAAGAATACGCCGGATATTTATTTTTCCGGGAACGACGCATCCGGCGCACAGCTGGCACGGATCATCCGTTTAGTTGACGCCCGGGATTTTTCCGTATGCGTGATCTCCAAATCCGGTTCAACCGCCGAAACGGCTTCGGCGTTCCGCGTTTTTAGCAAGCTATTGACAAAACGCTATGGTAAACAGGCGGATAGCCGTATCTATACCATTACAGACGCCGAAACAGGATATCTCCGCGCAGCGTCTATCCTACATGGCTGGGAAAGTTTTATCATTCCCAGAGACATCGGCGGCCGGTACAGCGTCCTCACGCCGGTCGGTCTGCTACCCATGGCGGTGGCCGGCATCGATATTGAAAAAGTCCTGGCCGGCGCCCGCACGGAGATGGAGTCTTTACTTTCCGACAACGGCGGAGACGCTTCCGTCTATGCGGCGATGCGCCAGGCTCTCTACCAGAGCGGGAAAAAGATCGAGATCCTTTCCGGTTTTGAACCCGCTCTTCGCTACACGGCGGAATGGTGGAAACAACTGTTTGCCGAAAGCGAAGGAAAAGATAAGAAAGGAATTTTCCCGGCCAGCGCCAACATGACGGCAGACCTTCATTCCATTGGGCAGCTGATCCAGGACGGGGAACGGAACCTTTTTGAAACGATGCTCCTGTTTCGCGAGCAAAGCAATCTGGTTATCCCGGGAGATAGTCCGCTGGTCGATGGAATCGACTGGCTGGGCGGCAAGCGCTATGCGGAATTCTGCAACGCCGTCATCGCAGGCACAAAGAAGGCGCATATTGCGGGCGGCGTACCGGTCATAGACATCGACGCCGGAACGATAAACGAAGAAACCTATGGCGCTCTGACCTATTTCTTTCTGCTCTCCTGCGGGATCTCCGGCTATCTGTCTGGCGTGAACCCCTTCAACCAGCCCGGTGTGGAAGAATACAAGCGAAATATGAAGGCGATCCTGGCATAGACACCACACCAACAGGAAGAAACGGAAGGAGCAATCGTGCGATGCGGAAAACCGCCAGCATCCTGTTTGCCATATTTTAAGCAACTCCTTTTATAAAAACCGGCGGTTTAGGCGACGCGGGCGGGGCTCTCCCGCCCGCGCTTCACAAAACCGGCTGTAATATACAGGTCATTTTGCCCAAACTGCAGTCCATCCCGCAGGCATTAAGAGACAAAATGGAACATGTGGTGGTTTTCCTGTTCCCCTGGTTTGGCGGTCTTTGTATTGCGGGATGGAAAAGCTGACATAGTAAGGCATGCCTTGCTATGATGAAACGGACTTCCCTGTCGCAACCGAACTCGACAAGATACCGTCCTTCTTTTTCATAAGCCTCTTCGGTGGTTGCATCCGCCGCTTACCGGCATGATCAGGCGTGGCCAAGAATGTACTTCAAAAAAATATCAATTTTTCGTATAAATCCTCTTGACATATTCCTTATTATTACTTATTATTCCATTATATGGACTAATAAGTAATTTTTAGGAGCTGATTGATATGAAAGAAACATACTATTCCGTCAAACAAATCGCAAAAATGCTCGATATGCATCCAAAGACGATCCAGCGATACATGCGCGAAGGCCGCCTCCCGGCACAAAAAGTCGGTAAAGAATGGCGTGTGACAGGCCATTCTTTGAGTACTTTCCTGGAAGGAACGACCGAAAACCCGATCCCCGACACTTCGTCGGGGCTGCAGACGATTATCGGGCTGGCGGGACCCATCAAAATTTCAACAGTCATCGATATCCCGGTAAAAAGCAATGCCGAGGCGGTCCATCTCATGAACTGGATCACCGCTTCCCTGCATGCAAATTCTTCCGAGTATGGATATACCTCGATGACTTCACAGTTTGTCGAACCGGACCATAGCGTACGGATCATGCTTTGGGGAAGCCCGGCCTTCATGGAAGTAATCATGCATTCGCTAAACGAATTGGGGGAAAAACAAAATGAATAGCAACAGGAGAATAAAGAAAGAACCTGCTTCCGTTTTCAGATCAAAAAAAGGCCGCCAGCGTATCATAGAGCAGTATGAAAAACTGCTGTCGCTGTTTGATTTTTTGTATTTTGAGCAATACGTCGACACTTCCTACGGCCCAACCTATGTGCTGGAATCCGGCGCGCAAGACCTGCCGCCTCTTTTTCTCTTCCACGGGTCCAGCAGCAACAGCGCATCCTGGTTTGCCGACATCAAAGAACTAACGAAGACATGCCACGTATTCGCAGTGGACCTGATCGGAGACGCCGGTCATAGTGCGGAAACCCGGCCGGATATGCGATCTGACGGCTATGCGGTATGGATCGGAGAAATTTTTGATGCGCTCGGCGTCCGAAAAGCTTCGGTCATGGGGAATTCTCTGGGAGCGTGGATGTGCTTGAAATTTGCCTCCGTTTTCCCGGGAAAAGTCGACAAGGCCGTATTGCTCGCGGCTTCCGGGATTGCGCCGGTCCGGCCTTCCTTTGTCTTTCAACTCATTTTGTACAGTTTGAGAGGCAGGAAAGGCGCCGAAGCAATCATGCGCATGGTCTGCGGAAACGACTCCCTTCCGCAGGAAGTACTGGCTTACACGGCCATTATTTCAGAGAACTATTTGCCCTACACGGGGAATGTCCCCGTTCTGCGGGATTCGGAGCTGGCCCGCCTTACCATGCCCGTGCTGTACATTGCGGGAGAAGACGACAAGCTCACAAACGTACCGAAGTGCATCAACCGACTGAAAAAACTCCTTCCCCAGCCAACGATATCCCTGCTGAAAAATACCGGGCACGTCGTCTACAACGTCCTGGACCGGGTGATCCCGTTTTTGCAGACTCGGACATAAAGTTTCTCCTTCGGCGGCACGGGAGAAAAGTTGCAATGTGTTCCTGCGCGGCGATTGCGGGAATCGCAGGCCCGTTTGCAAAAAGGCTTTCCTGCGCGCAGGAAAGCCTCAGCAGTTGCCCGTGTAAACATAGCTGAGGTGCCGCGACGCGACCTCGGAAAGCGCATAGACGGTCTCAACCGGGGTGGGTGGTTTATCCAGCATCTTATAGCACGGGAAAAAGCGGCTCACGTGCAGCGGGATTTCCGGACCGAGGGAAGAAAGCCATACGGCTTCCTCCTCCATTTCTTCGGCGCTGTCGTTCTCGCCGAGAATGATCAGCGTGGTCACCTCGACATGGCAGGCCTGAGAAGAAATCCGGATCGCCGTCTTTACCGTTTCAAAATCCCCGCTGATCTTTTTATAAAAAGCCCCGGAAAACCCTTTGAGGTCGATGTTCATCGCATCGATCAGCGGGAGCAGTATTTTAAGAGGTTTTTCGCATATCATTCCGTTTGTGACAAGTACCGTTTTGAGCCCCTTTTTATGCGCAAGAATGGAACAATCGCGGACATACTCATAACCGACAAGCGGTTCATTGTAGGTAAACGCGATCCCTATGTTTCCATACGGCCGGAGTTCCACCGCCTTGGAGACAAGGTCTTCGGGCGACAGATAGACGGTCTTTATGCTGCCGCCGGCCATGGATATCTCAAAGTTCTGGCAGAAACCGCAGCGTAGATTGCAACCGAAACTGCCGGTGGACAGTACCATGCTGCCCGGGTGAAAACGCTTGAGCGGTTTCTTCTCGATCGGGTCAAGCGCCAGCGATGTGGTCCGCCCGTAATTGAGGCAGGTGATTTTCCCCCGGATATTCGCCCTTGCGCGGCAAAAACCCGTTTTGCCTTCCTTGATGTCGCAGTGATGCGGGCATACTTCACATATCATTTATGTCTCACCACCTCAAAGCGGCTGAGGCTGACTTTTTCGTCGGGTTCTATGCCGGCCTTTCTCTTTGCAATCTCTATCTGCTCCTGCACCGTGTCTACTCCTTCCAGGTTGGGCAGCAGAAGCCCCCGCCTTCCCCCGTTTTCAACGATCACACCGTAGCGCGTCACATCCAGCTGGTCCGGAGAAGATATTTTTTCCGCATCTGCCAGAACATCCACGCTATAGACAAGCTCCGGCAATTCTTCCTGAGTGACCGGTGAAAAACGCGGATCAAAAGCAGCCGCAGAGACGGCGTTCTGCAAAATCTCCTTCGCGATACTGTCCGTCGAGGCAGAGATCGTCCCTATACAGCCGCGGAGCTGCCCCTGTTTTTTGAGCGAAACAAACGCGCCGGCACGTTTGCCAAGCATTTCTTCCGGAAGCCCGTCGGGGAGCCTGGCCTGCCTTCCCGTTCTGACATACGTTTCAATACTGTACCGGGCCAGACGGACATATGCGTCCTCCCCCTTCTTTATCTTATCCAGGCGCGCACATTCGAGATCGTAGAATTGTTCGCCGAAATTTCTCTTTTCGTCCGGACCGGTCACCTCAAAAGCGGCCACGGCGTACCCTACCCCGAAAGGGCCTTCGTAAGATAAAAGCGTATGCGTGACCGCCTTTCTGTCAAGCGTACCGGCCATAATCTGGAAGGAGCGCAGTCCGCATTCGGCCGCCGCCTCCGCAAAATCCGGCGAAAAGCCGAGCACCGTAAGAAAATCGCCTTTCCCCAGTGCTTCGGTAAGCTGTTTGTCAAAGGCAGGCCCTTGCGGCGCAAATCCATAAGGCCCGTCTTCCCTAAGTTTATGCGAAAGATCCCCGCTGGCGATCAGCACAACCCGTCTTTTCAGCTCGCCGGCCGTCTTTTCTATACACTGGCCCAATTTGTAATGCATAAGCGGGCTAAGCCCCGAAAGCCCGATGCGGACCAATCTATAATCCGTATAAAATTTATCTAGAAAATACAGCGGTATCATCGTCCCATGGTCGAGCGATTTGTCCCTCTCCCCCAGCGTCCCGGCCGGTATACCTCCATTTGCCGCGTTCCGTGCAAGCCGCTCTACGAACGCCGCGTCGTATTCCTCGCGGAACTGTACGGTTCCGGCACGGAATTGCTCCATGTCGCCGTATGCCGTTTCCCCGGGCGATATATGGAAATAATCCGCATACATCACCGTGTGCGGGCTTGTAAGGACAATCGTATCCGGCCTAAGTTCGGATGCTCTGCGCATGACGCTCTGATAAGCTTCCGCCGTCTTACTGATCTTTTTTTCCGCACCGCGCCCCACTTCCGGCAAAATAATCGGCGGGTGCGGCACAACAAAAGCCGCAATAACAGACATGTCTATCCGTTCCTTTCTGTTTACTTTATTTCATTATAGCACAGATGCCTGCCCTGCTCTGCCTTTCAAAACGACGGACGTCAGGATAGCCTAAAACTCGGACATATGCTCTTTACGGGTTTTAGGCGGCGAAAAAGAAGGAATATCCTTTAAGTCCGCAAAGAGCGGGCATGGGACAGGACAACTTTTGTTTGTTATTCTGTTGCAACAAACCGGCGAAAAAATATATACAAAAAACAGGACAATATATATTTGTCTTTTTTGTTGTTACACCTTGAGGCTTTCAGCCACTGCATACTTCTTATACACCGTTCATAACGGCGATCAGAAAAAGTCTTTAGACAGCAAGGCGCCTGCCGGATATGCATAAGGGTTTATCGTAGGTGGCCCCGAATTTTATCGGGAAAAATAGCGGAAGAATAGTGCCAGCACGCATCTTCCGGCATATTATATTATAAAGAAACGGATCATACGCCGCTTTTTATAGCCGACGATCGGGATTTGCGCGCTATGGGCAATCGCTGTTTATGGCTAAGGGAAGCACGGTTCGGTTAAAACTATCAATATGTTTTATATTCTAGAGAATGACTTGATCCTTTTCCAGCTCGATTTGAGAATGATTCTATACAAAAAATGTGAGGAGAGGAGATACTTTTTCTGAAATGATATAAATACAACAACATGCCGGATAGAAACAATTCATTTGGTCGCCGGCCCTGTCACAATCAAAATTGTTCGTTCGGCTGCAAAACGCCAGCCCCGCCACCGGCACCATGTCCTCCAACTTGTTCCAACGTATGTCAAAAAAGGAAAATCAGAACCAAAACCCGGGTGATTTAAATAGGCCCAGGAAAACCAAACCAACACACAGGGCGCCGAAAAACAGGGGGCTCAAACGCAGGGCAATCAGGCACAATTTATAACCGGCCGTGGCGGCCAAGCGCAAAGTGACCAAAGTCAGACGATGACCGGCCACGGTGGGCAAATATCAGGCGACCAGCTGTTATCCAGTAGTACAAACGGCGACTTTTCGGGCCCAATGCATCCCAAGTTGGGTCCTATGCCTGCGGATCGTAAAACCTGCCGACGGAGGGAAACCTTGGCAATATCACCGACTGCACATTTGCTGCCGTGCCCGAATCAGGGGAAATGATATAGCGATCCTTACAGATACCCTGGAAGCCTTATCATTTGAACCTGCCGCTATTACGCCTATACTCTCTTTGCCTTATAATTGCGGGAGTATCTGCAATCAGCATCCACTCCCGCACAAGGCGCTTTAAACAACGAGTACGCAGATAGCCGGGGCTGCTGTTATACAGAACTACAGCTTCCGTTGCAAGCGTATTGCGCTTCCGGCACATAACTGCAAATAAACCTTGCAAGGACCTTTTTTACGGGTTACATCTATAAAAGCAGCAACGGCATCGTCTATCTGGCCGATACGCTCGCGTCTCAAAATGTGATCGACGCTATACCGCTTTGCAAAATAGTAAGCTACCAGCCACAGCAACAGTATATAATGGGAGGAAACAAGTATGTCAAATACGCTCGACAGCGCGAAACTGTCTGCTCTTATTCAATCGGCAACAAAAGAAATGGTAAACCGTATGGAGACTTTTATCCAATCAGTTCAGGATGATCCTGTTGGGTCGGATACGATTACGGTTATATTAAATGGGGAAAAAACAGTTTTAAGCAGAGAAAACTACAACGCATTAAAAGAACAGAACGCCGCGACCAAAATGAAGTTAAAAACAGATATTAACGCCCTGACAGATCAGTTTAGGGCAAGTATTCAGCAAAAACCTGCTGAATAAGGCTCGGCCGGATTTTACGAAAAAAAACAGGCTGCCCTTCCGTCAGCCTGTTTTTCATTGGGCATATACAGAATGGATTTGCCGGAAAAGGAACAACTGTTCAGCAAAAAGCATGCAGGGCACGGGCAAATAAGAATATTTATTAAATTTAACCCCTGTAACCATTGCAGTTACAGGGGTTATCCTTTGGCGGAGAAGTTGAACTAATACCCAAATTTAATTTTACTGATAATTAAAGCATGTTATAATAATATCAATTCAATTTTTATAGAAGGATATTGCAAATGAATGGTTTTGATGTAAAGTTACCTTGCAACAAATTAACAAAAGAAATGTTAATAGCCGATTTAAAAAGAGTCTCTAAAAAAATAGAAACTACCCAAATAAAATATAATGATATTAAATTACATAGCAACTATTCTATAACTTCGTATAGAAATCATTTTGGTACTTTGAGGAACGCATTAGAAGCAGCTGGTTTATGTTCAAGTAGAAACTGGGGAACATCAGAAAAAGAATACTTAGAAAACATAAAAAACGTTTGGGAGTTTTACGGGAAGCAACCCGCGATGAGCGAGATGAATAAACACCCCTCGAAACATAGCTCATCTTCATACATACATTTTTTCGGTTCGTGGACAGAAGCTTTAAAGCGGTTTATCAATTATATAAATGATGAACCATTAACAGTTCAAATTAATTATAACACAAACAATATCCCCCAAAAACATCAAACAAGTAGAAACCCAAATTGGAGACTTAGATTTTTAGTTTTAAAAAGAGATAACTTTACATGCAAGGCTTGTGGTAAATCTCCAGCAAAAGATAGAGATATTGAACTACATGTTGATCATATTATACCTTGGTCAAAAGGTGGCGAAACAGTTTTCGATAATCTACAAACTCTTTGCTCACAATGTAATATCGGTAAAAGTAATATAGAATAAAATTTTTAAAAATGAAATATAGGAGCACTAAAAAATCAAATTTTCTTTTTTCGGATCGTATTAATCTGTACTCGCAAGCATTGCATTTGTGTTCACAAATAGCCAACTTGCAAGGGAAGGCCCTTATACCTTTTTACATGCCACAAAAAATAGGACAGATATAAAAAATTCTGTCCTATCCGAAATTATGGCGGAGAAGGAGAGATTTGAACTCTCGCGCCGCTTACCGCAGCCTACTCCCTTAGCAGGGGAGCCCCTTCGGCCGTACTTGGGTACTTCTCCAAAATCATGTCTTTCTTTATTTGTATGGAAGGCTGGCGGAGAAGGTGGGATTCGAACCCACGGTACCTTCCGGTAACACTGGTTTTCAAGACCAGCTCCTTAAACCTCTCGGACACCTCTCCTTGAAAATTAAGGCAAGCAAAGCCATTATAACAAAGTGGGTATGGGCTGTCAACCCATTTGCCCCCCATACAAAGAAGCACTTTTGCCGTCCGTTTTGGCGGCAAAAGTGCTTCTTTGCTATACTTCTTCGGGTGGGGAAGATTCCTCTTCCTGCATATCCTGCGGCAGCTTCGCAGCACTCATTACTTTTGTCGTCTCGTCGAGCCGCATAATGCGGACCCCCTGGGCAGACCGGCCAAAAACAGAAATATCGTCCGACCTGGTCCGTATAATCACATTGGAATCGTTTACGAGCATAATATCCTCATGATCCCGTATCGCCAGGATCGTGCACATATCTCCCGTCTTTCTTGTGATATTGAGCGTTTTTGCACCGATCCCGCCGCGGGTTTGTTCCCGGTATTCCCCGGCAGGTGTGCGCTTTCCGTATCCGTTTTCAGAAATCACCAGGACATATTGGTCTTCTTCCAGCCGGGAAGCCCCGATCACACGGTCCCCTTTCCGCAGGCGGATACCCCGTACGCCCATCGCTACCCTGCCCATAGGCCGTACATCTTGTTCATTAAAGAGAATCGCCATTCCTTTTTTTGTACCGATGATGATCTTATCCTTACCGCTGGTTTTGAGCACACCGATCAACTCGTCCCCTTCCCGGATGGCTATGGCGATCAGCCCGTTCTGACGAATATTGGAAAAAGCGGATATCTGTGTTTTCTTGATAATCCCTTCCCTTGTAATCATCACGAGATTGGACGCGTCTTCAAAATTGGCTATCGGGAAAACCGCCGACACTTTTTCGTCCGCATCCAGCGAAAGCAGGTTCACGATCGCCATTCCTTTGGCGACCCGCCCCGCCTCGGGGATCTGGTAGCATTTTTTCATATACACCTTGCCCTTCGTCGTAAAGAACAAAAGGTAATTATGCGTGGAAGTGGCAAATATGTCCGCGGCGAAATCCTCTTCCTTGGTAGCCAACCCGGTCACGCCCCAGCCGCCCCGCCGCTGTGCCCGGTAATGATCGCTGGCCGTGCGTTTAATATACCCATGATGCGTGAGCGTCACGATCATCTCTTCTTCCTGGATCAGATCGTCGGCATCCATATCGTCTTCGTCAAATGTGATCTCGGTCCGCCGCGGATCGGAATATCTGGCCTTGATTTCCCGCAGATCTTCTTTTATGATGCCATAGACCATGGACGGCGTGGACAACACATTGTGGAAGTATGCAATCTGCTTTTCCAGCGAAGCATATTCTTCTTCCAAATGGCTCCTCTCCAAACCGGTCAGCCGCTGCAGCCGCATATCCAGGATCGCCTGCGCCTGCACTTCTGAAAACCCGAACCCTTCCATCAATGCGCTACGGGCCGCAGGACCGTCCTTAGCCGCGCGTATCGTGGCGATGACCGCATCTATCCTATCCAGGGCTTTTAAAAGACCTTCCAGGATATGCGCGCGTTTTTCGGCCTTTTCCAGATCAAACCGGGTCCGCCGTTCGATAACTTCCCGTTGATACGCGACATATTTCTTGATGATTTCTTTTAGGTTCAGGACCTTGGGCTCTCCTTCGGCCAATGCCAGCATGATGACCCCAAAAGTGATCTGCAGCTGCGTATGCTTATACAGTTGATTCAAAACAACGTTCGCATTGACGCCCCGCTTCAGATCGATCACGACCCGCATGCCCGAATGATCGGATTCGTCATTGGCATCCGCGATCCCGTCGATTTTTTTGTTCCGCGCCAGATCCCGGATCGATTCCACCAGAGATTCTTTGTTCACCTGGTAAGGGATCTCGGTAATGACGATCCTTTCGTGCTCTCCTTTTGCCTCTTCTATCTCGGCTTTTGCACGGAGCCGTAACTTCCCGCGGCCGGTCCGGTAGGCCTGCCGGATACCCGAGACGCCAATAATCTTGCCGCCGGTCGGGAAATCCGGGCCGGGAATATATTCCATCAGGTCTTCCACGGTGATCTCCGGATCGTCGATATACGCACAGGTCGCATCGATCACCTCGCCCAGGTTATGCGGCGGTATATTGGTCGCCATTCCCACCGCGATGCCGCCCGTTCCATTCACCAGCAAATTTGGAAAGCGGGCAGGCAGCGTACCCGGCTGCTGGAGCGTATCGTCAAAGTTCGGATAAAAATCCACCGTATCTTTGTTCATGTCGCGCACCATTTCCATGGAGATCTTCCCCAGGCGCGCTTCCGTATAACGCATGGCGGCAGCCGAATCCCCGTCCACAGAACCAAAATTCCCGTGCCCATCTACTAACAGATACCGGATAGAAAAATCCTGCGCCATGCGCACTAAACTGTCGTAAATGGCGGTGTCGCCATGCGGGTGATACTTGCCCAGCACATCTCCTACAATACGCGCACTCTTTTTATGCGGTTTATCGGGGGTGATCCCCTGTTCGGCCATCGAATAAATGATCCGCCTGTGCACGGGTTTCAGCCCGTCGCGGACATCCGGCAAAGCCCGGTTTATGATGACCGCCATGGCATAGGAAATGAAAGATTTCCGCATCTCCCCCCCGAGATCTACGGGAATAATACGTGTTTTGTTCTCTATCTGCATACGTTAACCTCTTTAATTTTTGCCTATATATCCAGGTTTTTTACCAGTTTCGAGTTCTGTTCGATGAATTCGCGCCGCGGTTCCACGTCTTCTCCCATCAGGATCGTGAACAATTCGTCTGCTTCGAGGGCGTTTTCCACGTTTACGCGCATCAGCGTCCGCTTTGCGGGGTCCATCGTCGTCTCCTTGAGCTGGATCGCGTCCATTTCCCCCAGTCCTTTATACCGCTGCACATCATACCCGGTACCGTATTTTTCTATAAACGCCGCCCGCTCGTCTTCCGTGTAGATATAATACATATCTTTGCCTTTGGACATCCGGTAGAGCGGCGGCATCGCAATATACACATGCCCCTGTTCAATGATCGGCCGCAAATACCTGTAAAAGAACGTAAGCAACAGTGTGCGGATATGGCTCCCATCGACGTCGGCATCCGTCATGATAATGATCTTGTCATAGCGGAGTTTCGTAATATCAAAGTCCGTACCGATCCCCGTGCCAAAAGCCGTGATCATCGCACGGATCTCTTTATTGCTGAGCGCTTTGCTGTACCGTGTTTTTTCCACATTCAGGATCTTTCCACGGAGAGGCAGAATGGCCTGCGTTTTTCGGTTACGCCCGCTTTTTGCGCTGCCGCCCGCACTGTCGCCCTCCACAATGAAGATCTCCCGTTCCGAAACATCTTTACTGGTGCAGTCGGCCAATTTCGCCGGCATGGAAAATAAGCCGGATTTTTTCCTTGTCACGTCCCGTGCTTTTCTGGCCGCTTCCCTTGCCGCCCGGGCCATGATGCATTTATCCATGATCCGTTTGGCAGATTTCGGGTTCTCTTCCAAATATTCGGAAATACCGGCGCTGACGATGGATTCGGTCAATGTGCGCATGTAGCTGTTTCCCAATTTTGTTTTTGTCTGCCCCTCAAACTGCGGTTCGGGCAATTTGACGCTAATGATCGCCACCACGCCTTCCCGGATATCTTCCCCGGCCAGATTCTCATCTTTTTCCTTTAAAAAACCATACTTCCGGGCATAATCGTTCACGCTTTTTGTGAGGGCGGCGCGAAAGCCCGTTTCATGAGAACCGCCCTCCCGCGTATGTATATTGTTGGCAAAAGAAAAGATCGTCTCACTGTAATTTTCGTTGTACTGCATGGCGACTTCCACTCTGTTCCGGCCCTGGTTGCCCTCCATGAAAATCGTTTCGTCGATCAGTGGCGTCTTCCCCCGGTTCAGATACTCCACAAAGGACTTGATTCCGCCCTTGTAGCAATACTCCTGCCTGCGGTTGGGTTCTTCCCGTTCATCCACAATGCAGATATGTATCCCCTTGTTCAAAAAAGCCATTTCTCGCAAACGGGCCCGCAGCATACCGAAATCGAATTGTACGGATTCAAATATCTCCGGATCGGGGATGAACTCGATCACTGTCCCCGTCTTCTCCGTCTTTCCTATTTCCGTAACCTTTGTCTGGGGAATGCCCCGTACATACTCCTGGGTCATGATCTTGCCGTTTCGATGGATAGTCGCAATGAACTTTTTTGAAAGCGCGTTGACAACGGACAATCCCACGCCATGCAGACCGCCCGAAACCTTATAGCCGCTTCCGCCGAATTTTCCGCCGGCATGCAGCATACAAACCGCGACTTCCAGCGTAGATTTCCCCGTCTGCTTATTTTCGCCCGTGGGGATTCCCCGGCCGTTATCGGTCACACGGGCGCTGTCTTCTTTGGTTAGAACCACCTGTATTTCGGTGCAGAATCCGGCCATCGCCTCGTCTATGGAATTATCCACCACTTCATATATCAGATGATGCAGACCGTATTTATCGGTGGAACCGATATACATGCCCGGCCTTTTACGGACGGGCTCCAGGCCCTGCAACACCTGAATCTGGCTTTCATCATATTTTGAAACTACGTCTGCCATATCACACTCCTGTTTCATTCTTTTAAACGCAACACAAAACGATTGCGGTATTTTTGATCGTATTCCTGCCCCAAAAAAAAGGGGCTGGAACAGCACCTTTGGCTTTTGTTTTTCTTTTCAAATTATAAAGAATATACTTTTCTACTATATATTATATATATTATATACTATTTTTTGAAAATTTAAAAGATTTCTATAAAAATTCGAACAAAAAAAGCCAGATTCCTCTGGCCTTTTTTTCCTGTATAAACGATTCTATCCCGTTAATTTTTATATGGAAGGACGACCGCATCGTTCACCGAATAGACGGCGGCGTTTTTCCCGCGTTGGATCTCGGCCGCATCGGTCGCCGTAATGAATACCTGCCCGTCGCCCACGATCTCGAGAAGCCTTCTTCCCCTTTGCCGGTCCAGTTCCGAAAAAACGTCGTCCAAAAGCAATACCGGTTTTTCTCCCGTTTGTTTTTCTGCAATTGCGGCACAAGCAAGTTTGATGGCAAGCATCGCCGTCCTCTGCTGCCCCTGCGAAGCATACAGTTTTGCGTCTTTTCCATTGATCGATATTTGTATGTCTTCTCTGTGCGGGCCTACCAAAGACATCCTGACTTCTTTTTCCCGTTCTTCCATCGCATCGATTTTTTTTTGCAAACTCCCGGGCAAGGCACCTATTTCCGCAGAAGCCCTGTATTGTATCTGGATATCTTCCGCATCCCCGGCCAGACGTTTATAAAATTCGCGCGCGTATTCCTGCAGAAGCGTAATAAAAACAGCCCTTCTTTTAAGGATCGCACAGGCATGCTCGACAAGGGCAAAATTATAAACGGCATATAAATCCCGATTTTGGGTTTGCTCTTTCAACAGTTTGTTTTTATTTTTTAAGACAGTATAATACTTCTGCAGTCCGGTATAATACCCGGGCTGGATCTTGGACAATTCTACATCCATCATTTTTCTTCGGAAGGAGGGCGCTTCCTTGATGATCCGCAGGTCTTCCGGTGCGAACACCACCGAGTTCACGATCCCCATCAATTGGGATATTTTACGTACCGGCATTCCATTCACACGGATACTGCGTCTGCCATCTCCGAAAATATTCGCTTCGATTTTTCCCCTATGGGAAGTGCAGATATACTTTGCCAAAATTCCGGCACAGGAAGCATCTTCTTGTACCAGACTGTTGTCCCGTGCGCCGCGAAACGATTTTCCACAAGACAGGTAATTGATCGCCTCTATCAGATTTGTTTTTCCCATTGCATTTTTGCCAATAAAAATATTGATGCCGTTGGCGATCTCCGTCAGCCGCAATGCAGAGAAATTTCGGAAATTCTTCAGAGCAAGTTGTTCTATATACATAAAATTCTTTTCATTCCGCCACGTTGACCGGTACAACGAGATATAAAAATTCGTTTCCTTCTGCCGGACGGACCACACATGCCTGCAACCTGCCCGTAAATTCCATATATACCTGCTCATCTTCCACAATCTTGAAGATATCCAACAGATATTTTGCGTTAAATGCAATTTTCAGAAGTTCCCCCTCGGTTTCCACCGGCACCTGATCCCTGGCAGCGCCATATTCGGAAACGGAATACAGCTCGATCTTTTCGCTTTCTATGGACATACGGATCAGATTTGAGCCGTCTTCACGCGCAAGAACCATCATGAATTCCAGGCTCCGTTCAAATAATTTTGTTTCAACTTTCACCCTTGTTTTATATTCGGCCGGGATGATCGCCTGGTAATTCATATATTCGCCGTCCAACAGTCTGGTAAACATAACTGTCTCTCCAAACAATAAAAAGCAGGTACTCGCAGAAAAATACAGGTCAATATCGCTGTCTTCCTCCCCCATGATCCGGGATGCTTCCTTTAGCGTTTTGGCAGGGATAATCGCCTGCACTTTCTCCACATTTGCCAGCTGGGCATTGTTTTTTGCCATACGAATCCCATCGATTCCCACGATACTAATGCTCTTAGAATCGGGATCCGTCTCCAAAAATAATCCTGTAAATATGGGACGGTCATCCCCCGTATAGGCTGAAAAAGCTGTTTTTTCTATCATTCTTTTCAACAAAAGCCTGTTGATGGAAAATTTATTTCCTTCCACATTGGGAAAAGCCGGAAACTGTTCCGGATCCATTTCCGTAAGGGAAGTCTTTGAATTTTCCCCCGTGATATTTACGGAAGAACCTTCTTTTTCAAAACAAATCTCTCCATTTGGAAGTTTGTTGACAATATCGAACAGAATGCGTGCAGGCAAAGCCGTTTGCCCGGGGGTCTGTATGTCCGCATATACGGAAGTTTTTATGGCGGTTACCATATCGAACGTATCCAGTAGTATCGTATGATCGGAAGCGGCTATATGGATGCATTCCAGGATGGATTTTTGATATTTGCTGTAAGCTGCCCGTATGACGATGTTCAGTCCTTTTATTAGTTCTTCTTTGTTACATATAAATTTCATTTTTTTCCTCCTTTACGGATACAACTATTAAATATATATATCTGTCATAGTAGTAGTAGTGGTGTGGATACTGTGCATATCCTTGTTTTATACGGGTATAAAAGAAAAATTCCGGGATGCTTTTTGTGAAAAAGGCGTGTACATCTTTTGTATGGTTTGTATATAACCGTAAAATTTTGTGGATAAATACTTTGTGTGTCCCTGTCGGGAATGGGTATCTATTTTTTAAAATTTATACGATCAACAAAAAATATCCATTTTTTTCAACAATTTGTGTATACTGCAGGTATATGAGATCATTCTTTGATTTTTTGTGTGATGTCCGTCAGTATGTTTTGTAATTCAGTATCTTTTTTTACCATTGTTTCAATCTTGTTGCATGCATAAATGACCGTTGAATGGTTGGTCAGCCCCACATAGTCGCAGATTTTTTGGTTGGTGAGGTCAGTCAGACTCTTGATCAGATACATTGCGACCTGTCTGGGAAAAGCGATTTCACGGTTCTTTTTTTTGCTTGCAATATCTTCTTCCGAGATGTCGTAATACTCACAAACTTTTTTTACCACATATTTTGGCGTAATGACCTTTGCCACAGGGATGGCAAAAAAGTTCTTCAGTGCGTTGATTGTGACAGGCAGTGTGATGGAACGGAGCGTGCTGTCCAGTTGTGCGCTGGCGATCACTTTTTTAAGAGCGCCCTCCAGGTCCCGTATGTTCGTATCCTCCTTCGAAGCGATATAATCTAATACGTCGTCGTCTATGGGCAGCGAACAGTGGATCAATTCTTTGATATAGGGCGCTTTGTTTTTCAATATGGCGACGCGCGTTTCATAATCGGGCAGCCCGATATCGGTCAGCAGTCCCCACTGAAACCGGGAAAGCAACCGTTCCTCCAAACGCGGAATCTCTGCCGGCGGCTTGTCCGAGGAAAGAATAATCTGTTTATTCGCTTCGCGCAGCGTGTTGAAGGTATGGAAAAGTTCTTCTTGTGTTTCTCTGGTTTTGGAGATAAACTGAATATCGTCTATCAGCAAGACATCCACTTTCCGGAATTTATTGCGGAAGGCTTCCGTCGTGTGTTTCTGGATGGATTCAATGAATTCGTTTGTAAACGCTTCCGTTGTAATGTAGATGATGTGGGCCGTGTTTTTGTTTTTTTGAATATGGTTGCCGATCGCATGCATCAGATGCGTCTTTCCAAGACCTACGCCGCCATAAATAAATAACGGATTGTAGGCCATTCCCGGAGCGTTGGCAACGGCAAGGGAGGCAGCGTGCGCCAGATTATTCGATTTGCCGACGACGAACGTATCGAATGTATAATTGGGATTCAAAAAAATGCCCCCTGCCGGTATAGGAACGTGCGGCCTTTCCATACGCATGTCGTCCAGTTCGGGCGGCGTCAATATGAGTACTTCCATCGCGCGGATTTGTCCGTGCGCTTCCTTATAACAATCTTTCATGACGTTGAGGATCTGTGGTTTGAAGCGTTCTGTTATCTGCTCTTTATAATAGTTGTTGGGAACCTTAAAAACATAAATCCCGTTATCTTCGAATTCGGGCGAAAGGATTTTCACATACGTATTGAAACCGGTGAAATTATTATTCAACGAATAGTAATTTTCCAACTTTTTCAATGCAGATTCCCACAGGACGGTAAAAGAGTTCATAATTCCTCCAGAGAGATGGGTGTGTGGCTGTGAAAACAACCGCTCATATTCATTTAGATATTTATTATAACATAAAAAAAGCCTTTTGTTTGTGAAGATCTTTGCTTTCCGTATAAAATTCGGGCAAACGGGGTTTTTTGGAAAACACAAAAAAACTATCAACAGCACCTGGGAAAACATCAACAATTTGTGGATAAAAAGAAGCTGCAGTTGCTTGTTTTTACCGAGAGGCAAGAAGAAATATCCACAAAGAGTGGACAGGTTGTTAACGATTGTGGATAACTCGATAGAAACTGTGCGCCTGGAAAAAACCTGAAACCCCGAAAGTTATTTGCTCTTTTTTTTGTTTCATGCGGGTTCCGGCCGCTCTTTTCGGCAAGGGCAACTTTTCATTTTTTGGAAAGGCATTTTAAGCGTGCTTGCCACAGCGATACGTCCCGGACTATTTTGATATTGACATAACGTAGGCGTTTCTCTTATAATATAAACGTATTTTTGTCGAAAAAAGTGGCGCACGCACTTTAGATAAATTGTTAGGAGTGAGGTATAGACATGAAGATGACATTTCAGCCGAAAAAGCGGCAAAGAAGCAAAGTGCACGGATTCAGAAAACGGATGGCAAGCAAGAGCGGCCGCAATGTGTTGAGGCGCAGACGCGCCAAGGGCCGGAAAGAATTGACGGCCTAATTTTCGCGATAAAGGGCTGTTTTCCAAAATAGAGGCAGCCCTTTTCTTTCATTTTAGAAGGCGGCGCGGGATCGTGCTGAGAGAAGGATGTTTTGAAAACCGAGGGCAAGCTGATCACATTAAAGAAAAACAAGGAGTTTGCTTTTGTATACAGCCATGGCAAGTCCGTAGCTGCGCAATCCCTTGTTCTTATGTATTTCAGAAACAAATATGGAGGAATACGGAGCGGTTTTTCTGTAAGCAAAAAAGTGGGCGGCGCGGTTTTGCGGAATAAAGTGCGCAGAAGGCTGAAAGAAAGCCTGCGCGCGTATATTGCAGATATGAATGGAAACGCCAGTATTATTTTCGTTGCACGTCCGCAGATAGCGGAGGAACCCTATGCAAGAATCCGTGCGCAGATGGGTTTTCTATTAAAAAAGGCGGGGTTTTTACAAACGCAAGGGCACAATTGAAGAGATTTTTTTTATGGATGCTTCGTTTTTATAAAAAAGGAATATCGCCGTATTTGCCAAAGACATGCAGGTTTACCCCGACGTGTTCGGAATATGCCTACGAGGCGATTTCAAAATATGGGGCGCTGAAGGGCGGTTGGATGGCCCTCAAACGTTTGGTGCGCTGCAATCCTTTTTGCAAAGGCGGATACGACCCCGTTCCATAATCGCGTTGCTCTTTGGAGGGATGATGAGTTTTTTAAACGATAACTTTATTGCCGATTTTCTGGTGGTACTGCTGAAATTGATTTTTGGCCTGATTAAGGAATATTCCGTCACCGTCATGCTGGTGGCGTTGTTTGTCCGGCTGGCCCTGCTTCCGTTTGACCTGAAACAAAGGCGAAGCGCAAGATTGATGGCCAGTATAGCGCCGGAAGTGGAAGGCATAAAAAAACGGTATGCGAACAACCCAAACCAAGTGAATGCCAAAATACAGCAATTATATAAAGAGCATGGCATCAGCACACTGGCCGGCTGTCTGCCGCTTTTGATACAGTTGCCTTTGTTGTTGGCTTTTTTTGGGGCCCTGAAATCGATCGCGACACAGGAGACGATCTCCCTGTTCTTGCGGGCGGCGGAAAACGGGAGCGATACGATTCGGCTGACAAGATGGCTCTGGGTGAACAACCTATGGCAACCGGATTCCGGTATGGCGGGCGTTTTGCCCACAACGTCGGAGTTTTTATCATTTTTGCAAAGCAATGCGAATATTATCAAGCCGCAGACGATGCAGCTCCTCCAGACAAAGGGGCTGATCCTTTTCAATAACGGCGTGCTGAGTGTGAATGAAGCGGCCTATACCATTCTGAAAGATAATATCATTACGGCAAACGGGCTTACCGGATATACGAACGGGTGGTTTGGTTTGCCCGTTATAGCGGCGGGCACCATGTTTCTGCAGCAATGGATCTCTTCGCGGCGGAACAAGACGCCCAATCAGGACCAGATGAAATACATGAAATATGTGTACCCGATCCTTTCCCTTTTGTTCTGCACGACAAGCAATGCGATGTTTGCGATCTACTGGGCGTTCACAAATATCTATTCGATGGGGACGGATATTTTGTACAATTATTTCTACGAAAAGAAGCAGGCAAAACAGAAACTGCAAATTTAAGACTATCCCCTTGGGACATGGAAAGGATAACAGATAGAAATGAATGAAACCACTGGCAGAGAAGTTAAGTCGAAAGGGAAAACGGTTGATGAGGCGGTATTAAGTGGCCTTTCCGAAATGGGTTGCACGATAGACCAGGTCGACGTGCAGGTCGTACAAGAAGAAAAAGGTTTTTTGGGTATTGGGAAGAGCGCGGTCGTCCTGTTGCGGAAAAGAATCTCAAAGGAGCACGAAGTCGAAGAATTTTTGGACGCATTGTTTGTAAAGATGGGTATTTCGGCAACGGCAAAGGCGGAGGAACAGGATAAGATTATCAAAGTGGAGATCCTGGGGGATTCTACCGGCGTATTGATTGGCCGCCGGGGGGAAACGCTGGACAGTTTGCAGTATCTGACGAATTTGGTCGTGAACAAGTCGTCGGTAGAATACAGACGGATTTTTTTGGACACGGAAGATTACCGCGCGAAGCGAGAAAAAACGCTGATCAGCCTTGCCAAACGAATTGCTGAAAAAGTGGCAAAAACCGGCAAAAGCGTGGTGCTTGAACCGATGAATCCTTATGAGAGACGCATCTTGCATGCCACCTTGCAAGAGCACCCTGTGGTGTGTACGATATCCGAAGGGAAAGAACCGTATAGAAGGGTCATCATCAAGAAGAAAAAGGAAGAAACACACAGCTGAATGTGCAGATAAAAAAGGGGCGCCAAGCCTCTTTTTTTACAATGGCGATATTTGAGGTGATACTATGTATGACGATACGATTTGCG
The DNA here is from genome assembly GCA_963665505.1 of Christensenellaceae bacterium. Lineage (GTDB taxonomy): Bacteria > Bacillota > Clostridia > Christensenellales > Christensenellaceae > QANA01. The sequence goes on from OY762275.1 coordinate 310,453, forward strand.
CCGTGTCCACCGCGGCAGGCAGTGCCGGGATCTCCATCATACGTATGAGCGGAAAACAAGCACTGGAAATCGCAGGGAAGGTATTTTTCCCTGATCATAAAAAAAAGTGGCAACCGCGGTTTATGCACCTGGGAAACGTAAGGGATGGAGAGAAGATCCTGGACAGAGCGCTGGGCGTTTGGTTTAAAGCACCGGCCTCCTATACCGGTGAAGATATCTTTGAATTGCACTGCCATGGCGGGTTTGTTGCCGCAAACATGGCGATGGAGCTGTTTATCAAACAGGGGGCGCGCCCGGCTGAGCCGGGAGAATTTACAAAACGTGCGTTTCTGAATGGAAAGATGGATATTTCTGCCGCGGAAGCCGTTTCGGATTACATTTCTGCGCTTTCGACGAAAGGGGCGCAGATGGCGGCCCGACAAATGACGGGTGAACTGGCGGCCAGGATTACGGACATGCAAAGCCGCTTGACGGATATGTTGGCGGAAATTGAAGTGGGCATAGAATATCCGGAAGAAGATCTGGAAAGCGATATCACAAAAAACATACTTCCCCGGCTGACGGAACTGCGGCGGGAAATAACGGAGCTGCACGACAGCTTCCGGCAGGGACGGCTTTTGCGGGAAGGGATAAAAGTCGCACTGGCTGGCCGGCCGAATGTGGGGAAGTCTTCCCTATTGAACGCGATATTTGGGGAAGAACGTGCGATCGTCAGCGAGATTCCCGGGACGACGCGGGATGTGATTTCCGAATACTATACGTTACATTCTGTCCCTCTGCAATTCATGGATACGGCGGGGATCCGGGATACTGCGGATACGCTGGAAAAAATGGGAGTGGCGCGCACGGAAGCGGCGGTCGCCGGCGCGTCGGTCGCGGTGATCGTTTTCGATGCGTCAAGTCCGTTGTCCGAGCAGGATACCCGGGCGTTCGAACTGGCAAAGACTCGCGGGATCCCTTTGGTGATCGCGCTGAACAAGACGGATCTTCCGCCGCTCATTACCCGGGAAATGATACGCAAGAAATTTGGCTGCGACCCTGTGGAAATATCGGCGTTGCGTAGGACCGGCATCCCCACCCTCCTGGACACCATTTATTCTTTGGCCATAGGGGATACGGAGTTGTATGAAGGGGTCATGATCACAAACAGCCGGCATGCTTTTGCACTGGATGTGGCACAGAAAGCATTATCGGACGGGATCGCGGCGTTAGAAACAGGCATTGATCTGGATTGTGTGACGATCGACCTGCAGTCGGCGTGGCATGCGCTGGGGGAAGTTACAGGCGAGACCCTGAGCGAGGGCATCATTGACCGGATATTCGAGAAGTTCTGCGTGGGGAAATAAAGAAAGTCTGGTATTTTTAGGAAGAAGATAAAAAATATATGCAGTATTACGACGGCGGGAAATACGATGTTGTGGTTGTGGGGGGCGGACATGCCGGCATAGAAGCCGCGCTTGCCTGTGCGCGCCTTGGGAAAAACACGCTGCTTACGACGCTGAATCTGGACGGAATCGGGCTCATGCCCTGCAACCCTTCTATCGGCGGGACGTCCAAGGGACATTTGGTGCGCGAAGTGGATGCACTGGGCGGGCAGATGGCGCTTTCCATCGATGCAACGTTTATACAAATCAAGATGCTCAATACGCGCAAAGGGCCGGCAGTTCATTCCCTACGGGCACAGGCAGACAAAAAAGCCTATCAGGCGTTCATGAAAAGCGTACTTGAGCACACGCCCGGCCTGGATGTCAGGCAGGCGGAAATAACCGATATGGAACTAAAGTCCGGGCATGTCTTTGCCGTATATACGGCCTGTGGCGCCAAGATCCGTTGCGACGCGGTCATTCTGGCCACCGGTGTGTATTTGCGGAGTCGTATTATCATCGGGGAGTTTTCCAAAGAAAGCGGTCCTTCGGGTTTTCAGGGAGCGAATCATCTGAGCGGGGCGCTCGAACGTATCGGCATCCCGCTGCAGCGCTTTAAAACGGGGACGCCGGCCCGCGTAGACGGACGGACGATCGAATATGAAAAGATGATCCCCCAGTACGGGGATAAAAAGATCATCCCTTTTTCTTTTATGAGTGGGAAGATCGAGCGGGAACAGGTTCCCTGTTACCTTGGGTATACAAACGAAAAGACGCACGCCATTATACGGGCCAATATCCACCGGAGTCCCCTGTTCAGCGGAGAGATCAAAGGAACGGGGCCCAGGTATTGCCCTTCCATTGAAGATAAAGTGGTAAAATTCCCCGATAAGGAAAGGCACCAGCTTTTCATAGAACCGGAAGGATTGGGCACAATGGAAAAATATGTGCAGGGCATGTCTTCCAGTTTGCCTGAAGAGGTGCAGATTGCCATCTATCATACGATTCCCGGGCTGGAACACGTTCGTTTCATGCGGACGGCCTATGCCATAGAATACGACTGCATAGACCCCATGCGGCTCAGACTCAGCCTGGAATACAGAGGGATAGGAGGCTTGTTCATGGCCGGGCAGATCAACGGATCCTCCGGGTATGAAGAGGCGGCTGCACAGGGGCTTGTGGCAGGGATAAACGCAGTACAGTTCCTGCGCGGAGAAGAGCCGCTGGTATTGGGAAGAGATCAGGCGTATGCGGGTGTCCTGATCGATGACCTTGTGACAAAAGGGACGAGGGAACCCTATCGCATGATGACCTCGCGTGCGGAATACAGGCTGCTTCTGCGGCAGGATAATGCAGATGCCCGCTTATGTGAGATCGGCCGTGAGATCGGGCTTGTTTCGGACGAGCGCTACAGTCGGTTTATGTACAAGATGGAGCAGGTGCGCAAATATACCAAGCTGCTTACCGACACCTCCGTTTCGCCGCAAACGGTGGAACGGCTCACGGGGAAACCGGCGCATGGGCCTGCAAAACTGGCCGATGTTCTGCGCCGGCCGGAAATGCGCGCAGAAGCGGTTGTAGGAGAACTGGAAAAATCCGTGCTTCCGGACGATGATATTTTGCGGTGTATAGAGACCGATATAAAATACGAAGGCTATATCGAGAAACAGAAACGGCAGGTTGCACATTTCCGCAGCCTGGAAAACCGGCGTTTACCCGCCAAAATGGATTACAATGAAGTGGGAGGACTGCGTATAGAAGCGAGAGCCAAATTACAGGCGGCACAACCGGAGAACATCGGACAAGCGGCCCGCATTTCCGGCGTGTCCCCCGCAGACATATCGGTATTGCTGGTCTTTTTCGAAAAATTGCGGAGAGGCAAGGGAAAAAAGTCCGCGGATATATGAGGTATAAGGATGCTGGATATTCTAATGAGGCACGGAATTCAAAAGGAAAAAGCGGAAAAAATGCAGGCATATGCCGATGCGGTGCTGGAAACAAACCGTATGTTCAATCTGACACGCATCACTTCCCCGAAAGACATGGCGGAAGCGCATTTTTTAGATGCTTTGGTTCCGGTCGATGCGGGATATATAACGTCGGGAGAAGAAGTACTCGATATCGGGACGGGTGCGGGGTTCCCGGGTGTGCCGATCGCGATTTATGAGGAAACCATACATATGACATTGCTGGATGCCTCGGTGAAAAAAACGGAGTTTGTAAAAAATGCCACGGCGGCGTTGGAAATACCCGTCCGGGTGGTCTGTGCACGTGCCGAGGAAGTCGCACGTTTGCCGGAATATTTTCAACGCTACGATGTCGTGTTGGCCCGGGCGGTTGCCAAATTGAACGTCCTGTTGGAAATAGGCGGTGCCTTTGTCAAAAAGGGCGGCTTTTTTTTGGCGTATAAAGGCCCGGATGCGGACAGGGAAGTGAGGGAAACAAAAACCGCCGCTGCCGTGCTCGGGTTTTCTTTTGCCGGGTACCTCTATTCCCCTCTTGTGGGGAAAAACCTGGCGGTGGCCATATATAAAAAGGATACGGATACGCCGCCGGGGTATCCGCGGAGATTTTCTAAAATCAAAAAACGTCCTTTGTAAAAGGCGTTTTTTGTATGCAGATATTGTGTCGCCGGACACTATTTTTGTCGAAAAAGTTCTATGTTTAGCAAACGCGCAGGAACGACGCCTTGTATACAGAATTTCTTTCATAAATTTGCCAAAGGAGAATTTTATGATTAAATTTCTGAATTCTGCGCAAAGAAAAATCGAACCCGAATCTTTTGAAGCCACACTCAAGCTGATTCCGATTCAAAAAATACATCCCAATCCCTATCAACCAAGAAAATATTTTTCGGAGAGCAGCATTCGCAAGTTGGCAGAGTCTATTCGGCAGGTTGGTTTATTGCAGCCTATCAATGTACGCCAATTCGGGCAGGACCATTATGAACTGATCGCCGGAGAACGGCGGCTGCGGGCATGCAAGATGGCCGGTTATACGCGCATAAAAGCAATTGTTTCCCCCGCCGTCCCGGATAAGGATTCGGCGATGTTTGCCATGATAGAAAACCTGCAGCGGGAAAATCTGCATTTTTTCGAAGAGGCAGAAGGCTATCAAAGCCTGATCCGTGAGCATGGATTTACGCAGGAAGAGCTGGCAAAGCGTCTTACCAAGAATCAATCGACGATCGCCAACAAACTGCGGATTCTGAAACTGTCGCGTATGGTGAAGGAAAAAATCATCGTCTATAATCTTTCGGAACGGCATGCGCGGGCGCTTTTGCGCCTGCATAATGAAGCGGCGCAGCTAAAACTGGTAGAAAGAGTCGCGAAAGAAAATCTGTCCGTCAAATCCACGGAAGATCTGGTAGAGACCGAACTACGGCATTTATATGGCGAAATCAAAAAGGAAAAAAGTACGTTCCGGATCAAATGCAACCATATGGTATATCTCAACACACTCAGGAAGACCGTTTCCAAAATCACGGCACTGGGTGTGGAAACGAGCTTTGAATATGCGGACAAAGGGGATTTTTTAGAAGTGATGGTAAAAATAAAAAAGTAAATGTTTCACGTGAAACAGAAAAGAGCCGTCATGAGGACGGCTCTTTTCTTATCCGATAATTTTAAAAAGACGCAGGCGCTTATTGAAAACACCCCAAGAACTTGATATGATAAATATATTGGGGGTGAACATATGGCCAGGACGATCGTGATCGCCAATCAAAAAGGGGGCGTAGGGAAAACCACAACGGCAGTGAACCTTGCAGCAAGCCTTGCGGAATTGGGGAGAACGGTGCTGCTGATAGATACCGACCCGCAAGGGAATGCCACGAGTGGCCTGGGTATTGATAAACGGAATGTACACGCGTCCATCTACGACGTGATCATCAATAAATTCCCTGTGAAGGAAGTTGTCATAAAAACATCTGTGCCCGGCCTGGATCTGTTGCCGTCGAATATCGACCTGGCGGGGGCGGAGATTGAGATGGTCCCGATGATATCGCGGGAAACGGTCCTCGCACGGAGCATACGTCCCATATTGCAACAGTATGATTTCACGATCATAGACGCACCTCCTTCCCTTGGACTGCTGACGCTGAATGCGTTTGCCGCTGCCGATCAGGTGCTGATCCCCATACAATGTGAGTTTTACGCGCTGGAAGGGTTATCCCAGCTGATAAAGACCATTACGCTTGTAAAACGACGCATCAATCCTGTCCTTGAAGTGGAAGGCGTCGTGCTCACGATGTACGATTCCAGGACGAATCTTTCCGTCCAGGTAGTGCAGGAAGTGAAAAAGTTTTTTTCGGGCAAAGTCCACTCGGCTGTGATCCCGCGTAATGTGCGTCTGGGAGAGGCACCGAGTTACGGCTTGCCGATCACCAAGTATGACCCCAGATGTGCCGGCGCGGAAGCATATCGGGATTTGGCAAAAGAAATCGTGGATCCGGAGGCTCTGACATGAACAAACGTGGGTTGGGAAAGGGACTTGCCGCATTAATAGAGATCCCGGAAGAAATGGATGCCCCTAAAGAGGGCGTTTTAGAGATAGATGTTAATCTGATCGATGCGAACCATGAGCAGCCAAGAAAGAATTTTGACGAAGAAAAACTCAACGAACTTGCGCATTCGATAAAGACGCATGGCGTCATACAGCCGCTCATCGTAAGACAAGAAGGCGGCCGATACAGGATCATTGCCGGAGAACGCCGGTACAGGGCGGCGAGGATCGCGGGGTTATCCAAAGTGCCCGTTGTGCTGCGGGAAGCGAGTGAGCGCGAGCTTTTGCAGATGTCCATTGTGGAAAATGTCCAGCGGGAAGATTTGAACCCGATAGAGGAAGCGGAAGCCATCGCCATGCTGATAGACCGGTTTTCCCTGCGGCAGGAGGAAGCGGCCGATATCCTGGGCAAATCGAGGAGCGCGGTGGCAAATGCGCTGCGCCTTTTGACGCTGCCTGCGGAAATCTCGGAAATGGTCATAGCAGGAAGCCTTTCAGCCGGGCATGCGCGCACCTTGTTGTTTTTGAAAGATAAGAAATTGATGCTGTACGCAGCCGAACATATCGCCGAAAGCGGTCTGTCTGTCCGGGAAACAGAAAATTATGTAAAAAAAATTGGGGGCGCCGTCAGGAAGAAGCCCCGGAAACCGGTGGCAAGGCCGCCGGAATTTTCCGAAGCGGAGCGGACACTTGCGGAATTGCTGGATACAAAGGTCCGGCTGGTGGGCAATGAAAGGTGCGGGAAAATCGTCATAGAGTATTTTACCAAAGAACAACTATTCTCCTTGTATGAATTGTTCCTGCGGATAAAAAGTTGAATATAAAAAGAGGCGCGGGATATCCCGCGCCTCTTTTGTTTCACGTGAAACTTTTGCGGAGTTGCTTCATATATGCCCCGATATAAAGGGCAAGATCATACTTCCGGAATAAAAAAGCTTGGTCATAAAAGAAGAGTTCAGAAGCTCCGCCACCTGCGAAGGGATCATAATCAGGGCGGCGGGGATTATCATGAAAACAATATGCATGGAAAAAAAACCGCGGAACAATGCGACCATGCCGCCCGCCGCAAAGTCAAGTTTTTGCAGTTGCGGTAGTTTCGCCGAATAGCTGTACGCATTGGTCAGTAAAGTGAACAAGGATCTTAAGCATATGAAGATAAGCAAAAAGGCAAGGACATTTATGATGACGCAATAGATCGTCATTTCAAAATATTCGCCCACCGTGGTCAAACCCTGGCCGGCAAAAGCCTGTGTTTTGATGTTGGACAGGATGGCGGTGTTGAACGGAGACGCCATGTTTGCATTTTCCATGATGGAAGTCAGCTTTGAATCAGAGAGCGTCGAAACCGCAAGGTTGACGGCTTCATAATCGTTGACTCTTTCCGCGCCTTCTATATAGAATTTCAATGTGGAAAAGAAGCTCGAATTAACCAGAGTCTTGGATAATATGGGATAGGTGAAAAAAGAGATCAGCCAGGAAACAAGGAATCCCCCAAGGTTGAGCAGAGAAGGCAGGAACCCCCTGTAAAACCCGTTCAGCATATAAAGGAGAATCACGCCTATGATCACTATATCAATTACGTTCATGCAAGCCTCCGTTAATCTAAAGCAAACAGGGAAAGCCCCTGTTTTCCGCCTAACAAGATCAAATTATCGCACAGCTTTCGAAAAGATGTTATGGAAAAATCTGGTGTGATGGATTTCACGAATTTACCCGTATAATCATATAGATATATAATACTTTCCGAAAAACAATAAACATGTTTTTCGGAAAGCGCAAAATATTCGATCCCGGAGGGCAGCTGTATGGAAAGATCCGTTCCGCTGCACGAAAGGATACGCACCGTATAAATGGAACCGTCTATGCTGGTCGTCGGCACATACGCAAGGATCAGGTCATCCTTTGTCGTATACGTATCTACCTGTTTGCTCCCGTATACCAGCCATTCAGCGATCTTTTCCCCGAACGTATCATACGCGATCAGAGAATTCGTGTCGCTTATATAGACGTCGGATTCAAAGAAACAGACATCGCTTACGAGTTGTCCGTACACCTCATGCAACCCCGTTATTTTTTGCTGGGTGGGCGACATGGTGGTGATGCGGCATATGGGTTCGACGCCGGTGGTATCCAACGTAAGGTACCACAGGTTGTCGGCCCCGTAAAACCCGAATTTCAAAACTGTGGTATTGGGCAGTTCGACCCGGTCGACCTCTTTCCCATCCATATCAAAAATGCGGATGTATTGCGTAGATTCACCTTTGATATAGGAAAGCAAAGCGACGCTGCTTTCCCCACAAACGACTTCCGATATGATAAAATCGGAGGAGGGGATGTTGAAAAGGGGGTTTTTATCGGCGTCCAGTATTGTGGCGGTCTGTTCGTTATACAGGCAGACAATTTTTTTCCCCACCGCGAGCTCCAGTTTGTCGGAAGAAAATTTGGATGTCCATACGATTTCGTTGTTTTTGTCTATACGGTATAACGAAGTACCCTTCAGGTAATAAATGGAAGCCTCATCATACGCATCGATCTCTGCGCTTTCGGATAAGTCCAGTGCGGTAAAGGAATCTTCTTTACCGAAAATATCGGTATAAAACAGCAGGAACAACAAAAAGAGGAGGATAAATAAAAGGATGCCTCCGATGATCAGGACTCTGTAATCCCATTTTTTTTGCTCTCCGCGACCGATGAAACTTGCCCGGCTGCGGAACCCACGGCGTTTTCTGTACATATTTATATAAGCCTCGCAGGAGCCTTGTTAACCATAAACTAGATTGCCTTCCCGGGGATTTATACCCCTGTTCGAATCCGGGAAAGTATTTTCGTAAAACAGACTACCAATAGGGTAACTATGATATAATAACATTATACTATAAGTTTTTGCAAAACACCATTGCGAAAAATGGGGCAACAAATAGGAAGGCAAGGCGGGGCAGTGACAGAGACGACGATAAATATCGGTGCGCAAGATAGGATGATTCTGGACAAAATAGAAACATTGTTTGCGGCATCCGGCAAAAAAGTATATTTGGTTGGCGGATATATCAGGAACTGTCTGCTTTCTTTGCCGCCTTCCGATATGGACATTGCTTCCTCCCTATTGCCGGAAGAAGTCCTGCACCTGGCGGGAGACCAGGGAGATATCCGTGCCAGGATCGTCAATCTGCGGCTGGGAACGGTGGAGTTTTGCGTCAGCGGCCGAAAAATAGAACACACCACTTTTCGGAAGGAAAGTTATGGAGGGGATGGTTTCCATACACCCCGGGATGTTCATATAGGGGTGGGTCTGGAAGAAGATGCAAAAAGACGGGATTTTTCCGTCAACGCCCTCTACTATGAACTGACGGAGAGAAAAGTATTGGACCCTACGGGGCGGGGCAGAGAAGATATTTGCCGCCGCCGGCTGCGCGCCGCGGTCGAGAACCCGGAAGACATGATAAAGGACGACGCGCTGCGCCTGCTCCGGATGGTGCGGCAGGCATGCGAGCTGGGATTCACGATCCAGAAGCAGCTTTTTTGTGCGGCAAAGAAGCATGTTCGCAATATTCATGCCATTTCCAAAGAACGCATCGGTGTGGAAATGGATAAAATATTGCTTTCCGATACAGGATACGGCCTGCCGCAAAAAGTGCCGGCTCCCCTGCGGGCGGTGCTGTACCTGAGCGCACTGGGGCTGCTGGAAGAATTGATCCCGGAATTTGCCGGAGCGCAGGACATCGGGAAATGCAAATACCATAAATACAACGTATATCTGCATACTGCCCGTACGGTCGCGTATACGCCGCCGGACAAAATATTGCGGTACGCGGCGCTTTTCCATGATGTGGGCAAACCCAATGTGTGGAAAACGACAGGCAAAATGCACGAACACGATAAATTGGGTGCGCAGATCGTGCAGGAACGCCTGCCGGCGCTGGGCGTGGATAAGAATACCGTACGGGAAGTCGCGTTGCTGGTGCGGGAGCATATGTACGATCTGGATGGACGGACCCGGGAAGGAAAAGTACGGGGCAAGGCCCAAACACTTGGGTACGAAACATTTTACAGACTCGCTGCTTTAAAAGAAGCGGATGTGCTGGGCAGCGGCTGGGCGCAGCGGCCGGTATGGACGGCTGAAAAATTCCGTCTGATCGCCGCCAAGATGCAGGCAGAACACACTCCTATGAAACTAACGGATTTAGATATCCGAGGGACGGACCTGATGGAACGCCTAGGGGTACGGGGAAAGATGGTAGGAGAACTCCTCGCGGCGTTGCTTAGGGAATGTGCGGCGAATCCCTCTCTGAATGAAAAAGAAAAACTTTTGCGGGTGGCCGGAGGAAGGCTGAAAAACTTGCGAAAAAACGCTTCCAATAGTATGATAAAATAGATATTTTCGGGTGGAATCCGTAAGAATATCGGGGGATATACCGTGATTACAAAAACGCATGATGCCGGATTTACGAATAACAGAAATGTAGGCAAATATGTTGGCGTTGCTTTTTCGACGGTGGTGCGGAACGAAAAAGGCAGGGAAGAACAGGTCCGTGTTAAGATGAAAGCCCACTATTTTGAAGCCGGGCAGGGGAAGGTGGTGCTGCTTTTACATGGAGCGGCCCAATCGGCGTATATCTATAAGCGGAATTTTCATGTGCTGGCGGAGCAATACCGTGTCATCATGCCGGATCTGCCGGGGCACGGATATTCCGGTTGTCCCGACATGGACTATACCACAGACGATTTTTCCCTTTTCATTGAGGCGTTTGCCAATGCCCTAAGCATTGATAAAATGAGCATTGTCGCGTATGGGCAAAGTGCCGTTTACGCGCTGGATTTTTGTTATTACAATCCCCGCAGGGTAGATAAATTCGTGTTCATCAACCCGGGCGCACTGCAAAATACGCATTTCGCGGGGGCCCGTTTTCTGCGGTACAGCCTGGGATTGTTCATCGTCAACCGGTATGCGCGCTATACGTATATGAAGAAGCAGTTGGGCAAGGGTTTTTTTGATAGGACGGTATTGTATGGAACCGATATTGCGGAAATGTGCCGGCCGTTCAAAAGCCCGGCGGTCCGATTCGCCGTACGGTTGTCCGTGGCAAACTTTTTCGCCGGAGAACTCCTGGACAAGCTGCCCAGGATCAAAGTGAAGACTTTGTTTGTAGAAGGAACAGACGATACGCTTTCAAACAAGCGGGATACGCAGCTTTTCCTGGACGGCATAGATGATGCATATGAAATGAAGGTGCGGAATTGCGGGGCTTTTCCCATGTTTGAGAAGCCGCATCTTACCAACAAGGGGATCCTGCAGTTTCTGGCCGCCCCGGGAACGCGAGACGGAGAGTAAGGGAACGATCGCATGATAAAATTTGACAAAACGATATGGGACATGGCGGTGATCCCCAAAAGCGTGATCCGTTCGCTGCTCACGGTTGGGGAGGCAAGTATCAAGGTATACCTTTACGGCCTGCTCCGGGAGGAGGGAGAGCCCGAACGGATCCAACAGGAGACCGGGATCGATAAAACTGCGTTTTGGGAGGCGGTGGACGAGCTGCAGAAGCGCGGTCTTCTTTTCTTGGACGCGTCGCTCGGAGATACCCGTATGGTTTTCCAAAACAAAGAATCGGCTGTCCTGCGGGAAGCGGAGGAAAGCCTATATAAAGACGCCAGTTTCAACAATATGTTGCAGGCGTTATTTTCGGACAGAGAACTTTCCTATACAGATTACAAGGTTTTTTACGAACTGGTCGACGTATATGGGATGCCCCGGCCGGTCGTGCTCGTACTGGCCGAATATTGCATCGGCAAGAGCCGTACGGGAAACCGTGTGAGCATGCGCTATATTAGAGAAACGGCAAAAACATGGGCAAAAGAAGGGATCGACACGCTGGAACTTGCGCAGCAAAAAATATCTGCGATTCATGCGGCGCCGGGGGGTGCGCAGGATATATTGCGTTCTTTGAAGATCAACCGGTTGCCGACCGAGCAGGAAGAAGTATTGTATGAAAAATGGAAAGAGGAATGGGGCTTTTCCCATGAAGCGATTCATGCGGCTACGGCCGCTACGACGGGCGCACAGTATCCGACGTTTAAATATCTGGATGGGATCCTTAAAAATCTGTACGGGGCCAAGCGGCTTTCTTCCGTTGCCGTAAAGGAGTATTTTTCCGCCACCGGCCAGATGGATGACACGATCAAAATGCTTCTTAGAAAACTTTCTTACCCGAGACTTACCGTTTCTTCCGAACACCGGATGAAATATCTTCGCTGGCAGGAGATGGGATTTGGCGAAAAGGAAATGGATTTTGCCTGTGCCTGTGCGGTATCCGCCGGTACTCCCAGTCTGGAATATATGGATACGTTGCTGACGGGCTGGAAATCCCAGGGCCTGGTAGGAGAAGCGGATATACAGGCCTATCTTGAACAGCAGGCGGCAAAAAAGGAAACCATCAAAAAGATGCTGGAAACGGCCGGCGTGAAAAAGCGGATATCCCGCGGGGATGAGCGATCGTATGAAAAATTCTCGGGAAAATATGGTTTCCCGGATGCGATCATTCTCTATGCCGCAGCCTGCGCCTACGGTCTTAGCGCGCCGCTGAAAGCTATGGATACGATCCTTTCCCGCTGGAAGGAAACAGGGGTGCATACGTTGGAAGAGGCAAAACGGCAGGATGAAGACTTCAGGAAATCCCATGCCGCGCGTAAACGGATGAGCGATATCGCGGAACGCACGTATTCCGAACAGGAACTGGATGCATTGGTCAAGGACCCTATCGCAAACTACCAAAACATAAAAGAAACTGCGGACAAAGAACATAACATATAGGAGCCCCATATGGCAAAAACAATGGAAGATCTGCTTTGTGAATATGAAGTCAGAGAAAATGCCCGGACAAGAGAGGCGGCCGCAAAAAAAACGGCTTTATATGCGGCGCATCCCGTTTTGGAACGATTGGATGCAGAAAGACGCATGCTTATTATTAGCGAGTTGCAAGGCGTGCTGCGGTCTCCGGAGAACAAAGAGGCGATCAAAAAAGAATGCGCATTGCAGTTGCGGGAAATAGAAAAAGAGATTGCTTGTTACCGGAAAAAACATGCCATCGGGGAAGAGGAGACGTCCGCGGCGTGTCCTTTATGCAACGGCAGCGGATTTCAGGGAGATGCCTTTTGCGTTTGCCTGAAAGAAAGGGCCTATGCGGAGGTTTTCGGGGGCGAAGACGTGCAGAGCCTGGAAGGAAGTTTCTCAGCCTTTCGGGAAGAAGTGTTCCCGGAATCCGGCGGGCAGCGGGCAAGGATGTCTGCTATGGAACGGTTTTTTGAGGAATATGCCCGGGATTTCCCGCACAATCGGCAAAAGCAGCTGCTTTTGCTAGGCACGGCGGGGCTGGGGAAAAGTTTTCTTTTGGCCGCGCTTCTAAAAAAGATCCGCGCAAAACAGCGGGATATCTGCTATATACAAGCCGCACGGCTGTTCGATTATTTTCACAGGGATCGTTTGGGAGAAGTTTTTGAAATCGGGCTGCTCTATAACGCGACTGTGCTCGCAATCGACGATCTGGGCAGTGAACCGATGACGCAGAATGTTACCCGCGAATACTTTTTTGACCTACTTTGTTATCGGCAAAGGGCGGGATTGCACACGTTTATGGTGACCAATCATTCGTTTTCCCAGTTGAAAGAGCGGTATACCGAAAAAATCTCTTCCCGTCTGCTCGGAGGGAAAGACAGCCTGGCCATCCGCTTTTTGGGCAAGGATATACGGCTGGCGGAAGCCTAAGCGCGCGAAAAGGAAAAATTGCAAAAAATACCAGCGTTTGTTATAATCACTGTAAAGTCAGTTGGTATCAGGAAATAATTTTGTTGAAAGGGCATAGAGATGGCGATAGAATATTTTCAAATAAATGAGAGCGATTACGAAATGCTTACCCAGATCGTACAGCTGGAGCAGCAGGTCCATGCAGACAGGGGGGCCGGGCTCAATTATTTCGAGGCGCATGCATTTATCCGTTATGGTAGGGTGTACGCTGCCGTCGAATACGATGAGATATTGGGCTGTGCGTATTTCATCAAAGATTTTTCCAATCCGAACCGGGTATTTTTGTATAGTGTTGTCGTCAAGCCCTCCGAAGTGGGGAAGCGCCTGGGAGAATCTTTGCTGCTGAGCGCGTTTGCCGATTTGAAGGAAGCGAACCTCCGTATGGTGGAGGTCACGGTGCATCCGTCCAACCATAAGGCATTGCGCGTGTATCGGGAAGAACTGGGCTTTAATGTGATCAATGCGCAGAATGAATCGGAATATACGGATGTGGAGTTTCTGGTGCTGCGAAAAATGCTGTGAGCGCACCGGAAGGACGGAACAAACGGATGGTTTTGGTTATATAAATTTATTGTGAATGGAGGGGAAACATGCGGTACAATGTATTTGGAGGGGTGCTGCCGGCAGTCGATCTGTCGCTTGAACAGGGTGAAAGCATATATACGCAGGCCGGCGGAATGACATGGATGACGGATGGGTTTCACATGGAAACCAACATGCGCGGCGGGTTTATGAAGAGCCTGGGTCGCATGTTCACCGGAGAATCTTTTTTTATGGCGACTTATACGGCGGAAAGACCGGGGCAACAATTAACGATTGCCTCTACTTTCCCGGGGACAATACTGCCGCTGGTGCTCGACGGGTCGATGGAATATATCTGCCAGAAGCAGGCGTTCCTGTGTGCGACACCGGGCATCGAACTCTCCGCGGCCGTGCAACTGAATAAAGGGGGTCTGTTCGGCGGAGAAGGGTTTATCCTCCAGCGCCTTTCCGGGCAAGGCGTAGCCTTTTTGGAATTGGACGGATCCGTAGTGGAGAGGACACTGGCGCCGGGCGAACGTCTGAAAGTGAGCACCGGAAACGTAGCTCTTTATGAAGCGACGGTACAATACAGCGCAGAAGTTGTACGCGGATTTAAAAATATCCTGTTTGGCGGAGAAGGCCTTTTCCTGACGGTATTGGAAGGTCCGGGGAAACTATGGCTGCAGACGATGAACATGCCTGGCTTTGCGGGGCGGATTCTTCCGTATCTGCCGGCCCGGCACAACTGAGCGATCGCATAGAAAAAAAGAAGCAACAAAGCCGCCCCGGGAAGGGGCGGCTTTGTTTATTGCCCTAAAAAAACCAATGGCGGTCCGGTGAGTGTAAACACCTGTTCGGCCACACGGTGTGCGTCTTCCTTATCATGGGTGACAAACAGGCATAACTTCCCCCGGGTCTCTTCCCTGATCAAAGGGATGATCTTATCCTTGTTCTCTTGGTCCAAACCCTGGAAGGGTTCGTCAAAGAGGAATATATCGCTCGGCGCCGCCAGTGCCCGTGCGATCGCGACCTTTTGTTTCATGCCGCCGGAGAGTTCGCCGGGATAGGAAGCGGCAAAGGCAGCCATATCCAAACGGGCCAGCCAGGCGCGGGCCGTCTCGGGAGAAGATACCAGCGCGATGTTCTTTTCCGCCGTCGCCCAGGGCAGCAGGCGGTCGTCTTGGAATACATAGGAAACCTTTGCATCGTCCGTCTCTACCCGGCCACTGTCCGGCGGCAGAATCCCGGCGACGATGTTCAGCAACGTTGTCTTTCCACAACCGGAAACTCCCGTTAGGCAGTAGCTGCCCGGGCCCGAAAAACGATAAGAAAAATCCCGCAATACAAAAAGCGTCCCAAATGTTTTATACACGTTTTGAAAAACAATATCCATACGGGCCTCCTATTTTCGTGTATGCTCGGCCGGGGAGGGCAGGAGCCGTACGATTATTTTTTCCAACAACACGCTGAACAATATGATGGTCGCCGTCCAGGCAAACAGATCGGGAATCTCGAGGTATACCTTGGCGTTATATAATTTATTGCCGATGGAAAAAGCCGGGTGGCAGATGACTTCGGCGGCGATCCCCGCTTTCCACGCAAACCCGAGGGAAG
Source organism: Christensenellaceae bacterium (assembly GCA_963665505.1). Lineage (GTDB taxonomy): Bacteria > Bacillota > Clostridia > Christensenellales > Christensenellaceae > QANA01. The sequence goes on from OY762275.1 coordinate 326,254, forward strand.
TGACGGCTGCCGCCGTAAAAAACGGCTGCACGCTGGGTATATAGACATTCCGGAATTTTGCGGCTTTGGAAAACCGAAACACGGTTGCCATTTCCAACAGATCTTTCCGGACGGCGCCGATGCCCTCCATCACGTTCGCCCATACGAGACCCAGCACCATAAGGAAAGTGGTGAAGATGGGCACCGCGTCTTTCGAGAGCCAGAAGAACACAAGGATGATGAACGAAGCGACAGGCGTGGCGCGGATGATGGAAAGAAGGGGCCGCAGAAAATCGTTGAGGAAGGAAGACCAGGTGGAAAACAATGCAAGGACGCATCCGGCCAGGAGGCCGGCGATATATCCGGCCAGGATCCTTGCCATGGATGCGATAATAGATTTCCAGTAGCTGATTTCTCCCAGCAAAAACCACAGCCGCTGCGCGACGGCGAGGGGGGAAGGAATCAAAATATCCTGCCCGACGCACAGATACGCAATCTGCCAGACGGCGATCCATATGATGAAAATAACGGCTTTTTTAGCGGCCTTTTTTACCATGACAATACAAACCTTCTGTTTTCGATTATTTTATATAGTAGAATCCGTCGTCCGGCAAAGCGCCGCCCACGGAAGCGGGCTCCGCTTCGTATAGTACGTTGAAAAAGTCTGCGATGGATTCTTTCATGATGGCGCCGTCGATATAGACGATATTGCAATTGGGAAGAGCGGCCTCTGCCAGCGTCTCGTCCGCCATAATCCCGTATTTAGCGACCAGCGCCGCCGCTTCTTCCGTGTTCGAATTGACAAATGCGATCGAACGATAATATTCATCCAGGAAGGTGTTTACGGCTTTGGGATTTTCCGCGGCGAACTCGGTGCGGACGACGACGCATCCCATCGAGATGACGCCGGTATCTCCTGTGATCGCACAGGCGTTCTCCCATTCCGTGTTCAGATCCAACGCGACGCTTAAGCCTTCCACTTTATTTTTAGCGATCGTCACATACGGTTCGGGCAGGAGCGCGAGGCCTGCCTCGTCCGCGGCGAGATGGGAAACGACTTCGCTGTGCTCGGAATAGTATTCGACCGTTACCTTATCGGTCAGATCGTTCGCCGCCAGGATATAATTCAGCAGATATTCGGGGGTAGAGCCCTGCCCGGAAGCAAGGATGCGCTTCCCTTCCAGATCGGAAACAGAGCTGATCTCCGTCCCTGTTTGGACGATATATAATACGCCCAGTGTGTTGATCGCCGCCATCTGCACGCCGCCGTTTGTTTTGGCATACAATGTTGCCGCCAGATTGGCGGGGATCGCCGCGATATCCGCTTTTTTGGAGGTGAGCAGTCCTACGATCTCGTCCGGCGCGGTGACGATGGTGAACGCATAATCGTTCCCGGTGCTTTCATTTTCGTTTTCCTCCATCAGTTCCACCATGCCCATACCGGTGGGGCCTGCCAGGGTGGCGATGTTTACGCCGGTTTTTGTTTCCGCTCCAGCGGAAGCATCCGTCGTTTCCTGGGAAGCGGCGGGTTCCGTCTCCGTACAGGAAACGACGCATACCAGTGCAAAAAAGATGCATACGACAAGAGCTGCTTTTTTTAAGAATTTCATGTGAGATCTCCTTTTTCTATGTAAATATAGTATCCCCGTGTAAACGGGGTGTTTTTCAGGCGGAGCGTATCAGAAAGATGTTGTGCCCGTCTATTTTTATATGGTCTTGTTTTTTCAGGTTGTCCAGTGCCCGGTATAAAGAAGCCCGGCTCATATTGAGCAGCATGGCCAGGCCTTTGAAGCTGGAAACAGACAGATTGCCCTGTGCGTCCGCTTTGTCCTGTATGAAAGTAAGCAGGCGGGCCTCCGCGCCGTATCCTGCCAAGAAAGCGATTTTTTCCGTCAGGAAGGCGATGCGGTCCGAAAGATACGAAAGGTAATTCGTGCGGAAAACAGGGAACCCGTCTAAGATTTTTTCCACTTCCTTTTTATGGAACACAAGCAACAAGAGTGGTTCCACGGCAAAAATCCGGCTTAGAGCCACGTTTTGTAAAAAAAGCGTAGCAATGCCGACGACACGGGGCGGCGCAATATAATCCAGCAAAATCTCATGCCCGTCCGACGCATATTTTTTGATGCAGCCTTGTCCTTCCAATACGATGGGCAAACGGCCTTCGGTCCGTACCCGCTGATTTTTCTCGTAGCGGACGAGTCGTCCGCCAACCGTCAAGATTTTTAAAAAATCAGCCCGAGAGATATTGAAGAACAGCGGGCACTGTCGTACGGTTGCGACTTGTTGTTGTGTAAGCGCGCAAAGCGGCATTCCGGCCTCCTAAAAAATGTATCATATGAGACACACAAAACATTATATCCTTATATCATCGAATAGTCAAAGGTTTTTTAAATGGACTTGTCAAATCTGTGCGCGGTTTTTCCCTATAAGAGACATTGTTGCGGCAAGTCCATAAAAAAGGTATACTGATTCATATAAGCAGCGCAGTTTGTCGATTTTTAAAAAAGGGGATAGTTTGCTTGAAGACAAACCGAATTTTCAGAATTTTTATGATGGCACTGGGCCTTATTGTGATGGCTGTGCTCAAAATTTTTCGCAAATTTACACATATCCGGCGGTTTCCTGCAGGAAGCGTACAGGAAGGTCTGCCGCATGCGGTGGAATCGACGCAGCCTGCGGCGCACGGCATTCGCAGCGAACTGGAAGTAGATGGACAGATCGTGGAAGCGTACGCTCGTGCGCAACCCGTTTTTGCAGAGGATGCAAACTACGCACAATATGCAGGCATTGTCACATTCCGGGGGGATAATTATCGGTCGGGTGCGGCCTATGGTACGGTAAAAGTCCAACAGAAGAAACTCCGCATACGATGGAACACGGATACGGGCCGCCTGAAAAAGGGATATGGGAAGGGTTTTTGGACGGGCAGCGGGTGGACAGGCCAACCGCTGTTGGTCCGTTGGCGTCTCGAGGAGAAAAAGCCCATGGACATCTTCGGGGAGAAAAAGGAAAAAGAAGAACTGACAGAAGTGATTTATTCCACGATGGACGGGAACGTATATTTCTTTGATTTGGAGGACGGCCGGCCTACCCGGGAAGTCCTGCGGGTCGGCTTGCCCTTTAAAGGCGCCGGCGCCGTCCATCCCTCGCTGCCGTTGCTGCATTTGGGGCCGGGGGATGCGGGGCCGGAACCGGAACAATATGCGCGGGCCTATCTGTACAGTCTCGTCGATTCTTCCAAACTGCTTGAGTACGGCGGCCGGGATCCGTTTGCCCACCGTGCTTTTCACGGGTTTGACAGCTCGCCGCTCTTTTTTGGCGACTATATCTTCGAGCCGGCGGAAAACGGGATTTTGTATACGTTCAAGCTGAACGCGGAAACGGAAGAAAACGGCAGCATCCACATACGTCCGGAAGAATTTGTGAAGCTGCGCTATACGACTGCCCGTTCCGGGGGAAAAGCATATTGGCTGGGCATGGAAGACAGCGCCGTACTATGGAAAAACTACCTGTATATCGCCGACAACGGCGGGACGCTTCTGTGCATCGATGTCAATACGATGCGGATCGTGTGGGCACAGGATGTGGCAGACGATACGAACGGGTCGCCGGTTTTTTCGATAGAGGAAGACGTACCTTATTTATATATCGGCACGTCTCTGCATTGGAAGGCAAGCAAATGTTTCAAGCTGGCGGACGTGCCCATCTTTAAAATCAACGCGCTCACCGGTGCATATGCCTGGATACGCACTTATTTCTGCAATACGGTCGCAGGGATATCCGGCGGTGTGCAATCCACCTGTGTTTTAGGAAGGAACGATATTTCGGATCTCGTCATATTTTCTCTGGCAAGGACGCCCAGCGTTCGCAAAGGATTACTGGTGGCACTTGATAAAAAAACCGGTGCGGAAGTGTGGCGTTGCAAACTGCCGGGGTATGCATGGAGCTCTCCGGTAGCCGTATATGATGAAACGGGCCGGGCGTATCTCTTGCAGGGAGAGTATTCGGGCCGGCTGCATTTGATAGACGGGCGGACGGGGAAGAAACTGGACAAACTCGATCTCGGTTCCAATATTGAGGCGAGTCCGGCCGTTTTCGGGAACAGAGCGGTCGTAGGCACAAGAGGGATGAAGATTTTCGGCATAGAGATTTTATAACGCGGATGATACGGATTTCCGCATAGGCAATGCGTTTGTAAATAGGAATGTTAATAGAATGTTCAATAATAAAGGTATTGTAAAGGATGTGATCAGCGTTTACAATAAACCTATTATGTTGGAGAATATAATAGAGAAAGCTATAAAGAAACAACACCTTATCGCCACAGGGGACCGTATCGGTGTGGCCGTGAGCGGCGGAGTGGACTCCATGGTGTTGTTGGATGTATTGAAAGCTCTCTCTATGCGGATGGGTTTTTACCTTTGCGTCCTGCACTTTGAGCACGGGATCCGTAACGAGGAATCTGTCCGGGATATGGAATTTGTGCAAACCATTTGCAAAGAGCGGAATATCACACTGCATATCGGCCGCGGTGATGTGCCCGGGGTGGCCGCGCGGTCCGGGAGAAACCTCGAAGCGACGGGCAGGATGCTGCGGTACGCTTTTTTTGAAGAATGCCGCAGGGAGTATACGCTGCAAAAAATCGCCGTGGCGCACCATAGGGATGATTTTGCCGAGACTTTCCTGTTGAACCTGATCCGGGGAAGCGGGGCGGCCGGGCTAACCGCCATGAAATACGTGCGCGATCCGGGAATCATCCGCCCGATGCTTCATGTCTCCCGCAGGGAGATCAAGGCCTATGCCGATGCGCATGCGATCCGGCATATCGAGGATTCCACAAACGAAGACACAAAATATTCGCGGAATCTGATCCGGAAAGAAGTGCTTCCGCTCCTGGAAAAAATCAACCCGGAGACGAGCTTGGCCATCCTGCGCGCGGGGGAGTTGCTGGCGGAAGAAGATTACGCGCTCGGTCGGTATGCCCAGGGGGAATACCAAAGAGTTGCCAAACAGAAAAAAAACAAAGTGTTGCTCGATATCCCCAAATGGGGCATACTGAACAAAGCTTTGAAGAGACGGATCGTGCGGGCAGCGATCGCAGCGTGTGGGTCGCTCAAAGATGTGGACCGGAACGCGATAGACCGGGTAATAGAATTGGGCGAAACTGGAAAAACGGGGAAATATTTCGGGATTCCGGGCAAATTTTTTGTGCGTGTGAATTATAATACGTTGATTATTGGTGCTAAAATGGATACAATAGAAAGAAATGGGGAATTCCCCGTTTGCGACGGATTGACGGATCTTTGGCCGGGTGAATTTTTCTGTATGGACCCGGCGCTGCGTCCCGATGCGTATCCAAAAAAAGATAGCATGGTGCAGTATATAAATGCAGACGGACTGGAAAACCCTGTGATCCGCACAAGGAGGCCGGGCGACCGGTTTGCCCCTTTTGGTATGGGCGGAACAAAAAAGCTGAAAGATTGGTTTATAGATACGAAGATACCCAAGGAACTGCGGAACGGACTGCCTCTTTTATGTATGGGCAAGCAGGTGCTGTGGATCGTCGGGTATTCCCTTTCCGAAGCACTTCGCGTGGAGCCTGAAACCAAGCGGATTTATAAAATCTATTATTCCTACGGTTCCGAGGAGGATTGATATGGGCAGAGACTGCGGTATTTTGGAACGGGATATCGAAGAAGTGATTCTGACCGGCGACCAAATATCGGCACGGGTAAAAGAACTGGCCGCGCAGATCGCAAAAGATTACAGCGGTAAAGAATTCCTGATGGTCGGCGTTTTGAACGGCGCGATCGTTTTTTACATAGATCTTATGATGGAACTGGATATCCCTCTCCAGATGAATTTTATACGGGTCTCCAGTTATGGGAAAAGTACAAAAAGCACCGGGAATGTCCGCATATTATATGACTTGGAAGCGGATATAACGGGCAAACATGTTTTGATCGTGGAGGACATCATCGATTCCGGCAACACGCTCAAAGCCCTGACCGCTTTGCTGTTTAAGCGCGGCGCCGCCGATGTGAAGAGTTGCTGTCTGCTGGATAAAAAAGAACGGCGGGAAGTGGATATGGAAGCGGATTATGTGGGGTTTGACGTTCCCGACAAGTTCCTTGTAGGGTATGGACTGGATTATGACGGGAAATACCGGAATCTGAAATTCATAGGGACGCTTAAAACTGCGGTGTATACGAAACACGCATAGTTTTTTGTTAAGCGAAACCATCGTACATAACATAAGGAGGATGGCTAATTTTGAAGAAATTTGTGCGAGGGCCTCTTGTATATATACTGATTTTATTGGCAATTTTTCTGATCGCCCAGTCTGTTGGAAGTTTTTCGGCCGAAAATGAAACGGTTCTTACGTACACAGAATTTTTGGAAAAAATAAAAGCCGGCGAGATTACGGACATCACGATCGTTGCAAAGGAAGCAGTGGCCCTGAAAAAAAACACAACGATCGACCGGGAAAAGTTCCCGGATAAATACGATTATTATGTATACCTGCCTTCAGAGAACCAACTGGATACTGATATGAAGGCAATCCTTGGCGTGGACAACGCTTCCGAGTACGAAACGGAATACGGCATCACCGTAAATTACGAGGCGGTGCCCTCTCCTTCGATCTGGGAGGAACTGTTGCCCTATATTATCCCCGTGTTGGCGATCGCTGTTTTCTGGTATTTTATGATCAAGCAATCCCAGGGAGGCAATAAGGCGCTCAATTTTGGCAAGAGCCGCGCGAAAATGACGATGGGCGAGAATGTGGATAAAACCTTCGCCGATGTTGCGGGCGCGGAAGAAGAAAAAGCCGAACTTGCAGAGATCGTGGAGTTTTTAAAGAACCCCAGAAAATTCACGCAGTTTGGCGCACGCATCCCCAAAGGCGTATTGCTGGTGGGGCCCCCCGGCTGCGGGAAAACCCTGCTTGCAAAGGCTGTCGCAGGCGAAGCGCATATTCCATTTTTCAGCATAACAGGGTCTGATTTTGTGGAAATGTTTGTCGGTATGGGCGCCGCACGCGTACGGGACTTGTTTGATAATGCCAAGAAAAACGCCCCGTGCATCATCTTTATCGATGAGATCGATGCCGTTGGCCGGCAAAGGGGCGCAGGGCTGGGCGGTGGGCACGACGAACGCGAGCAGACGTTGAACCAGCTTTTGGTGGAAATGGACGGGTTCGTTGTAAACAAAGGCATCATCGTGCTGGCTGCGACAAACCGTGTGGATATCCTGGACCCGGCATTGTTGCGTGCGGGCCGGTTTGACCGGCAGATTGTGGTCAACCCGCCGGATGTGAAAGGCCGGAAAGAAATATTGAAAGTGCATGCAAAAGGCAAACCGCTGCAGGCGGATGTTGACCTTTCCGTCATCGCAAAACGGACGTCCGGTTTTACGGGCGCGGATCTGGAGAATGTCCTGAATGAAGCGGCAATATTGGCTGCCCGCTTCAATAAAAAAGCGATCGGTATGGAAGAAATAGAAGAAGCGATTACCCGGGTCATCGCCGGTACCGAAAAGAAGAGCCGGGTACTGACGGAAAAAGATAAGAAAATAACGGCCTACCATGAAGTGGGCCATGCAATCTGCGCACGCGTATTGCCACATTGTGACGAAGTGCATCAGATATCCATCATCCCGAGAGGGCTTGCGGCGGGCTATACGATGGTTCTTCCCGATGAAGACCAGACGCATTACTTCAAATCCAAGATGTTGGACGAAATGACATTTATGCTGGGCGGCAGAGCGGCGGAGGCGCTGGTATTCGGCGATGTGAGCTCGGGTGCCAGCAACGATATTGAGCGGGCGACGAATCTTGCGCGTTCTATGGTCGTCAAATACGGTATGAGCGATCTGATTGGGCCTGTTTTCCACGGAACCAACCAGGAGATATTTCTGGGAAAAGAAATCGTGCAGTCCAAGGCTTGCAGTGAGGAAGTGGCAGCGCAGATCGATTCCGAGCTCAAACGGATCCTTACGAACTGTATGGAAAAAGCGACGTCCCTATTGAAAGCCAATATGCCCAAACTCCATAAGATCGCAGCGATTTTGGTAGAAAAAGAAAAAATGGATGGAGAGGAATTCGAAAAGCTGTTTGAAGAGCCGGAAAAAAGCGTGCCGAGTCGGCTGAACGGAGCGATGCCGACGCCGCAGCCCGAAACAATCTAATACGTGAAAAGCGTGGAGATCTCCACGCTTTTTTAATTTCTTTTCGTTAACATTTCTCCGTTTTGTGGTATACTGAAAATAGAAGTATGGCAGTGAAGCGGCTTATGTAATTGTTGCCGACAAGAAAAGAGGAATATGGACGTTCTTGCAGATTTGCATATCCATTCCACGGCCTCGGATGGTTCTTTCAGCCCCGTCCAGGTCGCGGAAATTTGTGCAAAAAAAGGCATACAATATGCTGCCCTGACAGACCATGATACGGTCTTGGGTGTCAAAGATTTTTTGCAAGCAGCTGATCGCCTTCATCTGAAGGCTACGACGGGCGTTGAGTTCAGCGTGCAATATGGGGGCGAATTGCACATATTGGCATACCGTGTGGATATAGATGCCCCCCGGTTCCTTTCCGTATTGAAAGATCTGGGCCGTCGCCGTGCAGACCGGGCGAAAAGAATCGTTGCCAAACTGCAGAAGGCAGGCATGGACATCTCTTTAGCAGAAGTATCGGCGCAGGTCAGGGGAGAAGTAATCGGCCGGCCGCATATCGGGCGTGTCTTGGCAGACAAAGGATATGCAAACAGCGTTTCCGATGCGTTCACAAAATATCTGAATTGCGGATGCCCTGGTTTTGTAGAACGGTACAGCCTGACCGAGCAGGAAGCCATCCATGCAATCAAAAATGCGGGTGGTCTTGCAGTATTGGCACACCCCAAGCTCACTTTTTCCACAGATTTCGATGCATTGATACAAAGATTGAAGAATCTTGGTTTGGATGGAATAGAAGCGTTTTATCCCCTGCATACGGCGGAGGAATGTACGTTTTTTAGCCGACTGGGCGAGAAATACGGTTTGTTTCTGACGCAGGGAAGCGATGCGCACGGAGACATGCGAAACACGACATATATTGGGAAAGAGATGCGGGGCAAGACGCATATGGAAGACGCCATTTCCAGATTGTTTTAGACGGTATAGGGCATATAGATCTGATTACGGCTCTATAGCCTGTATGCTATCGCTATCATATACGCATATAGAGTTTGAATTTTTGAAAATGGGGGGTAAAAATGCATTCTGAATTAGGGCACATAAGAATATTTGCGGGTAATGCAGGGATTACTTTTGCAAAAAAGATGTGCGATTACCTTAACACGGAATTGGGCCATTCCGAGGTCATTCGTTTTTCGGACGGCAATCTTTTTGTGCGAGTACAGGAAACTGTCCGCAACAATGATGTCTATCTGGTGCAGCCGATCGGTATGGACCCAAATAATGAATTTGTGGAACTGCTGTTCTGGATTGATGCGTTCAAACGGGCAAGCGCCAGTTCGATCACGGCAATCATACCGTACTTTGGGTACGCCAAAGGCGATAAGAAAGACGAACCCAGGGTTTCGATCCGTGCCCGCGTGTGCGCGGACTGTATTGAAAATATCGGGGCGGACCGTGTGATTATCATGGACTTGCACTCGCCGCAGGTACAGGGCTTTTTCCGGATCCCGAGCGACCATTTGCTTTCTTTGCCCATCTTGTGCGAGGTCGTGAAAGAAAAAGGGCTGGTAGATAACCTGGTCGTTGTCTCGCCGGATGCGGGCTTTGCAAAAACGGCCCGGAAATATGCCGATTATCTCGGAGCGCCGGTCGCCATAGGAGATAAAACGCGCGCGGCGCATGACGAAAATGCCAAAATATTGGAGCTGATCGGCGATGTAAAAGGGAAAAACTGCATGATCGTGGACGATTTCAGCATTTCCGGCGGTACGCTTGTCGACATCTCCTATATGCTGCAGGCCAAAGGGGCAAAACGGATTTTTGCCTGTCTGGCCCATAATATACTGCGGGAACCGGGCGTGAAAAAGGTCGAAGCAAGTCCGATCGAAACAATCATCAGTACGGATACGGTGGGAAACCCCTATATAGTCTGTTCTAAAAAAATGGTCACGGTATCGGTCGCGCCGTTGTTTGCCGAAGTGGTCTCCCGGATACATTCCCGGGTATCTGTCAGCCCGTTGTTCACGCGGGTGCCCCAGAAAGTGATTGAAGAAGCCAAACGGAATGATTCAATTAAAAAAGAATAGTTTACATGCAAAAGCCCCGGCTTCCGGGGCTTTTTTACATTGCCTATTTTATACAGATGATGTCGGAAAGGTTTGTTTCATGCGGTGCTTTTTCCGTGGCCCGATGCCCGATGGCGATCCCGACACCGTATACCAGTCCTGCGGGGAAGCGTACTTTTTCCCGCAACGCCGCACCCCGTTCTCCTTCGAAAGAAAATGCGGGCATGCCGAGGATCACGGAATCCAATCCGATGGATTTGGCGGCAAGCGCTAAATCCTGGACGGCAATACCGGCATCTACTTGGGAGAAATTGTTTTTCGGGTCGATCGCGATGACGACAAACAAGGGCGCATCATACAGCAGCTTATAATTCCTTGCGGCCAGGCGGTCTATGGCAGCCTGGTCTTTTGTAGACTTCACATAATCCACATAGATCTGTTCGATCTGCGCCAAAATGGCTTTGTTGGTGATAAACAGATAGCGCTGCGATTGCAGGTTCCTCGCAGTAGGCGAGGCCAGGGCTGCCGTTTTCAGCGCCGTCATTTCCTCGTCCGTCAGGGTCTGGTCGGTATAGGCACGTATGCTGGAACGCGCGCACATCATATCCAATACCTGATTGTTCATTTTTTCCGTTCCTTTCTATGCATATCTATGCATATAAATTTCTGGTATACGTTCACCTGTCGTTTTGAGGGAAACGTATGCCTAATAGTTCTCTCGCCTTGTCCATAACATTCAGAGACAAAAGGGAACGTTCGTTCTGCGAAGACTCACGGCCGTCCGCTTTTTTTATACGGTCGATAAAATAAGAAAGTTCAAACTGCATATCTTGCCGGAACGGAGTTCCCTGGATCGGAAGCTCTTCCGTTGTTTTGTCATTGTAATATATGGTGACTTTTTCAGGGGCGTTCAGCCTCTCGATGACCATATAGCCGTTTTCTCCTTGTATTTCATTGAAATTTGCCGAATGGCTGATCTTTCCGTAAAAAAGAGTGGCCAACATAGTCTTGTACGTCGCGGTAATCGTCCCCAGACCGTCTACGCCGTTGTGCAGTTTGATGGTTGAGGCGGTGACGCTTTCGGGTGCGCCAAACAAACCGACCATATAGTTGACGCAATACACGCCCATATCCATCAGCGCACCATTTGCCAACTCCGGGATAAAGGCATTGCGGATAACGCCTTTTTTGAAATCGTCGTAACGCGAAGAATACGAGCAGCAGGAAAAAACGGCCCGACGCAGCGTCCCCAGTTTGGGCAGGCTCTTTTTGATCAGCAGGAAATCGGGGTTGAACGCGCTGCGCAGCGCTTCCATCAGGACCACGCCGTGTTTTTTCGCTGCGGCCATCATTTCTTCCAATTCCCGTGCGTTGGCAGCGATGGGTTTTTCACATAAGACATGCTTGTTCGCCGCCAGAAACTTTATTGCATAGTCTTTATGGCAATAGTTTGGAGTGGCGATGTATACGGCATCGATCTCGGGGCTGGCGGCCAGCGCATCCAGGTCTGTAAAGCATAAACGGGCACCCCACTTGTCCGCGACTTCCCGGGCCCTTTGTGCCGAACGCGAATGCACGCCCACCAGTTCGAACCCTGCGCAGTTTTTGCCCGCGTTCACCATAAAACCCGTAATAAAATTTGTGCCCACCACAGCAAATCTTACCATTTTTTTGTACCATTCTTCCTATACTTTTTGATATTTAGAGTATAGAGGATAATCGGCGGATAGTCAACGGATCCCTATCGCTGGAACGGAGAAAACCCCTTATATTGACTTACGCAGTATATTAGGATATCCTAATTTAGGAAGAGGTGTCGCCATGCAGAAAGGAAAAATCGCAGTGGGGATGTCCGGCGGGGTGGATTCCGCCGTGAGTGCCTATCTCCTGAAAAAACAGGGGTTCGATATCTTCGGCGTTTTCATGAAAAACTGGAACGAAGAGACCCCGGATGGAGAATGTACGGCGGCAGAGGATTATGACGATGTCCGCCGTGTCTGTGATAAAATAGATATCCCTTATTATTCTGTTAATTTTGCGAAAGAATATTGGCAGCGGGTTTTTTCTGTGTTTTTGGATGAATACAAGGCAGGCAGAACGCCCAACCCCGACGTTTTATGCAATAAAGAGATCAAGTTTGCCGCCTTTTTGGATTTTTGCCGGGATACCGGGGCGGAGGCCATTGCGACCGGCCATTATTGCCGGTTGGATAAAAATGATGGCGTACGGTTGCTGAAAGGTCGGGACAAAAATAAAGACCAGTCCTATTTCTTGTGCACGCTCTCCCAAAAGCAGCTTTCCCGGGCCATATTCCCGGTTGGAGGATATACGAAACAGTATGTGCGGGAAATTGCCCGGGAAGCGGAACTCCCCGTTGCGGACAAAAAAAATTCCACCGGCATATGTTTTATAGGGGAACGCAATTTTCAAAAATTCCTGCAGGCCTATCTGCCTGCACAGCCCGGGGAGATGCGGACGACAAAAGGCGAATATATAGGCATGCATCAGGGACTCATGTATTACACGCTGGGGCAGCGGCGCGGCCTGCGTATTGGGGGACGCGGCACGGGCGAACGCTGGTTCGTGGTCGGCAAAGATTTGAAAAACAATATTTTATATGTGGAACAAGGGGCGGACAACCCGCTTTTGTATTCAAAGGTATGTGCCATCAACAGATTCAATTTTATAAACACACCCGAAGCGACGGAATTTTCCTGTACCGCTAAGTTCCGTTACAGGCAGCCCGATCAACGGGTGTACGTTTTGATAGAGAAGGACAGCGTGATCATTGAGGCGGAAAATCCACAGCGGGCGGTTACGCCCGGTCAGTATGCCGTACTTTATAACGGGGACGAATGCTTGGGTGGCGGGCAGATCGATATAATTCTGGAATAAAATGCGAGGGAAACTCTGAGAAAATTACTTTTGGGAGAATAAACATGGATGAATTTAAAGTCGTGATATTGGCTGCCGGGGAAGGCACGCGGATGAAATCGTCTCTGCCCAAAGTACTGCATAAAGCAGCCGGTAAGAGCTTGCTCGGGTGGGTGGCGGAAGTGGCAAAGGCTGTTTCGCAAAAGCCCGTTGTTGTGTATGGAAGCGGGGCGGAAACCATACCGGATACGTTTGGAAATGCCTTTACGTATGCCCGGCAGGAAAAGCGGCTGGGAACGGGCCACGCGGTCATGATGGCAAAAGAAGAAATAAAGGACAGCGTCTACACGGTGGTATTGGCGGGTGATATGCCGTTGATCCGGGAAGAGACTGTCCGGGCGTTGTGCGAAACGATAAAGACAGCCGGTCCCGGGTGCGGGTGTGCGCTTTTGACGGCCAGTCCGGCGGTTACGCCGGCGTTCGGGCGCGTCGTGCGGGACGGCGCCGGCAAAGTCTGCGGCATTGTTGAAGACAAAGATGCGGCGCCGGAAGAGAAGGAAATCAAAGAACTGAATCTCTCCATCTATTGTTTCAAAACGAGTGCGCTTTTAGAAGCGATCCAAACACTGCGCCCGGAAAATGCGCAGCATGAATATTATCTGACCGATTGCGTAAAGATCCTGTATGAACGGGGGTATACGGTCGAAAGCCTGTCTCTGCCGGATATGCAGGAAGCGATAGGGGTCAATACGCGCGCCCAGCTTGCGCAGGCGGAAGCGGCTCTGCGCCGGCGGATCAATGAGGCTCTCCTGCTCTCGGGTGTTTCGATGATCGATCCTGCCGCGACATATATCGATGCCGGCGTGACGGTCGGGCCGGATACGTTGCTGTATCCGGGCGTTATCCTGCAGGGGGATACGAAGATCGGGAGCGGCTGTACGCTCTATCAGGGCAGCCGGCTTGTCGATACCTGTATAGCAGACGGAACCACGGTGGAAAATTCCGTGCTGATCGGCGCCGTCGTAGGGCGGCAGACAAAAATCGGCCCCTATACCTATCTGCGCCCGGAGACCGTCATAGGAGACCGTTGCCGCGTAGGCGATTTTGTGGAGATGAAGAACGCAAAGATCGGAAACGATACCAAAGTGTCTCATCTGACATATGTAGGCGACGCCGTGTTGGGCAGTGAAGTGAACCTGGGCTGCGGTGTCGTGTTCGCAAACTTTGACGGACAGGAAAAGTATATCAGTACGGTGGGGGATAAAGCATTCATCGGCTGTAATACCAACCTGATTTCCCCGGTACGGGTCGGGAAGGGCGCATACATCGCGGCGGGCACCACCATTACGAAAGATATCCCGCCGGATGCGCTGGTGATCGGCCGGGTTAAAGAAGTTGTCAAACCCGGATGGGCAAAAGGACGGTACCGCGCGAACAAATAATGCGGATGTATAAATAAACGGAGAAACAGTATATATATGTATATAGTTGCCGGCCTGGGGAACCCCGGCCTCAAATACAGGAAAACACCGCATAATTCCGGATTCATGGCGGCGGATGCGCTTGCGAAGGATCTGGACGTTCGGTTTTCCAAAAAAAACTTCCGGGCCAAGGTGGCCGAGGCTTTCCTGGGGAAAGAAAAACTCATTTTACTGAAGCCGCAGACATATATGAACAACAGCGGGCAAAGCGTGGCGGCGGCGGCGGATTTTTACGGAATAGACGCGGGGAATGTCATTGTGATCTATGATGATAAAGACCTGCCGCAAGGGTGCCTGCGCATTCGTGCCAAAGGCAGTCCGGGCAGTCATAACGGAATGCGTTCGGTGACGCAGTGTCTGGGAACAGAAGAATTTCCGCGGGTGCGTATAGGGATCGGGGTCCCTCCGACAAAGATGCGGCTGATGAACTATGTCCTGCACAGGTTGGATCGGAATGAATATAAAGAATATGAAAAAATGGCGGAGTTAGCGGCCAAAGCCGTTATCGAAATCATAGAAAACGGATTGGAACAGGCCCAACAGCAATACAGCTCGGATCATAGGAGACAGCAAGAAAAGTGAACGCATTACTCCAAACGGTCGAACGTCTCTCCGGGATGATATCTCTGAAAAACAGCGTGCCGGGCGACTTGCCTTGCGCGCTTTTTCGCGTACCTTCGGAGCCTCGCCTGCATATCGTGCATGCTTTGTATGAAGCTGCCGGCAGGGACATTTTTTATGTATTCTCTTCCGAATATGAAGCGCGCACCCATGCGGAACAGTATATGTATGGGGAAAAGATATTTTTGCCCGCGCCGCAGACCGAGCTGCGGCCGATGGAAACGCAGGGCTCTGAAACGCAAAAAGAGCGTGTCGCCTCGCTGGACAGACTGAAGCAAAAGGGCGGCGTCGTCTTTTTGTCCATAGAATCTCTGCTTTTTAAAATGCGCCCGGTCCGGGAGTTTTTTAATAAGTACAAAATGATACGCCAGGAACAGGTGATAGCACCGCAAAAACTGCTGGATCTGCTGCTTGCCGCAGGGTATGAATCGGCCACCTTGGTGGAATCGCCCGGCCAGATGTCCGGCCGGGGCGAGATCGTAGAAGTCTTTCCTCCCAATTCCAGGAATCCCTACCGCGTTACGTTCTTTGATGAAGAAGTCGAAAGCATCCGTTCGTTCGACCCGGATACGCAGCGTTCTTTTGGCGGTGTGGTGGAAAGCATCAGTATCCCGCCGGCGCTGGAGTTTTTCCTGAACGAGACGGAAGCCCGTCCGCTGAAAGAATATCTTTCGGCGGCGAACCGACCAAAACTGGAATCTGTCCGGGAATCGTATGTATTTGAACTGCAGGAACAGGGGAGTTTCTCCAACATCGAAGCATATACGGATATTTTGGAGAACAATGATACGGTGCTGCACTATGCGAGGGACCCGCTTCTTGTATTTGAAAATTGCGCGGGGCTGTTGGAAGACTATCAAAAACGGGAAGAGAGCCGTCGCGCGATGTTTGCCGAAATACTGGCGGAAGGCGGCGCTTTTGGGTGTGAAGCATCCACCCGTTGGTTTGCGGAAGACCTTATACAGGAGAACAGAAACCGCTGTATCGATTTTGAAAGCGTAAAAACATACAAGGCTTTTTCCTCAGCCAAACGGATCGATTTCGATATCCGGAACACCGTCGGGTTTTTGGGGAATATTACGCTGCTGATCCAAGCGGTGCGGGATAGGACGGCGGCCGGTTACCGGGTGTTTTTGTGCGCCGGCGGGCGAAGCAAACGATTGTCTGAAACGCTAAGCGAACAGGGGCTGCTGGCGCCGGTCGCGCAGCATCTGGATCTGCCCGGCGCGGTCGTCTTGCCTCTTACGATAAAGGATGGGTTTGAGACCTCTGCGGGCAAGACGGTTTTCTTTTCGGAAGAAGATATCTTCGGCGTTCGGTATAAAAAAAGTACTAAAACCCGTGGCAATACGGGCAAACCCACTTTGCTGGCGGATCTGAAGGCGGGGGATATCGTCGTACACGAGATCCACGGCAAAGGGAAATATGTGGGGCTCAAGACCATGACCGTCGCGGGCGTGAGCGCGGAATATATGGAGATCACCTACCGGGATGGAGACAAACTGTTTATCCCGACCGCCCAGATCGGCCGGGTGGACAAATACGTTGGTTCGGAAGGGGACTCTGTCCGGCTTTCCAAATTGGGTGGAAGAGAATGGGAAACGGCCAAGGAAAAAGCCCGGGCATCCGTCAAAAAGCTGACGGAAAATCTGGCGGAAATCTACCATGAGCGCAGCGTTTCCAAAGGATACCGGTTTTCGCCCGATACCGTCTGGCAAAAACAGTTCGAAGACAACTTCATGTATGAAGAAACGCCGGGGCAGATCAAATGCATCGAGCAGATAAAAAACGATATGGAGAGCGGCAAGATCATGGACCGGCTGCTGCTGGGCGATGTGGGCTATGGGAAGACGGAGGTGGCGATCCGTGCCTGCTTCAAGGCCGTGATGGATTCCAAACAGGTGGCGATCCTTGTGCCCACGACGCTGCTGGCGCGCCAGCATTACAGAACCTTTGTCGACCGGTTCGCAGGATTTCCCATGCGGATAGAGATGCTTTCCCGGTATTCCCAAAACCCCGCGGCAATCGTCGAGAACCTGCGGACAGGCAAGACGGATATCGTGATCGGTACGCATAAGTTGCTGGGCAAACGGGTGAAGTTTAAAGACCTGGGCCTGCTGGTCATCGATGAGGAACATCGGTTCGGTGTTTCCCATAAAGAGCGTATCAAGGATATCCGCCGCAATGTAGATGTCCTGACGCTTACCGCAACGCCCATCCCCCGCACGTTGGAAATGGCGATGACGGGGATCCGTGAGATGTGCACGATCGATACGCCGCCCGATATCCGTAAAGAAGTACAGGCTTTTGTGACAGCGTTTGACTGGGGCCTGGTGCGGGATGTCGTGCTGAAAGAAATGAACCGCGGCGGACAAATCTATTTTGTTTGCCGCCAGATCCGGGAAATGGAGGCGCTTGCCAAGGGACTCAGGAAGAGCGTGCCCGAGGCACGGGTCATCTCCGCGCATGGGCGGATGAACGAATCCGAATCGGAAGCCGCAATAAGTTCTTTTTTGGAAAGAAAATATGATGTGCTTCTCTGCACGACCATTATCGAATCGGGGATAGATATCCCTTCCGTAAACTCGATCATCGTGTATGAAGCCGATAAATTCGGGCTTGCGCAACTTTACCAGCTCAAAGGAAGGATAGGACGGTCCAATCTGCGGGGATACGCTTATTTCACCTATCTTTCTGAGGAATATATCGGCGAAGCTGCGGCAAAGCGGCTGGAAGCCGTCCGCGAATTCACGCAATTCGGCAGCGGGATGAAGATCGCGATGCGCGACCTGGAGATCCGGGGTGCGGGCAATCTGCTTGGGGCAGAACAAAGCGGACATATGGCAAACGTCGGATATGCGATGTATATGAAAATGTTCCGGGAGGAAGTCCTCTATTCCATGGGGCACGCATTGCCCAGGAGAGCCGAGGCTTCCGTGGAACTGAACGAAGACGCGTTTATACCCAACGCATATATAGGGGACGAGGCGCTGAAGCTGGATATGTATAAAAAAGTGGCGGAGGCCGTCACAATAAAAAAAGCGCGGTCGGTACGCGAGGAATTCATCGATCGGTTCGGTCCGCTGCCCAAGGAAGTGGAAAACCTGCTTATCGCGTCGGTCATCCGCGGCTATGCCTCCCAGGCGGGGTTGATGAGCGTTGTCCGCCTACGGGATACGGTGAATCTGAAATTTGCGGAAGACACACATGTCAAGATGCCGCTTTTAAAAAAGCAGATACAAGCCCGGGGAAACGATGTGCAGTTGCGCTATACGACCCCTCCCTATATTGCGTATAAGATGAAAAAAAAGGGTTCTTATACAGAAATGTTACAATTAATCGATCAATTAAGGCATTGCATAAGCCCTGCCAATCCAGTATAATGATATTTACTGAATTTTCTGGCTTTGCCACGATAGGGAGTACACGATATGGGTAAAAAGCTTTTTGCAGCCATCGTTGCCGGCGTCTTGCTACTGTCCTTTTCATCCTGCCATATGGTTTTTGTGGATGAGGATAAAGATTTGGCGCAGGTGGTTGCTACAATAAATGATGCCGAGATCACAAAAGAGGACGTCATGGCGATATACGATACGTACAGGTATAATTATGACCTGACGCCGGAGAACCAAACGACGGATGAATATATCGATACGTATCAGGCGATGTTGAAAGAGATCTATGAGATGCTGATCGAGTATCATCTGATCCTCCAGTATGGGGAACAATATGCCTCGGTGGAATTGACAGACGAAATGCGCGAAAGTATCGACAAAAACTTGGAAACTGTGGCGGAAAACATCACCAGCTCCATAGAAGAACAGGTGGGAGAAGAAGCCGCGGAAGATCCGACAATGGATGTGGACGCGGAAATCGCCGCCAGGCTGGCTGCCCGTCTGGAATACAGGGGGGTCTCTACCGGCGAGTACAAAACCCGCCTGGAGATCGAGGCCATTATGGATGTGGTAAGCGAAGAGATAAAAGCCGGCTATGCGCCGACAAATGAAAATATCGAAGAATACTACAACGAAGAACTCGAATCGCAGCAGGAGCTGATCGAGGAAGACATCACGAATTACGATTATCTGGAGGCATATTATATCAATTTGTATGTGCCCGCAGGATTCCGTTATGTAAAGAACCTGCTGATCGCGCTGCCGGACGATGTCCAGGATGCGATCGCCGCCCTGCGCTCGGATGGGAACGATGGAGCCGCAGATGCTTTGCGGGATACGGAACTTGCCAAGATATACGATGAAGCGGAAAGCATCTATACACGCATACAAGGCGGAGAGGAGTATGATGCGCTTCTTGCCGAGTATGGGGAAGACCCCGGCATGAAAGAAGGCGCTTTTTATGCGGAAACAGGATATCGTTTGTATGAAGGGATCAGCGGTTATGAAGAAAATTTCCTGACGGCGGCTTTTGCGCTGGAAAACGTGGGCGATGTTTCGGAACCCATTGCATCCGATTACGGATACTATTTCCTTAAATTTATGAGCGTTTCCGAAGCGCACGACGTGCCGATCGAAGATGTCTGGGATCAGATAGAGGCGGAGCTGATCGCCGATAAGGCGGAAGACCTGTATGATGAAGTGATCGAAAACTGGAAGCGGCAGGCGGATATCACCGAATATAAAGAACGTCTTTACGAATAAGAGGAAAAAAGGATGTAAACAGGTGCAACTTGTTGCACCTGTTTTTTTCGTTGCGCTTATCGATAAAACTTTTGGACTTTCTGAAATCTTTGCATAGTTTTTTCCATAATACAGATAATAAGTTTGAAATTGTAAGATTCCAACAGGAGGATACCGAGCTATGAAGGCAACAGGAATTGTCCGTCGCATAGACGATCTTGGAAGGATTGTCGTACCAAAAGAAATCAGGCGCACACTTCGGATACGAGAAGGAGATCCGCTTGAGATATTTACGATCAGCGACGGAAGCGTTGTGCTGAAGAAATATTCCCCGATCGGAGAACTCAGCGAATATGCGGAAGAATTTGTACAATCCATGAAAACCACGCTGGATACGACGTGCATCATCTGCGACAAAGACGTTGTCGTGGCGGCAAGCGGGGATTACAAAAAAGATTATATAGGGAAATCCGTAAGCAGACAGTTGGAGCAGGCGATAGAACTGCGCACCACCCAAGTAAAAAACAATGCGTCCGGTGTGGAGTTTATTCCGGTGACGGAGGGGGAAGATGTTTCCGAATTCCGCGCGGAGGTGGTGCGTCCCATCATCTGCGAAGGACAAACCATTGGCGCCGTGGTATTGTTGAGCAAAACCGATCGGAGGGCCTTCGGAGAGGTCGAAGCAAAAAGTGCGGAGGTCGCCGCGCTTTTCATGGGTAGGCAAATGGAACAATAAAGATCGGTGTTTTCTCAAAAAAAGAAAGGCGAAACCGCCTTTCTTTTTTTGCTGGTTTCCGCAGGCGTAAAGAGAAGTTATGAAAGCCCGCCCGTATGCATACATGTAGTAGACAGGGCCGGGCATATGAAAAAGAAATCGGTTTCGGGGAGTTTAATAAAAGGCGCAGCCGTACTGGGTATTGCCGGCATCTTATGCAGGATGCTGGGTTTGGTGTACCGGGTATTTTTGAGCAATATCATCGGTACGGGTGGGATGGGCAATTATCAGCTGGCGCATACCGTTTTTGTGATCGTACTGACGGTGGCGACCGGGGGCGTCCCCGTAGCCATCTCGCGCTTGGTCGCAGCCCGCATGGCCAAACGCGATCCGGTGGGCGCACATGCCTATTTTATGATATCCTTGAAATTTTTGGCTTGTATCGGGTTCTGTTGTTCGCTGCTGTTGTTTTTGCTGAGCGCGCCGATCAGTAGATTCATGGGGCTGGAATCAGCGGAACGTACGCTCAAAGTGGTCTCGCCGGCCATTTTTTTGGTAGCGATCGAATCTGCGTACCGCGGATACTACCAGGGTATGCAAAATATGACGCCGACGGCGGCCTCCCAATTGGTGGAACAGGCCACGCGAATTATATTTGGCCTGTGTTTTGCCGGGTTATTGGTACATAAGGGCGACGAATATGGTGCCGTCGGCGCCATGATTGGGCTCAGTTTGTCCGAAGCGGCAGGATGCCTTACGTTGCTTGTTTTCAAAAGAAAAAGACCGCCTGCTTACGAACGAAGGGAATGCCCCCTCTCTTTCCGTACCGGGCTGGAAAAACTGCTGACGATGTCTCTACCTATGACGGTAGGTTCGGCGGTTCTGCCCATCGTCAACAGCATAGATTCCGCAATCATCATGACGATTTTGTTGGATATAGGCTATGATGCGGCAAATGCGGCGTCGCTGTTCGGACTCTATATGGGGTTTGTTACGCCGCTCATCAGCATGCCCGCCGTGCTTTCCACGGCGGTTTCCATGGCCGTTGTTCCCGCATTAACGACTGCCCGGGTCAACGATAGACGGGATACGGAGAAGAAACAGATCGTATTGAGTCTAAAGATCTCGACGCTGATGGGAATACCGATAGCGGCGGGCATGTATGCGTTGGCTCTGCCCATACTGAAAATGTTGTATGGCACGCTTACGCCGGTAGAACTGGATACGGCCGCGGAATTGTTACGCATCGTAGCGCCGGGCGTACTTTTTTTGGCCGTATCGCAGATCCTGGGCGGCGTGCTGCAAGGGATGGGGAAAATCTCTTTGCCCGTCATCAATCTGCTGATGGGAGCGGTCGTTAAAATCGTGATGGGCGCCAGCCTGATCCGTACACCCGAACTCAATATAAAAGGCGCCGCCATCGGGACGGTAGTTTGTTATATGGTGACCGCCGTACTGAACACGTTTGCGGTAATCAAATGCGCAGAGATAAAATTCCCTTTTTGGGACTGTATCTTCAAACCGCTTTTGGCCAGCGCGGTCATGGCTTCCGCCGCATTGTTCATCCATTCTTCCACAGATATGCTGCCACATACGCTTTCCCTGATCCTGTCGATCGTGGCAGGTGTGATCGTATACGGGGCCGTGATACTGTTGACCGGTGCATGGAAGGTAGAGGACATGAAAAAATTTACGGGTAAAAAAACACGCTGCCCGCCCAACGTCTGGGTCAGATGAGAAAAACATAGTTTCCAAATAAAAAGTATTGACAAAAAGAGGGTGGGGCCGTATCATATATCCAAGTAAAGTAGTAGGGATTGGCCTGGGGGTGAGAACTTGAAACTATCGACCAAAGGGCGATATGGGCTTAGAGCGATCGTGGACCTTGCTGTACACGACGAGGAAGATGCGGTGCCCATCGGCAGCATTGCCGCCCGCCAGCAGCTTTCGGAACGGTATCTGGAACAACTGATGTCCAAGCTGAAAAATGCGGGTCTGGTTGCAAGCGTCCGCGGGGCGCAGGGCGGGTACCGTCTTGCGAAAGACGCCCGGGAGATCACCGTAGGCGATGTCCTCCGTGCGTTGGAGGGAGATCTGAATCCGGTCATGTGCACGGCGGCATCCGGAGATGTTTGCAAGAAAGAGGATGTTTGTGTGACGAAATACGTATGGGAAAAAATCAGAAAAAACATCAACGCGACCGTCGACGCGATCCGTCTAGCGGAGCTTGTCGCAGAGAGCAAGCAGAGAGAAAAAAGTATCTGTCGGGAATGAAATTGTTTCCCCGGACGGTGGAATAGCGGGAGAAAGAATAGAACGTATGGATAAACTGATTTACTTGGACAATGCGGCGACAACCGCGACACATCCGGAAGTGGTAGAAGCCATGTTGCCGTATTTCGGCGAACTGTATGGGAATGCCTCTTCAATTTACTCTTTGGGCGACAAAAGCAGACAAGCGGTAGAAAAAGCCCGTGCCATCATCGCCGGTACTCTTTCCGTCAGCCCGGGCGAGATTTATTTCACGGCGGGCGGAAGCGAATCCGATAACTGGGCGCTGAAGGTGACGGCGGAAGCGTATAAAAGAAAAGGGCGGCATATCATCACGTCGAAGATTGAACACCATGCGATTCTGCATACCTGTGCGTATCTGGAAGAAAACGGGTATGAAGTCTCCTATGTGGAGGTAGATGAAAAAGGTACGCTCCGGTTGGACAAGCTCGAGGAAGCGATACGGCCGGATACCATATTGATTTCCATTATGTTTGCCAACAACGAGATAGGGACGATAGAGCCCATAAAAGAAATAGCGGCAATCGCGCACCGTCATGGTATCCTGTTCCATACGGATGCGGTGCAGGCCTATGGGCAGCTGCCCATCCATGCAAAGGAATGCGGCATAGATATGCTGAGCGCCAGCGCACATAAATTGAACGGCCCCAAAGGCGTGGGGTTCCTGTACATCAAAAACGGGCTGCGGCTGGGTTCGTTCATCCACGGTGGCGCGCAGGAAAAAAAACGCCGGGCCGGTACGGAGAACACGCCCGGTATCGTAGGGCTGGGGAGAGCTGCCGAGATCGCGTTCGCGACCATGGAAGCGCGTGCCCAAAAAGAAACGATACTGCGGGATTATCTGATCGAACGTGTGCTGCGGGAAATCCCCTACGTACGGTTGAACGGAGACCGGCACAATCGGCTGCCCAACAACGCCAGCTTCTGTTTCCGGTTTATCGAAGGGGAATCTTTGCTGCTGCTGCTGGATATGGCGGGAATCTGCGCATCCAGCGGGTCGGCCTGCACCTCCGGGTCGCTGGATCCCTCCCATGTGCTGTTGGCCATCGGTTTGCCCGCCGAAATCGCGCATGGTTCCCTGCGGCTCACGCTGAGCGCTTGGACAACCAAAGAAGAGATAGACTACGTAGTGGAAAATTTGAAACAGATCGTCGGGAAACTCAGGGCAATGTCCCCTCTCTACGACGATTTTCTAAGCAAAAGACAGGGAGGCAGGGGGATGTATGTATAGCGAAAAAGTGATCGAACACTTCCAACATCCAAGGAATGTGGGGGAAATAGAAAATGCCAGCGGTGTGGGCACGGTGGGCAATGCGAAATGCGGCGATATCATGCGTATTTTTCTGGATATAGATGAAAACCAGATGATACGGGACGTTAAGTTCAAAACCTTTGGTTGCGGAGCGGCGGTTGCCACCAGCAGCATGGCCACCGAACTGATCAAAGGGAAAAGTATCTTTGAGGCCCTGCAGGTGACGAACAAAGCCGTTATGGAAGCACTGGACGGCCTGCCGCCGATCAAGGTGCACTGTTCTCTGCTGGCGGAGGAAGCCATCCATGCCGCGCTTTGGGATTATGCCCAGAAGCACCATATCACGATACCCGGTTTGGAGAAGCCGGAAGACGATGCCGGCGACGAAGATAAGGAAATATGAATAAACGGAAAAGAAAAGCGACATTTTCGTAATGTCGCTTTTCTTTTGCTTTTGCGTATATTATAATAAAAAAATAAGATGCGGCTGCTCTGCCGCCGTATCGGTGTCGCGTAACTATTGAAAAGAGCAGGAGGAAACGGACATGTTTACACCGGAAACGTTGCGGGCTTTATTTTTATCGAGCATAGCGGGGCTTTCAACACTTCTCGGGGTACTGATCATCTTTTTCACCAGGCGCAAAAACGAGAAATTGCTGGTGGCTTCTTTGGGATTTGCGGCGGGAGTAATGATCAGCGTCACGTTTTCCGACCTGATCCCCCAAGCGACAAACCTTTTTACAACGTACGTACAGGCGAGTTGGGGCGTTGCTTTCTGTGTGCTGTTTCTGGTATGCGGGTTGTTTTTTGCTTATGCGTTGGACAAATTTGTGCCGCACCAGGAATATGATGAAAAAACGGGCGGCGTGCCGCATAAAAACCTGTTCCGCGTAGGTTTTGTCTCGATGCTCGCCATAGGGCTGCACAATTTTCCCGAAGGGATCATCACGTTCATGGCCGGTTATAAAGACGCCACACTTGGGCTTTCTATTGCGGTCGCGATCGCGATGCACAACATACCCGAAGGGATCACCGTGGCCATGCCCGTGTATTTTGCAACGGGCAGCCGGAAAAAAGCGTTCTGGTATACGTTTATTTCAGGTATCGTGGAACCCGTGGGCGCTTTCCTTGCTTTTTTAGTGCTGCGTCCCTTCATCAGCGATTTTCTTCTGGGTATTTTGTTTGCGCTGGTCTCAGGGATCATGCTGTATGTTTCCCTGGAAGAGTTGATCCCTTCCTCCAGGCAGTATGGGAAAGACAGATATGCTTTAATCTCTACGTTTATCGGGATCTGTACCATGTTGCTCACGCAAATGTTCTGAGCCGCACGGAAACAAGAAAAAAGGAAGTATTGTATGCTGACGGTTTTGGGGTTGGGCACCGGCGGGTTTTCTTCGCTGACCATGGGTGGATACGAACGGATTTCCCATGCGGAACATGTGATTTTGCAGACGGGGCAGATACCGGTCGCGCGGGAACTGGAAAAACACGGGATCTCTTTTGTGACGCTGGATGTTTTTTATGAGGAAGCACAGGATTTTGACGATTGGGCCGAGAAGGCCTGTAGCTATATCCGGGCGCAGACCAATCCGCTGTTATGTTTGCTCGGAGATGTCTATGCCAATGCGCTCCTTCCCAAATTATGGAAAACCGGGGCAATGGAAGTCGTTCCCGGCATGGGGTTTTTTGAAAGCGCACTGTCCTATTGCGCCGGCCGACTTTCGTGCGGACACGCTCTTGTATGCGCCGCCCCGCAATTTCTGCAGTCGGATTTTACAGGGCAAAGCGCGGCGGTCATCACGGAAGTGGATTCTGCCTACCAGGCTGCCGATATCGCCGTAAAACTGGGAAGATTTTATCCGGCCGACAGCATCGTATATGTGGTGGAGGAGGGACAAACGGAAGAAACCTGCCTAAAAACGCTGCCGCTGCGGGAAAAATGGGGCTATGCCGTCTGCATCGTGGTGGATGCGGCGACGTTCTCCACCAAGGAGTGTTATAGTTTTGCAGATCTCTGCCACATTATTTCCCGATTGCGCGGCGAACACGGCTGTCCTTGGGACAAGAAACAAACGCATGAAAGTCTGCGCGCGAGTTTGATAGAAGAATGCTACGAAACGGTGGATGCGATAGACGCGCACGACCCCCATATGCTGGCAGATGAACTGGGGGACGTATTGATGCAGGTCGTCATGCATGCCGCCATAGCGGACGAGCATGCCGCGTTTGACATTATAGACGTCTGCGATGCCATTTCCAAGAAAATGATTCGCCGGCATCCACATATATTCGGGAATGCAACGGCGGATACGGCGGAGGAAGTGATCGCCAACTGGGAAGAAATAAAACGAAGCGAAAAATCCATAAAGACCTATAAGCAGTCTTTGCTGGACATCCCCAAGACGACCAGTCCGCTGATCCGTGCGGAGAAGCTGCAAAAAAAAGCATCTCTGATCGGGTTCGATTGGAAGGAATATGCGGGGGCGTTGGCGAAAGTAAAAGAGGAATTGGTGGAACTGGAGCAGGAAATCGCTTGTTCAGGAAAAATAGAGGAAGAAGCAGGAGACCTTTTATTCGCGGCCGTCAATCTGCTCCGTCTGCTCGGTGTGGATGCGGATGTGGCGCTCAACGCGGCATGCGCCAAGTTTATCACCCGTTTTTCTTATATGGAAGACGCCGCCCGGGCCGCCGGATGCGACCTTGCAAAACTGAGCCTTTCGGAGCAGGAAAAATTGTGGCAACAAGCCAAACATGAAAAATAACAAAAAAAATGGATTAAAAAGCCAATATTTCATAAAAAAGGCTTGTAAAAAGCAGTTATTTTGGGTATAATTTTTCTCGACCGGATTACTTTTTTGATAAATGTTGGAAAAATGATGGGGTGTGATCGGTCGGTTGGTTAAATCATTTTCTAAAAAAGACTAAGGAGGATTTTAAATTGAATAAGACAGAATTGATCGCTGCGCTAGCCGCAAAAGCAGAGCTCTCGAAAAAAGATGCGGAAAAGGCCTTATTGGCTTTTACAGGTACGGTAGTGAACGAACTTGCAAACGGTGGCAAGGTTCAGGTCGTCGGCTTCGGGACCTTTGAAGCGAGGAAGCGTGCCGCAAGGAAGGGCATCAACCCGCTGACAAAGGAACCTATTGACATAGCGGCCTCTGTTGTTCCTGCCTTCAAGGCCGGCAAAGCCTTCAAAGATGCTTTAAAATAAAAGCCTTGTCGGAAACAATGACCCTGCCAATATAGGACGGGGTCATTTCTTTTTATAAGGAAAATGGCGAGGTGGATATATGCGGGTAGATAAATTTTTAAAACTTTCTCGTTTGATAAAAAGACGTACGTTAGCTGCTTCGGCAGCTGCTTCCGGCCGGGTGTTGGTTAATGGGAAAGCAGCAAAACCCGGGCATCAGCTTGCCGAGGGGGATGAACTCGTGATCAAATTTGGGGAAAAACCTCTGAAAATCCGTGTTAAAAAGGTAGACGAGAATGTCCGCAAAGAAAACGCCGAGACTCTTTATGAGGTGATAGAATGAACGTATACGGGATTATCCTGGCGGCAGGCCAGGGAAACCGTTTTGATGATCAAGTCAATAAAATGTATGTAAAGATCGCCGGGGAAACTCCTTTGGAACGCAGCATAAAGGCATGCAGGGCCGCGGGATGTTTTCGCGGCCTGGTCGTGGTCTGCCACCAAGATGAACGCAGGCAAGCGCAAGAGATCGGAGAAGAAGTATGGCCGGGGGGAATATGTTATGCGACAGGCGGCGATACCCGGCAACAATCTGCTTATAACGGGATTCTTGCGCTGCCTCCCCAAACCGATATTGTTGCGGTACATGACGGTGCCCGTTGCTTTGTAACGCCGGATCTCATCCGCAGATGTGTCCAAAGCTGTGAAAAATATGGGAGCGGCGTAGCCGGTCACCGTTCGGTGGATACCGTAAAAATGGCCGATGCGGAGGGGATTTTTCTAACGACGCTGGACCGGGAGCAGATCGTCCTGGTGGAAACGCCGCAGGTCTTTTGGGCGGGACCGCTGAGGAACGCTTATGAAAAAGCAAGGCGGGAAGGATTCACAGGTACGGACGACGCCGGACTTCTGGAACGTATGGGCGTGCAAGTCCGGTTGGTGGAATCCGGCATAGATAACTTTAAACTTACCCGTCCCGCGGATTTTATCAAAGGAGAAAAAATGCTGATGCAGGGGATGCTGCGTATTGGGCAGGGATTTGATGTGCACCGCTTCGCGGCAGGGCGCAGATTCTTATTGGGCGGCGTGGAGATCCCTTTTGAAAAAGGCTTGCAGGGCCATTCCGATGCGGATGTGCTGGCACATGCCGTGACGGATGCGCTGCTCGGCGCGGCGGCGGCCGGCGATATAGGAGAATTGTTCCCCGATACGGATCCGGCTTACCTGGGGGCTGACAGCATGCTGTTGTTGCGCAGCGTTGCGGACAAGCTGCATAAAAAGGGATGGGAGATCGGCAATGTGGATACAACGGTCTTTCTGGAAAAGCCGAAGATTTCCGCCTATAAAAAGGTGATTGAACAGAGTCTGGCAGAAGCGCTTGGGATTTCCCCGAAAAATGTAAATGTAAAGGCAAAAACAGCGGAAGGCATGGGCGCGGTGGGAACAGGCCGGGCGGCCGCGGCCGCGGCCGTCTGCACTTTAATAAAATAAAACAAAATGGTATACTGAAAGCATCAAGTAAGCGGAGATGTTCCTGTTGAAAAAAACGAGGGAAAGAACTACGCATAGGAGAAGCGCCGCCCAGCGGATCGTCCAACGTACCGAAAAAAGACGGCTGTTCCTGCTAATATTGGCAAGCGTGCTGGCAGGCAGCCTTGTCCTGCTGTTTGTTGTACTGCCGTTATTGCGGGGAAACGACGGGATCGAAGTCAATGCGGACGGTATGATAAACTCTGCCATTACCGTTGTCGCGGGGGCGGTGGGAGACCTCAGCAAACTGCAGCGGGAAGCCGTGATAAAATATACGTCCATCAACGCTCCCTATTTTTATGACGGAAAAATCGCTTTTTCCACGACGAGCGGCAGCATATTGTACAATAAACTGTACCTGTACGATACGGTGGAAGAAACGTATGAGGAGATACCGGTCAAGGTCAAATACGATAATATACTGGACATTTGTATGAATGAAGCGTATATCGTGTACCTGGATTCTTCCAACGACGGCGGCGGCAGGATCTGCGTATACGACCGCGCGGCGGGAGACTGGCACGTCGTCAAAGAGTATGCCTATGCATTGCCCCAAATAGCCCTGGAAGGCGAATATATCGCTTTTTTACAACAGGCGGGCGCTGCGCTTGACAGGCTGTACCTCTTTAATCTCCGTACAAAAGAATCCGTTACGGTAAAAACGTTTGTACGGATGTCCGCTGTGTCTCCCCGGGTGTACCTGGAGAACGGCGTGCTTATCTATAGTGTGTCCTATTATGAAAATGCAGTTCTGACGAGCCGTGTTGTGGAACTTTCCCTGGCCACCGGGCAAGAACAATTCTATGAATGGGGAAGATACGTCTATGCCCCGCAAAAGAGCGGGATCTATATGGCTTTTTTGTCTTCTGCCACCGGTGTAAACGACAATATCTACCTCAGCGAGAATGGGGGAACGCCCGTCCTGCTTGTGGAGGATGTGGTGAACTTTGCGATAGGCGACGGGTTTTTGGCCTATACGAAAGAAGACAATGTTTACGTCTATGTATTTGAGAAAGCAAAAACTTATCGGCTCAATACGGATATATCCAAAGGATTGTTGTCCGGCGCGGACGGCAGGAATGTATGTTGGTATGATGTGACGAACAAAAAAGATGTGGATATTGTCAAATATGCGGTTGTGGAATGGAAATAACGGCCTGCTGAGAAAAGGATAACGGGATATGGCCAAAGCCAGAAAATTTTTCAAATGCACAGAATGTGGGTACGAAAGCGCGAAATGGATGGGCAAATGCCCTTCCTGCGGAAACTGGAACACACTGGTGGAAACGGAGATCTCCCAGACGCCGGCCGTATCCGTACGGGCAGATCCCTCCCGCATCGTAGAACTCAGGAACCTGCCCAGCAGCGATAATAACCGCACGAAAACGGGGATAGGCGAACTGGACAGGGTTTTGGGCGGCGGGATTGTCCCCGGCAGTGTGGTGCTCGCCGGCGGAGAACCGGGAATAGGGAAATCCACGCTGTTTCTGCAAATGGCGGATCATCTTGCGGCCGGCCGGCGTGTTTTGTATAGTTCGGGGGAAGAATCGTCCGAACAGGTTGCGATGCGGTTTTCCCGTCTTGCCCTCGGCTCTTCGCTGAAATTTTTGGCGGAAACACAGGTAGAGCAGATCCTGGCTGCGGCCGAAATGCTGCGGCCGGACGTGCTTATTGTAGATTCCATACAGACCGTCTATACGCAGAATGTCTCTTCTTCCGCGGGCAGCGTCAGCCAGATACGGGAATGTGCCGCCGCTCTTGCGCGGTTTGCCAAGAGTACAAAGACGGCGGTTTTTATCATTGGGCATGTTACGAAAGAGGGCAATATTGCCGGCCCAAGGCTATTGGAACATCTGGTGGATACCGTACTGTATTTCGAAGGAGAATCGGCCAGCGCGTTCCGCATCCTGCGCGCTGTGAAAAACCGCTTTGGCTCGACCAACGAGATCGGTGTTTTTGATATGAGTGCGACGGGCATGAAAGAAGTGGAAAACCCGTCGGCAGTCCTGCTTTCCGATAAACCCAAAGATATGCCGGGTTCCTGCATATATTGCGCACTGGAAGGCACGCGGCCTGTGCTGATCGAAGTCGAAGCGCTCGTAAGCGAAACGGCCTTTGGTATGCCCAGAAGGATGGCGTCCGGGGCGGATTATAACCGCATGAGCCTTATCATCGCCGTTCTGGAAAAAAAGATCGGGCTAAAACTGTATAATCAGGATATTTATGTAAACGTGGGCGGCGGTATGCGCGTGTTCGATACGGCGTTGGATCTTGCCGTTGCAGCAAGCATTGTCTCCAGTTTCCGCAACAAGGCGATCCGCAGGGGGACGGTGTTCTTTGGCGAGATCGGGCTTACAGGAGAGATCCGCCGGATAGCGCAAGCGGAAAAACGGATAGCCGAAGCGGCAAGGATGGGGATGAAACGGGCGATCCTTCCTTACCACAATGCAAAAGAGCTGCAAACAAAGCTGGAGTTGGTGGATGTCCGTACATTGCACGATGCGCTGGCGGCTATCTTCTGAGAATATTAATAATTCTTAAATTTAAACAGTAAGGAATCATAGATTATTGACAAGCGATGAACGGATAGAATATCATATTTTTTATAACAAACTCCTTTTACAAGGGCGGATATGAAAAAATTTGTGAAGAACTTTATTAAAACCGTCATAATAGCGGCAGGAATCGCGACAGGCCCGGGCTTGGTGGCGCTTGTTTTCGATTTGGTGTATAGGTTTGCGGCGGTTGATTTATATACGAAACTTTCATTCTGGCTCAAGCTGGGGATATTTACGGTCAGCGGGATTCTGGCCGGCAGTTTTTTCGTTATTTTTTCCGAAGGCCTTACACAAAGGATCGTTCGTTTTACCCAGGAAGTGGAAAAACGGATCTCGAGAGCTTCTTTTAAGACAATCTTGTTCGGAGCGGCCGGATTGATCTTCGGCCTTTTGGTCGCGTTTCTTTTGTCCGCCCTGGTGAAAGACGTCGACGTGCCTCTTATCGCCATGCCGATCAATATCATCCTGTATTCGATCTGTACGTATATCGGCACGGTCGTAGGCATAAAGATGAGTGCGAAATACAGTGCGTCGTTTGATGAGGCGGTAGACCGGACGGAGGGGGCGCGTCCCAAATTGCTGGATACCAGTGTGATCATCGACGGCCGGATCTTTGACATATTGAAGACTGGTATCATAGAAGGCCCGATCGTCATCCCCGAATTTATCCTGGCGGAGCTTCGCCATGTCGCGGATTCGGAAGACCCGCTGCGTCGCGGCCGTGGTCGACGCGGATTGGACATATTGAACCGGATCCAAAAAGAGCTGGATATTCCCGTCGAGATCAGCACCCAGGACCCGGAGGATATCGCCGAAGTGGACGCCAAGCTCCTGCGCCTTGCCCGGGAAATGGGCGGCGTGGTATTCACCACTGATTTTAATCTGAATAAAGTTGCGGCCGTTCAGGGCGTATGGGTGATCAATATCAACGAGTTATCCAATGCGGTGAAATCTGTTTTACTTCCCGGGGAAGAGCTTCATATCCAGATTGTGAAAAAAGGACGTGAGGAAAGCCAGGGACTGGCCTATCTGGAAGACGGGACCATGATCGTTGTGGAAAACGCGGCGGACAAGATCGGTGAAGAGATGGGCGTGATTGTGACAAGTTCCCTGCAAACGGCGGCCGGACGAATGATTTTCGCAAAACCCCAATAACCGCTGTTTTCTATAAAACAGAAAGACTTTTCTGAAAGTGCATATACTTTATTGAAAAAACGAAGAAAAAATCGGAAAATTGAATATACCGATAGAAAGTCAATAGGTTATTATTGACATGTTGGCTTATTTGTGGTATTATTTTTAACTGCACTATAATGTGTGTTATGAAAAAAATCTTGTTTGGACGCGGTACAAGGGCGAAGCCCTACAAATGCATTCTTTAATCAAATGTATACGCGTCCAGTTCTTTTGTCAACAATGTAATTATGTAATATATAAAACGTATCACTAAATACGCCAGGTATCTAATCTGGCCATCCAAGATTGAATTGTAGGAGTATTTCGAGCATGGTGCATGAAGTGAAGGCCGGAAGAACAACGAGGATGAGTTTTTCTAAAATTCAGGAAATCCTGAGTATTCCCGATCTCATTGAGATCCAGAAAAACTCTTACGAGCAATTTTTGAAAGAGGGTCTTAGGGAAGCTTTAGATGCCATTTCTCCCATTACGGATTATTCCGAAACCCTTGTACTCGAATTTCTTGACTATCGTGTTTTGGATACGTCCAAATACGATGTGGAGGAATGCAAAGAGAGAGACGTGAACTATGCCGCCCCCCTAAAGGTGGAGGTTCGCCTGATCAATAAAGAGACGGGCGAAGTCAATGTGCAGGAAGTCTTCATGGGGGATTTCCCTCTTATGACGCCCAAAGGCACGTTTGTCATTAACGGCGCGGAACGTGTCATCGTGAGCCAGCTTGTCCGTTCGCCGGGCGTTTATTACAGTACTTCCAAAGATAAGACGGGCAAAGACTTGTTTGCATGCACGACCATACCTAACCGGGGTGCATGGCTGGAATATGAGACCGATTCAAAAGATGTATTGTGGGTCCGTATAGACAGGACCAGGAAGCTGCCTGCCACGGTCCTGGTCCGTGCGATGGGCATCGGGGAAAATCAGGACATCCTTTCGTATTTCGGCGAAGATGAGATATTGGAAGCAACCATCAATAAAGATACGGCGGAATCGCAGAATGAAGGCCTGCTGGAGATCTATAAACGGCTGCGCCCGGGCGAGCCGCCCACGGTGGAAAGCGCGGGTATGTTGGTGCAGGCTTTGTTCTTTGACTCGAAACGGTATGATCTTGCGCGGGTGGGGCGCTATAAATTCAACAAAAAACTCTCGATTGCCCGCCGCATAGAGGGGAATATTGCCGGGGAAACGATCTATAACAAAGAGACCGGCGAAGTCCTTGTCATGGAAGACGAGACCATATCAAGGGAAATGGCCCAGACGATTCAAAACGCGGGGATCAATTCGGTTACGCTGCGTGTGGGCGAACGTACCTTGAAGGTGATCGGCAATCATTTTGTGGATGCTTCTTCCTATCTTCCGTTCGATCCGGCGGAGGTGGGTATCAATGAGAAAGTATATTATCCGGCTTTGAAGGATATTCTTGCGGAAAATTTGGACGAAGAAGCCATGAAAGCCAAAATCACGGAGAAGATCGATACGCTGATCCCCAAACACATTATTGTGGAAGATATGTTTGCGACGGTCAGTTATATGTTGGGGTTACGGCATAAAGTAGGTTACACGGACGATATCGACCACTTGGGCAACCGCCGGTTGCGTTCCGTAGGCGAACTGCTGAAAAACCAGCTGCGCGTCGGCCTTTCCAGGTTGGAAAGAGTCGTAAAAGAGCGCATGTCCATTCAGGACCTGGAACGGGCCACGCCTTCCGCACTGATCAACATACGGCCCGTGACGGCGGCCATCAAGGAATTCTTCGGATCTTCCCAACTTTCCCAGTTTATGGACCAGACCAACCCCCTGGCGGAACTTACGCATAAACGCAGGCTTTCTGCGCTGGGCCCGGGCGGTCTGAACAGAGACAGGGCAAGCTTTGAAGTGCGTGACGTGCACCATTCCCATTATGGCAGAATGTGCCCGATAGAGACACCGGAAGGTCCCAACATAGGCTTGATCGGCTCTCTTTCCACGTATGCGAGGGTCAACGAGTATGGATTCATCGAATCGCCATACCGGTTGATCGATAAGAAAACCCGTATCGTGACGGATAAGATCCATTATCTGACGGCGGATGAAGAAGACCAGTACGTCATCGCGCAGGCAAACGAACCGATCGACAAAGACGGAAAATTTGAAAATCACCGGATCACTTGCCGGAAGAGAGACCAGTTTGTGGAAGTCTTGCCGGAAGAAGTAGACATGATGGACGTATCGCCCAAACAGTTGGTCTCGGTAGCAACGGCGATGATCCCTTTCCTGGAACACGACGACGCCAACCGTGCGCTTATGGGTTCCAACATGCAGCGGCAGGCCGTGCCGCTGCTGACACCCGAATCTCCTATCGTGGGAACGGGCATGGAAGGCAAGGCGGCCTATGACTCGGGCGTATTGGTAAAAGCCGAGCATGCGGGCGTTGTCGAGAGCGTTACGGCCGATCGGATCATCGTGCAGGCCGACGAAGGGGGAGAAGATGTTTATAAATTGATCAAATTCTCCCGCTCCAACCAGGGGACCTGTATCAATCAGCTTCCCGTCGTCGTCCGGCATGACCGTGTGGAAAAAGGCGATGTGCTGGCCGACGGGCCTTCGACGGACAACGGCGAAGTGGCGCTTGGGAGAAATATCCTGATGGGCTTTATGAGCTGGGAAGGATACAACTATGAAGACGCCGTTTTGATATCGGAACGGCTGGTGAAGGACGATGTGTTCACGTCCATCCATATAGAAGAATATGAAGCACAGGCCCGGGATACAAAACTGGGGCCGGAAGAGATAACAAGGGATATCCCCAATGTCGGCGGAGATGCTCTAAAAGACCTGGACGCCAGCGGTGTGATTCGTATCGGCGCCGAAGTCAGGAGCGGGGATATACTGGTGGGCAAAGTCACGCCCAAGGGCGAGACTGAGTTGACCGCAGAAGAACGCCTGTTGCGTGCCATATTCGGCGAAAAAGCCCGGGAAGTCCGGGATACTTCGCTTCGGGTACCGCATGGGCAGGGCGGCATTGTGGTCGATATAAAAACCTTCACCCGGGAAAATAAAGACGAACTGAACGCCGGCGTGAATAAGCTGGTGCGGGTGTATATCGCCCAGAAGAGGAAAATATCCGTGGGCGATAAGGTCGCGGGCCGCCACGGCAATAAAGGTGTCGTTTCCAACGTGTTGCCGGTAGAGGATATGCCTTTCCTGCCGGACGGCACACCGCTGGATATCGTGCTCAATCCGATGGGCGTACCTTCCCGGATGAATATCGGGCAGGTGCTTGAGGTACACCTGGGCCTGGTCGCAAAAGCGTTGGGCTGGAAAGTCGCGACCCCCGTTTTTGACGGTGCTTCGGAAGAAACGATCGAAGATATGCTGATGCAATCCGGCTTTTCATCCGATGGCAAAAGCGTCCTGTACGATGGGCGCTCGGGCGAAAAGTTTGAAAACAGGGTAACGGTTGGCTATATGTACATCTTGAAGCTCCACCACCTGGTCGACGATAAGATACACGCCCGTTCCACCGGCCCGTACTCCCTGGTCACGCAGCAGCCTCTGGGCGGCAAGGCCCAATTTGGCGGACAGCGCTTCGGAGAGATGGAGGTTTGGGCTTTGGAGGCATACGGTGCCGCCAATACATTGCAGGAGATACTGACGGTAAAATCTGACGATATCGTAGGGCGCGTAAAAACGTACGAGGCGATCGTAAAGGGGGAAAGCATACCAGACCCCGGCGTCCCCGAGTCTTTCAAAGTGCTTTTGAAGGAATTGCAGAGCCTTTGCCTGGATGTGCGGATATTGGGTGAGGGCCAAAAAGAGATAAAGCTGAAAGAAAGCGACGATGACGATGTGGATCTTGGCATCAATATCGAGGGCGACGAAGACACGCAGGGCGTCGGTGCCCCGCCCACTCCTTCCGATATACATATGGAGGAAGAGGAAGAAGAAGAATCCGGCAACGAAGATGAAGACGAAATTGACTTCCAGTCCCTGGGCGATATCCTGGATACGGACGAAGAAGGCGATATCGACGACATCGACGATATATTGAAATCCGAAGACCCGAAAAATTCGGATGACGACGATGCTTTCCTGGACGATTTCTTATCAACAGATTTGGAAGATGTTTTTCCGGACGATGACGAAAATAAACACGACAGATAATCAGCGGCACTTGCCGCCGCAAACAGCAGAATTGAATAATTTTATTGTAAGGAAGGAGTGAGTTTTACTTGTTCGAACTCAGCACTTTCGATTCGATGCAAATAGCTCTTGCATCGCCGGAAAAGATTAGGGAATGGTCTAGAGGAGAAGTCAAAAAACCCGAGACGATAAATTATCGCACATTGAAACCAGAGAAAGACGGTCTGTTCTGTGAAAGGATTTTCGGTCCCACAAAAGACTGGGAATGCCATTGCGGCAGATATAAGCGGATCCGCCATAAAGGGATCATTTGTGAAAAGTGCGGTGTTGAAGTCACCCGCGCAAAAGTGCGCCGCGAACGTATGGGGCATATTGAATTGGCGGCGCCCGTTTCTCATATCTGGTATTTTAAAGGGATCCCTTCCCGGATGAGCCTTCTGCTTGACATGTCTCCGCGTGCGCTGGAAAAAGTATTGTATTTTGCTTCTTTTGTGGTGACTGACCCGGGCGCGACGCCGTTGGAATACAAGCAGCTTTTGACGGATAAGGAATACAGGGAAGCGACCGCTTCTTATGGAGAAGGGTCTTTCAAGGCGGGCATGGGTGCGGAAGCGGTAAAAGAACTGCTCAAACAATTGGATCTGGATGCCATTGCCGAGGTTTTGAAAAAGAACCTGAAGAGCACTTCCAAACAAAAGCGTACGCGTGCTATCAAACGGCTGGAAGTCATAGAGGCTTTCCGCAAATCGGGAAACAAACCGGAATGGATTATTCTGGATGTGATCCCCGTGATCCCGCCGGAACTTCGGCCGATGGTGCCCCTCGATGGGGGCAGGTTTGCCACTTCCGACCTGAATGATTTATACAGACGGGTCATCAATAGGAATAACCGTCTCACCAGGCTGCTGCAGCTGAAGGCGCCGGATATCATCGTGCGCAATGAAAAGCGTATGTTGCAGGAAGCGGTGGACGCCCTGATCGATAACGGTCGGCGGGGCCGCCCTGTCACGGGCGTGGGCAACCGCTCGCTCAAGTCGCTTTCGGATATGCTTCGCGGCAAGCAGGGCCGTTTCCGCC
Organism: Christensenellaceae bacterium; assembly: GCA_963665505.1. GTDB lineage: Bacteria > Bacillota > Clostridia > Christensenellales > Christensenellaceae > QANA01. The sequence continues at coordinate 364,017 of OY762275.1, forward strand.
AGAACCTTCTGGGCAAACGGGTGGACTATTCCGGCAGAAGCGTTATTGTGGTGGGGCCCGAACTCAAAATGTACCAGTGCGGGCTGCCCAAAGAGATGGCGCTGGAGCTGTTCAAACCGTTTGTTATGAAAAAACTGACGGACGAAGGGTATGCGCATAATATAAAGAGTGCAAAACGCATGGTGGAAAAGGTGCGCCCGGAAGTCTGGGATGTGCTGGAAGAAGTGATCAAAGGACACCCCGTGCTGCTCAACCGCGCCCCTACCCTGCACAGACTGGGCATACAGGCATTCGAACCGGTTTTGGTTGAAGGCCGGGCCATCAAGCTGCATCCGCTTGCCTGTACCGCTTACAACGCCGACTTCGACGGCGACCAAATGGCCGTGCACGTTCCTCTTTCGGTGGAAGCGCAGTCGGAAGCGCGGTTCCTTATGCTTGCGGCAAACAATATACTGAAACCGCAGGATGGAAAGCCGGTGGTCGTCCCGACCCAGGATATGGTTATCGGTTCGTATTACCTTACCATTATCAAACCGGGCGCCAAGGGGGAAGGCTGTACATTTTCTTCGCCGGAAGAAGCGGTGTTGGCATACGATACCCATAACATAGAGATCCAGGCACTTATCCATGTGCGGGTTACAAGAGAAGTCGATGGCGTGGAAAAGACCGGGATCATCGAGACGACGCCCGGCAGGATTATTTTCAATAGCGCCATCCCGCAGGATTTGGGATATCTGGACAGAGGAAACCCCGAGAACGAGCTGCAATACGAAATCAACGAAGTCGTCGGCAGCAAGCAATTGGGCCGTATCGTCGATTATTGTTACCACAAGCTGGGCGCTTCCAAGACGAGCGCCGTCCTGGATATGATCAAAGCCCAGGGCTTCCATTATTCTACGATCGGTGCGATCACGGTCAGTGTTTCGGATATCAGGGTGCCAAAAGAAAAGAAACAGTATATCGCTGAAGCCACGGAAAAGATCAACTATATCGAGCGCCAGTACAAACGCGGCTTCCTGACGGATAAAGAACGCAAAGACAATATCGTGACCGTTTGGACGGATACGACCGATAAAGTGACGGCCGCTTTGGAAGCGAACATGGATGAATTTAATTCCATCAATATGATGGCTCGTTCCGGCGCCCGCGGCAGTATCAACCAGATACGGCAGCTGGCCGGTATGCGCGGCCTGATGGCGGATCCTTCGGGCGAAATTATCGAGATCCCGATCCGCGCAAACTTCCGCGAAGGGCTTACCGTATTGGAGTTTTTCATTTCTTCGCACGGCGCAAGAAAAGGTTTGGCGGACACGGCGCTGCGGACGGCAGACTCCGGGTATCTTACCAGAAGGCTGGTGGATGTGGCGCATAATGTCATTGTTCGCGAGAACGATTGTTTCGCGCGGCTGGGGGAGCATGTGCAGGGGATCTGGGTATCCGATCTGTACAGCGGTAAGAATATCGTTGAACCCTTGTCGGACCGTATACGCGGCCGAATATCTGTAGACCAGATCACCGATCCCAAGACGGGCAAGGTGTTGGTGGAAGCCAACGGGCTGATTAGTGGTATCATGGCAAACAAAATCGCGGCGGCCGGCATCAAAAATGTGCAGATCCGTTCTGTGCTCACCTGTAAAAGCGAGGACGGCGTATGTTCCAAATGCTATGGCGCCAACATGTCCACCGGAGATGAAGTGAATGTGGGAGAAGCTGTGGGCGTTATCGCCGCACAGTCGATCGGGGAGCCGGGCACGCAGCTTACGATGCGTACCTTCCATACGGGCGGCGTCGCCGGAGACGATATCACGCGCGGCCTTCCGCGTGTGGAAGAGTTGTTTGAGGCAAGGAAGCCGCACGGGCAGGCGGTCATATCGGAGGTCAGCGGGCAAGTCTCCATATCCAATACCAAGAAGAAGCGCGAGATTTTAGTGACGCCGGAAGTCGGGGATACCAAGAGTTATTCGATTCCCTATGGCTCCAGGCCAAAGGTCTCGGAAGGAGATGCCATCGAAGCCGGCGGTGAGTTGACGGAAGGGTCCATCAACCCGTCGGACATTCTGAAGATCCGGGGCGTCAAAGGCGTGCAAAGCTATCTGCTGAAAGAAGTGCAGATGGTATATCGTCTGCAGGGCGTGGAAATATCGGATAAACACCTGGAGATCATCATACGCCAGATGCTCAAAAAATGCCGGATAGACGATGCCGGGGATACCGACATGTTGGCCGGTGAACTGGTGGACGTATTCCAGTTTGAAACGGCAAATGCGGCCGTTATTAAAGAAGGCAAGCGTCCGGCGCTGGCTTCCAGGATACTGCTGGGCATCACAAAAGCATCGCTGTCTACGGACTCCTTCTTCTCGGCGGCTTCTTTCCAGGAGACGACGAGAGTGCTGACGGATGCCGCGATCAAAGGCAAGGTCGATCCGCTGACCGGGCTGAAAGAAAACATCATCATCGGCAAATTGATACCGGCGGGTACCGGCATGAAACGGTACAAGAATGTGGAAGCGGTGAAAAATGTGCCCGTGCAGGAACTGCATGCGCAAACGGAATGATCGTATCAAAGAATTAACAGATATTGCGGAGGTATAAAATGTCGGTAGAAAAAACAAATAAACGATGTTCTGTTAAAAATACGGATATTTGCAATTATCTCGGATGTGATGGCTGTGAAAAATGCGTATTGAATAACAGCGCGCGTGAATATGAAAAGATTCATACCAACGAGATTTGGCAGGTGACGCAAACCAACCTGCCGGAGAATGCGGATGCCTTTCATGAATCGGAAACCTGTTTTTTCTGTAAGAAGAGACCGGGAAACAAAAAAGACGGGTATGCGATGGTTGATATCGCGCACCCGGAGCCGGCGTACGAAAAGGGCCCGTTCTTCGGTTTGGGCAAGGCTGTGCGCATGCCGGTAGGTAGTCTGATTCAGCTCCCGATCACAATCTGCAAAGAGTGCCGCCGCAGGCATCTACTGATAGAAAATCTGAAATATTTCAGCCTTGTAGCCGGTTTTTTGATCGGACTACTGGAATTATTCCTGCTGCAGGACACGGAATATCTGCAGTATTCTCCGGAATATATCCCGATCGTTATGCTGTTGCTCACGATAGCGATCTTTTATATGGTAGGCGGATGGTATGCGAAACGGCTGGTAAAAAAGAATAACCGCCTTATGTATTACAACATATTCGATATCCCGGAAATGCAGGGCTTCAAGGAAAAAGGCTGGTTTGTATTCCGGGACGACAAAGAAAAGACGCGGATGTATTTTTCCAAGAAAAAGCCCAGAAAGAACTTCAAATTTTTCTGGCCGCGGGAACAGGAGCAGGAAACAGAGAAAGACGACCAGGCGTAAGGAGTTGTCTTCAGGATATTTTTCTTTGAACCGGTACGAAATCGCCGGTTCAAAGAAAAATCTATTGACATTTTGTTGTGGAGAATGATAGAATAATTTTTGCTGTTTTATTCTGAATTTATATCATAAATTATCGGAAACGCCGTAAAATACGCTAAAATGCATAAGGAGATAGCGTTTGGGCAAGATTGGATATAGACAAACGGATAGCCTTGGAATTTCATTCCCAAAGGGTTGCGCGGGAATTTGAACATACAACAATCGATCAGCAATATTTTAAGGAGGTGCGAGGCAACGTATGCCCACCATTAACCAACTTATCAGAAAAGGAAGAAAAACCATTAAGGATAAATCAAATTCACCGATACTGCAACAATGCCCGCAAAAGAGGGGCGTGTGTACGTCGGTTAGGACTATGACGCCCAAAAAGCCAAACTCGGCTCTCCGTAAAATCGCCAGGGTGCGTCTTGTGAACGGCATGGAAGGCACGGTGTACATCCCGGGGATCGGCCATAACCTGCAGGAACACTCGGTTGTGTTGATCCGCGGCGGCAGAGTGAAAGACCTGCCGGGCGTTCGGTATCACATCATCAGGGGCACACTGGATGCCGCCGGTGTGACCGGAAGGATGAAGGGGCGCTCTCTTTACGGCGCAAAGAAAACAAAGAGTTAATTATTTGCTGCAACGCAGCCGGATACGGCTGCCTGTCAGACTATTCATCTGATATATTACGGAGGTAAATCATGCCAAGACGTGGCGGGGTCGTGAAGCGCGAAGTGATCGCAGACCCGATATATAAAAGCACAGTTGTTACAAAATTTATTAACCAGGTCATGCAGAAAGGCAAACGGGGCGTGGCGCAGAATATTTGTTATTCCGCATTCGATATCATAAGTGAGAAAACGGGCAAAGATGCTTTGGAAGTCTTTGAAGCCGCGATGGAAAACGTTATGCCTGTATTGGAGGTAAAGCCCAGACGCGTGGGTGGTGCGACCTATCAGGTGCCTATCGAAGTTCGCCCGGACAGGAGACAGACGCTTGCAATACGCTGGCTTGTATCTTTCTCAAGAGCCCGCGGAGAGAAAACTATGGATCAACGGGTAGCGGCAGAAATTATGGACGCTGCGAACAATACGGGGTCCAGTGTGCGCAGGAAAGAAGAAATGCACAGGATGGCGGAAGCAAACAAGGCGTTTGCGCATTATCGCTGGTAATAGACGCAAAAACATATGCGCAAGCAGTTTTGCGTATATTACATATTTTATAGCTTGCGGGCGCTGGTTGTTACAGCGCTTGTATGCTGTTTATGAAAGGAGAAAACGCAAGTGTCGGGGAGAATTCCCTTAAATTTGATAAGAAATATCGGTATTATGGCGCATATCGATGCCGGAAAAACGACGACGACGGAGCGCATACTGTATTATACGGGCCGAACTTATAAGATTGGTGAAGTACACGACGGTACTGCCACGATGGATTGGATGGAGCAGGAACAGGAACGGGGCATCACGATCATGTCCGCTGCGACAACGACGCATTGGCGTGGATATCAGGTCAATATCATCGATACGCCTGGGCATGTCGACTTTACGGTCGAAGTAGAGCGTTCTCTTCGTGTGCTGGACGGTGCTGTTGCCGTGTTTTGCGCAAAAGGCGGCGTAGAACCACAATCCGAAACCGTCTGGCGGCAGGCGGAAAAATATGGTGTCCCACGCATCGCATATGTAAACAAGATGGATATTGTGGGGGCGGATTTTTTTAATGTCATGAACATGATACGGGAACGGTTGTGCGCGAATCCGGTCGCTGTCCAATTGCCCATCGGTGTGGAGAACGATTTTCTCGGAATGGTCAATTTGATCGATATGGATGCTGTCCTTTATGATACCGGGGATGTGACCGGTAGTAAATTTGAGATTGTGCCCATACCGGAAAACATGCTCGCCCAAGCAAAAGAATACCGTGCAAAATTGGAAGAGACCGTTGCCGAAGCCAGCGATGCACTAATGGAAAAGTTTTTCAACGAAGAGCCTTTTACTAAAGAAGAATTGATTGCCGGACTTAGGAAACTTACGATTGCAAATAAACTTGTACCGATTTGTTGTGGTTCTTCTTACAGGAACAAAGGCGTCCAGTTGCTGCTGGACTTGGTTGTCGATTTGTTGCCCTCCCCGTTGGATGTGAAGCCGGTCGTTGGCAAAGTACCGGGTACGGGTAGAGAAGAATCGCGTCCGGCGGATGATGATGCTCCGTTCACGGCGCTTGCCTTTAAGATCATGTCGGACCCATTCGTAGGTAAACTGACATTTATCCGGGTGTATTCCGGGACGCTGAAGGCCGGCAGCTATGTCTATAACGCATCAAAAGATAAGAGAGAACGGGTAGGCAGGATCGTGCGTATGCATGCCAATCATCGCCAGGATGTAGAAGAGGTGCTGGCCGGTGATATCGCTGCGATCGTGGGCATTAAAAACGTGGGGACCGGGGATACGCTGACGGATGAGAAAAATCCGTTGGTACTGGAATCTATGGTTTTTCCCGAACCGGTCATACGGGTCGCAATCGAACCCAAGACCAAGGCCGGCCGGGAAAAGATGGCTGTTGCCCTTATGAAACTGGCGGAAGAAGACCCGACGTTCAAGACCTATACGGATGAAGAAACAGGGCAGACTATCATCGCCGGGATGGGGGAATTGCATCTGGAGATCATTGTAGACCGCATGATGCGGGAGTTTAAGGTGGAAGCCAATGTAGGGAAACCCCAGGTCGCCTATAAAGAAGCGATTACAAAGACGGTGGAAGCCGAAGGCCGGTATATCCGCCAGTCGGGCGGCCATGGTCAATACGGCCACTGCGTAATACGAGTGGAGCCGATGGAACCGGGTTCGGGGTATGCCTTTGTCAACGAAATCGTAGGGGGCGTTATCCCGAAGGAATATATCTCGAGCATCGATCAGGGTATTCAGGAAGCCGCGAAGAGCGGCATCATCGGTGGTTATGAAGTGTTGGACTTTAAAGCGACACTTTTGGATGGTTCTTACCATGAAGTGGACTCCTCCGAAATGGCCTTCAAGATCGCAGGATCTCTGGCGATGAAAAATGCAATGGAAAAAGGCGCACCGGTACTTTTGGAACCCGTCATGAAAGTAGAAATCAACGTACCGGACGAATATTTTGGCGATATACTTGGGAACGTAAGTGCAAGGAGAGGAAAAATCGAAGGATCGGAGACGCGCAGCGGCGCACAGGTCATCCATGCGATGGTTCCTCTTTCGGAAATGTTTGGATATGCAACGGAATTGCGTTCCAAGACCCAGGGCCGCGGTACGTTCGTAATGCAGTTTTCGCATTATGAGAAAGTACCCGCCGCCATTACGGAGAAAATTGTCGGAAAGAAAGCATAATCAATAAAAATGCATATAAAGGAGTAACGATACATATGGCAAAGCAGGTATTTAAGAGGACGAAGCCGCATGTGAACATAGGGACAATCGGGCACGTAGACCACGGCAAGACGACGCTGACGGCGGCAATCACGATGGTATTGGCCCGGTCTGGGCATGCGCAGGCATTGAGATACGACGAGATAGACAAAGCGCCGGAAGAGAAGGCGAGAGGGATCACGATCAACACGGCGCACGTGGAGTATGAGACAGACAAACGGCACTATGCGCACGTGGACTGTCCGGGGCACGCGGACTACGTGAAGAACATGATCACGGGGGCGGCGCAGATGGACGGCGCGATCCTGGTGGTATCGGCGGCGGACGGGCCGATGCCGCAGACAAGGGAGCATATACTGCTGGCGAGGCAGGTGGGGGTGAACTATCTGGTGGTATTTTTGAACAAGATAGACCAGGTGGATGATCCGGAGCTGCTGGAGCTGGTGGAGATGGAGACGCGGGAACTGCTGACGGAATATGAATTTCCGGGAGACGAGATACCGTTTATAAAAGGATCGGCGTTAAAGGCGCTGGAAGTAGCGCAGAGCGGCGGGGACGTAAGCGGCGAGGAATGCAAGTGCATTTTTGAGCTGATGGACGCGGTGGACAACTACATACCGACACCGGACCGGGCGTCGGACAAGCCGTTTTTGATGCCGGTGGAGGACGTATTTTCGATCACAGGGCGCGGGACGGTAGCGACGGGGCGAGTGGAGAGAGGGACGGTGAAGGTACAGGACACGGTGGAGATCGTAGGATTGACGCCGGATACGCGCAGCGTGGTGGTAACGGGCGTAGAGATGTTCCGCAAGATACTGGAAGAAGCGATCGCGGGGGACAACATCGGGGTGCTGCTGCGGGGGGTACAGAGGAGCGAGATAGAGAGAGGGCAGGTACTGGCGAAGCCGGGGTCGATCCATCCGCATACGAATTTCAATTCGGAAGTATATGTATTGACGAAGGAAGAAGGGGGACGGCACACGCCGTTTTTCAACGGATACCGGCCGCAGTTTTATTTCAGGACGACGGACGTGACGGGGATCATCAAGCTGCCGGAAGGCGTGGAGATGGTGATGCCCGGGGACAACATCAAGATGGAGATCGACCTGATCACACCGATAGCGATCGAGCAGGGACTGCGGTTTGCTATACGGGAAGGCGGGAGGACGGTCGGATCGGGCGTTGTGTCGAGCGTCATAAAGTAGCAAAGAAAAAGAGAAGCTGCCTAAAGGCAGCTTCTCTTAAAAAGGGTTTTGCAGATTTTCTGGCCATTTGATAAAAAAATCTTGCAAAGCCTGTTTTCGTACGTTATAATAATAAGGCTGCGCTTGTATGCAAACGAAAAGGCAGCAAGCGAAACAAAAGAGCAAGTGAAGCAAAAGGTTGCCGGATGCCATACCGGGTAATTTTTGCTTTACACATACCTGCGAGACAGGTAACCCCATTTTCTTATTAAAGGAAATAAGAAAAAAGCAAATGCACAAGGGTGCATTTGCAAAAAAATAAAGTACGGCACACACGGCTGCGTGTACCGGGCCGTACGGTTAAAGGAGGAACAAATAAAAATGGCAAGCCAGAAAATCAGGATTAAACTGAAGGCATATGATCACAATCTGATTGATCAATCCGCTTCCAAAATAGTGGAGACGGCAAAACGTTCGGGTGCAAAGATATCCGGCCCGATCCCTTTGCCGACGGAAAAAGAGATCATCACCGTCCTGCGGGCTCCCCATAAATACAAGGATTCCCGTGAGCAATTCGAAATACGCACGCATAAGAGGCTGATCGACATATTGGAAGCCAATGCAAAGACCACAGATGCGCTCATGCGGCTAGACCTGCCCGCCGGTGTAAGTATTGAGATCAAACTTTAGTCTGATAGCGAAGGAGGTAGAATCATGCTAAAAGCCATTTTAGGTAAAAAGTTAGGGATGACGCAGATCTTCGCGGAAGATGGAAGAATGATCCCAGTAACAGTTGTAAAAGCAGGCCCCTGTGTCGTGGTCCGTAAAAAGACGGTCGAATCCGATGGATACAACGCGATACAGGTGGGTTTTGAAGATAAGAAAGAACGCCTGGTAAACAAGCCTTCTTTGGGAGAATTCAAAAAGGCTGGTATTTCCGCCAAAAAATATTTACGCGAATTCCGGACGGAAGAAGTGAATAATTTTGAAGTCGGACAAGAAATCAAAGCCAATGTTTTTGAAAACGGAGATATCATTGATGTTTCCGGGATCTCCAAAGGCAAGGGGTTCGCAGGCGCCATCAAGAGATGGGGGCAACATCGTGGCCCTATGTCGCACGGTTCCAAATACCATCGCGGACCGGGCTCTTTGGGCGCGCACTCCGACCCGGGGCGTGTGTTTAAAACAAAGAAATTGCCTGGGCATATGGGTGTGGAAATGAAAACCATACAGAACCTGGAAGTAGTCGGTGTGGATGCCGAGCGGGATATGCTTTTGGTTAAAGGTTCCGTACCCGGCCCCAAAGGACAACTTGTGACCGTAAAGAAAAGCGTAAAAGCTTGAATCCGGAAAGGAGGGAGCATAAATGCCCAAAATAACCATGTATAATCAAGACGGCAGCACCGCCGGAGAGATTGCCCTTTCCGATGCGGTATTCGGCGTCGATGTCAATCAATATGCGATACACGAAGTAGTCGTGGCCCAGCGGGCTGCAGCGCGTCAGGGAACCCAATCGGCGCTTACCCGTGGCGAGGTAAGAGGCGGGGGTATCAAACCGTGGCGCCAAAAAGGGACAGGGAGAGCCCGTCAGGGTTCTATCCGTGCGCCGCAATGGAGAAAAGGCGGCGTAGTATTTGCCCCAAAGCCGAGAGACTATACACAAAAAGTAAACAAGAAAGTCAAAACGCTTGCCATGAAGAGCGTATTTTCCATGAAAGTGGCCGATAACGATCTGCTTGTGTTGAAAGAACTTGCATTGGAAGCCCCCAAGACGAAAGAGATTGTCAAATTGCTCGGGAAATTAAATGTTTCCGGCAAGGCGCTTATTCTGACAGACGAAAAAAACGAGGCTGTTTGCAGAGCCGTACGCAACCTTTTCGGGATCAATGCCGGCGTTGTAGGCGGCGTGGGAGTATACGACATTATGAATTGCGATAGCCTGATCCTTACAGAGGCGGCTGTCAAAAAGGTCGAGGAGGTTTATGCGCGGTGAAAGACTTACATGATATTTTAAAAGGACCGATCTTGACAGAGAAAAGTTACGACAGCATACCTTTGAAGAAATACACGTTTGAAGTGGCTATGGACGCTAACAAGACCGAGATCAAAAATGCGGTGGAACAGGTGTTTGACGTTAAGGTTAAGAATGTGAACACCTTGGTGAGACAAGGCAAGATCAAACGGCGCGGTGCTACCAAAGGCAGGACGGCCCGTATGAAGAAAGCCGTTGTAACGCTGAAAGAAGATTCAAAGCCGATCGAGTTCTTCCAAAGCATGATCCAGTAGAAACAAAAGGAGAATTTGTAATATGGCGATTAAAAATTATAGACCGACCTCCCCGGGAAGAAGGGCGATGTCGGTATCCGCATTTGAGGAAATCACATCAAAAGTCCCTGAAAAATCTTTGCTTTCCAGAAAGACGAAAAGCGGCGGCAGAAACGTGCATGGCCACATCACCGTCCGGCATATCGGCGGCGGGAACAGGCAGAAATACAGGATTGTGGATTTTAAGCGCGACAAGACGGGCGTACCTGCCAAAGTGGCAAGTATCGAATACGACCCGAATCGCTCCGCCAATATTGCGCTTCTGCAGTATGCGGATGGCGAGAAACGATATATACTGGCCCCGCTGGGGTTGAATGTAGGCGATGCGGTCCTTTCTGCCGATACGGCCGACATAAAACCGGGAAATGCATTGATGATACAGAACATTCCCCTTGGCACAATGATCCATAATATCGAGTTGAAGCCGGGGAAAGGCGGGCAACTGGTACGGAGTGCAGGGAATGCCGCCCAGTTGATGGCGAAGGAAGGAAATTATGCGCAGATCCGGCTCCCTTCGGGAGAGGTCCGCATGATCCCCTTGAACGCAAAAGCGACGATAGGCCAGGTCGGGAATCTGGACAATTCCAATATAAGCCTGGGGAAAGCCGGCAAGAAACGCCATCTTGGCGTACGTCCTTCGGTAAGAGGTTCCGCTATGAACCCGGTCGACCACCCGCACGGCGGCGGTTCCGGCAAATGCCCTGTCGGCAGGCCGGGCCCGGTGACCCCCTGGGGGAAACCTACGCTTGGGTATAAGACCCGGAAGAAAAAGAAGGCGTCAAGCAAACTTATTGTGCGTCGCCGGAACGCTAAATAAACGGTTGTATATCAGGAAGGAGAAACATAAATGAGCCGGTCAGTCAAAAAAGGACCTTTTGTACAAGAAAAATTGCTTGAACGCATCAGGCAAATGAACGAGAGGAACGAGAAAAAAGTTCTGAAGACGTGGTCGCGCGCCTCTACGATCTTCCCGGATATGGTCAGTCATACCATAGCGGTGCATGACGGAAGGAAATTCGTTCCCGTATATATCACTGAGGATATGGTGGGCCATAAGCTGGGCGAATTTGCCCTGACGCGTACCTTCAGAGGGCACGCGGGTGAAAAAACCGCCAGATCCATATAGAGAGGAGACGCACATGGCAACGCGTGAAAAAATAAAAGCACAAAAAAGACGTGAAGAAAAAGACATGCGGCCGCGGGCTGTTGCAAAATATATCAGGATATCTCCGCGCAAAGTGAAGATCGTGGTCGATCTGATCCGTGGGAAATCGGTCGGTGAAGCCAAGGCGATTTTGCTGCATACGCCCAAGGCCGCCTGCGAACCCGTGACCAAATTGCTGGACAGCGCTATTGCAAATGCGGAAAACAATCTTTCGCTTTCCAGAGACAATCTGTATGTTGCGGAAATATATGCGGACAAAGGCCCCACGTTGAAACGCGTTAATCCAAGGGCTCGTGGCCGGGCAATGCGGATTCTCAAACGGACGAGCCACATCACCATTATTCTTGGAGAGGCGAAGGAGGTATAACATGGGCCAAAAAATTAATCCAAACGGTTTTCGTGTCGGGATCATGAAAGACTGGACTTCCCGCTGGATGGCAAAGAAAGGGCAGTTTGCAGATTTTATTGTGGAAGATAATAAGATCCGTAAATTCCTCAAGAAAAAACTGTATGCCGCCGGCATTTCCAAAATAGAGATCGAACGTGCCGCCAACAAGGTGTCCGTGAGCATTTATACGGCGAAGCCGGGCATCATTATTGGCAAAGGCGGTACGGGGCTGGATATTCTGAAGGCAGATCTATTGAAACTGACGAAAAAGGCCGTCGTTATCAATGTGATGGAAGTCAGACGCCCTGATCTGGACGCACAGCTGATCGCGGAAAATGTCGCGCAGCAGCTGGAACGCCGTATTTCTTTCAGAAGAGCGATGAAACAGGCTATCAGCCGTTCGATGCGGGCGGGCCTGAAAGGTATAAAAATAAAAGTGGCCGGACGGCTCGGCGGCGCCGACATTGCCCGTTCGGAACACTATCACGAAGGAAGCATCCCCCTGCAGACAATACGTGCAGATATTGATTATGGCTTTTCCGAGGCGCACACGACTACCGGTAAAGTGGGTGTCAAAGTGTGGACCTATAAGGGAGAAATCCTGCAGAACCCCCTGAAAGCCCGGGCAAAAGGTTTGAATGAACCCAGGGAGAGAAGGAATCCGGAAGGAGGCAGAAGAAGACATGTTAATGCCAAAAAGAGTCAAGCATAGAAAAGTTTTTCGGGGCCGGATGAAAGGCAAAGCCACCCGTGGGACGACTGTTACCTATGGCGAGTATGGCCTTGTGGCCCTCGAACCTTCTTGGATCACGAGCAACCAGATAGAGGCGGCCCGTATCGCTATGACAAGATACACAAAAAGAGGCGGCCGCGTTTGGATTAAGATTTTCCCCGATAAATCGGTTACGAGGAAACCGGCTGAAACCCGTATGGGCAGCGGCAAAGGCTCCCCGGAGTTTTGGGTTGCCGTGGTAAAGCCTGGCCGGGTCATGTTTGAAATGGGCGGTATAGATGAAGACACCGCAAAAGAGGCCCTCCGGCGTGCGGGCAACAAACTTCCCATCAAATGCAAATTTGTCAGGAAAGAAAACGGTAAAGAAGGCGGTGAGCAAGTTGAAGGCTAAAGAATTGCGCGATATGAGTATCGAAGAGTTGAACAGCAAACTCGGCGATTTGAAAACAGAATTCTTCAACCTGCGCTTTCAGAAGGCGACCGGACAGCTTGGGAATCCTTTGAGCATACGGGAAATCAAACGGGATATTGCCAGGGTCAAGACGGTTCTCACAGAACGTGAACGCAAGGTTGCCGGCAATTAGTGCGAAAGGAGAAGCGTATGGCAGAACAAACAAGAAATCTTCGTAAGGTAAGAATAGGCGAAGTCGTAAGCAATAAAATGGACAAAACTGTTCTGGTGCGTGTGCAGGGAGTAAAAAAGCACAAAATATACAAAAAGACGCTTTTTACTTCAAAAAAGTTCAAAGTCCATGATGAGAACAATGAATGCGCCGTGGGCGATCGTGTGAAGATCATGGAGACACGCCCCTATAGTAAAGATAAATATTTCAGGCTTATAGAGATAGTCGAAAAAGCCAAATAGACGGAGAGGAGGAGACAGAGCATGATACAGCCGCAAACATATTTAAGGGTTGCCGACAACTCCGGAGCAAAGCTGATCCAATGCTTTAAAGTGCTCGGCGGATCCATGAGAAAGACGGCAAATATAGGAGATGTCATCGTCGCTTCCGTCAAAACGGCAACACCGGGTGGCATCGTCAAGAAAAAAGATGTCGTTAAAGCGGTGATTGTTCGAAGCGTAAAAGGCGTCAACAGGCCGGATGGTTCTTATATCAGATTCGATGAAAACGCTGCGGTGATCATTGATGACAGTAAACAACCGAGGGGAACACGTATATTCGGGCCCGTCGCCAGGGAGATCAGGGACGAGGGGTATATCAAAATCGCTTCGCTTTCTCCCGAAGTACTGTAGGAAGGCGGGTTTTCATAATGACAAAATTACATGTGAAAAAGAATGATACGGTTGTCGTAATCACAGGCAAAGATAAAGGGAAAAAAGGCAAAGTCATGGTGACCGACCCCAAAAAAGGCAGAGTCATTGTGGCGGGTGTGAACGTGGTTGCACGGCATACCAAGCCCAGAGGCCAGGCCCAAGAGGGCGGGATCCTTCATAGGGAAGCGCCGATCGATATTTCTAACGTGATGCTTTATTGCGAGAAATGTCAAAAGGGCGTGCGTACAAGTGTGAAGATCCTTGAAAACGGAGACAAGATTCGCGTTTGCAAAAAATGCGGCGAGTCTATCGGGAAATAAACGGAAGGGAGGAACTGAAATTGCCTAGATTAAAAGATACATACAAAGCAGAAATCGTTCCTGCTATGATGAAAAAATTTAACTACAAAAATGCGATGCAAGTACCAAAGCTGGAAAAAGTAGTTATCAACATGGGCATGGGTGATGTAAAAGAGAATCCCAAAGGTTTGGATTCCGCGTTGGCCGAATTGGCCGCCATATCCGGGCAGAGACCTGTTGTGACGCTGGCCAAAAAGTCTGTTGCGAACTTTAAGATCCGCGAAGGCATGAAAGTGGGGGCCAAGGTCACAATCCGTGGCAACCGGATGTACGAATTCATAGACAAATTGATCTGTGTCGCGATCCCAAGAGTCAGAGACTTCCGCGGGATTTCCCCGGATTCGTTTGACGGCAGAGGGAACTTTGCAATGGGATTCAAGGAACAGCTTGTGTTCCCGGAAGTCGATTACGATAAGGTTGATAAGATTCGCGGCATGGACATCGTGATCGTTACGACGGCAAAGACGGACGAGGAAGCCCGTGGATTACTGACATTCATGGGGATGCCTTTTGTGCAAAGATAAGGAGGATAGGCAATTGGCAAAAAAGAGCTTGATCATAAAACAGCAGAGGGGTTCGAAGTTTTCCACAAGGAATTACACAAGGTGCCGCATATGCGGACGCCCTCACGCTGTGCTTAGAAAATACGGTATCTGCCGCATATGCTTTAGAGAACTTGCCTACAAGGGCGAAATACCCGGCGTAAAAAAGGCAAGTTGGTAGGATACTTTTAAAAAGGAGGAAATCTAAATGCCTGTTACAGATCCCATAGCAGATATGCTTACACGTATTCGTAATGCATTGGTTGTAAAAAAAGACATTGTAGAAATGCCCGCTTCTAAAACCAAGATGTCGATTGCAAAAATACTGTTGGATCAAGGTTTTATCAAAGGCTGCGAACTTGTAGAAGAAGGCGTCCAGGGTACGCTTAAGATAAAATTGAAATATGGACCGGGCGGAGAGAGCGTAATCTCCGGTTTAAAGAGAATCAGCAAACCCGGCCTTAGAGTCTACGCCAGAAAAGACGAAGTACCAAAAGTACTGAGTGGTCTTGGCATAGCGATTATTTCCACATCTAAAGGTATGGTCACAGATGCGGACGCGAGGAAAAAATTGGTAGGCGGGGAAGTCATCGCCTATGTTTGGTAAACTCGTGAAAAAATCAAGGAGAGGTGCAAAAAAATGTCAAGAATAGGCAAACTTCCTGTTGCATTCCCCAGCGCCGTTTCTGTTACGATCGGAGAGGATAATCTCGTCACGGTAAAAGGACCCAAGGGTGAATTGACGCAAAAGTTCAACGAAGATATGGAAATTAAGCTCGAGGGGAGTACCGTTGTTGTTACGCGTTCGACGGACGATAAGAAGCATAGGGCCCTGCATGGACTTACAAGGGCTGTAATTGCCAATATGGTGCAGGGGGTAACCCAGGGATTTTCCAAAGAACTGGAAATCGTGGGGGTGGGCTTCCGGGCACAGCTGAACGGAAAAAAACTTACCCTCAGCGTTGGCTTTACACATCCGGTAGAATTTGAGGCTGCGCCGGATATCGAGTTCGAGACTCCAACGCAGACGCAGATCATTGTGAAAGGCCCCGACAAACAAAAAGTCGGGCAGGTCGCGGCGATCATCCGGAGTGCAAAACCACCCGAACCATACAAGGGTACGGGCATACGTTACAAAGGGGAATATGTGATCCGCAAAGAAGGAAAAACAGGGATGTAAGGGGGTTCTAAGGTATTATGATTCAAAAAATGGATAAAAACAAAATACGGAAGGGCCGCCATCAACGTATCCGCAATAAAATCAGTGGTACGGCAGCCCGTCCGAGGATGTGTGTATATAGGAGCCTTAGCAATATTTATGTGCAGCTGATAGACGATGTGGCCGGGAATACGTTGATCGCTGCTTCGACATTGGATAAGGACCTGTCCGCACAGATGGAAGGTAAGAGCAAAATAGAGGCTGCGAAATTGGTGGGAGAAAAAGCGGCCAGGGTTGCGATGGCGAGCGGTATCGCGGAAGTGGTCTTTGACCGCGGCGGGTATCTTTATACTGGTAGAGTGGCTGCAATTGCCGACGGTGCCAGAGATGCTGGCTTAAAATTATAGGAAGGAGGGATTGCAGTGCAACATAGAATGGACACCAACAAATCAGAATTGAAAGAAAGACTTGTCTCCGTCAACAGAGTGGCAAAAGTTGTAAAAGGCGGCAGGAACCTTCGTTTCAGCGTCCTCGTTGTGGTCGGCGATGAAAATGGCCATGTGGGCTGCGGGCAAGGGAAAGCTGCGGAGATCCCGGAAGCGATCAGAAAAGGTGTGGAAAAAGCCAAGCGGAACATGATCACGGTCCCCATACAGGGCACGACAATTCCGCATAAAATCATAGGCAAATTCGGAAAAGGGCATGTTGTCCTGATGCCGGCTTCAAAAGGGACCGGTGTTATTTCCGGAAGCCATGCGAGAGCCGTTTTGGAACTTGCGGGTGTCAAGGATATTCGGACGAAATCCTATGGCTCCAATAACCCGATCAATAGTGTAAAAGCTACGATAGAAGGCCTTAAGCAGCTGAAGACAAAAGAGCAAGTCGAACGTCTCCGCGGCGTAAGTATCGAATTATAAAGGCAGGGGGCGTCAATATGCAATTAAAAGTTACACTGGTAAAAAGTACGATAGGATGCCCGGCGGATCAGAGAGATACCGTGCGCGCCTTAGGGCTTAAAAAAATTGGGCATACAGTGACGAAAGAAGACAATGCATCGATACGGGGCCAGATATTTAAAGTAAAGCATCTGGTATCCGTCGAAGAGATTTAAGGGGGCAGTTTAATGAAATTACATGAATTAACGCCTGCCGCAGGATCCAGAAAAGGCCCCAAGCGGGTCGGTAGGGGAAACGGGTCCGGGTTGGGAAAAACCTCTGGTAAAGGGAATAAGGGCCAGAACGCCAGAAGTGGCGGCGGTGTGCGCCCCGGCTTCGAAGGTGGGCAGATGCCTATTACACGGCAGATCCCCAAGAGAGGCTTTACGAATATATTTGCCAAAAAATATACGACGCTTAACGTGGAAGAGTTGGATGTTTTTGACGATGGTACGGAAATCAACGCCGAATTTCTGAAGAGCATCGGTTTTATCAGCAAGATTAACGATGGTTTGAAGATTTTGGGCAACGGGACTCTGAATAAAAAGCTGAACATCAAAGCTGCGAAATTTACCAAATCTGCTCAGGAAAAAATAGCCGCGGCAGGCGGGACGGCAGAGGAGATATAAAACATGTTCAAAACATTGGGAAACGCATGGAAAATTGAGGATCTGAGAAAAAAGATACTCTATACTCTGCTTATCTTTCTCGTTTACCGCATAGGGGTAACGATCCCTGTACCAGGTGTTAACGTTTCTTATGTTGCAGAGACCGTAAATACCTATACGGCACTTGGTTATTTGAATATGCTTTCCGGTGGCGGATTGAAAAACATGTCTATATTTGCTCTGGGGATCTCGCCGTACCTCAATGCTTCCATTGTTATGAACTTATTGACGGTCGCCATCCCTGCTCTGGAACGGATGTCCAAAGAAGGCGAAGACGGGCGCCAGAGGATTTCTGTCATTACACGGTACGTTGCGGTCGGCCTGGGTTTGATACAGGCACTCGGCATACTGTTGGGGCTAGGTGAAAGCGCCGTGGAATCCACGGATATTTTCAATTATATAACGATCATACTTTGCCTTAGCGCCGGGACCGCTCTGGTCATGTGGCTGGGTGAAAAGATAGACGAAAAAGGGATAGGCAACGGTGTTTCGTTGCTCATCTTCGTGGGACTTGTCGCAGAGCTCCCCACACAGATCATTTCCCTGGTTTCGGATGTTGTGGCCGGCTCCCTGAGCGCCTTTGTTCTGGTGGCTATCATAATCGCTGCGCTGGCAGTGGTGGCAGCCATCACCTTTGTGGATATGGGTGAACGCCGTGTGCCCGTACAATATGCGCAGCGTGTCGTAGGCAGGAAGATGTATGGCGGGCGGGCCACCTTCATCCCAATGAAAGTGAACCAATCCGGTGTTATGCCGTTGATTTTTGCCATGACGTTTGTTCAATTTCCAGGCATGATCGCACAGTTTTGGCCGGAGAGTTCGTTCTATACATGGTATTCTAAATTCCTGGGGACAGGCAGCGCGCTGTATGCGATCATCTATGCCTTATTGATTTTATTCTTCACGTATTTCTATTCGCAGATCGCGTTCAACCCGGTGGATGTATCTAAAAACATCCAGCAGTACGGCGGCTTTATTCCTGGTATTCGTCCGGGGAAACCCACCTCGGATTATCTTTCCAGGATCCTTTCCAAGCTGACGGTTTTTGGCGCCTTGTTCCTTGCCGTCATAGCGGCCGTTCCGACATTGTTTACGAGCCTGACAGGGTCGACATCCGCGTTTGGTGCAACGGGTCTGCTCATTATTGTCAGTGTTGCACTGGAGACGGCAAAGGCTTTGGAAGCGCAGATGATGATGCGCCACTATAAAGGATTTTTGAAATAGGAGATTTTTCATGAACATGATTTTTCTTGGCCCTCCGGGTGCCGGTAAAGGAACGTTGGCACAAATATTGGTAGAAAAGACGGATCTGACCCATCTCTCTACGGGGGATATGCTGCGGGAAGAGATCAAAAAAGGTTCCGATCTGGGCAAGATGGCAAAATCTTTTATAGACGAGGGCAAACTGGTCCCTGATAATGTGATTATAGGGATGGTAGAGGCGCGCTTGAAAAGCACAAAAGGCGGGATCATATTCGATGGATTCCCTCGCACGGTCGAACAGGCCGAGGCGTTGGATACGATTGCAAAGATCGATCTCGTCATAGATCTTTATACGACGGTGGATGTCATTATATCGCGTATCTGCGGCCGGCGCATCTGCAAGAAGTGTGGTGCCGTATATAATACAAGTTGGTATAAAAAGGATACCTGCCAAAAATGCCAGGGAGAGTTGTATACCCGGGCGGACGATAACGAGGAAACAGTGAAAAAACGTTTTGACGTATATACAAAGCAAACGGCTCCCCTCGTTGCGTATTACGAGAAAAAAGGCGTGCTGCGCCATATAGATGCAAGCGGTGATATCGATGAAAAGATTGCCGCCATCATGGAGATTATGGAAAGTGCGCATGCATGATTATCATTAAATCGGAAGAAGAAATCAAACGGATGCGGGAGGCTGCACTGATAGCGGCCGATGCGATGGACGAAGCCCTGGTTGCGGTGCAGCCCGGTGTTCGTACGGCTGAGATTGATGCGATCGTCTATCATTGTATCGTCAAAGCCGGCGCGACCCCTTCTTTTAAAGGGTACAATGGATTCCCAGGTACAGCATGTATCTCTATCAACGAGGAAATTGTGCATGGGATCCCCGGGAACCGAAAATTGAAAGAAGGAGATATCGTATCGATAGATCTGGGCGCTTATCTGCATGGGTATCATTCGGATATGGCCAGAACGGTCGGGGTAGGTGAAATTTCCGAACAGGCAAAAAAACTCATAGAAGTTACAAAAAGCAGCTTTTTTAAGGGAATTGAGCAAGCGGTTGCCGGTAAACGTATCATAGATATCGGCAGGGCGATTGAGAACTACGCGACCAAAAACCATACGGGGGTCATACGGGATTTTATCGGCCATGGGATCGGGCAGTCCCTGCATGAGGAACCGGATATCCCCAACTATGCGAGCCCGCGTAAAGGACCGGTTTTACGGGCGGGGATGGTGCTTGCCATAGAGCCTATGCTAAGCCTGGGTTCTTGGGAAACGAAAGTGGCGGACAATGGCTGGACGGCATCCACAAAAGACGGGAGCCTGGCTGCCCACTATGAAAACACAGTGGTCGTGACCGCCGACGGGCCCTGTAGGATTCTGACGATTCGGTAAAAGGACGGTTGATGCCTTGGACAAAAACGTATGTATAGGCAGAGTGTGCTGTTCAAAAGCAGGCAGAGACAAAGGCAGATGGTGCATTATTTATGCCGTGGTCGATGCCGCGTATGTGAAAATAGTCGATGGGAAACTAAGAAGGATTGAAAACCCTAAACGGAAGAAGCTAAAGCATCTTTCTTTGAAAAAAGAAATTTTTGGCCAGATTGCTGAGAAAATTGTAGATGGATCACTGCAAAATGCGGATATCAGAAAAGCGCTGCAAAGCCTTACGCTGGACGCGAACAATGGATAAGGAGAGGTAAGTTTGTCAAAAAGCGATGTAATTGAAGTGGAAGGTGTGGTAACAGACTCTTTTCCCAATGCATCTTTTGAGGTTGAATTGGAAAACGGTCATAAAGTTCTTGCGCATATATCTGGCAAGTTACGTATGCATTATATACGTATACTTCCGGGCGACAAGGTTACGGTCGAGCTTTCCCCTTACGATCTTTCCAGAGGCAGGATCACTTGGAGGGGGAAGAGCTGATTTTTCCTTCCATAAAAGAAAATTTTAAAATTTATTGCTAAAATTCATTGCAATTCCTATGAATTGTAGATAAAATATAAAGGTGCGCTCTCATTTGTTGCACCGAAAAACAGATGGGATTTTGTTTTCGAGAGGGGACAGAGTCTCACAAAGAGTCAGGAGGTACTGAAATGAAAGTAAGACCATCTGTAAAACCCATGTGCGAAAAATGCAAGGTTGTTAAACGCCGGGGAAAAGTAATGGTTATATGCAAGAACCCGAAGCATAAACAGAGGCAGGGTTCGCGCAGGTAAGTATAAAATAAGGTGTCTTGTACGTATATACGCAGCGGCTGTATGGGTATAATTGCTATATACCCATATTGCGTGCACATGCAGGCGCTTTATTATAACAGTCGTAGAAACAATTCAAACCGGAGGTGAAAATTCAATGGCACGTATTGCCGGAGTAGACTTGCCAAGGGATAAGCGCATAGAGGTTGGACTGACCTATATTTATGGGATCGGCCTGAGAACCGCGCAGGAAATCCTGGCAGCCACAGGCATTGACCCTGATACCAGGGTTAGAGATATTTCTGAGGATGACGCTACTAAGATTAGGGAATATATAGATAATCATTTTAAGGTAGAAGGTGACCTGAGAAGAGAAGTCAGCATAAATATCAAGAGGCTGATGGAAATAGGTTGTTATCGTGGAGTGCGCCATAGAAAAGGTCTTCCTGTCCGTGGGCAAAGCACAAAGCAAAATGCACGTACCAGAAAAGGCCCACGGCGTACAGTTGCGGGCAAGAAGAAGTAAGGAGGAGATCGTATGGCTAAAGCAACCGGAGGCGCAAGACGCCGCAAAGAGAAAAAAAATATTGAACGTGGTGTTGCCCATATTCGTTCTTCCTTCAATAATACGATCGTTACGCTATCCGACATGCAGGGAAATGCCTTGTCGCAGTCCAGTTCCGGCGCGTTGGGGTTCCGCGGTTCGAGGAAGTCTACGCCCTTTGCCGCCCAGATGGCGGCGGAGACCGCTGCCAAAGCGGCTATGGAACATGGCCTTAAAACAGTGGAAGTTTATGTGAAAGGCCCGGGTTCGGGAAGAGAATCTGCGATCCGCGCATTGCAGACAGCAGGTCTCGATATAACACTTATCAAAGATGTTACCCCGATACCGCACAACGGCTGCCGTCCGCCCAAGCGCAGAAGGGTCTAAGGAGGAATAGTTATGGCAAGATATACAGGTCCTGTGTGCCGTATTTGCCGCAGGGAAGGCTGCAAATTATTTTTGAAGGGGGATCGTTGCTACACGGACAAGTGTGCTTTTGCAAGACGCCCCACAGGCCCCGGGCAACACGGACAGAGCAGAAGAAAACCTTCCGAATATAAAGTGCAATTAAGAGAAAAGCAGAAAGTCAAAAGAGCATACGGGATGCTTGAAAGGCAGTTCAGATCCTATTATAAACTGGCTGCAAAACATAGGGGGGCTACCGGTGCCTATATGCTTTCCTTATTGGAGCGCAGGCTGGACAATGCTGTTTACCGTATGGGGATAGGTGTTTCCAGAGCGCAAGCCCGTCAGATCGTTTTGCACGGACATGTCACCGTCAATGGAAAGAAAGTTGACATTCCCTCGTACAGAGTCTCTGTTGGTGACGAGATTGCTGTAAAAGAGGCAAGCGCCAAGAAAGAGTACTTTAAACAGCTCACCGAACAGGCCGGGAAGCCTCTTCCGAAATGGCTTACGTTTGATGTTGCGAATTTACGCGGCACAGTAGTGGCTTTGCCCGAGAGGGAAGACATTGATCTTACGATTGAAGAGCATTTGATCGTCGAGTCTTACTCGAAGTAAAATGGCCGCCGGATGATAAGAAAGCATGAAGGAGGTTTTTTCGCAGATGCTGGAAATTGAAAAGCCGAATATTGAATGCGTTGAAAAAAGTGCCGACAAAAGCTATGCCAAATTTGTTATGGAACCTTTGGAAAGAGGTTTTGGGATGACGCTGGGGAATTCCCTTCGCAGGGTGCTTCTTTCGTGCCTTCCTGGTGTGGCGGTCACACAAGTCAAACTGGACGGGGTGCTGCATGAATTTACGACGATCCCCGGTGTCAGGGAAGATGTTACAAATATAGTGCTGAACCTGAAAGGCCTATGCGCAAGGCTGTTCACCGGCGGCCCCAAAACACTTACATTATCGGTGAAAGGGCCTAAGGATGTTACGGCTGCGGATATTCAGACGGATGCCGATGTGGAGATCGTGAACCCCAAGCTGCATATCGCTACGCTGGAAAAGAACGCCACGCTGAACATGGAAATCGTATTGGAGCATGGCAGAGGCTATGTTCTTGCGGAAAAGAACAAAGATGAAGACATGCCGATCGGTGTGATCCCTATAGATTCCTTGTATACGCCGGTCAGAAAAGCAAACTTCACCGTGGAGAATACACGTGTCGGGCAGATCACAAACTACGATAAGCTGACACTGGAAGTATGGACGAATGGGTCCATTCCGGCAGACGAAGCGGTTTCTTTGGCGGCAAAGATCCTCTACGAATATTTCGGCCAGTTTGTCAACCTGACAGATCATGTCGGCGATGTGGAGATCATGGTGGCCAAAGACGACGTCAAAAAAGAGAAAATACTGGAAACCACGATAGAAGAGCTCGATTTGTCGGTGCGCTCCTATAACTGCCTGAAGCGGGCGGGCATCAACACGATAGAAGAGCTCATCAAACGGAATGAAGAAGAAATGATGAAGGTAAGGAACCTTGGGAAAAAATCGTTGGAAGAAGTGCAGCAAAAACTTGCTGCCTTAGGGCTCAGCCTTCGCCAGGACGATTAAAGATAAGGAGGTGGATTTGCATGGCATCTATCAATAAGCTAAACAGACCTTCCGACCAGAGAATGGCGATACTGAAAAATCAAGTAACGGCACTTCTTTGGAAGGGTAAGATAATTACAACGAACGCACGTGCCAAAGAAATAAAGAGGATCACGGAGAAGCTGATTACCAAAGCGATTTCGCAATATAAGAATACGGTGACCGTCAAAAAAACTGTGAAAGATGAAAAAGGGAATACCGTAGAACAGGAATTTGTGAACGATTCTCCCGGGAAACTTGCAGTAAGAAGACAAATCATCGCTTCCCTTTACAATATCAAGCAGGAAAAACAGCCTAAGGAAAATAAATTCAAATATGCGCAGCGTACGGGTAGCGTGAAATACCCGGTGGTGGAAAAACTTTTCCGGGAAATAGCGCCCAGATACGCCACGCGTGCGGAAGCCTTAGGGCAGGGGGGCGGGTATACACGGATTGTGAAGATCGGCCCCAGGCGTGGAGATGCTGCTGAGATGGTAGTGTTGGAGCTTGTGTAATATTTTGGCATATGCAAACGAGGCTTTGGTCTGTTCATTATATCCAAAGCCTCATTTTCATACTTCCGTATAGACCGGAGGCAAAATGGACGACATTGTAAAGACCGTCGACCTCAGATTCGCTTATGTGACGGAGGAAGGCGACTATAATTTTGCACTGAACGATTTGAATACAACGATCAAAGAAGGAGATTTTACCGTTATTCTTGGGAAGAATGGCAGCGGCAAGTCTACTTTTGCGCGTCTTATCAATGTCCTCAGTACGCCGACAAGCGGGAAGATCTTTGTGGCCGGCATGGATACCGCGGAGGAGAGTAAAACACTGGATATCCGCAAGACGGCAGGGATGGTTTTTCAAAACCCTGATAACCAGATCGTGGCGACAGTTGTGGAAGAAGATGTTGCCTTTGGCCCGGAGAATCTTGGCCTGCCGCGGGAAGAGATCCGTGCCCGTATCGATTCGGCGCTGGAAATGGTGGACATGGCTGAGTTTCGGCTGCACGCGCCGCATATGCTTTCCGGCGGCCAAAAACAGCGGATCGCGATCGCCGGTGTATTGGCGATGAAACCGCGCCTGATCGTATTGGACGAAGCGACCGCTATGCTGGACCCGCAGGGAAGAAAAGATATCCTGGCTATTATTAGAAAATTAAATAAGGAAGAACATATCACGATCGTCTTGATTACGCACAATATGGACGAGGCGATCGATGCCGACAAGGTCCTTGTGATGAAAGATGGATATATAGCCAAAGAAGGTGCTCCCGCCGATATCTTTTTTGATGCCGCACTCTTGAAAGAAGCGGGTTTGCTTCCGCCCTTTGCCGTATCGCTTTCACAAGACCTGCGCGCTGCCGGTATCCCTGTGGAGAACACGCTCTATGCGGAGCAACTTGCGGAGGACCTATGCCGATCAAAGTAGAAAATCTTTCCTATACGTATCTGCCGGGTACTCCCTTTGAATACAAAGCATTGGAAGAGGTTAATTTCGAAATACAAGACGGGGAATTCGTCGGGATCGTCGGGCACACAGGCAGTGGCAAGTCTACCCTGGTCCAAATCATAAGCGGGCTGGTGAAAGGGTATCAGGGCGACGTATACATCAACGGCACCAATTTTCAAGACAAAAAGGCGGATAAAATGCTGTTGCGGCGGACGGTGGGCGTCGTTTTTCAATACCCCGAATACCAGCTTTTTGAAGAGACTGTCGAAAAAGATATATCCTACGGGCCGCAGAAACTGGGGGTTCCGCCCGAAGAGATACCGGCGAGGGTGAAAGCCGCGCTTACACTGGTCGGGATGGATTACGAAACGTTCCGCAACCAATCGCCTTTTGCGCTTTCGGGCGGACAAAAACGGAAAGTAGCGATTGCAGGCGTGTTGGTGATGCGGCCTTCCATTCTGATCATGGATGAACCGATTGCCGGGCTGGATCCGGCCGGCCGGAAAAATCTGATGGATCTTTCCAGGAAACTCAATCAAAACGGCACCACTATCCTCATGATCACGCACGATATGGACAGCCTGGCCGAATATGCCGATCGGGTGCTTGTTTTGAACAAAGGAAGACTGTACCTGAACGGAACGCCCGAGCAGATATTTTCCGATCGGGAGAAGATTATATCCATCGGGCTGGATTTTCCGCAAGCCGCTTCGTTCGCAGAAATGCTCCGTTCCCGGGGTGTTGATGTGCCGCAGGGTATCATACGCTATACGGAGCTGAAGGATTTTCTTATAAAGCGGTTCGGAGGCAGAGCATGATACAAAATATTACGTTGGGACAATATTTTCCGGGGAATTCCCTGGTACATAAAATGGATCCGCGTATCAAGCTTCTGCTTTCCATCGGTTTGATCGTCATAATATTTTTTATTCATACGATTTACGGATACGTTTGTTTGCTTGCCTTTTTGGCGGCGGCGATTCTTTTAAGCAGAGTTTCTTTCAAATTTATATTGAAAGGAATAAAACCCATGTGGTTTGTTCTGCTGCTGACCTTTGTTCTGAATGTGTTTTTTCAAAAAGGAGAGGTGCTGCTTTTCTCCCATTCTTTTATCCGGGTCTACCGGGAAGGGCTGGAAAAGGCAGTTGTGTTGGCGGTGCGTCTGGTGCTGCTGATCACCTGTTCGACGCTGCTCACCCTGACGACTTCGCCCAAAGAAATCACAGATGCGCTGGAACGGCTGCTGGCTCCTCTTAAAAAAATAAAATTCCCTGTGCATGAGATGGCGTTGATGATGAGCATCGCACTTCGCTTCATTCCTACTTTGCTGGAAGAGACCGACCGGATCATGAAGGCACAGACGGCACGTGGCGCCTCTTTCGATTCGGGCGGCTTTGTCTCTCGGGCCAAAGACATGGTTCCCATACTCGTGCCCCTGTTTGTGAGCGCGTTCAAGCGGGCGGAAGAACTCGCGCTTGCGATGGAAGCAAGGTGTTATCATGGTGGAGAAAATCGTACGCAGTTGAAAGTCTATCATATGGGCGTCCGGGATTATTGGGCCATGGGATTCTTTTTCCTGATGGCCGGGTTTGTGGCTTTCGGGTATTAGGATTAGGATAGGGAAATGATGCGTATCAAGCTGATCATCGAATATGACGGTACCAATTATGGGGGTTGGCAAAAACAAAAAAATGCGCGTACCGTGCAGGAGACACTGGAAGACGCGATTCTTCGTGCGACCGGGCTGCGTTGTCTTGTTGTGGGGGCGGGCAGGACGGATGCCGGGGTACATGCATTTGGACAGGTTGCGCATTTCGATATAGAGTCTTCCATACCGGCAGATAAATTTTCCTATGTGTTGAATCTCGTACTGCCCGGCGATATACGGGTACGGGAATCGATGCAGGTCCGGAATGATTTTCATGCCAGAAGAGATGCAAAATTAAAGCATTACCGGTATACGATCTACAATACGCAGCATGCAAGTGCGATCAACCGGGCAACCTGTGTGCATGTCCGTCCGGCACTCGATGCGGAAAAAATGCGGGTGGCGGCGAATTATCTGAAAGGCAAGCATGATTTTGCCGCCTTTCAAGCGGCAGGCAGCACATTGAAAGGTACTGTCCGAACGATCTATTCGATCACGGTCACCAGAATAGACGCCAATATTTATATCGATGTTATGGGAAACGCATTTTTATATAATATGGTGCGCATCATCGTAGGCACGCTGCTCGATGTGGGCAAAGGGAGAACCTTTCCCAAAGAGATATCCAAAATCCTGGAAAGTAAAGACAGAACCTGCGCCGGGCCAACGGCGCCGGCAAAAGGACTTGTCCTGATGTCTGTGTATTATCAGAATAACTAGATCGTATCCTTTGCGGCGGAAAACTATGAAAAATGCCATAAAATAAAGGAAAAACAGCTTGACACAGCAAAGGGAATTCATTAGAATATACTGTGCATGGGTTTTTGCATAGCCCCGCAATACCCTGCATTTTCTACCATACAAAATAAAATTTTGGGAGGGAAGCCTCATGAAAACATATATGGCAAATGGCAACCTTCAGAAGGAGTGGTTTGTCATCGATGCCAAGGGAAAAACCCTGGGCCGTTTGGCAAGCCGTGTTGCCGCTATCCTTATAGGTAAACATAAGCCGGAGTATACCCCAGATGTGGATACCGGAGATTACGTGGTCGTTGTCAACACGGATGGACTTGTGTTGACAGGCAAAAAACTGGATCAGAAAATCTATTATCGTCATACGGGATATCCCGGCCTTAAAGCTACGGTCTATCGGGACCTGATGAACAAGAAAAGTGATTTTGTGCTTTATGAAGCTGTGAGAAGAATGCTACCCAAGAATGCGGTGGGAAGACAGATGCTCAGAAAACTGTTCCTTTACACCGGACCGGAACATAAACAGCAGGCGCAGTGCCCCAAGGCACTGGAAATCTGATCAATAGGGAGGTTTAGACTATGCCAGCAAAGGAACAATTCCTTGGAACAGGAAGAAGAAAACATTCTGTTGCACGCGTTCGTCTTATGGCGGGCAGCGGTGCGATACTGATAAATAAAAAAGATCTTGAAGAGTATTTTGATTTTGAAACATTGAAGATGTATGTACGGTCTCCGTTGGAGGCTGCCGAAAGATTGGGAAATTACGACGTTTTTGTCAATGTGAAAGGTGGCGGATATACCGGACAGGCGGGCGCGATACGTCACGGAATCGCGCGTGCATTGGTTAAAGCGGAGCCTGAATTGCGTTCCGTCTTGAAAAGTGGGGGATACCTGACCAGAGACCCCAGAATGAAAGAAAGAAAGAAATATGGTCTGAAAGCTGCCAGGAAAGCGCCACAGTTTTCCAAGAGATAATATGGCAGATCGAAAAACGCCTGTTTGCGGGCGTTTTTTTGTTTTTGCTATTTATTTGCTTAATGCAAAATATTCGACATACTTGAAGCAATGCGTGCTGGGAATCGGTCGGGGAAAAAAGACCGGAGGAACTTTTTACTGGAATCGAGAAAAATGTTTTGCTATGGTATGCAGCTGTTACAATAAAAACAAGTAAAATTCCAGAAGACTCAAAAAAATTTGAAAGTCTATGGTTTTACAGGTATTATAGGATTAAATAGGCAATAGTAGGATGTGAATGAACCATGTCTTTGTGCTGCCAAGGCAGCACGTCCGGAGGATTCTATGAAAAAACTGATTGTTATTCTTGTCGGGATACTGTGCGTACTTGCCGGTTGTATGCCGAGAAATGTGGAACAGGCAAAAACTGATAGCCCGGAAACAGCGCTTTCCCAGACCTCCCAGGCAGATCATACTGCTGACGAAACACAGCAATCCCCGGAGGAGATGACGATGAAAGAAGCTTTTTCCATGTTGGAACAAATGTCGGGCATGGATGATCTGCAGCTTTATTCGTATAATGCCTTTGAGATGGACAGCAACGGGTGTTCGGGTGATTTTTGGATCGTAGGGTATTCGGCAACGACCGGGAAAAATTATTTTTTATCTGTCGATGCCGATGAGACGGAATTAGAAGAAATTAACGACCCGGACCTCGAAGGGATTACATTTTATGATATTGAACAAATCAAAGACAGCTCCGAAATTGTTTGTGAAGCCATAGCTGTATTGGGGAAATGGGACGATACGAAAGGAGTCCTAAATGTAGCCATGTTCAAGGAAAATGCGGAAACCGGCGCAATGGCCGCGGATATTGGATTGGTCGATATCGCCTATTTGAAATGATCGTTGTGTTTCCAAAAGAAGTTGGATACATAAAAGCGCCGGTAACCAGGCGCTTTTATGTATCGTGTTTTCCTCTTTTCCATCTGTTCCGGCCGGTATATAGTCCGGCCGAAACAGATGGAAAAAATGCATGAATGAAAAAAACAGTCTCCCGTATGATAATACAGATGAAACTTTATTGGATCAGGAAAAATAAGGGAAATGCATCTTTTGCCAAGTAGACAATCGCCACCCTTTATGCTAAGATATTAACTAAAATAGAACAGATATTTTGGAGAAATTTTGTGTACGATATTGTGATAATTGGCGGTGGCCCCGCCGGGATCTCCGCCGCGATCTATGCAGAACGCGCAGGGCACAGTACGGTGGTTATAGAAAAAGCGATCTTGGGCGGACAGATAACCTATACGCATATGCTGGAAAATTATCTTGGTTTCAGCCGGGGTATTTCGGGCGGAGATTTTTCGCTGGAAATCAAAAAACAGGCGGAACGGCTGGGCGTAGAGATCCTGTCAGATGAAATCATAAAGTTAGATATCAGCGGGCCTGAAAAAAGAGTGATAGGCGCAGCGGGAGAGTACGGCTATAAAGCGCTCATATTGGCAGTGGGCGCCCATCCGCGGAGCCTCGATATCCCAGGGGAGAAAGAATTTTCCGGCATAGGTGTTTCTTATTGTGCCACCTGCGACGGCGCATTTTTTAGAGGCAGGGATGTGACCATCATAGGGGGCGGCGACACTGCTTTCGAGGATGCCTTGTATATAGCCGGAATCGCGTCCAAAGTATATCTGGTCCATAGAAGAGACATGTTCCGGGCACAGGAATGTCTTGTGGAAAAAGCGCGGAACACAAAAAATATAGAATTCATACAAAACACGATCCCGGTGGAGATCAAAGGCAATCTGGATGTGGAAGGGATACAACTAAAAAATGTCCATACCCAGGAGGAAATCTTTCTGCCCGTAGACGGTGTTTTTGTAGCTGTGGGCCGGATACCCGATACGGCGTTTCTGCAGGGCATCGTAGCACTGGATAAAGCAGGCTACATCCTTGCCGGAGAAGATACGAAAACCAATATCCCCGGGGTCTATGCTGCGGGAGATGCCCGTGTGAAGACACTGCGGCAAGTGGTCACTGCTGCTGCAGACGGAGCGGTTGCCGCCCATTTCGCGCATGAATATATTATTTAGCGGAGAAGATGGAGGAATATAGATGGCGAGGTTATTCGGGACAGATGGTGTGCGGGGGATCGCAAACAGAACGCTCACTTGTGAACTTGCCTATAAGCTGGCGCAGGCCAGCGCCGGCGTATTGACGGACGAAAAGCATAGCGCCAAAATATTGATCGGACGGGATACGCGTATCTCCGGTGATATGTTGGAAAGTGCCATTGTCGCCGGGATTTGTTCGGCCGGCGCAGATGCTCTGGTATTGGGCGTCATCCCCACCTCTGCGGTGGCCCATCTGGCCAGAGAGTATGGTGCGGATGCGGGCATCGTGATCAGCGCTTCGCATAATACGGTGGAATACAACGGAATAAAAATCTTCAATGCAAACGGATATAAATTGGCGGATGCCTTGGAAGATGAGATTGAGGGGATCGTGACGAATGGATTCCCGTTTGTTTTGCCCTCCGGCATGCAGATCGGCCAACGAAGCGTTGTGGAAAATGCGCTCCAAGACTACGAAGATTTTCTTGTATCCACTTCCAATTGCGGGTTGACCGGCTTGAAGGTCGCGATAGATGCCGCCAACGGCGCCGCATCGTGTATCGCGCCGGCAGTTTTTAAAAGGCTGGGCGCCGAAGTCTGCACCTGCTGCACGACACCGGACGGGACGAATATCAATGAAGGGTGCGGCTCGACGCATCCGGAGCGGTTGCAGCGGTTCGTATGCGAAACAGGCGCGGACGTAGGTCTGGCGTTTGATGGGGACGCAGACAGGCTGATCGCCATAGACCATCTGGGCCATGTCGTAAACGGAGACCGGATATTGGGCATCTGCGGGACCGACCTGAAAGAACAAGGCAAACTCAAGAAGGATACGGTCGTTGTTACCGTTATGAGCAACCTGGGGTTGGAGTTGTATTTGAAAGAGCAAAGCATTTCTGTGCGGAAAACAAATGTGGGAGACCGCTACGTATTGGAAGAAATGTTGAAAGACGAATTCAGTTTGGGGGGAGAACAGTCGGGACACATCATCTTCCTGGACCATAATACGACGGGCGACGGTATATTGACCGGTATACAGCTGTTGGGTGTCATGATGCGTAAGCAGAAAAGCCTATCCGAATTAGCGGAAAAGATCCGGATCTTTCCGCAGGTTCTGGTCAATGCGCATGTATATGAAGAGAAAAAGTATGCGTATCTGGACGATGTAAACATCCATAAAGAAATTGCTCTTCTGGAAAAATCCATGGAAGGGAAAGGCAGAGTACTCATACGGACATCCGGGACGGAACCGCTTGTCCGTGTCATGATAGAAGGCGAAGATTTCGCCTACATAAGCAGCGAAGCTGAAAAGATTGCGCGTATGATAGAAAAGAACCTTGGATAGGAGCTATTAAAATGTGCGGGATAGTAGGATATGTTGGACCGAGAGATGTTTTGCCGGTGTTGCTAAGTGGCCTGAAGAAACTGGAGTACAGAGGGTATGACAGCGCGGGTGTTGCCTATATCCAAAAAGGAAAAATGCATGTTGTCAAAGTAAAAGGCCGGCTCGTCAATCTGGAAAAGAAATTGGCGGGCAGCACCGTAAAAGACTCGGTGGGGATTGGGCATACCCGCTGGGCAACGCACGGTGAACCATCCGATATCAATGCGCACCCCCATACGAATACGGCCGGAGATTTGGCGGTTGTGCACAACGGAATCATTGAAAACTTCGCCAAACTGAAAGAATGGCTGAAAAACCAGGGCATCCATTTCGTATCGGAAACGGATACCGAAGTCGTGGCGCACCTGGTCAACTATTTTTACGAGGGAGATCTGAAAACGGCCACGATGAATGCAGTTAAAATGCTGGAAGGGTCATATGCCCTGGGCATTGTCAGCGCAAAAGAACCAGATAAGATGATCGCGGCCAGAAAAGACAGCCCGCTCGTTATCGGGCTGGGAAAAGGAGAAAACTTTATCGCTTCGGATTTCCCCGCGTTGCTGGAATACACAAAGAAAGTCTACTTGCTCGACGACCAGGAAGTCGCCGTGGTCGAGAGAGAAAGTATAGATATTTTTGATAAATACGGTAGCCGTGTGAAAAAAGAGCCTTTTGTGATAGACTGGGATGTTTCGCAGGCTGAAAAAGGCGGATGGGAGCATTTCATGATCAAAGAGATCCATGAACAGCCCCGGGCGCTTTATGACACGTTGATGACAAGGGTGCGTGACGACAGGATCGATCTGTCCGAGATCGATATCACGGACGCATTTATGAAGGATATCCGCAAAATACAAATCGTGGCCTGCGGCAGCGCCTATCATGCGGGGGTATTGGGAAAGTATGTGATAGAAAAATTGGCGAGGGTGCCGGTATCCGTGGATATCGCTTCCGAGTTTCGGTATAGAAACCCGATTTTATCGGATGACCAACTGGTCATTGTAATCAGCCAATCGGGTGAGACGGCGGATACGATCGCCGCATTGCGGGAAGCCAAGCGCCAGGGCAGACGGGTCGTTGCGATCACGAATGTCAAAGGGAGCAATATCTCCCGCGAAGCGGATGCGACGATGTACACCCAGGCAGGGATGGAAATCGCGGTGGCGACTTCCAAAGGGTATTTGACGCAGGTGCTTTGCCTGTATATGATCGCGGCCGAGTTGGGGCGCATCAAAAGGGAACTTTCCTCCGAAGAATATGCCGGTGTTTTAGAAAGCCTTAAGCGGCTGTCCGTGTTTGCCAAAGAAGTTTTGGAAGAAAAAGAGCAGATACAGCATCTGGCCTCTACCCGGTATATGGATGAACATGTGTTCTTTGTCGGCAGAGGGTTGGATTATGCGCTAATGCTGGAAGGATCTCTCAAGCTGAAGGAACTTTCCTACATCCATTCCGAAGCATATGCTGCCGGCGAATTGAAGCACGGCCCGATCGCGTTGATCGAGAAAGGGACGCTGGTGATGGCGTTGGCCACACAAGACAGCTTGCTGGAAAAAACCCTGAGCAACATAAAAGAGGTGAAAGCCCGCGGGGCCTATGTCGTCGCCATGGTGCAGAAGCATAACCGCGCGGCTGTTGAGAAAGACGTGGATTTGGTATTGACCCTGCCGGAAGCGGGCGATCTTTTTGCGCCGGTTCTGGCGGCGATCCCCTATCAACTGTATGGATATTATACGGCTGTATTTAAAGGGTGTGACGTGGATAAACCCAGGAATCTTGCGAAATCTGTAACAGTTGAATAAAATCTATCGAAAAAACCCGCTTTGAGAGCGGGTTTTTGTTTTAAGATTTTTGCTTTTTGCATAACATATAGTTGTATCAGGAGGCTGTTATGGCGTATAAAAAATTCGTATTGTTATTGAAGGGAAGAAGCCGCGGTTTGCTTACGCTGGAAATCAAAGACAAACTGGCATACAGTTTTTCCTGTCCATTTATGCCGGGTGAAGCCGACGTGGTCCTGTTTTTTGACGAAAACACGTTTATCCGTTTGCCGGGGACAGCGGGAGAGGCGACCGTAGAGAATGCCGGCGCTGTTTGTGCCGCCGCCCTTGTGAAAGGAAGAGAATTTTTGATGACCGGGAGACGCTGTTCGTTTGACTGGCGCAGAGCAAAAACCGGCTTTGCGATGAAGACGGCGCCCAAAGTCGGCATGCCGCTCCGGGGAGAAAAGTTTTATGAACCTTTGTGTGAAACAGTGGATAGGGAAACCCCCACGCTCAACGAGTTGATGCATAAGATCATTCAGGAGGAAAAGAAAAAACAGCATATCCTTCCTGCGGAAGGGAAACCCGTCGTTGAGACGCGGGAAGTCTACCGGAAAGAGAGCCAGAAACAAGAAAAGCCGGTGGAAAAAGAGATCCTCGAAGAGATCCGGCAAATGGAAGCAAGCATATTTAAAGAAGCGGCGGGAGAAAAGACAGAGATATTGCAGATGCCCATCCGGGAGCCACGCGAAGAGACACCGCCCCAAAAAGAAGCGCAAACAAACACACCGGATGCCGTGGGCCCATCGCAAACGCTGCGGACCCAATCCTGTATCCGTCCGGAAGAGGCGGTCGCCTCCCCTTTTTCCCATTTGTTTGAGAATTCCGTTTGGCGCAAAATCAAATATCCCTATATAAAGGGACGCAAACATTATCTTGTGGGAGAAATCTTTCGGGAGGATAAAGAGCTTCTGGCTGTCGCCGTAGCCGTTCCCGGAGAATATGCGCTGAAACCGCCGGCGTGGCTGAAAGGGTTCAATACGTACCTGAACAGCGACGATGGATTCGGCGGGTACTGGGTCTATATCAGAAACGCGATAACGGGAAAGCCGACGACCATACAGGAAGTACTCAATACCCTGCTATAGGGTTTACTTCTACGTTCTTTGTAATGATATCGCAATAGGGATAACAATAGCGTTTGCTGTAGTTTTCTTTTCGCACCTGTATTGTGAAAACATCTGTATAAACGCCATCCAATATCCCGAAGGCATCCACCACTTTATTCCGGTCCCCGATAGCGTGCAGATGGACGATACTTCCCTGCAAAGGTTTCATGGAAGTGCGTATTTTTGAGATTCTTTCGGACATATGATTACCTTCCTCACGGTTAGCATGCCCGAAAAAAAGATAAAATATGTGTAAAAAATACTCTTTTAGAAAAATTTTGCAAGGAATCGCGTGCATAAATTCATGTATACAGAAGAGAATCTTTTTTCCGTATATACAAGAGAAAACACAATTTATACAAAAAGTTATCAACATTATCAACAAGAAATACACAAATATGCGATAAATGGTGGATAGTGTGTGTGGATAAAATCTACAGTCTATCCACACTATTGGTAAATATACATCCTGTTGGTTATAAAGGAGACAAGCATTTTGTATAAATTGGAAGTGAGCTTCAAAAATGCAATTATGCCGACTGTTCCAGCAGCAGCCTGTCCGCAATCAGCGCAATAAATTCGCCGTTCGTGGGCTTGTCGTTTTTTGTGTAGATGTTATAGCCAAAGATCGTGTTGATATTCTCGATTCTTCCGCGGGTCCAGGCGACTTCTATTGCATGACGGATTGCCCGTTCCACTTTACTGGCCGACGTATCAAAATGTTCCGCAATAGCCGGATATAAGCCTTTTGTTATGCTGTTGATGATTTCGGGGCTTTGTATGACGATCTTTATGGCTTCTCGTAAAAACTGGTATCCTTTTATGTGGGCGGGAATGCCGATCGTAAGGAATATACTGGTGATCTTTTCATCCAACGATTTGCTTTTCACGATTTTTGCCGTTCTGTTTATGCTGACAGGGCGCATATTGAAAAGATCCAACAACCGTTTGTGCAGCAAGTCCATATCAAATGGTTTCACCATATAGTATTTTGCCCCCAGATCCAGGGAACGCATGATCAGATTTTCATTCCCCAGTGCAGATAATACGATTGTCTCGGGCATTTTTCCATATTCTCCGGTGGATAGTTTTTCCAGCAACAAGAATCCGTCGGATTCCGGCATGATAAGGTCTGTTATGAGAGCGTTAGGTTTGGAAATTTTGATCAATTCTAGTGCGGACCGTGCATTGTCTGCCACGCCGACTACGTCTATATTTTGCTGTGTGTTCATATACGTGCTGATGTTTGTAGATAAATAATTGTTATCCTCAGCGATCAATAACCTGATTTGGTCTGGCATGTTTTCCTTCCCCCTAAAAATTTTTTACATAAAAGAAAATGTCGAAAAGTGTAACAATTTGTCGATATTAACCAAAAATAGAATAATTTGGTATATTTTTATTATATCATACAAGATTATAAAATCAATGTAAGCACAAAAAAATACAAAATATTTTTTATTGCTTGTTTTTGAAATAGAATTTTATTCCGAAGAACAGGATACCCGAAGGGAGCAGGATCGTGCTGATAAGGATGAGCACGAATCGGGAGAACGTATTGAAACTGGCGGATAGGGGAGTCCCATATGGCTTACTGGGGATACTCGTGTTTTTCCCAAGCGGGCTCAGGTAATCGATAGACGCCTCGATCAGTGCTTTGTTTCCTAAAACGGAGAAGGCGTTATTGTCGATGCAGGAAGAATCTGAAAACAGAATAAGAATCGAGTTTTGCAATTGGGACAAAGCGGCGACGGTAAAATTCCCCGTAAGGTCTGTCGGCCCCGGATTCAGGTTATTCAGCGTGCTTGTCAGTTGTTTTGCGTAACAATTGTTTCCCGTGCGGATCAACGCATAAGCTTGCGCGTCGCGGCTATCGGTAAATTCGATACTGGAGCATTCGCTCATGACGAGCGGGAACTTGTGTTCCATAAGCTCGCGCGTGATCGTGTGTTCCGCCGCAGTCATGCAGATAGAGGTGGAACGTAGATTTATGCGGGAAGGATCTCTGCAGATCAATAGATCGTCGTTGAGAACAAGACCATAGGTGGATAATAACGCATCAAAATAGGGCAGCTCATTTATATATATCTGCAGCACACCCTGTTCTTCATTAAAAGAGGCGTTATCCATAAACAAAAGGATCTTTCCGCCCAAACTGAGGAAATCCAGCAGTGTGCTGAATTCACTTTCCAATAGATCCGTATGGGGAGAAATGATCATGACGATATCGGTGGAGGGACGGAGTGCGTCGGTGGAGTCGGAGAGGTTGTAATTTTCCACCTGATAATTCTTTATGTCCAGCATCTGCAAAAAGTCGGAGATTTCGCTGGCTTTGGATTCTCCGTGTCCAGTCAACAGGTAAATCTTCGAGAAGGCGCCTTTTTCGATACTTTCGATGGCCGAGGTGATCTTGGACTCGGCGACGATACTCGCTATGTTCATTTCGTCGTCGGTCAGGTAGAAGTCTCCTTTTGGAATGAAGGTGGTGACCGTATGATCGCTGTTTGCGATAAGGACGCCTTCTTTTGTAAAATCATACGTTTCTTCCAGCGTCTCAAGAACAGCGGAGGTGGAATTGGAAGACGCATTTTTAAGATGGATCAGAGAGGAGACCGCGGCGTATTTTTTTAAGATCTCCAATATGGTGGCATCCTCATTTCCCAGGGAATAGACGGGATAAATATAAATATCTTCCTCCAGGTTTTCCAAAATACCATTGGTCGTGCTCGTGAGCGTGTAGATGCTCCCGGAGGAAAAATCCAGGCCCAGCGCAAATTTATCCTGCGAAATGGATGAAAAAATATTCGCAAGAATGATTATAAGTATACAGCCGATCATCAGTAGATCGTTTGTGGTGCGTCCCGTTTTTTTATGGATAGCCTCACGGGCATTTTTAAAGAAGGCACTCATGTTCGTTTCCCTCTCCAGAGGTTTATTATCTTGGTAGAGAATATAAGAAAAACCAGGCCGAAAGACAGCATATATACAACCGATGCAAAACCCAGGAACCCATTGGTAAAGCATTCCAAATGCACAAAAAGAGAAATGGCGAAAAACATGCTACGCAGCGTACTGTTTTCGATATTGGGCAGGATGTTGCCCGTCATCCAGAAAACGAGCAATCCTGTGATTGTGACGAAGTAGGCCCGCACAGGATGATGGGACAAAGAAGACACGAACAGGCCGAAGGAAAGGACGGCCATGCCAAACAATAATAAACCGATGTACAGCAACAGAATCTCAAAAAAGGAAACGTCGGAAAACAAAGTGACAAAGGCCGGATAAAAAAACGCAAGAGTACCGGCAACCCAAAAGACGCAAAAAGCAGCCAAGAGCTTGCCTAAGATGACAGAGAATCCGTTAATGTAGCCCGTTAAGAGGATCCGGTCTGTTTTATAAGCGCGTTCAAAAGAGAAGCTGCGCATGGTGAGCAAAGGGATAAGCGGGATCATCATCGTGCAGATATTTAGGAAGGCGTCCGTATAAGAGACGTCTTCAGGCGTCAGGATACTTTGAGAAAAATAGATGCCGCTTACAAGCAGAACAGCGGTAAGGAAAATATACGTACGCAAACTACGGAAGTAAGAGTGCCATTCTTTTGAAAACACGGCGCGCATCGTTATCCCTCCCGTTCCGTTTTGGCGGTGAGCTGCAGGAAAATATCTTCTATGGAGACGCGGATATTTCGCATCTCAAGAATAGGGATATTGGCGGCTACAGCCGCCGCCCAAATCTCTTTGCGGATATCGGTGTCTTTATTTGTATCGATGAATACATCAAACAACCCCTGCTCAGGAGTGCCTTCGAGGCTGATTTCCGAGATGTAGGGGATCAGAGAAAACGCAGCCCGCACTTCAAAAGGCTGCGCCGCAACGCGTAAGCGTATCCGATTCCGTTTGCCCGAGAGGGAAAGAAAATTATCCACCGAGCTGTCCGCGGCAATACGCCCCTGGTTCAAAATGATGGCCTTTTTGCTGATTTCTACTACGTTGGTAAGCGTATCGGAAGAGAGAAGGATGGTGTAGGTTTTTGAAAGTTTCTCCAACAGATACCGTACCTCGGCGGCAATCTCGGTATGCAGGCCGGAAAACGGCTGGTCTAAAATCAGCACTTTGGGGCCAAACACAATGATGCCCGCGATGCCTACCCTGCGGTAATTGAGCGCATCCAGCGTGCCGATCTGTTTTTTTGCATATGGTGTCAGATCTGTTTGAAAAAGCGTATAAGAAAGACGATCTCGGACCAGGCGTTTTTTCACTTTGTTGATCCCGCAGATAAAAGTCAGGTATTCTTCTACGGTCATATCCGGGTACAGCGGACAGGCATCGGGAAGATACCCCACGCAGACGCGGGCACGGCCGCCGTTCTTCTCCATATCCAATCCGTTGATCTGCACGGTACCCGTCTGGCAGGAGAGGTATCCCGACAGTATGTCGCACAGGGTTGTTTTGCCCGCGCCCGCAGAACCAAGTATGCCGGTGGTTTCACCGGGATTTACATGAAAAGAAACGCCGCTGAGCGCGGAGATGTCCCCAAAGCTTTTTTTCAAATTCTTTACGGTAATCAAAACGTTTCCTTCCTTATAATTGTTTAATAAAATTATATCAAAGGGCATATACATACGGTGTAAATAAATTATGAATAAACGGAATATGCGGGTTTTTGGGGAAAAACAGTCATGTCAGGGATAGTTCCGTTATACATATAAGTAGACGGGCATGCCCCGTATTTTGCCTATCTTTATGGAGGTTTCTATGAGTATTTCCATGCAGGAGATAATTGCTGAAAACAGCAGATGGATTACAGGTTCCCAGGCGCTTGTAGAGGGTATATTGCGTTTGCCCGAACAAATGCGGGAGATATCGACGATTTTGGATATAACCGGCCTGGGGGAAGTCGTGGAAACACGGCTTGTGAACGCGCGTATTTCTGTCGAAGGCACAGCCAATTTCTGTGTTTTGTATTTGGATAGGGAAGGGAATTTCGCCAGTTTCAATTCGGAGTGCAATTTTATGCATTCGATCGACATGCCGGGATGTACCCCGGAGATGCAGATTCTTGCATTGGCGGAAGCCAGCGATATTTCTTTCAATCTGGTGGACAGCAATGCAATTTCGGTACGCGCAGTGTTGGATATCGACATATATGCGGTCGCGAACTGTAAATACGAAGTCCTGGACACGGCTTCGAGCGGGAAGTATACCCGGATAAAATGTGATGACGCCGTGCTTCCGTTGGTGACGTGTGCAAGAAATTTCCGCGCTTATGTCAAATCGGAATTGCGTGTCCCGCAAAGCATGCCCGCGGTAAAACGGGTATTGTCGGAAAATGGGTATGCGGTGACGAAAAATGTGGTCGTGGAACAGGGCAAAGCGGTGATAGAAGGGGAACTACGCGTCTTTATCGTATATGAAAGCACGGATAAAAACGCGCCGTTGCAATATTTCAACGAAACGCTGCCTTATGGGGAGATTGTGAATGATGAACGAATCCGGCAGGATGCTTCGCTGTTCGTGGTGGCGTCCTTAGAACGGTTGGGAGTGGAATCGGATGAGGGGAATGCGGATATTCTGGAAGTTTCCGGCGTGGTGAATCACTTTTTGATCTGCCGTGGACAAAAGCAGATCGAATACATCTTAGATCTCTATGATGAGGAAAATGAAACAGACCTTTCGGCGCAAACCATAGACATATCTTATGTGCGTGCGTTTGAGAGCCAGAAAAAGATCGTGCGCTTAAGTGCCGCGATCCCGGATACTTCACCCGAAGTTTCCCGGGTATTATATACCTGTGCATACCCGAAAGTCACATCGGTATCCGCCGATAAAGACCGGGTAATGCTTGCCGGGACGATAGGCATCCTGCTTTGCTATACGACGACGGATGCGGGCCCCAAAAGCGTGCGTATGGTCATTCCCTTTGAGACGGAGGTCGCCTATCCGGGCATGGAGAGCGGAGAAAAGTTGTGGGCAAAATGCCACGCCGAATATGCGCTGGCCGAAGGCTCCGGAAGAGAACTGGAAATCAAATGCTGCCTGGATATCTGCCTGTGGGAACTGGAAAACGACGAGGTAAACGCGGTTTCCGATGTGCAGTTCAGGCCGGTAGAAGGCGATAAGCAAAGCGGCGTGGTCGTTTATTATACAAACGGACAGGAAACTCTTTGGGATATCGCCAAAAAATTCAAAGTCAAGAAAGATGTGCTGGGAGATATTACGGACAATGCCAAAATCGAAAAAGGGAAAAGGCTGATATTGATCAAAAGATAACGACGATCTGCATGGGAAAATACTTTTAAAACCCCTATAAGCAAATTTGCTCATAGGGGTTTTCGATGCCTTTTACAGTCCGTTGACGATCGAAGTTGGTTTTTCCCCCTGCAGGAGGTTTTCGATATTTTGCCACATATGCAAATGTGCTCTGCGGAAGCTGCCGGTCGTGATGCCGCCCAGATGCGGAGAAAGAACGACTTTGTCTTTTATTTCCGCGGGCAGGT
The DNA here is from genome assembly GCA_963665505.1 of Christensenellaceae bacterium. Lineage (GTDB taxonomy): Bacteria > Bacillota > Clostridia > Christensenellales > Christensenellaceae > QANA01. The sequence goes on from OY762275.1 coordinate 405,279, forward strand.
CGACCAACGGATTCTCTTTTGTCGTGGGTTCCGGGTAAAGCGTATCCAGCCCGGCGCCCGCGATGGTGCCCCGGATCAGAGCCTGGCGCAGCGCCGCCGCATCGATGATCTCTCCGCGGGCCGTATTGACAAGATAAGCGGTTTTTTTCATTCTTGCCAGGAAGGCGCCGTTTATCATACCGATCGTTTGCGGAGTCACGGCGGCATGGATGCTGAGAATATCGCAAAGGGAAGCAAGGTCTTCCAGCGGCCGGTATTGCACACCGTACTGTGTTTCTACGGCAGGCGTTTTCCTGTGCAGGCTGTAATAATATAACTCACATCCAAAAGGCAATAGGCGCTCTGCAGTTGCTTTACCGATATCCCCCAGGCCGATCAGGCCGACCTTGCAGTCTCCCAATTCGGTGATCCCGTGCAGCATCGCCTGTTCTTTCATTTCGATTTGTCGTCCGTCGCGGACGGCGGCATCGCCCACGATCTCATTGCGAAGCAGCGCGAGCATGAGCAGGATGGCCTGTTCCGCTACGGCGCCGGCGTTGCATCCTTTGTTGTTGCAGACATAAATCCCCCGTTCCGCAGCCGCTTTTAAATCGATTTTATCGTATCCCACGCCTTCAGAATGGATCATTTTCAGGTTGGGCATCTGCCCGATCAGTTTGGCGGTCACCGGGCTGATTGCATCTGCGAAAATCACGTCCGCTTCCCGCCCCGCCTGTAAAAGCACATCTTCGCTCCCGCCCCTGTCACAAAAAACCAACGCTGCGTTGTTTACGACGGCAAGGTCCGGGGCAAATTTCCCATACCGTTCTTTGTTTCCAATCACCAAAATTTTCATAGATACCTCTTCCTTTTTAGACTGCATGGAATGAAAACGGCAAAACAATCATGCGTGTTTTTTCAGGGGCAGACTGATGACAACAACAGATGCGAGGATGCAGAGCATGCCCAGGACCTGTATGAGCGTAACGGTTTCCTGAAAAAAGACGCCGCCCAACAGAACCGCGATCACCGGTTCGATCGTAGCTATCACCGATGCTTTGCTGGCCGGTATTTTTTTCAGCCCGGCCGTATAGGCAAGATAAGGGAGCGTCGCCGTGACAACGGCGAATAAGATCATGAAAGGACACATACTCTGCCGGGCCACCTGCCCGGCCAACCGGACGGGAGCCACTAAAAAAAGCGAGAATACGCTGGCTGTTAAAAATGTGTAAAAAGTGATCGTCATGGACGAATATCCGCGGCGGAGCGCATAGGTGCCGCATATGCTGTACAACGCATAGCCGACCCCGGAGCCGATCCCCCACAGAATCCCCAGCGGCGTTATCTGCAAACTTCCGGAACATAGTCCTGTAACAAGGACACATCCGAGAACGGTCAGACATAGGGCGGCCGTTTTTCGTTTTGTGAATTTTTCCTTGAACAGCAGGGTGAAAAGCACGGCAACAATCACGGGGGCGGTATAAAGCAGTGCGGCGGCCACGCCCATGCCGCTATGTTCGATGGCATTCATATAGCACCAGCTGAAAAAAACATAACTGACGATGCCCGTCCCGATAAAATATAGGATATCCCACATGCTTTTCAGACGAAAGGATTTCTTATCCGTGCAGAACAGCAATATCCCCAGCAGCAGCGTGCTGACCGTGACTTTGATGAAAAGCATATCGATGATGTCGAAATGCAGAGAGGCGCTCTGTTTGGTGAATACGCCGATTGTTCCCCAGCAGCAGGCGGCGAAAATAATCAGAAAATAGTGTAAAAAATGCATGACCTATCCTTGCGATACGGATTTGTGAGATGGAACAGAATAGTTTCATTATAGCAGAAAGGGACGTGAAAGCGAATAGATTTGCACACCGATTGAAAGAAATGGTACAATATATACTAAAGTTGTACCCGCCATGTTTTATTTCACGGTACATAAAAGGGGAAAAACCATGGAACCCAAACAGGTTACAGAAAAGCAGCGCGCCTCCATTGGGGCACGCATCGGATTCTGGATGGGTCTGGGGAGCCTGCTGGCGATGCCGGTATCCGCAATACTCGGGTATGTTCTGGAGGAACTGGGCATGATGCAACTGTGCATCAGTTTGATCTGCCCGGCGGCATTGGTGGGGATCGTCCTGGGCATCCTGCAAAGAAAAAAAGCGGAGGAACCCGAAAAAGGGAAACGATTGGCATTAGCCGGGCTGGTGATGGGCGCCGTTTCCATCGGCCTGATATTTTTGCTGATCCTGTTGATCCTGCTCATTTTTCTGCCGGGCGTCTATACATGAACCGCAAGAAACAGGCGCTAATGTATTTGCCGTAAGAACCGGGACAATTTGTCCGCAACCGATGCGTCGGCGCGGCAGTTTTGCACGGGGTAATTCCAGCCGAAGCCGTCTTTTTCATGCCGCGGGAAAATATGCAGGTGATAGTGGCCAATATCGTTACAGGCGCCCCCATTTTGCAGGATGCTGTATCCGTCGGGTGCGTAGGCTTTTTTGAGGCTGGTAACGACTCTCTGAGAAAGCCGCATGATTCTGCCGAGCAGGGCTTCCGGCAACTCGTCCACATCCAGAAAATGTGCCTTGGGGATGATCAGGACATGTCCTTCTTGAATAGGATCGCTGTCCAGAAAAGCCATGACCGCATCGTCTTCATATAGGGTATGGACGGGTATTTTTTTATTTGCTATTTTGCAGAAAACGCATTGCATAGGGTGCCTCCGTTATTCTTTTTTTTTATTTTCTTCCAAAAGTGATGGGGGTGCACGGCATTTCCAGGATATATTCTTTCCCGAACCCGTTCCTTATGTTTCTTTCGATCCGCATTTTTTCTTTAAAATATTGGACGGCTTCCCTTTTGCGCAGTCCTTTTTGTATGAGAGCGGCAATCTGTTCTTTTTTTTCCTCTTTGTTGAACAATCGATTCCAGCCGTTTGCTTCAGCCATCGCGCTAAAAATGGTTTTATACGCGGGAGTATGGGGATTTGCGAATTTTACGCAATCATTGACCCGTATTTGTATATCGCGCAGGCCGAGTTCCTGCATATATTGCGGGATCTTGATGCCCGTCCGGTAATCCCTGCCGCCGGCAGCCAGTTCACGTTCCCAGAGCTTTTTCTGCCGTTTTGTTTGTGGTGAAGCCGCATAGTCCATATTGCTGAAATATTTCCCGGCTTCTTCCAACAGCCTGTCCGTTTCTATACAAATGACAAGCCCGCCCGGCCGGACAGCCGCCGCCATTTTTTTCAGGATAGATTTTGGGTTTTGCATATGGCGCAAAACGGCCTGCGATACGGCGATATCATACGCTTGTATGGGGGGCACATAGCTGGCCAGATCGGCGCGCACGAATTGCGCCTGAAACGGAACATGCGCAAACAGATCGTGCGCTTCTTCCAACAGCGCTTGCTGTAATCGATGCCGGTATACCTGCTGCCGCTGGGCAGCAGCGGCAGCAATAAAAGCCCCATGTAGCCAAACCCGCATCCAAAATCCACAAGATCGACCGGCCGGTCGATCCGCCATACTTTTTGGACCAGAAATTCCATATAGTCCGTATTGCACCATCCGCTGCGGATGGCGAGCAGAAAATTCAGCTTTTTATCCCAATCGATATACATACAGATTGTTTTTTAAAATTCTTCCTTATCCCAACGATCTGTTGAAACTCTGTTTCTGCCGTTTAAATCATTTTATCATGTTTTCCGTAGAACATGTACGGGAATCCATTTGTGCGGGACGTATGAAGGACAAGCATACAAACGGCTACAAGAAAGATGAATGGAAGAAAAAATATGGGAATCCCCGATTATTGCAGGGAAGTAAGGAATAAAAAACGCGGGAGTCTGCCTGTTTTGGTTGAGAACACAATAGGAGATGTAGTATAATAAATACTTAAATGCATCAATTTTGCGTATGCGGGAAAGTAGGGGAAAATGAAGGGATTCAGGGATGTGAAGAAGGAAATGCTGGTCTATATGGCCATTATTTCCATGGTGAGCATAGGCGTGGGATTCAGCGACAGCCTTTTCAGCAATTATTTCAAAGATGCCTATCAAATCACGGCTGTCCAGAGGGGATTCATCGAATTCCCGCGGGAGCTGCCCGGCATATTATGTGGATTTTTGATCACTTCTTTATCGTTTTTGGGCAATATACGATTGGCCGTCGTCGCCCAGATGTTTTCTTTGGTGGGGTTGGTGCTGTTGGGTGTTTTCACACCTCCTTTTGCCGTCATGACGGGGATCTTGTTTTTTTATTCCATGGGTACCCATTTGTTTTTGCCGCTTTCGGACGGCATTGGGCTTTCCCTGATCGAAGACCCCAGAAAAGTCGGCAAGCGGATGGGACAATATAATGGGATAAAGACCCTGTTTACGATGTTGGCGAGCGCGTTTGTTTTTATCACGTTCAAATTTGGTTGGTTCAGCTTTATGACGCCGATCAAATGGATTTTTATCCTAGGCGCCGGTTTTTTTGCAGTTGCGCTTTTTCTCTTTTTATATTTGCAGAAACGGTTGGGCAAAAAGAAGATCGTCCGCAAGAAAATGACCTTTCTGTTTCGGAAACAATATAAGTATTATTATATATTGGCGATCCTGAACGGTGTGCAAAAACAGATCATGATAGTCTACGGTCCCTGGGTCCTGATAGAATTATTGGGAAAAAAGGCGGACACGCTCGCGTTGCTGAGCATCGTAGGTTCTTTTGCAGGCATCTTCTTTTTGCCGGCGATCGGCCGTTGGATGGACCGCTTTGGGATCAAGAAAATGTTATATCTAAACGCCATCCTGTTCATTTTTGTGTATTTGAGCTATGGCGTGATCAGCGGTCTCATTTCCGAAGGAACGACAGCGCCGGCCACGCTTCTGGTGCTGTTATTATTTGCGCTGTATATCGTCGACAAGATGACGATGCAGATGGGCATGATCCGGACGGTCTATCTGAACAAGATCGCACTGAATCCTTCGGAAGTAACAGGAACGCTTTCCACCGGCATTAGCATGGACCACATAGTTACGATTATTTTTGCTTATGTGGGCGGCCTGATCTGGACGGACTGGGGCCCGCAGTATGTGTTTTATATCGCCGCGGCGTTGTCCCTTATCAATTTGCTGGTCGCCAGGATGGTAAAAATTCGGCCGGAACCGGCCGAATTGGAACATGCGGAAGAGTAAAAACTTTTATGTTTTTGCGGAGCATCGGTTGGAAACCCAAACGATGCCGTTTTTTCCAAACATACATAAGGCGATATTGTCTTACATTCTTTTTATAACCCGCATTTTCTATAGATTTTTTCAATGCATGCATTTTTATGCGCCATATAGGCGTCTATATCTGCCGGATACAACGCGGCGGCTTCCCGCTTGATTTTGCCATAGGCGGCGGCATCTTCCGGGTGCGTCCGTAAATAATCGCGGAACACCAAATGGCGGTGCAGCTCTTCCGAATCTTTGGGGCACACATACAGGTGGTGCGGCAGCAGGTGCGGTTTATCCGCATATTTAAACGCTTCCCGGTCTTTGATCCCCAGGTCGCCCTCATGCCGGTAGCCTATTTCCGCCAGTTTTTCAGCGACGGCGGCAAAGCAAGCGTAGGAGGGGATCACGACGTCAATGTCAATAATGGGTTTGGCAGATAGCCCGGGGACGGATGTACTGCCCACATGTTCGATGGCGACAGCATACTCCCCGAGGGCGGACAAGAGCTCCCGTTTGATCTGTGCAAAGGCGGCAGGCCATTTGTTATCGTAGGGGACGACGGTGACTTTTTTTGTACGCATAAATTTCTCCGCAAAACCGTATTTTTCTATGTTTAATATAGCGTGGGAACTGTTAAAAGAAAAGAACGAGAAACGCTTGGGAGGACCTTCAAATAGACATCCAAAAGAATGTGCGTACCGCTATCCTGAACGAAAGAAAGGAAGTTTTGCTGCGGAAATTCCAAAGAGAAAAAGAATAGCCAAGCTGAAGGTACAGGGTGATTTTACGCCCCATAGCCACCCACAAGCAGCGCTTTTTTATAGGTCACGCCAGAATGGTTTTTTCTGTGACGCCATTGTTCTGGTGAAACAAATAGGCGTTTTTAGCGGGATTTGCCTTGATTATAGAGAGTTTGCCGTCTAGAGAGACAAGGGCGACCTGGTTTTCCAACGCGATCCCGTCGTATTTCTGCCCCTGGATCAACGCATCAAAGGCATTTCTCCCGGACTCGTCATAATGCGGACAATGCAGATAGGGAAGCAGGCCCAATCCGCCGACCCATTTGTATTGCGGGTCTTTGTTGGTTGCATCGAAAAATTCGCTGTCACTGTAGCCGGCGACGCACCAGCAGATCGAACCGGCGCTCAGGCCCGATAAGACGATGCCTTTTTCATACGCTGCGCGCAGGCACGTATCCACCTGAAACTCGTTCCATTTGGCCATCATGGTTTGGGTATCGCCGCCTCCGACATAGATGATATCCGAGGATAAAATAAGGTTGCTTATTTTCTGTTGGGACAGGCCGCAAGAAAACAGCGTCAATGCATGGACGCGGCACCCCAGCCGGCCGTACTGTTGCTTTACGGTTTCTATATAGGCGGGGGCATCGTGGCTGGCCGTCGGTATAAACAGCAGGTCGGGGGTTTCTTTTCCAGCCAGAGAAACGATATATCTGTCGATGGGTTCCGTTTCGCCCAAAGACAGTTCCCCGCCCCCTATGGCAACTATTTTTTTCATGTCTGACAGCTCCTATGCCGTTGGAATTTTATTTAGAAAAGAAAAGAGGGTATCCCTTATCTTTTATCGTTATTCTGAAGCGGCACATGTCGTCTCCGCGAAGGATCGTCGATTTTTCTTCGACTGTAAAGGTTAATCCGGGCAGTATTTGCGAGAGGCCGTACAGGATGCTTTGCCGGGAACATTCGCACAGACAGCCGCTGTTTACGAGCCCGCTCCGATACAGATCGCAGCCACACTGTGCATAACAGATGTCGTATACCGTTCCCGGTGTGATTTCCACTGTCATGATCCCGTCTATTTCCCCGAGGGCTTGAAAAAAGCGGCCGATATCGCCGCCTGATGCGGCAAACGCTTTTTTATACCATGCCAAAGGAGCGGAATCTGCGCATTCTTTTGCGCATGCGCGAAAAAGCTTTTCGCGCGCCGCCGCATCCAGCCCTTCTATGCCGGAAAACAAGCCTTTAAACCAAATTTGTAAAAAATCTCGCATCTTTTCCTCTTGAAAATAGAGAGTTACTATAACAAGGCAATATAAAAATAAGCAACCGCACTGTGATTTTATGATTATTACCAGGAGGCAAATATCAATTCATGATTTTTTGAAGGACGAAACTGCCTTCTTCCGGATTTTTGGGATTCTCGATCTTAATCACGTGGAATCCGCATTTGTTTATATAGAAATTGTGATTGCGATGGGAAAAAATCGGTGTTTCCGTATACCATATTTTCGTATCGGGGTACAGCTGTTCGATCCTCTGCCAAATTCGCGTGCCAATACCCTTATTCTCATACGCTGGATCGATAAAAATATTTCCCAGCCTATTTTCCTTGTTCTGTGAGATCCAAAGAATAATGCCGCCCGCCAGTTTTTTATCCAGGTAAATGCAATAGGAAGTAGCGGCCGGATGAAGCCCCCATTTTCTAAGGAAAGATCCGTCGTCATACCCCGGAGGGCCTCCTTCTTTTTTCCCAAGGTGAATGCGCGTATCGTAATCGAATGCATTTTTCATGATTACAGTCAAAGCGGGAATATCTTTTTCCCCCATTTGCTGGAGAAGAATGTTCATGAGTATCACCTCGTGAGAAAAAATCTTTTCTGCAAGGAAAACACGTATATGAGTATAATACAATAGCAAGGGCCGTTTATCAAATTTTTCCGCAGATTACCCTGTCTTTTTATAAAACGTGTTGTAATGTTATTTTTTTGGATATATAGTAAATAGTAGTGGCCTGTAAAATCCGATAGAGGGCATATCCTTTTTTCTATATAAAATGTATAAATTCCCCGGACGTATCTCTATTGCATAAATCTTTGTTAAAAACCCGGATATTTTTCTCTTCTTGTCCGGTATTCGTTTGTGAAAGGGCCTGCAACGGCAGCCTCCTTCAAAATATACACGAAAAGAGGAACATGAATATGGCGGTTATCAAAATGAATTTTTTATCCAGGACACTCGATATGCAGACGAATGTCACGCTTTGTTTGCCCAGTTATAGCTTTGCCGACCGTACGGCGGGGAAAACCGACGTGTATGTCCCCGGAATGAAGTACCAGGTGCTGTGGCTGCTGCACGGCGGTTCAGGGGACGATTCGGATTACGTAAATTTCACCAGCATCGTCCGTTATGCGGACGACCATAAACTTGCGGTTGTGATGCCCCCGGATTTCAACGCGAGCTATACCGATGACCCGAAAGGCGCCAAGTACTTCACGTTTGTTGTGGAGGAGCTTCCGCAGATGTGCCGAGCACTCTTTCCCTTCAGCGATAAGCGCGAGGATAACTTTGTCGGCGGGCTCTCGATGGGGGCATCGGGCGCTTTCAAATGCGGGGTGGTCCACCCGGAGATGTACGCGGCGGTGCTTTGCATGAGCGGCGGCGGCCGTGGGCCGGTGAATCCCAAGGAAAATATTGACCGTTCCCCCAAACCGAGATTTGCGGATGCGGACCCGGACGGGATAAATGACCCGTGGAACTATGTGAAAAAACAGGTCGCGGACGGCGCAAAAATGCCCAAGTTCTTCTTTACCTGCGGGACTGCGGACGAACTGGCCTACCCGGATTACAGCACAAGTGTGGAGCATCTGAGGAAGCTGGGCATCGAAGTGGAAAACGAAGAAGTCGCCGGGTACAAACATGAGTGGGATTTCTGGGACCTGTCGCTCCGCAAAGCGATCAGAGACTGGTTCCCGATCCGGCATAGCGTCATTTATCCGGAAAAATAAAAAAAGCGGAGAACACCAAAGAAAGCCCGGTATACCGGGCTTTCTTTTTTTTAACGATTCATTGCTCAATAAAAGCGGGACAATTATGGGAGGATCTTGTAAGCGATATTGTCCATAGAAGGGCAATGAGACCTGTACCGATCAGTCCAGTCAGGATCGGCAACCGGGGAGACGCGTTTCCACTGACCGATGCGACAAGACCGATGAAGGGAGCGGATAAAAATCCACCTGCGTTCAGCCCCGCCACAAACAGGCTGGATGCAAGCGGGATATGGTGCGGGGCAATGCTTCTGCTGAAGTCCATCAGGCAGGCCGGCATGATCCAGTGGATGGACAGGCCTGCAAGAAAGACGCTGAGCATTAGAAGAAAAACATTGCGCGCAAAGCTGCAGATCATAAGGCTTGCCACCAGCAGGGACAGACCGATCGGGATAACGTGTTTCCCCGATACCTTATAGATCTTGCCAAAAAGAAAACCCGCGGCCATCCCGCCTATGGAAAACATAGACTGGATCGTGCCTACAACGGCAACAGAGCCGAGGTTTTCCTGGATGACGATAGAGGACATGTTCAAAAGCATGGGATACATGAGCATAAAGAGGAGGCAGAAGGCGGCCGTGATGATAAAGACCCGGGCCGGCAATTTGGTTTTTAGCGTTGTTTCCGTTGCCGCCGGCGCATCCTGTACAGGTTCCTTCAAAAACAGCAGGGTCAGCCCCATTGGGAGGAGCAGCAATCCGTAAATCAGCCAGGTATACCGTACGTCGATTGCACATACTACCCCCGCGAGACTTTGGTAGAGGATGCCGGCAATGTTCAGGACGGCGGTGCCGATCCCTTGCCAGGTGGCCTGTTTTTCTTTAGGCAGAAGCTTCAGGACCAAGGTGTTTCCCAGCGGGGAGATCAACCCGATGCCCACCCCCAACACAAGCCGGCAGGCGAAAACGGCGTAGAAGTTGTCCATCAGAAAATATGGTAAAAACCCGCCGATGCTTGCCAAAAGGATCGAAAGGACCGTAATGGTCTTGTATTTTACTTTTTTGCCGACAATTGCCCCGGAAAGAAGAGAGAAGGGAATGGACGACAGCGAGATGACCGTGGAAAGCATCAGGACCATACTGTAAGAGACATCCGAATAGATTTCCGCCAGGCTGTTCAGTGCGGGATTGATGATAAGGGCGCTCTGCGGCAACATAAATGTTGCAAGGATGCCGAGTATAATGCCAGACATTTGTTTTTTCATAAGTCCCTTGTTCTTTCTGTTGTTTTATTTTATTCCCAGTTTCTTTAACCATGCCGATACGTCGGCTATGTTTGCGGAACCCCCGTATAGGGAGAGTCCGGGCAGCAGGACGCAAGCGGGGCAAAGGCGGGCAATGTCTTGTTCGATATGTCCGGACCCGCCTCCACCGTGGGTATAAAACGGGATGAGTGTTTTGCCGGCCAGGTCGTAGCTTTCAAGGAAGGTTGCGACCGGCGGCGCGATCGTGCTCCACCAGTTGGGCGAGCCCACGAACAGCATATCGTAAGACTACATGTTGTCGACACTGGTTTGCAGCGCGGGGCGGTACCCGGCCCGGATCTCCTTTTTTGCCTGGGCGACGACGGTATCATACGCGGGCGGGTAAGCGGTTGTGGGGCGGATACGGAAAAGTGTGCCGCCCGTTTCCTGCCCGATCAACTCCGCAAGAGTTTTTGTGTTCCCGGAATGGGAATAATACGCGATCAAAATCCCATGGTCCATAAGATCCTCCTTTTTGGAAATCGGATTTTTTGTTTGTGTAGATACCGGCGTATAATTATTATTTGCTGCGTATCGCTTCGTCCATCTTTTTCATGATGGCCGGGATATCGATGCCCTGCGGGCAAAGCTTCGCACAGGCGCCGCACCCAAGGCAGGCCGCGGGCAATTCTGCCGGTTTCATTGCCTGCACGGTAGAGCGCAGCATAGGCGCATTATCGAAGGACAATTCATTGTACATAGAAATGAGTTTAGGGATATCCAGACCCTGGGGGCAAGCCTCGCAGCAATACCGGCAGGCCGTGCAGGGCACAAGATCAAGCAATTTAGATACCGCCGTTTGGATCACTGCGGTTTCCTGCTCGGAAATGGGCGTTGGGTCTGAGAAGGTCTTGATATTGTCTTTTAACTGATTTAGTTCCGTCATGCCGCTGAGCACGACGAGTACCCCGGGCAGGGATTTGACGAAGCGGAACGCCCACGAAGCGATGGAATCAGCCGGGCGTACCTTTTTGAAAGCCTGCTCCGTCTGCGTATCCAGAGAGGCCAACTTGCCGCCGCGGCAGGGTTCCATGACGATCACGGGGATCCCCCTTTGTGCAAGAAGTTCGTATTTTGCCTTTGCATTTTGTAATGTCCAGTCCAGATAATTCAGCTGTATCTGGACGAATTCAAAGCAATCGAATTTGTCCAGGAATTTTTCGATCGTCTCCGCACGCCCGTGGGCGGAAAGCCCAAGATGGCGGATCCGCCCGCGTCTTTTCTGTTCCAGCAGGTAATCCACCACGCCCAGTTCTTCGTTGGTATAGAAATCGTAAGACGTTTCGCAGAGATTATGCAGCAGATAGAAGTCAAAATAATCCACGCGGCATTTTTCCAGTTGTTCTTCAAATATTTCGGCGATGGAAGAAGCGCGCAGACCGCTCAAATATCCCTGGAACCCAAGCTTGCCGTCCTTGTAGTGCATCATATGCCCGGGCATTTTGGATGCGAGATACCAGCTGTCGCGCGGATAGTTGGAGAGTGCTTTGCCGATAAAGCTTTCCGATTCGCCGCCATGGTAGCGGTAAGCGGTATCAAAATAATTGATGCCGTGCGCATACGCATAGTCTATGATCTCCCGCGCTTTTACTTCATCGATGGGGCCGTTCTTGCCTACCGTGGGAAGACGCATGTTTCCCATGCCCAATCGGGACAATTTCAGATCCTGAAACGATTTATACAGCATTCCATTCCTCCTTATTTTCCGTTACCGGACCGCAGACTGCCTGTCTGTCGGCTTTTCCTGGCTAATACCAAATATATGTATGTTTATTCTGATCTTACCGAAATCTTTAATTTCCCGATACGCCGGCAAATAATTCCAGATACATAAGGTGTTCGGCCGCATAATTACCGTCGCGGTAGCGGAAGGATCTTTCGCGCGTGCCGTACGTCCGGAACCCGAATTTTCTATAAAGCCGGAGCGCCTGTTCGTTCCCGGCCACGACTTCCAGTTCCAGTTGTTCATAGCCGGCGGTTTTAGCGCAGGCGATAATCGCAGACAGCATGGCAGAACCGATCCCCATACCCCAATACGGCTTTTTTACGGAAATCCCGAATGTCGCCCGATGCCGGCATCTACTGTGCGAAGACACCGGGCTGAACCCTGCGGTCGCGACGAGCGCACCGTTGCGCATCGCGATGAGCATGATGGCTTTTGGGTTGTTTTCCAGATCGGCAAGATATGCCTGTTCCTCTGCAACGGTCAGCGTGATCTCATCCGCATACCGTACCATATTGTCCGTTTCGCCCGAAGTAACGATCAGGTGCTGTAAAACATCTTGGGCATCTGCTGCGACGGCATTGCGCAGCAGACAGGGGGCGTTGTTTTTTAGTAAAATGCTTTTTTGATATCTCATTTTCCTTCTCCTCTCCGGGTAAAGGCAACCATACCGTGTAGCGCCCTGTTTTTGTATCAGGCCTTTATCTCTGTAAGTCTCCCGTAGAGTTCCGGCCGGTAACACCGCAATACCCGCAAGACCCTAAGCGTGTTCCAACGGCTGTCGCTGCCCGTTTTTTCCATATCGAAATGGACTTTTCCGCCATATTTCTGCTGGACCGGCCAGCGGCCGTTTGCCCGCTGCTTCTGGAGGATACGCGCAAGAGCTTCTTCCATCCGGACATCGTAACGTTTATGCACGGATGCGAAATATACCATACATCGGAGAATATCGAACTTCCACCGGCCGGGGTAGGAGAACATGCACATTTTTTTGTCGATGATCTCTCCGGTGTGGACAGAACGGAACAGCCTTTTTTTCAATATGAATTCCCACGCGCCCGGGATGCTTTTCTTGATTTCTTCGTGCCGGTAGGTATACCCGTATGCCAAAAAATCGCGGAATGCTTCCAGCACGGACAATGTTGTGTGCAGGGAACTGTGCTGGTCGCCCTTTTCCCATGCGCAATTCCAGCCGCCGTCCGGATACTGTTTATCCAGAATATAATCGACGATCTCGAAAAGTTTGGGAGACTGGATGCGTCCATAGCTGCAAATGCCAAGCAGCATGGCACTGACGCACAAGTCCTGGGGCCGGTATTTCTTTACCCGCCCCCGGTTGAACCATAATTTGTCCAGCAATAACAGACTGCTTTGCGTATATGCGGGGCAGGCCGGCTCTATCCCGATGTTTTTCAGGTCCAGCAGGGTATAGTGGGTCGATATCCATTTGGGAGAATAAATGCCGCCCCCCCACAACCCGGTTTGTGGGTCGCGTTTTTCAAGAAAGCGCCCGCCCCAACCTTGGGTGGAGATCTTCTTTTGCAAGGGAATCAGGACTTCAGCCGGAGAACCCAAAAGATCCCGGTGTGCTTGATATTGAATAGCCACATCCCCTTCCAGCAGCCACGGCAGGATAGGTGTACCGGCGAGTATCATAAGTGCCTCCCTTTCCTTAATGCTTATTATACAACAAAAAATGCCGGGTCGTATATAGTTAGGAAAAGGCAAGCCACCCTTCCAGATTTTTCAGCAGGATGCCCCCGTGCAGTTCGGCAAGCGAAGCCTGTGCCCAGGCGGGGAATACTTCATGCCGGCAGGCGGAATCCAATGCGACCAGAGGGGAGAGGAAAGCGTCGGCGCGCCGTTCCTCTTCGTTTAGGGAGGATTTGCCATAGGCCTGCAAAAACGCCTCTTTTGCGCTGCCGGTAAGAGCATTTGTTACGTTACGGATGTCGCTGTACGCATATCCTTTGCCGAGCAAATGAAGATCCAGCGGCAGGGCGGATGTTTTTTGCTTTGCGACAAACAGGTTTGTCCAGTGGAAATCGTTATAGGTAAGCGTCCGGGACAGCGCATCGATCCTGCGGCGGATGGCGTTGAAATTCTCCCGGATGGCCGCCCATAGCGGGTTTTCCAGCGTGTTTGTTTTTCGGGCAATACGCTCCATGTTCGGTAGCGTGATACGATCGGTCTCATCGTACATCGCTGAAGTATGAAAAGACAGATGCGCCCGGCCTTTTTCATGCAACACTTTATACCAGTGTGCAAGCGCACGCGCTATCTTTACATCGGACAGGTCGCTTTCCATACCTGGCCGGTAGTCTTCGCTGTCCTGGATATCCGGCAAAAGCAGCGCGTTCCTGGTATGCTTCAGCAGCGGCAGCGTTGGAACCCCAAGCGACGCAAGCAGCATGTAGTTTTTGATTTCCGCCGCGTCTTCGGCAGTATCAAATACCTTGAGAACCATTTTTACGCCTTCGGATTCTACCCGATAGACGGAAATGCCGTTTTGCCTGCGGATGATGGTGACGGCCGGGATGCGTACGCCCATTTCCGCCAATTGCAGGATATACGAGGAAGGCAGCAGTTTTTCGGCATATCCGTATTCTCTGAGCACCTGATTGATGCGGGCGAGGTCCTGGGCTTTTATGCCTTCCCACTGCAAGATCTCCCGTCCGCTCAGGCGGTTAAGCCAGGCAAGCGTCTTAATAGCGCGGATGGAAAAAGCCCGGCGTGCGGACGGGCTCAGTTTATCGAGCAGAATGTCGATGGGGTGCATTTTGGCCGGTTCCTTGTGGGGAAAAGCAGCGTCAAAAGCCTCCGCCGCCTTTGGGTCTATGGAAAAAGAAGGGTCTTCCCGGAAAGTGCCCGTGATTCCATCCAGAGCGCCGTCATACAAGGGCAAAGCCATGAAAGAGTCGAAATTTTTCCCGTCGGGCGTCGTGATGCCGAATACCCCGGCATTGCAAAAGCCAAAACGCGGGTAGTAATCGGGGTGTCCATAGAGAATGACCGCCCGATACCCCAGCCGCTTTGCCTCCCGGATACTGTGCCGCACAAGCGCCGACCCAACGCCGTGACGCCAGTATGCGGGCAGAACGCTCAGCGGGCCGAACGTCAGTACTTCGTATTTGTTTTTATCGCCGTTGAGGATCTCTGCTCGGGTATACAGGATACTGCCTACGAGCTGTCCGTCTATCTCCGCAACATAGTCGAGTTCCGGCACAAAAGCCGGGACATTACGCAGTAAATGCACCAGATAGTGTTCATCACAGGTGGGGCGGGAAAAACCCCAGAATGCCTCGCGTGTCAATGCCTCCACGAAGGGGTAGTCGGCGGGTGTTTCCAGCCGGACATGGATGTTCATATTGATATCCTCCATAAACGCGGGGAAAAAAAATACCGCGGGAGAGTAGCCTTTTATGCCTGCTGCCTGCGTATTTGTTAAGGGGAATTCCGCTAACAAAAAAGGATACGGGCCAAGCGTATCCTGATAAAAGCAGTCTATACGAAAGGTTACGTTTACTATGCGCACAAAAAAAGAGACGATCTTGTGTATTTTTTGGCGCATGCTATTCGATTCAGAAGGCGATCACCATGACCGACATCAAATGCATCTCCTTTCGGAAGACATCTATACAATTATTGTAATGAACAAGGGTATTTCTGTCAATACTTTCCTGTACGCGTGTGGAAATAATACGAAAGGGGGCGTGTGCGATTTTAACGCTGTATTTTTAGAAGAGGGTATTGTAAAATATGGTACAGGTATAATTGCCCGCACCCAAGCCGCTGCAATCCCGCGCATGCGCATGGTCGTGAAAGAGAGGTTTGTATGAGAAGAAAAGACAGAGAAATACTGGATACGAAGCAAATCAAAGAAGTCATACTGGCGTGTGATTGTTGCCGTTTGGGTTTCTCGGATGGGAGGGGCGTATATATTGTCCCCCTCAATTTTGGATATGCGGAAAAGGAAGATAAAAAAGTGTTTTATTTTCACGGGGCCAAAGAAGGCAGGAAGATCGAACTGATAAAGAAAAACGGGTATGCGGGATTTGAACTGGATACCGCACACAAAATAAAAGGAGAGGAATGTCCCTGTGAATTTTCGTTTTTCTTCCAGAGCATTATAGGGGAAGGCCCTGTCTATATGGTGGAAGAACCGGAAGAAAAGGAAACCGCTTTACGATCAATTATGGAACACTACTCCAATACCGGCGGCTGGGAATTCAAAAAGGAACTGGCAAACGTAGTCTCTGTGTTTAAACTGGAAGTCGAAACAATGGCCTGCAAAGAGCACAGATGACTGTCTTGAAAAGACGTGTTTGGGCGACGGATTGTTCCGTATTGGCAGAAGATCGGCTTATGCCCCTCGTACAGGCAGCCCCGTTTTTCCCATAATAGGCAAGCACTTGTCTTTACCCAAATGGCGGTCACCGGGAAGGGTTCGTCTATTGAAATCAATCCGCTTATCCTAAGGTGCCTATGCAAATATCGCCGTGTTTCTAAGACGGCGGGGGCAAGAGCGGCAGGTTTTTCAGGCAGATATCGGTTATCTCCGAACGGTCGGCCAGGGTTTTTCAATCGCCAGCAAGCCCGAAATTTCTTCGGCGCCGCCGTGTCCGTCTTTCCAGGCGGGGTTGATCTCCCCCCACAAGACCACCCGTTCATAATGGCTGCGCCTGCGTCCAAACGGCCAAGGTCTCTCGCCCCCGCTCCAGAGAAAGCGTGTGGCCGCTGTGACCGTTCAGGAACACAAATTTCCTGACGCCCCGGCGGTAGACCGACAGGCAGATCGCCTTGACCGTTTGATAGAGAAGTTCCGGGCCGATCAAGATAGTCTCCGGGAAACCGTCGCGGGTATTGGCATTTCCGCAAGGAAGGGTGGGCAGTATCGAAGTAACGTTCCGCCCGTACCCAAGTCGATTTTTCTGACCGCATGGGCAAACTCTTTTGAAAGTAAATCATAGTAGTCCTGACTAACCCGGACGATGTAGCTAAATCACACCATGTTTTTGCAAGAAGCTGACCGTGTGTTATGGGAGCAAAGGCCGGGATTCTTTTCATCTGCAATAAAAAAACCCCTAAAAGGGTTTTTGAAAAGAAGGGGTAGAATTTTTAATTGTACATTCCGTTTTGCGCCATATAGTTATAGATATGCTCGCCGTGCTGCTGTTCTTCCTTTTGGATGTGGTTTAAAACATTGCGTATGTTTGTGTCTCTGAATTCAAAGATACAGGTGTTATATGTGGAAGACACATGTTTTTCCGTGGACAGAGAGTCGGTGCAGAGGAAACTATCGTTCTGCTTGTCCTGGTTTGTATCGGAGACGTTGTATGTCGAAGTAAACGTCGGCTGTGTTTGTTGGGCGCCCGCCTGCATCGTGGGTACGGATCCGTTCATGATCTGTGTAATGGTATCCAAATGCTGTTTTTCGGTATCGCCAATTTGTGAAAATAAAGTTTTCAGCTGCTGGTCGCTTGCTTCGTTTGCATATCTATTATATTTTTCCGTGCAGATCTGTTCTTGCTCTTTCAAATCTTTTAAGAGCGATGTTTCTTTTTGTGTCAATTGCATATTTTCTCACCTCGTTTATAAGATGACCAACTCCTGGCAAATTATGCGTCGGTTTTTTTGCTTTTTGCCACGGATCACAGGAGACGTTTTATGGGGATGTTCCTGGCAGAAAAAATATCTCTCAATGTTTACCGGTATAACCGGCGCTGTCCGCAGGATGGATCGCCCGTTCCTGTCATGAAAAGGCGGAAATGCAGTCTGCATTTCCGCCCGAATCCCAAGGCCGTGTGCAAGGATAAAAGGGTTTTTTAGGCGTTATAGCTGTTTGAAGTGGTCGTACCGCCTTCTCCCGTCCAGTCCGAATGGAAAAACGAACCGCGCGGGGCGTCAATGCGCTCGTAGGTATGCGCGCCGAAGTAGTCGCGCTGTGCCTGGAGAAGGTTTGCCGGCAGGCTTCCACAGCGGTATCCGTCGTAGTAGCTTAATGCTGCGCTGATCGCGGGCACCGGTATCCCATGCAATGCGGCGGCGGCGCATACCCTGCGCCAACCATCCTGCGCCTTATGGATAGCTGTAATAAAGTAACTGTCAAGCAATATATTCTGCAGGGACGGATCTTTGTCAAACGCATCCCGGATATTGTCCAAAAAAGCGCTCCGGATGATGCAGCCTTCCCGCCATAACATGGCGATACCTGCATAGTGCAGGTCCCAGCCGTATGCTTTCGCGGCGCTTCTTATAAGAGAGAATCCCTGCGCATAGGATACGATCTTGGCGGCAAACAGCGCGTCTTTGATATCTTTGATAAACGCAGGCTTGTCCCCCGAGAATTCCGGCGTTGGCCCGGTCAGGATCCTCGATGCATAAAACCGTTCTTCTTTGAGCGTGCTCAGATATCTGGAGAAAACGGCTTCCGCGATCAGCGTAAGGGGAATGCCCTCGTTAAGCGCGGCGACGGCCGCCCATTTGCCCGTCCCTTTTTGCCCCGCGGTATCCAAAATCATGTCCACCATGGCCCGGCCGTGCCGGTCTCTATACGCAAGGATATTGCCCGTTATCTCGATCAGATAACTGTCAAGCACACCCTTATTCCATTCCGCAAATATCCGGTGCATTTCCTGGGCGTCCATGCCAAGATAGTCCCGCATGATCTGGTAGGCTTCGCAGATCAATTGCATGTCTCCATATTCGATTCCGTTGTGGACCATCTTCACAAAATGGCCCGCTCCGTTTTGGCCGACCCATTCGCAGCAGGGCGCGCCGTCTTTGGCCTTTGCACAGATTGATTGGAATATCGGTTTCACGTATTTCCACGCCTCTTTCGAACCGCCGGGCATCAGGGAGGGGCCCTTCAGGGCACCCTCTTCGCCGCCGGATACGCCCATGCCGATAAACAGAAGCCCCCGGCTTTCGATATATGCCGTTCTTCGGGCGGTATCCGAAAAGTGGGAGTTCCCGCCGTCTATAATTATATCGCCCTTTTCGAGCAAAGGGAGCAATGCTTCGATCATATCGTCGACGGGTTTGCCCGCTTTTATCATCAGCATGACTTTTCGCGGCTTTGCAAGCTGGAATACAAGCTCTTGGGGCGAATAGGCGCCCAGGATATTCCTGCCTTCCGCGCGCCCCTCAATAAAGTTTTTTACCTTTTTTGTGGTGCGGTTGTATACGCTTACCGTAAAGCCCTTACTTTCCATATTCAATGCAAGGTTTTCGCCCATTACCGCAAGCCCGATCAACCCGATATCACTTTTTTTCATCTGTCAACCACCTGCTATAAGAAATTTTCCAATATGCCAATTTAAATGATTATGTACTCTGCGCATAGAATTCTAGATACCGCTGGTAACGGCGGCGATAAGGTTCCAGGTTTTCAGGGCGGGGCAAGATCACAAATTCATGTCCCGGATTAAAATCCTCAAGATGGGAAAGTTCGCCGGAAGCGAACATGCAAAGTCCGGCCGCACCAAGTAAAGATGCCTGTTCGTTGTCCGAAACCCGGATTTCCCTTTGAAAGATGTCTGCCAGCATGTTAAGCCATACGGCAGACTTGGCAATACCGCCGGAAACCTTGATGATATCCGGGATACGGGTTCCCCTGACCAGGATCTCATAACACTGGAGGAGGTTGAAAAGCACGCCTTCCAGGATGCCGCGGTAGAGGTCGCCCGTATCATGTGTCCCTTTGAGCGCCCGGAATCCGCCAACACGTTTTTCGTTCCAGCCGGGGCATCGTTCGCCGAATAGAAAAGGCAAAAATACCGGGGGCTCTTTCCCGCCCCCACCGATTGTTACCATCTTGTCGAGCCGGTTCAGCGGATATGCGTTTTGGAGCACTTTGCCTGCATACCAGTCCAGACAGTTTGTGCCCCCCGAGGTCGCGGCCCCTAAAAGCCATTTGCCCGGTGTGTAGTAGCACCAGGTGCCGTACGCTTCCGGAACGTACGGATGGTCGTAAGCCATCCTGAGCGCGCCGCTTGTCCCGACGGAAAGAGTCATTATCCCGCTTTGGAGTGCACCGCTCCCGACCTGATTGAGCGCGCCGTCCGGATGCGCCGCCAAAACGGGGATCCCCGCCTTGACGCCAAGGAGCGACGCATAAGCCGGGAGGAGCGGACGCATGTAGCTGTGGTCGACGAGCTTGGGGAAATTGCGTTCCTTTGTATGGGAAAGGGCAAGGGAATCCGGATCCCAATTCAGTGTGTTGATATTCAAAAATCCGCTGCCGGATGCAAGGGAGATGCTTTCCGAAGCGTCTCCCGTCAGTTTCGAATAGATATAGCTCCCCTGATCGGTGATGAGGTCGTCTTCGAGAAGGACCAGACCATTTTCTTTCAGGTTGATCAGCTTAAACAACGGGTACATGGGGTGTACCATCCCGCCGGTGTTCCTGTAGTGCCGCAGCACCCGGGCGGTATCTTCCCGGATCCGGTTCACTTCGCTGTTGGCGCCTGTATAGGCCCAGGAGAACGCGCGCGTTTTCGGAGAGAAATTTTTATCGGTGACAAGCAGATTGTGCCAGGTACAAGAGAGGCAGATCATGTCGATCGTTTCGCCGCTGCCTGCCGTGAGCGCCGATCCCAGCCTCAGCAAAACATCAAACACCTTGTCGGCATCCTGGCTGACGATGTTACCGAGAAGGTGTGTATAGGGAATTGTCTTTGTTTCAAGCGGCCCATGGATGCTGTCGTATAGCATCGCCTTGGCGGAGGACGTGCTTGCCTCCAACAGTAAAAATTTCAATGCGCAAAACACTCCCCAACAGATTTTTGGATATACCTACATTTCTTCGCCGCCGGTATCGTAAAATCCTTCCTGCGGCGAAAGAGTATTCTCGGGGTGTTTCCCTCCGTTTTATGGGCCTTGGCCAAGGCGCCCAACCCAAGGTGATACGGGATAAACGTATCTTCCGGTTTCTAAAACCAACGCAACGCAAAGAAAATTTACGGTTCTTGCCGATTTTAATTGGAACGGATGGGCGATTTCCTTTCCCGCCGGTCCGTTGGCGTGTCTGCCGGCCCCCGGTGTTTTTTCATTTGTTTTATTCTTCCGATAGCGGTACGGTGTGATTCCCTCGCTTTTCCGGAATAATCGGGAGAAACTTTTCCCGTTTTTAAAGCCGGAAGATTCGGCAATTTTCTCTACGGAACAATCTGTGCCGCCGAGCGAAATTTTAGCGTAAGCCAATCGGAAATTTGCTAGATAATCCGAAAATCCGATCCCTAAAATATTAGCGAACCAAAGCTTTAAGAGGGGGGGAGAAGCTATATAATAGGACGAATGCGTACGGATTGGGAAAGAACGGGTATCGCAAGGAACGAAGGGATATGGGCATTGGTTTTCAAAGACGAATGATATCCGCCCGTTGAGGGCCATTCCCTATGTACCGGATGGGCACACCGATTTTATCACGGATCATCCGCACGTATTGCCGGGCGTTTTCGGGCAAATCGCCAAACGTGTTGCAGCAGGAAGTGTCTGCCAACCAACCCGGTACGGTTTCATAAACCGGCTCAATGTGGTAAAGGTCGGAGGTGTTCGGCATATTCCGGAGGACCCGACCATGAAGTAAATAATCTGTGCAGATTTTGATTTCGGGCAGCGCGTCCAGTTTATCCAACTTTGTCAAAGCCAGTTCGTCAAAACCATTGATTGCATTTGCGTATCGAAGAACGGGAAGGTCAAGCCAACCAATGCGGCGGGGCCGGCCCGTTCTCGCCCCGTATTCGTCATCGGGATTTGCGCCTGTTCCCCGGAGAACTGCTGCATCGCTTTCGGGCATTTCCGTGGGGAAAGGTCCTTCACCGACTGCGCTGGAAAATGCTTTACAGACCCCGGTAATGCAATCGATCAACTTTGGTGAAAAACCCCCGCTTACGGAGGCATACGCGGCAACGGGGCTTGACGAAGTGACGTAGGGATAGATCCCAAGATCGATATCTTTCATCACGCCAAGCTGCCCTTCGAATAAAATATTTGCCTTCTTGGCAAGGGCGGAATGGATCGTGTCAAAAGCGTCGCAAAGCAGGGGAGCCAGTTTTCCCTGCCAGTACAGGCATTTATCCAAAATTTCCTTAAGAGAGTAGCCCGGGACTCCCCAAAAGGCGAGCTGCGCGTTTACAAATGCAAGATGTTTTGCTAGCGTGTCTCTCATAGTGCCTATATCCCGCAGGTCTTCTGCACGCAGGTTTTTGCGCAGGAATTTATCTGCATAAGCTTGCCCAACACCGCGTTTGGTGGTCCCAATACCGCCGGATTTTTCCATTGCCCCGTCGAGCATTACATGCCAGGGCAGAATCAGTTGCGCTTTCCCGGAAAGCAAAAGATTGGACGTATCGATCCCCGCGCTGTTCAGCATCTCGATCTCTGAAATCAACACGTCCGGATGCACAACTGTGCCTGTTCCGATAAGACACATACATTTGGGCCGGAATATACCGCAGGGAACGATATGCATCTTGAAAACACCATGTTCGTTCATAACGGTGTGGCCTGCGTTATCCCCTCCCTGAAACCGCACAACCAAATCCGCATCCTTTGCAAGCCAGTCTATCATCTTGCCTTTGCCTTCATCGCCAAATTGTGCGCCGACTACTATTTTAACAGCCATATGATTCTGCTCCTTTAAAAGATAGTGATTCCATTTATAAGAATACTATATTGACTGAAATAAATAAAATATATATTATATATAGTATTGATAAATATAATTTATGGATATGCGTATGATGAAGGGAATTTCGCTTGAACTATATAGGGTCTTCTGGGAGATTGGCAAGACCGGAAACTTGACGCGTGCGGCTGAAAAGCTATATGTATCCCAGCCAAATATCAGCGTTGCTCTGAAAACACTGGAGAATCAGTTGCAGGCAACGCTTTGCATCAGGACAAAGAAAGGCGTCACCTTGACACAGGAAGGGGAAGTTCTTTTTAATGAACTTGAAAAAGCGTTTTCACATATCCGATTGGCCGAAACGAAGATAGAAAAGCTGGTGCATTTGGAAAGCGGCAGGATTTCCATCAGCGCCGGCGATACGATCTGCAACTATTATCTGTTGCCGTATATCACAAGATTCACGAGGCAGTATCCGGGGATCCGGTTGGAAATTACAAACCGGACGTCGAGGGAAACGGTAGCGTTATTGAAAACGGGGCAGGTTGATATTGGCTTTATCAATCTGCCGTATGTGGATAAATTGCTCTCAACGACCGTATGCTGCAAGATCCATGATGTGCTGGTTGGCGGCTCCAGGTACAAAGAGTTGGCGCAAACAGAAATTTCTATTTTTGAGCTCTCGCAATATCCGCTTGTCATGTTGGAACGAAAAAGCAACAGCAGGCTCTGCATCGACCATTTTTTTGAGCAAAAGGGCATTGTCTTGTCACCCGTGCTGGAACTGGGCAGTCTTGATCTTGTCCTCAGCTTTGTAAAAAATAATATGGGGCTGGCTTTTATTCCGATGGAATTGTGCGGACAATTTATTGATCAGGATACTATATTTCCTATTGGTCTAAAAAATCCGTTGCCCGCTAGAGGGATTGGGCTTATTGAATTGGCGGGCGCAACGCGTTCCCGCGCTGTTGAACAATTTAAAAAGTCTTTATTTGACCACGACCATTGCCTTCCTACTTCAGAAAGCATATGACTGCGCCGCCTGCGCATAAGGAGAGAAGGGAAATGTATAAATTTATCGAAACGACATTAAAGGACAGCGAAACTTTATTCCGTGCCTATTTAAACTCTATAACTGGAACAAACGATGATTTCTGGGAAGAACACTTACTGGCGGGCAAAGCATATCAAATCAGCGTTGAAGATCAAATAATTGGCATCACACTGATATATGACAATGAAAACATGACCTGCTTTTATATCAAAGATGCCCATATCCGGCATGCACAGCCGGCGTTTCTGGCCGCGCTGGATGTTTTCAAACCGGAGTATGCATTTGTGCCGACGAACGACGAGCTGTTTTTATCACTTTGTATGGATGTGCATCAGTCCATTGAAAAACAGGCGTATTTTTTTGTGCAAGGCAAGGCTGCGGTGCGCCCCCCGGAGTTCCCGCGCGCGTTATTGACGCTTGCAAAACCCGAAGATGAGGCAGACATTCTTGATACCGAGAATGTCGCGGAAAATATACGGCTGGGAAAGTATTTCGTGCTGAGAGAAAACGGGACGTTTCTTGGACAGGGCTTCTTCAATAGAGGGACGCTTGTTCCGCATACGGCATCCATCGGCATGAGTATACATCCTGCACATCGGCGAAAAGGTGTGGGAAGAAGCATTATCATGCACCTGAGCGAATTGTGCCACGAAAATGGGATTAAGCCGGTTTGCGGCTGTTGGTATTATAATCACAATTCAAAGCGCACATTGGAAAGCGCCGGGTTTATTACGAAAACCAGGCTTCTAAAAGTGTGGTTCAAAAAGAAAGAAGAAGCCGGGGATGAATATAATTGATTTTACAACAGCCCACGTCGAGCAGGCTATGCACATTGCTCTGCAAAATTATCGTGCGGAAGGGCAACGTGTCCCGGCCCTGCCGCCGGTCGATTCGGTCCCCGACCCGACGCATTTTGCCGAAAACGGTCTTGGCGTTGCCGCTTTCGACGGCGACACCATGGTTGGCTTTCTGTGCGTCCTGCCGCCGTTCCAGCATGCGTTCCGCTCCACTGATGCCGTCGGTGTATTTTCCCCGATGGGTGCAAACGGCGCTGTCGGCGGGGACCGCGCGAACATATATGCGCGCATGTACCAGGCGGCCGGTGAAAAATGGGTGAATGCGTGCGCATCCAGTCATGCCTTATGTCTGTATGCGCACGATAAGATTGTGCAGGCGCAATTTTTCCGCTACGGTTTTGGGCTGCGTGTGGTGGATGCCGTCCGGGGCCTGGATAAGATCCCCGTGCCACCCTGCAAAGACTTTCTTTTTGAAGAGTTGCCGCAGGACGAATACAGCGCTGTTTTCCCGCTGTACTTAATGCTCAACGACCATCAATGCAAAAGTCCGTCTTTTATGCGCAGGGAACCGAATACGCCGGGAAACCTTACCGATTCTTATAGAAAGCAGGGGGCAAGATTTTTTACGGCAAAGCGTGGCGGCAAAATATGTGCCTACCTCAAAACATGCCGTGACGGCGAAACTTTTGTCTCCGGCGCCGACGGTTATATCCACATCGGCGGCGCATTTTGCCTGCCCGCGTACAGAGGGAAAGGCATATATCAAAACCTTTTGAATCATGTCCTGTCCGTGCTGAAAGCCGAAGGCTACACCCGCCTGGGCGTGGACTTTGAAAGCATCAATCCTGCAGCGTACGGATTTTGGCTGAAATATTTTGACGCATATGCCTACAGCGTGGTACGACGGATCGACGAGCATGTGATCACAAAGCGGCCATAAAAGGGGACACCGTTCCAATGTTCTATACGGAGAGAAAACGATTCCGTGAGACAGGACGGTATACGGGTCGCGTTACAAACGGGCGGCTATATTCTGGCCTCCGGCAAATGGGAGAGAATTATTTTGGACAGGAATTTTATTGCAAAGCATTGGTATGCAAGTGTCTACGAGCAATTCGAAAACCAGATCCATGATGTGGAATTCCTGCTGAAGGTGCTGGAAGAACAGACCGAAGGCGCTTCTCAGAACATACTTGAGGTGGCCTGCGGCGGCGGCCGGATCGCCATTCCTCTCGTAAAGGCAGGTCATACCGTGACCGGTTTTGATGCGGATGTGCACATGCTGCTCAGATGTTATCGCCGTATGCAGGGGCTGGAGAATAGCAAATGCTATCTCGCCGACGCAACGACCGCCGATTGGGGACAGGGGTTTGATGTCGTGGTCATGGCCGGGAATATTCTCATAAACATCGAATCGAAAATGGATTATGCGACGGCTCAAAAAACGTTTATCCGAAAAGCGGCGGCGGCACTGCGTGCGGGCGGATATCTGTATCTAGATTTTGATCTGTACGAAGACCCCGCGCCGTTTTTCAACAGGCTGGAAAAAAGCAGCTATTTTTCGGGGACGGATGACCTGGGAACTTCCGGCCGTACGATCAGTTACGGCAGCGTATATGATCCGATCACGCGGATATGTGCCGGAACAAACCATTGGGAGCTTACCACCAACACAGGAGAACTGATCATAGTCTCGCATCAATGGCACAAACATATACCGACGCAAGCACAGGTGTATGGATGGCTGCAAGAGGCCGGGTTTGAGATTACGCAAACCTATATGGATTATGCACGGGAATCTATTCCCGTACCGGTGAGACAATACTGCCGGGCGACCATATGGGCCAAGAAAGCTTAAGTTTTACGTTCTCACATACCCGAACCGGCGGCTTAGCGTGTGGTGGGGTTGTAAGGCAGACCATTACGAGATATCGACGTCGGCGAGCTTGCCAAAACCGGGGCACCGGCAGGCCGGCGGTCGGTGTATACCATGCTGACCGGGACGAGTATGGCTTCGGGCGGGACGACGGTTTCCAGCAGTTATACGTATACCGATGACCGTTTGACGGAAGTATCTCATAATTCTCCCAACAGCGGGTCGGTAGACTATACCTTCTCATACAACACGCTGGGGTGGAACACCGGTACGAGCGTCGGGGCACAATCCTTGATTACCAGGAGCCTGGAGGAGAATACCGGGCGGCTCAACAGCGTTACTTATGGAAACGGGCAGACGCTGAGCTATACGTATGATGCGTATGACCGGGTGATAAAGGTATCGCAGGGAGCAACCGATCTGTATGCATATGAATATGACAACAGCGGAAACGTCGGATACGTGAAGGATTATCTGCAGAATGCGGAATACCGGTACGAATATGACAGCCTGAACAGACTGGGCATGATTACGAAGAAAGACAGTGCGGGAACATGTACGACCACGTATTCCTACAATAATGTAGACAGCGTTTCCTCTTTTAAGGAAAAGATCTACGGAACAGACTACGAGACTGCGTATACATACGATGATGACGGTAAAGCGGATACAAGCGCGTTCGGTACCTACAGTATTGATAATGCATACAATGCAACGCTGGGGACGCTCACCGGTACTTCCATTAAAAACGGTGCGAACACGATTTACAGCACAAGCATTGGGTATGAGGCCGGGGATGGGAGCACCTCGGTAAATTCCGGTAGGGTATCATCCATTACAAACGGGGCGGAGACGCTGAGTTATACATATGACGACCGTGGCTATATTACCCGTATTCAAAAAGATGCCAACAATTATTCGGAATACCGCTATGACGCATTTGGCCAACTGATACGTGAGAACTATAAGTGGGGAGGCACAAGCTACACGGTATTGTACACGTATGATGTCGGCGGGAACATTCTATCCAAAGGGCAGTATGCATTTGTGGCGGGCGACGGTGCGGTAGGTGCTGCAATTGATACGGTTGCATACACATACGACGCAACGTGGAAAGATAAGCTTGCCTCATATGACGGGGTCGGGATCACGTATGACAATATAGGCAACCCGACGGACGACGGCACATGGGAATATACATGGACGCAGGGCAGAAAACTGCAGCAAATGACGGACGGTGCCACAACGGCCAGCTTCAAGTATAACGATGACGGGATCCGCACCGAAAAGACAGTAAACGGGACGACCATCAAATATAATGTGGTTGGCGGGAATGTGACCTGGGAAAAGACCGGCGCGAGCAACCCCATTTATTTCCTCTATGATGCGAGCGGCAGCCTTTGGGGCCTCAAGTACACGGACGGGAACCTGTATTTCTATGTATACAATGCCCAGGGAGATATCATAAAAATTGTTAACAGCAGCGGCACTGTTGTGGTAGAATATGGGTATGACGCATGGGGCAACCTGCTGTTCACATCGGGCAGTATGGCCGGCACGCTCGGGGCGGATAACCCGTTCAGATACCGCGGTTACTACTATGACGATGAGACGGAACTTTACTACCTGAGCAGCCGGTATTATAGTCCGGAATGGGGCCGGTTTATCAATGCGGACGGTGTGATTTCAGGTATAGGCGCTATTCAGGGGTATAACTTATTTACGTATTGCTTTAATAATCCAATCAATATGGCAGATGAGGAAGGACAATGGCCGTCGTGGGCAACCAAGATATTAATTGGTGTTGGAGCAATTGTTCTGGGGGCCGCGATTACAGTAGCTACTGGCGGCGCTGGAGCTGCTTTTATTCCAGCATTAGTTGCTGGAACTCAAGCGGCGTTAACAAGTGCGGCAATTGGCGCTGTTGTGGGTGCTGGTGCGAGCGCAGTTTCCCACAGAGTATCTACCGGAAGTTGGAAAGGATCGGGGGAAGCAGCTTTAAACGGAGCTGTTAATGGTGCAGTAGATGGATTTATGACCGGTGGAATTATGGCTGGTGCATCGCAAGCTTTAAGTGGAGGATTTAAAGTTGCAGCAAATTTGGGAGCAAAGACTGGAAGAAACGGCGGCATTAACTTAGCTAAGAATGTTAAAGTATTGTCTCCCAATCATGTAAAGTTTCATGAAGCTGGAGGAACACTGCTAAAGATAGGGACAAAAGCCTCCAATATTAGAATTGATGTTGGTGTTAAAAGTTTGTTTCATATGAATGTTCAGTTTGGCACAAACATCCACATCCCCATAGGGATTCTTGGTTCGGGGCTGTATGGGGGGCTAAGATGATGAAGATAAAAGTAGAAAAGTATGTATATCCAAAAACGGCCGGTATCTTCATTCATAGAATGAATTGTACCCCAGAGAACATCTCGAAGCTGATAGATGTTTTTGAGTTTAAAAATAACATTGAAATTGTTGCAGACATGGGATTTGCAGATGAAGAAAGTTTTCCGTTTGAAAAAATTGAAAGTTTTAAATTGAAGCATAACGCTTCTTTTGGAAAAAACAAGTATTCTAATGGTTTTTTTAGATTGATAGCTTTATCAAACGAATGTCAGAACTTCCTGAAGGACTCTTTCACTTTTGATATTGAGTATATAGCTATTTACAGTGCCAAAGACGAAAGTTTATTGGGGCAAAACTTATCTTATGATATGTGCAGAAGTTTGATAAAGCAAAAGAGATTGGATGTATTTATGGTGATAACACTGGACGAATCTAGAGTTGTGATTACACTTAGCAAAGAAACTTACAATGCAAAACAGATAGCAGCAAAAATCAAAGCGTTATTTTAACCTGAATTGCAACGATAAGGATTTGTCGAAAAGGAACCCGCATTAACTTTTACAGTAGTACGGGTTCCCTTAATAAAAAATCCACGTCTTAACAAGCAATGAATTTATACTCCTGTAGGAGTAAAATTCGCTTGTTCGGGGAAAGCCCCGAATGTCCCTTTCCTTCGTTTCAATTGTCCTGTACAAAAGCGTGCTTTTTTTGCAACAGCATGCATCTATTGAAAGGGTGTCAGGGAATTTTCCCTGACAAGCGAATTTGTAGGTCTATATCCACAAATTCATTGCTTGTTAAGACAACGCATTTTCTAATCAGAAGCTATTCCGCAAATATATATCTGTACCTTGAAAAGCTATCTCTGTGGAATCCACAGAAAAATATTTGTATCAGTATTGCAAAACCACCCTGCCAAACCGCCCTCCTTTTCACGTTGAGTAGAGGAAGTTGACGTCTTAATATTTTTGAGCAAAACACCCCCTCAAAAACCACGATTCAGTGCGTTAGATGAAGGGCTTTTAAAAAGGAGGGCGGCAGAGTGGAAAGAGATACCATCATTCGTATATACGTATTCATTACAAAGCTAAAAAGAATTGTCGGCAAAATGGACAGCGCCACCTTTAAAGGTGGCGCTGTTTCTTTCTGATCTTCTGTTGCCGGCAGCCTTTGGGGCCTCAAGTACACGGACGGGAACCTGTATTTCTAT
Organism: Christensenellaceae bacterium; assembly: GCA_963665505.1. Classification (GTDB taxonomy): domain Bacteria; phylum Bacillota; class Clostridia; order Christensenellales; family Christensenellaceae; genus QANA01. The sequence goes on from OY762275.1 coordinate 435,130, forward strand.
GTATACAATGCCCAGGGAGATATCATAAAAATTGTTAACAGCAGCGGCACTGTTGTGGTAGAATATGGGTATGACGCATGGGGCAACCTGCTGTTCACATCGGGCAGTATGGCCGGCACGCTCGGGGCGGATAACCCGTTCAGATACCGTGGTTACTATTATGACGATGAGACGGGCTTTTATTCGTTACAATCTCGCTATTATGATCCGGAAATCGGTAGATTCATAAATGCGGATGATGAAATCAGCACAAGATTACTTGGATATAATTTGTTCTCATATTGTCTCAATAATCCGGTCAACTATATTGATTATAATGGCCATGATGCAGAACTGATTTTTGAAGAATGGGCTGCTGAGGCATGGAGCTTAACGTTACTTGATGGTCCACTACCAATTGGTGATATTATATATGGTGTCGGATTGTTAGTATTGGGTATTATTGTAGTTTGTACTGTTTCTGATGTAGAAAAAAGAAAGCACAAAAAGAAATCGGAAAGCTTGCCAACTACGGGTGAACCAAACTCGTCATCGGACTTACATGACGATGAGGGTTTGAAACAGAGAAGATATTATGGACCAGACGGTAAAGCTGAACGAGATATCGATTATAGGCATAGTGGAGAAAAACATAAATTTCCGCATCAGCACAAATGGGATTGGAGTAAAGTGAAGCCACGTCAAGGGGAAACTCCGATTTTGAGCTTAATTACAAGAAAGGAGGTATACGTGCATGGATTTGGAGGGTAAAGCTGAACGAGATATAGGATTATAGGCATAGTGGAAAACATGAATTTCCGCGTGAGCACAAATGGGATTGGAATAAAAAGAAGCCATGTCAAAAATAAACTCCGTTTCGATTTTAATTAAAAGAAGGAAGGTATACGTGCATGGATTTGTCAGAATTAAAAAGACATTTAATGATGGGAAGAGAAATTGAATTTTCATTAGATGCTCATGCTTACTTTATGTCATATTTAGCGAATATCGATCCTAATAAATATTATATTTGGGATGAGGACAAGCAAAGCAATATTTTTGAGGGTACACTAGACGAATTGTTATCTTTTTGTTTTGAAGATGATATCTCATTCATAAAAGATATAGATAAATTTGATTTTGAATATATTCTTTGATCTTTTTATCAGGACAGGGGAGAGTATTATTTTCAAATAGTATTGATATAAAAATCATCTGTGAAAGCATTGACGCCAGCATTTACTAAACATACATATATATATTCATTGCAAAGCTAAAGAGAATTGTCGGTAAAATGGACAGCGCCATCTGTACAGGTGGCGCTGCTTCTTTCCGGTTTCCTGCTGCCGGCAGCCTTTGAGGTCTCAAATATACGGACGGGAACCTGTATTTCTATGTATACAATGCTTTAGGGAGATATCCTGAAAATTAGTAACAGCGGCGGTACTGTTGTGGTAGAATATGGGTATGAGGCATGGGGCAACCTGCTGTTCGCATCGGGCAGTATGGCCGGCACGCTCGGCGCGGATAACCCGTTCAGATACCGTGGTTACTATTATGACGATGAGACGGGCTTTTATTCGTTACAATCTCGCTATTATGATCCGGAAATCGGTAGATTCATAAAATGCGGATGGATATGTTTCCACAGGTCAAGATATACTTGGAAACAATATGTTTGCCTATTGTGGTAACAATCCTGTGAATCGTGCTGACCCATCAGGTCAGTTCTGGGGAATAGTGATTGGAGTTGCCTTAGTCGTTGGATTGGTTGCTTCATTATCTGGTTGCTCGGCAAGTAATAAACCTGCTTCAAAACCAGCGCCGTATTCTGGCCAAGCTAATTGCTATGCGTATGCAATGAAACTTGAAAATGATCCAAGAACGGGTTCATCGTTCCAAAGAAAACCACAACCAGGAGAGTTTTCTGGGAATGGACTAACTGCACGTGACTTAAGAGGAAATACCGCAACAGTAAAAAATAATATTAATAAAAAAGTATCAGCCGATGCAAAAGTTCTAAAATTAAATTATACAGAGGTTGATTCTGCAGATCATGTCGCAAAATCAGGAAACTGGGTTGTTGCTTTGGTCTATGCAACAGATGGTTCGGATTATCACTGGTACCGAAGAAACGATGATGGAACATAGTCACATAAGCCCGGATCAACTCCTATAATCAGTTGGGACGCTTCGGGTAATGCCATTACTGATCCAGCAACCTGTGACAGAGGAATTTATGATGGATTTTTAGGGTATTATGAAGTAGGACCAAATTAAGGAGGACGGCATGAAAAGAATTATTTCATTACTATTGCTTGTAATACTACTTTTTTCCGGGTGTATGAGCAACGATGATTATATAAAAGGTGATAAAATGAGTGAAATTAACAATAAACATACTCCTTACATTGCTTTAAATACATTATCGGCATATGAAATTGACGGTAACTATTTGGTCGTTGTAGAGGATAGTGGTATTGTCCAAAAGCTGGCAGAATTTTCATCTGAAAGAAAATGCAAAAGAGTACAAAAAATCAAGCTCATTAAAGAAGTTGATATTAACCAGTTTCTAAATATGAATGTTGAAACATTAAAGAAAATGTTGGGGCAACCACACGCTGATATAGGAAGTGGATTCTATATACCTGCGTATATTACTGAAGATGCAAATTTGATCTCTTTCCAAATTGAGAATGATATTGTTTTTGAAGTAATTAAACGAGATCTAATTACCAACAAAATCATAAGTCAGATTGAGAATTAGAGACGATTTTAGCTGCTTCCATTAATTAACCCCGCAAACCTCCACACAATGGTAATTTCCTGTACCATCTGACCATCCACTTTTTCCACATGCCCAACCTGAATTATCTCAATAAGTTTATTGAGTATTAAAGGTGTGAGATTGTCAATGTTCAGATAGTCGCGAATGATTTTCCGTAGCTTTTCGGTCTTTGTCTGGTAGTCGCTCTGAACTCCCAGCTCGAAATCAAGTGCATTCAGCTTTTGCAGGATTTCCACCCGCTCGGACTAATATTCGCCTGAAAACAATGTGTAATTTTCATCGGATATCAGTCCGGCAGCGTGATCCTCAAACAGCTTGAACAGCAGCGTGGAAAGCTCCTGCTGGCGGTATTTATGTTAGCTAATGGAAGTGATTTTGCGTATTCACCGGGGTATGCATATTAAAAAGGGGGATATATATGTTATATGGAATAACCAGGCTTGTTTTTTGGAGTATTATATTTATCCTGTGTTGTTGGTTACTAGAAAAAGTGAAAATAGTACATAAACGTCGTATATATCTTATTTCATCGTGCTTAATTATAGTTTTATGTTCTTTTTCCTTTTCGATTCCTGTAGAGAATCTATTTATAACATTCTCTTCGCCGGAAGCAGCTTTTAGATATATGGATACGGGCATTGTTGAACTCGTTGTAGAAGGGCAGGAAACGACTATGGTTATTGCGCAAAATGGTGATGCCGATATTTGGACGGTTCTCCCGAAATCCGATAATGGCTGGAAATTAGGTGTAGGAAAAAATTTAAAAACAGTAGTAGAGAAAGTTTCCAGTGATATTGTAATTTATGTGTCCCAATATAGAAATACGGAAGAGTATTATATCAGGGTATTGAATACAAATGGCGGGGAACTAAAAATATCCGATAATCAGAATTCTACATTTCAATGTTTGATCCGCTTCAACGAGTTAGTAAATAAAACATTTTCTAAGTATTATTCTTGTATTCATAATTTTGACGAAACATATGTGCTAACCGTTGACGGTAACCCAATTTCATTGATAAATTAACATCTGCTGTATGTATTCATTACAAAGAGGCAAAGAGAATTGTCGGTAAAATGGACAGCGCCACCTGTACAGGTGGCGCTGTTTCTTTCTGATCTCCTGCTGCCGGTAGATTTTGGGGGCTCAAATATATGGACGGGAACATGTATTTCTATGTATACAATTGCCCAGGGGATGTCAGAAAATTAGTAACAACAGCGGATCTTATCTTGGTTTTCGATAAGCTCAATCGTAATAAAAATTGTATGCGCAAGATAAAGGAGATAAGAACGCATATAAAAAATTATGGTGGAACGTGGAGAATCCACGCAGTGTACCGAAAAACAAAATATCCCGAATTTCATCTTCCGCCTGCAATAAAAAAAGCCCATGAAAAGGGCTTATGGCGGAGATGGAGAGATTCGAACTCTCGAAACCGTTTTGCGGTTTACACGATTTCCAGAGGTGTCGATCTGTTAAATCTAGCCCTGTCCAGTATTATTTAGTGATAAATAGCATGATATTTTATCTAAAAATGCGAGAAAAATATGTCGCGATTTACCCTATATATCCGTGAAAGCTAGAGTCGTTAGAAATTTTTTAGAAGTTTAGATATCAAGTTTAAGACAGTCTACTTTGATTTTTGACAAAAGGTGGTGGGCTAGCTTACTGTGTAAAGGAACATTTTAGTAAACGTCAGCTACGAAAAGTTTTGGGAGCTTGTTCGCAAGAATAAAATAAACAGAAGGGACCTTTCAAAGGCGGCTAAAATTAGCGTTAATACTGTCACAAAGCTTGGATGTAATGAGCTTCTTATATTTATGGATGTATGCTTCGTCTTTGCAAGGTTTTCCGTTGTGGCATTGGAATGGGACGGAAGTAATCGAGCTTTAGTACTTCGGTGATGTCGTATACATCCACTGCCGTCGCTCCTATGTTGTGAATATAACCGGTGCCCGCATCAATTCCCATATGGCATTTCATCCCGAAGTGCCACTGCTGGTCTTTCTTCGTTTGTTTCATTTTTGGTCTGGAAGCGGTATATAAAATTGATGGAAGTGCATTCATAGAGTGTGGCACATCACAACAGGCATAATACAATATAGAAGAAGTGCATGATGCTACCCACAACAGCAAATATGTGAAACACGGAGTGCATAAATCTGATTTTAGTGCCCAATCCGTACAATATAGCGCCAATGGTATAAAAAGCACCCCCTCCAAACAGAAATATGAGAGCGCCTGTTGGCAGTATCTCAAGAAGGGGTATTATGACCGCAATGACGCCCCAGCTTACACCGATATAACAAATCATTGAAAAAACTCTATATTTTCTGAGATCTATCGCGTTTAACGTTACGCCCAGTATTGTAATCGCCCAAACGATGCCAAATGTTACCCATCCAAGAACCGGGTAAGAAGGCCGCAGGCCGCATAACGCCAGCGGCGTAAAGGTTCCTGCGATCAGAAAGAATATTGCACAATGGTCAATCACCTGAAAAACCTTTTTTGAAGTACCCTTGCCCACAAGTCCGTGATAGATGCTTGAAATCGCATAAAGCGTCACCATGGTCACCCCATAAATCGCACTTGAAACGATTCCCCAGATGTTGCCATGTATTGTCGATATATATATGCATGAAACAAGTGCCGCAATGGCAAATGCACCGCCTGCAATATGGGATACCATGTTGAAAATTTCTTCACCGCGCGTATAGTCCGGTATTTTTCTGTCTACTAATTTTGTTCTGTTCATATTACATTGTCCTGTAAGGTCTACTTTCCCTTTTTTTGTTTACTTCGTTTACCATCTTCTATTCTTCTAATGTTACCACGGCTGCCATATCCGCCGCCATATCCGCATCCTCTTCTTTTCTGCTTTTTCGCTTTTCTGCAAACGGGAAACCTTTGCGGTTCATTTCCGAACCTTTTTCCTTGTAAAAAGCTTGCTCACTTTGGGTAAACACAAATTCATTTCCACAATCTTTACATACCAACGTTTTATCGGCCATATGATTCTTTTTTTGAAATTATAATAATCTCTAAAAGCCTCATGGCCTTATAGAAAACCCATGTTAAATCAACAAATTAAAAGGCTATTATGATACCCCCGTAATTCGCGTACATCCCCGTTAATCCCCGTGTTGTAGTAAGGAGTATATCCTTAAAAGAATATTTTTCTTTTACAAGCATTTTAAACGAATCAATATATTTATTGTTGCAATGGCTGATTGCAAGAATTCGATCCGCAGTATTTTTACAATTTTCCCCGATTATTTCTGCGAGCTTTAAGAGGCTATTCTTCGATCCTTTAGCTTTTGAGTGGAGAACTATCTCGCCATGCTCGTTCCCCGCCATAAGCAGCCGTATGTTCAGTACACTGGCTATTAAACCTGTCACCCTATTCATTCTGCCGTTTTTCAGAAGATTTTCAAAGTCCTCAAGTACAAAGAACGTCCTAAGTCTTTTTATAAAGTCTTCAAGCTTCTGTATTATCTCTTTTTTATTCTGCCCGATATTCACTAAATCCCGCAGTTTTTTTACTACCAGCAATTGACCTGCAGCCGCACTTTTTGAGTCAAAAACATGCGCATCAATTTCCTTTTCATTTAATATTCCTTTTGCTACCAAGGCACTGTTGTATGAGCCGGATAATTTTGAGGATAGAGTTACAATAAAGTTTATTTTCCCCTTTTCACATTTTTCCATAAAATCATATGGAGATGGACATGATGACCTCGGCGGCTCTTTATGTCTATGCATTTCTGCCAGGAAATTTTCAACATTCAAATTCTCGTCGTCTTTGTATGTCATATTACCCAATGTCATTGAGAGAGGTGCTATTTCAATGGCTAATTCTTTTTTTAACACCGGCGTTAAATCACAACCACTGTCAGATACAATTTTATATTCCATTTGCCCTTCTTTGCACTTTACTTCTAAGCGCTAAGCATAAGATTATTTTAGACCTTAAAAATTACTTTAGCCGTCGAATATTTTCAATCGAAACATTAGTGGAAGATTTGCGCAATACTTTTATACCATATATTTTGTTTTTTCAAGAATGATGGGTTTGGCGGTGGCCTTGGCTGTATGCTACCTATTCTTCTTTGCTGTTGCGGAAGCGGCTTTGGGCCGGGAGGCAGTTAACATACTAAGCTCAAAGTTTTTTACGCCAGAATATCATTTGATATTCTGGCGTAAAAAGATCCATTAATGCAGTTTCATTGGTATATTAAAAAACATCAACATTGAAAAATGCGATCTGCAGTGCGGCAGGCTTCGATTTCACGGTCTGTAAGAAAAATAACAGACATGGCATCAATATCTTTGGAAATCCTATACTTTTCATTGCTTTGATTTTTTTTACATGCTGAGTTATTATTCACCCACCGAAGAAGGCCGTTTTTATCCAGATCCGCAATGGATGGTTCTTCACTATCGCATTGACAAAACACAGCCAGCTCTTCATTACCCAGCGGATTAAATCTTGTTCCGCTGCATAACAAAATCCGAATAAAATATTGGCCCTTGCTCTTTCTAGCACCACCTTGGATCATTCGCTTACCTCGTTTTTCCTCTCATTCTCCTGCAGAATGTTTCATAGTCACCTTGTTCTCGATGGGCTCCCTTCAAAATAAAAACAGGAATCTCATATCCAATGAGATTCCCGCCTGATTCCTTTAACAAAACCAAACTACTCAAAAATATCTACATATTTATTATATCCTATATAATGGTGTTTGTAAACTCGTCATTGGATTATCGAAGCTTGATATCTTCCAAAAACCTTTTATGCTTATTGACTTTGGATGTCTTTTATTCTTTTTTACCTGTTTATTCTAAAAATCCCCCAATTCTCTATAGAAGGGATATGGGTGAAATAACTATATAAGAAAAACCCGACACATGTTTCAATATTACCTACAATCAAAATCAGTAATGAAAAATATAAAATTGTAATAATGTATGCCATTGGGGATTGCCTGGCTATTTATTCGCTACCGGTATCATATGTTACGGTTGTTTTATTGTCTGGTTAAGAAAGGCAAAACGCCATGGTTACGATGCGGTCTTTACAAACAGTAAAAACTAATATATAATTATTATTATATTATAAGTATTGTTTGCGCATAGCCGCAAAGCATTCCATGAAAAGAATCGCGCTTTTGACAAGTCGTATTTTTAATATACCAGTGCGGGGAATTGTGGCTCGCACGGCGCAATGGGGCTTTCCGGCTCCGGCGTAAAGATGCGAACTTGTGGCGAAATATCAGATTCGAAAGACTTTGCTATATCCGGCAGGGCCTTTATTTTTTATGTAAACACCGGAAAAGAAAGAGGAAAATTTGAAATACTTTGAATTACTCTCGGAAGAGATGAAAGCCACGCTTAAACAAGTGGGCTTTACCAACCCTATGCCTATTCAGGAAAAAACCCTGGAATTAATTTTTGGCAAGAGGGACATCATGGGCATCGCCCAGACAGGAACGGGCAAGACGGCGGCATTTGCCGTGCCCATTATTGAAAAAACATTTACAAACAACCGTAGGACGCAGACGCTTGTGCTTTGCCCCACTCGTGAGCTTGCGCTGCAGACCACGGACGTGTTCCGTGCGCTTTCTGCGCATACGAAAATTCGCACAGTCAGCGTTTATGGCGGGCAAGCGGCAAGTGTACAGATTCGTGCTATCCGCGCGGGTGCACAGATTGTCGTGGGAACGCCCGGCAGAGTCAAGGACCTAATCGGGCGCAATGTGCTAAAGCTGCAAAACATTCGCACCATGGTGCTGGATGAGGCGGACGAGATGCTGAGCTTCGGGTTTCTGCCCGATATTACGGCCATACTTTCACAGGTTATGGGTGAGCACCAGACGCTCTTGTTTTCGGCAACCATGAACAAAGCGGTATCGAGTGTTGTCAAACGGTTTCAGCATGATGCCGTACGGATACAGGTCAGCGATTGCAACAAGCCTGCCGCGAATGTCAAACAGTCGTATCTGGCCATCGGTTCACGCAATAAATGTAAAGCAGTACAGAGCCTGATCCGCAAGGACAAACCGCGGCTAACGCTTGTGTTCTGTAATACGAAACGTCAAGTGAGAATGCTTAATAGGCTGCTTAATGATCAGGGATTGTCTGCAGGTTGTCTACATGGCGATTTGAGTCAGCATCAGCGCGATACCGCCATGGACGCATTTCGCAAGGGAAAAATGAACGTGATGATCGCCACAGACGTAGCGGCGCGGGGCATCGATGTAAAGGAGATTGATCTTGTCATCAACTACGATATTCCCGAAAAGATAGAATACTATGTGCACCGCATTGGCCGTACGGGCCGAGCGGGGCATTCGGGGCGGGCGTGCACACTGGTAAGCCCGCAGGACTGTGGAGGCATTGCTAACATTGAACGGTATTTTGGCATAAAGATCATCAAAGAAAAAGCAATGTAAGATAAGAGGGGCTGCCCCCAAGGCAGCCCTTTATTTAAAACGATAAAATTCATTCGTGTAAATGTGCGAAATATTCCATGAGTTTCACCCAAATACATTGTGCATCAATAAAATCGTCATTCGTTAATATTTTTTCGAAATTATCCCCTTACATACGGTAAATCATATTCTATAGTGTAGTCATGGAGGGAAGCCCATGGCATTTATAGAGTTGATTGAAAAAATTTCCAACAGAACAGTCTTGCATAGACTATTATCTGAAAATCAGATATCTCCAAGGTATCCATTGCAATCATTGTGGATCTCCAAAAGTTTATCAAAGGACAAACAACCCTAAAGTATTCGACTGTAATGACTGCAAGAATACGTTCAGCCCATTCAAAGGGATCACCTTTGAAAAATCTTCCACGGATATGCGCAAGTGGTTTTACGCTGTCTATCTTTTCCTCAACAGCAAAAAAGGTATTTCCGGCCTTCAATTACAACATGAAATTGGGGTCATCTATAAAACGACATGGCGTATGCCTCAGCAAATCAGAGCCGCTATGGGTAATACAAAGCATAAAGAATTTATCGATACGATTGTTGAAATAGACGAAACATACATAGGCGGCAAACCACGCAAAGACCATGATCATCATAACGACGATATACTTAAAGGCGCCGGAACAGGCACTAAAAGGGGCGGGGGCACAAGAAAGACACCCGTTGTCGGAGTTGTGGACAGACTTAATAAGAAAGTATTTGCAAAAATTGTTGTGCCTGCAATAAAAAAAGCCCATGAAAAGGGCTTATGGCGGAGATGGAGAGATTCGAACTCTCGAAACCGTTTTGCGGTTTACACGATTTCCAGTCGTGCGCCCTCGACCAAGCTAGGCGACATCTCCACATGTGGTAAAGTAATAAAAGTATTCGTTTATAAGAGGCGTTTCCTAAAGTTCCCCCGGCCGCCTGCCACTATAAAAGCTACCACAATATTATACTGGCGCCTTCCACCTGTGTCAATAGAGTTTTCGGCCGCACGTTCGCTTGCCACGACCGTAAGCATGCCGTTTTCCCGTGGACGGGCATATTTTTTTGAACAAAAACCAGACTAGAGCAAGAGAAAGCAGAGGCAAAAACAAGCCTGTTGCCGATGGGTGAATATTTTCTGCGCCGACGAAGGAAACTTTGAGAAAATAGGATACGGATCGGAGAGAATACTTTCCTTACCAAAAATAACTGGTATAATGGGAAAGAGAAAACCGGTCCGGAAAGGACATATTTTTCAAGACGAGAGGAAAAAGAAATGATTCAAGATATTGGGCCCCATCGGTTTGACAATGCTTTTAAAAAGAAGGAACCGATGGCTTCAGATTATGTTTTATATTATGAGGAAAATGCGATGCTTGTAAAGAAAAGTGGAGAGGGATTTGTGTTGCCCGATCTTGCGGAGTTTCCCAGAAAACTGTGGCAACAGGGGGAATATTTGTTCTCCATCGACGGCGCAGGCTTCTATTTATTTTCCGAATTATCCGGTATAGAGGAACCTTTTGTGCTCTATCCCGTGCAAAGCATGCGGGATGTGAAGGAAAGATGGATGGGGTTCGCCGGCGTAACGGGTTGGCAGCTCAGCCGCTGGGAAAGTTCACACCGGTTCTGCAGCCGGTGCGGCAACCGGATGGCGCCCAGCACACAGGAACGCGCGCTCGTTTGCCCCGTTTGCGGCTGGACGGAATACCCCAGGATATCGCCGGCTGTTATCGTCGCGGTTTCCGATGGCGACAGGCTGCTCATGATACGGGGGAAAAAGTCGGCTTCCGGCCACTATCACTTGGTGGCGGGGTATGTGGAGATCGGGGAAACATTCGAACAGGCGGTGGCCCGAGAAGTATACGAAGAAGTCGGGATACGGGTAAAAAATATTCGGTATTATAAAAGCCAGCCCTGGTCTTTTTCCGATACGATCATGGTCGGCTTTACGGCGGAACTGACCGGTGCCGATGCGCTCACATTGCAGGAAAGCGAAATCGGGGAGGCCGGATGGGTCCCCCGCACGGAGATCCCGGAAAGCACGTCGACGGCCAGTATCGGCAGCGAACTGATCAACAACTTTCGGGAAAGAACATAAAACAAAAGGAAAAAATAGCGGAAGCCGAAGATCGCGGTCATCGGCGTGGGGCGCGTAAGTTTTGGTTTGACGAATTCGGGGCGATCCTTCGGACGGAAGCGCTGCACGGCAACACGTTCTGCCTATGTGATCTGAATGAATTGGGGCTTGCACAGATACGCTTGCTGGCGGAAAGGATCAACAGGGAATGGGGCGCCGGTATGCGGATAGAAGCTTCCGCGGACAGACGCAGCCTTTTGCCGGGGCGGACTTTGTTCTTTTGTCCGTGGCCGCGGCGGTGGAAGGAGACCGTGGTTGGCCCTGCAGGCGCTAGCGCCTGACCCGATGATCGACGACCTGGACGTGGCAAAGGGGATATTACAGGACAGGCTTGCAGCGTTTGGGCCGTATCTTCCCCAGTTTTTTAAATAAATTCAATAAAAAACAGCGGTTATGGAAAACCGCTGGCCATTGGCAGAAGATCAGAATTTATAAAACAATTTCGCCCCTTTTTTGATAAGCGAGTAAAGGGGGGTCTCTATTTTTTTGCGGACGCGTTCCAGTTCCTTCCGGATGGGAAGTTTTTGGGGGCAACGGGTTTCGCACCGTCCGCATTTCACGCAAACGGAAGCCGAAGTGGGCTTGGCCTTGAGCGTTGTGCACATCAGGTATTCTTTAAATCCGATGTACCGGCTTTCCGTATACAGGTCATTGTAACACCTGAAGCAGACCGGAATATCGACGCCCGCGGGACAGGGCATACAATACCCGCATCCCGTGCAATTGATTTTAGCGGCGCTGTCGATGATTTTTTTCGCTTTATCCAGAACGGCCAGTTCTTTTTCGGAGAGCAGGTTTTCCCGGGGAAAGGAAGCGATCCGCGTGTTTTCGAGCACCTGTTCGAGGGCATTCATGCCCGAAAGCACGACGCCCACTTCTTTTTGCCGCCACAGCCAACGCAAACCCCATTCGGCCGGGCTCCAGTCCGGGTGAGCGGCCTGTAGCATCTTTTTTGCCGCTTTGGGCAGGTTGTTGGCGAGGCGGCCGCCTTTGAGCGGCTCCATGATGACAACAAGCAGGCCTTTTTCGGCGGCATATTGCAATCCGCCGACGCCGGCCTGCGCATATTCGTCCATATAATTATATTGGATCTGACAAAAATCCCAAGGATAGGCATCGACAAGCGAAATGAAGCTGTGCGTGCCGCCATGAAAGGAAAACCCGACGTTGCGGATCTGACCGGACTTTTTCTTGGAAGCGATCCATTCCCGGATACCCAGGTTGCACAAACGTTCCCAGGTGGGGATGCCGGGCAACATATGCATCAGGTAGTAATCGATATGGTCGGTCTGCAGCCGCTGCAGTTCTTCCGAAAAGATCCGTTCGATATCCTCCGTTTTATGCAGAAGATAGTGGGGCAGTTTGGTGGCGATGTTTACTTTGCCCCGAAGCCCTTTGGACAAAAACTTCCCCAGCGTCACTTCGTTCCCCGGGTAGATATAGGCCGTATCGAAGTAGTTCACGCCGCGTTCTATGGCGGCAGACATCTCGCTTTCCGCTTTTGCCTGGTCGATGCTTGTTCCTTTTTTGGTAAAGCGCAGGCAGCCGTACCCGAGGATAGAAAGCGTATCGTTGGTTTTGGGGTTTACCACATAATTCATGGGGATCCTTTTGAAAAGCAGAGTGTCCTTAATCCAGATAGCCCTGTTTTGCCAGCAGTTCCGCCGTGAGCACGCCGCCGCCGGCCGCACCTCTGAGTGTATTGTGGGACAGGCAGACGAATTTATAATCGTATTGCGTGTCTTCCCGCAGCCGCCCGATGGAAACGGCCATGCCGTTTTCCAGATTCCGTTCCGATTTCATCTGGGGACGGTCATTTTCTTCAAAATAATGCAAAAATTGTTTGGGCGCAGTGGGCAGCGCAAGTTTCTGCGCGGGACTCTGGAACTCCGCCCAGGCCTTCTTGATCTCTTCTATGGAGGGCTTGTGCTTGAAGGATACGAAAACAGCCGCCAGATGGCCGTCGCTCACCGGCACCCGTATGCATTGGGTCGTGATGGAGATGTCTTTCATGGGGATGATGGCGCCGTTCTCAATATGCCCCCAGATCTTCAGGGGTTCTATTTCGCTTTTTTGTTCCTCACCGCCGATGAACGGGATGACGTTATCTTCCATTTCGGGCCAGGTTGCAAATGTTTTGCCGGCGCCCGAGATGGCCTGGTATGTACAGGCAAGGACTTTTGTGATGCCGAATTCCAGCAACGGATGCAGCGCGGGCACATAGCATTGGATGGAGCAGTTGGGCTTCACCGCGATAAAGCCTTTTTTAGTACCCAGCCGTTTTCTCTGGAAGGGGATGATCCCGGTATGCTCCCCGTTCAATTCGGGGATAATCATGGGGACGTCCGTTACGCCCCTGTAAGCGGAGTTGTTGGATATGACCGGGCATTCCGCCTTCGCGTAACTTTCTTCCAGCGCACGGATCTGGTCTTTGGGCATATTAACGGCACAGAAAACAAAATCGACCAGGGCGATGATTTTTTGCCGGTCTTTGACCGCGTCCAGCACTGTCATATCGGCAACGTTTCCCGGGATCGGTTCGGGCATGACCCAACGGCCCCCGACTGCTTCCCGGTAAGGCATACCCGCCGAACGGGGCGAAGCCGCCAATGCAGTCAGATGGAACCAGGGATGTTTGTAAAGCAGAGTAATGAAGCGCTGGCCCACCATACCGGTTGCACCAATGACGGCGACATTGTATTTTTTCATGCATGTCTCCTCCCGATGTATATAAAAAATTTTAATATCCATAAAATATAATTTTGTAATAGTATATACGCCGTTTATCAATTTTGCAAGAGGAACCGCTGGTAAAAGGCGTATTCTGCTTAAATATCATATGTATATAGTATACCTGAGAAATTAAAAATGTTAATCTCTCTCATCTATGGTATAATAAATTTTAGAAATTCCGGACAGATACGGATGGGAAGGAGCAGCGTATGGAATTGTTAAAAGTGATATCCGACCTGGTGACGGCCGACGGAGTGACCGGCAACGAGCGCGCCGTGGGCGACATCATAAAAGGATATTTTTTCCACTATACGGACGATGTCTGGCAAGATAAGATGGGCAATGTATACGGCCGTATGGGCAGTGGGAACAAACCTGTGATCCTGGTCGTAGCCCATATGGACGAAGTCGGGATGATGGTGACCAAGATAGAAGAAAACGGCATGCTGCGTATCACGCAAGTGGGCGGGGTAGACCCGCGGGTACTCCCGGCCGCCGAAGTGTTCGTACTGGGGAAAAAGCTGCTGAAGGGCGTCATCGGCGCCGTACCGCCCCATCTTTTGGAAGGAGAACAGCAAGCCTATAAGATGGAAGAACTCGTCTGCGATATCGGGTATCCGCCTGAACAGGTGAAAGCGCTCGTCTCCGTAGGTGATTTCGTAACGTTTGCACCCAAACCGCCCGTTGCGCTGCGCAATGATTTTGTCGCTTCAAAAACATTGGACGACCGTGCCCTTGTGGCTGCCATGTTTGCCTGCATGGAGATGCTGCAGAAGGTAAAATTGGAGTGCACGGTCGTTTTTTGCGCTTCCGTACAGGAAGAACGCGGCGGGATCGGCGCCAAAGCGGGCGCATACAGCGTAAACCCGGATATCGCGGTGGCTATTGACGTGACGCACGGGCCCACGCCGGGCACAAAGCCGTTTGAAACATATGATATGGGAAAAGTTGCGCTCACTAAGGGCGGCAACATTCATCCGCGTGTCTTTGAACTGTTGCGGCAGTCTGCAAAAGAACAGAATATAGAAACGGAAATAGAGGTCTGCATGGGCCGGACGGGTACCGATGCCTGGGAGATGCAGGTCGAGCGTGGGGGGATCCCAACGGCGATCGTTTCTCCGCCCCTACGGTATATGCATACGTCGGTGGAAACGATTCGGCTGAACACGCTGCAAAACTGCGCCAAGGTGATCGCCGGCTTGGCCGCCGGGATAAATTCGGACTGGGAGGAGGCACTATGCTTGCAAGACTGAGCAATGCCGCGGGCCCGAGCGGGAATGAGGGCGAAGTACGGGCGCTGATAAAGGAATTGGCCGCCCCCTGGGGCGGTGAGACCCGGGTAGATGCCATGGGCAATCTGTATATCCATAAAAAAGGCGACGGGCCGCGCGTGATGGCCTGTGCCCATATGGATGAAGTAGCCATGATGGTGAAGGGAATTATGGAAAATGGTCTGCTCGCTTATGAAGCAATGGGGATCGACCCGCGGGTCGTCGTTTCCAAACGCGTGCTGGTGGGAAAGGACAAGATACCGGGTGTGATCGGCGCCAAGGCGATCCATCTGCAAAAAAGAGAAGAGCGGGGAAAATTGCTGCCGCACGAAGAATTGTTTATAGACATCGGCGCGCAGGATAAAGCCGATGCGCAGAAATATGTGAACGTGGGCGAGTATGTGGTGTTCGATACACAGTTCGAAGCGTTCGGCGATGGATTCGTCAAGGGAAAAGCGCTCGACGACCGCGTCGGTTGCTATATCCTGCTAGAACTTTTGAGGCGGAAGTATGCCTGCGACTTTTACGCGGTGTTCACCGTGCAGGAGGAAGCGGGCCTTCGCGGCTCCATCGCGGCCGCCTATACTGTGCGCCCGGCAGTGGGGTTGATTTTTGAAGGGACGACGGCGAACGATATGCCTGATGCGAAAGGGCATGAGTATGTGACTAAGGTCGGGGAAGGCCCGGCCATCACCGTGATGGACCGGGGGACGATCGTACTGCCCAGAATGGTGCGCGCGCTGACCTCCTCCGCAAAAGAGGCGGGCATCCCCTGCCAGTTCAGAAAAGGCACGCGGGGCGGCACGGACGCGGCCTCCATCCATAAAGCGGGGGTAGGCGCCGTGACGGGCGGCCTGTCCGTCCCCTGCCGGTATATCCATGCGCCGGTGAGCGTGGCCGCGCTGCGCGATATAGAAAATACCGTACGGCTGGCAGATTTTTTCCTGAAAAACAAAAAGTATGATGAGGTGCTGTGACATGTTTGAAACGATGTTGAAAGAGATGCTGGCGGCATATGGGCCTTCCGGCCGGGAACAAACGGTCAGTGCCGTTATAAGAAAATATGTGGAACCCTGCTGTGATGAAGTGTATACTGATACACTGGGGAATCTGGTCGCCGTGAAGAGAGGGTCCTCCGGCAAAAAAGTCATGCTGAGCGCCCATATGGACCAGATCGGGTTCATTGTCGTGGATATAGATGAGAAAGGATTCCTGCGTATCGCGAATGTGGGCGGGATACTGCCGCCCCTGAGCGTCGCACGGGAAATCATGTTTGAGAACGGCGTTTTAGGCGTGACCTATTTTGAAACAGAAACAACGCGGGACGCCAAGGCCGTTGCCACGCTGCCCGACATGTATGTGGATATAGGCTGTGATACCAAAGAAGAAGCCGAGGCCAAAGTCCAGGTGGGCGACGTCGGCGTGTACGTGACCCATTTTGTGGATATGGGCAAGCGCTTTGCCAGCGGGGCACAGGACAACAGAATCTGCTGCGCGGCCATCGCCGAAGCGTTGCGGGACCTGCAATCGCCGCATGATGTTTATGCGGTCTTCACCGTGCAGGAAGAGGTTGGCCTGCGCGGCGCCGGGGCGGCCGCATATGCGATAGAGCCGGACCTGAATATCAACCTGGATGTGACGCTCACGGGAGACACGCCCAAAGCACCGGCCATGAGCGTTTCGCTGGGTAAAGGACCGGCTGTCAAAGTGATGGATTCTTCCGTTATCATCCCGGCCTGTGTGCGCAGGTTCATGGAGGAATGCGCGGCAAAAGCGGGCATCCCCGTGCAGAAAGAAGTATTATCCAGGGGTGGCACGGACACGAGTGCGATCCAGCGGGTAAAGGGCGGTATCCTCGCCGGCTGTATTTCTATCCCGGCGCGGTATGTGCATACGCCGACCGAGGTGACGGACAAGGACGATGTAAAAAATACAATCAAATTTCTGCGGGCGCTTTTAGCAGAGAAAAAACTTCCAGGAGACGAATAAAACAAGTATGACAGGGAATGAAAACCAAACCATGCCGCGGATCGGCATCACGGCCAGCCTGCGTGATATCCCGCCCGTAGGCGCATATCTGACCGGCAGAGATTATGTTCTTTCCACAAAGATGGCAGGAGGATGCCCGCTGTTGCTGCCCACGACGGACGACGTGCAGGTGATCGCGCAGTATGTTGCGTCGATCGACGGGCTGCTTCTGACGGGCGGAGAGGATGTGGACCCTTCACTATACGGGGAAGAACCTAAGGCCGGGCTTGTGCGGATCGACCGTGCGCGCGATGATTTTGAGATCGAGTTGCTGCAGGAAGCCGTAACGGCGGGCAAACGGGTGTTGGCCATCTGCCGGGGGCTGCAGGTAGTCAACGTTGCGTTCGGCGGTACGCTGGTACAGGATATCCCGACGGAGATGGAAGGATGTCTGCACCATTTTGGCGATATGAAAAAAAGGAGCGAGCCCATCCATTCCATATCCGTAAAGGAAGATTCTTATCTGTATAGTATAATGGGCACGCGGGAAATCGATACAAATTCTTTCCACCATCAGGCCATCAAAGACCTGGCTCCGGGGTTTTTTATTTCGGCCTGGGCGCCGGACGGGATTATTGAAGCGATCGAGGCGGAAGACAAGGGGATCGTTGCCGTACAGTTCCACCCGGAAAATATGACGGTGCGTTTCCCGGTATTTTTGAGATTGTTCGCAGACCTTGTAAACGAAAGTCGCACGCATAGAACAAACGGCAGGATATGAGAGAGGAAAATAGCTGGGCCCGGACAAACGCCCGGGCCCTTTCCCGTTTTCGGCGCCCGGCCGGCCGCAGATGTCTTCTCTGGGATGCGCGTTCGCCGGTGAAAGCCATATTTTGAAATACAGGGAGATATGCATAATATGCATTCCTATGAATCCTGCGGATTTACTTGTTAGTTGCATGCGAATCTGTTATAATGACGGTAGTTTTTTTGGGCGTAAGCCTTATATATAAATGTTTTTTGAAAGGAAAGAGAGGTATAAAGATGTTAGTATCAATGAAAGCAATTCTTGACCGCGCCAGTGCCGGAAACTATGGCGTGGCCGCGCCGAACGTGTGCACGGAGCTGGATGCACGGGCCGTTATCTCCATAGCGGAAAAGCTGAACGCACCGGTCATACTGGATGTGGCGTATCGTGCGACGCCCGATATAGCTTTTTTGGGCAGATTCATGACGTTACTCGCCGATAAGGCAAGAGTACCCGTCGCCATCAACCTGGACCATGGAGCTACCTATGAGGATGCCGTGTCGGCGATCGCTGCCGGGTTTACATCCATCATGGTCGACCGTTCCACCCTTCCTTACGAGGAAAATGTTGCGCAGGTTAGCGAGCTTGTCAAGATCGCGCATGCGGTGGGCGTCAGCGTAGAGGCGGAGCTGGGCCATGTGGGACAGGGCGCAAGCTATGCGGCCGACAGGGACGCCGGGCTTACCAAGCCCGAGCAGGCAAAGAAATACATAGAAGATACCGGTATCGATATGCTGGCCGTTGCCGTGGGTACGGCGCACGGAGAATATGTGGGAACCCCGCATATCGATTTTGACCGCCTGGTAGCCATAAAGAAAGCGACCAACAATTTCCCGCTCGTACTGCACGGCGGATCGGGGACGGGGAATGAAAACCTGGCGAAGGCCTGTACATTGGGCATCAATAAAGTAAATATTTATACAGATCTTGCAAAATCTGCTGTCAAAAAAGTAAAGGAACTGGAAATGCCTGGTATGCTCTGGAGAGCGATCACCGAAGGCATCACCGAACAGATCGGCTTCTATATCGAGTTGTTCGGCGGCAAGGGAAAGGCTTGGATACCGGTCGATAAGGGCGTTTGCGGCCAGCCGATCGATACGAACGAACCTTAATACGGGCTTAGCTTTTTGGACCGGCGAAATATTTCGCCGGTTTTTTTGTAAGAAAATAAACTGCTTTTCATAAATATGCAGAAAAAAATTATAAAAGTTCTTGCAAAGCTGGACAAGATGCATTAAAATCGTTATTGGGGAAAGATTTGGTTTTCTCAAACACATGGTGTTTTGATTGTTATCATAGAAAGCATTGGCATATATGGTGCGGGAAAAATATCCATGTAAAATTAGATTTTGATGGGAGTGATTGAATGAATTGGGCAGTGATAGCACTTGCCGTATCGGCTCTGGCGCTGATCGTGGCAGCATTTTTTTACCGTTGGGTCAAAAATCTGCCGACAGCGGAAGGAAAACTCGAAGGCATCGGAACCCTTATACGCAAAGGTTCGTTTACGTTTTTGAAACGGGAGTATAAGGTGCTTGCAGTCTTCGTAGGAATTGTTTCTCTGGTTATTCTTGCGTTTTATCCGGTACCGTTCTGGAATGGGGATATTCTCGAAAATTTCAAAATGGTATTGTCTTATATCATGGGCTCGGTCTTCTCGGGCGCGGCAGGAATAGTCGGCATAAGCATAGCCACGATCGCCAACGTAAAATCCGCGACAGCGGCAAAAGACGGTCTTGCACCTTCTTTTATGGCAGGATTCAGAGGCGGAGCCGTTATGGGAATGGCTGTTGTAAGCACATCTCTTGCCGGCCCGGCTATACTATATCTTTTGACGGGGAATACGAATATTGTTTTGGCGTTTAGCTTTGGGGCAAGTTCTCTTGCCTTGTTTGCCAAGGCAGGCGGCGGGATATTCACCAAGACGGCGGATATCGCTGCAGACCTGACGGGCAAAGTCGAGCTTGGCATCCCGGAAGACGACCCGCGCAACCCTGCTGTTATTGCAGATAACGTAGGGGACAATGTGGGCGATGTGGCCGGCATGGGCGCTGATCTTTTTGACTCCAACGTTGCTTCGATCGCCGCATCCATGATCATTGCGGCCGGGTTAGGACAAATACAGCTGATATTCTGCTTTGGTGCTTTGGGACTGCTCGCTTCGATCATCGGGGTTTTGGTGGTTCGCGTCGGGAAAAACGGAGAACCGGGCCGCGCGCTGAACAACGGTACGTATATCACCTGCGCTATATTTACGGCGCTCACTCTCGCTGCGACTCTTATCTTCGGGTATGAGATACGGCTTTGGGGTGCGACGATCATCGGCATGCTGGTGGGGGTGATCATAGGGATCACAAGCGATTTCTTCACGGGGGACGAGCGGCCGCCCGTTGCAAAAGTTGCAGAAGCCTGCAAGAGTGGCCCTGCCTTTACGATACTTTCGGGTTTTTCTTATGGACTCTTGAGCACGCTCCCTTCTCTGGCAGGCATTGGGATCGCGGCGCTTGCCTCTTATAAGCTTTGTGAACCGTTGGGTGCGGATTATGCCATGTTGGGCATCTCTATCGCGGCCATCGGCATGCTTTCCATCGTGGGGATGATTATTTCCAGCGATGCGTACGGCCCCATCGTGGACAATGCGAGAGGCATTGCCGAAATGGGCAACCTGGGAGACGAGGTCATAGAGATCACGGACAAACTGGATGCTGCCGGAAACACTTCCAAGGCGATCACCAAGGGATTTGCCGTAGGCGCGGCGGGCCTTACGGTCATTGCGCTGCTGGCGGCCTTCAGTAAGATCATTTCGCCGGAAGGCGTGATGATCGGCTTTGATATGATGGATCCGCTGGTGTTTTTCGGTGCGCTGGTCGGAGCTGCCGTCCCGGCGGTCTTCTCGGCTATGCTGATGATGGGTGTCAGCCGCAACTCACAGAAAATGGTCACGGAGATCCACCGTCAGTTCAGTACGATCGAGGGCTTGAAAGAAGGACGCGAAGGCGTTTCTCCCGAACATGACAAATGTATCGATATTGCTACGCTCGGCGCGTTGAAGGAACTGATTCCGGCAGGCCTGCTGGCGATCCTTACCACGCTGGCGGTCGGATTCATAGGCGGCGTCATGGCCGTAGGCGGGTATCTTGTGGGCAACATCATTTCCGGTTTGCTGCTGGCTTTGCTGATGGGTAACGCAGGCGGTTTGTGGGACAATGCGAAGAAGTATATTGAGGCGGGAAACTTTGGCGGGAAGGGGTCCGATGCGCATAGGGCTGCCGTAATAGGCGATACCGTAGGCGATCCGTTCAAAGATACGGCCGGTCCTTCTCTGAATACACAGATTACGGTTGTTTCGCTCGTTGCTTCCCTGGCTGCAACGATCTTCTTAAGCTGTTCGTTGTTTTAAAACAATGTGAAAGGCATATGCTGTTTCTGCCGGAGGACCTTTTCCGGCAGAAACGGCATCCATAGTTTAATAATAAATTCAAGAGGGTTGTCAAAAAAATGGGCGAATTTTTAAGCAATTTGGGTACTGTGTTTGGAAACGTCACGGAGATCACTTGGAAAATGGTCGTGATGTGGCTGATAGGCGCAGTGTTGATCTATCTGGCAATAAAGAAAGAGATGGAGCCCGCACTGTTGCTGCCGATCGGATTTGGTATCATCCTGGTGAACCTGCCTTTTTCGGGCGTTATCACACAGGGGACGGAAGAAGGTGCTTTGAGCGTCTTGTACGATGCCGGTATCGGCAACGAACTTTTTCCGCTGATTCTGTTTATTGGTATAGGGGCCATGATAGATTTCGGGCCGCTTTTGAGCTATCCGAAAATGTTGCTGTTTGGAGCGGCGGCACAATTCGGGATATTTTTTACCTTGAGCCTCTCCACTTTATTGGGATTTGATTTAAAAGACGCGGCCTCCATCGGGATCATAGGGGCGGCGGATGGACCGACGGCTTTCTTTGTGGCCAACTTCTTAGAGTCGACCTATACGGGCGCAATCATCGTGATAGCCTATTCTTATATGGCGCTGGTGCCTATCATCCAGCCGCCTGTCATCAAATTGCTTACAACAAAGAAGGAACGGCGTATCCGTATGCGGTATGAGCAGAAAGATATACCGCAGACCGTGAAGATCCTTTTCCCCATCGTGGTTACGATGATTTCGGGCATTGTCGCGCCGAGGTCGGTGGCGCTGGTGGGTTTCCTGATGTTTGGGAACCTGATCCGCGAATGCGGCGTATTGCGCTCCCTTTCCGAGACGGCACAAAATGCGCTTACAAATATCATCACGATTTTGCTGGGATTCACCGTTGCGGCCCAGATGAAAGCAGAAAGCTTCCTTGTATGGGAAACACTCATGATTCTGGGGCTTGGCCTGCTTGCCTTCGTCTTTGATACGGTGGGCGGCATCGTATTCGCTAAAATATTGAACCTGTTCAGCAAAAAGAAGATCAACCCGATGATCGGGGCTGCCGGGATATCTGCTTTCCCCATGGCTTCGCGGTTGGTGCATAAGATGGGCCGGGACGAAGACCCGAACAACTTCCTGTTGATGTCTGCCGCCGGCGCAAACGTTGCCGGACAGATCGCTTCGGTTGTTGCGGGCGGTCTTGTACTTACCCTGGTCACAAGCGGATTATTTGGTTGAGGAGTGTGTGAATTATGGCTATAAACATTGGGAACTTCGTGCATTCGCTTGGAATCATGCTCTACGGGATGATCGGTATTTTTATTGTGATGCTGGCAATTTACTTCTGCATATACATATTGATACGGATTTCGAAAAAGAAAAAGAAACAAGCGTGAAAAAAAGCGTCCCTATCCACATAGGGACGCTTTTTTTGTGTAAAAGAAAAAACGGAAGAGCGTACTACCGTACATACCCATTCTTTTTATAAATTTCGTCCAATAAGGCAATGGCCTTTTCGTAATTTTCGTTGGTATACCGCCAAAGATTTTTTTCAGCCGTAATGGAAAAGCCGATTTTTTCATAGATCGTGATCGCCTTATGACTCCACGTCTGGGTCTTCAGGTAAAAATCCCGGTCGCCCTCGATCTCTATACCCAGGCGCAACACTTTGGAGATGATCGCTTTGCCCAGACCATGTCCCTGGTAATCGGGCCGTACGGACACCCAGGATACCCAGGGATCCCTTCTCTGCCCCGTATATTCCCACCATATCGTAGACGTGGCGACCTTTTTCCCGGCGGGGTCGTTCACAAACAGACAGCGGCGCTGCAATTCCGGCAGTGCACACATATAATTTTTCTGAAAATAGACAAGCGCGTCTACGCTCCGCTTGAATTCCAGTACGGATGTTTCGATCTCCGCCCATTCTTTTTCATCGTCCGGCTGGAACAGTGAAAAAGAATAGCCTTCGGGCAAGGGATAGACCGGAACGGGGGTGCCGGCTTTCCTATACATGAGCACATCTATAAAAGGTACGGATTTATCCAGCATAATGCCTCCTCCTGATCGTATTGACTGCTATGTTTATCATACAGGAAGATATATTTTCTGTAAATAAAAACCGGTACCGGCCCATTATAGCGGCCGATACCGGTTCCTTATACAATTAGAATATTCTGTAGGCACAATAGAAATATTTTTTCCAATAACTTGTGTAGAAAGTCCTTTTAACGACGACGCCTTTGCTGGTGGATGCGTCTATCATCATGCTGTCACTGATGGCGATTGCCACATGCCCTTGCGAGCTGCTGATCTTATATACGATGATATCCCCTGCCCGTATATCGCCCATGCTGGTGATCTTTTGGTATTTTGTACAGGTACGCCAGCCGTAGGAAGTCATATACCCCTGTTTCAGCCCGATTTGATTCAGGCACCAGTATACCAACCCGGAACAGTCGAACTGGTTTGGCCCCTTTGCCCCTAGGACATATCTGCAACCCAAACGGGATTCCGCCACCGAGATGAGCGAAGCCACATTGGCGCCGCTTACGTTGGCCGGCGTACCGTTCGAAGTGTTGGAACCACCGGTAGTCTTTGAACTGTTGGACGTGGTCGTCGCCGCTCTCTTCGCGCTGCTGGAGAACAAGGTCGTATTCGTATTAACGCCGAATTTGCCGTCTGCCGTCAGACCATTGCGCTTTTGAAAATTGATCAGGGCCTGTTCGGTATGTTCCCCGAAATAACCGGTCGCACTGCGCATGTATCCCAGCTCGACCAGCCGCTTCTGGATACGGGTCACATCGTCCCCGCTGTCGCCGATCGATATAGAGTTATACTCCACATCGTCGGAAAACAGGATGCTTTTGGTCATATTTCCAAGATAACCGTCCGCAATAAGCCCGTTGCGTTCCTGAAAGCGTTTTACTGCGGCCACCGTATCCGAACCGTATACTCCGTCGGGTGCCGTGGTCAGATACCCCAGGCTTTTCAGCTTTTGCTGGAGTTCTTTTATTTCATTGCTTTGTTCGCCATAAGCAAAGGCATAGGCGTTTGCATCTTCCGAATAAAGCGCCTCGCGGGTCGCTTCCCCGATCGTACCGTCAACGACAAGTCCGTTGCGCTCCTGGAACTTTTTGACCGCCTCGGTCGTATCCACATCAAAATATCCGGTTGCTTCTTTCAGGTAACTCAATTCGACCAAGCGCATCTGCAATTCGCGGACGTCGTCGCCTTCGGTACCTTCGGAAACGGAATATTTCTTTGCGTCTTCTGAAAACAACAGCTCAAATGTTGTTTCGTCGGCGATGCCGGTAATGTCAAGCTCGTATTTCCGCTGGAACAGTTTGATGGCTTCTTCTGTTTGTTCTCCGTAATACTCGGAAGGTTCGTCATAGCCCATATAGCCGAGTTCCATCAATCTTTCCTGTATATCGGCCACAATGGGGGCTTCCATGCCCGGATCGGCGGAATAATATACGACAGGCTCCAGAGCTTCCACCGCGGCGGCCGTCAATACGCCCGGGCTATCCACCGTAAGAACCGTTTCGCTGCTCTCTGCGCTGACTGTGCCGACAGGAACGACAAAGGAGATGAGCAGAGGAACGCAGATAAGCAGAACACCGGCGGAAACGAATAGGAGCGTTTGCTTTCTTTTGCTTTTACAATATTGGGTAAGCCGGCTGAAAAAACCTTTTACGGCGGCAACTGGTTTCCATTTCTGCAGAGCGGAAAACCGGGCCGAAAAAAAGGCCCGTACCTTTTCCGCGGACGAGGTATAGGCGGAACGCAATAACACGCCGACGCATCGTATGGGAGAAATGCCCGTAAATCTGCGGGGTTTGGAAATAGCCGCGGTTTTTACCTTCTTTGTGCGGCGGGTTTCTCCTGTATGCGGGATAGTTGCATGCAGAGATGCGCGCACTTTCGGCGTGTCGTTGCCAACCCGCA
This sequence comes from Christensenellaceae bacterium, assembly GCA_963665505.1. Lineage (GTDB taxonomy): Bacteria > Bacillota > Clostridia > Christensenellales > Christensenellaceae > QANA01. Next base: position 460,638 of record OY762275.1, read on the forward strand.
CTTTCGCATCGGACGCGGCGGCTTTCTTATAGATGCGCCGATAACTCCGTTTAGGCGTATGCATAAAGGAGAACAGTTTCTTAAAAAAAGTTTTTCCGTTTAAAAAAAATTCCTTTATCGTTTTCATTCTTTAAACCGTTTCAAATGCTTCCTAATGGATTATATAAGAAATTATACGATAAGTTTTGCGGTTTGTACACCGTCCACTTCTCTTTCGAAGAGCGAATGCGGTGGAATTTCCTTTTGTTATCGTATTTTTTTATAGTACAAAAGAAATATTAAATTTATATGAAGGCCAAAAGGCACGCCAATTTGATGTATTCGGACAAAATTTGGATATCCTGCCCGATTTGCACGATCGTTATGTGATTGTTCCGGTATTGTAGAAATTGAGAGTAACGGGCCGGAGGCAACGGATAGGCAGCAGCAAAGTATTCTGCAGAGCGAGGAAAAGGCAGGACACATCCGCGGAGGGGGACCCGGTTTGCGCCGGCCGGGTACGATGTATGGATACAGCGTTGGCAACGGCGAAAAGGATCGCGTCGCGTGGACGGGTCATGGCGGGTGTGCACGAAATACAATTGGCGGCTGTCGGCAGTCTTTTCGGGCAAAGGGAAGCCGCCTTGTTTGCCCAGGGCGTACGGCGTGCGGGAAGGGAATCCCTCCCGAACGACCTCCGCCGGCGGAGAAGGCGCGCGTTTTTGCAGACGTATGTAAGGTTTTTTCGGTATCTCGTTCATTTTTGTGCCCCGTATGGAACATGAGATGTAAAATAAGCGGGTGTTTCTATCGCCACCATATGCAAAGGCGCTGCGCATCGTGCAAGCAAACGGAGGATGCCGTATACACACAGAGTCAAAAGAAAAATCGGCTGTTGCTTTTTCCTTGCGGGTGCTCTACTATTAAAATACGTATTGCTGCCGGAAGGGGGGGGACTTTCACTTGCACGAAGGATATTTTGAGAGAACTGCGCCGGAAAAGCTGCAGATAGATCCGGTACGTTTGGAAAGAGTCATCGATCTGTTGACCTCTTCCAACTATGGGATACATGCTTTCCTGCTCTTACGCCACGGAAAGGTCGCGGCGGAAGTTTATCTGAAACCCTACCGCCCGGACGTGCGGCATACGCTCTTCTCGGTAAGCAAGAGTTTTACATCCATCGGCGTCGGGTTTGCCATAGGGGAAGGGAAGCTTTCTTTGGAGGATGCCGTCGTATCCTTTTTCCCCGAACTGCTCCCGGCCGGCGTATGTGAAAATATGGCGAAGATGAAGATCCGGGATCTGTTGACGATGTCGCCCGGGTTCGATGCCGCGCCGCATGATTTCAAGCGGCATAGGCGCGATGATATTGTCAATGATTTCCCCTATTCTTATGAGAATTTTATATTCCGCGACGATATCGATTGGGCGAAGGATTTCCTCCGTTCGTACGTTGCGCGCGCTCCCGGCAGGGAGTTTATTTATTCCAACGCCTGTCCCTACATACTTTCAGCCATTCTGCAGAAAGTCAGCGGGGAAACATTGCTTTCCTATCTGGACACGCGTCTGTTTTGCCCGCTGGGCATTCGGGACGTTTGGTGGGAAGCAGGCCCGGCGGGCCGGACGGTGGGGGGCTGGGGCCTTCGCCTGCGCCCCGAGGAACTGGCGAAATTTGCGCAGTTCATGCTGCAAAAAGGCAAATGGGAAGGAAAGCAATTGCTGGACCCCGCCTATATAGAAGCAGCTACGTCTTGCCAGATTAAAACGGGCAATACGGCAGCCAAATGGGAAGGCGGGTTTGGATATCAGATATGGATATTGGGCGAAGAAGGAGCTTTTGCGGGGATCGGCGCCTTTGGACAGATGTATATGGTTTTCCCAAAGCAGGATGCGGCCCTTGTTCTGCTGGGCGGCAGCCGGACCTATATGAAGGCTGTCGACCACATCATGATGACACTGGTGCCGGCCATGCTGGAAGAAGGGGAGAAGATAGCCCCTGCCCCGGAAAAGCGGGAATCCCCGGCCCGCGCGCTGCCGGTGTCCGAAGGGCTGTCTTCCTGGGATGTTCTGCGGGCGCTGCGGTATTCGGGGATAGAATATGTTTTTTCCGAGAATTATCTGGGCCTGACCAGCATACAATTTGATTTTGGGGCGGAAGATTTTGTCACACTGGGTATACGGGGCAAGAAATCCCGCATGAAGATCGGGTATGGAGACTGGGCCTACGGATATACCGGCGTACAGGAAGATACGCATACCGATGCGCACACGCAGATATTCTATCATGCGGCGGCGCTCTCCGGTGCCTGGGCGGGGGATACGTATCAGTTGGACATCGTTTTTTATGAGACTTGCTACAGGAACCATATGGAGATCGCTTTCAGCGATCATGGGGTACGGATCAAGCACACAAGGAATGTAGGATTTGTCCAAAGCGCAGACACGGAATTGATCGGTGCGCGCGTAACAGGCGGAGGCGGATGGAAAAGGGACGGGCAAGCCGGATGAAAAGGACTTTTTTTTCAATACTCTATTTATGCATGGTTTTGTTGTTCGCCGGATGCAGGGAACAAACGGAGCCTGCTTCCATACCCGTTTCTTCGGACTCAGAAGAGACAAGTCCGTTTCGTATCGCGGTATATACCGATGTGCCTGAAGATATCTATTGGCAGCGGGTCCTGCAGGGGATACGGACACGGGAAGAATCGCTGCAAACAGAGAAAACCGAAGTATTCTATGTGGACAGCATGGAAGAAGCAGAACAGCAGCAGGCGGATGTTTTGCTGGCCTATGTTCGGCAGACGGTTGAAGCGCCCGAAGGAATGCAGGTTATCTGGATAGAACCGGCGGATACGAAAGATATACTGTATGTGCGGGCCGATTACCTGGGTGCGGGAAACTGGGCGGCAGAATCTATCGCCCGGGACCTGTCGGCGCGCGCCATACAGACAGGCAAGCTGCTCATCGTCGCATCCCAAGAAAAGCAAAGCGTAACGCAGGCCGCCCTTGGTTTTTCCTCTGCGGTCAGAGCGGCCGGCAGATTCCGTATAGCGGACGACTTTCTTATTTGTGTGCAGGAAAAAGAGATCGCCGCACTCCTTGAGAACAGGGAGGAAGAAGAAATTGTAGGGATCTTTGCCGTAGATTTGGAGGCGGCCGGCCTGCTCGCACAATATATACGGGACAACGGACTCGAAGACGGTCTGTCCGTCATTGTGCTGGGCGGGAATTCGGAGATACTGAAAGCCATACGGATGGGGACCCTGTACGGCGCCGTTTTGAACGATGCGGCGGAGACCGGGACCCAAGCGCTCGATCTGGCGGAAGATATGGCCGCGGGCAGTACGGAGTATGAAAGCCGGAAAACAGCCTGCGTGCTCATCGACCGGGATACGATCGATGATCCGGCCCTGCGCGGGATCGAACAGGCGTATATCCCTGACGGCGAAGAATAACAGAAAAAAACACAGGCCCGCATTTGCGGGCCTGCCCATTTCTTATACTATTCTTTTTTACATTCCTTCTTAAAGTATCTTCTCTTTACCATGGGTTTTTATAACCCTGTTTTTTTGTTTTTCAGAGACACAACTTTAATCCGGTCTTGGTCGGATGCGCATAAGCGTTCCGACACTGGCACATTCGATTGGTCAGTATCTTTCGGGCTGCCCGGGAACCGTTTGTTCCGCCGGTCCTTTTTTATCCCTACAGTACTTGCCGGGCATTTCGGGCGAGACCTTTGCAAAACTGTCCGCTTTTCTTCGAACCATATCCGTTATTTCCACTTTCCGTAGAAAAAACCTCTGCCGTTTTTTCTTCAAAAACAATGCACGGTGCACTTTTTCAAAGTGAGATACGATTTGACAAAGCCAAACTGCCAATCGGGCAGGATGCCCTGTGCAGATATAAGCCGACGCAGTGAAATAGCAGGAAATCCTCAATACGCTTTTTATCCTTTTCGACGGATAAAACTTATACGCTGAGAACCTCGGGCAACGGCGAAATGGATACCGCTGCGACCGAACCGTCCGCATGGCTTATGCCCATCCCATAATCCTGTTCATAAATCATTGGTATCACTCCTTCCCCTTAGCGTATTTCTCTTTGCATTTATTATATTCTATGCGGTCCGTAAAAATCCTGCCTCAAAAAAATATTTCCCCAAGCAAGCGCTGTCTTTATCCAGAGGAAAAGGAAAGTTATAGACTAAATTTTAAAACGTGTGGCAATACTATTTTAAAACGCAAAAGGAAATGGAACAGACGAAATATGCGAAAAATAGGTTTGTTATTGGTGATTTTAGTCCTTTGTACTTTTTTGATAGCGGGATATGCAAAACCCTTCCGGTTACATATCATTGCAAACAGTAACAGTTTTGAAGATCAGCAGGTGAAACTTCTCGTTCGGGATGCAGTATTGGCCGCGACAAAAGAAGAGATCGTTCAGTGTGCCTCAAAAGAAGAAGCGGAGGAATATATTGAAGGACAAATCGACAAAATAGTAGATATAGCGGAAGATACCCTGCGGGAAAATGGGTTTGGCTATGGAGCAGAGGCAGTCGTCGGCGTCTATGATTTCCCGGACAAAACATACGGGGATGCGACGTATCCCGCGGGAAAATATGATGCGCTGCGGATCATTTTGGGGCGGGGAGAGGGAGAGAACTGGTGGTGTGTGATGTTTCCGCCTCTCTGCATCATCAATATGGAAGCGGAAACCGAAGAAGATGAAGAAGTGGAATATGCCTCTTTTATTGTTGAATGGTTTCAAAAATTACTGAACTGGGGGGAGAGGTTATGAAGAAATGGAAGAAGCCCATCATTTGTATCGCATGTATCGCAGTATTAGTCTCCTGCGGCGTTTTTGTAGCGGATGCAAGCGATGGGCATTTGACCAGAAGCGAGATCATCGAGATACAGAGGCGCCTGAAAAGCTGGGGGTATTATACCGGGAATGTAGACGGCATATTCGGGAGCAAGACCCTTGCCGCCGTAAAGTACTTCCAGAGCAAAAACGGTCTGGTGGTGGATGGGATCGTCGGCAGCAGGACTGCGGAAAAAATAGGCATACAGTTGAGTTCGACCCAGGCCTCGGGCAGTTCAAACGTCTATCTTCTCGCGAAGCTCGTGTATGCGGAGGCGCGCGGGGAATCTTATAAAGGGCAGGTCGCCGTTGCGGCGGTGGTATTGAACCGGGTGGATAGTCCGCTTTTCCCCAATACGATCGCCGGGGTGATCTATCAACGCGGGCAGTTTTCCGTGGTGGCCGACGGGCAGATCAATCTTTCGCCGGATACGACGGCGCTTAATGCCGCGCGCGACGCGCTGAACGGCTGGGACCCCTCAGGCGGGTGCCTTTTTTACTATAATGCGGCAAAGACAAGCAATTCTTACCTGCTTTCCCGACCGGTCATAACAGTGATAGGCAAGCATACGTTCTGCTGACGCAGGAGGATACAATGGTAAAAGAAAGAATCAAGAAGATATCGATTGTTGCGCTGGTGGTCGCATTGATGGGAGTAATCGTCTATGCGCTTCTTTTGGTCAAAGAAAATGATGGATACAGGCAGGAGATCAGCGCAAGGGACAACGAAGCTTTTTACAGCTTTATGGACGACCTAGACATGCTCGGGACCAGCCTTGGCAAACTTTCCGTGGGGGCAGATTCCTCCATGGGCCTGCAACTGCTGGCCGATGTCTGGCGGCAGGCAGGGAACGCGGAAGAGACACTTTCCAATATAAATATGGGGGACGAGACCAAAAACACACTCAGCACGTTCATTAACCGGGTTTCGGATTATGCGGGGCAGTTACTGCTGGATGTCGGAAGGGGCCAGGTGTTGACGCAGCAGGATAAGGACCAACTATTCAATGTGCGGGAAACCTGTGCATCCATCTATAACAAGCTGACGGAAGCCTGGGCAGCCGGCTACACGGTGGATATGGATATCGACACATACGTCTTGGAAGAGACCGGCGCCACCGTGGATTTTGTAAGCGAAGAATATCCGCGGCTCATTTATGACGGCGCATTTTCGGAAAGTCTGGAAGATGATCCGATCAATCTTTCCTTGGGGGAAGTGAGTATGGAGGAGGCACTCTTGGTCGCCAACGAATTTTTCGGGGCGGAACTGACGTATAGCAGCATCACCGAAGGAGAGCAGCCGTTCTATGCATTTTCCGGGGAATCCGAATATGGGAACGTGGAAGTGTATATCACCAAGTACGGCGGATTGGTGTTGGGATTCAATACGGTAGCGGATGGCGGGCTGGAAGCGATCCCGACCTACCAGGTGGAACAAAAGCTGATCCATGCCGCTAAAAACTATTTGCTGGAGAAAGGCTGGCCGGAATGTGAAAGCGGCTATATCCAATATTATAATGGCAATGCGGTCGTCAACATGGTGCCCTTGCAGGATGGGGTGCGTCTGTACGCGGATCTTATAAAAGTAAGCGTGGATATGGAAAACTTTGTAGTCGTGGCGGTAGACGCCATCAATTACGTGGCTTCCCATATGGTGCGGGAGATTCCGGAAGCGACGGTCGCCTATCAAACGGCCAAAACGATGGTCCAGGATCTGCAGATCACCAGTACGGGAATGGCCGTCATCCCTAAGGATACAGGAGAGGAAGCCTATTGTTACGAACTGTTCTGTACGGATGGCACCGACGAATTCATCGTTTACGTCAACGCCACAACGGGAGATGTGGAAGATATCCTGCAGATCGTGCATATCAACAACGGCGTGCTTACAAAATAGAGACGGGTTCCCTCTTGCCCAAAACGAAACCTTTATGATAATATTAAATCAAAGTACTGTTTGAACATTTTTTGGTCGCGACAGGCTGTTTCGGATAGAGGGAAAATGAGTATTATTATCATAAATATCAAAGGTACGCAAGTACAGGACGGTTACCAGGAGAACACAGAATTTACAACGGAGGGCAGCATCAGCCTGAAAAACGGCAATGGTGTCATATCTTATAGTGGCGTGAACGACCCGCATTTTACTGAGTTGACCGAAATCATTGTAGAGGGCAATATGGTCATCATGAAAAAAAGCGGTTCGGAAGAAGTGGAATTTGTATTTGAGGAAGGGAAGTCTTACACCGCAGACTACACCACCCCGTTTGGACTTCTACATGTAACGGTTCTGCCGACATTGGTAAATGTAAAAATGGACAAGACAAGCGGCAGGATCGAATTGGAATATGTATTGGATATTGCCGGTACGCAGGTGGTCAACAGACTGAAGTTGAGTTATGTTTCCGATAAGTTGGGCAATGCATGGTTCTAATAATGATATTGGGGAGGTAAAAAATGGAGATCAAGTGGATCGCACACGCGTGTTTTCATATCATATTGGAAGATCAGACGAGCCTAGTATTTGATCCTTTCCAGGGGATCGGGTATGAAATACCCGCAATACAGGCGGATCTGGTTTTTGTCAGCCATCAACATGCGGACCATAACGCAGTGGAAAAGCTGAAGGGAAATTTCAAGGTTTTTGACCGGCCCGGTTTCTATCAGGAAAAGGGTGTGGAGATCGAAGGGATCACGTCTTTCCATGACAAAGAGAAGGGAAAACGGCGGGGCACGAATACGATTTTCAAAGTATCTGCGGAGGGCCTGACGCTGGTACACCTGGGAGACCTTGGATATATTCCGGGAGAAGATATTTTTGAAAAACTCAGGGGCGTCGATGTTCTTTTCATACCGGTCGGCGGCGTGTATACGATAGATGCCAAGGAAGCTTTTGAGATTTGCAAAATACTGGAGCCCAATCTCATTATCCCCATGCACTACAGAACGCCGGGCCTTTTAGTGAAAATCGGTCCGCTGCAGGATTTTATAGATGCTACAGGCGAATATTTCGACCGCTCTTCACAAAGAAAGAACAAGATCGTCTATTCGGTGGAGAAAAAAAAGAAGCGGCCACGCATCATTTTGCTGGAAAATAGTTTTTGAACCTACTCTGGAAACCATCTTTTTTTAAGATGGTTTTTTATTCCGTGTTTAAAAATGTATAAATTTGCGTATACTTTATTTGTAAAAAACTTGACAAACGCGCTGATACGACGGATAATCAGAGTATAAATCATGCGTCTGTGCATATTTTCATGTATTTCATAATAGTATATAACATAAATATCCCAATGGCGTTGAATTTCCTTTTTGTTTTTTTAATGTGTTTCCAAGCGTTATGATTCCATAAGGAACAGAATCGAATGTTCTTTAAGAAGACAGTAGTGTTTTCGAGCGTTGTTTTTTCTGATATTCTATGCAGGGGCGCTGTTCTTATATTTGCATAATTTCAATAGGAGTAGAAATTTATTGTATGGATCTGGAAATATTAAAAAAGAAAAATCTGCATGACTTGCGGGAAATTGCAAAACTTGCCGGGATAAAGGCTGTGACGACGTATAAAAAGGACGACTTGCTGCAAAAGCTGTACGACCTTTCGAATGCGAACGCATCGGAGGCAGCCAGAGAAGACGCGCCCGCCGTGGCCACGGGGAAAAAGACCATGCCTGGAAACAGGGAAAGGGATGCGGAAAATATAAGCCGCAAAAACAAGACCACGGAAAAAAGACACGCAATGAACAAGAAAAAGGGAAGAACAAAGAACGGGAAAACGGAAATTTTGGATAAGGAAAGACTGGTCCAAGGTATCCTGGAGATCCACCCCGACGGATACGGGTTCCTGAGAAGTGAAAATTACCTGCCGGGCAATAAAGACATTTATATTTCGGCCATGCTGATCCGCAAATTCAATCTGAAAACAGGCGACAAAGTCAGTGGTGTGACCCGACCGCCCAAAGACGGGGAACGCCTTTTGGCAATGCTCTATATAGATACAGTAAACGACCTGCCGCTCAGTGGATGCATAAACAGGCGGTCCTTTGATAGCCTGACGCCTTTGTTCCCCAACAGAAGATACCGGTTGGAAAATGAAAATTCCAAAAAGGATCTGGCGATCCGTCTGATCGATCTGGTATCGCCCATTGGAATGGGACAAAGAGGGTTGATCGTCGCGCCCCCCAAAGCCGGCAAAACCACGATCCTTAAAAAGATCGCCAACAGCATCACCCAGAATTACCCTGAGACAGAGATGTTTGTGCTTTTGATCGACGAGCGCCCCGAAGAAGTAACGGATATGCAGCGCTCCATCAAAGGAGAAGTCGTTTATTCCACGTTCGACGAACGGCCGGAAAACCATACGAGAGTATCGGAAATGGTCATAGAACGGGCCAAGCGCCTGGTCGAGAACGGAAAAGACGTGGTCATTTTATTGGATAGCATCACCAGATTGGTACGCGCTTATAACCTGACGGTCCCTCCCTCCGGGCGGACACTTTCCGGCGGACTGGATCCCAGCGCATTATACAAGCCCAAGCGGTTTTTTGGGGCGGCCAGGAACATCGAATTTGGCGGCAGCCTCACGATCATCGCGACCGCTTTGGTGGAAACCGGCAGCCGCATGGATGAAATTATCTTTGAAGAATTCAAAGGCACCGGCAATATGGAGTTGCATTTGAACCGGAAGTTGCAGGAAAAGCGGATTTTCCCCGCGCTGGATCTTGCGAAATCGGGTACGCGCAAAGAAGAGCTGCTGTTATCCGAGACAGAAAGGGAAGGCATTTGGGCAATCCGCAAAGTATTGTCTACCGGGAATACGGCGGATGCGACCGAACAATTGCTGAATATGCTGGTGCGCACAGAGACCAATGCGGAATTCCTGCTGCGCCTGAACGAATGGCTGCGGATGTGGGAAAAAGAAGGGTATAAATTCAATCAGGTGCGGTATTGATCCATAAAAAAACTTGCAAACATATGGATTTATGATATACTATTTAGTGCTATGTAAAAGAGAGGTGAATCCTATGAAACCGAATATACATCCCCAATACGGGAAATGCATCGTAAAATGTGCATGCGGAGAGACTTTTGTTACCGGTTCCGTTAAAAAAGAAATGAAGATCGATATTTGTTCCAAATGTCATCCGTTCTTTACAGGCAAACAGAAGCTCGTGGATACGGGCGGGCGCGTCGACCGGTTCAAGAAGAGATACGGCATAGATTAGCATGTGAAAAAATAGACCCCGGTGGTCTGTTTTTTTTATGTATAAAAATAAGGTTCAAATATGAAACTATACGGGAGTGGCAAGTGAAAAAATCTACCATTGGCGGCCAGGGAGTCATGGACGGCGTGATGATGCGTTCCAAAGACATCGGCGCGCTGGCCGTGCGCAAGAATTCAGGGGAGATCGTGACAAAAACATGGCCGATCAAAAAGCGGAAGGGCAGTTTTTTTAAATGGCCCATCGTCAGAGGCGTATTTTCTTTTGTCGATATGCTGGCGGGCGGGGTGCTTGTGCTTTCCGATGCCGCCAATATGGCCGGCTATGACGAAGAGGACTATGCGCCCAATAAGTTTGAAAAATATCTTTCCAAAAAGACGGGCAAAAAAGCGGAAGACATCATGATGTTTTTTGCCGTTGTGATCGCGATCTGTTTGGCGGTCGCGCTCTTCTATATATTGCCGACTTTTTTAACGGGCCTTTTACGTGGGTCTATCAAAAGTTCTTTTTTAGTAAACTTGATAGACGGCTGCATACGACTGGCCATATTTTTGCTTTATATGGTGGCCGTTTCGCTGATCCCGGATATAAAAAAAGTTTACCAGTATCATGGCGCCGAGCATAAGACGATTGCGTGCTATGAACAGGAAGAGGAATTGACGCCGGAAAACGTACGCAAATACAAACGGCTGCATCCCCGTTGCGGAACCAGCTATTTGCTGATCGTTATGACGATCACGATGATTATCTATTCGTTTTTCGGCTGGAGTGACAACCTGTTTTTGCGGATGGGCCTGCGGCTGCTCATGCTGCCCCTTATCGCCGGGATATCCTATGAGGTTCTGCATATTTTGGGGAAGAGCGAAACTCTTTTCGCAAGGATACTGCGTTGGCCGGGCCTGCAGCTGCAGCGTCTGACGACTGCGGAACCAAACGAGAGGATGATACAGGTCGCGATCATCGCATTCGAGTTGGCGCTCGGAGAAAAAAGTCCGGCAGAGATTGAACAGATGCGTGCGCGCTTCGGCGGAGAAAAGCCGGAGACGGAGAACAGGACCGATGAACCGACGTGAAACGCTTCTTTGGCTGAAAAAGGAATTTTCCGCGCTGGGTATTGAAGAAGCCCGGCAGGAAGCGCGCCTTGCGCTTTCCCATGTGCTTGCCGTGTCTATTTCGGGCTTGTATGTGTCCGGCGATCTTCCTGTGGAAGAACCGGTAAACGGACGGTTATTCGAAATCCTGCAGAGAAGGAGCACGGGGGAACCCCTCGCGTATATCCTGGGCGAACGATATTTTATGGGCATGCGCATGGAAGTGAATGCCTCTGTTTTGATTCCCCGGCAGGAGACCGAGCTTTTATGCGAGAAAGCCATCGAACGGATCCGGAGAGAAAAATTCACAGATGCGCTGGATGTATGTACGGGGTCGGGCTGCATCGCCGTTTCTCTTGCAAAATATACGGCGGCCCGGGTGACCGCTTCCGATATCAGTGCGGCCGCACTGGAAACGGCAAAAAAGAATGCGGCTGCCCACCAGGTAAACATTTGGTTTGTGCTTAGCGACCTTTTTCAGGCGATCAAAGGAGAATATGCGATCATAACCGTTAACCCGCCCTATATTTCGGAGGAGGAATATAAACGGCTGCCTACAGGGATACGTGCGTTCGAGCCCGGTATCGCGCTCCAGGGCGGGCCTGACGGTTTGGATTTTTATAGGAGAATTGCGCAGACGGTGCCGGCGCATATGCGGCCGGGCGGCACCGTATTGTTAGAGATCGGCAGTGACCAGGCAAAAGCTGTCTGTAGCCTGCTTGCCCGGGCGGGACTGGGCGCGATCCGGGTATTGCAGGATTACGCGGGACTGGACAGGATCGTTCTTGCAGAAAAAAATGTTTGAAACAGGTGAAGTATGTTTGAAAAACTTGACGAAATAAAGAAAAAATACGAAGAGATTTCGGAGGAGATATCCAAACCGGAGATCATTGCCAACCAGGAATTGTGGCGTAAGCTGATGAAGGAACATGCGGAGCTGGAGAAGATCGTCCAGGTGTATCAGGCGTATTTGTCTTTGCAGGACGAGATCGCCGGACTCAAGGGAATGCTGGGCCCTTTGTGTGAAGAAGAACTGCGGGAAATGGTACTGGAGGAATCGGCCGAAAAAAAGAAGGCGCTTCACGGGACAGAAGAGGAACTAAAGCTTTTGCTGATGCCCAAAGACCCAAACGACGATAAAAACGTGATTTTGGAGATACGGGCAGGTGCGGGCGGGGAGGAAGCCTCTCTTTTTGGCATGGACCTTTTTCGTATGTATACACGTTATGCGGAAAGGCACGGTTATGCGATCGAAACGCTTTCTTCCAGCCTAACCGAGTTGGGCGGCGTGAAAGAAATCGTCTTGTCTATAGCGGGCCACGGCGCTTTCTCGCGTTTGAAATACGAAAGCGGCGTGCACCGTGTGCAGCGTGTGCCCGAAACCGAAGCTTCCGGCCGTATCCACACCTCCACCGCCACCATAGCCGTATTGCCCGAGGCGGAAGAGGTGGACGTGCAGATCGACCCGAATGATCTGCGGATCGACGTTTACCATGCGGGCGGCCACGGCGGGCAATCTGTGAATACGACGGACTCCGCCGTCCGTATCACGCATATCCCCTCCGGCCTTGTGGTTGTTTGCCAGGATGAGAAATCGCAGTTGAAGAACAAAGAAAAAGCGATGAAAGTTCTATATAGCCGGTTATACGACATGAAAAAGGAAGAGGCTGATAACGAGAACGCCCAAAATAGGCGCAGTCAGGTCGGTACCGGCGACCGGAGCGAACGGATCCGGACATATAATTTTCCGCAGGGCCGTGTGACGGATCACCGTATCGGGCTGACGCTTTATAAGCTGGAAACATTTTTGGACGGCGATATGGACGAAGTGATCGATGCGTTGATTTTTGCCGATAAAGAAAAACGCCTGCAAGAGGAATGATGGCGGGGAAAAGCATGAAAACGATCGTCTTTGACTTGCGACACGAATATGAACGCGCGCTGCATGAAGCGGCCCGGGAAATACGGGCGGGCGGATTGGTGGCCTTCCCTACGGAAACAGTTTACGGTTTGGGAGCAGATGCGGCGAACGAAGCGGCCGTACGCAGTATTTTTACAAAAAAAGGCCGGCCTGCCGACAACCCGCTCATCGCGCATATCTGTGATTTTCCCCAGGCAGAGGAGATCGCTTGTGACATATCGCCGTTGGCGCATAAGTTGATGCGGCGTTTCTGGCCCGGCCCGTTTACGGCAGTCCTGAGAAGCCGCGGTGTGTTGGCGCCCATTATTTCGGCGGGATTAGATACGATCGCCGTACGGATGCCGCGCAGTGAGACGGCGAGAGATCTTATCCGGCGAAGCGGCCGGTTCATTGCGGCACCCAGCGCCAATCTTTCGGGCAAACCCAGCCCGACACGGGCATCCCATGTCCTGCGGGATTTTGATGGGAAAATACCGATTATACTGGACGGTGGCCCCTGCGACGTGGGGCTGGAATCCACTGTATGTGATTTGACGGGGGAGATTCCCGTTGTGTTGCGCCCGGGCGGTGTGACGGCGGAGATGATAAAAGAAGCAGTTGGACGCGTGCAGATATCCCCCGCCGTACTGCACGGATTGCCCCAAGGCACAAAAGCCGCCTCCCCCGGCATGAAATACAAACACTATGCGCCGCGGGCCAGAGTGTGTATTGTCAAGGGAGAAAAGCGTACTCTTGCAAATGCAATTAAATCAATGTATGATAAAGAAGAAAATTTAGGGAACCGTCCCTGTATATTCTGTGTAGAAAGCGATGCGGCCCTGTATGGGGACCGAAGACTGGATATTCTGGGCGGCACTATGCAGGAGATGGCCCAAAACCTTTTTGATGCGCTCAGGCGTGCAGACGACTGTGGGGTCGACGCGATCTATTTTGAAGCGGTGGACAAAGCCGGTATCGGGCTTGCCATCATGAACAGAGTGATCAGAGCGGCAGGTTTTGATATTGTGGATGCTTCCAAGGAGGAAGAAATTGAAAAACATTTTACTCATATGCACGGGTAATACGTGCAGGAGCCCGATGGCAAAAGCAATGTTGGAGGACATGATAAGCGAAAGCGACCTTTTGCATGGTGATGTAAAAGTCGATTCTGCCGGTACGTTTGCTTTTGAAGGAGGCTCGTCTGCCGCTTATGCTGTTCGTGTGATGGAAGATATGGGCCTTTCTTTGGAAAAACATCGGGCGAAACAAGTGAACCGTGAACTTGTCGATTGGGCAACCCTCATATTTACGATGGATTCGTTCAGTTTTGAACAGATGGAAGCGATGTTTCCCGATGCAAAGGGGAAACTGTATACGCTGAAGGGGTATGCGGCAGGATTGGATGGAGAAACAGGGTCTGTGGGCTATAATGTGGAAGATCCGTACGGAAAAGACCTGGAGGACTATGTTGCCTGCGCGGCCACATTGAAACATGCGGTTTCCGAGGTCATTAAAAGACTGGAAAAAGAAGCATTGGAAGAACTTTGAACAAGGTAAGAGGTAGGAAGACATATGAAAATAGCCGTGGGCGCCGATCATGGCGGTGTAGATTTGAAAAATGAGATCGTAGCGTATCTGGAAGAGAAGCACTACGATTATATCGATTTGGGGATTTTTGATCATAAATCGGTAGATTATCCGGATATCGCGTTGATGGTGGCCGAAGCCGTGAAAGACAGGAAGGCCGACAGGGGAATCGTTATCTGTGGAACGGGGATCGGCGTGTGCATCTCGGCAAACAAAGTGCCGGGGATCCGTTGCGCATTGCTGAGCGACGTATACAGCGCCAAAATGACCCGACTGCATAACGATGCCAATATGATGTCTATGGGCGGCCGGGTCATGGGCCCCGGGCTGGGCATCGAGATTGTCGAAGCATTTCTGCGTACGGAATTTTCCGGTGTGGAAAGACACCGGAGAAGGGTGGAGAAGATCCATCAAATAGAGAGAAAATTTATCTTGGAGGATAAATGAATTATGGGAAAGCTTGTGGAAATAGGACATCCAATGATACAGCACAAACTCTCTATTATGCGAAACAAGGAAACGAGCTCAAAGGATTTCAGGGAATTGCTGGAAGAGATCGCCATGTTTATGGCATACGAAGTTACGAGAAATCTTCCGCTGGAAGATATCCGGGTCGAAACGCCGGTGGGCATGGCGGACTGTAAGACCATCGCGGGCAAGGCGCTGGTCATCGTACCTATCCTGCGCTCCGGGCTGGGCATGGTAAGCGGGTTGCATCGCTTGGTGCCGGCGGCAAAAGTCGGGCATATCGGATTGTACAGAGACCCCAAGACATTGCAACCTGTTGAATATTATTGCAAACTTCCTAAAGATATCGACAAGAGAGAAATTATAGTGGTGGATCCGATGCTGGCGACAGGTGGCAGCGCATCCAGCGCTATCGACCAGATTAAAAAAAGAGGCGGTAAGAAAATTAAATTCATGTGTTTGATCGCCGCGCCGGAAGGAATACAGTTTGTGCGGAAAAATCATCCGGATGTAGATATCTACACGGCAGCCGTAGATAAATGCCTGAACGAGCACGCGTACATCGTCCCCGGATTGGGGGACGCCGGTGACAGGCTGTACGGAACCCTGTAAAGATAGAGCATGATAGAAAGCCAAAGCAAAATAAAAGCCCTCCGGGCTTTTATTTGTATCAGACGTTTATGGAACAGCAAAGAAAATATGCGGATAAAAAAGAATTATACACATGGGCGCGCAGCCTGGGCTTTTTGGATCTGAAGGGGATTGAAGTGTCCCTGCACGACATCCGCCCGGAGGTGCGGGCTTCTTTGGCGTTTGTCCCTAAAACGGCCCTGCTGCTTTTTTGGGGATATGGTCCGCCCGAAGGACAGGCCCTGCCCGGACAGATTGCGCTTTCCAATTATTATCCGGCTTCCAATGCCGCCTATCAAGCGGCACGGGAGATGGAAAAAAAGATGAAAGCTGCCGGCATATCCTGCCTGCATACGCAGGCAATGCAATTGAAACGCCTTGCTTTGCGCGCCGGCGGGCAGATCGGGAAAAACTCATTGTATTATCATGAAAAATTCGGGTCGTTCGTGGTGATACAGGCGATCCTTTTAGAAGAAAGGATCTGTTATGATAGCCCCGGTGTCCGGGCAGATATGTGCAAAAACTGTACGATCTGTGCGGACGCCTGCCCGGTGCATGCCGTCGGCGGGGATATCGCCCGTTTATGCATGCGGCGACGTATGGGCAAAAATCCGCCGGAAGAAACGGTCCGCGGGCATATCTACCAGTTGTTGGGGTGCGAGATCTGTCAGCAGGTCTGTCCGCATAATCATACGGTTTCCGTCCGTCCGTTTCTTTTTGATGTGCAGGATGTATTGAGCCGCAGAGCCATAAAAAAGATCAAAGAGATTGCCGGGGCCAATATGGCCCGCACCAATATCGTACTTGCGCAAACAATGGTATATGCGGCAAACAAAAAGCTGAAAACAGTGGCGCCGCTGATCAGAGAGCTGGGAAAAGACCCGCTTTTACAGGAGATTTCCGATTGGGCGCTGAAAGAAATGGAAAAATGACCAGGATCCGCCGGGGTTGCGGAAATCGCCCGTATACTGTATAATGAACAGCACATACTATGACATGGATAACAGTTTGCCGCACTATGCGGGGAGTTAGCGGTGCCCTGAACCTGCAATCCGCTATAGCAGGGCAGAATCCCCGCCCGAGATCTTTTTCGGCCGGTGTATGGTGTCGGTAAGTGGTGTTGATGAATGGATCCTGTGCAATATGGTGCTATGAACCCTGTCAGATCTTGACGGAAGCAGCAGTAAATAGTGTTCCGTATGTGCCGCAGGGCAATCTGTTCTGAGCCGGCTGCCGGCGTGCCTGCCGGAAGAAGAGAGCGAAGGCGGGTGTGCGGTTTTAAAGAATAAAAAAGGCGAAAGCAAATGCTTTTGCCTTTTTTATTCGGTGTTTTTGGTTGGGGTCATCGTTTTCAGCGGTTTATTCCCTTTCCGGGGAATCCTCCGGCGGGGCATTTTTTAATTCTTCCAACAACTGGACGGCCTTTTCGTAATCGTCTTTGGCGACATAAATACCGATGCGGCCGGCCGGTTCGCCCGTCAATGCCGATACGCCGCTCCCGTCGGGGAATTGCAGCAGCGTATGAATACCTTCCGTCTCCAGGATCGAGCAAATGATGTCCTTTTCCGGCATGCTGAGTGCCATGGCGACGAGACGAAGCTGCAGTTCCTCCCGGTGTGCGTGTACATGCCTTTTCCTTACCCTGGTCCCGCATTCGGGACAGCGGAGCAATTTTGCGCTAAATTGCGCGCCGCAGTATCTGCATTTTATAGTGCCCATTGTGTAATCCCTCCCAACAGGGACTATTATAGAACTATTTTGCCTTTTCTTCAATGGCGACGGCGACAGCGACAGACGCACCCACCATCGGGTTATTGCCCATGCCGATAAGCCCCATCATTTCAACGTGGGCCGGTACGGAAGAACTGCCGGCAAACTGTGCATCGCCATGCATGCGCCCGAGTGTATCGGTCATGCCGTACGATGCGGGGCCCGCCGCCATGTTATCCGGGTGCAGCGTGCGGCCCGTGCCGCCGCCCGAAGCGACGGAGAAGTATTTTTTACCGTGCTCGACCGCCCATTTTTTATAGGTGCCGGCGACAGGATGCTGGAAACGGGTAGGGTTGGTCGAGTTTCCGGTGATGGAAACGTCTACGCCCTCGTGGCGCATGATGGCCACGCCTTCGTTCACATCGTCTGACCCATAGCACCGGACGGCTGCTCTCGGGCCGGTGGAATAAGACTTTTCCCACGATACTTGGAGTTCGTCGGTATAATAATTATATTCGGTCTCCACATGTGTAAAACCGTTTACGCGGGAAATAATGGCGGCTGGGTCTTTGCCCAATCCGTTCAGGATGACCCGTAGGGGTTTTTTGCGTATTTTATTGGCCGCCTGGGCGATTCCTATGGCGCCTTCCGCCGCGGCGAACGACTCATGCCCGGCGACGAAACAGAAGCAGGCGGTTTCTTCCCGCAGGAGCATGGCGGCCAGGTTCCCGTGCCCCAACCCGACTTTGCGCTGGTCGGCGACGGAACCGGGTATGCAAAAGGCCTGCAGGCCGATGCCCAGGGCTTCCGCAGCGTCAGCCGCTTTTCTGCAGCCTTTTTTGATTGCGATGGCCGCTCCTAACGTATAGGCCCAAACCGCATTATCGAATGCGATGGGCTGGACGGTGCGCACGATCTTTTCCACATCTATGCCGTAATCGAGTGTATACTGGCGGACCTCTTCAAAAGAAGAAAAGCCGTATTCCTGCAAAGATTTTTTGAGTTTTTCGATTCGTCTGTCGTATCCTTCAAAACTTACCATGCGTGTGCCTCCTTATTGTTTCCTTGGGTCAATGTATTTCACGGCGTCGTTATACCGGCCGTACACGCCGATGTTCTTTTCGAATGCTTCTTTGGGCTCCACGCCTTTTTTGATCGCATCCATCATTTTGCCGAGGTTTATGAATTTGTAGCCGATGACTTCGTCATTCTCATCCAGGCCCATTTCCAGGCAATAGCCTTCTGCCATTTCCATATAGCGTACGCCTTTGGCGTTAGTGCTGAACATGGTGCCGACCTGCGAACGCATGCCTTTGCCCAAGTCTTCCAGGCTGGCGCCAATAGGCAGGCCGCCTTCGGAAAAGGCTGTCTGGGAACGGCCGTAGACGATCTGCAAAAAGAGCTCGCGCATGGCGGTATTGATCGCATCGCAGACGAGGTCTGTGTTCAGTGCCTCGAGTATGGTCTTACCGGGGAGCACTTCTGCCGCCATGGCCGCCGAATGTGTCATACCCGAACAGCCCAGTGTCTCCACCAGTGCCTCCTGTATCACGCCATCCTTGACGTTCAGCGTCAGTTTGCACGCGCCTTGCTGCGGCGCACACCAGCCGACCCCATGCGTCAGACCGGATATATCCGTAATCTGTGTCGACTGTACCCATTTTCCCTCTTCGGGGATAGGGGCGGGGCCATGTTTGGGCCCTTTTTTCACACACACCATTTCTTCCACTTCTTTGGAAAATTGCATAAGGTCATCCTCCGCTGCGATTTATATATTTCTTTATCTTTAAAACCGGAATACCCGGCGCTCAGTCTTTTTGGAAGACACGCATAGTGTATATTATAACAGGCACCGGCATCAATGCAAAGCTGTTTTTACAGAAAAATCTATGATTTGCCCGGAAAGAAAGCCTTTTAAAAATGAAACCGCTTGATAAGAGAGACAAAGGATTATATAATATTAAGATAAATATGTGTTTTGTAAATACTGCCGACAGGCATGTAAATATTTGCGGAGGATTCCTTTATGAAGTATAGTTTTGCATCTCGGTTCGAGGGCGTGACGGGCAGCGCGATACGAAATATGTTCAAGTATATGCGGGACCCGGAAATGATTTCTTTTGCGGGCGGCAACCCCTCTGCGGCGACCTTTCCCAAGGAAGCGCTTGCGGAATTATCCGAAGAGATCCTTGCGACGGACAGCAAAAGGATCTTGCAATACGGAAGCACGATCGGCCTCACAGACCTGATCGAAGAGGTGCAGAAATTATTGCAATCCGAAGGGCTTTCGCCCGCGATGGAAGAACTCATCATTCTGACGGGTTCGACCCAGGGGATCGACCTGATGTGCAAAGTCATGCTCAACCCGGGAGACACGATGCTCTGCGAAGCGCCTACTTTCCTCGGCGCACTGCAAACGTTCCAACTGTACCAGGCCAATATAGTGGGCGTGGAGATGGACGATTATGGCATGGTATTGGAAGACCTGGAAACCAAGATAAAAAAATATAAACCCAAATTTGTGTATACGATTCCCACGTTCCAGAACCCGAGCGGCCTGACGCTACCCGCCGAACGCCGCAAAGCGATCGCCGGGTTGGCGGAAAAATACGGCACGCTGATCTTGGAAGACGATCCGTATTTTGCACTTCGTTTTGAAGGAGAATTTGTACCGTCCATCAAATCGTATGACAAGAGCGGCATGGTTGTAAAGCTTATGAGTTTTTCCAAGACGATTTCACCCGGACTGCGCGTCGGTGCCGCTTATGCGGATGAAGAGATCATAAATAAATTCCAGTTGGGCAAACAGGGGCAGGATGTGCATACGGCCAACCTGAACCAGGAAATGGTGGCCGATTACCTCAGGAGCGGCGCATACCCCGCCCGGGTGGAGAAGAACCGCAAGTTGTATAAGGAAAAAATGGAATTGATGTATAATACGGTGAAAAAATGTTTCCCCAAAGATGCGAAGGTTGTGAAACCGCAGGGCGGCATGTTCATCTGGGTGGAACTGCCGGAAAACATGCATGCGACCGAGTTGCTGCAAAAAGCGTTGAAAAAGAAAGTACTCTATGTCCCCGGGACTCATTTCTATGCGAACGGAGGCCACCACAATACGCTGCGGCTGAATTTTACGATGGCGGATGAAACCTCTATAGAAAAGGGTATAAAGGTATTGGGAGAAGTATTTTCCGAATAAACAGAAATATGGAGGACGTTTTTATTGCGGAATGCATTTGAAATACTAAAAGAACGTGGATTTATAAAGCAGGTAACACATAAAGGCCTGGAAGAACTTCTGCAAAAAGAGAAGATCACCTTCTATATCGGGTTTGACCCCACGGCCGACAGCCTGCATGTAGGGAATTATGTCCAGCTGATGGCCATGGCGCATATGCAGCGGGCCGGGCACCGGCCGATCTTTCTGTTGGGTGGGGGAACAGGTATGGTGGGTGACCCGACCGGCAAGACAGATATGCGCAAAATGCTGACCAAAAAGGATATCGACCATAATGTCGAGCAGTTTAGAAAGCAGGTCGGGCGGTTCCTGGATTTTTCAGAAGGCAAAGCGCTAATGATCGATAATGCGGAGTGGCTGCGCAGCTTGAATTATATTGATTTTCTGCGCGAGATTGGCGTGTATTTCTCCGTGAACAGGATGTTGACCGCCGAATGTTACAAGCGGCGTATGGAAAAGGGCCTTACGTTTCTCGAATTCAATTATATGATCATGCAGGCGTATGATTTTTTGGAGCTGAACCGCAGGTATGGCTGTAAGCTGCAGATGGGCGGCGACGACCAGTGGAGCAATATATTGGCGGGTGCGGACCTGATCCGCAGGAAAGAGCAGAAAGAAGCATATGGTCTTACGATTCGGCTTTTGCTGAAGAGCGACGGCCAGAAGATGGGCAAAACCGAAAGCGGCGCCCTGTGGCTGGACCCCGAAAAAACCAGCCCGTATGAATTTTATCAGTATTGGCGTAATGTGGCCGATACGGATGTGGAAAATTGTCTTGCATTGCTGACGTTTTTGCCGATGGAAGAAGTATGTCGTCTGGGCAGCCTGCAAGACGAACAGATCAATCGGGCAAAAGAAATATTGGCGTTCGAAGTGACCAGGCAGGTCCATGGGGAAGAAGCCGCACAGGCCGCACAATCCGCTGCGCGCGCGTTGTTTTCCGGCGAGGACAAGGGCGGCGCAGTACCCTGTACGGAGCTTACCAAAGTCGAATTTGAAGAGAACCGGGCCGTCATTGATATGCTCATATTCCTCGGGTTGACAAAATCCCGTGGAGAAGGACGCAGGCTGATCGCCGGCGGCGGCATCTATGTGAACGGAGAAAAAATAACGGATCCGTTTGCTTCGCTTTCCCAAGAAGATATGCAAGAGGGCGGCATCCTGTTGAGAAAGGGCAAAAAGGTATACCACAAGGTTGTGATGTGCGGGTGAGGGACGTCTTTACCGCATATACGACGATCAAAGAACCCTGCGTCTATAAGAAGGTGATCAAAAAATCCCGATTTTTTGGGCGGCTTTTCCCGGTGAAGAGCATGCAGGAAGCGCAGGATAAAATCGAGCAATGCAAAAAGGAATATTGGGATGCGGCCCACAACTGCAGTGCCGTTGTTTTGGGCGCAAGAGGAGAATATACGCGGTGCAGCGACGATGGGGAACCCGCTAGGACGGCGGGCGTTCCTATGCTGGAGACGCTGAAACAGAGCGGGCTTACCGATGTATTGGCGGTCGTGACCCGATATTTCGGGGGCGTATTGCTGGGAACGGGCGGCCTGGTGCGGGCCTACAGCCTGGTCGTTGCAGAAGCCCTGAAAATGGCAAGAAAAACGAAATATATGCCCATCGCCCTGTTTGAAGTCACGTTGCCTTTCAAAATATGGAACCGGGCGGAAGCGCAGTTTGCTGCAAATGGATACGTCATAAGGAATATCCGCTATACCGACGTGGTAACGGCGGAGGTTTGTACGGCGCTGGGCAGGGAAGAGCAGCTAAGAAAGTCGATTTCGGAACTTACCGCCGGGGCTGCGCGGGCCAAAGAAAAAGGAATAGAATATAGCAATTTCGATCTTTAGATAAAGGAGAAAGCCCGAATGAAACTGGAGTTTGTAAAAAGAGATGTTCTGAAGGAGAAACCAAAAGACGAGACAAAACTGGGTTTTGGAAACATTTTCACCGACTACATGCTTATGATGAAAAGAGATAAGGAACGCGGTTGGTATCATGCCGCCATCGAGCCGTATAAAGACCTCGCTCTCTCCCCGGCGGCATTGGTCCTGCATTATTCGCAGGAAGTTTTTGAGGGGCTGAAAGCGTATCGGGCGGAAGATGGGCGGATTCTTATGTTTCGTCCGTGGGATAACGTCGAGCGGCTGGCCAATTCCGCCGCGCGTATCTGCATGGCGCCTTTTGACGGGGAATTCCTTCTGGAATCTATCTATGAGCTTATCCGGGTGGAAAAAGATTGGATCCCCTCTCTGCCCGGCACCTCTTTATATATCCGTCCCACCTATATCGGCGTGGATCCGTATATCGGCGTACGCCCGGCAGAGCAATATCTGCTGTACGTCATACTTTCACCTGTCGGCGCGTATTATGCTACGGGGTTGTCCCCGGTGGGCATTTATGTCGAAAGCAAATATGTCCGTGCCGTCAAAGGCGGGACAGGACATCACAAAACGGGCGGAAACTATGCCGCAAGTTTGTTGGCGGGCGAAAAAGCGCATGAACAAGGATATGGACAGGTTCTTTGGCTGGATGGAAAAGAGAATAAATATATCGAAGAAGTCGGCGCCATGAACATTTTCTTCAAAATAAATGGAGAATTGATCACACCGCCGCTTGCCGGCAGCATCTTGCCCGGAATCACACGCAGATCCGTATTACAGCTTGCCAAAGACATGGGGGTCGACGTGTCCGAGCGCCGTTTATCCATGCAGGAAATATACAAAGCGTCTTTGAACGGTGCGTTAGAAGAAGTATTCGGCACCGGTACGGCCGCCGTTATCAGCCCGGTGGGCAAACTGAAATGGAACGGGAAAGAGATCATTGTAAATAACGAACAGATGGGCGAATTGACGAAAAAGATGTACGATACGCTGACAGGCATACAATATGGCCGCCTCCCTGACAAGTATGGCTGGATGCACGAAGTAAAATAACTGTTAATTTCTTTACGAAAAGTTTGACGGCATGCGCCCGGACGGGTTAGAATTATTTTAAAGTTGTTTATATAATAAGGCAGGTATGTGGCGCGAGCCGAGAGTATATGGCATATGATTTTGGCCGGCGTTGATCGGATGGAGGTCATGTAGTGAAAAAAATACTATCATTTATAATAGCATTTCTTATAATAATAGGAGTCGTTACCTATTATCCGCAGGGAGCAAAAGCAGAGACGGAATCGCCCGAGGTGAGCGAAAGCCCGAGCGACAGCGAAAGTCCCAGCAGCAGTGATTCTCCCTCTCCTTCTTCTTCTACCTCTCCTTCGCCGTCCGAATCGGAGTCTCCTTCTGTGTCTGCGCCGGTGGAGAATGTGGATCTGACGATCGAGTCGTATACGCCGACTTCTCTGGTGGGCGGGGGAGATATTACGATCAAAATAAAAATCACCAATAGCGGGGATGCCATAGGGGATGCCGTATTGACGATCGGTGGAGAAACGGTCGCTACTTATGGAACGATCGCTGCCGGAGCCACAAAGTCTTATAACGAGGAGTACACCGTCTCGGCCAGCCAACTTGATACAGATATCGCAGTTGTGCTTTCCTATACGTTTGAATCCGTAGCCAAGAGTAAAACAAAAACCTTCAAAGTTTCCAAAGAAGCCGTCAACGTCGGTGTTTCCACCACCGTCAAAGCGGATAATACAGAAGTCGCAGGCGGGACGGAAGTCAAATTCACATTTGCGATAGAGAACACAGGCAATGTCGCGATAGAGAACGCGACAATAAGCGCCAGCGAGTTAAACGGCGGGAATGCCTTATCTTCTGCCTTTAGCATCGATCCGGGGAAGAGCACCATTATTCCCTACATCGCTACGATCACCGAAACGACTGTAGTGGAACCGATTCTGAAATATACGGCGAACGGGAAAAACTATACAAAAAGTATGCAAAGCGTTACGATCACGGTGGAAGAAGTATTGGTCAGCGTGGTCGTTTCCGCGGATAATACGGAGCCTGAACCGGGAGAAGAAGTGAATTTCAGTATTGCCATTGTCAACGAAGGCAATGTCAGCCTGGTAAACTTGGTCTTGACGGATAAAGATGGGAACGAGGTTCCTTTGGGCAGCACAAAACTCGCCGTAGGTGGCACGCTGAATGCGACGTATACGACAACGTTTGAAGAGAATACACAATTCCTGTTCAACCTGATATGCGATGATCCTTCGGAAGAAAGCCATACATTTTCTTCCAATATACTGAACATACAGGTAGAGGAAGAGGATATCGATTATGAAAGTGAACTGACGCTGTTGGTAGATGCGGACATCAATACGCTGAAAGACGAAGATAAAGTGATTTTTACGATTTCACTTAGCAATACAGGCGAGCATATTTTTACGGATGTGTCCGTAAATGAAAATACGATCGGCGTCATCAATGAAGAAGAAATAGCAGCCTTGTATCCGGGAGACAAAACGTTTACGATCGAACAGGAAGTTTTGGAAAATACCACGTTCTATTTCTACGTAAACGCTACGGATCCGGACGAGAATATCATTAAAGTATCGGCTAACCCGATCGAAATAACGGTGGATCCGAATACATCCAATGGGATCGGGACCTTATTATGGATCATCGCCATCATCATGATCTTGATCATAGGCGCCGGGGTAACGCTTTTCATCCTTGTCCGGAAAGATAAACTTGGACAAAAGACATTGCGCTCCGGCCGCAGGGTGATGAGGAGCAATCCTTCCCTGCGAAATTCAGATGCGTTTTCCGCGACATCCTATGCGGGATACGAGAAAAAAGACGCCGCCTATACAACAACACAACAGGATCTGCCCGAGAAGACGATATCCATGCAGACAAAGCGGTCTAAGAGGGTAGAAATGATGGATATCGAAAAGGAAGGGCAGGAAATCCCGGAGATCCAGGAACAGGCCGTTAAAAAGAAGACGCCGCCTGTCGCACCGAAAAAGAAATTGAAGAAGACCTCTGACTTTATGGATAGAAATAATTTTTGAACGGACAGAAACGGGCGCTCATAATGGCCGCCCGTTTTTTTATGGGAACCTGAGAAGTCTGAGATGACAAAAGCGCCCTATAGTGAAGGGCGCTCTTGCAATGGAGGAAAAGGTTTAAAATTAATGGTTCTAAAAACAGTATACAACATACGGCGGAAGAAAACAGGCTTTTAGAAGAAAAGTATACGAATTCTTAATGAAGTTCACATATTGTTAATTCTTTATGCGGTACAGGAGAAGGATTGTCATTCTTTTTTTTTGATAGTATAATCATTATACAACGCTTGATCAATGAATAAAGGAAGAGCAGATGGAAAATTTGACTTTTGATGCGGTAGTTAAAATCGGATCTATGGCCATGATACGCGAGAAGGTGAACGAAATCGATTACAATATCATTTCGGGGTTGGCGCGGGAATTACGGCCCGGGTACATACTCATCAGTTCCGGCGCTACGGAAATAGGCCGTATAGACTATATCCACAGGAACGGATTTGCATTGCGCGGAAACATGGAAGAAATCAAGACGGATTATTCTTCGCAGGGACAAGCTATTTTGATGTCCTTGTACAGGCAATTTGTGAACCCAAAGTATTCTGTCCGGCAAGTCCTGGTTGAACACGCACATTTCAACGATCCCGAGAAGGCGGCGCACCTGCGGGAATTTTTCTTCCGCTCGGCGAATCAGAACGCGATCCCCATAGTAAATTATAACGACCCGATAAGCGACGAAGAAACGCGTCGCATGGAGATCTCCACACTGCGGGAGACCAATTCGTCCGTGTTCGAATGTGTGGACAACGACGAAACGGCCGCCGTCGTGGCGCGCCTGGTGGGCGCGAAAAAGCTGGTGCTCCTTACATCGACGGACGGCATCTATAAAGATGTAAACGACCCTTCTTCGCTGATTGAGGAAATATCGGCGGATTCACTGGAAGCGCTGCTGGCCAAAATCGACGAAGCCACAGAATATTGCAAAGGGGTTTCGCGGATCGGGGCAAATGGTGCCCGGGCGAAACTCGAATATGCCAAAACGGCGCTGCAGAATGGAACGACCGTGATCATCGCGCATGCCAAAAACAGCCTTTCGGATATATTGGCGGGGCGGGTGCGCTGCACAGTGCTGCATGTGACCAAATAATCGACAGGAAAGATATAAAAAACAGAGGGCCTGCGCCCTCTGTTTTTTGTTGTGTTGTTTAGGTCTTGTACCAAATTATTTTTCTTCTGCTTTTTTCTTGTAACCTTCATAGCGCTCTTTGGCTTCTTCTTCCGCTTGTGCGAACAGGCGCTTTGCCTCATCCGGGAAGGATTGGCGCAGTCTCCTATAGCGGTTTTCGCCGAGCAGGAAGTCGATATAATCGCTGGACGGTTCTTTCGAGTCGAGGGTGAAGGGGTTCTTGCCTTCTTTTGCAAGGTCCGGGTTGTATCTGTACAACTGCCAGTAGCCAGCCTCCACTGCTTTTCTTTCTTCTTCCTGAGATTTGCTCATGTTGATGCCATGGTTGATGCAGGGCGCATAGCATATGACCAGCGAAGGGCCATGATACGCTTCCGCTTCATTCAAAGCGCGCAGGAGTTGGTTCTGGTTTGCGCCCATTGCGCAGGAAGCGACATATACATACCCATAAGTCATGGCGATGGCGCCAAGATCTTTTTTCTTGACGCGCTTGCCTGCCGAAGCAAACTTGGCGACAGAACCGGTCGGCGTTGCTTTGGAAGACTGGCCGCCCGTATTGGAATAGACTTCCGTGTCCAGTACCAACACGTTCACATCTTCGTTCATAGCCAGGACATGGTCAAGCCCGCCGTAGCCGATATCGTACGCCCAACCGTCGCCGCCGATGATCCAGATAGATCTCTTGACGAAAAGATCGTTATCGGCATCGATGGCCTGCAGCTGCTGCTTCGCGCCCTCCGGAGCGGCCGCGATCGCGGCTTTCAGTTCGGGTTTGATCAGCGCGGCATATGCTTTGGCTTTCTCGGCGTCCTGTGTATTTTCCAGCCATTCGGAGAAAAGTTTCGCTAAAGATTCCGGGCAAATGCCGTCCGCCAAGGCTTTTTTAACTTTGTCTTTCAGGGCAGATCTCCTCTGTACGGTTGCCAGATTCATGCCGAAGCCAAACTCGGCGTTATCTTCGAACAGCGAGTTTGCCCATGCCGGGCCATACCCATTTTCATTGACGGTGTAGGGGCAGGTCGGTGCGGAACCGCCGTAAATAGAGGAACAACCCGTTGCGTTGGCGATCAGCATGCGATCCCCAAACAACTGGGTGACCAGTTTCACATACGGGGTCTCGCCGCAGCCTGCACACGCGCCCGAGAATTCGAACAACGGTTGCAGATATTGGCTGCCAATGACCGTGTTTTTGTTTATATTGATATCCGGCCGGGGCAGCTGGACAGCGTATTCCCAGTTGGCGGCCTGCTTTTCCACGCCGTCTGCAAGCGGCTCGAAAACGAGCGCTTTTTCTTTTGAGGGACATACGTCGATGCAGTTGCCGCATCCGGTGCAGTCGTAAGGGGATAGTTGCATGCGGAACCGATAGCCTTTGACGTCTTTGCCGCGCGCTTCTTTTGTAACGTAGTTTTCCGGCGCGTCGGCCAGGTCTTCTTCCTTGGCGAGGAAGGGACGAATACAGGCATGCGGGCAGACCATCGAACAGCGGTTGCACATAATGCAGTTATCCGGGATCCACTTGGGTACGTTGACTGCGATCCCGCGTTTCTCGAATTTTGTGGTACCCGTCGGAACGAAGCCGCTCAAGTTGAATTTGGAAACGGGGAGTAAGTCGCCGTTACGCGAAAGGATCGGGTGGATAAATTCCCGGAAGTAAGTATCGTCAGGTATCGGGATCGGGGCTGCGCCCGTGGTGGCATTGGCCCAAGACGCCGGATACCGGATTTCTTCCACTTCGGCGATGCCTCTGTCTATGGCATCCCAGTTCATCTTTACGACCTTGTCGCCTTTTTTCCCGTACGTCTTTTCAACGGCTTCTTTCATGTATTTGACCGCATCGTCTTCCGGAATAACGCCGGAAATTTTGAAGAAGGCCGCCTGTAGGCACATGTTGATCCGGCCGCCGAGGCCGACTTCTTCTGCGATCTTGAAACCGTCGACATTGTAGAACTGAAGTTTCTTGGAGGCGATCGTCCGCTTCATAGCGGCGGGCAGCCGCGTTTCCATTTCTTCCAGACTCCAGGGACTGTTGAGCAGAAATGTGCCGCCTTCTTTTAAGTTCTCAAGCATGTCATAACGTATGACATAGCTGGGATTATGGCAGGCGACGAAGTCCGCCGTATCGATCAGGTAGGTGGACTGGATCGGTTTCTTGCCGAAACGTAAATGCGAGACCGTGATGCCGCCGGATTTCTTGGAGTCATAGCTGAAATACCCCTGTGCATACATGTCGGTATGGTCGCCGATGATCTTAATGGAGTTTTTGTTGGCGCCGACAGTACCGTCGGACCCCAGCCCATAGAACATGCAGCGGACACAGCCCTCGGGGGAAGCGTCGATCTTCTCGTTGATCGGCAGAGATGTATTTGTCACATCGTCGTCAATACCCACGGTGAAGTGGTTCTTGGGAGAGGCGGCGTCCATATTGTCGAAAACGGCCTTGACCATGGAAGGATTGAACTCTTTGGAACCCAACCCGAACCGGCCGCCCAGGACTTTTAGGTCTCTTCCCTCTTCGCAAAGCGCGGTCAAAACATCCTGGTACAGCGGCTCGCCCAGCGCGCCGGGTTCTTTTGTCCTGTCGAGAACGGAGACGACCTTGACGCTGGCCGGGATGGCCGATACGAATGCTTTGGCGGAGAAAGGACGATAGAGGTGTATTTTTATGCAGCCCAGTTTTGCACCGTGCGCATTCAGATATTTTACGGTTTCTTCCGCCGCATCGGCGCCGGAGCCCATCAGGACGATGATCTTTTCCGCATCGGGTACACCGGTATAATCAAACAATTTATAAGCCCTACCGAATTTCTGGGCGAAGGCATCCATCACGCCTTGCACGATCTCCGGCGTGGCGGTATAGTATGCGTTGGCCGCTTCTCTGTTCTGAAAGAAAATGTCCGGGTTTTGCGCCGTACCTTGCTGGCGCGGTCTCTCCGGGCTAATGCCCCGCTGACGGAACTCTTTGACAGCGTCCCAATCTACCAGGGAAACAAGGTCGTCATACTCGAGCATCTCGATCTTAGAAACTTCATGAGAGGTTCTAAATCCATCGAAGAAACTCATGAAAGGGACTTTTGCTTTTAAAGTTGAGAGATGCGCGATAGCCGCCATATCCATGACTTCCTGTACGGAACTGCCGCACAACATGGCAAAGCCTGTCTGCCTGGCAGCCATAACGTCCGAATGGTCGCCGAATATGCTGAGAGCATGGGTGGCAACTGTCCTGGCGGAAACGTGAAACACACAAGGGAGCATCTCGCCGGATATTTTATACATATTGGGAATCATCAACAGCAACCCCTGGGATGCTGTAAATGTAGAAGTAAAGGCACCTGCAACCAAAGAACCGTGAACAGCGCCCGCAGCCCCACCTTCGGACTGCATTTCAGACATTTTCATTCTTTGGCCAAAGATATTCAACCTTCCTTGAGAAGACCACTCGTCACAAGCTTCTGCCATGGGGGAGGAAGGCGTGATGGGATATATCGCCCCAATGTCTGAAAACGCATAGGCAACATGCGCTGCAGCGGTATTTCCATCGATTGTCAGTTTTTTTGCCATTGATCAAACCTCCTAATAATTTTCGATTGGAAGTGGCAACCGGAAAAATCCGGGACAGATTGAAACAGTTTTGCCGTTCAACCGATTTTGATTATCATGAATAGTGCTTTTGAACAGATACGGATAGAACATAAAAC
Organism: Christensenellaceae bacterium; assembly: GCA_963665505.1. Classification (GTDB taxonomy): domain Bacteria; phylum Bacillota; class Clostridia; order Christensenellales; family Christensenellaceae; genus QANA01. The sequence goes on from OY762275.1 coordinate 491,167, forward strand.
ACCATTCCTATTATATAGTTTTGTACTTTTATAGTCAAGAATGGAAGCCTTTCTGCGGCGGGTAAACAAGGCCGCTATTTTGCTCGATTATTGGGGGAAAATCCTCCCGTCCGGCCTATAGGGGGAAGTCGTCTGGCGATACGTAAGGAAAGGAAGATATTTCTTCGATCGCATCGCCTACGGCCGATACCGTCCGCCGGATGGATGCCTGCATACTGGAAGAAGAAATGCCTTTTTCCATACAAATGCGGGAGGGAAGGATCGCGAAATTCTTGCCGGAAAGGGAAGCCGTCGTCGTACAACAATATGTCGCTTCTTTCAAAGACACATCGCCTTCCGGTGAACGAACGACCTTCAGATTGAGCAACAGGCCGTCGGTATTGATGTCACGGGGCATACTGGATACCAGATTGCCCATCGAATAGGCGACAAGTACTTGCCGCTCGTCCCCGTTTTCTTCCTGTACGGAGAGGTATTCCACCGATTGGACCGCATGCGGGTGGCTGCCGATGATCACGTCCGCACCGGCTTCTGCGATCGCCTGCGCCATCTGCCGTTGGTAAGCGGTCAGGTTGCGGGTATTTTCTGTGCCCCAATGGACATACACGATGACGAATTCAGCGTGGCGGGCGCGAACGGCCCGGATATCCTGGGCAATTTTCTCCGGATCGATCAGATTCAGTTTGTACAGTGCACCGGAATTTTTATAGGCGGCGGTGCCTGTATTGACGAACTGGGTATAGGATAATACGGCGATAGAGATATCCCGCACACGCACGATCGGGGTATTGGCCTGCATGTAGGCAGAAGTGTAAGTTCCCGCGTGGTAAATACCCCGTTGGTTGAGCAGACGAAGCGTGTTTTCCAACCCGTAATTGCCCTTATCAAAAGCATGGTTATTGGCCGTGACCAGCATATCAAACCCGGCTTCGGCCAGCGCATCGGCAAATTCTTCCGGTGCATTCAGGATGGGATTGCTGGATTGGTTGGCGGCGGTCACCCCTCTTTCGGCGCCGGCGATGGGCGTTTCCAGGTTGGCTATCGCAAAATCGGCGTTCTGCAGGATGGGCCGGATCATGGAAAATACATAGGAGAAATCCCACCCACCGGAAACCCGGGCGGCATTCAACTGCGCGGACAGGCACATGACATCCCCCGCCACGACGATATCGGCGCTGGAAGCCGGCAAAGACTCCGTATCCGAAGCGGATACGGAAAAACAGGCACATTGCAGGACGAACGATATAGCCAAAAGTAAAAAAGGGAGCTTTTTCAAAAGTTTGAACATGGGCATCTCCAAAACAATCCAGTTTTATGATACAATCATATCATACCAAAAAGAAACAGGAAATATTTGAGTAGGATAAATATGGGCAAGTGGAAAGACAGGATAAGAAGCAGGCAGGCTAAAGAACTCATCGGGTATGTGGTTTTCGGCGTGTTGACGACGTTGGTGAACATCCTGGCTTTCAGCGCATTGGATCAGGTATTGCACGTACAGTATCTGATCGCCAATATTTTATCCTGGGTGTTGGCGGTTCTGTTTGCCTATGTGACGAACAAATGGTTCGTATTCAAGACCAGAACAAAGACGGCCGCCGCTTTCTGGCGGGAGATCGGATTGTTTTTTGCGGCGCGGCTGTTTTCTCTCGGAGTGGATGAAGGCGGCATGTACGTTTTGGTAGACTTGCTGCTGGTGGGCAAAACGGTGTCCAAGATCCTGATGAACGGTATTGTGGTCGTACTGAATTTCATATGCAGCAAACTCTTTATTTTCCAAAAAAAACAAAAATGATGGATTCCCTTATTGCACCATAGACCGGTTTTTGCGCTGCCGGTTTCTATTACATTTTTAAGGACAAACGAAAGGAAAGGAAACACACTATGTCTTACGCAACCCCATTGGCATCTTCTTTTAATGATACATCCAATCGAAACAAGCGGCTCTCTCCGCAATCCGGCATGTGTTCGTTCTGCACGGCCGAGTGTATCGGCACCTGCGAACTGGGCCTCAGCGCCGTTCTGGGTGCGCGGGCCGTTTACCCGACCAATACCGGGGACAACCAGGTGGCTTCGGAAAAGGAATACCCCCTCGATTATTCCCACTTCAATATAAACGGCCGTGTTTTTGGCGCGATCGGTGCGGAGGCGGATGCGGATAAAGCAACGATCTTCAACGTCAATCTGGAACAGACGATCGGCCGGGCTTACCCCGTAAAACTGGCTTTGCCGGTTATCCTGCCTGCTGTTGTCAAGATGGATTGGCAGGATTACTACGCCGGCGCCGCCCTGGCCGGGGTCAGCTGCGTCATCGGAGAAGACGCGCATACGAAAGACCCGGACCTTGTTTTGGAAAACGGGAAAATCAAAGAATTCAAAAAGCTGGGGGAGATGCTGGATTGTTTCCGCAGGTACGACCGCGGGTATGGCCAGATCATTCTCCAGTGCAATGTGGAAAACGATGCGATGGGCATGCCCGAATACGCCCTGCAAAAATGGGGAGCGGAGGCCATCGAATTCAAGTTCGGGCAGGCCGCCAAAGGCACCCAGCCCGTCAATTTTGTAAAAGACCTCGAAACGGCGCGCAAAAAACAGGCGGCCGGCGCCCTTGTGCATCCGGATCCTTCTGACCCGGCGGTGCGGAAGGCATATGCTGAAGGGGTCTGCCCCAATTTTTATACGTACAGCCGCCTGCCTATGTGGGATGAAAGATATCTGGTGCCCCGTATCACACAGTTGCGCGCGCTGGGGATGAAAAACGTGTATTTCAAGATGGCGGGGTTTGACCCGATCGATCTCGAGCACGTGCTGCGCATCGCGGCGGCGGCCGAAGTAGATATGGTGACCTTTGACGGCGCGGGCGGCGGCAGCGGGTACAGTCCCTGTAAGATGATGAACGAATGGTGCCTGCCCACCGTCTGTATGGAAGAGGCGGTCTGCCGGATCTGTGACCGTCTGCAGGAGGAAGGGTTGGAACTGCCCGCCGTCGCGATCACCGGCGGTTTTGCGATGGAAGACCAGCTTTATAAGGCCCTTGCGCTCGGCGAGGGGAAAGTGCAGGCGATCGGCCTTTGCCGCGCCGCGATGGCAGCCGCCAACAGCGGGAAAAAAGTAGGCGAACTGATCGCTGCGGGCAAGGTGCCTCCCGCTCTTTCCCAGTACGGGTCTACCGTACAGGAGATTTTCCAGGACCTTCCGGACCTCCGCGCGTTGTATGGCACACGGGCCAATCATTTTGCGCCCGGGGCGATCGGCGTGTTCTCCTATCTGAACCGGATCGCATTCGGATTGAAGCATTTTTGTGCATTGAACCGTAAATTTGACCTGAAATATGTGAACCGGGAAGATCTCATCCCACTGACAAGAGATGCAAAGGACCTGTTGCGCGGGACCTGGTTTGCCTGAAGGGGCCATAGCAGGAGAGCGCTAAGGTAGCCTATAACGGGTTGCCTGGGAGGACAGAGTTGCGGTGTCCTGTTGTCCCCGGCAAAGGCGCATATTTACGCCGGCAGAGCAAAGCGAATTTTAGGCATAAAAAAAGCACCTTGCTAAACACAAGCTGCTTTTTACGCTTTCTTGTTGCGATATCGTATCGCCGCTATATCTTTTCGCTTAACAGTAATTGTATCCCAGTCTTTTGGGGATGAACCAATGTCTACATCAAAAACATCTTGGTCTCCATATATCTCTACAACACAACCCTCTGTCCCGTCTTTTAATAGGACACCATCATATTGTCTGATTTCCTCCATTGGCTGTTTCACCTCTTTCTTTAAAAGCGGCTTAATCGAGTATTTTTTGAATTTTATCACGCTTTACATAAATAGTATCCCAATCAGCAGAAGAAGAACCAACATCAACAATAAAGGCTTTCTGAGCACTAAAACCTCTACTACACAGCCTTTTCTCCCGTCTACCAAGAGGACCTCATCAAATTGTTTTATTACAGTCATATTACTTCAGCCCCTTTATATAGACGCTGGTCATCCATATTATTCCATCTTAAGGCGCTTTTCTAAACTAAGCAGACTTTTCTTTTACTTCAGTTTTCCATGATACGCTGTGCCACGTCCTCGTCGATCGCGTCAATCTGCGATAACATAGACATGCAACCTAATGATTCACCGTCGTACCCCACGATTCGATCCATAAGAATATTTTTATGATCCGGGATCCAACCTTGCCCTTTTTCAAAAATATAGGGAATAGAATCCTGCAACTTCCCAAGTTTATTTAAATCTTTGATCAAATAATACTGCATACTACAACCTCACTCGTTTAATATCATCAGGCCTTTGCAGCTTTGCTGATAATGCGTTCATTTGTGTAAAGAGTTTTACAGCTTCCGAAGATGCTTTATCAGAGATTATCCGCCACTTTTCATAAAGGGTATGCATTTCGCCATCCTTCAATTCAAAACTTTCCGGTGTATGGTACTGCAACTCGAACTTCTGTCCGTTTGGGGCTTCAATGGTGGTGTTTGCCCCTTTGTAAGGATTATTTTCATCAAGCCAAGTGTTTTTTACTCCAATAGTATTATACCCATATTTTTAAACGTTTCAATGCCAAAGTTTCTGACCCCGAAAGATACGTATATCGCATAATCTGGCCCGCCTGTAAAAAAAGCAAAGATCCGGCAGGATCTTGTCCGGCTACTTTGCGAAGCAATCTTGCCGCGTCCCTCCCGCGCCCAATATAAAAGGGTAAAACCGCAAAAGATATCGATAAACAGAGAAAGGCAGTATGGCCGCGGCGGCGATACTGCCTTTTTATACGGAAAACTTTTTTTGGGACCCTTGGGCGGGAAAAATCAAACCAGATCCAGGCTGGCCAGGTATTCTTCCAGACACAGGCCGCTTTCATAGATTGCCCCGGCGACCTCCACACCGACATAGCGGTAATGCCAAGGCTCGTATACGACGCCGGTGACAGTCTGTTTATCTTCCGGGTAGCGCAGGATGAAACCGTATTTATAGGCGTTTTCGGCAAGCCACTTGCCTTCCGTCGTATCGGCGAAGGTATCGCTGCCATAATTGTGGTCTACGCTCAAGATATCTAAGGCCAGCCCCGCACAATGTTCGCTGCAATCGGCAGGGACCACTTTTACGGGGTTCGTATACGGGTCGCTGCCGTAATCAGGGTCTTGGGAGAGCCTGTTGTTGAACAGCTCCGCCTGCAGTTCGGGCGAGCGGTAGGCACTGTTTATGACGAAGGTGGTGATGCCTTTTTCTTTCGCGGCTTCGAACATCTCTTTGGCGGCGGCTGCCACTTCCGCATCCGCATATACGGCGCCGGAATTCAATTCGACGAGATCGCCCAGTACGTCAGCAAGCTCTACCAGGTTGTCCGGCGTATCCGTATATCTGTGTGCGAAATTGATGAGTTCGACCAAAGCGGCGGCTTCCCGGGCTTTATCGAGTTCGGTTTGACCCGTACCGACAACGGCGGTAACGTTTTCACTTTCGCTGGGTGTTGGAGAAATGGATGCGGAAACGACGGGGCTTTCCGAAGGCTCCGCCGGAGCGGAGGCCGAAAGCGTGCCGATTAGTAGTACGGTGGCAAGACCTACGGCAAGGAAAACGATCGAGAATATCGTCAATCGGAGCAGCCTGCGCCGTTTCGCCCTTGCTCTGACGGCGGAACGCCGCCGCATGTAGGGGGCAAGGCCGGCCGGTGTTTTTCTATTATTTTTCCGGTTTTTATTGTACATATTTTTCCCCATATAAAAAATCACAAGCGCTATATATTTAACTATACCACATCTTTACGGCGCGCAGATGTGATTTATTTGTAAATCCTGTTTTGACAGGCATATCCGTACCCATATAATTCCTTGAAGGAAGGGGCAAAGGTATGCTATACTCAACTGGAATACAGCCCCAAAGGAGGGCGCCCATGAGCAGAACCGATCAAATCTTTATACAAAATTGCAGGGATATTTTAGAAAGAGGGGTTTGGGATACCGATGCGCCCGTGCGCCCCAGATGGGAGGACGGCACCCCGGCGCATACCATAAAGCTTTTTGGCATCGTGAACCGGTATGACCTCGGTCAGGAATTTCCCATACTGACGATCCGTAAAATCAATTTCAAGGCCGCCCTGGACGAAATACTCTGGATTTGGCAGAAAAAGTCCAACAATGTGAAGGACCTGCACAGCCATATTTGGGACGCCTGGGCGGGAGAAGACGATTCTATCGGCAAGGCATATGGGTACCAGCTGGGCATCAAGCATATCTATAAAGAAGGCCTGTTCGACCAGGTGGACAGGGTACTGTACGACCTTAAGCATACGCCGTACAGCCGGCGGATCCTTACGAACATCTACAACCACGCGGACCTGCATGAGATGCGCCTGTACCCCTGCGCGTACAGTATGACGTTCAATGTCAGCAAAGATACGCTGCATGCCATTTTGAACCAGCGCTCGCAGGATATGCTGACGGCGAACAGCTGGAACGTCTGCCAATATGCCGCCCTGTTGGCTATGATCGCACAGGTGAGCGGGCTGAAAGCAGGCACGCTGTTGCATGTGATCGCCGATGCGCATATTTACGACAGGCACATCCCGCTGGTGGAGAAGCTGATCCGGCGGCAGGGCCTGCCGGCGCCCAAACTGAATCTGGATAAGAGCCTGACGGATTTTTATCAATTCACTACGGAAAATGTGACGCTGGAAGGATATAAGAGTCTGCCGGGCATCGGGAAGATCCCCGTGGCCGTTTGAGGAGTTTTTATGTATGCGATTCTGGCAGCCGATAAGAACTGGGGTATAGGGAAAGACGGGAAACTGCTGGCAAGGATCCCCGGGGATATGCGGTATTTCAAAAAAATGACGAAGGGCAAAGCTGTCGTGATGGGCCGAAAGACTTTTCAGTCCCTTCCCGGCGGGTTGCCCGGCCGCCGCTGCATCGTACTTTCCCGCAGCGGTTTTATGGCGAAGGACATGGCCGTTCTAAACGGCCCCCAGGCGCTTCTAAAAGAACTATCGAAGTATCCGCCGGAAGATGTGTTTGTGATAGGCGGCGGAGAGATCTATGCGCTGCTGCTGCCCTATACGGACAGAGTATACGTTACCCAGATAGATCGCGTGTTCGAGGCGGATACGTTTTTCCCGAACTTGGACGAGGATACCGGGTGGGAGCGTACAAAAACGGGTGCCTGGCGTGAGGAAAAGGGGCTGCGGTACCGCTTCTGCGTGTACGAACGTGTTCGCCCGGTTTTTCCGGCGGGAGGCAACGCATAAAAGTTACCAGTGCATGAAAAAAGGAGAAGCGCTTTGCGTTCCTCCTTTTTTCATGTTTTTTTATGCCTGTTCTTTCTTTTTCCAGGAAAGAAGGTAGACGGCAATGCCGGCCGCCAATACCAGCAGCAGGCCGGCCAGGCAGTAAAAGGCCGCGCCCATTCCATAGTGGTCGGCGATCCACCCGGTCAGGGGACTGGCCGGCAGCATGTAGATGCTGAAGATCATGGAAGATACGCCGACCAGCGTAGCCCGTTTATCCGAAGCGAAAATGTGGTTCAAGACCGCGCTTGCGTTGAGCGCCAGGATGACTTCGAAGAAAAAGACGATAAAGCAGCCGGCGGCGATGGTAAGCAGGCTGGGGGTGGACGCGGCCAGCAGCGCGCCGGCCGCGATGCCGAGCGTGCAGAAAAGAAGCCGCCTGGAAAACGCGAGGTGTTTTTCAAACAAAGGGGCTATCTTGGCCCCCAGAATCGAACCCAGGCTGATGCCGATGATATAAAAGCCGATCATATCTTCCACGGCTCCGTTTGAAGACAGCAGGTCTTGCATATAAAACGTGATGAGCGTACGAACGCAGGCGGCGAGAGCCGTAGAAAACATGATGCGGGCCGCTCTCGGCGTGTGCCGCAAAAACAGGACGCTGCCCTTGAATTGCTGCTTAAAATTCCTGCCCAGCACGCGCAGAGAAAACTTCTGCATGCGGGAGGCCGATACCTTTGGTTCCCGCAGGGACAAGGCAAGCCCCGCGCTCGAGAGCGAGGTGACGATCTTGGAGGTATAGCTGAGAACGTACCCGATCCGCAGGGCGATCCCCGAACAGAGGTTGCCCACGATCCCCGAGACCTGGTAACAGATCTCCCCGTTCCCCAGTATTTTGAGGTAGTCGTTTTTTCGGCCGTATTCTGCGAGGGAATCATAGCAGATCGCTTCTCTCGCACCGCTGAGCAAAGCCCACGCCAGGGCGGAAGCGCTGTAACTGAGGATGATCCCCAAAAGAGTTTTGGAAAAGATCATGAGCAAAGCCGAAAGCGCAAAGGACAGCTGGCTCAGGAAAAGGATTTTTTTCCGCCCCAATATGTCGGCGAGCATACCGCTCGGCACTTCGAACAGCAGGCTAGATACATGGAAAAAACCTTCGGCGATACCGAAATCCAGCAAGGTGAAGCCGCGGCTCAAGAGCAGCAGGATGTTTACGCCCCCGTATATCGAAAAGTTGCTCAGGAACTCCAAAGAGTACCATTTTGCCAATTGTTTTTTTATTTGCATATCGGTCTACCTATTTTAAGTTTTTAACCAAAGACACCATATCTTCGCATAAGGCGCCGTTTTCATAAATGGGTTGTGCATAATTGTCGGTAAAAAATCCCTTGACGGTATAGGCGTATCTGAACCCCAGGCCCCTATAGAAAGCCAGCGCGGCCCTGCTGTTTGAACATGTGCCTACGCACATGGCGGTATATTCCTTTTCATATAACTTAAACAGATGCCGGACCAGCATCTTGCCCAATCCCCGTCTTCTGAACTTCGGGGAGGTAGCGATGTTTTTCAGTTCGGGCATTTTACCTTTTTCCGTATGGACGATTGCTTCCGCGGCGGTAACGCCGTCCACGAAAACAACGTACATATCTCCCCCGATGTAGCGTTCCACCATGGACCAATCCGGGTTAGCATCCAGCAGCATGTCTTTATAAATTGTTTTATTTTCAAAAATCTGTCTGATTTCCAGCATGATTTTTCTTCCCTTCCCGTTTTATGCTACGCAAGGTCATATACAAGACGCTGCCTATCACGATGACACCGCCGAGTATATCCCGGGGCGAAGGGACTTCTCCCAGCAGGATATAGGCGAGGATCGTGCTGTAAATAGGTTCAAGGCAGGTGATGATGCTGGCTGTCTGCGTGCGTATATATTTGAGCGTACCGATGAACATCGTCTGCGCGATCCCCGTACACACGATCCCCAGGAGGGCGAGCAGCAGCATATCTTGGACAGTGAACGCCGGCCGGTATACAAAGAGGCAGGGAAGCAAAATGATACAGGCCACCGCCTGTTCATAAAAGGCGATCGTCAGGCCCGTATAGACCGACGTGAGTTTTTTATTGAAAACCGAAAAGACCGCATAGGTGAGCCCGGAAAAGACGCCGATCAATATGCCTTTTGTGGCCGCGTTTTCCAGCGCAAACGAGGGAACTGCCAGCGCGATGCCTGCGAAAACGACAAGCGCCGCCAGGATATCTTCGGTCCGCAGCTTTTTGCGAAAAAAAAGCGGTTCCAGGAATGTCACAAATACGGGATACGTAGAAAAAGAAAGCAGGCCCAGCGCGACGGTGGAGAGTTGGATAGATGCATAAAAAAAAGACCAGTGTGCCGCAAGCAGCAGGCCGAGAAATGCCATATAGGCGTAGTGCTTTTTTCGGGCGAGCCGCATGCGCCTTTTGGAAACGACCTGTATCAAGAGCAGGGCGACGCTGGAAAACAAGACCCTTCCAAACGTAATGACGAAAGCGGGCAGCGTGAGGTATTTTCCGATCACGCCGGAAAAGGCGAACAAAAGAATGGAAATATGCGTGAGCAAAATGCTTTTATCTTTTTGAAACATGGAAATCCTTGAAGCCCCCGACAGAGGAATAAAATGGCAGAGACCCCGCGCGGGAGACAACCCGCCTCAAGACCCCGATAACCAGTGTATCATATTTACATTTTAATGTAAAGCAAAGCCCGGTATAATACTCTTTTCAGAAGCATCCATATGAATTTTGATATTGACAAATGTGCCGCCCCATTGCAAAATATTGAATAGAAGTAAAGGAGGACATTCGATATGTCTCAAAACTCATTTTTAGTGGAAGTTTCCGCCCGCCATGTCCATCTCACACAAGAGGATGTGGAAAAATTATTTGGACAGGGCAAGACTCTCACTTATGTAAGGGATCTTTCTCAACCCGGGCAGTTTGTCTGTGAAGAGAGAGTTGATATTGTGGGACCGAAGCGTACGATCCCTAACGTAGTTATACTGGGTCCGGTACGGTCCAAGAGCCAAGTGGAAGTGGCGTTGACCGATTGTTTCACGCTGGGGGCCATCGCCCCTGTGCGGGAAAGCGGCGACCTGGCAGGTACGCCGGGCATCAGACTGCATGGGCCGGCCGGAGACCTTGATCTGGAAAAGGGGCTGGTCGTGGCCAAGCGCCATATCCATATGCCGCCGGCGGACGCCGAAAGATTGGGCGTGCAGGACAAGCAGATCGTCCAGGTGAAAGTCGATACCACACGGCCGCTGATCTTTGGAGACTGCGTGGTGCGGGTAAACCCCCAATACGCGCTTTCCATGCATGTCGACACCGACGAAGCAAACGCTGCGGCGATCGGCCGCAAGGGCTGCCAGGGAGAAATCGTGAAATGAAATTTCCCCAAACATTCCGCCCGGGAAGACGCAAATGCATTTTAAAGGAGGGTTCCGCGTGCTTGTACTAATCGACAACGCCAATCTGAAAGAGATAGAGAGTTTGTACGAAATGTACCCGTATGACGGTGTGACGACAAACCCGACGATCTTGATGAAGGAGCATAAAGACCCTATCAAGCAATTGAAGAGCATCCGGGAACTTCTGCCGAGAGACAGCCAGCTCCATGCGCAGGTCGTTTCGGATACTACGAAAAGCATGGTGGAAGAAGCGTATTTTATGCTGCGGGAGATAGACGAACATTTGTTCATCAAAATACCTGTTACCGCGGAAGGCATGAAAGCCATTTATATTTTGAAAAAGGAAGGGATCAATGTGACCGCGACGGCCATTTATACCGCCATGCAGGCGTTTATGGCGGCTAAAGCGGGCGCGCGCTATACGGCTCCCTACGTGAACCGGCTGGACAATATGGGGGCCGACGGCGTGCAGGTCGCGGCGGATATACACAACATGCTGCGGATCCACAATATTCCTTCGGATGTATTGGCAGCCAGTTTCAAAAATACGCAGCAAGTGCTGGATCTGTGCAAAAAGGGGATCGGTGCCGTGACGGCGGCCCCCGATGTTTTGCGGGCCCTGATCTACCATGACGCTACGTTTACGGCGGAAGAGACTTTTACGCAGGATTTTTATTCACTGATCCACGAAGTAAAAGGGATACAATTGAAAAAGGACAAGCCCCATACGCACTGAAAAAAAGCAGCAATATGAGCAGTAACATACTTATGATAGAAAAGAAAGAAACAGCCGGTTATGCCGGCTGTTTCTTTCTTTTCATTTCCGCAAACGATTACAGAGCGTCGACCGCTGTTTTGAGCCGCTGCATGGCTTCTTCGATCACGCACAGCGGAGAAGCGATATTGACCCGTTGGAACCCTTCCCCTTCTTCGCCGAACATGGCGCCGTCGTCCAGCCAGAGCCTTGCTTTTTTCTCGATCAAGTCTATCAGTTCGTCGTGAGAAAGACCCAGCGCACGGAAATCCAGCCAGACAAGGAAAGTGCCATCCGGCTCTATAAACTTAATCTGCGGCAGGTTCTTTTCCACGAAATCCCGCACATACCAGATGTTTGTCTGCAGGTAAGCTTTCAACTGCTTCAGCCAATCCGCACCGCAGGTATACGCCGCATGACAGGCGACGATACCCATTAGGTTGATATTGATCGCGCAGCGCTCTTTTTCCGCGACAAACGATTCCCGTAGTTTCTCATTGGGGATAAATATGTTGGAAGCGCGCAAGGCCGGGATATTGAAGGTCTTGCTGGGCGCCGTGCATGTGACCGAGATATCGGCGAATTCCGGCTTGATGGAAGCAAACGGGATATGCGGACGTGTGAATGCAAAATCTTCGTGTATTTCGTCTGAAACGACGATTACGCCGTGCTTGACGCAGATATCGCCCATACGGGCCAGTTCATCCTTTGTCCAGACACGTCCGACAGGGTTGTGCGGACTGCACAGGATGAAGAGCTTGGGCGCGTTCTCCACGATTTGTTTTTCAAAATCTTCAAAATCGATCTGATATGTATTATTCTTTAAAACAAGAGGGCTGTTCACGACTATGCGGTTGTTTTGTTCCGTCATTTTTGTAAAGGGATAGTATACGGGGCGTTGCAACAAAACACCGTCGCCGGGCTGGGTAAACGCGCGGATCGCAATAGAGATGGCATTCACTACGCCGGGGGTAGGGACGATCCATTCTTTAGAGGTTTCCCAATCAAAATAGTCTTTTTGCCATTTGCAGACGGCATCCAGATATTTGTCCGGAACATAGCAATACCCAAGCACACCGAAATCGGCGGTTTCCTTTAGCGCATTGATAATTTCCACAGGGCTCTTGAAATCCATATCCGCGACCCACAGGGGCAATGTGTCCGCTGTATGTCCCGATTTTTCCAGCAATGTGTGCTTTGCGCTGCAACTGTTTTTGTAATCATATAGCGCATCAAAACAACAATCCATATTTCATTCGCCTCCAAATTATGATCAAACATATACCTTTTATTTTATGGCAAATCGCGCGTATAGTCAATAAGTTCTGTCCGAAAAGCACGCACAGGCCAGCCGGAAAGGAGCCCATTCTTTTTTCTGATTTTGTGATATAATAATAAAAAACGATACAAGTAAAAGGATTGCAATAGATATGTATGGAATCATAGGTGCGATGGAGAGCGAAGTCGCATTGCTGCGCGGACGTATGCGGCGGCCAAAGGAACACACGATCGCAGGCATTGATTTTTGGGCGGGCGCGATTGCGGGGACCGATGCCGTATTGGCGCGGAGCGGGATTGGCAAAGTCAATGCGGCGATGTGCGCGCAGCTCATGATAGACCGGTTTTCCGTGGATAAACTGATCAATACGGGGATCGCAGGCGGCGTTGCGCAAGGGCTTGCCGTGGGAGATTTTATCGTGGGGACATCCTCCGTGCAGCATGACTTTGATTTGGGCGCGCTGCATTATGTCCGTGGATATATGGGCAGCGGGGGAGACGGCAGCCGGCCCACGATATACTATTCGGACGCCGGCCTGGTGGCGGAGTTCAAAAGAGCGGCGGCAAACGTACTGCCGGATAGTAAAATAAAAGAGGGTGTGATCGCCACGGGCGATATTTTTGTGGAGTCGAGCGTGTTGAAAAAAGAACTGCATGCGCTTTTCTTTGCGTCCGCTGTGGAAATGGAAGGCGCGGCGATCGCACAGGTAGCCCGGGCAAACGGGGTGGCTTCCGTTATCGTACGAACCGTTTCGGACCTGGCAGATGAAGAAGCCGGGGTTTCTTTTGCAAGTTTTGAAAAGGCTGCGGCCGATGTTTCTGCAAACATATTGCTGCATATGCTGGAAAATGCGGGGAAACATAGCGTAGAATAATTTTTATTGCCGGGTCTTTTGGGAGTTCGGCAAGGGAGGCAATAAACATGTATGAGGAAATTCGTTCTCAGGCGGAACAGGCGGTCAGAGAGCTGCTGGCGGCAGCAAAACTGGAAAGCGGCGATATTTTTGTCGTAGGGTGCTCCACCAGCGAAGTGGCCGGGCACAAGATCGGTTCATATTCCAACAAAGAGCTGGCGCAGGCGATCTTTTCAGGAATTTATCCGGTTTTGCGGGAAGCGGGGGTTTATCTTGCCGCGCAATGCTGCGAACATTTGAACCGGGCGATCGTGATAGAGAAAAAAGCGGCGAAACAATATGGGTATGACATCGTCAATGTTGTGCCGCAGCCCAAGGCGGGCGGATCTTTTGCCACCTGCGCGTATGAAGGGCTGGAAGCGCCGGTGTTGATCGAACAGGTACGGGCCCGCGCCGGGATCGATATCGGCAATACGCTGATCGGGATGCACATGGCCTGCGTGGCCGTGCCCGTGCGCCTAAGCCTGAAAATGATCGGGAAGGCGAACATCGTATGCGCCCGCGTGCGCCCCAAATTTGTGGGCGGTTCCCGCGCGGTATACAACGAAGCGTTATTGTAGGGGCAAGAAAAAGGCCAAAAAAACAACCATGGGAATGGCTGTTTTTCGCGAGGTGGATATATCGCTTTTCCTGTGAGAAGGTTTTGCCACAAAAAAAAGCACCGGCATGCCGGTGCTTTTTTCGTTATAATGTCGGGTAGATGGTTTCCCAAACGGTATCCAGCACCATCTGCTGCCGATCTTCGTTCGCGTTGATGGCGATGACCGCGTTTTTGTCCCGCAGCACGATGCCGTATTGGGAATAGATGCCGTCGGAGCGGAAAGAATCGTGCTGTCCGCGCCAGAAGTAATAACCGTATCCAAGGATGTTATCGGCCTTGTTTGTACGGCTGTTGCTCTGTATCTGGAAGCGGGTCGCTTCTTTGACCCATTCCCGCGGGACGATCTGTTTGCCTTCCCAGACGCCGTTCTGCAGGTACATCTGCGAGAAGCGGGCAAGTTCATTCACCGTGATCATGAGGCCGCCGCCGCCGAACGTATAGCCGCGCGGGTCTTGCTCCCATTCGGGCCGGGGGATACCCAGCGGCGCGAACAGACGCGGCATCAGATATTCCACCAGATTCATGCCGGTCAGCCGCTGTATCAATACCCCGATAAGATAAGGGCAGGCGTTGTTATAGACGAATTTTTCACCGGGCGCATATACGAGGGGCTGCGCGAAACAATAGCTGACCCAATCGTCGGTAAGTTTGCGGATCCCCGGACGTTCGTCGCTCATCAGATAGCGTTTGTCATGGCCGCTGGCCATGGTGAGCAGATCGCGTATCTTCAGTTTGCGCAGGTTTTCAGAAGGGTTTTGGGGGAAATCCTTCTCAAAATATTTCGAGACGGGATCGTGGATATCGAAAAGTCCTTCCGCGACGGCAAAGCCGGCGGCTGTCGATACAAAGCTTTTGCTGACGGAATGTTGATTGCGGCGCCGTTCCGGAATGAAATATTTTTCCGCTTTTTTTTCTCCGTTTTGCAGTAGAACGATGCCTTCAATGTGCAGATTTTTCTTTTGGACCGCCTCGATAAAAGGCTGTAAGGTAATTCCCATATCTCTCCTTTCATGCGTGCAAAATTGATTTTCCTTTATTATACAATAAAAAGCCGGAAGATACATGTATTTTTGCCCGCCGGCCTTCAAAGCGGGCAAATAGACAAGAAAAGGCGTGCGTGGTATAGTTTGGATAAAGGTTGCAAAAAAGTACGGAGGGCAGTGTATGGACATTTATCAAAAAAGAGTGGAAACGGTACAAAAAAATTTGCTGTCGCGCGGGTTCCAAAATACGATCGTATCCGACCCTGTATCGGTTGGGTACTTGATTGGCCGGCATGTTTCGCATGTGGGCGAACGCCTGCTGGCGCTGCTCGTGCCCGCAAAAGGGGAATCGGTCCTGTTTGTGAACCGACTTTTCCCGATACAACCGGGAGAAAATTTTACGACCGTATATCATGACGATACGGATATCGCGACGGCAGACCTGGCCCGTTATCTGCCCGCAGGGATCGTCGGTATCGACCGGTTTCTGCATGCGCAGTTTTTGATAGAATTATTGGAAGCCCGCAGCGACCTGATCCCCCGGATCGGTTCCTTTGCGGTGGAAGAGGCCCGCATGATCAAAGATGCGCAGGAACAGGACGCGATGCGCCGCGCTTCCAAGATCTGCGATGCGGTGTTTTCCAGGATCCCTTCTTTTTTAAGAGAGGGGATGACCGAATTGGAGCTGAGCAAACAGCTGTGTGCGGAGTTCCAGCGGGTAGGGGACCCGGCGGCACCGGTGGACAATCTCATCTGCTTCGGGGCGGGAGCGGCCGAACCACACCATACCAACAGTGGTGCGTGCCTCCAGCCGGGCGACGTAGTGCTGGTAGACGCGGGGCAGACCTCGTTTGGCTACACGAGTGATATGACGCGCACTTTTTTCTTTAAAAGCATAACCGAAGAACAGCGGAAGATTATCAGATCGTAGTGGAAGCGAACCGCCGTGCCCGTGAGAAAGTGGCCCCCGGCGTGCCGTTCTGCGAAGTGGATGCCGCGGCGAGGAGGTATATCGCGTCGTTTGGATATGGAGACTATTTCACGCACAGGACCGGACACAACATCGGCCTGCAGGTGCATGAAGAACCTTCGGTTGCCGCCAATAATCCTATGCCCATACGCGCGGGCATGACGTTCAGCATAGAACCGGGCATTTATCTGCCCGGACGTTTCGGTATACGCATAGAGGACCTTGTGCTGGCTACCCCGGAGGGGGTGGAGACATTGAACGCATATACGAAAGAGATACAGGTGATCGGATAATCAAAAAGCGCCCGTACGGGCGCTTTTTGATAGGGGTTTCAGTTTTGTTTCCTGTAATAGTTGATCAGGCAGCCGTCTATCAGGACCTGTTTTTCGCCGGCGGTAAGATCGCCCAGCGATAGCGCGACAGGCGTTGCTTTCTCCCCGCGGATAACATAGGCCGTGCGGGTGCCGTCTCCCAAAATCGCTTTCCGGATGCCAGGGACGAAAACATAATCGCCGATGGCAAAGGCAGCCGGGTCCCCTACGAGGAAGGGAAGCATGCCCCAGTTGATCAGGTTGGAACGATAGCGTTTGGTTGCGTACTCAAGCGCAAGGTTGGCTGCACCGCCCAAAACGCGCTGGCAACTGGCCGCCTGTTCGCGGGCAGAGCCGTCGCCGGGTTTGTTGGCAAAGATGGCGCTGCCGATGACGGTGCTCTTAGGGTCTGTATCTGCGCCCGCCGGAAGCGAGCGGATCACCGTATATACGGTTTTGAGTTCTTCCGAAATATCGCGGGGGTCTTTGCCTTCTTCCCGAGCGGTTTCAAGGGCATGCACTTGTTTTGCACGGCCAATATAGGCCGGGTCTTTGCGGCTGAGCGTGAATTCGGCCAGGCGCAGCGGGTCGGAACGATACGAAGAAGTCTCGCCCGAAGGAATGAGTTCGTCCGTTGTCGTCACCGGATCGGTAATATACGAAACGACCCGCAGCAGCAGATCTTCGGAAAGCGCGGGGATCGCGGGCCAGTTTTTGATGCTCGGGCCCATCTTCAGCGGGAGAGAAGTGTTCTTTTTCCCATAACCGTTGAATACGCGTTTGGCGTAGATCGATTGGTCAAAATGGTAAACGGGTTTTGTATAGTCGATATCCAGCTCGGTGGCGGCGGTCAGTTTGCCGCCGTTGATCGCGGTGGCGGCGATAGAACGCGCGTCCATCAGGGCCACGCTGGCCAATTGTCCTTGCCCGGGCTGCGAACCTTCGCGGTTGGGGAAGTTCCGCGTCGTATGCCGGATGGAGAATTCTCCGTTGGCCGGCGTATCGCCTGCGCCGAAGCAGGGACCGCAGAAGCATTCCCGCAAAATGGCGCCCGCTTCCATGATCTTGGCGATGCTGCCGTTTTTAATAAGTTCCATATAGGCCGGCTGACTGCCCGGATATACGCTCAGCGAGAATGTGTCGTTGCCGATGGATTTCCCTTCCAGTATGTCCGCCACAGCGCAGAGGTTATCAAAAATACCGCCTGAACAGCCCGCGATGATTCCCTGGTCTGCATAAAAGGCGCCGTTTCTGTATTTGCTCTTTAGTTCGAAGTGCACATTTTGTCCTTCGAACTGCTTGCGGCCGGCTTTTTCCACATGATCCAAAATATCCGGCGTATTGGCTTTGAACTCTTCTATTGTGTAGGTGTGGCTTGGGTGGAAGGGCATGGCGATGGTCGGTTTGATCTGCGAAAGATCCACATAAACCATGCCGTCGTAATACGCGATGTCCGCCGGCCGGAGTTCCCGGTAGGCTTCGGGCCTGCCGTGTATCTCGAAATATTGTTTTACCGCGTCGTCCGTCTGCCAGATGGAGCTCCAGCAGGCGGTCTCCGTCGTCATGACGTCGATCCCGTTGCGGTACTCCACACTGAGGTTTGCGATCCCGTCCCCGACGAATTCCATCACTTTGTTTTTAACGTATCCGTTGGCGTACACTTTGCCTACGATGGAAAGCGCCACGTCGTGCGGGCCGACGCCTTTTTTTAATTTGCCCGTCAAATAAACGGCGATGACTTCGGGTATTTTTATATCGTAGGTGCGGCCCAGGAGCTGTTTTGCCAGTTCGCCGCCGCCTTCGCCGACCCCCATTGTGCCCAGGGCGCCGTAGCGGGTATGGCTGTCTGAAGCGAGGATCATGCGGCCGCAGCCGGCCATCATTTCGCGGTTGTAGCTGTGAATGACCGCCAGGTTGGGGGGGACGTAGATGCCGCCGTATTTCTTTGCCGCGGAAAGCGCGAATTTATGGTCGTCTTCGTTGATTGTGCCGCCGACGGCGCAAAGGCTGTTGTGGCAATTGGTAAGCACATAGGGAAGAGGGAAATAGTCCATGCCGCTGGCACGGGCAGTCTGGATGATGCTGACATAGGTGATATCGTGCGAAGAAAGGCTGTCGTATTGTAAGTGCAGGGTATCCATATCGCCCGATACGGTATGGTCTTTAAGAATGGCATAGGCCATGGTTCCTTTTTTTGCCTCTTCCGGTGAAGGGGCCTTCCCCGCTTTTTGCCTGAGAGCGGCCGGGTCTGTTACGATGTCCCTGCCGTTTATCAGATAAACGCCGCTTTCATATAGCTTGATCATGTTCCGTCTCCATCTGCAAATATTTTTATGCCTTCGGGATCTCTACGTTCCGCCAGACGCGAAGAGCAACGCCTGTTCATTTATGTCCTATTCTACAGGAAACAGGGGTTCGGCACAAGGAATAAGGATCTGAATGGGCCGCTTATTCTCCTGTGGTCAAATCCGGGTCAGGGAACGTTTTGGTACCCGTTTACCAGTATCGGGAAAAGCGCTTCTTCCGGGGATATCCCGCAGACTTCCCGCAAGACGCCCTCGATGCCGCGGGCCTGCAACAATTTTTGCAGTTTGTCTGCCTGCGGTTCTCCCGGCGCGGTATAATGAATTGCCCGGTAGAGCAGCGGGAAGAAGGGTTCTATCGGGATATGATCATGATAACATAGTTCCAGCGCGCCGATGATGCGTTCTTCGCGCCCCAATTTCCGGATAGGCGCCCGGCAAAGCCGTGCAAGCGGATCGGCCAGCGCCGTATTCTTGTAACAACGAAGCCGGCCTTCGAAGTATTCGTCGATTTCGCGTTGGGTAAACCCGAATTTTCTCCGCACCATTTCGCCGGTGCTTTTCCATACGGAGGCAAGCGTGGCGGCTATTTCCGGGTCATGCACGGCCTGGACCGTCGTTTCGTACCCTTTGGCGCTGCCCAGGTAACCCAGGACCGCATGGCCGATGTTGTTCAAATACAGCTTCCGGTAATAATAATCTTCCGCCTCTTCCACCAATGTAAAATAGGCAGGGTAATGGGGTATGAACGTATCTTCCAGCCCGGCGCGCGTCAGGATAGGCGGGATGAACGCTTCGGTCATGACGTTGCGTTCCCCTTGCTCCGTCGTGAATTTTTTGGTGATCCGCTCGATCGAAGCGTGCGCTATGCTGAACCATGCGGGGATCTCGCCAAAAGCCGAGCAGACCGCGTCTTCCAAAAGCTCGTGCAGTCCCGTGCCGTTTTCGAACAGCAGCAGGACCAGCCGTTTGTTCCCGCTGCGCGCCCGCAGCCATTTGACAAGCGTAGGAGCGAAAGCAGGCATGTTCACGGCGCCGATCGCCGTACAGTAAACGTCCGCGGTTTGGGCGAATGCCAAAACTTCGTCTGCCTCCGTATGCGCGGCACGGATCCCCCGCACCGGCAGGATATCCACGGATTGCCCGGTGGATGTGGAATAGAGGTCGTACCCGCCCCGGTGGTTGATATCGCGTATGACGGCGTCGTCGATTTCCGCGTATAGAAAATCGGCGCCGATTTTCGGAAAGATATGGCCGCTGATGGATTTCCCTATGGCGCCGGCGCCGACGGCCAGACATTGGAGTTTGGAATTGGCAGACATATGGGTTTACCCCGATCAAAATTTTTTTACGGAATTTATACTGCGTTTTTTGTATGGCAAAGCATCAATAATAAAGGGAGATCGCGTTGTGCAGGACCCGGATCCCCACGTCACTGAAATCTCCCCGGTATTCGCCGTCGATCGTCCAGGGGATCGGTTCTTCAGAGCAGATGCCAACGGTATCCGTTTGAAAATAATCGAAATATTCGGGCAGGTATTCTCTTTTCCGGACACAGGACAGTATCTTGCTCAGATCGGCGATGTTTCGGGGCGTTTTAACCAATACGGTTTCAAAAAGACCGTCGTCCACCACGACGACGCCGGGCGCGAATCTTATGACCCCGCCTACGGCGACACAATTGGAAACGGAGCCAAATATATATTCGTCCGTATATGTTTTGTTGCCCCGGGATATTTTGAGGGTATACTTGCGCAGCTTTGAAAGGCTTTTAATACTGCCGATGACATACGCTGAATATCCCAGCATGTTTTTTAACCTTTGCGAGGTGTTATAAGAAGAATCTGCAAACGCACCGAAAGAAGCCACGCTTGTGAAGTGGTTTTTGCCCATTTCTCCCACATCAAAAGGCCGCGGGATACTGGTAAGCATATGCTCCGCAGCGGAGAGCAACCGGTGGGAAAGCCCCAGCGTATCCCCGAGAAGGTTCGTCGTTCCCGCAGGTATGCAAGCAATGGGCGGCTTTTTTGAAAGAGACAACACGCCGGCGACGATCTCGTTGATCGTGCCGTCCCCTCCGCAACAGGCGACGACATCGTAGTTGGGTGCATTTTCCTTTACAAGGATTGTCGCATCGTCGCGGGCGCGCGTTAAAAAAAGGGTTACGTCAAATTTCTGCTGCAGTATTTTCAGCAATTTTTGCCGATTCAGCATGCCCGCCCTTTTCCCCGATACGGGATTGAGCACAAGCATCATTTTTTGTGGCATGTTGGCTTTTTCCTCCCGCGTATCAGGGAAATGGCGTTTTTTAACCGAACAGTAGGTTGTAATAATCTTTCTCCAGGATATATTTGGAGAAGGTCACTTTATTTTTGACGATATAGGAAATCGATTCGATATATTCGTCCGAAACTTCGGTATCGGTGGTGGCCTCAAACGTATCGGTTGTTGCGTTATAATAGCCCATGTCTGTAATCCAGCTGTAGTTGCGGAAGATGACGAGCGGCGTAGTATCGGAGAGAACGTCTCTGCCGATCATCAGCCGCGAATCATATTCCAGCCCAAACAGGTTGGAAAGGGTGGGCAATATATCCAGGCTGTAGCAGGGCTCGTCTATCACGACGGGTTCGTCCATACAGCCGCTCCAAAGGATGAGCGTGTTTTTATGCAGCTCGAAATTCTTTTCCACCGTGTGGCCGACGAGTTCATTCAGATAATCTTCCGTATTGCCCTCAAAGCCTTGTTCCAATCCATAGGGGTAATGGTCGGCCGTAAGGACGATCACGGTATCGTCCGCGATGCCCGCTTCTTCCAGGCGATTCACGAGGTATTCCATCGCGTATTCCAATTCCAGGTTGGCGGCGATATAGGCCTTTATCTGCTCCGAAGCATCCATATCGGCAACCGCATCCCTGTTTTTATAGGCCATCATATTGCCTATAAAGGTGTAATTACAGTGCCCGCTCACCGTCATATAATATGCATGGAAGGGTTGCTTGGCAATATAGTCGTCCACCGAATGCTGAAACATCTCCAGATCGGATTTTGGCCAGCAGCTTGTGAGACCTTCCAGACCGTTGCCGACCGCAATGAACTTTGAATAGCCCAAATTGGGGTGGGTCAGGTTCCTGGAATAGTATGTGTACGTATTGTTATGGTAAGCCAGCGTCAGGTATCCCAACCGGGACAACTGGTTGCCCATCGTGAAATACATGTTATTGTCCGCGCTTTGCAGCATGCTGTTGACGCCCGATTTGGGGACCAGGCCCGTAAATGCGGAATATTCCCCATCGGAAGTGCTCACACCCCAGGCAGGCTGGTAATAATTTGTGAAGACAAACCCGTTGTTGGCAAGCTTATATAGCGTCGGGGTCAGATCTTTGCTGATCACATAGGGAGAGAAAGCCTCTGCCGTGATGAGGATCAGGTTTTTGCCCTCGAACAGGCCCGTATATTCATTTTGTTTGGTGCCCGAAAGGGAGAAGAAATATTCGTCCATACTGAGCAGCGTGCTGTCCGTTTCTTCTGCGATCATGCTGTTGAAGTCGATGTCCATGATATTGTAATCATATTCTATGACCGAGGGTTCGGGTTCTACGCTGGAAGTCTCTCCTGAATCGGAAGGGCTGACGGTCACATTATTGAGGTCTGTTTCGCCGGTGACGGTCGCATCCGGCGCGGGCGTACCGAAGACCCAATATTGCGCATCCAGCCGGAAGCCGGTCAGCAATCCGAACCGCAGGGAAGACTGCGTCATATCGAATTCGCTCCGGTAATATTCTCGGGTCGTGATGATTCCGGAAGAAGACGAGAAAATACATATGATGGAAACGACATACATAAGAATGGAGGCGCCCAGCGGCACGATTTTTGTATAAAAAGGAGAAATGCGCCGAGAAACGGGCTTTTTCAGCAAGAACACATAAACGCCGAGCGGCAGAAGGAACAAGATCACAATATGCAGGCTTTTCAAGACCATACTGATAATCGTTACGCTGTAGCTCTTGAAAACATCGCCGGTCGCTGCAAAAATAACTTGCAGGCCCATAAAGAACGTAAAAGTCTGCTTACAGAAAAACTCTACCAAAAAAAGGAATATCACCACAGACAATGTGCAGATGGAGAGAATGCGGTTCAGTTTTGGTTTGGAAGAAAGGTTGCATAAGAAGTATACCGCCAGTCCACTGGAGAACGAGAACAAAAAAATGTAGCCAAAGTATCGGTCGAAAATGTTGCTTCCCAGCGTCCCCTTCAAGAGAAGTTCGAAATACAGGAAAGATAACGGGTAAAACAATATCAACAGGATTGTATCCTTCAGACTGGATTTTTTGGTACGATAATTCGAACGGGCGTCGGGGATACGACGGGAAGAATGTCTTACATTATGAGAATTATTCTGCATGATCCTATGCCTTCTTTTCAATTTTGTACCCTGAAGTCAGATAACAGATACAGTACTTATTGTAAATAGAAAGTGTATGAATTTCAATAGGCAGATACAATTTCTTGCATGTTTTTCCCATAGATATCCAATTTTTCGGTTTTTTTGGGAAAATAAGGCGACGGGGACGACCTGTGCGGAATATAGGATGAGCGGGAGGAAAGCATTGCCCTTCTTTCCCATAGGGTATAAAATAAACTGTGTAAAGGAGACAGTTATGTTTTGCTCATATTGTGGCGCTAAAATCGAGGCGGGGGAACGCTTTTGTCCGCATTGCGGCCGTATTCTTCCCGCTATGCAGGCAGAAAAGGCCTATGTGCCGCCGGTACAACAACCCACACCTGTTTATGCACCCCCTTCCACGCCCGTAGACCCTGCGATATATGCCATCCCGCTTTATGTGAAGACCGGGCTTTTTAAGAGCGAACAGGAGATCCTGCTCATCGGGCAGAACATGAGCGCTCTCATTTATCTCGGCAAAGAAGGGTATAAAAACCTTGTGGAAAAAAGCGGGCAGGGGAGAAAGTTTTTCCAGAAAATGGCGGGTATGCTATCGGCATATAGAAATTATGCGGATTCTCTTGTAGCTTTTTCCATCGGGACGTCCGTGGCCAGGCATCCGGGCAGTGTGTTCATCCCCAATGCGGATATACGGCTGCTCGACTTTTACCTTCCATATGACCCGGAAAGAAACGAGTACAGAGCGTATTACTCTTTTACCTTAAAGACGGCATCTTCCAAATTCAAGGGCGATGTGGAACGCGGTGTAAACATCCCCTCTATGCGAAAAACATTGAAAGCCATCTTTGGCAGACGGTACCATTGATCTTTTAGGGAAAAAGGAGAAAAAGCGGCAATAAAAGCATGCGGCATCCGCATGCTTTTATTGCCCGATGGTTTATGAAAAAAGTGTTTCGGCGTACCGGACGGCCGCCATGGCATCTTTGCCGTAAAAATCGGCGCCGATCATGGCGGCATATTCTTCCGTGAGGACGGCGCCGCCCACCATGATCCTGCAGGCGGGAGCCGCCGCCCGCAGGCGGTGGATCGTCGCTTCCATATTGGCCACCGTAGTGGTCATCAGGGCGCTGAGCCCGACCAGGTGGACATGTTGCTGCACGACAGTTTCCACGATGCTTTCCACCGGCACATCTTTTCCCAAATCGACCACGTCGTAGCCGTAGTTTTCGAGCAGGACTTTCACGATATTTTTCCCTATGTCATGGATATCGCCATATACGGTGGCCAGCACGATCTTTCCTTTACCGCTTATGCCCGCGCCTCCCCGCATATGTGTTTTCATGACATCGAAGGCGGCTTTTGCGGCATCGGCGCTCATCAGCAGTTGCGGCAGGAACAAAGTCCCCTGTTCGAAGGCTTTGCCCACATGATCCAGCGCGGGAACGAGCTGCGCATGGATAATTTCAAGCGGGTCCTGGGAACGCACCAGAGCGGTCGCCGATAAGGCGGCCTGTTTTTTCAGTCCCTGTGTGATGGCATCATAAAGGGAGAAGGAAGTCTCCTCTTTCTTTAAGGCCTCAGCCTTCCTGCCCGCATATCGCGCGATATACGCCGCGCATTGCGGGTCTTTTCCCAAAAGCGCGTTGGAGGCATAGTATGTCGTTTGCATGGGAACCGACGCCGGGTTTAAAATGGCGGCGTCCAGCCCGTTTTGCAGCGCCAGCGAGAAGAAGGCCGCGTTGATATTTTCCCTTTGCGGCAACCCGAAAGAAACGTTGGATACGCCCAGTATCGTGTTCGCATGCAGTTTGTTTTTGATCAGGGCCAGGGCATGCAGCGTGATTTTTGCCGCGCCTGGGTCGGCGCTGATCGCCATGGTCAGCGGGTCGAAAAGCAGGTCTTTTTTGGGGATACCGTACGAGGCTGCCGCCGCAAGGATTTTCTCGGCAACGGCCAGCCGGCCTTCGGCCGTGGGCGGGATCCCGTTTTCATCCAGTGTCAGGGCAACGACCACGCCGCCGTATTGGCGGACAAGCGGGAACACGGCTTTCATGGATGCTTCTTTGCCGTTTACAGAATTGATCAGGGCTTTGCCGTTATACAGGCGCAACGCGCCCGCAAGGACCGCCGGGTCGGATGTGTCGATCTGCAGCGGCAGGTCCAGAACGCTTTGCAGCTGGGTGACGACGAGCTGCATCATGGCGGCTTCGTCGATCTCGGGCAGGCCGACGTTGACGTCCAATATATGCGCGCCGTTCTTCTGCTGTTGCAGTCCTTCCGTTAAGACATAATCGAGTTCGTTATTGCGCAGTGCCTGTTTAAAGCGTGATTTGCCGGTGGGGTTGATCCGCTCGCCGATGAGCACCGGCGTACCGCCCAGTTTTACGGCGTGCGTATACGAAGAGACGGTCCCGAACGCATGCTGCGGCAGAGGCAATGGCGTTTGTTCCCGACAGTATGCAACGGTAGAGGCGATATGCGCCGGCGTCGTACCGCAACAGCCGCCGACCACCCAAGCGCCTTTTTGGACGAGCCGCTGCATCGCGGCGGCGAATGTCCGGGCATCCACATCGTATACGGTTTCACCGTTCCTGCTTTTGGGCATACCAGCGTTTGGGTTGAGCACGACAGGCGTAGAACAACAGGCGGTGAGCGTGTCGATGAGTTCTTCCACCTGAATGGGCCCGAGACCGCAGTTGATGCCGAGCGCATCTACCCGCAGTCCTTCCAGCAAAGTGACCGCGGCGGGGATATCTCCGCCCGTCAACAGTTTGCCGCGCTGGTCGAACACCATCGTGGCGAATACGGGCAGATGCGTGTTTTCTTTGGCAGCCAGGACGGCCGCCTTGACCTCGTAGGTATCGCTCATCGTTTCGATAAGGATAAGGTCGGCGCCCGCTTTTTCTCCTGCGACGGCCATTTCGGCAAAAGCCGCATAGGCGTTTTCAAAAGAAAGGTCGCCGATGGGATGCAAAAGCTTGCCCGTGGGGCCGATATCCATAGCGACATATCGTTCTCCCGGGTATTCTGCCGCCGCTTGTTTGGCAAGACGGACCGCCGCGGTTATGACCTCGGCCGGGGTCGTGCCGGCGCTCTCCAGTTTCAGGCGGTTCGCGCCGAAGGTATTGGTCTTCAGGATGTCGCAGCCGGCCCGGAGATAGCCGCGGTGTATATCCAGGACGGTATCGGGATGACGGAGGTTCCATAATTCGGGCAACTCGCCGGGCCGCAGGCCCGCCTGCTGGAGCATGGTGCCCATCGCCCCGTCAAAGAACAGAATCCGCTTTCCCAATTGTTCAAGAATCCGCATGTTTTTATTTGCTCCTTCTGAATTGGCAGCGCAGGGCACTGCAGTGCGCGCAACCGCCGGGGGCACAGCCGCCTGTGCTGCGGTTGGTTTTTTTTGTGGTGAACCCGATGACGGCGGTCACGGACTTGGTGGGCACAAGCATGAAACTCTCCGTCAGGCTGAGCCCTATTTGCTTGCTGCTGTTTAGGACGCCCAACATATCTTTTTGGTGCCGCAGGGAAAAATCGCCGTATCCGGGACTGAACCGCGGCAGGATAAAAAAACCCTGGCGCTCTGCTTCCCGGGCAACGGCGCCTTCTTCTTCGTTGCAGTAAGATTCAATCAGGTCGGCGGCACAGGCCTGCAAGACTGCTGCGCGCGTGATGTCTGTTTTGGCATATCGGCGCAGGAGCAGATCAGGCGCGGGACCGAGCGTAGCGGCAAACAGCGCCGCGCGGGTGCAGCCCGTCAGGTGGGCGTACAGGCTTTTGCTCTGTACGGTAAACCCTGCCAGAGAGAGCGTGTCCCTATCCGACAATTCCAGATCGAATGTGCGGTAAAGCGAACGCGGAGATACCGCCCCCAAAAGTTCCTGTGAACAACTCGCTATCAGTTCTTCTATCGGTTTTCCCGCGGGATGGCCATGGTAACCGAGATAGCGCCGTACTTCCGCCGGATCGATCTTCATTGTTTTATATGCTCCCAATCGGACTTGCCGACGATATGCGAAAGATTATGCAGGATGCTGGCGGCGACGTCGGGTTTGTTCATTGTATAGATATGGATCGCGTGAATACCGTTGGCGATCAGGTCTATGATCTGTTCGGTCGCGTAGGCGATGCCGGCCTGTTTCATGGAGCGGGGGTCATCCCCAAATTTATCGACGATTGCCTTGAAACGGGAAGGAAGCGAAGCGCCCGAAAGTGCGCACATGCGTGCGATCTGCTTGCCGTTGACGGCGGGCATAATGCCTGCGAGGATGGGCACCTCGATATTTTTGGCCAGCGCACGGTATAGGAAGCTGTATAATACGCTGTTATCAAAAAATAATTGCGTGGTCAGAAAATCGCAGCCGCAATCCACTTTTTGTTTTAGGTGGACCAAATCTTCTTCCTTGCTGGCGCTTTCCACGTGGCCTTCGGGATAACAGGCCGCCCCTATGCAGAAGCCTCCAAAAGCTTTGATCTGTTCGACAAGCTGGTAGGCATATTGATATTGCCCGGGGGAGGGAAACGCCGTGCCCGCGGGAATATCTCCCCGCAAAGCGAGTATATTTTCGATCTTTTTCTGCCGCATCTCCTGTAGGATAGAAAAAATCTCCTCTTTGGTGGAAGAAACACAGCTTAAATGCGCGAGGGCCGTGGTGTGCAGCTCTTGTTGAATATGCGAGACGATCCGCAGCGTATTTTGAGAAGTCCCACCGCCGGCACCATAGGTGACGCTGATAAAATCGGGGGAAAGTTTTGCAATTTTCCGGACCGTTGTCAGGACCGAATCCAGCGCCCCGTCCGTTTTGGGCGGGAACACTTCGCAGGATACGGTGATCGGTCTACTGGAAAGCACGTCGCTGATTTTCATGATCGGAACCCTTTCTATCGGTTGTTATATTTCTAATTATACTATTAAAAAGAGAAACAAAAAACCCCGTCTTCGCCTGAAGACGGGGAATATCCCGTGTTACCACTTCAATTCGCCTGTGCCTCACGGCAAAAGCCTCACTAAGTACATCGGGCAACCGCCAGCCCTTTTATACTTTGCCGCTGTAACAGGCGGGCCTGTCGTAGCCTAAGCGGATCTGCTTCGGTACGCCATTCAAAAGCCATTTTCAGCCGGGGGTCGTCTGCCTCTTTTCACCTTCCGAGGCTCTCTATGAGCCAGGACCCGGCCTACTTTCTTTGTCAAAATGTTTTTTTATAGTTTTTATAGTTGTGAGTTATCATAGCATATGCGGGAATGCCTGTCAATACGTAGGATCCGGCCGCGGGGGGATATCATAGCGGTACAGGGAGACCGTGCGCCCCTCTATGCTCGAAAGAGATTCTCCAAGATAGACGGCGCCTATTTTATCATAGAATCCGTTGGCGTGCGGATCGCTGAACAGGAACAGGTGATGGATACCCTTTTCCCGGCAATAGCGGGCCGCATGGGCGACCAGCCTCCGCCCGATCCCTTGATAGAGGTAGGGAGGATAGATGAAGATGTGTTCCAGCCAAACTTCCTGCCGGACAAATACTTTACCCGCGTAAAAACTTTCCTTTACTTCGGCCAGGGAGAGATAACCGACGGCCTGCCCCTCCGCTTCCGCCACAAAAACGCGGTTTTTTCGGATATAGGCGGGGGTGATGGTCAGTTCTTCTTTCCAGATGGAAAAATAGGCTTCCGGATATTCCCACTGTCGTTTTGCGCAGAAGGAGATCTCGCTGAGGCGTTCGTATTCGCTTTCCCGGGCGGGGCGCAGGACGATGGGGAATGCCCGCATGTTTTTTTCCTCCGCACATACTTGTATAATAAAATTATAAGGCGAGTATGCGCGCCGCGCAACCATATCCTCAAGAAAAATGTAGCCACTGTTTACAATCTGTTTCTTGAACGGATGTATGTGGTATGTTAACATGTAGTGCGGATGAAAAACGGGAGACCATAATTTTATAAAAGGGAAACATATGCCTGCGTATTCGGTATCCATGTCCGTAGTGACATACAATAGTGAAAAACATATCGGCGAACTGTTGGATTCCATCGCCGCCCATGTGCGCGGCGTGGCGTATCATCTGTATGTGATAGACAACGGGTCTACCGACCGTACCATTGAAATCGTGAAAAGCCGGGACGACGGGCATATCACGCTGATGGAAAATAAGGAAAACGTTGGCTTTGGCCGAGGGCACAACCTGATACTGGACAGGATACGTTCCCAATACCACGCATGTATCAATCCGGATATTTTTATCAAAGACGATGTCATCGGTGCTTTGAGCGCGTATTTGGATGCACACCAGGAGATCGGGCTGGTCACCCCCAAGGTGCTGTATCCGAACGGCGAGTTGCAGATACTGCCCAAGCGCAATCCAAAGGTTTTATACCTCCTTTCCAGGAAATGCAGGATCGGCGCGCTTAAAAAATACAGGGAAGCCTTTGAAATGCGCGAAAAAGACCCGGACACCGCGTTTGACATCGAATTTTGCACAGGGTGCTTCCTGTTCGTCCGCACGGATCTTTTGAAGAAAGTCGGCGGGTTCGACGAACGCTTCTTTTTGTATTTTGAGGATGCCGATCTGGGCAGGAAGATCCGCCGGTATGCGCGCACACAGTATAACCCGGCTTTTGTGGTGTATCATTACTGGCAGCGCGCGAGCGATAAAAAAATCCGGTTTTTTCTGATCCAGTTGTCCTCCATGCGCAAATATTTCAGAAAATGGAAGAACCAGGCGCCCTGAAGCGCGGGCGGTTTGTTGCAAAAATATGAATAATAGGATGGGAACTGGACATTCCCTCCGTTCTAATTTACAATAAAATAGTTGGGACAATAAAGAATCGGATCATGCCTGTTGGAGGGAATTCATATGATACTGATCGTTGGATCGAACGGACAACTTGGGCGGCAGATGCAGCGGGTGCTGAAGAAGGCCGGCCAAACTTTTTTTGCCGTTGATTACCCGGATGTGGATATCACATGCAAGGATTCTCTAGAAGCAATCGTGGGCAAGACAAACCCTTCCGCCGTCGTCAACTGTGCGGCCTACACGAATGTGGACAAGGCCGAGGCGGATGTGGACAATGCGCGGAACGTCAATGCGCTGGGCCCCAAAAACCTGGCGGAGGTCTGCCGGGAAAAAGAGATGGAGTTGGTGCATATTTCCACCGATTATGTGTTCAGCGGCATCCCCATTCTGAAGGACGGGAGTCCCCGGCCGTACATGGAGACCGACGCATGCGCGCCCGTCACCGTTTACGGGAAAACCAAGCTCGAAGGGGAAGAGTTTATCCGGTCTATCCATAGAAAATCGTATATCCTGCGGACGGCCTGGCTGTATGGGGAAGGCAACAACTTTGTCCGGACCATGCTGAAGCTGGCGCAGAAAAATGGTACGCTGCGCGTCGTGAACGACCAGATCGGTTCGCCCACCTCTACGGTGGACTTGAGCAACGCCGTCTGTGCGCTGCTGGGGACGGGCGCCTACGGGCTGTACCATGCTACCTGCGAAGGACAGTGCAGCTGGTATGATTTTGCGAAAAAGATATTTGCCTTGGAAAAAATAGACGTACACGTTTTGCCCGTGACGAGCGAGGAATATCTCCGGCCCGCGAAACGGCCTAAGTGGAGCGTTCTCGAAAATGCCGCGCTGAAGAAAATAGGCAAGAATGTTTTCCGGGCATGGGAAGATGCTCTGCAAGAATATCTGCGATTGGAACAGGAAAGGAGAAACGCATGAAAGGGATCATACTGGCGGGCGGTTCGGGCACCAGATTATACCCGATCACCAAATCGGTATCCAAACAGCTGCTTCCCATATACGACAAACCGATGATCTATTATCCGCTGTCTACGCTGATGATGGCCGGGATACGGGATATTTTGATCATTTCTACACCGCGGGATCTGCCGCTGTTTAGAAATCTGTTTGGCAGCGGGGAAGAATTGGGGCTGCGCTTTTCCTACAAGGTACAGGAGGCGCCCAATGGGCTGGCCGAAGCCTTCATCATCGGAGAGGATTTTATCGGAGAGGATCCGTGCGCGCTGGTGTTGGGGGACAACATATTTTTTGGCCCAGGGTTTTTCGAGGAACTCAGGCAGGTAGCAAAACTGGAGAAAGGCGCGCTCATTTTTGGCTATTATGTAAGCGAGCCGCAGGCATACGGTGTGGTGGAGTTCGATAAAAAGGGGAGAGCCGTTTCTATCGAGGAAAAGCCTGCCAAACCCAAATCTAACTATGCGGTCCCGGGGCTGTATTTTTATGACAACGAGGTTGTGGAGATCGCAAAAAGCATCAAGCCTTCCAAGCGGGGAGAACTGGAAATAACGACTGTCAATGAAACATATCTGAAAAAAGGGCTGCTGCATGTAAAATTGATCGGCAGGGGGACGGCCTGGCTGGATACGGGCACATACGACGATCTGAATGCGGCGGCCGATTTCGTGGCGACGATACAGAAGCGCCAGGGCTTATATATCGCCTGTATTGAGGAGATTGCATACCGCATGGGCTATATAGACGGCAAACAGCTGAAGAAATTGGCGAAGCCGCTGCTCAAGACGGAATATGGGAAATATATCGACCGATTGGAAGAAAGGATCGGCAACATAGATGGCACAGATTGAAGTGATTAAAACGGCGATAGAGGGCCTAGTCGTCGTCGAACCGCAGGTGTTCGGGGACGAGCGGGGCTATTTCATGGAGACATACAACCGCGCGGTATTTATGGACGCCGGCTTGGATATGATTTTTGTGCAGGATAACCAATCAAAATCCAAAAAAGGCGTTCTGCGCGGCCTGCATTTCCAGACGAGATTCCCGCAGGGCAAACTGGTGCGCGTCATTTCGGGCAGCGTATACGACGTAGGCGTAGATCTGCGGGAAAACTCTCCGACATACGGGAAATATGCGGGCGTCGTTCTCTCGGGCGAAAACAAGAAGATGTTCTACGTGCCCGAAGGATTCGCGCATGGTTTTCTGGTGCTGTCGGACGAGGCGGTATTCACCTATAAGTGCACAAACCTATATCACCCGGAATATGACGGCGGCATCATTTATGATGACCAGGAGATCGGAGTGGACTGGCCGCTCGAAGGGCTGGCGCTGCTTTTGTCTGAAAAAGATAAAAAACTGCCTTCTCTTGCAGAATCCAAGGTTTGTTTTTAAAGGAGACATATATGAGAACTGTTTTAGTCACGGGCGGCGCCGGGTTCATCGGATCCAATTTTGTAAACTATGCAAGGGACAAACATGCGGATTGGACGATCGTGAACCTGGATGCACTGACCTATGCGGGAAACCTGGAAAACCTGAAGGACTTGGAGAAAGATGCGCGGCATATATTTATCAAGGGAGATATCACAAACAGAACGCTCGTCTCCTCGCTTTTTGCAACCTATCCGTTTGATTTTGTCGTGAATTTTGCGGCCGAAACGCATGTGGACCGCAGCATACACGACCCTGATATTTTTTTGCGGACAAACGTGTTTGGCACGCAGTGCCTGCTGGATACGGCAAAATCTGCCTGGCAGACGGGCAAAGACGCGGCGGGATACCCCACGTACCGCGAAGGGGTCAAGTATCTGCAGGTATCCACCGACGAAGTGTACGGTGCGCTCGGCAAGACGGGCATGTTCCGGGAAACAACGCCGCTTGCGCCCAACAGCCCCTATTCCGCGAGTAAAGCTTCGGCGGATATGCTGGTACGCGCCTATAACAAAACATTCAAACTGCCCGTGAACATTACGCGATGCTCCAATAACTATGGACCCTATCAATTTCCCGAGAAACTGATCCCGCTGATGATCGGCAATGCGCTGGAAGAGAAAAAACTGCCCGTATACGGCGACGGGATGCAGGTGCGCGACTGGCTGCATGTTTTGGATCATTGCAGCGCCATCGATGCCGTATTAGATAAAGGCGTGGTCGGGGAAGTCTATAATATCGGCGGAAACAACGAACGGGCGAATATAGAGATCGTCCGCAACATCCTGCAAGCGCTGGATAAACCGGAAGACCTGATCGCACACGTGGAAGACCGGCTGGGGCATGACAGGCGGTATGCCATAGACAACGCGAAGATCACAAAAACGTTGGGTTGGACGCCCGCGTATACGTTTGAAAAAGGGATGGCGGAAACAATTGCCTGGTATCTGCACAACCAAGGCTGGCTGGATGGCGTCCGTTCCGGCGCATACCAAACGTATTACGATACGTATTATTCCGATAAAATAAGATAAGGTAAAAAAGAGACGTGGAAAACCAACGCACAAAAACAAGGGTCTCGGTAGCGATGGCCGTCTGCAATGGGGCGCGCTACCTGCGGCCGCAGATCGATTCCATTTTGAATCAGCTTACACAGGACGACGAACTTGTGATAGATATAGATCCTTCCCATGATGCATCCGAGAAAATCGTGCACGAATATGCCGGCAAAGACAAACGGGTCCGGGTATACGGGGGGCCCGGGAAAGGGGTCGTATGCAATTTTGAGCGGGCCCTTTACCATACGACGGGGGCGTATATTTTTCTTTCCGACCAGGATGACGTCTGGGCGAAAGAAAAAGTACGGGTGTGCCTCCCCGTGCTGCAAAAGCAAGGGGTCCTTGCCGTGGTGCACAATGCCATTGTGACGGATGCGCAGCTGCGGGAGACCGGCGGGCTTTTTTATAAAAAGGATTTTTCTGCGGGCGTATGCAGGAATATCCTGAAAAACGGCTATATGGGGTGCTGTATGGCGTTCCGGCGGCAGCTGTTGCGCTATGCGCTGCCTTTCCCCGGCAGTGTCCCGATGCACGACCAATGGCTGGGCATCGTGGCGGCCAAACGGGGGAAAGTAGAATTCATCGATGCGCCCCTGCTGTATTACCGCAGGCACAAAAACACCATGACGGGCCGAGAAAAAGCAGATATAGGCCGCAGGATCCGGTGGAGGATGGATGTGCTGCGCCCCTATCTGACGCTGCGGAACAAGGACATATGAGTACGTTTATCCGAAGGGAACGGATATGGAACAGACGCAAGAAACAAAAATCCAAGCCCTGATCGTCCTATACAATACGCATTTAGCGGACAGCATGACCTTCCGGTCGATACGGGATACGGAAGGCATCTTTATCACGATCGCGGACAATAGCACGCGGGACTTTAAAAATGCGGAGGCGGCGCGGGAAGCGGGCTGCCGGTATATAAACATGCAGGGGAACAAGGGCCTGAGCAAAGCTTATAACAAAGCGATTGCCGGGCTGGAGAAAAACGAAGATCTTCTTTGCCTGTTTGATGAGGATGCGCGCGTGGGGGAAAACTACTTTTCCGCACTGCGGGAAGCGGCGGAAAGCCGGGCGGGTGTGGATATTTTTGTCCCGGTCGTCCGGGACAAAAAGGGAATGCTTTCTCCTTGTATTTTCCAGGGGCTGACAGGCAGGCGGGCAAAGCGGCTGCGGGATATCCCGAAAAACAGACTTTCGGCGATCAACTGCGGAATGGCCATCCGGCTGCGCGTTTTTAAAGAGTACATTTACGACGAAGGACTGTTCCTGGATTATATCGACCATGCGTTCATCCGGGACACCGTGCATACCGGCAGGGGAAAGCTGTACGTCATGGAAAATGCGTTGATACGCCAGACCTTTGCGGACAGCGAACCGTCCGACAGCGCGGCGGACAACCGTCGGTTTGCCATTTACAAACGCGATACGGCATATTTTTGCAAAAAATACCAAATTTCCTCTTTTAGAAAAAATATGCATTTATTGAAAAGAAAAATTAAATTGCTACTGAAAAAATAAAGGATTTTTAAACAAGGCTTGCCTTGTTTTTTTGTTTCTGAAAATTCTTATCTGCATAGTTTTTCTGCTTTTCTCAAATACTATTGTATATAGAAAAAGAAAAGGAGTTTGCTTTATGGGACAATTGAATCAAATGGAATTGCAGAACCTTCGTCACCTGATCGGCGCACACGATACGGCATATGAAAAGCTCAAAACATATGCGGAACAATCGAAGGACGTACAGGTAAAGGCCTATTTTGAGAGATCCTCGCAGGATGCGGAAAAGGTCAAACAACAATTATTGTCATTTTTGAATTAGGGAGGACAAGATGCTGCAAGATAAAGTAATGGTCAACGATGCGCTCTCTATGATAAAGAGCAGTCTCACAACGTATGCGAACATCATATCCGAATGTGCGGATCCTCAGCTTAGAGCGGCGATCCGGCAGATACGCGATAAAGACGAAACAGCCCAGTATGAGCTGTATAAATTAGCGGAAACCAAAGGATTTTACCAGCCCGCGATGAAAGCAAACCCGACAGAGATCCAACAGGTGAGAAGCCAGCTGCAAGGATAACTGCTTTTTCAAAAAAACGTCCCGGCAAAAGCCGGGATGTTTTACTTTATAAAGAAATATGTTCCAGATCTTCCAGCCAAAGCGCGACGCATGCGTCGCTCGGCATCCGCCAGTCTCCCCGCGGAGAAAGCACGACCGAACCGACTTTTGGCCCGTCCGGCAGGCAGGAACGCTTGAATTGTTGCGCAAAGAACCGCCGGTAAAAGACTTTTTCCCATTGCAGGATGACGGCGGGCGTGTACACGCCCGCAAACGCATGCGTCGCCAGATAAAATATTTTGGACGGCGCAAACCCGTAACGGATCATATAGTAAAGGAAGAAATCGTGCAGCTCGTAGGGGCCGACGATATCTTCGGTTTTCTGCGAGATCTGTCCCTCGGAGGGCGGCAGGAGTTCGGGGCTGACCGGCGTATGCAAGATGCCCAGCAGCGTCTTTTGCAGTTGCGCATCGTCGGTGGAATCGGCGGCATATTGCACAAGGTGGCGGACGAGCGTCTTGGGGATAGACCCGTTGACACCGTACATGGACATATGGTCTCCGTTATAGGTAGACCAGCCGAGCGCAAGCTCGGAAAGATCGCCCGTGCCGACGACTATCCCGTTTTCGCGGTTGGCGAGGTCCATCAGGACTTGGGTACGTTCCCGTGCCTGCGTATTTTCGTACGTGACCGAGAAATCGGTTTCATCCTGCCCGATGTCGGCGAAATGCTGACGGACGGCCGCGGTGATATCGATCGTACGGAACGAAACGCCGAGCGATTCCGCCAGGAGGCGGGCGTTGCTGCGGGTCTTGATCGTGGTGCCGAAACAAGGCATGGAGACGGCCAGGACGTCTTTGCGCGAACGGTTCAGCAGATCGATAGCGCGGGCTGTTACCAAGAGCGCCAGGCAGGAATCCAACCCGCCCGAGACGCCGACGATGGGTGTTTTGCTGTTCGTATGTGCCAAGCGTTTTTTCAGCCCCATGGATTGCATCGTGAGAATGCGTTCGCAGCGGCGCTTGCGGTCCGCCATGTCGGCGGGAACAAACGGGTGCATGGGGAACGCTCTGGTCAAATGGAACTTTTTTTCGGGCAGGGAAAAGAAGACACTGGTATGCCCGGCGGGATCGGAAGGCGCCCAGGTCGTGATACGCCGGCGTTCTCTGCTAAGGCGTTCCA
This sequence comes from Christensenellaceae bacterium, assembly GCA_963665505.1. Lineage (GTDB taxonomy): Bacteria > Bacillota > Clostridia > Christensenellales > Christensenellaceae > QANA01. The sequence continues at coordinate 527,842 of OY762275.1, forward strand.
GATCGACCTCCGCATAGGTCACGGTATTTTGAAACAATTCGCTTTCATTCAAAATGATGCCGTTTTCCGCGATGATGTTATGCCCCGCAAAGACCATGTCGGTCGTGGATTCCCCGTCTCCCGCGTCCGTATAGATATACGAGCAGATCAGGCGTCCGGACTGCCCCGCGACCAGGTCGCGGCGGTATTGTTCCTTGCCGATCGTTTCGTCGCTGGCGGAAAGGTTGGCGATCACGGTAGCACCTGCGCCGGCGTGCCGGATGGAGGGCGGGCTGGCGGCCCACAGGTCTTCGCAGAGTTCTATGGCCAGTACGAATGCACGCATTTCCCGGCAGCGGAACAGAAGGTTTGTGCCGAAAGGACAGGTGTGTTCCCCAATCGTGATTTCGGACAGATCGTCGGGCGCAGCGGAAAAATGCCGTTGTTCATAAAATTCGCTGTAGTTGGGCAGATAGGTCTTGGGGACGACGCCGAGGATTTTTCCGGCGGCAAACACAACGGCGCAGTTATACAGTTTTCCCCCGTGCAAAAGAGGTGCGCCCAGAACTGTTACGAGGTCGAATGCGGCCGTTTCTTCCACAATGGAAAGAAGGGAGGAAACAGCGCCTTTCAACAGGGTTTCCTGCAGAAAAAGATCCCCGCACGTATAGCCGGTAAGGCAAAGCTCGGGCAGTATAAGCAGATGTGCGCCTTCCTTTCCGGCTTCTTTCATCACTGAAACGATATTGTTCTGGTTGAAGCGGCAATCGGCCACTCGTATTTCCGGGGTGCCCGCGGCTACTTTGATAAATCCGTAATTCATATTCTTGGACCTCTATTGTGAAGTTGGTTGCATAGACTCGGTTTTTCAAGCGATCGCATATAAAACAGCTTTTTCAATTATCATACAATTAAACGGCCGGTTTTACAAGAGACAGAATGTTTTGGCTATTCATGAGGCGGGTATTTTTTATATTGCATAAGGGTGTATAATATGATATCATGATATCGTGATATCATGATAGTTGACTAAATTACCAAATATGCTATAATACAACTATTATAATATGTTATAATATTAAAATTACAACAGGAAATGAGGGTCCCCTTTTGAATATCGAGATAGACACATTGCGGGAAAGCGAACAGATCATCCTGATTTTGCGCAATCTTTACGAACAGTACGGGTACCGCAAATATTGCATGGATAAATTGGAAGAATATGCGCTGTATGTGGAAAACATGAATTTTCTCCCGAGCAGGGAGATCATCGTGTTCAGCGATTTAGACGGCCGGCTCATGGCTTTGAAACCGGACATCACGCTTTCCATTGCAAAAAATGTGAAGGAATCTCCGGAAGGTTTGGAAAAACTCTATTATACGGAGAATGTGTTCCGCGCATCCCGGCAGACCCGGAAGTATACGGAGATCCGGCAGATGGGGCTGGAATGCATAGGGAATCTTACGCTTTACAATATCATCGAGACGCTTTCTCTGGCGCTGCAGAGCCTGCGGATCATCCATCCGTCGTATGTGCTGGATATTTCGCATCTGGGTTTCATATCAGGCCTGATGGACGCGCTGCCCATCGATTATGCGGTGCGGCAGGAGCTGCTTTCCTGTCTGAAGGAGAAGAACCCGCATGACCTCAGGCGGATCGCCGAAGCGGCGGGCATTCCGGCGGACGATACGGACAGATTATGCCGTCTGGTCATGCTTTCGGGCGATTTCGGGGAGAGCCTGGCCGTTGCGCGGGCGATCGCGGCAAACGATACGATGCAAAGCGCCGTCGCGGAATTGGAAAGAATCTATAAAGCGCTGGGCGGCGGGCATATGCGGCTGGATTTTTCCATCGTTTCGGATATGCAGTATTACAACGGCATCATGTTCCAGGGCTATGTGGAATCGGTGCCGGGCGTTGTGCTGAGCGGCGGCCAATATGATAATCTTTTGGCCCGCATGGGCAAGGCGCAGATGAAGGCCATTGGGTTTGCCATCAGTTTTGACGAATTGGAACAGTATTTCCATACCGCTGCCGTGCAGGACCTGGACGTACTGGTCCTCTACGATGCCAATACCGATCCTGCGTTGGTCTACCGGACGGTGAAGGACCTGGCGGCGCAAGGAAAAACCGTACTGGCACAGACAGTCGTGCCGGGGACCATACGCTGTAAGACGCGGGTGGACCTGCGGGCGAAGGAGGGTATGGATGCTTAATATCGCTTTGGCCAAAGGGCGCTTGGGAAACCAGGTGTATGACTTGTTTGAGAAGATCGGATATAACTGTACAGATATGCGGGAAGACAACCGGCGGCTGATATTTGAAAACCCGGCGTGCGGGGCCTGTTATTTCCTTGTGAAACCGACAGATGTTTCCACGTATGTGGAGCGCGGGGTGGCAGACGTGGGCGTGACCGGTAAAGATGTGCTTTTGGAACAGCAGCCCAACGTCTATGAATTATTGGACCTTGGAATAGGCAAATGCCATATGGCGGTCGCCGCCAAAAACGGATATGCGGAAGATGTGGGTTCGGTCCTGCGGGTGGCGACCAAATACCCGAATATCACAAGGAACTATTACAAAGGGATCAACCGGGAGATCGAGATCATCAAACTGAGCGGTTCCATCGAACTGGCGCCTATACTGGGGCTTTCGGACGTGATCATGGATATCGTACAGACGGGCAATACGCTGCGGGAAAACGATCTTTCCGTATGTACGATGGTGCTGGATATCAGCGCGCGGCTCATTGCCAATAAAGCGAGCTATCGCTTCAAACAGGCCGAGATCGCGCGGCTGGTCGCTAAACTCACGGAGGCAATACGATGATCAGAGTCTATGACTTGCAGGATATCCGTACGGAAGATATTCTGAAAAGGGACCTGGTGCGCCCGGTCCGGGAAGACGTGGAAAAAATCGTCTCGGCCATCCTGGAAGATGTGCGTCAAAAAGGAGACAGCGCGCTGTTCGCGTACTGCGAAAAGCTGGACGGTGCGAAATTATCCGCCCTGGAAGTTTCGCAGGCGGAGATAGAAGCTGCCTGTGCGTCGATCGACCCGGCTTTTCTGCGGACGATGACGCTGGCCAAGCAAAACATAACGCATTTTCACAAACAACAGATACGCGCCAACTTTATTTTGAACGATAGGGCGGGCGTGCTTTTGGGGCAGAAGGTCACCCCCATCGAACGCGTGGGCCTGTATGCACCGGGCGGGACGGCGAGTTACCCCAGCAGCGTGCTGATGAGCGCGATCCCGGCCAAACTGGCGGGCGTAGAGGAACTCGTGATGACGACGCCGCCTAAAAAAGACGGGAGCGTCGCGCCGGCGATTCTGGCGGCGGCAAAACTGGCCGGCGTGGACAGGATCTTCAAACTGGGCGGCGCCCAGGCCATCGCCGCGCTGGCGTACGGGACGAAGAGCGTGCCCCGGGTGTATAAGATCGTCGGGCCCGGCAACATATTTGTCGCGACGGCCAAACGGCGGGTGTTTGGGCTGGTGGATATCGATATGATCGCGGGGCCGAGCGAGATACTCGTCATCGCGGACGAAACGGCGGATCCGGTGGCGGTCGCGGGAGACCTGCTCTCCCAGGCCGAGCACGACAAACTGGCCACGGCCATCCTGCTGACGGACAGCATGGAGCTGGCGAAAGCCGTATCCATGGAAGTGGAAAGACAGCTTGCCTTGCTGCCGCGCAGGGAGATCTGCCGCGCTTCGATCGATACCAACGGGAAAATCATCGTGGCGAAAGACATCGATGCCGCGATAGACGTGGCCAACGATATCGCGCCCGAACACCTGGAACTATGCGTCCGGGACCCGTTTGCCGCGCTCAATAAAGTGAAGAATGCCGGCAGTATTTTCCTCGGGAACAATGCGCCCGAGGCGCTCGGAGATTATCTTGCGGGCCCCAACCACATTTTGCCTACGGGCGGCTCCGCGAAGTATTCTTCCCCGCTTTCGGTGGACGATTTCATAAAAAAATCTTCGTTTGTTTATTATACAAAAGCGGCGTTGGCCGCCGTAAAAGACGATATCACCCGCTTTGCAGAAAAGGAAGGGTTACAGGCGCACGGCAAGAGCGTTGCCCTGCGGTTTGATGGGAAAGAGGAGGAGAAAAAACAATGAGCCGGTTTCTTGCACAGAGGTTTTCCGGCCTTTTGCCCTATACGCCGGGCGAACAGCCCCAGGATAGATCGTATATCAAGCTGAATACCAACGAAAGCCCATTCCCGCCTTCGCCCGCTGTGGTGGCGGCCCTTTCCTCGGCCGAAGTGGAGAAGCTCAACCTGTATTCCGACCCCGAGGTGCGGCAACTGCGCCGGGCGGTCGCGGACGTATACGGCCTCGTTCCCGCGCAGGTGCTGGTAGGAAACGGGTCGGACGAGATACTGGCCTTTTCGTTCCAGGCATTCTGCGGGAAAGAAAAAGGCGTATGCTTCCCCGATATTTCTTATGGGTTTTACCCGGTATATGCCAAATTTTACGGGCTCGATTTTAAAGAGATTCCGCTCAGCGAAGATTTCCGGGTGCAGCCGGAAGCGTATTACGGCGCGGGCCGGACGGTCTTTCTCGCCAATCCGAACGCGCCCACGGGCGTAGCGCTTCCCGTTGCGCAGATAGCGAAAATCGTGCGGCACAATCCGGGAGACCTTGTCGTGATCGACGAAGCCTATGTGGACTTTGGCGGGCAGAGCGCCGTGCCGTTGATCGCCAAATATGAGAACCTGCTGGTGATCCAAACGTTTTCCAAATCCCGCAGCCTGGCGGGCATGCGGCTGGGCCTAGCGCTTGGGAACGCCGCGCTGATAGAAGACCTGGAAAAGATGCGCTATTCTTTCAACCCATACAATGTGGACCGCCTGGCGATCCTGGCCGGGACGGCGGCGATGAAGGATACGGGGTATTTCGAATATTGCAGGGAAAATATCATCCGGACGCGTGAAAAAGCCGCGGAAGTGCTCCGGGCCCTCGGGTTTTCTGTCCTGCCTTCTTCGGCAAATTTCTTGTTTGCCAGACACCCCGCTATTTCAGGGGGCGAGTACTACCTTGCATTGAAAAAACGGGGCATATTGGTGCGCCATTTCAAAAAGGCGCGGATCGACGCCTATGTGCGGATCACAATAGGTACACAGGAACAAATGGATGCGCTCATGCGCACGACCAGAACGATTTTGGAGGAAAAAAGATGAGAAAAGCAAAGATCATACGCAAGACGGCGGAAACGGATATCACGCTTTCTTTGGAACTGGACGGCTCCGGCAAAGCCGACATACAGACGGACTGTGGGTTTTTGAACCATATGCTCACGCTTTTTGCCAAGCACGGCCGGTTTGATCTGAGCGTGTCCTGCAAGGGAGACAGCGAAGTGGATTTCCACCATACGGTCGAAGATGTCGGGATCGTATTGGGACAGGCGTTCAACGAAGCGCTGACCGACCGCCGCGGCATCACGCGGTATGGCAGCATGCTGCTGCCCATGGACGAAGCGCTTGTACAGGTCGCGCTGGATATAAGCGGACGCTGCTATTTTGCCGGCGACTTCGCATTCCTCGCCCCCAAAGCAGGAGCGTTCGATACGGAACTGGTGGAAGAATTCTTCCTGGGCCTGTGCAGGAGCCTGGGGCTCACGCTGCATGTCCGCCAGATCTGCGGCAGGAACACGCACCATATCATCGAAGCCGCATTCAAAGGCTTTGGCCGTGCAATGCGGCAGGCGGTCGCCATAGACCCGGCATTTGCAGGAGATATCCCTTCCACTAAAGGCACATTGCAATAGGAGGCGCCATGATCGCGATCATAGACTACGGCGTGGGGAATCTGTTTTCCCTTTCGGCTTCTCTTTCCCGTTTGGGGTTGGAGAGCACGATCACGAGGGACAAGGATACGATACAAGACGCGCACAGCATCATACTGCCCGGCGTGGGCGCGTTCGGGGACGCGGCGGACAAACTGCGCGCCACCGGGCTGTTTGATTTTTTGCGGCGGCAGGCGGGGACAGGCAAGCCCTTTCTGGGCATTTGTCTGGGCATGCAGCTGCTGTTTGAGAAGAGCTATGAATATGGGGTCCACGAAGGCTTGGGCCTTGTGCCGGGGGAGATCTGCCCGCTGGCGGACGACCTCCAAACGGGGCTCAAAATCCCCCACATAGGGTGGAACAGCCTGAAGCTGCTGCGCCCGGACGACCCGCTGATGAAATACAGCAGGGAGGGAGAGTATGTCTACTTCGTACATTCGTACTATGCCAAATTCTGTGAAAAAAGTTTGGTGGCCACAGCGGAGTATGAAGTGACGGTGCCTGCCGTCGTATGCAACGCCAATGTCTGGGGTACGCAGTTCCACCCGGAAAAAAGCGGTGACGTAGGGCTTAACATGTTGCGCGCGTTCGGGGAGCTGTAGGAGGATACATGCGGATATTTCCGGCGATAGACTTAAGCGGCGGGCGTGTCGTACGGCTCACGCAGGGAAAATATGACAAGACGAAGGTCTACGGGCAGGACCCGGTTTCTGTGGCGCGGGAATTCCGGGAACAGGGGGCGGCCTTTCTGCATGTCGTGGATCTGGACGGCGCGAAACAGGGAACAGCCGTGAATTTCGACAAGATCGCGCAGCTGAAGGAAGCCGGCGGTTTGTTTATACAGGTGGGCGGCGGGATCCGCACGATGGAACGCATCGAAGCCTATCTGTCGCTCGGGGTAGACCGCGTGATATTGGGGACCGCGGCCGTCAAAGATCCTGCGTTGTTGCGGGCGGCTCTGGAACGGTACGGCGGGAAAATAGCGGTAGGCGTAGACGCAAAGAAAGGCAAAGTCGCCTTGTCCGGCTGGCTGGAACAAACGGAATTGGATTCCATCGCGTTCTGCAGGAAACTGCGGGATATGGGTGTAAAGACGGTGATCTACACCGACATTTCCAAAGACGGTATGCTGGGTGGCACCAATCTGGCGGTTTATAGAACGCTCAGCGGCATCCGGGGCCTGGATACGGTCGCTTCGGGCGGGATCTCTTTTGAAAACGAGATTGCGGCGCTCCGGGAGATGGGTGTATACGCGGCCATCATAGGCAAAGCGCTGTACGAAGGGAAACTGGACCTGCGGCGTGCGCTGCTGCTGGCCAAGGGAGGCAAAACATGATAACCAAACGCATTATCCCCTGCCTGGACATCCGCGATGGGCGGGTTGTAAAGGGGAAAAATTTTGAAGACATCCGCGATGTGGACGACCCCGTCGCGCTTGCCAATTATTATAACGAAAGCGGCGCGGACGAACTGGTGTTCTATGATATCACCGCGAGTTTCGAGCAGCGCAAGCTGTTCACCGACGTACTCAAACGGGTGGCGGAACAGATTTTCATCCCGCTCACCGTGGGCGGCAGCATCAATACGGTGGAGGATTTCGACCGTGTGCTCAAGTGCGGCGCGGACAAGGTCAGCGTGAACACCGGCGCGATCCGCAACCCCGGCCTGATTGCGGAAGCCGCAAAGCGGTATGGCAACCAGTGTGTCGTGCTCTCCATGGACGTCAAGCGGGTAGACGGGAAATTCACGATTTTTTCCAAGGGCGGCCGGGTGAATACGGGGATCGATGCGCTGGACTGGGCGGCCCGGGGCGAAGAGAACGGGGCCGGCGAACTGGTCGTGAACAGCATTGATACCGACGGCGTGAAGAACGGGTTTGATCTGGAGATGCTCCGCGCGGTATGCGACCGGGTCTCTATCCCCGTGATCGCGAGCGGGGGCGCCGGCTGCAAAGAGGATTTCCTTACGCTGTTTTCCATACCCGGCGTGGATGCCGGGCTTGCCGCTTCCATTTTTCACTATAAACAGGTGCCCATCGCCGAACTCAAGCGGTACCTAAGGGAAAACGGCATAGAAATGCGTATACTGTGAGCGGGAGGGCACATATGTTGGAGAGATTGAAATTTGATGAGAACGGTCTGATCCCGGCGGTGGTGCAGGATTTTTGCACCAAACAGGTACTGACCGTTGCATATATGAACAGGGAGAGCCTGGACATCACGCTGAGAGAAAAGCGGACCTGCTTTTTTTCCCGTTCCCGCCAAAAGCTATGGCGTAAAGGGGAGACCAGCGGGAATATCCAGCATATCGTGCGCATCTATGCCGACTGCGACTGGGACGCGCTTGTGGTGGAAGTGCTGAAAGACGGCCCGGCCTGCCATACGGGTGCGGAAAGCTGTTTTTTCAATCTGCTGTATGGGACAAAGGACGGGGACTTTTCGCTGGAAGCATTGTACCGGCTGATCGCCGGACGCAAGGCAGAAAAGAAAGAAGGCTCGTACACGAGCTATCTTTTTGAAAAAGGAACGGAAAAGATCCTGAAGAAAGTGGGGGAGGAATGCAGCGAAGTCATCATCGGCGCCATGAAAGGGAACCGGGAAGAAACGATTTTCGAGATATCCGACCTGGCCTACCATGTGTTGGTGCTGATGGTGCAGATGGGGATCACGACGCAGGATATCCTGCGGGAACTGGCCGGCCGGCATGTGATAGATCATAAAGTAAAACAGGAGACGATGCAATGACACCACGCTTCAACCTGCATACGCATACCAATTATGTGGATGGAAAGAACACGGCGGAGGAAATGATCCGGGCGGCGATCGCTAAAGGGTTCACCTCGCTGGGCTTTTCCGAACACGCATATACCTCTTTTGACCCGGTCTATTCGCTGTCCAGGGAGAACGTCGGCAAATACTATGCCGAAATCCGTGCGCTGGCCCAAAAATATAAGGGAACGATCGACATTTACCTGGGTTTGGAAATGGACGGCATGGACCCGCAGCCCACGGACGGGTTGGATTATTTTATCGCTTCCATGCACTGGGTGCATGTGAACGACCGCTACTACGCGGTCGACGCCAGGCCGGACGTACTGCGCGCCTGCATAGACGAAGGCTTCGGCGGAGATGTCTCTCAATTATTGCGCGCCTTTTACACATCGGTGGCGAATATGGCCGTCTCTCTCAAGCCGGATATCCTGGGGCATTTCGACCTCATCTGCAAACTCAACGAAGGAAACCGCTTTTTTGACGAAACGGCGCCGTTTTACCAGAGTCTGGCGATAGAGGCGTTGGATACGGCGATCGATACCGGGGCCATCATAGAAGTGAACACCGGGGGCATGGCGCGGGGATACCGGAAATTCCCGTATCCCGCACCGTTTTTGCTGCGGCATCTATTGGAAAGAAAAGCGCCCATCACGCTGACTTCCGATGCGCATACCGTAGAGACGATCGATTTTGCGTTTGACCGGGTCGCCGCCATGCTGCGGGAGATGGGCTTTAAACAACTTATGGCGCTTGGCGGCACGGGTTTTGTGCCGGTGCCGCTGTAAGAAGAATCAGGCTATATGCAAAGGCTGTAACGACCGGTGCATGATCTTGCCGATGCGGTCGTACGCTTCTTTTGTTTTCCCTTCGTAACGGACGATCAGCTCAGGCCCGGTGTTGGAAGCCCGTACCAGCCCCCACCCATCCTTGAACTGCACGCGGATACCGTCGATATTGACGGTTTTTTTTGCGAAGCGGCCCAGCATTTTGCGCGCTTTTGCAATATAAAAAGATTTTTCCGCTTCTTTGCAGTGTATGCGGATCTCCGGGGTCGCAAACGTATCCGGCAGGTCGGAAAGCAGGTCGCTGAGCGAGCGGTCGGTCTGCGAGAGGATGCGCAATAAGCGTCCGGCGGCGTATACGGCGTCGTCGTAACCGTAATATTCGTCCGCAAAAAACATATGGCCGGACATCTCTCCGGTAAAGACGGCATCCAGTTCTTTCATTTTTGCTTTGATGAGCGAGTGCCCGGTCTTATAAAACATAGGTTTCCCGCCCAGTTTTTTTATTTCGTCGATCAGCTGGTTAGAACATTTGACCTCTACGATCGCGGTGGTGCCGGGGTGCCTGGGCAGTATCTCGCGCCAAAACAGGATCATCAGGCGGTCTCCCCAGATGATATTGCCTTTTTCATCGACGACGCCCAGCCTGTCTCCGTCGCCGTCGAAGCCGAGACCGACGTCCGCGTGCTGATCCCGTACGGTTTTTATCAGCGCCTGCAGGTTTTTGACCTGTGTCGGGTCGGGGAAATGGTTGGGAAAGTGCGGGTCGGAATCGCAATAAAGTGGAATGGTTTCGCAGCCCCATTTTTCCATGGCCGCCGGGACGAACAAACCGGCCGTTCCGTTGCCCGCATCCACGACCACTTTAAGTTTTTTACTAAGGCGGATCTTTTCCTGGAGCATCTGTTCATATTGTTGTACGGGGGAACGTGTTTCGTAGCCGCCGCTCCCCTGCACGAAGTCGCCCTGCGCGGCCAGTGCCTTGATTTCCTGTAATTCCGGACCATACAGTGTCCGGCCGTCGTATTGGACTTTGAAACCGTTATATTGCGCGGGGTTATGGCTGGCCGTTATCATGATGCCGGCCCTGATCGAAAAGCAGACGGTGGAATAGTAAAAAATGGGCGTGATGACCGTGCCGATATCGACGACGTTTATGCCGGTGGACCGGAGCCCGCTGACGACGGCTTGCTTTAAAACGGGGGAAGAAAGCCGGTTATCCATACCGACGAGGGCGCTTGTTTCGCCCCGGCGCCGGATATAGGTGCCGAACGCTTTGCCGATGGCCCCGGCGACATCGGCCGTCAGGTCTTCCCCGTATACGCCGCGGATATCGTACTGCCGGAATATCGTATCAAATTGTGTTGTCATATAAAGCCCTCCTTTGTGAGACGGATGCTTGATTTTTCTGCCAGACCACGGATGCGATCGTCCAGGCGATCAGACTTTCCGCGCCTTGGTTCGGGTTGAGGCCGGTCAGCAATACGCCGTTTTTACACCCGCCTGTCTTTTTGCCTATCAGAGACATGCCCCGCAGGTTTTTCCCGATATACCATTCGAAACAGGACCTTGCATATGCCCGGTATTTTTCCTCTTTTGTGAGGGCATGCAGTTTCAGGCAGGCCAGCATCGTGATATACGCTTCTACCGGCTGCTGGTCGTAGACGGCGCCCGGTTTTCCCTTTTGCAGCCAGCCTTTGCAGCCGACCGGACAGAACATGTCTTTGCGGAATGTGTTGGCGCATAAAAAATCCAGGCTTTCCCGCCCGATTGTAAAAAAGTGCGCCGTCTCGGTTCTGTCATATGCTTCCAGCATCGCCCAGGGCAAAACGGCGTTGCAATACGTCATGTTGTCTTCAAACCAATGCCACCCGGCATCCGTGTTACGGCTATATGCATCGGCCAAGTCTGAGGCAAGTTTGGAAAGGAGCATGCTCGCCCCTTTTTGGTTCCATCGGCAGAGGCCCAGAACGGTGTAGGCTTTGGCACGAAGATAGCGTAGTTCCCGGCTGCCGGCGATCGTTTTTTGCAGCAGATCTTCTGCGGTTTGGCGCAAATCGGCGGGCAGGCTATCGCGCACGGCCGTAAAGCCGAGGCTCCAGATGCAGCGGCCGAAACAATCTTCCGATCCTCTTTCTTCGATGAAATTTCCGGCCGGGTCCGTGAAATTGCGGAACCAGGTGCCGTTTCTTGCCCGTACCAGGAAATGCAGATAGATATACGCAAGGTCGAGATATTTCCGGTTTTCCGTAGCTTCGTACAGCAAGATCGCCATGATCAATGCCCGTGCATTGTCGTCGGACGTATATCCCTCCGCCGGGTCGGGGACGTCTCCCACCGCGTGTTGGAACATACCGATTTTGTCCGTCATGCGTAAAATATACACATCGTTCAAATATGTTTGTGTTACCATACGTTATTTTTTACTTTGCTTTAATAAATGCCTGTTGCGCGCCGGAAAAAGTCTTGATATACGTATCGGCCACGGTATCCCAGAATAGGGCTTTCCCGTAAAGCAGAGTTTTTTCCTCCATTTTTCCTTTTTCTTGTGGATGTTCGATCAGATAATGCAGACAGTCGGCGAGAGAGCGGACGTCTCTGAAGGCGGCCAGCAAACCGCGCCCGTCGGCCAGCATTTCCTCCGCATAGTAATACGGCGTGGATACGATGACCTTCCCGTACGCGACGGCATAGGCGAGCGTCCCGCTGACCGCTTGCTCCTTGCCAAGGTACGGGGTCATATAGATATCTGAAAGTTTCAGGTAACGGATGATCTCTTCCTTGGAGAGATACTTATTCACAAAACGGATGTTCTGCTGTAAGTGCCGTTCCTGTACCATTTTTTCCAGGGACTGGCGGTAGCTTTCCCCATGTTCCTTTTTGATAACGCTATGCGTTTTGCCTAGAATGAAATAAAGGACATCGTCGTGTTTTTTCACGACGTCTTCTATGGCCATGATCGCATATTCCAGCCCTTTGCCCGGTCCGATCAGCCCGAATGTGCTGATGATCGTGCGGCCTTCCAGATGCAGTTGTTTTTTCAGAAGGTCTCTTGCGGGCATTTCCAGATGAGGAACGCCATGGTGGATATGATCTATTTTTTCCGCGGGAACGTCGTATATGTCCTGCAGAAATTTCTCGGAATTGAAGGCCATCGTGACGACCCGTATGCTTTTTTTGCAGAGGGCTTTCAATATCTGCTTCTGTATCTCGCTGGGAGAAGGGAGGACCGTGTGCAGGGTCGTGACGACCGGGATGTCCAGCGCCCCGATAAGGCCCAGCAGGTATTCCCCGCATTCTCCTCCGTAGATCCCGTATTCGTGCTCGATAACAAGCACGTCGATATCGGAGTTGTTCAGTTTTTTGGCCACATCGATATAGCCTGGCCTGTCTTGCTGTGCAAAAGAAAACCATACGTTCGCATCATAGGCGTAGGTGTCATCGTCTATCGCGATCACGGTGACGGAAAGGCACTCCTTTTTTTTCAACGCGCGCAATAAATCCTGCGTAAACGTTGCAATGCCGCATTGGCGCGGCGGATAGGTGCTTAAAAATGCAACTTTTAGCGTGTTTTTTACATTCATGTTGCCGGAACCTTTCTTCTTTTTTATGAGACGACGAGGAGCCTTTGGGCTTCTTCCGTATAAATCAGATTTTCGTACTTTGCATCGTTTCCTACGAAACAATCTGCCATTATGATGGAATCCAATATCCGGACTTTCTGTTCGACCGTGACGTTGTCCCAAAGAATACTGTTTGCAACGTGGCAATTTTTCCCGATGATGCAGTTGTCTCCCAACATGACGTTGGGTCCTACGACTGCGCCGGCCTCTATATGCACGTTTTTACCCAGGCAAACAGGTTTGCGGATACGTGCGGTTTTATGGATTTTGAGATTCTCCCTGTTTTTTGCCGCACCGGAATAGAAATTTTCCATACCGATCTGATATTTCCCGCCAAAGATGTCACGGTGGATTTGTACATACTTTTCCGGTGTCCCCAGATCGAGCCAATAATGACTGTCCCGGTAAACGGCGACCTTGTATCCTTTTTGCAATAGGGTGGGGAATACCTCCTTTTCAACGGAAACGACCCGCCCCGCAGGGATCTGCCGCAGGATTTCAGGATTGAAGATATAGACGCCCGCGTTGATATAGTGGGAATTTACCTCGCTGGGTTTTGGCTTTTCTTTGAATGTGACCGCATAACCGCTTTTGTCATATTCGATCACGCCGTAAGCCGTCGGGTCTTCCACATATGTAGCGGCAATGGTGACATCGGCCTGCTTTTCTTCATGAAAACGCAGCATATCACTAAAATCGATGTCGCAGATGATATCGGCATTGAAAATGAGAAAGGGTTCATGGAAATATCTCTCCGCATTTTTGATCGCGCCGCCTGTTCCGAGCGGCGTGTCTTCGCTCACGTAGTGGATCCGCAGGCCGAATCCTTTGCCGTCCCCGAAATAGCTCCGGAACCGTTCCGCTTTATAGCAGGTACTCAGGACGACTCTTTGTCCGCCGTGTATCTTCAGTTTCTCAAAATTCCGTTCCAGCAGCGGTTTCCCCATGACAGGGACCATCGGCTTGGGAAGATCTTCGGTCAATGGCCTGAGCCTTGTTCCCAAACCACCCGCCAAAAATAATGCATTCATTCTCTTCCTCCTTTTTATCGTTTCGCAAATTTACGGTCCGAGTGCGGACCATTATGCGATTTTCATGCTTGTAAAGAGCAGTTTCATGTCTCCCAAGAGCGTATAACGGCCCATCGCGGCCGGGATCAGTATGGTTATGCCGGGGGACAGGTTTATATGCCCCGTAGCGTAAACGATCTTGCCAAAGCCCTGCAGGTTCATGAGCACCTGGAAACTTTTGGGATCAGACTGCCCGAAAAGCCGGTTTTTAAGGACGATCGTGTCCGTTTGGAATTCCCCTATACACGGACCTTGCCGGATGGATCCCCCGGGGAATTCTTTGTCCTGGGGTGCAAGGGATTCTTCCCGCGGTCTTCTGTGGAACCGGATCGTATCCAGCGCCTGGGCGATGTGCAGTTCCCTCGGGTTGCCGTCGGTATCCGTCCTGTCCCAATCGTAGATGCGGAACGTCGTATCGCTGTTCCGCTGGACTTCCGCGATCAGGATGCCAGCGAGTATGGCGTGTACCGTACCGGCCGGGACAGATACGAAATCGCCCGGTTTCACGGCGATCTCTTTCAAAAGCTGTGAAAATGTTCCGTTATAAATCCGCTTTTTCAGCTCTGCTTTGGTTTGTGCGCCCATTTTCAGTCCGCAGATCAGTTTTGCATTCTCTGGCGCGTCGATGATATACCAGAGCTCATCCTTGCCGCATTTCAAGCCATGCTTTCGTGCATAAGAATCGTCCGGATGCACCTGCACGGACAGCTTGTCACTTGCGTCTATGATCTTATAAAACAATGGGAAATCGCTCCCATACGTTTTATATACGCTGGTCCCGACCAGCGCCTCTTTGAGGCGGAGGATCAAGTAGGAAAGCGGGATGCCCTGAAAAGCCCCGTTTTCTACGATGCTCATCCCATTTTCCCGACAGCAAAGCTCCCAGCTTTCCCCAATATTCTGCCCGGGAATATCTCTGTCAAAGAATGTGCGGATCCGATTTCCGCCCCAGAGCGTCTTTTTGTAAACCGGTTGGAATTTTAATGGGTAAAGCATTGTACCTCCGTTCATTTTTACTATGAAAAATTGTTTTCTATTGTGTTTTCAAAAAAGCGTATATAAGCCAATCTCCGCTGTTTTTACGCATTTTTGTCGAAAAAAGGTACAAAAACAGCGTTTTTTTGTATCCTAAATAAACAAACATGCCCAGGGTCGTTTAACCACATAGAGTTGTTTCTTTTCTATTTTGTCGATACAAAATGTTGCGATAAGCTACAGATAAGATACCGCCTATACCGGCGATATCTTTACTATACTGTACGATGACATTTTGCGGCTGCATCCTGTAAGCCACTGCTGGATACGGCCTGAAAATAAGGGCAATAGTACAAGAAAAGCATTCCTTATTTTATATAGTATACAATCCCACACCCTAAAAGTCAAAAGAGCGTACAATTAAAAGAAGTTTTACGAGGAAAGATTTGAAAAAAACAGGCTCATTTTATAGCCTAATACAAAACTTATGTCCTGAGAAATAAAATTTTTGTTGTATTCTATCGATTTTTGCAAAGAGGAACACCGTTTTTTTCTTCTTTTTTCTTAGTTTAGCGGATGTCTCTGTCTTTTTTGTGAACAGAATGTAAAAAGTATAAAAAAAAGTTCGAATTTATTGAAAAACACACAGCTCATTTGAGAAAGCTTGCAGTTCCGTCATTGCAGATACAAGTCCCATACCTCGTTTAAGAGGGGCAAGGTATACAGTCCGGAAATGTAGTTTACTGTCGTAGTGTTCACTGTTCCGGTTTCATCGATTAACTTCTCCTCGATCAAGGCAGTACAGAGTTCATCCTTATTCATCTTTTCCATAGCATAATCCTCCAAATCAACTTGATTTTTTTGGCTTCAAGGCATGTATATTTTGATGCATATCAATGCATATTCATCTCGCTTTTTTGTCTATTAGGTACCATTTTGTCCATAGAATTATATAGCGTTATATGAAAAGTGTAGTAAAATGTAGTCAAAATTGCTCCGCCCTCGGTTTTTCAGCACGTAAAAAAGCCCTCGAAAATGGGCTGCGAAAGGTAGGGAGTTATTACTTTTGTGTAGTCAAGAAGCGCAGGAATTTTTGGGCAACAAAAAACCCCGAAAGCGCCTATTTGTCGGGGTTTCTGGCGTCCCCGGCGCGATTTGAACGCGCGGCCTTCCGCTTAGGAGGCGGACGCTCTATCCTGCTGAGCTACGGAGACAAGCAAATAAATTCTACAACGTAGGCAAAGGCGTGTCAAGCATAACAGCCCGGTAAAAAGACGTGACGGCGGGGCAAAGGGATGCCGGATACATAAATGCGCCCCGGCCACATATGTTTTAAAAAGGAGGGCTTCTATGAAGAGAGAGGAGAAGGCCATTTATCAATACATCGTTTCGGACGAAAAGTCCTGGGGAGAACTGGCGGAAGCCTTTTGCTGCAGTACGACGGTTTTAAAAGCCTTGAATGGCAGCACAGGCATGGATCTGCGGCCGGGCATGCGGGTCCTTATCCCCGCGAACCGTTGCCCGCGGGGGTACTTTTATAAAATAAAAAAAGGACAGTCGGTTTGTGCAATCGCAATCGGATCGGGGATCCCGCTGGAAAACATCCTGCAAAGCAACCCGGGCATCGATATCCGGCGCTGCACCCCCGGGCAGATCCTCGTATTGCCTGCGGAGGGGCCCCGGTATCCCGGAAATACCAAACGGTATGTCGTAAAGAAAAAAGACACGCTTGCCAGGCTGGTCAGGAAATCGGGCATGAACATTCCCCTGTTGGAACAAATGAACCCGGAAGCAGATCTTTTCGCGCTGCGCGAAGGAGATATATTGCGGGTGATCGACTGGGGCCTGCCGTAAGAACGGGACGTGCCGGACCTAAAAGCCAGGAGAGCATGTAAAAACAGACAAATTTCCCGCACATATTGCCAAATTTGTCATATAGGTATAAAATAAACAAATATACATGCTTCCCAAGGATCTTGCATATTGATTATTAATGGAATCGGTGATGAGATGATTAGTTTTTTGAACGATTACAGTGAGGGTGCCCACGAGAGAATACTGGACAAGTTGGTAAAAACGAACGCGGAACAGACCATCGGTTATGGAGAAGATTGCCATACGGAAAAAGCAGTCGCATATATCCGAAAAGCGTTGCGTTGCCCGGATGCGGGCGTATTCTTTGTAGTCGGCGGTACGCAGGCGAACCTGATCTTCATATCTCATGTACTGAAACCGTATCAGGCGGCGATTTCTGTGGATACGGGGCATATCAATACCCACGAAACGGGCGCGATCGAGGCGACCGGCCATAAAGTTTATGCGGTCCCGTCTGCGGATGGAAAGGTAACGCCGCGGCAGGTGGAAGAAGTACTGGCGTTCCATCATGGAGACGAACATATGGTGGATCCGCGCATGGTGTATATCTCAAATCCGACGGAGCTGGGAACGATTTACAGCAAAAAAGAATTGTCTGCTCTGTACGATCTTTGCAAGAAACATGACTTGCTGTTATATATCGATGGCGCCAGGTTGGCTTCGGCCCTGACATCCGTGCAAAACGATATTTCTCTGGCGGATTACCCAAAACTCTGCGATGCAGTTTGCATCGGCGCGACGAAATGCGGCGCGTTGTTCGGGGAAGCGCTTGTCGTCATGGATCCCGTATATTCCCAAAAGATGCGGTTTTCCATCAAACAGAAAGGTGCGCTGCTGGCCAAAGGCAGGCTGCTCGGGATACAGTACGAGGGGCTGTTCGAAGACGATCTGTATCTGCGCCTGGGGGAACACTCCAACTGCATGGCGGCAAAACTGAAGAGGGGCATACAGAAAGCGGGCTATTCTTTCCTGACCGATTCCTACACCAACCAACAATTCCCCATACTGTCGGATGCGGTGCTGGCAAAACTTTCGGAGAACTATCTTTTCAGCGTTTGGGGAAAGGCGGGAGAAGATAAGAGCGTGATCCGCCTAGTGACTTCCTGGATGACCAAAGACGCGGATGTGGACAGTTTCCTACGCGATCTGCAAAACATATAAAATATACAAAACATATAATGGTGAAGAGGAGCCGATGCTCCTCTTTTTTATGCGGTTTTATCCCGGCCCCTATGTCCGGACGATCCTTTTTAATTCCTGTAAAATATATTATAATAAGATTAGCTTATCTGAAACGAGGTGCCCGCTTTGGATCTGGAAATTTTTGAACATATAGGCGACGTTCTGGACGTCTATGAAAGCAAAAAGGACGTTTACAAACTGATTGCGGAAGATGTGGAAGATTTTTTTGAAAAAACGGTGTTTCCCGAGAGCGAATACGAATTCAGCATGGTCTATCGCATAAAAACGGCGGAAAGTATCCGGGAAAAACTGATACGCAACAATTACATCATTAAAAAAGGGAAGAGCGAAGAAATCTTAGCCGCTTTTCAGGATATCCTGGGGTTCCGCATCGAGTGCAAATTCATAGACGAAGAAGAATATGCGTTCCGTATGCTGAAAGAATGTTTCAGCATGACGGAGGACGGACAGTACTATTACATGCGGTCTATGCCCAAGATACGGCTCGACCTTTCTTCCAAACAGCCGCAGACCCAGAAGAACGGGTTTGACTTGTACAAGATCGACGGTCTGTACATGCTGGGCAAAGAAAGTATCCGCTTTGAATTGCAGATCAAAGCGCTGGTAAACGTTTTCTGGGGCGAGATAGAACACCGGGTAGTCTATAAAAACAACGATTACCTGTTGGCGGATAGTTTCGTATCCGATCTGCTCGTATCCATCAAAAAGAGCCTGAACATGATCGACAGCCAACTCTATGTGCTGTATAAAAGGTTTAAAACGGAACATGTGCTGAGCGACGGCGAGGCCCGGGAGGCGAAGGCGCGCTCTATCGAGATCTTTGTGGCCAATATGGTCTACGATACGTTTGACAGCATACTGATGGAGCAAATGGGGTTCAGCATCGACTTCAAGCAAAGCTGCGATGCCGTGGTCCGCTACATTATGAACAGTAACAAGGCGGAAGACATGGAGGATTACGGGCGGGTCATGCTGTTTGTATTCAATGCGCTCAACGATGTGCGGGCGCATGTGCGTTTGGATGAACAGATTGAGTTCGAACGGCGGCTTTATTTTGAAGACGTGTTCTCGGGCAATCTGCTGGAAACGGTCCAGAAACTGGTGAACATTAACTATCGCTGGCATATGTATTTTGCGATACTGTTCAGCCTGGAAAAAGGAGAAAAAGCAGACGTACTGGAAAATTTTGTACGGTTCCTGCGCGACGATATCCTGCGCAGAAGCGCACTGGCGATCTTGCAGGATGCAAAAATAAAAAATGCGGCGCACGTCCGTGTAGATATCCTGAACGCGGTTTCCGAGGTCATACGGAAAGATAAGCGGCTGGAATACTTTTTTGAATCGGGGATACAATTTTTGTACGGCGCGCTGGACGCCGTTGTGCCCGCCATAGCCGAGGCGCTTTCACGAGGGGAAGACTGGGAGGAGATAAAAGAAGCCCATATTGGGCTCCTGCAAGATAAAATGCGAATTTAAGCGAATTTTCTGGATTTATTTGGCGTCATATCACACGCCTGGTATTGGAAAAATAATTGGGTAAACCTTTTAGCCGGGGCAGCATATTTTAAAGTGTGCCAGAGGTTTGGGCAAAAGGGAGGAACCCCATTGGAATATACCGTAGGCGTTTGTGATACGAGCGTCAAGCTGTGTTCATTGATAGAGAATAGATTGCCCCCCGGGCAAAAGCTGAGCGGGCAGATTCGTATAGCAAAGGATTTGGGGAATTACGTTCTGATGGAACTCGAAAGTAAAGAACAAATGTTTTTGCTGGCCGATATATTGGCGGATATCATTATAGAAAATCTTCAGGTCCGTTTTATCATGAAAGAAATTGCCGCGGGATATTGTTTCGTTGCCGAGAAAGATCAATGCGAGATCCTGATCAATACGATAAAAAAATTATGGTACCAATCCGCGGGAAAACAAGACCTGGAACAGGTAAAAAAAGACGTAAGCAGCCGTGTGCTGCTGTGCCTGTTCGAAAGTGAGGAAAAAATCGTTTTACTGGACGGTGTCATGCGCTTCCGGATGCAGGACTGCCTCGCGGTGTGGAAAAAGGCTGTGGAAGACAGCGTCAACGAGTATCTGATCAAAAGCGAAAAGAAAGAATTTGTAAAACTGCTCCGCTATTTCGTCAGCATGCGCGACCCGATGATCGAATATGTCGTCGTCCGCCTGGAAGCGGGAGAATACAAGATCTTCGATGCGCAGAATATACGCGTCACCGTCCCTTACGAACAAGAGGAAGAGCCGGGAGCTTCCAAGGAAGACCTGCTGCTCTCCTGTCTGATCAATCTTTCGCCGGAAGCCATCGACATCTCGCATATCCCGGATGAAAACCTGAAGTCGCTACTAAAAGATATATTCGTGGGCCGGACCCGCCAATAAGAATATAGTTTTTATGAAGGACAAGTATACGATGAAAGAAATATTGTTATTTATAGCAAAGGACTGCCCCTACTGTGCAAGAGCTTTGCGGTATCAGAAAGAATTATTGGAAAGAAATGCGCGTTTCCGGGGTCTGGATGTCCAGATTGTGGATAAAGCCGCGCAGGCAAGCCTTGCCGGTATGTACGACCATTATTATGTGCCCGCGTACTATGTGGGCGGGAGAAAGGTGCATGAAGGCGCGATAGACCGGCGGGCGGTAAAGCGGATATTGGATATGGCCTTACAGCCATGACAGAACAGGGGGAACGGAAAAGTTCCCCTGTTTTGCCTCATGAAGGAAGCGGAAAGGTTCCTTGAAAAAAAATTGGCCGGATGCTAAAATGATTCCGTATATACGGGCCTTGTCCGGCGGTCGCGCGGTGATAATCCGGAAAAATAATGCTTTTTCACGCAGGATACAAAGGAGGAACCAACCATGGTAGACGTCAGGGAGCTCTACAGACAGAAAGAAAAGTATGCGGGCAAACAGATAGAAGTCGGTGGTTGGGTACGCACCCTCCGTGACAGTAAATCGCTTGGATTTATAGAACTCAACGACGGGACGTTTTTCAGGAACCTGCAGATCGTGTTTGAAGAGGGGAAAGTGGAAAATTTCGAGGCGGCCTGCCGTATCGGCATCGGCTCTGCGATCCTGTGCCGGGGCATGTTTATTGAGACGCCCGGCGCAAGGCAGCCTTTCGAGTTGCATGCACAGAAGATAACCGTGGAGGGAGACTGCTCCCCCGAATATCCGCTGCAGAAAAAACGGCATTCCAACGAATACCTGCGCACGATCGCACACCTCCGTCCCCGGACGAACACATTCTCCGCGGTATTCCGTACGCGGTCTTGTCTGGCCTATGCGCTGCACAAGTTTTTCAATGAACAGGGATTTGTCTATGTGCATACGCCCATCATTACGACAAGCGATTGCGAAGGCGCGGGGCAGATGTTTCGCGTCACCACACTGGATCCGGAGAACCCGCCGCGCACGGCCGGCGGACAACTGGATACTTCCAAAGATTTCTTTGGAAAGCCGGCGAACCTGACGGTATCCGGCCAATTGGAAGGCGAAGCGTACGCGCTGGCCTTCAAAAAGATCTATACGTTTGGGCCGACATTCCGTGCAGAAAACAGCAATACGCCCCGGCACGCGGCCGAGTTCTGGATGATCGAACCGGAGATCGCTTTTGCGGATATTACGGAAAACATGGACTTGGCGGAGGATATGATCAAATCTATCCTGACGTATGTGCTGCAGACCCTTCCCGAAGAAATGCAGTTTTTTAACCGGTTCATGGATAAAGGCCTGTTGGAGCGCTTGGAAAATGTCAGGCAGGCGGAATTTGCCCGCATCACATATACCGAAGCCATCGGAATTTTGCAGAAAGCCGATAGAAAATTCGAATATCCCGTGGCCTGGGGGATGGATCTGCAAAGTGAACACGAACGCTATATCACGGAAGAAGTATTTAAAAAGCCGGTGTTTGTAATAGACTATCCAAAAGAGATCAAGGCCTTTTATATGCGCCTGAACAACGATGATAAAACGGTGGCGGCGATGGATCTGCTGGTGCCGGGCGTGGGAGAGATCATCGGCGGCAGCCAAAGGGAAGAGCGCCTTGCCGTATTGCAGCGCCGGATCGTGGAAGCGGGCATGGACCCGGCCCCGTATTGGTGGTATCTGGAACTCAGGAAATTCGGGGGCGTCAGGCACGCGGGGTTTGGCCTGGGGTTTGAACGCATGTTGCTTTACCTTACGGGCATGCGCAATATCCGGGACGTGCTGCCTTTCCCGCGGGTCCCCCATTACGCCGAATTCTGAGAATAAAAAAAGCCGGGTAACCGGCTTTTTTTATTCTCGGTAAAGTAAGCTAAAACAGCTTCAGAAAATCGAACGTGGAAAAATAATCGGCCGGTGTTTCGGCACGGCGCAGCATCGAGAAACTGCCGTCTTCTTTCAGCAAAATCTCGGAGGAACGCAACTTGCCGTTGTAGTTATAGCCCATGGAGAAACCATGTGCGCCCGTGTCGTGGATACAGAGCGTATCGCCTATTTCTATTTGGGGCAGCGCGCGGTTTTTGGCAAATTTATCGTTGTTTTCACAAAGCCCGCCCGTCACGTCGTAGATGTGGTCGCAGGGCTGGTTTTCTTTGCCCAGCACCGTGATATGATGGTATGCGCCGTACATGGCCGGCCGCATCAGGTTGGTGGCGCAGGCATCCAGACCGATATAATCTTTGTAGATCTTTTTCTCATGCATCACTGTTGCGATAAGACAGCCGTACGGTCCGGTCATGAAACGGCCGAGTTCCGCATACAGCGCAACATCGCCCATGCCGTTTGGAACCAATATTTCTTCAAATACATTTTTGACGGATGCGCCGATCTCGAAAATATCGTTGGGTTTGTCTTCCGGACGATAGGGGATCCCTATGCCGCCGGAGAGGTTGACGAAGGTGACATTGGCTCCGGTTTTTTGCTTTATCTCTACGGCTGCGCGGAACAGTATCCCGGCAAGCGTCGGGTAATAGGCATCGGTCAGCGTATTGCTGGCCAGGAAAGCGTGCAGGCCGAAATTTTCCACGCCGCGGTCTATCAATACTTTTACGGCTTGTATCAGCTGTTCCTGCGTCATGCCGAATTTTGCTTCGGCAGGGTTATCCATAATGAAATTGCCTATGGTGAAAGAACCGCCCGGATTATACCGCAGGCATATGGTCTTGGGCAGCTTAATCAAACCGCCCAGTTTCTGTATGTCTGAAAGATCATCTAGATTAATGATGGCGTGCAGTTTGTTTGCCAACAAATAATCCTGGTCGGGGGTCACATTGGAGGAAAAAATGATTTCCTCCCCGGAAAACCCCATTGCTTCCGACAGCAACAGTTCGGTATAAGACGAACAGTCTACGCCGCAGCCCTCTTCTTTCAAGATCTGCAATATGCCCGGGGTGGGGGTTGCCTTTACGGCAAAATATTCTTTGAAATTCTTATTCCATGAAAAAGCCTTATATAAATTGCGGGCATTTTCCCGAATGCCTTTTTCCTGATACAGATGAAAAGGGGTGGGGAACTCTTTTTCGATTTCCCGTATTTTTTCCAGCGTGACAAAAGGTAGTTTCATGTTGTGCATCCTCTCCCTTACCTTGGGAATATTCTTAAAACAACTATAGTGCTTTTTGAATAGTTTTGTCAACAAGAATTAAATATGGATGCATATTTTTACATATTTTTATAAAATCTTGGTTTAAAAACACAAAAAGGGACCGGGCTCAGTGCACAGGTTTGCAAAAGCTGTTTATACGGTAAAAAAACGCACACGCCGACAAAATTATGGTAAAATCGATGTGACGGAATGAACGGATAGGAGAAAACATGAGACCCTGCCTCTATATCACGAAGATAGAAGGACCTTTTGCGGACTGCGATTGGTTTATGCGCCGGTTATTTCCGCCTGAGAAAATGGAGAGGTTTGAAAAGACGCAGCCGTCGATGCGGCTTTATGCGTCGGTCGCGGCCGAATGCCTGCTCTTCTACGGCGTATTTCGCCAGTTTGGCCTGAAGCTGCAAAAAGAAAGCCGCCATACGGGCCGCTATGGCAAACCTCTGGCGGAAGGCAACGTACATTTCAGCCTCAGCCATTCGGGAGATATGGCGCTTGCGGCTGTTTTTGACAAGCCGATCGGTGCCGATATACAGCAGATGCGGGCGGCCCGCCCGGATATTGCGCGCCGTGTGTTTTCCCCGGAAGAATATGCGGCCTATACGGCGGCAAAGGACCGGGATGCTTTTTTTCTCTCGGTATGGACGCTCAAAGAAAGCTATTTGAAATACAAAGGCACTGGATTCTGTACGGATCCCAGGAAATTTACCTGTTACCCCCGGGACGGACATATCGTCCAGAATATGCCCGGTTGCCGGTATTCTCTTTTTCATACGGAAACCTATTGTATCGGCGCCTGTGCGGCAGATAGCTGTGAAAACGTGGTTTTTTTAGATTTTACCGTGCTGCGGGACAGCGTAAAGATAAAAATCCCATAAAAATTCCCTTTTTAGACAGGTATAAATTCTATTGTGTTTTACAAATGTGTATGTTAACATTTAAAATGCGGTAGAAGAGGGAATAGTTTTTACGAAAGGGAAGGAAAAAAAGCATATATGACGATGACTTTCGGCGAGTTTGTTTCTGAGATGTTAACAAACCCGGCACTTGCAATTACGGCCGTATTGACAATAGGCGTAATTATTGTCAACGGATGGACGGATGCTCCGAATGCGATCGCAACATGCGTATCTACGCGGGCTATAAACCCGAAAGCGGCGGTTATTATGGCCGCCGTATTCAATTTCCTCGGTGTGGTCGTGATGACCATGATAAACTCCACAGTTGCTATGACCATATACAACATGGTGGATTTCCGGGGCGATACGCATGAAGCTACGATTGCTCTCTGCGCGGCGTTGTTTGCGATTGTGTTGTGGGCGACCGCCGCATGGAAATTTGGGATACCGACCAGTGAGAGCCATGCATTGATCGCAGGGCTGTCCGGCGCGGCGATCGCGCTGCACGGTAGCTTTAGCGGGCTTAACGGAGCGGAGTGGATCAAGGTAATATATGGGCTGTTGCTTTCGTCCGTACTGGGGTTTGCTCTTGGCTGGGTACTTTCTAAGTTTACGCAGCTGATTTGCAGAAAGATGGACAGGCGAAAGACGAGGGTATTTTTCAAACGGGCAGAAGTGGTGGGCGGGGCGGCCGCCGCATTCATGCACGGCGCACAGGACGGGCAGAAATTCATCAGTGTATTCCTGCTGGGCATGTTCCTCGTGCGCGGCCAGGAAGTGACCACGTTCGTGATACCGCTTTGGCTCATGATCATGTGTTCGCTGGTCATGGGACTGGGCACATCGATCGGCGGGTATAAGATCATAAAGTCGGTAGGCATGCAGATGGCAAAGCTGGAGCCACACCAGGGGTTCGCTTCGGATGCGGCGGTGGTGGCTTGTCTGCTGTTTTCCTCTCTTACAGGATTGCCGGTGAGTACGACGCATACAAAAACGACGTCAATCATGGGCGTAGGGGCCGCCAAACGGATGAGTTCCGTGAACTGGGGCATTGTAAAAGAAATGATCTGGGCATGGGTGCTTACCTTTCCGGGATGTGGTGTAATCGGTTTTTTGATGGCAAAGTTGTTTATACTGCTCTTTTAGCAGGAATATTGTTAGAACTACAGTTTGTATAAGAAAGGAAAAAATGTATGGCAAAGAAACAAGGGTATAATTATTTTGACGCTTTGATCGATATGTCTTCTTTCGCATATGAAGCGGCACAGTATCTGGATAGTGTACTGGCAGATTACAATCCGGTCATCGTGCTGGACAAAGTAAACGGAATCCACGACATCGAACATCATGCGGACGATAAACGGCATGAGCTGATCATACATCTAACAAGGGAATTCATCACGCCGATCGAACGGGAAGACATTATGGAGATGGTCCAGAAGTTGGATACGGTCGTGGATGCGATAGACGATGTCCTGCGGTATATCTATATGTTCAATATAGCGACGATCCGTCCTTCCGCACTCAAATTCTCCAGCCTGGTCGTACGGTGCACACGCTCGATGAACATCGCGATGGAGGAATTCAAGAATTTCCATAAGTCGCAGAGTATCAAAGATTATATCGTGGAAGTGAACATGCTGGAAGAAGAAGGCGACAGGATGCAGATCTCCGCGCTGCATGAACTGTTTGGGAAATCTAGCGATGCGATCGAGATTATCCGGTGGAGCAAGGTGATCGATTGCCTGGAAGCCTGCCTAGATGACTGCGAAGAGGTCGTGGACACGATGGAGCGGATCATTATGAAGAATACCTGATCCTACGGGGAAGAGGAAGGGATAGTGCGACAAGGCGAAGAGGGGCTTCGCCTTGTAAGAGACAGTAAAACGACAAAATGACGGGACGCAGATAGAGATAAGCATGCGCCCTTTTTATTTGCTCTTGATCGCAGGGGAGAAGGGAAACGGATGCGGGCGCAAAATGTGAATTTTCCTATAACTGTTTGGAAATACTTGCGTGGGCGTCCTTTTCGGGAGGCATATCGTTGGAATCGTTTAAAAAAAATGATATAATAACTTAATTGCAGATGGGAGGGAACGGTTTGTTTGGGTATATAGGAATAGACAAGCCGGAAATGCGCATAAAGGATTTCCAGACATTTCAGGGATATTATTGCGGGCTTTGCCGGACGATCGCGGAAAAGTATGGGAATCTGCCGCGCTTTTTATTAAGCTATGACTGTGCGTTTTTATATCTGTTGCTGGCTTCCCTGCATGCGGAACCCGAACAACGCTATGCGAAGAGGTGCCCGGTCAGCCCGTTTAAAAAGAAGCCGTATGTGAAAGACAGATGGGCGGCGTACGCGGCCGCCGTCAATGTGCTGTTGGGCGTGCAGAATCTTCTGGATAAAAAAAAAGATGCGAAAAGCATAGCGGGCGGGGCGGCGGCCTGTGCGCTGGCCGGTGCCTATAAAAAAGCCAAAGCGGCCTACCCGGAGACGGCGGAATCCATAGAAAAAAATCTAGCCCTTCTGCAGAAAGAAGAGCAGGCGGGGGAAGCCGACCTGGATAAGGCGGCGGATGCATTTGCCCGTTTGCTGGGCGAGGTATTTGCCGGCGCCGGCCTACAGACCCGTATTTTATATGAACTTGGGTATCATATCGGAAGATGGATATTTTTTATAGATGCGTTTGATGACAGGGAACGGGACAGAAAAAAAGGGACTTACAACCCGTTTATAAAAAAATTCGGCAATCGGGAGGAAGAGGCAAAAAAGAGCGCGGATTTCAATCTGAAAAGCGCTGTGCATGGCGCCGTTTTGGCCTATGATCTGCTGGATATAGAGAAACATAAGGAAATCCTGGATAATATCCTATATAGAGGCCTGGCAAAGAGAACAACCCAGGTCCTGAACAAAGAGAAGAAAAGGGGTAGCGATGGATCCGTATAAAATTTTGGGGATCAGCCCTAACGCCACGGATGAGGAAGTCAAAACGGCGTACAGGAATCTGGTGAAAAAATACCACCCCGACCGGTATACCGATAGTAAGCTAAAAGAAGAAGCCAATGAAAAGCTAACGACGATCAACGCGGCTTATGAAGAGATCCAGCGGATCCGTCAGGGCCGTGGTTCCAATACAAATGCGAGCGGAAGCACCTATTCCTATAATGCGTCTGCCGGCAGCCCGCAATATGCGGTCGTGCGCGCGAAGATACAGATGGGCGATCTGTTTGGCGCGGAGAGCATACTGGACAGTATGTCCGAAAGAGATGCCGAATGGCATTACTGGAAGGGGATCGTATTGCTGCGCAAAGGCTGGTATGACGGCGCACGCCAGCATTTCGCGACAGCCAGAAATATGGACCCGTCCAATCGGGACTACGCGGCGGCATATACGTCTGTCAATCAGTTTGGGAGCGGGTTTGGAAGGTATTATGGCGACCGGCAGACGGTAGGCGATTGCAGCACGTGCGATATCTGCACGGGCCTGCTGTGCCTGGATATGTGCTGCGGCAACCGTTGTTGCTGAAGGAGCTCCGATGCGTGATTTTACAAAAAGAGCGTATAGAATCAGCATTACGGCGATGTTTCTGGCATTGAGCGTGATTGTGCTGTACCTCATTTCCATTGTGCCGACCGGGAGATTGGGGCTCTATTTTTTGAGCTCCCTGTTTGTGGCGCCATTGCTGGTGGAAAGAGAACCCGCCCTTGCGCTTATCCTTTACCTGAGCGCTTCCGTTCTGTCCCTTTTCTTTATGGCGAATATCCTGTATGTATTGCCGTATGTATTCCTGTTCGGGCATTACGGCATCGGTAAATACTATTTTGAGCAGATGCGCCATAAAAAGAAGGCTTTTTTTGCCAAACTGCTGTATTACAACGCTACCTTAGCGCTGATCTACTGGGTTTGCTTCGAAGCGATTGCCGGGGATTTGCTGCGGGACATGCCCATCGTGCTGTTGGTGATCCTGGTGGAGATTTCTTTTGTCGCGTATGATTTTCTATATTCCAAAATTACGTTGTTTTACGATACGGTGATTCGGAAACGGCTGATGCGCACATGAATGCGCAGGAAGGCGCCGATATATGTTTAGTACTCTATATGATATGATCTCCTACGCGATGCGGTATTGGTTCCTTCTGCTGACGGGCATAATGCTGTTTGCCATCATCTTTGTTTCCCGTGCGGAATACAGGCAACGCAAGAGCGTGCTGGGGGAAGTCAGCCAGTACATAGGGTATTTGGAGATCGTATCCGGTGTTCCCGAGGAGAAAGGCGTGCGGATCGGTATCGCAAGAGATAACACGGTGGGCAGCGGCAAGTCTGCGGATATCATCATCCAGGACGACAGCGTGGACAAGGCACAGGCGCTTCTCTATAAAAAAGGAAACAAAGTAATCCTTTCGCCGCTTTCCAAAAGCAACACGAAGATTAACGGCCGCCGGGCGGTCAAGGCGCACCGGATATTCACGGGGGATATCCTCAGCTTCGGAAATGTGGATACAAGGGTATTTTTGCGGCAGGGGTATGGGAACAATGACGATTAAACGCAAGAGTACAAGAGCGATCCTATTTTTACAAATGCTTTTCATATTGTCCGCTTTCGCGCTGCTTTCCGTGCGGAGCGGCCGGTTTGATATGGTCGTGGCCCTGTCGGGGGCGACGCTCGCTTTTTTCAATATCGCGCAATTCAATATCGTTCGGCTTCTGCTCAAGCATATTGACCGATTTTCTTTTCTGACGGCGCAGTTTTTATGGTCTCTCGGCATCATCGTCCTTTACCGTATTTCACAGAGTGTGGCTTTAAAGCAGTTTCTGGTGCTGGTCATCGGGACGTTTGCCATGATCGTGACGATGCTGGTGATCCGCCATACCAGAAATTTTGGCAAACTGAACTGGTTTTTCATGGTGTTGGCGATTCTGCTGCTCTTGAGCACGCTGCTTTTTGCGCGGATCATCGGCGGCGCAAAGAACTGGATCGACCTTGGATTTTTCTCGTTCCAACCCAGCGAGTTTGTAAAAGTGCTGTTTATTATGATTTCCGCGTATTTTTTGTCGACCAGGGAAAAGCTTGCTTCTTTCCTGCCGTATGTCGCTTTTACGGGGGCCTGCGTGGTCCTGCTGGTGGCGGAGAAAGACCTGGGTGCGGGCCTGCTGATCAGCGCGACTTTTCTGATCGTCTTTTTCGTGGCGACGGGGCGTTTGTTTACGACAATCCTCGGGGTAGGCGTCCTCGGGACGGGCGCCTATGCGAGCTATAAAGTATTTTCTCATGTGCAGACCCGTGTGCTGGTATGGCTGGATCCCTGGGCGTATTATAATAACGAAGGGTATCAGATCGTCCAGGGGCTGATTGCGCTGGCCAGCGGCGGGCTGCTGGGCGTAGGACTGGGGCGCGGGATGCCCGATGTGATCCCGGCCAACTATACGGATTACATCTTCACCGTAGTGGGGGAAGAATTCGGTATCATCTTTTGCGCCTGCATCATCGTATTCTATCTGGTGTTTATCGTACGGGGCATATTGATCGCGCTCAACGCGGATTCCCTCTACGATGCGCTGTTGGTATTCGGCTGTACGGCCATGCTTTCCCTGCAGAGTTTCATCATCATCGGCGGCGTGATCAAACTGATCCCGCTGACAGGGATCACGCTGCCCTTCATCAGCTATGGGGGAAGCTCTCTTTTGGCATCCATGATACAATTGGGGATCATACAGGGGGTCGCGTTGAAGAACGGCAGGCGGGATGAAGCCGAACTGGAAATGATGGGGGGCGGTATCCAATGAAAAAAATGGATACTATGCACCGGAATATACGCGTATCTTTGGGGATATTTATCGTCCTGTTTACGATATTGATCGCTTATATGGGGTATTCCGTCGTCGCGTACGGGGGGAGATGGTATGCGACGCCGTATAATGCGCGGCTCAGAAGCGCCATCAGTACGGCCAACGGCGGCACGATCTATGACGCGAAGGGCATCGCGCTGGCCTGGACGGAGGGGGGTACGCGCCGCTACAATGCGGACAAAGATATCCGGCGGGCGTGCTCGCATGTCGTCGGGGATATCTATGGGAAATCCATGGGCGCGGAAACGCTGTTTGCCAAATATATCTATGGGATCAGCAAAAACATTTTGGAGCGTCTGGACGATATCTTGGTCGGCAGGGAAAACGAAGGGTATGACATCACGCTGACGATCGACGCGGAACTGTCCTCCTATATTTACGAAAACATGCATGGAAGAAACGGCGCCGTGGTCGTGCTCAATTACAAGACCGGGGAGATCCTCGCCAGCGTTAGTATCCTGACGTTTGACCCGGCCACCGTGGGGAGCGAGGAGCCGGCCGATACGAGCCTGGTGGACCGCGCTACGATGGGCCGGTATCCGCCCGGTTCCATCATGAAGATCGTGACGGCCTCCGCTGCCATTGAGGACGGCGTGGATCAGACCTATACCTGTACGGGCGAAGACATACTGGACGGACAAAAAGTGACCTGTCTGCATGCGCATGGGACGCTTACGCTGCAGGAGGCATTTGCCGTCTCCTGCAATACCTATTTTGCCAATCTTTCGGTGCGGCTGGGCGCCAAGCGGCTGTTGCGGCAGGCGGAGAAATTCGGGTTCAACGCAGATTTCAACTTTTCGGATATCACGTTATATAAAAGTACGTTTGCAGTCTCGGACAGCGCGGGCGACGTAGCCTGGGCCGGCATAGGGCAATACAACGACCTGATCACCCCGATGCATGCGGCGATGATCGCGGGGAGCATCGCCAATGGGGGCATCATGATGGAACCTAAACTTTTAAAAGCGGTGGATAGCACATACAGCGGGTTTGCATGCACGCCCACTGTGTATAAACAAGTATTGGACAGCAATACCGCTGCCATCCTGAAAGAATATATGCGGCTGGTTGTGGAAGAGGGGACGGGTGCATCGGCGGCGGTGGACGGCGTCGCCGTTTATGGAAAGACGGGGACCGCCGAATATACCGAAGAGGGAGAGACCAAAAACCACTCGTGGTTCATTGGTTTTACCGACGGAGACTATCCGTACGCCGTGGCCATCGTGTTTGAAGGCGCGGGGTTCGGGTCTGCGTACGCGGCGCCTATGGCGGCAAAGATATTTGCCTATCTTACGAGGTAAAAAATGGATCTGCTGCTTCCTAAAGTAGAAGAAAAATTAAAAACGCTTTCCAAAGAGCCGGGCGTGTATTTGATGAAGGACAAGGACGGGCAAGTTATTTACGTCGGCAAAGCCCGTGCGCTGAACAAGCGCGTCCGCCAGTATTTTGGGGCAGCCGCCCAAAAGCAATCCAAAACGGCCGCCATGGTCAGCAAGGTCGCGGATTTTAACTATATCATCACAAACAGCGAAAAAGAAGCGCTGATACTCGAATGCAACCTGATCAAAGAATACAGGCCGTATTATAACATCTTGCTGAAGGACGACAAGCATTATCCGTATGTACGCATCGACCTGCAGCAGGATTTCCCGCGCGTGGAGATCGTGCGCCGGATCAAAAAAGACGGGGCCAGGTATTTTGGGCCTTACCTGGAAGCCTATTCCGTGCGCGAAGTGATGGATGCGCTGTATAAGCTTTTCCCACTGCGCAGCTGCACGAAGAATATCGCCGAGGGCACGGAGGAACGCCCCTGCCTGAATTATCAAATGGGACGCTGCCTGGCGCCGTGCGCGGGCAAGATATCCAAGGGAGACTACCGGAGGATATTGGAAAACGTGATGGACTTTCTTTCGGGCAAATACAAAAAAGTGGAGGCGGAACTGAAAACCGAAATGCTGCGGGCTTCCGAACGTCTGGAATACGAGCATGCCGCGGCGCTGCGGGACAAACTGAAGATACTGAGCCGGATCACCGAACGGCAGATCGTGAGTTTCCCGGACCTCAACGACAAAGATGTGTTTGCCGCCGTGGTGGGAGAAGGGTACGGTGTCGTGCAGGCGTTTTTTGTGCGCAAGGGCAAACTTTCGGGCGCGCGGCGGTTTTTCATGCAGGACCCGGCCGGGATGGAAGAACTGATGGGGAGTTTCCTCAAGCAGTACTATATGGACAAGGTATTTTTCCCCAAAAAGATCTATGTGAGCGTTGTGCCGGAAGAAGCCGGGCTCCTCGCCGAGTGGCTGACCGACCTGGCAGGGCACAAAGTCGAGATCTTGCGTCCCCAAAAAGGGGACAATAAAAAGCTGGTGATGATGGCGGGGAAGAATGCGATGGAAGCGCTGGCCCGTAAAACGCGGGCGGATAAACGCGCCTATGAACGAAGCACGGGCGCGGCCCAAAAAGTTGGCGCACTGCTGGGTGCCGGGTACGTCCGGCGGATGGAGTGCTACGATATCTCCAACACGCAGGGGACGGATTCCGTCGCTTCCATGGTCGTGTTTATCGACGGGAAACCGGCGAAATCCGAATACCGGAGATTTCGCATCAGGACCGTAACGGGCGCGGATGATTTTGCTTCCATGGCGGAGGTGTTGGAACGCCGCCTGCGGGAAGGGTACCGTTCGGAAGATAAAACAAGGGGGTTTGGCGCGGTGCCCGACCTTATCGTGGTGGACGGGGGCAAAGGACAGTTGCACAGCGCGGTCGGCGTGCTGGAATCCATGGGGATGGAGTCTATCCATATCGTGGGCCTGGCGAAACGGGAGGAAGAAATTTTCGTCCCCGGCCGGGAAGAGAGCATCGTTTTGCCCAAGAATTCCCCCGAGATCGGTCTGTTGACCGCGATCCGGGACGAGGCCCACCGGTTTGCCGTCACATACCACCGCACACTGCGGGAAAAACGCACGGTGGCTTCGGTATTGGACAATATCAAGGGGATCGGGAAAAAACGCCGGCTTGCGCTGATAGAAGCTTTCGGAGACATCGCGCATATCAAAAAAGCCAGCATCGACGAATTGGCTGCTGTGAAAGGGATCGATATCCGAACCGCGCGCGAGATATTCAAATATTTTTCGTAAAAAAGAGGCCCGGAAAGGGCCTCTTTTACCGTATGAAGTTTGTACGTGCCCTTGGTTCCGGCGGAAGCTGCGGCGTCGGGTCCAGCCCGTGCAGTTTTTTCAATACATACGCCATATTCCGCCCCAGGTTGCGCATGATCTGCATGCCTTCAAGATCCTGCACCGTTTCTTTTGGGGCATTGCCGTGGATTACGTTCCAGTAGGTCGAAGAGACCACCAGCATGCCGCAGATCGTGAGATAATGGTTCAGTGCGTCGAACGTAGCGACGCCGCCCGAGCGCCGCAACGAAACCACGGCGGCAGCCGGTTTCAGACGGAACAGGTTCCGCTGCCCGGCATAAAAAAATCTGTCCAAAAAGCATTTCATAGTGCCCGAAATGCCGGCGTAATGTACGGGCGCGCCGAGAATGAGAGCATCCGCCTTTTGAAATTTCTCCAGATAGAGATTGACGCTGTCCGCATAGGCGCACCGCTGTGTCTGGGCGCAGGCGCCACAGGCGGTACATCCGGGAAGCGCATCTCGGCCGATCCAACCGATCTCTGCAAAGATGCCTTCGCTGTCCAATATCTCTGCGACCGCTTGCAGCGCCGTATAGGTGCTGCCTTTCTCATGCGGGCTTCCATTGATTATCAGTACATGCATATATTTTCTCCCGACGGATACTTTTTTTCCCTACATGACGGGCATATACGTGCTTACCAATTTTTCTAGCGCCTGGAGGGCTTCTTTCTCGTCCTTGCCGTTGGCGATCACCCGCAGGGTGTCTCCTTTGTTTAGACCGAGGGAGATGACTCCCATGATACTTTTGGCGTTTATTTTCTTATTGCCGTGTTCCGCTAAGATCTGAGATTCGAACTGCCCCGCCATCTGTACGAACATGGCGGCGCCCCTGGATTTCAATCCGCCTTTCATCTGTATCGTGAGATCTTTGTAAAGCATTTTTTCCTCCGAAATATATTTTTTTGTGCCATACAAAACGTTTTACCTGTTTTTATGTGCCGGCGGCGGAGATCACCCGTTTTCCGCCCGTATGGTTTCTGCGATTCTGGCTAATTTCCGCAGACGGTTATTCATACCAGAGCGGCTGGTGTTGCCGCGGCTGAGTGCCGCTAATTCAGCCAAAGAGGCTTCCGGGTTGGTCAGACGGAGTTCGGCAGCTTCCCGCAGCGGGGGAGACAATTTTTTAAGCCCCCGGTATTTTTCAATAATATGTATATTTTCGATCTGTGTAAGGGCAGAACGTACGGTTTTGTCGATATTTGCGTTGTCGCAGTTGACCTGCCGGTTGACGGTATTGCGGATGCCCTTCAGGATGCGTATGTTTTCCAGCTCCAATACGCAGGCGTGGGCACCGGTAATGGTCAGTAATTTTACGATGCTTTCCGCTTCCTTGACGTACACGACGGGGATTTGTCTGCGCAGCGTATATTTGGCGCTGATCTCCATTTTAGTGAGCAACCGCGCGAGCATTCTGGCCGAAGATTCTGACCCCGCGACAAATTCCAGATGATACAATTTTCTGGGGTCAGAAATACTTCCGCCGCCCAGGAAAGCGCCGCGCACGTAAGCGGCTTTGCAGCATTGGCGTTTGGTCAGATCGGAAAAGCGTGCGGGAAGTATATGGGTGCCGCCCGATATGCTGATACCCAACGTTTGCAGCATATCTACAATATCGTCGTGCGAGATCCGGACGGTATAAGATTCTTTTTTGAGCTGTCGCTGGTTCTGGGAAAGTTCGCAATCCGTACCATAGGTTTTCTTGAGCAAACTAATGATGCGTGTCACAACATCCTTGTGCTCGGTCGTAATCTGGATGCCGGCCCCCCTTCCGCTGAGCGCCACGACTCCACACATTTGCACGATACCTGCCAATTCCGCCAGGGCGCAGTGCCGTGAACGTGTGTTTACCCGGCACAATTCCTTTTTTACGGTATAGGAAAAGGTCATGGGGCACCATCTCTTTCGTCAGAATTTAAGAAGAACGGGTCCGTTTCTTTACGGCATCCGTTTCCAAGTTTATATCCCGGTGCTCAATCGTTACGCGGTTGCCCGCCTTCGCAAAGCGATGGGAAAGCTCTTCGCCGATCACAACGCTCCTGTGCATACCGCCCGTACAGCCTATCGCGATGACAAGTTGTTTTTTATCCTGGTTCAGATAGCAGGGGATCAGATGCGTGACCAGCTCTACTGTTTTATCCAGGAAAAATTCGGAGGCCTCGAAACTCAGCACGTAGTTTTTTACGTTCTTGTTCAAACCCGTCGAAGTTCTGAATTCCTTCAGATAAAAAGGGTTGGGCAAAAAACGTACGTCGAATACAAGGTCGGCGTCGATGGGGATTCCGCGTTTGTATCCGAAAGTGATGACGGAAATAAGGAAGCGCTGGTCGCTTACATCGCTGTACCGCTTTTCCAAAGCATCGGTTAGCTGCCGTTGGGTATATGTGCTCGTATCCAGCACATAATTGGCCATATCCTTGATGCGCTGCATTTTTTCACGTTCTTTGAAAATGCCCGAAAGGATGTTTCCGCTGCCCGATACCGGGTGGCGTCTGCGCGTCTGCGTAAACCGGCTGACCAGCACTTCATTCGAAGCATCTAAAAAAAGGATGTCCAAATCGATGTTCATGGTTTTGAGCTGGTCGATCGCCGCATAGATGGAATCGAACATATCTCCCATGCGCATATCTGCCACCACGGCTATGTTTTCAGGCGGATTGGCCCAGCCGCTGCATATCTTGGCGAATTCGGGGATAAGCGGCGGCGGTATATTGTCCGCACAGAAGAATCCGAGGTCTTCCAATGTTTTCAAGGCAGAGGATCTGCCGGCGCCGGAGATGCCGGTTATGATTGTGAACCGCATAGGGTACGCTCCTTTTATACAGGTGCAATGTTTATAATCTCTTTGTCGCTCAAACCGGCGGCCAGCGCCTTTCCCAGGATGCTGTCTACCACCGCGATGTTTTCCGCCCGGTGCGCGTCGCTGGAGATAATGAATTTTACACCGGTTCGGGCGGCAAGTTCTATGTCTTTTGGCTGCAGGTCCTTATGGCGTACGTTCAGTTCGAACAGTGTGCCCGCCTGCTTGCAGGCTTCCGCCACGGCGGGAATGTCGATGCCCAGCGCATAGCCCGGGTGCGCCAATATGCCGATATTCCCCCGGGACAGGGCGGCTATATAAGAATCGGTCGCCCGCATGCGCAGACGCCGGGCGTTATGTGTGATGACCCGATGGATATAGTATTCCCAAAAGGAAGGGAAATCGGCCGTCCGTGCACATTTATGAAACCCGAGGATCACAAGGTCCAGCTTGTCCTGTGCATCTTCAGGGATATCGGTCTCGCCATGCAGCCCGATCAGATTGGCTTCCACACCTATTTTGACACAGATTTTATCCGCATAGAGTGTTCTTAAACGATTGGCTTCCGCCAAGTAGGCCGTAAAATCGCGGATACCGTACAAGAGATGGCCCGGCGCATGGTCGGTGATGCCGATCGCCTGCAGGCCCGCCTGCCATGCGGTCTGTATATTTTGTTCGATTGTAGACTTCCCATCGCTCATCGTGGAATGTGTGTGGAGGTCTGCGGTCAGTTTATACATAAATATCCTTTTGGCTTCAGTGTGTCAAGGTGAATTCTTCGGCGCCCCGTCCCAAAATACGGACTTCCGGTTCCAGCCATATGCCGGATTTCCGATAGACGGTTTTCTGCACATGGCGCATCAGCGCCAGGATATCCCGCGAGGTGGCGCCGCCTCTGTTGATGATGAACCCGGCGTGTTTCTCCGAGACCTGTGCGCCCCCGATCGTGCAGCCTTTCAGGCCGGATTGATCGATCAATGTGCCGGCGTAATTGCCGGGCGGCCGTTTGAATGTGCTGCCTGCGCTTGGGTACTCCAGCGGCTGGCTTTCGCGCCGCCGGGCGTTCAATTCCCCTAAAGTCTGCCGTGCCGCCGAGACATCTCCTTTTTTCAGAGAGAAGCGGCAGCGCAGAACGATATCCCGTGTAGTTGTGAAAATGCTTTCCCGGTATCCGAAATGCAGGTCCTGTTTTCCCAGTTCCCGTATATTTCCCTTTTCGTCCAACGCATAGACGGCGCAAATAAATTCGGAAAGATTGTGGCCGTACGCGCCGGCATTCATATATACGCCGCCCCCGACGGTACCGGGGATCCCGCCCGCGAACTCCAGACCGGTAAGCCCCGCAGAAAGAGCGGTGTTCACCAATGCGGAAAGTTTTGCGCCTGCCTGCGCGGTAACGCAGGTGCCCTCGGTAGAGATGTTGGAAAAATCCTTCCCGAGCAGAAGGACGGCGCCCTCTATGCCCGCGTCGGTGACAAGAGTATTGGAACCGTTCCCCAGGACGTGGAAGGGAAAGTGTGCATCGGAAAAAAGAGCTGTGCAGAAAGAAACCTCTTCTTCACTTTTCGGTAAAACGAAAAGGTCCGCCGGCCCGCCCGTTGCAAATGTCGTAAAACGGCGCATGGGCACATTTGTCTGAAAACAGATGTTTTTGCTTTCCAGCAAATGCGGGATATGTTGTATCATAACGAAGACCTTTCCTGCCGGCAGAAATTCATATGACCGTCTATCTATAATTTTACACTATGGATAGCGTTTATTCAACCGATACAACAGCAAGTATTTTTCACTACCTATTCTTTAATCAGCGCCAGCAGCGCGTCCTGTGTATCCAGATTGTTTTGCAGGCTGTTTTGGATGATCGAGGCGATGGAATCGCGCTGCAAAGCGAACAGGAATGTGTTGGGGACGATCCCTTCTTGTCCGATGGACTGGTATTCTTCCATGTAGAGCGGCGCGCCTTCGTATATTGTTTGCTGCCGGGTAACGGGCAGCATTTTAAGCGCTTCGACCGCGGCCTGTGCCCTGTCGGAAAGCAGATAAGCGGCAAAATCCGCGCACATGGCATACTTTTGTTCTTCCAGCCCCGCGGAGACACCGACGAACTGGACCATATCGGTATACGTACTGAGAGAATAGATGCGCAGGCTAACCATATTGGCGCGATTATCGGAGAGGACCTTTTGTGCTTCGGCGGCGGGGCAAAGGTACAGTGCCGCTCCGTCTTCCAGAAAGCTGTCCGCTCCGCCGGGTAAAGCGGAGGCCAGAGCCGCCGGCGGTACGCTATTTGTTTCCCCCCGCAGGAACAGGCAGGCCGCCGCCGGGCACAGGCCCGTCGTATCGCTCAGAGTAAGGGCCGCGATTCCCTGTTCTTCCGTATAGGGAGCGATCTTATCCAACATCGTGTAAAACAACTCTTTGGTGAGGGAAGTGTCCAGCGGGAGCGTGGCATCCGTATAGAAAAACATATCCTGATTACAGAGAAGAGCATAGAAATCCGCCATATACGGGTAGGCGTAGGTAATGCCGTTCAGGATGCCGGCGGAACGGTAGGCTTGCAGCAGGCCATCTGCGGCGGGGAGAGCGGCGAGAAAGTCGCTGTTCTCTATAAAACCCAGGGGAAAAGAAAGGATATCGGGCGTCTGTCCGGCGGCCAGCAGGGCCCCGGCCTCTTCCATATCGAGCGCGGTAAGGTCGATAAACACATACGGGTTGTTTTTTTCAAATTCCCGGATGCGGTTTCTCAAAAAAGATATGCCCGTATTTCCGCCCGTCTTGAACGAAACGATATGCCACAGGGAAAGGTTGCCCGTATAGTTTGCCGACTGCTCTTCTTCGCGCAGCGTATACGTGTTTTTTTGCAGGCCTTCCAATATGACCGAAGGCGCCAGAACAAGCAGCAATACAAGCCCCAGACAAATTAAAAGAGTAAAAGCTTTTTTCACAAGAGACCTCGCGGCAGTGCTTTTACTCTATATATATTAGTATCTGTTTTTGTTTATACAGATGCTTTCAGCGCAACATGTTGAGAAGATCCTGGTCCAATGTCTGCGCGGGGTTGTGACCCAGGGATTTCAGCCGGAAGTTCATGGCGGCCACTTCTATGATGATGGCGAGGTTCCGGCCGGGCCGTACGGGGATCGTGATTTTGGGGATATCAAGGCCGAGCAGGTTCAGATATTCCGGTTCTACGCCCAACCTGTCCACATCCTTTACGTCGCCTGCTTCCAAATGGATGGAAAGCGTGATGGTTTTGCTCTGCATGACGGCACCCATGCCGTACAGGATGGAAACATCTACCAGGCCGATGCCGCGAATCTCCATCAGGTGACGAATGACATCCGGCGCTTGGCCGACCAGCACGGAATCCGAGATCTTACGGATCTCGACAACATCGTCCGCGACCAGCCTGTGGCCGCGCTTAATCAGTTCGAGCGCAGTCTCGCTTTTACCGATGCCCGATTCGCCCGTCAGGAAAATGCCTACGCCGTATACGTCGATCAGACCGCCGTGGCGCGCAATGGTCGGCGCCAGTTCGTTTGCCAGGAACAGGGTGGCTCTGCTCGATATATTCACGGTATCGAGCGTGGAAAGGAAGACGGGAACATCATGCTTGCGGGCGATCTCCACGAATTTATCCGGGGGCATCTGGTTGCGGGAGATCAGCACGCAGGGCACGGGGTAACTGAAAAACTTCTCGAGTCGTTCTTCATACAGTTCGGGAGATATGTCTTTAAGATACTCCATTTCGCCCCGGCCAAAAAGCTGCACCCTGTCTACCGAAAAGTATTTGAAAAAACCGCTCAGCTGCAGGCCGGGCCTGTTCATCTCGGTTGTGGGAATATTGAGCGTGGTCTGCTCGCCCAGATAAATGGGGATAAGAGAGAGTTCTTCAATAAACTTTTTTACCCGAATCGTCTTTTTCATGGCGAACTACTTCCCTAAAATAAATTTATCGATGACCTCGGTCACACCTTCGTGGTCGTTATCGGCGGATATATAATCTGCGATTTTTTTGATTTCATCGATCGCGTTGCCTATGGCGACGCCCAACCCCGCATATTCGATCATGCTGGCGTCGATCTGGTTGTCGCCGATGGCGATGAGCTCACTTGGCTTAAGGCCCAGCTTTTCCGAAAGGATCTTGAGCGCGACGCCTTTATTTCCCCGGGGGTTGTTCAACTCTAAAAAAGTGGGGCGGGAACGGCCGATGTTGAGTTCAGGGAAAAGCGCTTCCAGCTCTTTCTGTATGCCGATGAGTTTTTCTGCATCTTCTATGATCAGCACTTTGGGTGTTTCGATATGTTGTATTTCATAGAGACCGGGCACTTCCACGGGTTTGAGGCCGCTGACCCCTCTGTATATATCGGTATATTTGCAGTATTTGTTGAAACAGAACGTATCGTCTTTAAAGATCTGTGCGTAGATGCCCCGTTCTTTTGCAAAGTCCAGGATGCGCTTGGCCGTTTGCGGGTCGAGGTAGCAGGTATGGATCAGATTGAAATCCTTATCTACGACTTGTGAGCCGCCGCCGCAAATACAAGGGGAATGCAGGTCCAGAGGCGTATATAATTCCTTGACGTTGGCGGCCATGCGCCCGGACGCCAGTACCACATAAACCCCGGTTTCCTCAGCCGCATGCATGGCAGCGATGGAACGATCGGTAATATGTCCATCGTTTGGAATCAGTGTTTTGTCCATGTCGATTGCGATCAGTTTATATTGCATAAGTTCTCTGTTTCTCCGTTTCGTTAAGTTATTTCAATACTTAATATCCATTATAGCCTATTTTGCCGATATTGGTAAATAGAAATTGCATGAAATCGGGTTTTTATTTCATAAAAAAACACGATGTGCTATAATTTATGTCGGAAGGGAGTCTGAAAATGAGCGGTTTTGTGCATCTGCATGTTCACAGCGAATACAGCCTGCTGGATGGTGCCGCACGGATCAACGATATCGTTTCCTATGCGAAAAAGATCGGGCAAAACGCCATCGCCATCACGGACCATGGCGCCATGTATGGTGTGCTAGGTTTCTATAAAGCGGCTAAAAAAGCCGGTATAAAGCCTATTTTGGGCGTGGAAACCTACCTTGTCGAAGATTTGGCGGAAAAAAACTCCAAACAAAGAGAGTACGGACACTTGCTCCTCCTTGCGAAAAACGAAAAAGGGTATAAAAACCTTATGCGCCTTTGCTCCATCGGGTTTCTGGAGGGATTTTATTATAAGCCGCGCATCGATTATATTACGCTGGAAAAGTATGCGGACGGCCTGATCTGTACGTCCGCCTGCGTCGCGGGGGATATTCCGCAGATGCTCCTTACGGGCAGAGCCGATCAGGCGTATGCGCTGGCTGCCCGGCTGAAGAACATGTTCGGGCCGGATTTTTATATAGAGATCCAGGACCACGGCCTGCGGGAAGAGAAACGCGTGACGCCGCTGTTGATAGAATTGGCCGGCAAGCTCGGGATCGGGCTGGTGGCCACCAACGATACCCATTATGTGGAAAAGGGGGACGCGCGCGCCCAGGAAGTATTGATGTGCCTGCAGATGGGGCGTACGCTGGAAGAAGGCGGCCTGTTCGAGACGGATGAGTTTTACATCAAAACTGCCGAAGAGATGCAGGCATTGTTTTCGTACGTACCCGAAGCGCTGGCCAACACGCAAAAGATCGCCGACCAATGCGATGTGGAGATCGAACTGGGAAAACTGCACTTGCCCGCCTATCCGGTGCCGGCCGGCTATACGGATAAAGAATATCTGGAACATCTTGTCCGCAAGGGCATGGTGGAACGCTATGGCGAGGATTATACCGCGTACGAAGCGCGGCTTTGTTATGAGATGAATGTCATCAATTCCATGGGATTCACGGATTATTTTCTGATCGTCTGGGATTATGTGGATTTCGCGCGGCGCAACAAGATCATGGTCGGGCCGGGGCGGGGCAGCGTGGCGGGCAGTATCGTCGCCTATGCGCTGAAGATCACAGAGATCGACCCGATTGCGTACAATCTTCTGTTTGAGCGCTTTCTCAATCCGGAACGCGTCAGCATGCCGGATATCGACATCGATTTTTGCATCGAACGCCGGCAGGAAGTTATCGACTATGTCGCGGAAAAATACGGGAAAGACAAAGTGGCGCAGCTCATCACGTTTGGGACGCTGGGGGCAAAACAGGTCGTGCGGGATGTGGCGCGGGTGATGGGCATCCCCGTGCAGGAAGCCGACCGGGTCGCCAAAATGATCCCGTTTGCCGTGAAGATGACGATCGCCCGGGCGTTGGAAGAATCCCCCAAACTGCGGGTGGAATATGAATCCGACGCACGCATCCGCGAATGGCTGGATATGGCTATGAAAATAGAAGGGATGCCCCGCCAGAGCTCCACGCATGCGGCGGCGGTCGTGATCTCCGTGCTGCCCATCACGGAGTATTCTCCGCTCACGCTGAACAAAAAAGACGAAAGCGTCACGACCCAATATAACATGCACGATATTGAGGAGCTGGGCCTCCTGAAAATGGATTTTCTGGGTCTCCGTACGCTGACAGTGATACGCGATGCCGTTGCCATGGTACAAAAAAACCGGGGGATCTCGCTGGATATCGGAAATCTGGACATGCGGGACAAAGCGGTTTACGAAATGATTTCCGCAGGCGAGACGGACGGTATTTTCCAGCTGGAAAGCGACGGGATGCGTTCGCTCATGACAAAACTGCGGCCGGAGAACTTGGGGGACATCATGGTGGGGATCTCGCTGTTCCGGCCCGGCCCCATGGCCAAGATACCTGATTATATCGAGGGGAAAAATTTTCCGGAAAAAGTGCACTATGATCATCCGATGCTGGAAGGCTTGCTGCAGGATACATACGGCTGCATGGTCTATCAGGAGCAGGTGATGGAGATCGTGCGGGATATGGCGGGCTATTCCCTTGCGCGCAGCGACGAAGTACGCCGCGCGATGGCCAAGAAGAAAAAAGAGGTCATGGAACGGGAACGCAAGATATTCATCTACGGCGGAGACGGGATTGAAGGCGCGGTGCATCGCGGAGTGCCGGAAGCCGTCGCCCAGCGCGTGTTCGACCAGATGATGGATTTTGCACAATATGCATTCAATAAATCGCATGCCTGCGCGTATGCAGTGGTCGCTTATCAGACGGCCTACCTTAAATGTCATTATAAAGAAGAATTTATGACGGCGCTGCTCAACAGCTTTATTTCCAACGCGGACAAGGTCGCCCACTATATGCGCTATATAAGGCGGACGGGGACCGATATCCGGATGCCGGATATCAACCGGTCGGGCCAATATTTCAGTGTAGAGGGCAAGAGCATCCGGTTTGGTCTTTCGGCGTTGGTGAATGTGGGGGAATCCATTGACCAGGTGATCGTGGAGCGGCAGAAGGGCGGCGCATATGAAGACTTTGAAGACTTCATCCGGCGCAACGTCAGCAACATCAACAAGACCCAGATAGAGTCGTTTATCTTATCCGGGTGTTTTGATTATACGGGTGCCCGCCGTGCGCAGCTGATGGGCGTTTATGAGAACCTGTATAAAAATGCCCAGGCCGAGCAAAAACGGGCCAGCACGGGCCAGATCAGCATTTTTGACCTTTCGGGGGAGACCGTGGTAAAAATGCGGCTGCCCGATATCCCTGAATATGAGGAAAAAGAGAAGTTGGCATTGGAAAAAGAAAAGGTGGGCATGTATCTTTCGGGCCATCCGCTGCAAAAATATGCAAAGGCACTGGAATTGGAGGAATGGAATCTTTCTAAGATCCAAAGACTGGTGGAACACCAGGAAAACCTGAAAGAACTGGACGGGAAAAACATAGAACTGGTGGGCATCTTTACGCAGATGAAGGCGCGCACCACCCGCCGTTCCCGCCAGGTCATGGCGAACGGGATGTTCGAAGACCTGACGGGCAGCCTGGGCATCACGATCTTTCCGGCGGTCTATGCCGCGAACGAAGCCGAGCTGAAGACAGATACGGTCTGCCGCATACGGGCGCGCATCGCCGTAGGAGAGGAAGCAGAAGCGGAATTATTCCTGGAAGATATCACCCCGTATACGCCTTCGGGGAAGAGGAACGTCGGCAAGCAAAAGCTGTATATACGGATGCAGAATGAAGATGTCTTTCTTGCCCGCGCCATCAAAGATGTGTTGCAGAAATATCCAGGAGAAAATGCCGTGTGCGTCGTGGTCGACGATACGGGGAAACGCT
The DNA here is from genome assembly GCA_963665505.1 of Christensenellaceae bacterium. Taxonomy (GTDB): domain Bacteria; phylum Bacillota; class Clostridia; order Christensenellales; family Christensenellaceae; genus QANA01. The sequence continues at coordinate 572,480 of OY762275.1, forward strand.
ATGGCCTGCATGAAAAGGTCTTTATCGGGAACGCACTGGTCCATGCATTAAAAAACCTTGTTGGGGAAGGAAATGTTGCCATAAAGGCATAATCTATTGTTTTACCATTTTTTTTGTGATAGAATGGAAAAAATATTTTTGCATGATAGAGGATATTGGGTATGTTTGAACCGTTTGTTTTGACGTAAGGACGGTAATGAAAAGACCTGATTAAGACGACTGAAGGCAAAAACTGTGTGAATGACAAGATATCAGGTGGTTTTGGATCGCATATTTATTATGAAATCCGCGAAAAACAAGTTACTGTCACCAACAAAGCAAGTTTTTTCTAAAAAGTTGCCGTGTATATTTAAGAGGTGGAGTCACATGTGGGTCGTAATTTTTATCGCGGAAAATTACCGGATTGCCGAACAGATACATGCACTTTTAATGGCAGAAGGGATACTTATAAAGATAAAGCCCGTTTATAAAAAGGTTGCGCCGGACAAAAACAACTATCAGATTGTTGTTTTGGAGGGAGAAGCCGAAGATGCCAGAGAAATCATGGCGGACAACGGGTTTTAAATGACAGGGTTTGATGGAGAAGGTATATGAAAAGAATTGCGTTACTTACCAGTGGCGGGGATACCCCGGCTATGAATGCCACTATTTTTTCGGTGGTGCGTACGGCCAAAAGCATGGGGATCGATGTGATCGGTGCCTTGAAAGGTTATTCTGGCCTGATTGAAGGCCGTCTTGCCGAAATCCGCTCGAAACAGGTGGAATACATTGTAAATAAGGGCGGTACTATCCTGAAAACGGTACGCTGCCCGGAAATGTTCAAAGAGTCCGGCCGGCAGAAGGCCATCGACAACCTGCGGGCGTTCCGGGTCGACGGTCTGATCGTTATCGGCGGCGACGGCAGCTACCGGGGCGCCAGGGAACTCACCCATATGGGGATGCCGGTGATAGGTCTTCCCGGAACGATCGATAACGACATTGCCTATACGGATTATTCCATTGGGTTCGATACGGCGATAAACTCCGCCGTAACCGAGATTGCCAAGATCCGTGACACGATGCTTTCGCACGACAGGATAGGCGTTGTGGAGGTCATGGGCAGGAACTGCGGCAATATGGCTCTGCATGTGGGGATAGGAAGCGAAGCGGACTATATCGTATTGCCCGAGGTGGAGTTCGATGCCGATGAGATCTGCGAAAGCATCCAGATCCGTGAAAACCGCGGGAAAGCGACCAGCATTATCGTCATCTCCGAAGGCGCAGGTAAAAGCGAAGCGCTGGCGAAATATATCCAGTCCAAGACCGGCAGAGATGTCAAATCTATCGTGCTGGGATATGTGCAGCGGGGCGGGGCACCTTCTGTTTTTGACAGGGTCCTTTCCATGCAGATGGGCGCGAGAGCGATCGAGTTGGCGGCCAAGGGGATCGGCGGCCGGGTCGTAGGGATCAGGAACGGCAAGATCATAGACGACGATATCGATGATGCGCTGCATATGGAATTGAAGTTCGATTATGAGCTTTACCGGCAGTATATGGCGATGGTTAATTACTGAAAACACCGGCAGCCGGCTTTTTAAGCCGGCCTTTTTTAAAGGCGCATGTTTCTTTGAAGAAATATTATTTAAAATTTTTCTGTTTTATATTGCTTTAAAGAAACGGATATGTTATCATAGGAGGCAAAGGGAGGGCACTATTTTGGGAACGAATCAGTTGACCGAATTGATCGGTAGAGCAGTGGGAGAATTGTCGAGAAACGAATTTTGCAGGAAGGCCGATATCAGTGCGGGCAATTTTTCCCGGATCATGCGGGGACAGCGGCCCACGCCGGAAGTGCTTTTTAAAATAGCGCGCGTATCCAACCGGGTACAGTATGGCGAGTTAATGCGGGCGGCGGGGTATATAGAAGCAAGAGAAGCGCCTGATAAAGCCTGCGGCATCCCCATATACGGAAGTATCGCGGCCGGCACCCCGATCGAAGCGTTTGAGAACCTTTCCGGCTACATCAAGCTGGAATATGAAGGCAAACCTACCGGCAAAGACTGCTTTGCCCTGCGCGTCGTCGGAGATTCCATGGATATGGCCAATATCCCCGATGCCAGCGTGGTCGTCATCCAGCGCATGGCCGACCTGAAAAATGGGGGGATCGGCGCCGTCATGGTGAACGGGGAAGTCACGGTCAAACGCTTTTATAATAAAGGCACACATATCGTGCTGGTTCCGGTGAGTTCCAAGCCGGAGTATCAGCCGCAAATATTTTTTCCGGGGGACGATATCAAAATACTCGGAAAAGTCGTCATGTCGGTCGTCAATATCGACTGAAAAAAACGCGGGAGAAACCTATGGAAAGGACGATTCTGCACTGCGACTGCAATGCGTTTTTTGCGTCTGTCGAATGTATGCGCGAGCCTGCGCTCAGAAAGGTGCCTATGGCGGTATCGGGCAATCCAAACAATCGCCACGGGATCATCCTGGCCAAAAACGAACTGGCTAAAAAGTACAAGGTCACCACGGCGGAAACGGTTTGGCAGGCACGGAAGAAATGCCCCGGTCTGGTCCTAGTACCGCCCCATTATGAAGCGTATGTGGCGTGTTCCCGCAGGGTCAACGCCGTCTATGCGCACTATACGGACCTGACCGCGCCTTTCGGCATAGATGAAACGTATCTGGATATCACGGGGAGCATGCATTTATTTGGAAAAGACGGAGGCGGGATCGCGGACGAACTTCGCCGTCGGATAAAGGAAGAAATCGGGATCACGATCTCGGTCGGGGTCTCTTTCAATAAGATATTTGCCAAATTGGGCAGCGATTACAAAAAACCGGATGCCACCACCATCATCACCCGGAAAAATTTTCAACGGATCCTGTATCCGTTGCCCGTTGGCGAATTGTTGTTCGTAGGCCCCGCTTTGGAAAAGAAGCTGGGCCGCTGCAGGATCAGAACAATAGGGCAGCTCGCACTGGCCGACAGGGAATTTTTGACGCAACTGCTGGGTAAAACGGGCTGTCAGCTGAGCGATGCGGCCCGCGGGTTGGACACCAGTCCTGTCGTATCCGAATACGCACGACCGCGGGCCAAATCCGTGGGCCATGGGATGACGTTTTCGAAGAACCTTGTTCGGGAAGAAGATATCAGAGAGGGGCTGGCTCTATTGGCGGATAAAGTGGCGCAGCGGCTACGCCGGCACTGCTGGAAGAGTGCGGGCGTACAGGTCTCTGTGAGAGACCCGCGTTTTGTGACGGTTTCCAAAAGAAGAAAACTGGCGAACCCGACGTGGCTTTTTTCCGATATCTATCAGGCCGCTCTGGACCTGATCGAACAATGCCGGCCTTTGGGGAAACCCGTCCGGGCGCTCACAGTTACCGGCACACATATCTGCAGTCTGGAGGAAGCGGCCGAACAGGGCACTCTCTTTGGATGGGAAAGCGAACGGAGTGGCCGGCGGGAAAAATTGGAGGAGGCCGTATTCTCCATACGCGACAGGTATGGAACGGACGCGGTCGTGCCCGCCTCCCTGCTGTGTGCGCAGAGAAAAGCAAAGCAAAGAGAAACGCCAAAGAGGTGGGATCTGGGGGAGTATATCCCCTTCCACGGGGTGGACATCAGGTAGGGAACAGATATGGATGTCATGGAGAAACTTTCTATACTGACGGATGCGGCCAAATATGATGTGGCCTGTACTTCCAGCGGTACGCAAAGAGAAGGGAAGAAGGGCGGGATAGGAAATGCCGCAAAGGCAGGGATCTGCCACAGCTTTGCCGCGGACGGGAGATGCATTTCCCTGCTCAAAGTGCTTTTGAGCAATGCCTGCACGTACGACTGCAAGTACTGTATCAACCGGCGTACAAATGATGTGCGGCGCGCCACTTTCACGCCGCGGGAGCTTGCGGACCTGACGATAGAATTCTACAGAAGGAATTATATAGAAGGCTTGTTTTTGAGCTCGGCCGTATTGAAAACCCCGGATTATACCTGCGGGCTTATCATAGAAGCGCTTACGATACTGCGGGAGGAATATTGCTTCAATGGATACATCCATGCAAAAGTAATCCCCGGTGCGGATGAAGGGCTGATCGCCCGCCTGGGTGCGTTGGCCGACCGTGTCAGCGTCAATATAGAATTGCCTTCGGAACAAAGCCTGTGCCGTCTGGCGCCGGATAAAACAAAGAAAAGCATTTTTCTGCCTATGGGGCAGATTGCAGGGAAGATACGGGAAAACAAAGAAGGATTGGTGAAATATAAGCACCAACCCAAGTTCGCGCGCGCGGGGCAGAGCACGCAGCTTATCGTGGGCGCTTCGCCGGAAAGCGATTACCAGATCCTGAAGCTGACCGCTTCACTGTATAAAAAATATCGGCTGAAACGTGTGTTTTTCTCTGCGTATATACCCATCGCAGAGTATACCGGCCTGCCCGCCATAGGCACAAAACCGCCGCTGCTGCGGGAACACCGCCTGTATCAGGCCGATTGGCTGTTGCGATACTATGGGTTTCAGGCGGAAGAACTCTTGGATGAGAAAAACCAGAATTTCAATCCGCTGCTGGACCCGAAATGCAACTGGGCGCTGCAGCATATGGACCTGTTCCCGCTGGAAATCAACAAGGCGCCGTATGAAATGCTGCTGCGGGTGCCCGGGATCGGGGTAAAGAGCGCCCGGCGCATCCTGGAGGCAAGGCGTGTGGCAGTGATCGATTTCTCCGGCCTGAAAAAGCTGGGGACCGTCCTGAAATGGGCGCGGTTCTTTATAACCTGCCGCGGGAAAGTAGCCGATGGGGTCGTGCTGGACAGCCGATTGATACAAAGGGAGTTTTTGGCGCAGGGGCAGGCCAGGATTTACCGGAAAAAAGACCCCCGCCAGCTTTCCCTGTTTGACAGTACGCCGGAGGACAGCTTGAAATGCCTTACAGGACAGATGTGATCTATCGCTACGACGGCAGCTTTGCGGGGTTGCTGACCTGCGTCTTTGAAAGTTTCTATAGAAAGGAGATGCCGTATGCCATCCTGCCTCCCGAAAGGCGGCAAGAGATGTTGTACCAAAAACGGCATATCCTGACCGAAAAAGGGAAGGCCGACCGGGTATTCTGTTCTGTACGGGAAAAAATATCGGGGGATGCGCTGTATTTTGTAACGCGGACTTTCCTGACCTGCCTGGAAGACAAGGAAGAATTGATCTTGCGGTTTTTGCATAAGGGGTATCGTATCGGGCCCAAAGTGATGCACATGCTTACCGACCATACGGTTGCCCGCATGATGGCGGCCGTTTCGCATTTGGAGAAAGAGGCGCATCTGTTTACCGGCTTTGTCCGTTTTTCCGAGTACCGGGGAGTCCTTGTCGCGGTCATAGAGCCTAAAAATTATGTACTGCCCCTGCTTGCGCCGCATTTTTGCGACAGATTGCGGGAAGAGGCTTTCCTGCTTTTTGATAAGACGCATAAAGAGGTGCTTCTTTATCGGCGGGGGCAAAGGGAAATCGTACCGATGGAAGAGATCGTGCTGCCCGCCGCGTCCGAAAAGGAAGTGTATTACCGGACTTTATGGAAGCTGTTTTACGATACGATCGCGATAGAAAGCAGGTATAACCCCAAAGGCAGGCAGACCCATATGCCCAAGCGGTATTGGGCAAACATGACGGAATTTCTTTCGCCGGACGTAGAAGCGGATGGAGCAAAATGCATACAGCCCCGCTTTCCCGGATAAGCGCGGCTTGGGGTATTTTCCCCAATTGCGCAGAAGGGAAAAATATGCCCGGCGGGGCAGCGTATTTAAAATATATTGTTCCAGGAACATCCGATCCCTTCCTGGATCTGCTGTAAAGAAAATTGAATTTCCGCCAATGCGGCGCTTGCCAGGCTGTGTTCTTCCTCCCGCAGGTATATGCCCAGAGTTTCTATCTCCAGGCCGATACAGTCGACCTCGGAATGTTTTATGAGGGATTTCAGGTACGCGGCGTATGTTTCCCACAGATCCTGGAATCCGCCGTAGCATAGGGTCGCCTTTTCGTAGTTGCCCGCATGCAGGGCAGTATCCACATCGGAAAGAGAAGACGTCAGGGAATCGACGGCGTCTTTTAAGTAATAGGCGTACCACAGACAAGCGGCGATCAGCAGGGCGAAAATGAAAAGGACGGCAATCTTTTTAAGCATGGATCCAACTCTTCCCCAGGGTGAATGTGCGGGTCGAACCGGCCTTGTCCTGCAAAAAGGCCTCTCCCGTATCGGTGACGGTGAAAAGCAGGATCTGTTTGATCTCTCTGTATCCAAGCGAGGCAAGCAGCGCCCGGACTTGGCCGGCATCGATGGAAAACCGGGAGAGATTGGAGGTGCTCAGCTTGCCATCCACGATAATGGAAGAATGCAGAGTTGATTTTACGGCAGAAATCTCCATATCCATAGGTGTGAGCGGCAAAAACCGAGCGTACGGCAGGACCGAGAGTTCGCCGTTTGTCTCCAGTATGGCATAATGGATGGAAGAAATATCGGTCGTACCGGACATGCGAAGCTGTTCGATGAGGTCGTTTAGGTCGTATCCGATCTTTTTAATCTCGTCATACAGGATCTTGCCGTTATGGATCAGAATACTGGGGTTCCCGCGGATAAAGGTGCTGAGTTTTTTGCTTTTTATACATATATAGGACAGAAAAGAATACATGAGGAGCAAAGTGATCGCCGGTACGACCCCATAAAAAAGAGGGGTGCCGGGATCATCCATCGGTGTCGTGGCCACTTCCGCGATCATGAGCGTGATGATCAGTTCATAAGGCTGCAGTTGCCCGGATTGTTTTTGCCCCATGAGGCGGATCGCAAAAAACATAATGATGTAGAGCAGCACGGTTTTAATTACAAGCGTCAGCATGCATATCTCCCCCGGTTTACCGTATAGTTTGCACATTTTTAGTTTGGCGCATTGCGCAGGGCGTTATACGTAAATAATTCTCAGTTACTTTTTAAAAATTCTAAATAATGATACAGCGCCATTAGGCATATGCTATAATAGAAAAAAGGGGACGAATCAACCGAATCGGGAGATAAAATGAAAAAAGTTTTTTTTATCTTTCTGTGTGTATTGTTACTTGCGGGATGTGGCGTCGGAGAGAAAACAAACGCCGATGATTTATTTTCCATTTCGGCGGAACTGTTGAATATTTTGTGGAATGTGGATTATACTACGTTTACCTGTGAAAGAACCACGGAATTTGCCCGGACCTATTATGAGGAAGGGTACTTTTTGTATTATATGGAAGAGGAAGAGTATAATGCGGGCGTCTCTTATGCACAGGATACCGAGCTCGTTTCCCGCCTGATCGATACGGAAGACCTGGGAACGGAAGATCAGACGCTCGATTCGCAGGAATACAGTGTACAGACGATACGCGTACATGTGTGTGTGGATCATTTCCGGCCCGAAGACCCGGATACGAACTTTTTTGAAGAGGGCCAGACCTATACGCTGGTGTACAATATCTATTTTATACGGGAGGATGGAGAACCCAAAATCGCAGGATTTTCTTACAGCCCCGAGGGAGAGGAAATGCTGCCTGCATCGGAAAAAGAGCCGCTTTCGCAGGCGGAGCGTGCGAAAATCATGCAAATCACAAAAGAGTATCTGGAGATCCGGTATGATTTCGATGTGCATACGTTTTCGGCGGAAGAAGCCTGGGTTTTTTACAGCGAAAATCTCACGGAAGAATTTTTGGAAAGAGACGAGATCTCCCTGGAGACAATCCGGGAAATGCTCGCAGAGTACACGCAATATGAAGTTTTTATAAATCTTGTGGATTCTATACTGGAATCCGGAGAACAAAAAACGTATGTATATGATGGGGTCAATCAAAACTTTTATTATTGGGTAAAAGCGGTTTATACATATTCCATTTCTGCCCGGGAAGAATACCTGGTGAAAAAGGATATCGGGGAGAGGGGGACGCTCACGGAAATCCTGTATTTTGAAAAACAAACGGATGGGGACTTCAAAATGGCATGGGCGAAATATGGAACGGAATAAACCTCAATAACTGGAAATTGATTCCGGCAGATTTTTATGTATAATAATTTTATAAGGAGACTTCTTATTTTACGGAGGGTAGGGTAAACGATGGACTATAGATCGGGTGCGGAAATTAATCAACGGATAGAAAAACTACGCCATGAACTGGATAAGGAAAAAGCGGAGTTGGAACATCTGGCGGAAGAGTGCATCAAAACGGGCCGGTCGCTTGCAAGCGATGAGAATGTGCTGCGGCAGAACAGAGTGGTGGATACGCTTGTTATAAAAGAGCACAAACTGCGGGAGATGCTAAAAAACTACGATACATTTTTTAAAAAAGAAGAGAAATAAACCAGGATGTTTCCGTTGCCCGGAGACAAAATGTTTAAACACCGCTTCTTTGCTTGGCGAACACATATTTAAAGAATCCTATCGAAGGAGAAAAAATGGCTTGTTCCACCGGCTGTTTTTTTTGTGGGGAAAAAATCGATCTTTTCGGGGGATAGATAGAAGTAAGGGCGTCCAACAGAAAATTCGGGGACGGGATAGGTTTTTTTATCAAATAATGCTATAATACTCTGTAAGAGAAACAATCTGTTTTGGGGAGCAAGACGGTGGCTGATTTTATTTCGATCATAAAAAATAGTACGCTCAAAGTGACGGTCCTAGACGGGATAGATATCCTTTTGATCTCCATGATCATTTACGGCCTCCTGAAAATTACCACCCGGACGAGCGCGTCGCAGGTTTTGAAAGGGCTGGGCCTTTTTATCGTGCTGGCGCAGGTATGCAAGCTGATCGGCCTTTCGGCGATGTCGTGGCTTTTGAGCACGTTTATCGATGCCGGCGTTGTGCTGGTGGTCGTTATCTTCCAGCCGGAGATCCGAAGGGCGCTGGAGCGGATGGGCCGGGGCAAACTTTTTGACATTGCGCTGAACAACTATCATTCCTCTGATTATGGCCGGGAGATAGAAGAGTTGGAGCGGGCGGTGCTCAACATGTCTAAACGCAAGATAGGGGCACTGATCGTCTTTGAAAATAAAACGGGTCTGAAAGATGTCATCGAAAGCGGCAACCTGATCAACGCGCGTATTTCAAGCGAGCTTGTGGAAAATATCTTTTTCCCCAATTCGCCGCTGCACGACGGGGCTGTGATCATCCGCAGGGAAAAGATTATCGCGGCCGGATGCTTTTTGCCGTTGAGCGATAACAGACAGATCTCTTCCGAGCTGGGCACCCGCCACCGGGCGGCACTCGGGATCTCCGAGCTTTCGGATGCGCAGGTTTTGATCGTTTCAGAAGAAACCGGCGTCATATCGGTCGCCCATGAAGGAACGATCACGCGCTATCTGGACAGGAAAGCGCTGCGCGCCATATTGGAAGGCATCTATATCACCAAGCCCCGCAGCAAGATCATCGGTGTCAGCCGGGACAGGAAGAAAGGGGATAAAAAATGAAACTGAAAGAAAAATTTTCATTCATTTGGAAGACCCTTAAAAGAGCGGGCCGCTTTTTATGGAGAGTTTTTAAGAGCAATATGTATCTGAAGCTGGCCTCCGTATTTTTTGCGTTCCTTATATGGAGCTACGTGATCGCCGCGGAGAACCCGCAGCGTCCCATGACGCTGGGAGACGTATCCGTCAGCTATAACGGGATCAGCGAACTGACGGAGAAAAACCTGACCATCGACAACGACAGCCTTGTGCAGACCGTGGACGTTTTGGTCCTGGCGGGGCAGAATTATCATAAAAATGTTACGACCAATACGGTCAAGGCGTCGGTAGACCTTTCTGCAATCAATACGACGGGGGAATATGAGTTGCCTGTCCATGTGACGGTGAGTGTTTCCGGCGCTTCCATCACATCCATCACGCCTTCCACGATCACGGTAAAAGTCGATGATCTGGTGGAACGAGCGGTCCCTGTACGCTGCGTACTGGAAGGGAATAGAACGGACGGGTATTATATAGGCGAGCCCACGCTCGAGGAGAACTATGTGATCATATCCGGCGCGAGGGAGAAGATCGAGGATATCGTGGAAGCGGTTGTCACCATCCCGATAGACGGGCTGGAGGAAAGCGTGCGGGCAAGCTATACCGCCAACCTGCTGGATACCGATGGGAACATAGTTTCTGCGGATTCGGTCAACGGAACGGTTCCCTCGGTGATCGTCAGTCTGGAAGTTCTGCCTATGAAGACGGTCAAGATCGATACTGCGCTGGCATTGCGTGCGGTCACCAATGTAAAGGAAGGCTATGAGGCGGTCGATGTTTCGCTGAACCCGGAAGAAGTACAGATCGTGGGCGATGCGGATGTGCTTGCGGCGATCAATGCCGTGCAGATCAAGCCGTTATCGGCGGGGGACGCGGATACAAGCGTCCTGCTGGAGGGCGAATTGCAAAGCATAACGGGCGTACAGTTCGTAAATGGCACGGATGTGGATGTTTATGTGCAGATCAATGAAGAACAAACAGAAAAGATGTTCGAAAACATAGCGATTTCCACGACCAACCTGGATAAAGGACTGAGAGCAACGCTTTCCGTCACATATACCGATATCATGGTCAGCGGGAACAAGTCGGATATGGCCGGTGTGAAACGCGCCGACGTTGTTGCTTTCGTGGATTTGACGGGACTGACGGCCGGAACATATATACTGCCTGTAAAAGTCGAAGAGATCGCCGGGATCGATTCTTCCGGGATAACCATTGAAGATACGAGCGTTACCGTGGTGATCAGATAGGGCCAGACGCCCCTATAGTTTGAAATAATAAAGAAAAAGAGGGACCGGGTGAAAAAGATCCTGCTGCATGAGATCGCGCTGCGCCCCGGGTATGAACAGGAGTTGCGTGCCGCGGTTGCGGCACGCCTCGGTGTCGATACGCGAGAAATATCCGGCATGCGTATTGTAAGAAAATCACTGGATGCGCGTAAAAAACAGAATATTGTGTTCAAATACTCGGTGGAAGTTTCGGTGGAAGAAGCGCTGGCGGTCGTACTTATCCGCAGGGGATTTGGGGAAGTAAAAGAGAGGCACTTCCCTGCGCTTATCCTGGGCAAAACACGGTTGCGGGGACATATCGTTGTGGTCGGCGCCGGCCCCTGCGGTTTATTTGCGAGCTATCTACTGTCCCAGATGGGGTACCGGCCCATCCTGATAGAAAGGGGAAAACCGATCGGAGAACGGGAAAAGGATTTTGAACGGCTCAGAAAAGAAGCCGTACTGGACCCGGAAAGCAATGCCTGTTTTGGGGAAGGAGGCGCCGGTGCTTTTTCCGACGGGAAACTCACGACCCGCATCAAAGACCCGCGTGCGGAACAGGTGCTCTCGATTTTTGTCCGCCACGGGGCGCCGCGGGAAACAGCGTATCTGGCCAAGCCGCACCTCGGGACAGACCGTATCCGCCGGATCGTCGCCGCCCTGCGGGAAGAAATCCGCGCCCGGGGCGGGGAGGTCGTGTATGGCGCCAAGCTGACGGATATAAAACAAAGGGCGGGGAAACTGACTGCGGTAACCTATACGAAAAGAGGAACGGTCTATACGGTGGATACGAACGCCTGTATCCTGGCGATCGGCCACAGTGCGCGGGACACATTTCCCATGCTGTTGGAAAAAGGCGTGGAATTTCAGAAGAAGCCGTTTGCAATAGGTGTGCGTGTGGAACATGCCCGTGGTTTGATAGATGCGCACCAATATGGAAAATATGCCGCCGTGCTGGGCGCGGCGGAGTATGTCCTGCGGGCCCGCGCGGAAGAGAGGGGCGTATATTCTTTTTGTATGTGCCCGGGGGGAGAGGTGATCTGCTCGGCCACGGAAAAAGGCCATACTGCGGTGAACGGTATGAGCCGGTTCCGGCGGGACGGTGCCTATTCCAACAGCGCGCTGGTGGTTTCGGTCGGGGTGGAAGATATGCCGGCAGGGCCGCTCGGCGGCATTGTGCTGCAGCGCGCGATAGAGGCGGCCGCTTACGATGCGGCGGGCGGGTATGGCGCCCCGGCGCAGACATACCCCGATTTTTTAGACGGGCATATTTCTAAAAACATCCCTTCCAATTCTTATTTGCCCTATGCCGTGGCGGGAGATCTTGCCGGCTGCCTGCCGGGATTTATCCGAAAAGGGATCGTGCAGGCCGCGAAGGAATTTGATGCTGCCATTCCCGGGTTTGTCCGGGAAGGGCTGCTGATCGGCACGGAAACGAGGACGTCTTCCCCGGTGCGCATGTACAGGGGGGAAGACTTATGTTCCCATATCGCCGGACTATACCCGGCGGGGGAAGGCGCGGGGTATGCCGGAGGCATCATGTCCGCCGCGGTAGACGGCCTGAAAGTGGCGGAAACGATCATCCGCACGTATGCGCCGCCTGCAAATTGAAAGGATATCATGAAGCATACGATCCGGTTTAAACAATATGTCGTGCTGACGGGCAACTTTGGCAGCGGCAAAACTGAAATCTCTCTGAATATTGCGCTGCGGGAAGCGGCTATGGGGAAAAAAACGATCCTGGTGGATATGGATACGATTAATCCCTATTTCCGTTCTTCGGGGAAGCAGGATCTTTTGGAAGGCCGGGGCATCCGCGTCATACGGCCGGTGTTTGCCAACACGATGGTGGGCGTGCCCATCCTGCCGGGGGAGATCTATGCGCCGTTTGATGTGCCGCCGGATATCGCTGTATTCGATGTGGGCGGTGACCCGGTCGGCGCGGCCGCGCTGGGCATGCTACAGGAACGGTTCCGGGAGAACCGGGGAAATGCCGAATTTTTGTTCGTGATCAACGGAGCAAGGCCCATGCAGGAAGACGCGGAGCAGATTGCGGCGCTTATGCGGGAGATCGAAAAGAGCGGGTCGTTTAGGGTGACGGGCATCGTCAACAATACCAACCTCTCTGCGGAAACGGACATGGGACTAATTTGGGAAGGAGAACGTCTGGCGCAAAGCGTATGTGAAAAAACGAGCATCCCTCCCAAATTTATTGCCCTGCGGGAAGACCTGGCGCCCAGGTACGCCGGTAAATGGCCGATATTCCCCCTGCGCGTGTATATGCGTCCGGAATGGCTGGATATCCTTTGAAAGAGCGGCGTCTTTGTTATTTGCAAAATTTTTTAAACTATGCTATTTTATAAAAATGGGATAGGGTAATTTTTTTCCTGTATACGATTAGTTGCAAAGGGGTCAATGTATGGCGAAACTTACGATCGACGAAGAGGCTTGCAAGGGCTGCGGGCTCTGTATCCCGGTATGCCCCAAGAAAATTCTGGCATTGCATGAAGAAAAGATCAATGCAAAAGGGTATCATCCCATAAGTATTATAGATGAAAGTGCATGCATCGCATGTGCGTCCTGTGCGCGTATGTGTCCGGATGTCGTATTTACTGTGGAAAAATAACGAGCTTTTGCCATTGCAAGCAAAAGCGGAAAGGTAAATTATGGCAAAAAAGTTGATGAAAGGGAGTGAGGCCGTCGGAGAGGCTGCCATCCAGGCGGGATGTCGGTACTTCTTCGGGTATCCTATCACTCCGCAAAATGAGATCCCTGAATATATGAGCAAACGCCTGCCCCAAGTACAGGGTTGTTTTTTGCAGGCGGAAAGTGAAATCGCGGCGATCAATATGGTGTACGGTGCCGCCGGTGCAGGCGCGCGCGTAATGACCTCCTCTTCCAGCCCGGGCATCAGCCTGAAGCAGGAGGGGATCAGCTATATAGCCTGTGCGGAACTTCCCTGTCTGATCGTGAATATGATGCGCGTGGGCCCGGGCCTAGGCGGCATACTGCCCGCGCAGGGAGACTATTTTCAGGCCACAAAAGGCGGCGGACACGGAGATTATCATCTGGTCGTGTTTACGCCTTCGACGGTGCAGGAAGCGGCCAATCTGGTCATGGAAGGCTTTGAAGTGGCCGATGCGTACAGGACGCCCGTGATGCTATTGGGGGACGGCATGATCGGCCAGATCATGGAGCCGGTGGAGTTCACCGCCCCCAAGAAAAGAGACCTGCCCCAAAAGACGTGGGCGGCGACAGGTTGGTCGGATAAGTCCAGGAAGCGGGCGATCGTAAACTCTCTGTATATCGATCCAAAAGAGATGCTGGAAGTCATGGAGCGGATAGAAAGCCGCTATGCGCTGATCCGCCAAAACGAGGCCCGGTGGGAAGCGTTTATGATGGACGATGCGGAGTATTGCATCGCGGCATACGGGACGACTGCCAGGATCGCCAAGAGCGCTGTTATTAAGGCACGTGAGCAGGGAATCAAGGCCGGGTTGATCCGGCCCATCACCGTTTGGCCCTTCCCGACGGAAGCGTTTGCAAAGGCGGCGGAAAAAGTCAAGGCTTTCCTTACGGTCGAAATGAGCCTGGGGCAGATGGTCGAAGATGTGCGGCTGGCCGTCAACGGGAAAAAGCCCGTTATGTTCCAGGGGACGATCGGCGGTTTTGTGCCCACGCCGGCGAGCATGGTCGCGGAATTGAAAAAGATACAGGAGGGCAGGTAAGGGAAATGGCGATCGTTTTTAAAAAGACAAGTATGTTGACGGATGTGCCTTTTACATACTGCCCCGGTTGTACGCACGGGATCGCACACCGTTTGGTTGCGGAATGTATAGAAGAGTTGGGTCTTGCGGACAGCGCGATCGGTGTGGCGCCGGTCGGTTGCGCCGTGTTTGCCTACAATTTTTTTAATTGCGATATGCTGGAGGCGGCGCACGGACGGGCGCCTGCAGTCGCTACCGGCGTGAAGCGCGTGCATAAAGACAATCTGGTCTTTACCTACCAGGGTGACGGCGACCTCGCTTCGATCGGAACCGCGGAGATCGTCCATGCGGCGATGCGGGGCGAAAAGATCAGCACGATTTTCATCAACAACGCGATCTACGGGATGACCGGCGGACAGATGGCCCCGACGACATTGGTCGAGCAGGTCACGACGACTTCTCCCTACGGCAGGCAGAAGGAGCATTGCGGGTCGCCGATCCGCATGTCCGAAATGTTGGCCACGTTGGACGGTGCCTGCTATGTGGAACGGGTCTCTCTGCACGATGTGCCCAATATCATAAAAGCAAAAAAAGCGATAAAAAAGGCGTTTACCTATCAGATGGAAGGGAAAGGGTTCACGATGGTGGAACTGCTTTCCACCTGCCCCACAAACTGGGGGATGACGCCGATAGATGCGCTCAAATGGCTGAAGGAAAGCATGATCCCTTACTATCCGCTGGGTGTGAAGAAGGAGGTTGTGTGAGATGATGCAGCAGATCATAAGTGCGGGGTTCGGCGGACAAGGCGTGCTCCTGCTTGGCAGGATCCTGGCGTATGCGGGCATGAAAGAAGGAAAAAACGTATCCTGGCTGCCTTCCTACGGGCCGGAAATGCGCGGCGGCACAGCCAATTGCTGTGTGGTTGTTTCAGATGAAGAAATCGGCAGCCCCGTTGTGGTAGAGGCGGACAGCATCGTTGTCATGAACCGGCCTTCGCTTAAAAAATACGAAAAGAACGTCATTCCCGGCGGGAAGCTGTTTATCAACAGTTCGCTTATCCATGAAAAGCCTACGCGTACGGATATCGACATCTACTACGTCCCCGCGAACGAGATCGCCGATGCGCTGGGCAACGGCAAGGTAGCCAACATGGTCATGATGGGGGCGGTGCTGAAAAAGACAGGCGTCGTATCCGCAGAGACCGTGCTCGAATGCCTGAAGGAGACGCTGGGAAACCGCAAAGTCAAGTTGATTCCGGTCAACGAACAGGCAATCCAGTGCGGAGCGGCGGCCGTGGATTGAGCGGATGGACGAAAATAGAAGAAAAAGACGCAAAGGTGCGATTTTACCGAGCGTCTTTTTTATTCTAAAAAACCAATTTTGCCCGTATCCCCGGTGCGCTATTGCATTTGGAAGATGCTTTATATATAATTGAAATGGATTTTTAGGATAAGGAGACCACTGCATGTATCGGATTTTAGAGAAAAAGACATTGGGGCCGCAGGTAGTCAAAATGACTATCGATGCGCCCGCTATTGCCCATAAGGCAGAGCCCGGGCAGTTTATCATATTGCGGATAGATGAAAAAGGCGAAAGGATCCCTTTGACCATTGCAGATTATGATAAGGAAAAAGGGAGCGTCACCGTCATATTCCAGATCGTGGGCAAGACGACGACGGAACTTTCCGAGCTTTCGGAAGGCGATGCCCTGCAGGATTTTGTAGGCCCGCTGGGCAATGCGACGGAGTACCCGGAAGGGATAAAAAAGGCTGCGGTCATCGGCGGCGGTCTGGGTACGGCGATCGCATACCCGCAGGCGAAAAAAATGACCCAGATAGGTGTAGAAGTAGATTCCATCATAGGGTTTCGGAATAAAGAACTTATTTTGCTGGAAGACGAAATGCGCGCATGCTCCAAGAACTTGTATATCACCACCGACGACGGCAGCAACGGCAACAAAGGTTTTGTTACCGACGTTTTGAAGGCGCGTATCGAAGCTGGCGAAAACTATGACCTGGTCATTGCCATCGGGCCGCTCATCATGATGAAGTTTGTGAGTCTGCTCACTAAGAAATATGGCATAAAAACGATCGTCAGCATGAACCCGATCATGATAGACGGGACGGGCATGTGCGGTGGCTGCCGTGTGACCGTCGGCGGAGAGACAAAATTCGCCTGTGTGGACGGACCGGATTTTGACGGCCATCTGGTCGATTTTGACGAAGCCATGCGCAGGCAGACGATGTACAAGACGCAGGAACACAACAGTCTGGAGAAACATACTTGCAGATTGGAGGCACAGTTAAACCAATGAAACGGAACATGTCCCCGAAGAAAATAGCGATGCCTGAGCTCGACCCCCAGGTGCGGAACAAGAATTTCGAAGAAGTTGCCCGCGGGTATACGGAAGAAATGGCCAAAGAAGAGGCGTCGAGGTGCCTGCACTGTAAAAATGAACCTTGCGTCGCGGGTTGCCCCGTGAATGTGCAGATCCCCGATTTCATACAGTTGATCACGGAGGGCAAGTATATAGACGCCTACGAAAAGATCAAAATGACGAACAGCCTGCCTGCCGTTTGCGGCAGGGTTTGTCCGCAGGAATCCCAGTGCGAGGAACGCTGCGTCCGCGGCATAAAGGGAGAACCGGTCGGTATCGGCCGTTTGGAACGGTTTTGTGCAGACTATGCGATGCAGCATGGGCACAGCAGTGTACCCAAGATCGTAAAGAACGGGAAAAAAGTTGCGGTCATAGGGTCCGGCCCGTCGGGGCTTACCTGCGCGGGAGACCTTGCGAAAATGGGTTATGATGTGACGATCTTCGAAGCCTTTCACGTAGCCGGCGGGGTGCTCCAATATGGGATACCGCAGTTCCGTTTGCCCAAAGAGCTTGTCAATGCCGAGGTCGACGAACTGAAAAAACTCGGCGTGAAAATAGAAAAAAATATGGTCATCGGCAAGATATTCACGCTTGAGGAACTGAAAAAAATGGGGTATGAGGCGATATTCATCGGAACGGGCGCAGGGTTGCCCCGGTTCATGCATATCCCCGGGGAAAACCTGAACGGCGTTTATTCGGCCAACGAATTTCTGACCAGGATCAACCTGATGAAGGCGTATAAATTCCCGGAATATGACACACCCATCAAGCCGTATCATACGGTCGCGGTCGTCGGCGGCGGAAATGTGGCGATGGACGCGGCCCGGTGTGCAAAACGCCTGGGCGCAAAAGATGTATACATCATCTACCGGCGCAGCGAGGAGGAAATGCCCGCACGTAGAGAAGAAGTACACCATGCCAAAGAAGAAGGGATCGAATTCCGCCTGTTGCAGAACCCGGTGGAGATACTGGGAGACGAAAAAGGCAATGTCGTTGGCGTGAAAAATATAAAAATGCAGCTTGGTGAACCGGATGCTTCGGGCAGGAGACGCCCGGTGGTGATCCCGGGAAGCGAGTATATCCTGGATGTGGATGCGGTCGTTGTCGCGATCGGACAATCCCCCAACCCACTGCTCAAGAAGGCCACGCCCGCCCTGAAAACGCAAGCCTGGGGCGGGATCATGGCGGAAGAAAAAACGGGGCAGACGAGCATGGAGGGCGTATATGCGGGCGGCGACGCCGTGACCGGCGCAGCCACCGTCATATTGGCGATGGGTGCGGGCAAAGATGCGGCGAAAGCCATAGACGAATATTTAAAGAGTAAAAAGTAATTTTTACAGAAACGGAAAGATTGCGAAGGACAGCGCTCTTTATTTATGGAAAAGAGCGCTAGTTTTTATTTTCTGTTTTCATATGGACACGCAAAGTATAATTTTGGTATGATAATAAAGAATAATAGAGGAATACGATATCGATGGCAAAAGACATTGTTTTGCAGCGCCTGGAACAAGCGTATACGGATACCCGGTCCGCCCTGCATTTTCAGACTCCTTTTGAGTTGCTGGTGGCGACCATACTTTCGGCGCAATGTACGGACAAGCGGGTAAACAGTATTACGAAAACCCTGTTTGCACAATATAGGGATGCGTCCATGCTGGCCGCTGCGGATTTCGATACGCTTGCCGCCGAGATACATAGCTGCGGCTGTTACAATGTAAAGGCAAAGAACCTGATCGCGGCTGCCAAGATGCTGGTCGCCGAGCATGGGGGGACGGTGCCGCGGACGATGGAGGCATTGACGAGCCTGCCGGGTGTGGGTAGAAAGACGGCGAATGTCGTGCTTTCCAATGCGTTTAATATCCCCGGGTTGGCGGTGGATACCCATGTGTTCCGTGTTTCGCACAGATTGGGATTAGCAGATGCGAAAGACCCGGCGGGAACCGAGCGCCAGTTGTGCGCGATTATCCCCAGGGAAAAATGGGGGCAGGCGCACCACTGGCTCATCTATCACGGCCGGCGGGTATGCCATGCAAGAAAGCCGGAATGCAAAACTTGTTTTTTGCGGGACATGTGCCCATTTTTTATTGAAAAGGAAAATTGAATTTTTATGATAGTAGATAGGGTAGAAATAAATATAAAGGCGGGTAATGGCGGGGACGGGGCCGTCAGTTTCCACAGGGAGAAATATGTCCCGCTGGGAGGACCGGACGGCGGAAACGGCGGAAAGGGCGGGAACGTACTCTTCCGGGTTTCCAACAATATGCGTACGCTGCTCGATTTCCGTTTCAAGAGGAAATTTGTCGCCGGGAACGGAGAAAATGGGAAGGGTAACGACATGACCGGCAAAAACGGAGAAGATGTCATTGTCCAGGTGCCGCCGGGAACGGTCGTTTGGGATGCCGAGACCGGCCGGACCGTGGCCGATCTGCGTGTGGGAGAACGTGTCGTCCTGCAGGGCGGCAGAGGCGGCAAGGGAAATGCACGCTTTGCCACGCCTACCAGACAGGCGCCGCGGTTTGCCACGCCGGGGCAAAGGATTCTGGGCCGGGATGTCATTTTGGAACTTAAGTCCATCGCAGATGCCGGGCTGGTCGGTTTTCCGAGTGTGGGCAAATCCACGCTGCTTTCGGTTGTGTCGGCGGCCAAGCCCAAGATCGCGGAATACCATTTTACGACGCTGAGCCCGAACCTGGGCGTGGTTTCGGCGCCGGGCGGCAGCTTTATCATGGCGGATCTTCCGGGGTTGATCGAAGGCGCCAGCGAAGGCGCGGGCCTTGGATATGAATTTTTGCGCCATATAGAGCGCACGCGCCTGATCGTGCATATGGTCGATGCTTCGGGTATGGAGGGCAGAGACCCGATAGACGATTATTATGCGATACGCAGAGAGCTTGCCGAATATAGCCAGGCGCTGGCCGAGAAGCCGGAAATCGTCGTGGCCGCCAAGATGGATATACCGGACGCCGAAGTCGGCCTGGAAATGCTGCGGGCGGAACTTTGCAAAAAGGGACTGGATGTTTATCCGATTTCTGCGGTCACGGGCCAAGGGGTAAAAGCGCTTGTCCATGCCGTCAATGAAAAGTTGAAAAGCATCCCCGTCCCGCCCCCGATAGAAGAGGAAGGTGTGATAGAGGAATGGGAGGCGTATGGGAACGAAACGGATTACGATATCGCCTGGGGCGAGGACGGGATCGCCAAAGTGACCGGCGGCCTGATCGATCTGATCTTCCGAAAGACAGACCCGAACGACCCGGATTCCATGCGGCATTTTGCAAAATTATTGGAGGACTACGGGATCATCACGGCGCTCAAAAAAATGGGCGTGAAAAATGGACAGGAAGTCCGCCTGAACGGGCTGACGTTCGATTTTATAGAATAGGGAGCAGAGGAAAGCTTTATGACAGGAAAACAAAGAGCCAAATTGCGCTCGATGGCAAATTTGATACAACCGGTGGTCTACATCGGTAAAGAAGGGATCACGGGAAGCCTGCTCCAGGAAGCAGACAACGCGCTGAAAGCACGCGAGATCGTGAAGGGGACGATCGGCCGCGGTTGCGCCGTCACGGCAAAAGAAGCGGCAGGGGCTTTGGCCGATGCGCTGGGCGCGGAGCCCATACAGGCGATCGGCCGGAAATTCGTCCTGTACAGGCGAAATGAAAAAGACCCTGTTATTGAACTGTGATCTTTGAGCGGGGCTTTTTATCCGCAAGATAGCTGAGGATCGCCAAGACGATGCAGACGGCGGCCGCTATGGGGTACAGGATGCCGAAACCGGCGATCAAGTACCAGCATAGAAGAAAGGCGGCGCAGGAGATATAGGCACGGCTCTTTTTGGGCGAAAGAAACGCGTTTTTGATGCGCCCGGGGAGCGGTTTGGCGGAGATTTCCGCCTGCAGCACTTTTTTCAGTTCTTCCTGCGACGGCGGCGCCACATAGTAGGTATGGGCAGGAAAGAATGCGTCGCGCCCCAGCAGCGTGATAGCTGCCCCCAGCCGCTTGGACATCGTGCTGGTTTCACTGCCGTAAGGGGCGGCGGAGAGCACCGTAGCGGAAGTCGCCCCGAGTTTTTGCAGCTTCCGATGCAGGACCAGCAACTGCTGTACACCCACGGGGTTTTCCGGGTGGTTGTTGAATGCATAGCAGAAATGCCGGTCTTCCGGGAAATAGAGACCGCCCAACGTTTCCTGATAAACACTTTTTTTCTCGTGGGACAGGAATATGTTTTTGCAGACGGCGGCGAATTCTTCTTCCGAGAGGAGCGTCAGTTTTTCCAGCATATAGTTCCGGCGGATGTCCGCCAATTCTGCAAGCATGAATTTCTCCAGGCGGTATTTGGAGACCGCCGTACGGAAAAGGGAAAAAACGGCCACAACGGTGACCGTAAGGACGACGGACCTCCACAAGCCCATGCCCATCGCCCAAAACAGGCAAAAAAGCAGGATGAAGGCCAGCAAGGTACCAAACAGTTTATCCAGAAAACGTGCGACCATGTTTTTCCCGTTGAAAAACTTGTATTTGAAATAACGGATCGTCTGTTTATCAAATTGCATGTTTTCACCTCCTAATTATTGGTAGTATTTACAACAAACATGGATTTGATACAATAAATGTGTGATGTTATAGTATGATATGAAAATGAGGACAATTTTAGGACATGCAGGAAAGACAACAATCTGTGAAGGGCAAAAGGATCGGCATATTCGGCGGTACATTTAACCCGCCCCATCTGGGGCATCTTCTGATAGCCGAACAGGTGTATCGTGAATTTGGCCTGGATATCGTGTGGCTTTTGCCGGTAGGCAGCCCCCCCCATAAAAAGACCTGGATCGCTTCCCGCAAAGACAGGGAAGCAATGGCCGGGCTCATCGCGGCGGAACGGGATTTTTTATCGCTGTGTACAATGGAACTGCGGCGGAAAGGCTATACCTATACGGTGGAGACCCTACGGGCATTTAAAAAGAAAACAGGTCCGCAGGATACGCTGTTTTACATCATCGGGTCGGATACGCTTTTTCAGCTGGAACATTGGAAGGGCTTCCGGGAGGTGATCGGTTACACCGAATTCATCTGTGTGCGCCGCCCGGGGACAGATAGGCAAAAATTGATGGAAATGATCGCACATTTTCAAAAAGAATATGGGAAAAGCATCCTGCTTTCCGAGTTCATAGGGCCGGATATCTCTTCCACCCATATACGGAGTGCGCTGCGCGCGGGCCTGCCGATAGACGGCATGGTGCCCCAAAGCCTGCGGCTCTACCTGGAGGGCCATCATGTCTATTCACTATGACAGAGATGTATACATAGAATATATTACGGCCCTGCTTTCGGAAAAGCGGCGGGCGCATTCCCTTGGTACCGAAAAAATGGCGGTCCGGCTGGCGGAATATTACGGGGCGGACCGAGAAAAAGCATCGGCCGCGGCACTGCTGCACGATTCCGCAAAGGAATTGCCGGATATGCGCCTGCTTGCACTGGCGGAGGAATACGGTGTTCCGGTGGACCCGATCGACAGGAACGACCCGGACCTGCTGCACGGCCCCGTTGCGGCGCAGATCGTCAGGCGGTCCCTGGGCATAGAAGACAAAGAAATATTGCTGGCCATACAAAACCATACGACGGGTGCGCCCGGTATGTGCCCCTTGGAAAAGATCCTCTATGTGGCAGACCTGCTGGAAGAGACACGGCATTTCCCCGGCGTGGAAGAATTGCGGCGGCACATCGAAGAAGGGTTGGACCGCATACTTCTTTTATCGATGCGGTCGGTGCTGGCTAACCTTATAGACAAAGGGAAGCCCATACAAAGACGATCGATATGTGCATATAATGCGCTTATACTAAAATAAGGAGATATGAGTTTGGAGAAAAAGTTTGAGCAGGACGTAATGGAAATCGCAAAAGTGTTGGACGACAAGAAGGCGGAGGACGTCATTCTGATCGACGTACACCGCGCAACAATCCTTGCGGATACTTTTGTCGTATGCAGCGGCAATTCGCCCAACCAGGTGAAAATGCTGGCGGAGGAGCTTGAAGCGGCCATGGCGAAACGCGGATTGTTCAAACGCCGTATCGAAGGACAGCGGGAAGGCCGCTGGATCGTGCTGGACTTTGGGCACATCCTTGTGCATATCTTCCACAAACAGGAAAGGGAATTCTACGATATTGAACGCCTTTGGCGTACCGACGGGAATTTTTTGAAATATAGCGAAAGCCTGCAGGAACCGGCGGTTCAGGACAGGTAAGCGCCGCTTTCCAGAAAAGCGGCAATGTCGCATCCTTCTGGCCCAAGCTCTGCAGACCGCATATGCGCGGCCAACTCTGCCGGGATGAACCGTGTGTCCAGCAGGCAAGCGGCGGTTTTTTCAGCGATTTTTGTATTCAACGCGTCCGAATAAACGGTGGCTTTGGTGATCTTCCCGTTTTTCAGGGAGAGATAGAGCTCAATATTTCCCCAGGGAAATCGGTTTTCAATTTGGATATCGAATTTTGGCGCGCTGCCCAGCCGCCAATTCCAGGAACGGTGTTTTTCATAGAGTTCTCTAAGCGCCTTATTGTCTGCATCTGAAAATAGAAAATCGGTGTGTTGTCCGTAAGAGCGCGCATAAACTGCGCGCAGGTACCGGGCGACCTCTTCCACGGTGAGGGAAGGGTCGAATTCACAGAGGTTGCATACCCGGGCGCGGACGGACGCGATCCCTTTGGATTGTATTTTGGAAGGGGAAACGTTCAGATATTTTTGCAGGCGGCTCAGGTCGGAGCGAATGAGCAGCGTCCCGTGGTGTAGCAGAACATTGCCCCGCCGGCAAAAAGCGTTCCCGGAGAACTTTTTTCCATGTACGGTGATATCGTTCCGGCCGGTGTATTCCGCGGGGATACCCATAGAGCGCACGGTATCCAGGATCAGTTGTTTCTGTGCCTCCAGATTATAACGTTTTTCCCCCGCGACAAAGGAAAAATTCAAGTTGTTTTCATCATGGAAAACGGCGCCGCCGCCCGAAACTCTGCGGGCGAGGAGAACGCCGTCTTCTTCCATGGCACTCAAATTGCATTCCTTCCACGCGTTTTGGTTTTTCCCGATGATCACGGCATCTTTGTTTATATAAAACAGAAGCAGAAAATCTTCCGGCCCAAGACGGGAGAGGAAAAATTCGTCCGTCGCCATATTGCGATGCGCGTCGTGCGAAGGCGAAAAATATAGATAGGTATGCATAAGCGTCTCCTTTGCATGGATCTGTGGCGAAAAGCACAACCGGCAGTGCCTTTATTATACATATCGATATGGTGGTTTTCAACCATAACATCGTAGCGAAATCTCCGGGGGATGCCCTTAAAACATCGGCTATTATAAAGGCATTACAACAAATAAATGTAAAAAAACAATAAATTTCTCTCAATCGGGGGGACAGTTGTTTTCTTCCGCCTAATACTATGGTATAATCGAACATGCTGCGTGAAGAAGACAAGGTGAAAATGGAGGCGGAACCGGACGCATGAAGCGGATACAGTTTAAGATCTTACTGATGATCAGCGTATGTATATTCATGTGGAGTTTTGTTGCCCCGGTTTCTGCTGTGAGCATCGAAGAAGACGACATTTCTTCCGCTTCCGTGCTGCTGATCGATGCGGATACGGGCACCGTCCTGTTTGAATATAATGCGGATGAACGGCGCGCACCGGCGAGTACGACCAAGATCATGACGGCTGTGCTTGCCCTTGAGAATTTTTCTTTGGATCAGGAAATCACAGTGCCTGCGGAGGCACAGACGAGCGGGACGAATATGGGGCTGGAACCCGGGTATGTGGTTACCGTGGAGACGCTCCTGTACGGCATGCTGATGTGTTCGGGCAACGACGCCGCGGTGACCTTGGCTGTGACCGTTGCCGGTTCGGTAGAGAATTTTGCCGGCATGATGAACAAAAAAGCGCAGGAGCTGGGCATGGAGAGTTCTCAGTTTGTCACCGCTTCCGGGTTGGATGAGGAAGGTCATTATGTGACGGTGCGGGATATGGGCATTCTGGTCAGATATGCGCTTACATTCGATAGCATACGGGAGATCGCCGCCACGCCGACATGTATTTGCACCACAGTGGATAAAACCGTTTCGTTTCCTCTGGAAAATACGAACCGGTTGATCTATACACCGCAGTCTCTTACGGAGGAGGAAGGATCGGAGCCGGTTTCTTATGAATATGCGTATGCGACCGGCCTTAAAACGGGGTCTACCTCCAGCGCCCAGAACTGCCTGGTGGCTACGGCGGAAAAGGGCGGCCAGCAATTGATCGCGCTGATCTACGGCGACCCGACTTCGGGGGGGACGGAACGCTGGACGCTTTCCCGGCAGTTGTTTGAATATGGGTTTTCAGAATATACCAACGTGGCATTGGCAGATTTTGCCGACGAGGCGCTTTCTATTGGAGTGATCGGCGGAGCCGTGGTGGACGGCGCGTCGGAGATGCTGGAATGCACGCCCGTTGCCCAGGACGGTTCGGGCTATATCACGCTGCAAAAAGATGTGAATATTGAAGATATCGAATACAGGGTATATCCGTACGAGAATGTGGCGGCACCGGTGGAAGAAGGCCAGGTGGTCGGTACCGTGGAGTTGTATCTGGACGGGGGACTTTTGTTTTCAGGGAATCTGGCCGCGACGCAGGGCATCATGACCGAGGAAGATTACACGAAGCTGACCGGGAGTGCGCTCAGTACGATAGACCCTGCGGCGATAAAAGCCGAAAAAGAAGGCGCGATACAAAACCTCGTCTGGCTTTGGCTGTTGATACCTGTTCTGGGCATAACCTTTTTCATTGTGCGGGCGGTCCGGGCGGACAAACGCAGGATGCGCCGGTATTTGCGGTCCGCGCAGTCTAAACGGCGGAATAGACGGGAACACGTCGGTGTTCGGTACAGCCAGATCCGCAGACAAACGCCGCCTTATAACCGAAACACAAATCACCGTAGATATTGACCATAAAAGTCTTATACGGAAAAGAAGGTGGCGTCCACCGTATGCCTTCTTCCTTATTTGCCCTTACGTGCGTAGCCGGGTCTGCTTTTTACCCCGGGCGATGATGCCCTGAGGGGTCAAGAAAATCGGCCGGGAGAACAGGCTGTATTTGGGGGCGCATATCCCCTGGGAAAGCCGTAAAGGGCCTTGCTTTGTTCGGAAATACCAACTGCGGGCAACGCCGCAGATCATTTCCGGAATCGACGCAGGGAATTGCCATAGACAATACAACGCGAAGTTTTTCTGTTGAAATATTGACGGGCACGGCCGCATATAGTATAATAAAGCAACCTCTTTGCACTGCATAATCGTTTATAAAATGCGCGATCGTACAGTACAATCTGAGCAGGCGATAAACCGGTTTCCGGTTTGTGGGGCCGGGCTGCCATATGGCGGCAGCGGATGGATACAACACATCTGCGGGACAGTAGTATGTTCCGCAGATGTGTTTTTTGCATATTTGCGGGAAATGTTAGATATAGGGATATTTAACGTAGACAAGGCAAAAATGATTAGAGTGCCATTGAGCTATCAAAATTCTGCCGAACGGCAAAAGGAAGGGTAACTTTATGACAGAGAAAACCCCCTTGAAAGGGCTTTCTATGCTGCAGGTAAAAAAACTGCAGGAACAATACGGAAAAAACGTGCTCACGCCGCAGAAAAAGATCGGTTTCCTCCACAAATTGCTGCATATCATCAGCGAGCCTATGTTTTTACTGCTGATCGCGGCCTCGGTCATCTATTTTATTCTGGGAGAGCCGCGGGACGGTGCGGTCATGCTGTTGTTTGTGCTGGGCATCATCAGCATCGACGTGATCCAGGAATGGAAGACCGACAAGACGCTGCGTGCGCTGCATAGTCTTTCTGCGCCCCATATCAAGGTCATACGCGAAGGAGAAGAGCAAGAGATCGAAAGTGAAGACCTGGTGCCGGGCGATCTGATGCTGATCCAGGAAGGCGTCAAGATCCCGGCGGACGGCGTTGTCCTGCGCGGCAGCGACCTCCGCGTGGATGAATCTTCCCTGACAGGCGAAGCGGAAGGGGTTTGGAAAGTCACTACGGAAGAAGGGGAGGCATCTTCTTCAGATTACTGGAGGAAAGACTATTGCTATGCCGGTACGCTGGTGGTCCAGGGTAGCGGGACCGTGCGCGTGGAAAAGACCGGGCCTTCGACCGAATACGGGAAGATCGGCCAACATGTGGCAACCGCACCCGAACGCCCGACCCCGCTGCAAATACAGACGAACAGTCTGGTAAAGCGCAGCGCGGGGATCGCCGCAATGCTCTTTGTACTGGTGGGCGTGATCACGTATATCAATATCCCGGACCACGCGTTTGGCGCCCGCATGATCGAGAGCATTTTGTCGGGCATCACATTGGCCATGGCGATGATCCCGGAGGAATTCCCCGTTGTGCTCACCGTGTTTCTTTCGCTGGGAGCATGGCGGCTGGCAAAAAAAAATTCGCTTATCCGCAGGCTGCCCTCCGTTGAAACGTTGGGAGCGGTTTCGGTATTGTGCGTGGATAAAACGGGTACGATCACGATGAACCGTATGCGCGTGCAGGAGATATGGGCGGCGGACTGTACAAAGACTGATTTATGCGAGACGATGGGACTGGGCTGCGAACCGGATACCTACGACCCGATGGAAAAAGCGATGCTGGATTACTGTACGGAGCGCGGGATTTCGCAGGCGCATCTGTTCAGCGGGACGATGCTCAAAGAATATTCTTTTACGAATGAACTTAAAATGATGGGGCATGTATGGCTGCACGACGGGACGGTATTGGTCGCGGCCAAAGGTTCGCCTGAGCGGATATTGGGACTCTGCAACCTGCCCGCTGCGAAAAAACGGGAGGCGGAAGAAAAAGTGCTGGAAATGGCGGCACAGGGACTGCGTGTGATCGCGGTCGGGAAAATGTTCCCGGCGACGGAAGCGGAGATCCCCGCGGAACTTACAGACTGCCGGTTGACGTTTTGCGGGCTGGTGGGACTGGAAGATCCGCCGCGGGAAAGCATAAAAAAAGACATCGCGGTCTGTACGCAGGCGGGTATCCGCGTTGTGATGATCACGGGGGACAACGGGACGACGGCCGGCGCGATCGCAAAAAAAATCGGTATGCCGGGCAGCGACCGTATACTCACCGGGGACAGAATAGAAGCCATGTCGGAAGAAGAGCTGCGTAAGGCGGTCCGGCGCGTAAATATTTTTTCTAGGGTGGTCCCGCAGCATAAGATGCGTATCGTACAGGCGTTTCGGGAGAACGGAGAGATCGTCGCGATGACGGGGGACGGGGTGAACGACGCCCCGGCCCTGAAATATGCCGATATCGGGATCGCCATGGGCAAAAGAGGTTCCGAGGTTTCGCGGGAAGCGGCCGACCTGATCTTGTTGGACGACAATTTCTCCACCATTGTGGAAACGATCGAGGACGGACGGAAGATCTATGACAATATCCGTAAAGCCATCGGGTATATTTTCTCTATCCATATCCCGATCGCACTGGCATCGCTGTTTGCGCCCCTGCTGCACGTTGTGCCGGCCAACCTGATGCTTTTGCCGCTGCATATCGTGCTGCTCGAACTGCTGATAGACCCGACTTGCTCCATTGTTCTGGAGCGGCAGCCGGCCGAACCCGATACCATGCACAGGAAACCGAGGGATCCTAAGGAAAAAATTGTCACGGCGGGGTCTCTGCTGAAGAGCATCGCGCAGGGGATCATTTTATTTGCGGCGTCTTTCGGGGCCTATTATGCGCTGCTCTCCCGGTATCTGGATAATGCGCCGCTGGCCCGCACGATGGGGCTAAGCATATTGATCTTTTCCAATTTATTCCTGGTACAGGTCAATACTTCCGAACATGCGTATACGGTACAATCTGTCCTGCGTCTGGCGCATGATAAAGTCATGTGGGCGGCGCATCTGCTCACTATCGGCGGGCTGCTGGCACTGCTGTACACGCCGCTCGGCGGATACCTGAAACTGACCCCGCTTTCTGCCGGACAGTTTTTCGCCGCGTTGGGGATAGCGGCGGCCGCGGTATTCTGGTATGACCTTGTAAAACTTATAAGAAATATCGGAAAGAAAAAACAACGATAAAAAACAATTTTCAGGGGAAACGGGATGTCTCGTTTTCCTTTTTTTGTGCAGGGGTCTTTTCTAACCGGGAAAATTGTGATAGTATGGAATACAAAAACCAATACAGCCTGCCGATGAAAGGAAAGCAGATGAAATATTATGTCGTGGACGTGTTTACGGATACGCTGTTCAGCGGGAACCCGGCGGGTGTCTGCCTGCTGGACGATTGGCCGGAAGACAGCCTTTTACAGAACATCGCATTTGAAAACAACCTTGCCGAGACTGCTTTTGCAGTCAAAAAAGAGGGGTATTATGCGCTCCGGTGGTTCACGCCGCAGGTGGAAGTAGATCTGTGCGGCCATGCTACGCTGGCCAGCGCATATGTGTTGCTGCAACAGGCGGGTAAAACGCCGCGGCAGGTGGAGTTCCGCACAAAAAGTGGGGCGCTTACCGTGCGGAAAGACGGCGATCTTTTTATGATGGATTTCCCCAGCAGAAAACCCGTTTCCTGCCCTGCCCCAGCCGTTCTGGAAAAGGCGCTGGGGGCCCGCGTATTGGAGACGCACAAGGCGAGGGATCTGCTCGTGCTGGTGGAGGACCGGGATACGGTGGCCTCTTTGCAGCCGGATTTTCCTTTATTGAAGAGCATAAAAGGTGTGCTGGGAATCATTGTGACGGCAAAGGGAGACCAGTGTGACTTCGTATCGCGTTTTTTTGCGCCTGGCGTCGGGATCGATGAAGACCCGGTCACGGGGTCTTCGCACAGCACGCTGATTCCGTTCTGGAAAGAACGGCTGCAAAAGACGGATATGATGGCAAGGCAGCTTTCCAGGCGGGGAGGCAGCCTGATCTGTAAAGACCGCGGCGAACGGGTGTTGATCGGCGGCAAAGCGCGGCTGTATCTGAAGGGCGATATTTTATTGTAAAATTTTCAGTATTGGAGTGGGGGAAAAGAAAAATGGAACTAAAGTATGCAAGGAGAATGTCTAACCTGAAAGCTTCGGAAATACGGGAGATACTGAAGGTGACCCAGCGCCCGGAGGTGATCTCCTTTGCCGGAGGTTTGCCGGCGCCCGAACTTTTTCCTGTGGAAGAGATCAAGAACGTGTGCCGTATCGTACTGGATGAATCGGCCCAAAAGGCGCTGCAGTATACAACGACCGAAGGGTTTGCGCCCCTGCGGGAATGGATCGCAAACAGGATAAACAAGCAAAACGGCACGTCTTTTGACAAAGAGGATGTGCTGATCACGCACGGTTCGCAGCAGGCGCTCGATCTTGCGGGCAAAGTGTTTTTGGACGAGGGCGATATCGTACTGTGCGAATCGCCGACGTATCTGGCCGCGATCACGGCGTTCAGGGCATACGATTGTACGTTTATCGAGGTACCCACAGACAGCGGGGGCATGGTGCTGGAAGAACTGGAAAACATCCTTGCATCGGCCTCCAATGCAAAACTCATCTATGTCATCCCGAATTTCCAGAACCCGACGGGAAAAACCTGGAGCCTGGAAAGAAGAAAAGGACTGGCAGAATTGGCGCTACGGTATCATGTCCCGGTCCTGGAAGACAACCCATATGGGGAGTTGCGCTTTGAAGGAGAACCCGTTGTATCGGTGCAGGCGTTCGATACAAATGGATATGTGCTGGACACCGGCACGTTTTCCAAGATATTCTGCCCGGGGTACCGGATCGGCTGGGTGATCGGGGATAAGGAAATTATCAAAAAATTTATCATGGTCAAGCAGGGCGCCGACCTGCAGTGCAATACGCTTGCGCAGATGGAGATCGCGAAATATCTGGAACTGTACGACATTGATGCGCATATTGCCAGAATACGGAAAGTTTATCGTGCGCGCAGAGACCTGGCGATCGCTATGATGGAGAAGGAATTTCCGGCGTGCGTGCGTTTTTCCCGGCCGCAGGGAGGGCTGTTCACCTGGGTGGAATTGCCCGAAAACAGCAATGCAAGGGATATCCTGGTGAGAAGCCTGGAAAAAAATGTGGCCTTTGTGCCCGGCGGATCCTTCTTCCCCAACGGCGGAAGAGAAAATACATTACGGATCAATTTCTCAAACATGCCGGAAGAAAAGATCGTAGAGGGGCTGAAGCGGCTGGCCGAGGTCCTGCATACCTTCCTATAATATGCATTGTTTATTGGGAGAAAGCGACCCGCCGGACGGGTCGCTTTTCCATTGAAAAGGAAGGCTTGTGAACAAAGAGGAAAATGTCAAAAGTAAAGGGAATCAAAAACAGCTAAAAAAGGACAAAAAAGATCGGCCCAGCCCAGCATGTTAAAAAACGAGGGACCGCTTATGGGGACGGCTCTGTCGCGGGATTTCCGGCGCTACTCTTTTTTCTCCGTATCCAGGGCGGCGTTTTCTTCGTTGGCAGCTTCCATAGGAATGCTTTTGGCGATCACCAGGTAGGCGATAACGGCCCCCAGGAATGCGGCGACCGCGTTCGCTGTCGTCTGGTCTGTCCGATTGCTTTCCAGAAAACTTACGATGGCAAAAGCAACGATGGCACAGCTGATCAACAGAATCTTGATGCTGAACGGATTTGTTTTCCTATTCCTGAAAAAAATCCATGCGATCAGCAGCGGGAATAGAAGAGAGAGCCCAAAAGTCAATGCGACAACGGCTAAATTCAACTCCATATGTGTATCTCCTGTTTTCATTGGATTTTTTAAAAATAAGGCTCGTTGCATACTTTCGAAATATGTGTAATATTACAAAATATCGTACCATGGCGCAAACAAAAAAACAATGAAAAGACGGGCGGGTGCTGGCAGGACACGCCAAAAACCGAAAAAAAGGCGGCGCACGCTGCGCCGCCTTTATAAATGTACAGCTTACTCGAGATTGTTGTGATAATACAGGATGTCTTCTTTTTTGCCGCCGATTTTGACCATGACGATTTCCTTCAAAACTTCGTTCAAGGCGAACATGGTTTCGTAGATGCCTGTGACCCCATCGTATGCCAACTCTTCTCTTTCCTCGGGGGTCATACCAAAATCTAATTTTCTGCCAAGTGCCTTATCCTTGGATACCGAGAATTTCTTGAAGGTGCCGGCAGAGAGCCTGGGAACCGTCAGGTGTATGTCCGCGAGCTTGCCGATGACGGAATCCTCCGGAGCGGAAGCGGAAATCAACGCGACAGTTGCGCCAAAATCTTCTTTTGCTTCCTTTGCGAGCACAATAACAGTCTTGGTATTGCCCGTACCCGAACCGACCACCAGCAAATCATCTTTCTGGATGGAAGGGGTGGAGTTATCCCACACGCAATACACCGTCTTGCCCAGCTGAGACATATCCATGCCGAGGATCCGGATGATATTGCCCGCGCGGCCCCAACCCGCGATGAAGATGCGCTTTGCATTTGCGAGTGCATCGGTAAATTTTTCGAGCTGATCAAGATCGATCTGGTTCAAGCTGTCCGAAATGTTTTTACCGGCACATGCCAATAGTTTTTTGTAATCCATAAAAGCCTCCTTTTCAAAATCTCAATAAAAAAACTATATTAATATTATATACATGTTTTAGTTGTAAATGCAATATGTGTATAAATGTTTTGTGTTACAAGTAAAAGATGAAACCAGAAATTTTCTGAATATGTCTGTTAATAATAAAAGAAGTACCCGCGTTATATCTATCAAACGCATATGAAGATATGTACATAAAAATAAAAAAGATAGTATCGTATGATACCGCCTAACTGTCTCACGTGCCCAAGCATAGGCGGACAGGATGAAAAAGGCGGCGCATGCTGCGCCGCCCGATGTAGGACTTATTCAAGGTTGTTGTGATAATATATTATATCTTCCATCTTGCCGCCGATCTTGACCATAACGAGCTGTTTAATGACTTCGTTCAAAGCAAACGCGCTCTCGTAATAGCCGGTTACTCCGTCATAAGCCATCTGTTCCCTTTCCTCTGGGGACAGATCCAACTCGAACCTCTCGCCGAGGCCTTTATTTTTAGAATTGGAATTAGGACGCCTGAAAGGATGCTCTTTGATTCTGGGAACGGTAACATTTATGTCCGCGATTTGGCCGATGGTGGAGGTATCAGCTGGCGCACCGGAAATCAACGCGACAGTCGCACCAAAATCCTTGGCTTCCTTGGCAATGATGGCAATGGTCTTGGTATTGCCTGAACCGGAACCAATGACCAAAAGGTCGTCTTTATGAATGGAAGGGGTGGAGTTATCGCCTACGCAATACACCAGTTTGCCCAGCTGGGACATGTCCATGCCCAGGATACGGATAACGTTACCTGCACGGCCCCAACCCGAGATAAAAACGCGTTTTGCTTTTGCAAGAGCATCAGCCAATGCGTCGATTTGTTCAGGATCTACCTGATTCAAGGTTTCTGTAATGTTTTGACCGGCACATGCCAACAATTTCTTGATATCCATAAATTTCTCCTTCTTTCTTTTTGTGAAATTTTCACTATCTTATAGTATACTTATTTTTAAATAAAAATTCAATATAGAAATCACTTACATTTTTATTTTTTACAGGCAGCGCAAGAAATAAAATGTATAAAAAATGTTATTTATACATACACGGTATGTTATTATTGTTTATACGCCGTCAAGAAAATACGGGTAAAGGGATACAGGACGGATCCGTCTTCCTCTGCCGGATAGTTCTGCCGGATGGCGGCATCGTATGCATTTAGAAAAACTTGTCTTAGCGTATCGTCGGCAGGGCATTGACAAAGGGACGCAGCGAAGCGCCTTTCGTCCAGTCCACGATATCGCTTGGGTCCCCCATGACCTGGATATAATCCGTTTGCCATATATGAAATTTTGAGGTCAGGATGCGAATGATTTTATAAAAGGAATGGTTAGGATGATATTCCGGCTGGTTTGTAAAAGATCCGAAATAGCGGCTCCATTTTGGGGAAGCGATCAGTTTTTCTGCATAAGGGACCTGGATCGCCAGGGCGAACATGGTGAAAAGACGGAGGATTGCGCCGTCAAGAGCAGCTACCCATTGCAGCGCTGCATTGGAAAACACGATATCGAATTGCCCGAGGTTTTGAGAGGCTTTGGATATATCCTTGCCGTATCCATCCGGTAGCAAGATATTCTGCTTTGGTTTTATCCAGCATGGCTTTTGACTTGTTGACCCCCAGGATATGCGCACCCGGCCTTTTGCGTTTCCGTACGGCTGTGCTGCCTGTCCCGCATCCGATATCGATGATGCGGGCAGGATATCCTGTTTCTATCCGTGCGGCCAGGTAGATAGCGGGCTGTATCCGTTCTTTGCTGTATTTCAGGTATTGCTTTGGGTTCCAATCGGCGTTTTATTTTTTGGCGTGCCTGTTGTTCTCTTTCGAAAAAGGATGTGGGATGACCGGGATACTCTAACTGTCGATCCCCATGTTTACCAGATATTTTTGGCTCTCAGCGGTGTCCAGCGTGTCCTGTGTAAGGACACAATAAGGATTGGCAATATACCACTCGATCTCTCCTGTCAGGAGATATTCCAATAAAGAATAAGGGCAACTATACCCTGCAAGACAAGGGTCTTCCCCTATAATGCCATAGATGCGGTCGTCTTGCAGATATGCATAGGTCTTTTCGGAAAAACCATAGTTTATGATGTAGAGGGAAGCGTTTTGCGGCCGGGCGGGGAGGGCTTCTGTTGTACGAAGGACTGTGTCGAGAAGAGTAGGGTCGGAGTTTGCCAAAACGAGGAGAGCAAGGGGTTCGTCCGGGTGGGATGTACAGATATCCTGCAGAAATTGCGCCGTTAGTTCGTTTGTAGCTTGCTTGCTCCACCAGATGCCATCCTCCATAGGATACGCGTTCTTCATACTGGTGTTCTTTTCCAAATAACCCGAAGAAACCGTTTCTGTTGTGGCCCAGCTGGAATTGAACATGCCAGTGCCCAATATTACGAAGTAGCCTTGGCCGTCCGTTGCCTGTTCCGCCAATCTGGCGGCATCCTCGCCCATCCCCTGTATATCCTCCAAAGCCCGGCATCTGACCCAGGGAGAATCGGCATTTAAAGCGTTGGTCATGAGGACGATCGGGCAGCCGTTTTCCTCGGTAAAGGTATCGGTCACATAAGCCCCGACTGCGTCCGCATTCACAGGGGAGAGAACGATGCCGTCCACGCCTTTGGCGAGCGCTTCGTCCAGGAGGGCTGTCTGAAGCGCAGCATCTTCCGTATTTGCGGGGGCGACGCAGTAGCCTTTGACGCCCTGTACGGAAAGCTCTTCCAACGCCTGCATGCAGCCGTTATAGGCGACGCCCCAATAGTCCCCGGTGGTTTCGGGATAGATACAGGCGATAAGATACTGCCGGGCATGTGCGGAAGAAGCGCTGGTGGAAGCGACAATCGTATCGCTTGCAGATGCGGTATCGCTTGGAGAGGCTGTCTGATTTTTACAGGCCGCAAATAATAGCAGAATAAAGGCAAAAGCCGATAGGAAAGAGATGGTTTTTTTCATTTCCTGCGCTCCTTTTTGATTAACTATCCTGGCTTATACGATTCGTTTTCATCTTAGCCATATTATACCAGGAATCCGTTCTGTCGGATATAGTAGAAGCAACTTCTATTTTATGCTATGCTTATATTACCTAAACCAAGGGCTTGAAAGGGGGAGAAACCATGAAAAAGAGACCGGTTACGACGCTATTCCTTCTTTCCTCCGTGGATGGGAAGATCAGCACGGGCGCATCGGACGAACTGGACGTGGATACCGATTATCCGAGAATCCGGGGAGTGCGGGAAGGGCTTTTCCAATACTACGAGATAGAAAAGACCACGGATCTGTGGTCTTTGAATTCGGGCCGGGTACAGGCAAAGCTTGGGGTCAATAAAAAAGCCATGCCGGAAAAAACGCCCGTTTCTTTTGTGGTCATAGACAACAAGAACCTGACGGAACACGGCGTCCGCTATTTTTGCTGTCTTTCCAAAGAATTTGTGCTGATCACAACAAACAAAAAGCACCCGGCCTTTTGCGTGCAGGCGGACAATCTGCATATTATTTGTCAGGATACGCTGGACCTGAGGGAAGCGCTGTCCGTATTATACGGTACCTATGGTTGCGAGAGGATAACGGTACAGACGGGCGGAACATTGAATGCAATGTTTCTGCGGGAAAAACTTCTGGATCGGGTGGATATCGTATTTGCACCCGTCCTGGTAGGCGGAAAGGAAACTGCTTCCGTGATTGACGGCGAGGCGCTCGTTACGCAGGGCCAGCTCAGCCGACTGGGCGTGCTCGAACTGGAAAAATGCGATGTGCTCGCGCATTCCTATGTCCGACTGCGGTATAAAGTGATACGCTGATGCAGGTCGACAAACCCGCAATTGAGAGCAAAACAGATAAAACGTTTTTTGAGCAGACTGAAGAGAGCGGGCAACGTTTTATCTGCTCTTTTCCTTTTTATATGCTTATATGGCCGGCTTTCATCGGTCAGGCCCAAAAGATAATCGATACTTGTTTTATAGAATTTTGCCAGTTTGATAAGGGCAAAACTTGGGATATCAAGACTGCCGCTTTCATAACGTGAGTACGTCGCTTGGCTTATATTCAAAAGACTTGCCAGTTCACTTTGGTGTAAGTCGTAATCTTCTCTTAGATACCGTAGCCGTGGGTAATACATGAAACCACCCCAGAACAATCTTATCCTATGCAAATACTGCATATTTACTTTTATGCGATTATCGCATAAAACGGAGAGAGTATTTACAACAAGGAGGGATTAAACTTTGGGTATAAAAAAATGTATTGTCAGTTAATGGCTAAAGTCGTCTATGCTGTAGAATTACTCCTATCCGCACAACGGCAAGGAGAACTGCAATACATCGAATCGGATGAACAGGAGGGCTTGCAAGTGCTGCATCACAACAAAAAGGATGTGGACGGGGAACAAGGAGAAGCGTTACACTGATGCGGAAGACTTGACATATAAAATTCAATTCGCTCCTTCAATGCGAGCAGATGATTTCCATCAGCCACCATCCCGACACGAAGAGGCCGAGCAGTACGGCGATCGATACGAGGAGGGAACGTTCCGATTTAAAAAAGGAGAAAATCCCCGTGACTGAAGCGGTGGCAGCAAAGCCGGCCCCGATCAACATCGGGATCGTGAGCAGCAGGTTGTCAAAAAAACCCGCGCCGCCCCGCTGCCCAAAGACCGTCACGCATAAAAGAAAAAACCCTATACAGACCGCAAAGGCGGCGATCAGACAGCAAGACCATACGCCCAGCCGTGTTTTGGGGAAAAACGTGATTTTCATGGTTGTTCCTCCGAAAGACCGTAGTGTAGTAGGGGGACTTACTCCTCTATAACTTCTCCGTGGATATGCACTCTTTCTTCGTCCGAACATTTTGCATCAAAATAGGTTTGCCTTTCTTCTCCATGCTCTAAGGAAGCGCCGTTTAAGAGCGCATAGACGGAAGGGTAGATCGTATTCCATAGTTCGTGGCAGAGCGGCGGGCAGATATCGCCAACGATGAACACGTCGCCCTTTTTGTGATAACCGGATCGGCAGTCGGATTGTGTAATTGTCAGTTTGACTTTGGGCATTTCAACCTCAGATAGAAACGATATTTTTATTATTTTATCATAAATAAGGGAAATCGGCAAAAAAGTCGGGCATGTTCCAATAGTGCGAAGTAAATAGGGAGTACGCTGACTCTTCAGGATCGTGCAGGTTGCTTTATCGTATTTTATATAGTACTATGTAGGCAAAGACAGATTTATTGAAAAGGGGAATGTTTTGATTCGAATAGAGAAAAAATTGCCGGTAAAAAGCAAACACGCATAGAGTGAGCAGGCGAGAGCCTGTTCTTTTACTGTTTTTTATGGATTTTGGGATGGGAGGTTTTAATGTTTACATTGTCGGTGTCGGATTTGGAAAAATGGCGGACAAAACAACAAATGCGAATTTTTTATGATGAAGTACTTAATAATACAGAAGCCGACCAAACCTTGATCAAAGAAGCACGGTTGAAGAAAGACGTCTATAAAGAGCTACTTGAAGAATACCGTCCGCTTCTATTTTTTTGTGAACAGTATTACAAAGATATTGCTATTACATGCCGCTATGTGGGGAGCAAACAAACCTATGATGCGGAAATACAGCATGACGGGCAAGTCGATAAAATAGAAATCACGATGCCCATAGATGGCAAGAGGGAAAACCAAAGGGCAAAAGAGCTAACCGAAAAACATTTTTCCATGGAGTGTGGGGACTTAAGAGAAAAATTAGACAAAATCAAAAACCAGGTCTGCGAAATTGCACGGAAAAAAGCAAACAAAAATTATGAGGGCATGTTTTTGGTTATAGCGATTCCTGAGGAGATATTACCCATTGCACCTACTCACGTCTTGGGAGAAGAGTTTATAGAAAAAACAATGAAAGAATTGAAAAGTTTGACATATTCTGCCCAAAAAGTATTCCTGCTCATTTTTCTCGACCAAGGGGATGGAAACGCACTTTATGCAATAAAGTAGGGGGTTGGTTTCGCGATCTTGATAGTTGTTTGCACAGGGCGCATCAGGTAAAATCGCTGAAACTATACGGGCCGCCTTCGGCAAATGCGACAGGCCGAGCGGTATAACTCAGTTGCGCATCTTCCGTACCGCCGTTGCGCGTGAACTGGATCACGACGCTCGCGATGCATTCGCCGTCCTGGTAGACGTAATATGCCAGCGTTGCATGGACGGGGATGTCATTGCCTTCTTCAGGAAGGGCTGCCCAATATACGGAGGCCTGCGCCGGATCGTTATGGAAGCGGACATCGCCGTACAGCGACGACGCATCGGCCTGCGCCAGACGCCCGCCGTAGGCATCTATCTCTACCTCCCAGCCCGTTTCTTTGAGCGTGACCGGTACGCCTATGCCGGTCTGCCGGTCGATGACGACTTGGGCCTGCCCCGCGTCATCGAGGAAGGTGGGCAGATACCGGAGCAAAGCGGAAGGGACCTCTCCTTCGGAAAGGACGGGCACCTTTTCTTTTTTTACACGGAGATAAAAACGCTGCCCGATTTCCAGGATGTCGCCGGTGCTGAAATCCTGGAAGACGACGGTATCATACGCCGCTTCGGCATACGTTTCCTCGTCCGTATAGAATATATCCGGCGTGAATCCGGTGAGCGCCAGCAGCCCGACGGCTTTCTCTTCAGAAAGCCCGAGCAGGTCCGGAACGACGGCCCAATACCGCGGCGTCAGCAGGTCCTCCACCTCCGCCTGCGTATAGACCATAGAAAGGATCTGCATCTGCAGCGTTGTTACGTCCTCCCGGGATTTGATCAACGTCGGATCATAGATCTCGCTTAATGTATAGGCCGCCGTCCTCTCGGGGGCGGGCGTGGCCGCCGGGGCGAGAATGAACTGCCCTTCGTGCATAGGCACCACTTCCAGCGAAAGGCATGCTTCCTGCATCATCAGGGCGGTTAGTGTTTCGACTTCAAAGCGGGTCTCTTCGTCAAACGCGGCCAAGTCAAAGACTACGCTTGTGTCCGGGCGCGCATCGCTTAGGTATCCGTCGGCGATAAGTTTGTTTATCCCCAAAAAGGTGGCTGTTTTAACGGAAGCGCCGGCAAAATCGAGATAGTGGGAAAGTGTCTCGCCGTTTTCCATCGTGATCAGGATATTTGCGACCGTATCCTCCGATTCTTTGAGATAGTCCAATTGTAAAACGGGTGTCAGGCTTTCGTAATCGACCGGTTTTAAAAGACTATCCGTCGGTTCCATGCCTGATTCGGAAGGAAGCGCCGTTTCGCCCGTATCTTCCGATGCATCCAGCCCGGCAGGATCTTCTATATCATCCGGTGTGCCCAGGACTACCTGCAGCGTGGTATCATTTGTTTGTACCGTATCTACGGACAGCTCATATTGGGAAGCGGCCGTTTGAATGATCGTACGCATCATTTCGAGGGTATCGGGCTGCGCAGTGCCATCGACCGAGAGATATACGTCATCTGCCGCCGAAGCGCTGATATAGTTTTGTGCGATAAGCTGATTGACGACGATAATCGTGGCATTTTCCAGGGAAAGGCCCGAAAAATCGATGCCTTCGATCAGCGCGGCGCCGTCCTCATTCAGGCCGAGGACATCCAGGACCAGACCGTCTTCGCCCAGTTGGAATTCGACGCTTGGGTTGATGCGGAGAACGACACGGCAGACGATGGGGTCCGGCTCGGCTGCCTGCGTTACGGCCTGCGTATCGCCTGGCTCTGCCGGGGCTGGACCAATGCAAAAGAAAGCTGCCAGTACCACGGCCCCCAAAGCCGCGGCGATACCGGCAAACAAGGCTATCTTTCGGAAGTTCTTCCTACTGCCGCTTTTCTGCCGTTGCGGCAATGTTTCTTTCCGTGGGTCTTCCGGCTGAATATGCGCATGGGGTGTATGCAGCGTTTGGCTCATATCTCTTCCTCCTGCTCAGCTTTTTATAGGGTGTGTTTCTGTCGCCCGTAGCCCCGACGTCAAATGTTTTTCTTATCCGGCATTTTACCGCTTGTAATATGGATAAGAAGATACCTCTCTATTTTATGGAAGTATCTATTTTTATTATACTAGATATATGATTTTCCGCACCGGATTTTCCGAATGTTTTTTAAATAAAACAGGGAAAAACAGAAAATCATCATAAGGGAAAGTCCCAACGAGAAGGTGCCAAAGAAGCGAACGGGAGGGCAGATCGATTGAAGGGCAAATGGTTCGTTTTATATGCTATAATATAAGAGTGGCGAATATGGAGTTTGTGTATAAACCAAATACGGAACTTACGGCGGAAGAACAAAAAGGGATCGAGGCGATCGACAGGGCCTGTTTTGCGGACGTGCCGGAAGAAGATATCCTAAATGATTTTATCGACGTACCCGTCGGACATTTTTTTGTGTACGATCGGAGCCAGATGATCGGCAGGGTAGAACTCCATAAGCGGGCGGCAAAGTATGACGGCAGATCGTATAGGCTGGGAGGATTTTGCGGCTTGGCGGTGTTGCCCGGATATAGAAACCATGGATATGGGAGCAGGCTTATTGCGTTGGCGGTCGAGAAATTGAAGGAATTTGATTGTGCCCTTGCCTGTCTGTGTGTGGACAGGACGCAGGATGCGTATAAACTGTATCTGAAATATGGGTTTTTGTTTCTTGACAGAGCGGCCCATTTTATCGATAAAGAAAACAGGGAGAAGACCGACGATTCGGTGATGCTTTTGGGGATCTGTGATAAAAAGCTGGCAGACTATATTTTACATACCGATTTTGTGTTCCATTATGGAGACGAAAAAGGATATTGGTAACAAAACGGGGCCGGTATAAAAAACCGGGGATAGAATTTTTTGCCGTAAAAAAGAGGAGAAAAATCCAGGTATGATCACACCTATGACGCGGGCGTATGCCGTTGCAATCTGTGGCTGGGAATATGAAGCGCCCTATGCGGTGTATAATTTACACCAAAACGAAGATACGCTTGAGGAGCTGACAAACGGTGATTACTATGCCTGTCTGGACCCAAACGATATCCTTCTCGGTTTTTTTTGCTTCGGAAAATCGGCGCGCATCTCTACTGCTGAACCGGATGCGTACAAACCGGGAATGCTTGATATCGGGCTGGGCATGAAGCCTTCTTTGTGCGGGAAGGGAAAGGGGTATGCTTTTATGACGGCGGGACTGGATTTTGCAAAAAACAAATTCAGCCCCACGTGCTTCCGATTGACGGTGGCGGTATTCAACAAGCGTGCGATCCGCTTATATGAACGGGCCGGTTTCCGGGTTTCCTCGAAAGTTACGCACAAAGCAAGCAAAAGGCCTTTCCAGATCATGACGCGTGCGACATAAGACCAGGGTGCCAACGCGGCCACAGGATGATCCCGGACGGATACGGATCCGCCGGGGACACATATATTTTTAATAAGAAAAGCGTTTTACCATTTTACCATATATAATTCAGTATGGACACAATGACTGAGGAAAAAAGGAAATTTTTAAGGAACCGGAAAAACTCTGGAACGAGCCCTATATTTTGGTGCTATCGCCGGGGTTTTTACCGGAACTGCCTCTTGGACGGTCACGCCGCTCATTTCAAAATATGCGGTCGGTTTAGGGATGCCCCTTCCCTTACCGTTGCCGCCACGATTTCTTCGCTGCTGCCGGCCGCAGCACTGGTCTGCCGTCCTTTTTCGAGGAGGCTGCCGGATAAAAAAGGATGCGCATTTCTTTTATATCCGGCTTTTTTCATTGCCGCCGTGGGTATGGTTTTCGGGGGAGCGGTTTCTTAAATTTGGCAGGCATTTGCTTGAGACAAATAGCCCCCGGTTATTTTTTTGAAAATCGCCGGATTGTTCTGTACAGTTAATTAAAAGCCGTATCCCCTGTGGTTATTGGATGATCTGCGTTGTGTTCGGTTTGCGCGCCGGCGGTGCGGCATTTTTTTCGATATAGCCGACGGCGGCAGCCGCGCATATTGTATGTTCTTTGGGGATACCCAGTTCAAAAAGAAAGTTCCGCAGAGCCGGGTCATTCCGCAACCAATGCAACTGATTGAGATAGCAGCTGCCCAACCCCAGGGAACACGCCGCCAGAAAAATGTTTTCCAGAGCCAACGCACAGTCGGCCATCGCATTCTCATAGCCGGGCTTGTTGGAGGCGATGATGACGGTGGGCGCGCGATAGTAAAAATTGTAACTTTCTTTTTGTGAAGTGGATTTTGCGCTGTGTTTAGCAGGGTAATCGTCGTCCGGTACCCAATGCTGAAAACCGTTACGCACAAGCGCATTGATTTTTAACAGGAATTCCTTGTTTTGTATGGCGGTAAACAGCCAGCTCTGATTGTTCCCTCCGCTCGGGGCCCAAATAGCGGCATCCAACAATACCGCAAGCTTCTCCTGCTCCACTTGGCGCTCTGTAAATCCGCGAATGCTTCTGCGCGCATGGATAGTATCCAATACTTCCTTATAAACCATAGAGGCTTCTCCTGTTCTGCGCGATACGGATACCGTGCGGGAAATATTTGTATTCCGTTTAGATGAATATCAAACTTCTCCAGTCAGTTCTTCGGCCAATTGTGCTTCCTCGCTCATCTCGCCAGGATCGGCCCAGGCAGGCCTTCGTTTCTTCCAAACGCCTGAAAAATAATAAATAAACCCAAATATCGGTAGTATCAGCGCAGAGAGCGCTTTGCCTAACCAATAGCCGGTGAGTCCGAGTAAATTCCCAAAAAGCATGCCCAAAAATATCCGTCCGCCCAGATTTTCTATGATGCCGGCGATCATTTCCAGGCGTGTTTCTCCCACGCCTTTGAAAAGTGCACGCCCGGCTGCGGCAGTCGTTATGCCGAACATAAACAGGATATAGGTGCGCATATATTGCGGAGCAAGCGCCAGCACGCTTTCATCGGTCGTAAAGAGGCCAAACAGCTGTACGGGGAAAAAGACGGAAAGCAGCACGATCAAAGCCCAAAAGGATAAACTAGTATACAAGGTTATCCGGAAAGCTTTGCTGATCCGGCGGAGCTTACCGGCGCCAAAGCACTGGCCGATAATAGCGATGCCCGCCGTGTTGAACCCCATTGTGATAGAGCCGCCCATCATACATAGTTTGCTCCCGATCCCGTCTGCTGCCGAAGCGGCGACACCATAAACGTTTATATTGGAACTAATGAACATGGAAGAAACGGCGAGGACCAACCCGAATACGACTATAGGCCAGGACAGCTTCAAAAGGGCCACCGCTGTTTTTAAATTAATGCGGAAACTGGACAAATGAAAATCAAATCCCAATGCGTCGCGGTGGATATACAGATATACAAGGGACACCACAAAAGAAAAGCCCTGGGCAATCACGGTCGCCAATGCGGTACTGCCTGCATCCATGCCCAGGATACCCACGAACAGATAATCCAAAACGACGTTTAAGATTGCAGCGACAGCGGCAAATATCATGGGAAGCCGGGTTTCGCCGATCCCCCGTAATAAGGCGCCTATACTCATATACCCGTAAATGAAAATAAGCCCGCAGCAATACGTGAAAAAATAAGACCGGGTGGATTCGAAAATTTCCGCGGGTGTGTTCATTATATGCAGCAACGGGTTACAGAAAACACAACCGAGCAGGCCTATAAACAGGGCGGAAGGGATCGAAAGGGTCAGGAAAGTGCCGATCCCTTTTTTGATGCTTTCATGGTCGCCTGCGCCCACATATTGTGAAAGAAGTATCTGGCCTCCGAATGAAAGCCCCATACTCAGCGCAAACACGAGAAATCGCAAAGTTTCCCCGATGCCTATCGCAGACAAGCCGTTTGAGCCGATAAATTTACCGACGATTATCGCATCTATAATGATATAGGCTGCTT
Source organism: Christensenellaceae bacterium (assembly GCA_963665505.1). Lineage (GTDB taxonomy): Bacteria > Bacillota > Clostridia > Christensenellales > Christensenellaceae > QANA01. The sequence continues at coordinate 616,721 of OY762275.1, forward strand.
GCAGGGCGTTAGCAAGGACCATCGGTATAGCAAAAAGGACGAACTGTTTAAACAGTGGGCCTTTCGTCGCATCGGTTATTAAAGTTTTCTCCCGTTTCATAGGCAAGTCCTCCGTTTTATTCTTAGTGGTTTGCATCGATTAAGGATCCTATGGTATTGCAGTATAAAACCTCCGGTAAGGAGAGCGCAGATCGCTCACCGTGCAAGAAGAAGCGTACATATACAAGAGAAACATGCCCTTCGAAAAGGGATTGTTTCAATCAAAACGGATGCGGGTCCACTTTCATAAAATAAAATTTATTTGATATATTTAATAAAAAAGTATTTGCTTAATTGCGGGGTATTCTTGTTTTCGCGCATAAATTCCAGTTGATACCCACATTTTTTATAAAAATTCGGCGCCTGAAAAGCATTTGTGCAAAGCGTGATATAAGAAAAATGCATTTTGGAGAAAGTATCCTCCACTTTTTTTAATAAGCTTGTACCGACGCCTTTTCTTCTATAGGCCTCCGCGACCACCAAATCGTCGATATAGATCTCTTCATATGCTGTGTAACCCGTTAGCGCGCCTATTATCTCCGCATCATTTTCGGCTACGAAACAAAAAGGAGTATAAGAACAGATCACGTTATGCATATTCTCGTATATACGATGTTCGTTTTTCATGAAGGCTTTGATATTTTCCGGCAATTCATGACAATAATAGAAGATATCCATTCTTATCTTTTTCCCCGGTCCAAAGTGCCTTGTCATACATCGATGACTTGATTTGTTATTAGTATTTATATTACAAAGTCTACAATAGAAGTCCAAATATTGCAACGTATTCTCAAATACCGGGTTTTCCCGTATTTGCTGCAGCATGGAGAAGCATCCTGAAAATTGCCGAAGGGAAACCGATTTTTGCGAAAGGGCGCAAAAAAGAGGGGATGCAACGATAGGCAGGGCCTTTCCCCGGCAGAACAACACAAGGGACGGGGGATAGGAAAAAACGGGCGCGTGGATGCCCGCTTTTTTTGGTATGTTCTGTTACGAAGCCATCCAGTAATTGATGTAGATCAGCCCTTCGGTGTTCCAGTAAACTTCGTAACAGTCTGTCCCGCCTCCGGTAGTCTCAAATTCCCAGGAGGATTTTTCCAAATTTCCATTCATTCCAGTTTCGGGCGCGCTGTCAAAATAGTCTGTGAAAAAGGCGACGATTTCCGTATAGACATCATATGTGCCGGTGATGTCGAAACAGGCATATTCTTCTTCAAAACAAGAGCTGTCGGCCATGGTCGCATTGGCGACCGCTGGAAGCATGATGCCGGTGGTGTCGTAATAGCTCTGGCGGCCCTGTTCATAACTTTTTGTCATGACGATGTTTGCTTCCGTGGGCCCGGCCAGGTCGTCGGTTTGTTCGGTATCTTCGTTTGATGTGCTCGCTTCAACGGTCTTTTCGGCCGTTGCACCGGCAGATTCTTCTGCCGTTTCCCGACTTTTGCCGCATGCCGAAAAGCACACCAACAAACAAAACGCCATGAGTATCATCCGTGTTTTTTTCATATAATCCGCTCCTTTCCCGTTATCTGCAACATTTCCTTTTTCTAACAATAGTTTAGCATGAAAGCCTGCGGATGCAAACAATTTTCGGACCATATGCGGCCCGTTCGGGCTCTCAAAAACCCGGATAGCATGGATACAGGCATTGCCGATTTTGATCGTATCGAATCTTGCAGCGATTGATTTATACGGAAAAATGGCAGCCGGTGTATAGTTGAAGGGATCTTAAAAGTCAGAACAAGCTGTTTTTTTGGGTGCTTGCCTGTTTTCCAAAATCACGCATGGCGGGGAAAAGACTTGGGACGCCCAAAGAAAAGGAGGCCTTTTAATCTGGCCTTGTGTTGCATTTTATCCCAAAACATTCTATTTTTCTCTAAAACAATAAAACAGCATATAAAAATTTTAGGAAAATCAACTGCCGAGAAATGGTTCTATAAAAGGAAAATTTCAGAAAACCATATAAAAAGGGCCATTTTTTCAAAGGGCCTTTTTGGTGGAGACAGCTGGACTCGAACCAATACGAAATGCCTTTATACAGCGCAAAATTAAGATTCGTGTTGCATTCCGTGTTGCATTTTGTCAAAATGATCAGTAATTGAAGCCCTGATTTCTTTCTTTTTCTCGTCCATAGTATGCTGATAAACTGTCTTCAGCATGTGCGTTGTTTTGTGCCCCATAAGCTCCATAGCATATAGATCAGGGATCCCTAAGGCAAGTAATACAGAAGCGTAATAGTGCCGCAGATCATGAAATCTAAATCTATTTTCAATGCCCGCATGATTTAAGACATGCTCGAAACCATTAGATATTGCGCTGGCCGATACGTCTATCAGCGGAAGTTCATTCTCCTGCCTCTTTTTTATCGCGGCTATTAAAACCTCTGGCAAGTCTACCTGCCTGTACCCGGAAAAAGATTTGGGCTGTTTTAGCTGCCACGTGTTGTGTTCGTCCAAGGTGACTGCTTTAGTAACTGAAACGGTCTTATTTTTAAAATCTATATCGCCGTATTTGAGAGGAACTATCTCACCTCTGCGAAGCCCAGCTAATGCTGCGAACATGATAGGGGCCTCCATCTCGGTATCTTTTACAACTTCAAATATTGCGCTCATTTCTTTCTCGCTTGGTATATGGACACTTTTCTTTTCTTTTTGAGGCAGTGTAGTATTCAGAATAAGCGAAGGGGCGTACCGCTTTAATACCGCAGCCAAGAAACCATGATAGTTCCGTACGGATTTAGGTGATTGTGTCCGAGACAGATTGTTAATCGTTATTTGGACTCGTTCCTGCGTAAGAGCCGAAAGCTGGACGCTAATTATTTCGTTGAATACGTGATTTCTTTCGCGCTTATACTCTCTTATCGTTACTGGTGAAAGAACGTTGCTTTTACTCGCTATATACTGATCCATAGCTTCGCCCACAGTCCAGTTTTTTATTAGGTGTTTACGCTTCTTGCTCCTTACGAATTCGGCCGCCATATATTCAGCTTCTTTTTTGTTCTCATGCGTAAAAGACTCGTAACGGCGTATCCTGTGCTCTTTGCCGTCTTTATCTATCTCAACATCAGTATGACTGTACTCCAAAACTCTCCAGTTGCCGCTGGGAAGCTTTTTAGCTCTGGCCATTTTACACTCCTTTCGAAGAGGTATCTGGAATAGATTCCTGTTTTTGATTGTCGCTTGAAAAGCGTGCGTACGCTGCAGCTTTTTTCATAATTTTCTCCATTTCAATCCACACCCCCGCGCAGAAAGCGACCAACTAACTTTTCCAATTGTCCAGATCCTCCTTTTCGCCAAAAAGAAAATCAAAGACAGGGTTTTTTGCGCCCTTTTTTGAGAAAAGTCGATGATATTTCTTTATATTCGCAAACGAACCGAATCTGTTTTGGGCACAGTTTTTCAAACACTGCTCAAACGCGCATGGAGTGTAAAGTAAAATTCGTTTGATACTTTCTTCGTTATATGGGAGTTTTGTCCAGGCAGACGTGTCGGGAAAATTAAAGAACTTAGATTTTACTTCCAAATGTGCAGACGTTTGTCCTAATACAATTTTTAAAACCAATACACTCAAAAAGTAAATAAAGAATCCTTCGTCCACATCTTTAATGATATATGCATTTTTAAACATGTGTAAATGTAATCGATAAAAAGGACAGCGCTCTAAAGCCTTCTGAATTCGCAAAAATATTTGATGGGTGTCCATATTTAATCCTTTGTGTACGCTAACAAAATGTAAATAGAGTTTACATTTCGCATAAAGTTACAGGGCGAGACTATTTATTCTACGTTCCCATATAAGAAACGGGAAAATCTTTATCTTTTTAGAGCGCTATGAATTCACAGTTTTTTGCACAATTACGTGTGTATATGCTTTTTTGTTTCCAATCGACTTTTCCAATCACTCGGAAACCCAATATGTTTTAGGTCAATTACATTTTCGTAGTTATCAAACAAGGCTTCGAGTTCTGGCAGCACAGTATTCCCAACATTTTCATCAACACACAGTTCTTTGAAAATCAAAAATTCCTTGTAAAGTAAATTGTTCTTAACATTATTTTGGGAATACCAATTTTTATTCAAAATATTTTCGTTAAACTCTCTAAAATATATTCTGGAAAAGTGAGCGCACTTATTTCTTAAGAAGGTTGAACATCTTAGATAAGAATCGAGTCTTCTAGGAGGAATGTTATGTATATAATAAGAAGCTATAAGATTTTTATATCTACTATTTAAATTAAAATAGAAACGAGACAAACTACCAAAAGAGAGCAACTCAATAGCCACCCAAATAGGTAATTGACTGTTATAAAACGTCCTATAATGAAAGGCATAAAGCTCATCACTTTTTTCGATCGTAAAATTTAGCTTTTCTAGAAATTCAGTATGTTTTTCTTTATCAACAAAATTTTCAGGATCTAGATATTCAAAACCTGTACTTTTAGGTGGATCTGTCATAGCCCTTATAATAAAGGTTCTTAAAGTTATCTCAATATGTTCAGTGTATTTTAATATTAACGAACGTAGCAGCTGTTCGAACCTTAATAAAGAAGGCAATCTTTTAAACTCGATGGGATCATAGGTGCCATCAGCGTGTTTAAATGGTAGAAAATATCCCTTAAGTCGGTAGTAGCTAATTCGACCTAAAATGTTTTTGGCATAATCCTCATCTTTAATAGTAACATTTTTCTTTTTGAGCAGTAAAATTTGTTCTTCGATAGAAGCTGGGACTTTGTTAGATGGAAAAGGAGGAAATAGTCATGAAGACATTCCTCCTCTTAAATCACAACTACATTTAGCATTATTATAAAAATAACAAGAGGCTTGTTGTGCTTCGTTAATCATATTATATGCGAGATTCATCAAAAAATCAATAAAAATGATTAAAAAATAACAAAAAAAGTTGCAATTGATGTTTTCCATAACATTTTCCCGTTTCTTTATTCCAATACGCTCCTGTGTAGGGAGCTAAAGAGTCTTTATCTTTTCAAGGTCCTTCTGAGTTCAACCACAAGCCCAATAACCTGGACCGGCAACTCCTGAACCTCTTTAGCGGTATAGAAATGCGGGGGATAAGCGACTGTGTTATAGCCAATTAACGTAAGTCCATTTTCGTGCTTGACTATCTTTTTACATGTAGCGTCGTAACCGTTCACAAGCACGATGACAACATCCCCGCTCTCAAAATCCGATTGCTGCCTGACGATCACAATGTCGCCATCCCGAATATCCGGTTCCATACTATTGCCCTCTATGCGTAAAGCAAAATGGGGGCCTTTTTGTGCCATCTCCGGGGTGATCTCTTCGTGGTCCAGAACTTCCTCGATGGCTTCGATCGGGACACCGGCGGGAACTTTGCCCAGAACGGGGATTTTGATACCCTTGCGTTTTTGGGGAGAATCAACTCTACCTAAGAGATAATCAACAGATACATTAAAGAACGAGGCTAATTGATTTATAGCTTGCAAATCAGGCTCATATTTGCCGTTTTCCCAAGTGGATAAAGTATTTTGTGCTACTTTTAGTATTTTTGCTAATTCTGCTTGCTTCAGATCTTTTTCTAATCTCAATTCTTTAATTCTGTTCATACCGACACTCCTTAATACAATATCAATATAGCTGATATCATGAATTTAGCATAGATAATATCAGCAAAACAAGAAAAATTTTTCTTTTTGTATTGACATATCAGCTAAATTGCTATAATATATCAGTAAAGCTGATACAAACGAATGGCAAAAATTGATAAGAAAGAAGACAAGGCATGTTTTATAAAGGGAAACGAATTAAAAAGTTAGAGCAAGAGGTGGATAAGCTTAATAAGAAAATTGCCGCTATTGAATTGGAGCTTCAACAGCGGCAAAAGAACGATCGACAAATTAAACTTCTCCGTGAATACATCCAAAACAAGATAGATTTTCTCTTGGAGGATATGGGGATTCCGATTATTTCCAGGGGAGAACAATCTTAGAAAGCTCCATGAGAGTTTTTAAGACGTTTTTCCCGCGGCTCTCCATATAAATAATCCCCTTATCAGTAAAGGTTACATTATTTGCTCTGTCCTCTCCCAATGTGGTTTGAACGAGTCCTTTTCGCTCAAGTGACCAACACAATTCGGTAACATCGTCTAGTGGCCATTTAGGAGCGATTGTTTTTTGAATAACAGTGTCGTGACCTAAATAACGAGCCATTTCGATAGATTTTCCTGCTTTACGTTGATCGAGATAGTGTTTATAAAGCAAACAAATTAATGCCTTTGATTCTTTGGTAAGTTCTATGTCCATAAATTTCCTCCATTCACTTGAAATTTTATCAAATTAACTAATTTAATTCAACCTGAAAGGACGTGACAATTTGAACAAAATAAAAGAATTGCGGGAAAAAGCCGGGATTACTCAAATGCAGTTGGCGGAGATTCTGAAAGTAAGCCAATCTACCATTGCCATGTGGGAAACCGGCTACACGATGCCTCGAGCGGGGACACTGCCAAAGCTGGCCCAGGTGTTGGGTTGCTCGATAGACGATCTGTTTGAGGAGAAGGCACAGTAGGAAAGAGAGGACATTATGAAGGAAGAATTACACGCACTAACGGCTCGATTGAGTGAAATGATTTTATACGAATTAAACCACCCAGCAATGCAGTACAAAATGGGATCGGCGATTACTGCTGGTCAACAAGAAAAAATAGAATGGCTGACGCAGATATTGTCTACGGTTTTGCATGGAAACTTGAAACCTTTTCAAAAAAGAACAATGAAAATATACAAACACAAAAGACCAGATAAATTCTTTTTTGATCCGCAAGTATTTTCGGTTACTGTTCCTGCGAACCAAAAATTAGAGCAAATAGAGCTATGATTTCTGGCAAAAATGATTTTACTAGAGCAATAATCGAAATCACAAGCGGCATAAGCCATTTAAGTTGTGCGTTTCTACGTTTTTCAAGGTAAGAAATACCAAAATTATTTAGAGATAAAATTGAATCTTTATAAGTGTCTTTGGAATCAAATCGGATACACATTTCAAAGTTATCATCCAGGGTATGTTGTTTAAACGTTTCTTCATCTAAATGAAATTTTTTGTATAGTTTGCTCACAGTCTTGGGTTTTTTGTAAACGGATTTCAATATTTTTACTTGCATGTTGGTCATAACAACACCACCTTTTCTAAATTTTAGCACAAGAACGTTTTTACGGACAAGCAATAAAGGAGAAACTAAATGGTTAGAGATAAAAAGACATGGTACTTATGCGACCCAGCGAAAAACAAGGGGTGCGAAAAGACCTTTTGTGTGCACAACCCAAATGCGAGACGCCAGATTTGTGACAGCACTTCAAATATCGAATATGCGAAGCTAGACGATATGGAAAATCCGATTATTTCTAAGGAAGAACAATTGCAGTTGGCGGAAATTCTGAAAGTAAGCAAACCTACCATTAGAAAAGGAGTACGAAATGTCAAGACTAAAACGGGCTTACTATAGCCGCTTAAATGAAACGATGGTAAGGAAGGTGAGGGCAGCAATGGTCGAATACGGCGTGTCTGTTGAAGATTTAGCTTCGGCCGCACATATATGTCCAGCGACCTTGTACAACAGGTTCCACAGGCCGGAACAAATACAGCTGAAAGAACTGCGCGCGATAGCAGATAAACTGCACATGCCCCTACCAAAACTGTTAGGGGTGACCAACGATGTTTGAAGTGTTGTATACGATCGTGGTGATATTGCTGAGCGCTTCGCTTATAGCACTGCTGATAAAACTTGTACCGCAGCCTATAAGGGACTGGATAAATAAAAAACTGGAGGAAAGAGAAAAGTGGCAATGACGTGTATTTATGGGGGCAGCGAATGTACAGGCTGTGGTAGCTGCCAGTCACAGGAAAATGAGGACAGAGAGACCCTCGAGGAGCTTGGAGAGAGGAAGGTGAAACTGAATCCCTTGTGGTTAAGGGATGAAAAAGAGCTGTCCGCGGGAACAGACAGCTCGGAGTGCATGGCACAAAGCCAATGCGAATAAACAATCATCTACAGTATAGCACAACCAATCGCTATGCGCAATACTTTATTTTGGAGGTTCATATGCGAGATTTAAGGGCCTTGCGGAAGCAGGCTGGATTGCAGGTAAAAGATATCCTCGCTACTTATTCGGATAAAAGGATGGATAAGTATCTTTATTCCAAAATTGAACGAGGAATTATTGCCCCCACGCCCGAGCTCGAAAATCATGTCGTAAGCATGTGCGAGGCGGCGATAGAACAAATACAGGGCAAAGTAGATACAAACACGGAGACATCGGTTGCAACTGCTGAAAAGACAGTTCTCCCGTATATCGCGGTCGGAAGAGAGAACGCGATTACACGCGGGAAGCTAGCTGGGATCACCGGACTGTCCGATAGGAATCTTCGGGAACAGATTGGCCAACTTCGCAGGAAGTACCCGATCGTGAACCGGCAGGACGGGTCCGGTTACTACATCAGCAATGATCCTGGCGAACTTAAGCGCTATTTGGAACAAGAAACCGCCCGGGCAAAATCGATATTCTGGAGCATGCGTGGGGCCCGGGAGAAGTTAAGAGAAATGGAGAGCAGATATGGCAAGAGACGCGCTGAAAACTAAGAGCAGGGCACACACGATATACAAAACATCGGCCGGAATAAGAGTGCCAGGGACAACGACAATTACAGGACTGCTAAATAAACCTTTTCTCATTACCTGGGCGAACCGGCTTGGCTTAGAAGGGATAGACAGCACAAAGTACAGGGATGAAGCGGCGGAAGTCGGAACGATCGCTCACAAGATGATCGAATGCTATTTTACCGGAGAAGAGTTCGACAGGGAAAAATACTCAAAAGAAAACATTGATCTTGCGGAGAACGCTCTCCTGAGTTTTTACGAATGGGTAGGGCAGCACAACATCAGGATGATCGGCAGCGAACTGCAGCTTGTAAGCGACACACACAAATACGGCGGCACGTTGGACTGTATCTGTGAGCTCGACGGGGAACTGACCTTGTTGGACTTCAAGACAGGCAAAGCGGTGTATGATGATTATTTCGTACAGCTTGCGGCGTATAGGGAGCTCGCGAAAGAACATGGTTATGACGTCAAGAAGTGCAGGATCCTGCGCGTAGGCCGGGATGAAACAGAGGGATTCGAAGAGCGCACTGTGACAGATATCTCAAAGTATTTCGCGATATTCGAGAGTTTACTGAACATTTATTATCTCAAAAGAGCGCTGAAATGGAGATAGAACAATGAGTATATATGAATCAATAACGAAGATAATGTCGGAGATCGGGGCGATAGGAAAAGACAAAGTAAACAGCCAGCAGCACTTTAAGTACCGCGGCGTCGATGACGTTATGAATGCGTTGCAGCCGCTGCTGTCAAAGTACCATGTGTTTATTGCCCCAACTGTGCTCGAGCAAACAAGGGAAGAACGGCAGACAAGCAAAGGCGGTACTCTTATTTATTCAATCTGTAAAATCAAATACACCTTTTACGCAGATGATGGCACTAATTTCGAGGCCATCGTTATTGGCGAAGGTATGGATAGCGGGGATAAGGCAACAAACAAAGCCATGTCGGTAGCCTACAAATATGTCTGTTTCCAGGTGTTCTGTATTCCGACGGAAGAAATGAAGGATCCGGACAGCGAATCGCCTGAAGTTGGCCCTCAAACCCAGCCAAAGGAATCTAACAAAAGAAGCGAACAAACGTATATATGTTCAGATTGCGGCAAAGTAATAGTCGGGTATGGGGGCAAACCCGCGCAGTATATCGCGGCTTATACCGCTAAGAAGTATGGCAGAGCGTTATGCAGTCAATGTGCGGAGAAGGCGGCGGGGGGTAAAGAATGAGCGGTCAGGAACTGTTTGAGGAATTAAGCGAGAAAACGAAACTGCTCGATACTGCCCTTACGCACTTTGGAAAACGTGGCAGGATATATGCAAACGCTCACGCCAAGTATCGCATGGAATTGTCTAAGGAGATCTTAGCGGAACGGGAGAAGGGCACGCCGGTCACAATTGTTTCTGATGTATGCAGGGGTAAGACAACTATTGCTGACCTATGTATGAAGCGTGATATCGCGGAAGCAATGTACAAAGCGGCCCAGGAGGCTATAAACGTATACAAGCTTGAAGTAAACATTCTACGCGAACAAATAGATCGTGAGTATCACAGAAGCTAAGGAAGAATAAGGAACGAGACGTAACTGAGGCTTAAAGTATAAGCGGAATCGGAGGAAGCATGAAAGTAGGGCTTGATTACTTCCCGCTGGATTGTGTACTCGATACCAAGGTTGCTTTGATAGAGGCGGAATTTGGGCTAAATGGATTTGGGGTAGTCGTTAAGCTCTTCCAAAAGATATACGGAGAGCAAGGTTACTACTTTGAATGGACAAACGAGGTGGCATTGCTGTTCGCCCGGGAAGTTGGGTTGGGTTGCAATGTTGTTTCAGAGATATTGAGCGCCGCTATCAGGAGAGGAATTTTTGATAAAAAGCTATTTGACCAATACCAGGTCCTCACATCAAAAGGGATCCAAAAAAGGTATTTGGAAGCTGTTAGCCGGCGTAAGCAAGTAGAAATCAAAAATGACTATCTCCTGCTTAAAGTTAGCAATCTTGGCGAAAATGTACACATTCTTCGTGAAAATGTAGACAGAAACACAAAAAATGTAGACATTCCTAAACAAAGTAAAGAGAGTAAAGAAAGTAAAGAAAGTAATATGCCCGCAGCTAAAGCTCCGGGCCGGAAAATAATCGTCTCTTTCATGCTTGAAGACGGGACCTATCATGACGTTTACGAAGATAGGGTTGAAAGGTGGAAAAAACTTTATCCTTTGGTAGACATACCATCTCAATTTGAGAGGATGATCGAGTGGATAGACAATAACCCAACAAAAAGGAAAACGGAGCGAGGCATAAATCGGTTTATAACGAGTTGGCTTTCTAAAGAGCAAGACAAAGAAAAACGGATGCGGCAACGAAATAGGCTTAGCGACATTTCCGAACGCGACTACACGGAAGAACAGCTTATTGCTTCAATCCATGATCCAATCGCAGCCTATCAGGAACAGAAGGCAAATAGATAAGGGGGTTCTCATGACTGAAAAAGATTATTTGCTGGTGTTGGAAGATATAGCAAGAACTGCTCGAGATTTCAGAATTGATTCGAAATTTTTAGCTTTTATCCGGCAGAACATGAACAAATGTTTGGATGACCTGGACAGATACAGGATGGAGAAAGCGCGCAAAAAAGAAGCGAGAAAGGCAAAAAAATCATGAACAAAGTATTTATTATTGGCCGGCTTACCAGGGATCCGGAAGCGCGGACCACTGCGTCCGGGATATCGGTAACGGCCTTTTCAGTAGCGGTCAATCGCCGAGTGAACCGGGAAGAAACAGACTTCCTGAACATAGTTGCCTGGCGCAGTCTTGCGGATAGTTGCGCGAAATACCTAGTCCGTGGGCAGCAGGTTGCTGTTGCGGGAGAGATACGTACCCGTACGTATGATGCAAAGGACGGAACGAAACGGACAGTGACGGAGATTCAGGCAGAGGACGTGGAATTCTTGGCCAAGCCTGCTAGTGTACCCAATCAGGCGCCTCCGCGGCAAGACGAACATCCGAAGCCGGGGAAGAATGATTTTGCCGCTGAAATGGACGGTTTATTGGTGGACGACGAAGAACAGCCATTTTGAGTAAGGAGCAGTTATGAGCCAGAGGAAGAAGAGTTCTTTTCCAGCAGCAACCGAGAGCGAAGAACAACAGGCATTGTTCGAGTGGGCGCGCTGGTACAGCATGAAATACCCGGAGTTAACGCTGCTCTACCATATTCCGAACGAGGGGAAGAGAAGCTACTACACCGGAAAAAAGATGAAGAAGGAGGGGCTGAGGGCTGGGGTTCCGGATATATGTCTGCCGGTAGCGAGAGGAGAGTATCACGGCTTATACATTGAGCTCAAACGGACCGCTGGCGGGAGGATGTCGGACAAACAGAAAAGCTGGCTTGAGGATCTAAAAGGTCAGGGGTATTGTGCGGCGGTTTGCCGCGGATGGCAGGCAGCTGCGGATCTGATTTTGGGGTATATGAGACTGACGGCTAACGACCAGATTCAATATCCATATATTGTAAAAACTTGACAAAGTGGCTAAATGAATGGATAATAACCCGGTTAAACGGGAAAAAAGCGATAGATAGGCCATTTTATAACAGTTTTACTTTCAAAAATGCAAAATAAGGAACGATCTTTTCGAAAAAAGGATAAGCGATATTAGCGAGCGATAATACACGGATTCAAAACTGGAAGCGCCGATCGCAGATCCGATCGAAAAATATAAAGAGGTAATAAGGTGAAAAAATTGAGTAAGAAAAAAACAAAGGTGTTAATTTTACTAATAGTAATTTTAACAATTACAACGATGCTTGTACCAGGCTTTATTGTTGCTGGTGCAGGCAATGACGAAAATAACTTCGGAAAATCATATGATGAAAAATCCTATATTGTTTGGGGGAAATCTTGGGATGAATCTCAATACGTTATTTTGGGCGCTTCATCAGACACAGATTTTTTAAACAAACAAGTAGAAGAAGCTATTGAACAACAAAAACAGGAAGAACGGAAAAAAGAGGAAGCACAGAAAAAACTAAAATCTAAAACGTCCTCAAATGTTCAACAGACGAATTATACGGTTAGTGAAGATATAGAGTATCTAGCCCGTACAATTTGGGCTGAGGCGAGAGGCGAAAGCACACAGGGCCAGCTTGCTGTAGCGGAAGTAGTTTTAAATCGTTTGGCAACAGGTAAATGGGGCAGCACGGTGAAAGCTGTGGTTACATCTAAAAGTCAGTTTGCGGTGGGAAGAACATTTACACAAGTGCAGATTGATATTGCGAAAAGAGCGTTATCAGGGGAGCGAGTGTTTTATAATTCGGCCGTACTGTATTTCAAGATGAGCGACGATTTAAGTTGGCACGGATGCTCTTGGATTGCGAAAATTGGCTGCCATAGCTTTTATGCAAAATGAATAATTAAAGATCGTAAAGGGTAATTTTGCGACGCAATGACACGGGAACAACTAACAGAGCTCTGTTCCCGTATCGTGGATCACATGTCCTGGGTTAGATCCGGGGAGAACTGCGCCGCGAGCAACCAATAAAATGTAGCTGAAGGGGGAGAAAACATGGGTTCTTTTGGCCGGACAGCTAAAATAGTTTGCCCGTTCTACCTGCAAGAGGAAGAGCGGGCATTGATTTGCGAGGGGTTGGGTAATGGGCAGTGTAGTATAGTAAATTTCGACGGCGAGTACCAGAAGCTTGCGTGGATCAAGACGAAGTGTCAGAGCTTCCGGTGCTATGAGTTGTGTCCGGTGGCGGAGGCGCTGTATAAAAAGTATGCGAAAGATGCCTAAAAATTTTATATTTTGAAGGGATTCTTTAATATTACATCGAATAAACTTTATTATTAAAACAATTTGATGGTGATATATGGAAAACTTTGATAGGCATGATTTTAAACATTACCTTGTAAAACGACTAATAATACGCTTTGATTATGATATGTTAATGTATGAAGATCTTGAAAAAATACTTAAAGTTGTAAGAACAAGTTTTGTCAGGAAAGGCTTTGATTTACTTTTTCAGAAAAGGAAGAATGTAGAATATACAATTGATGCTAAAGAGGACAGTCTTAAATCAACTAAGAGTGAAACAAAAGTTTATTCTTTTAGGAAAGATAACGTAGTTATTAATATTAATAATGACGATGTTGATATAGCGGTAGATACTAGTAAAAATTTTTCTGGTTCTGATTGTTATTTAGAATATATAGATAAAATTTGGGAAGCTTTTAAAAAACTCAATGCAGATAATGTAATTGCAAATATAAAGCGATTGGGCATAAGAAAAACAAACATCCTATTTTTAAAAGAAATGTCTAAATTGAATGAGTACTTTAGCTGCAAATTATTTAACCAACAATCCATATTGAGTAAATATGCGGATAATAATAGTTTATTATTAAGTAATTCTTTGATCACCTATACAATAAACAATGATAAGATCAATTTAGTTACCAATATTGAGAAAGGAAAGACGCGTAAAGATCAAACTGCGTATCGAGTTGTTTTGGATATAGATTCATACAATAATCATGAGGGAGAGGGTGTAGATTTACCCAAAACATTTAAACGCCTGAATGATAATACATTTAGAATTTATGAAAAATCATTAACTAATAATTTCAAGGAAAGATTGGTTAAGAAAGTTTTTGAAGAAGATGATTGTTTAGTAGGTGGGGTGAATAAAATTGAAGGATTTTAAAGGATTATTTGATATACCAGATGACATCTCCTTTCTAAAGGATAAATTACCGGATATGTCCTTTCTAAAGGATAAATTGCTGGACACCTCCTTTCTAAAAGATATATTGCTGGACACTTCCTTTCTAAAGGGTATATTGTCAGACACTTCTTTTTTTGATGATACATTTTTTATAGATAACTCTAAAAAAGAAGATGATAATCTTCATTTTTCATCTAGTTATGAAGAACAATACAGTGAAAATATAATAGAGCATTCATATGATACTAAAGTTAAAAAAGAATTATTGATGAAGTTAATTGATGAGTGATTACAATTTTTTCGAGAAATTAATATTGGAAATTTACCTTGTGGGTTATCCTACTCAAGGTGAATCAGTTGTTTTTGTCATTAAAGCAGATGGAGAACCCGTGTATACTGGGGTTATTGATAGTTATTATGAGAATAAGGACAATAATATTACTCTTAAAATTCTAAAAGAAAACAATATAAGTTTAATAGATATGATATGCTGGTCTCATCCAGATATGGATCATTCTAAGGGAGTTAGTGATTTATTTAAGTTGACGAACCATCAATCAAGCATTTTAATACCTGAAACGCTAACACTAGAAAAGAATGATGTTTCACATGCATTTCCTGAAATTTCTGAGTTTCTTAATTGTGAATATTCTAAACGAACAAACAAAAAAGATCGTAGAAGTATAGAAACAATGAGTAATAACAAACGTATAAAAAATTTAAAAGTCCATACATTTAAGAAAAATACTGATGCATATCTTATGGATATAATTGCGTTTGCTCCCGATTCTGAATTAATAAATAGATTTCAATGGAACCCCGATTTACAAGCAAACAATAATGAATTTTCAGTTGGATTATGGTTACAATTAGGCGAAGCATCTGTGTTATTTGCTTCGGATGTAAATAATAGAACTTTTGGATCCATACCCAATGATGCAAAATATTTTCCCAAATTAGTAGATTATTTAAAAATACCCCATCATGGTTCTTTATCTTCTGAGAAAATACTAGCAAAAATTTCAAATCAGATAGAAGTTTCTTGCACAACCGTGTTTAACCCTCCGTCGCTTCCTGATATAGAAGTGCTAAATAAATATAAAAAGAGATCAAAAAAATTATTTTGCACAAATTCAATTAAAAAAAAGAAACAACAATATGATTACGGGATCATAAAAATAAGTATTGACATATCATCTCCAGAGTTATCTTATAATTATACTCTTGAAGGTAATGCGGAATTATGTTGTATATGATAAGTGATTACGGGTATGATTCTTGTGGCTCTATTTATATATCATACAGAACCTTAGAGCTATTTCGGGGTGACAAAAGACCTTGTTATCGTTTACCATAGTAGATAACAGGGGGTAACGCCAATGTATTCAGGTAGGATAAAAGACATTAGGTCTTATCAGGATAGAATTTCGTCTTTGCAGGAGCGTATTGTTCGCCTGCGATCTGCGATGGAGATCACAGCACGGCAGCTTACAGATATGCCGCACGGGAACAATGTCCGGGACCGATTGGCTGACGATATGGCCAAGCTGGATGAACTGGAGCGGCAGCTTGTGGAGGAAACAATCAGCTTGGAGACGGCTGTGGCGGACGCCGAAAAGGCTATCAGTAAGCTGCCGGATGCAGAACAGAAGATCATGCGGCTACGATACGTTGATGGGTTTGGCTGGAGGAAGGTGTCGAAAACAAGTAATTATAGTGTGCAGCACTGCTTTCGGTTACATTCTATGGCATTGCGTAAATTAAGAGAAGATGAGAGTAAATGAGAGTTTTACCTGTGCTATAATGGTAAAGTGAAAAAATATTAAAAGCGCCAATAAAATATTGGCGCTTTTGTTGTAGAATTAGTTGAGATATTTTTTTACTATATAGAATTTTGTTTTATTGGTAGGTGCTGCTCCAGTTAGTTTGTTGCCGGGAGGAATATAAATTTTCTTCTCGGTATAGAGGGTATTAATTGCTTTAAAGAGTTCATAAGATTTGGATGCTGTTAAATGCAATAGTTCTATTAATTCTTCGAAGGTACAAGAGCCTTTTTGACTGAGAGTAAGCAATACCTTTTCCTTAAGAGTTTCAGGGTAACAGCATTTAATTAACACCTCCTTATAACAACATTATATAGTAAAATTGCTAGTAATGTAAATAGTTTTGTTTAATATCTAAATATTGAGAAGACTTTGAGCCAACCGGCTCTTTTTTTATTTAGGATTCATGTGGGGTAGAGAATCGCGAAGAATTTTTGCAGGGGCGGGAGCATGCGATTATGGCAAAGAGGTTTGCAGAAAAATTCTATAAAACCAAGCTGTGGGGAATTGTTAGGGGCCAAGTGCTTCGGCGTGATCTCTTTACCTGTCAATTATGTGGAGAGCGAGCTACGGAAGTACATCACATTATAGAGCTTACGCCAGAAAATATAAACGATCCAAACATTACCCTAAACATGAATAATTTAGAATCAAGATGTCACGATTGTCATTCAAAGGAAACAAAGAATGCGTTCGATGTAGGAGAAGGATATTACTTTGATGAGAACGGGCAAGTAGTACAACAAAAAAACATAGCGGAGTAAGTGGATAAGTTTGTTACAAACAATGTATACTTATTCGCGTCTGTGCATACTCCCCCCTATAAAGAAACGCGGGGTGGGCGTTGTGCGTACCGAGACTGCCCCACAGGGAATACTGACCGAGCATGCGCATGAGGGGTGTGGTATAAGGAGAAAAGAACATGGAAAAAGAATTGAATTTTTATACAGAAGAGGAACGCAACAAAGCGATAAAAAGAGAATATAGAAGGTTAAAAAAGATATCAAAAGTCTTGAATGATGATAATAAAATTGTGTTAGATCGGCTATTTAGAGAAGCCGCATTTATGGCTGTTACTTTAGAAGAGGCGCGGCTTATGATAGCGCGCGAGGGGATTCTCGAAGAATACCAGAACGGTGCAAACCAATGGGGAAGAAAAAAGTCCTCTTTTGTTGAGGTTTACGATAAAATGGCCAATACATATTCAAAAATCATCAAACAGATATGCGATGCATTACCCGAAACAGTGGCGGCGGATATTTCTAAAAATGAATTATACGAGTTTATAAGCAAAAAATGAATTGGCCAAAGGAATATTTACAAGCTATTCAATCCGGGGATGAAATTGTATCGCGTAAAGTAAAAGCTGTGTATGAACGAGAAGTCAAATGGATGGAGGATCCTCCAAAAGACTTCCCGTTTTATTTTGATGAGAAAAAGGGTCAAAGGCCGATTGATTTTATAGAAAGGTTTTGCAGACTTTCCCAAGGAAAGTGGATACATCAGAAATTCAAGCTGGCGCCGTTTCAAAAAGCAAAATTCCAGCTTGTTTTTGGGTGGTGTGAAAAAGAAACGGGGAACAGAAGGATCCGCGAGGTGGTAGATATTCGCGGCAGAAAGTGTGGAAAGAGTGCGGAAACCGCAGCTGCGGAATGGTATTGTTTGACAGCAGACGATGAGGGTGGCGCGGAAATATATTGCACAGCAAATAAACTGGATCAGGCAAAACTGATTTTCAACGAAGCTGTCAATATGCGGATACAATCCGAAGCACTTAAATCTGTAACAAAAAAAAGGCAGAGCGACATATATTTCCCGCTTACAATGAGTTTTATAAAAGCCTTGGCGGCGGACAGCAAAACGATGGATGGGCTAAATGCTCATTTTTTTAGCTTGGATGAGTTTCACGAGGCCAGGGACCGGCGTGTTTACGATGTAATGAAACAGTCGCAAAGCGCAAGGGAACAGCCTCTTGCCTGGCTGATCAGCACCAACGGTTTTGTGCGTGAAATGTTTTTTGACGACACATACGCCTATTGTTCCAGTGTTGCTATGTGGGAGGATGGCTTTGAAGACTACCGTGTTCTGCCTCTGATTTACGAACTTGACGAGCGTGATGAATGGACCAAGCCGGAGTGTTGGCCCAAAGCAAACCCAGGTTTGGGGGTAATAAAGTCTTATACGAAATTGGCAGAAAATGTTGAGAAAGCGAAGCGTGATCCTAAATTTCTTCCGACGTTACTGACAAAAGATTTTAACATCCCCGAAAACTCTTCTGAAACATGGCTGAAGTATCAAGATGCCGTGAATGAAAAGATTGTTCCTATGTCATATTTAGAGCATAGTTACGCAGTCGGTGGTTGTGACTTGTCGGCCACAACAGATCTGACATGTGCGTCTTTGTTGCTAAGGAAGCCCAATGACGAGAACTTTTATGTGCTACAAGAATATTTTTTGCCTAAATCGAAGCTGGATAATACGGTCACAAGAAATAGAAAAGAGGCGCCTTATAGATTTTGGGCAGAACAAGGGCATTTAACTATATGCGACGGTGCAACAGTCGACTTTAGTAAAGTTACAGAATGGTTTGTTGAGATGGTTAACGAACACGATATTAGGCCCCTGTGGGTTGCGTATGATGCTGCCTTGTCCGGGTATTGGCGTGAGGATATGGAACAGCATGGTTTTGATATGGAAAGGATCAGGCAGGGCCCCTTTACCTGGACCTATCCAATGAAAGAACTCGGCGGTCTATTAGAGGAACACAAGATTATCTACAATAACAATCCAATGCTTAGGTGGTGCTTATTAAATACCGCGGCAAAATCCGGAAATCAGAAAGGCATTCAGTCGATTCAGCCGATCAAATCCAGTGAGAGCAAACGGATAGATGGGATGGTAAGCTTGCTGAATGCTTTTGTAGGTTACAAAAATCACGAAGCGGATTTTCTTATGTGTATCAGATAGGAGGAAATAAGTTGAATTTTCGAAACGCCATAAAGGCGATATTTGGGAAAATAAAAAAATATCCAACCTCTTACTGGCAAGAGATCGGCGGCTATACTTCGCGGTTTACGATGTTTGGCCAAGATATATACAAAAATGAGGTAGTACGGTCTTGCATCAGGGCCCTTGCGGAACACACATCAAAAGCTAATGTTAAAGTCGTCAGGAATGGTCAACCCAGCGATAAAAAACTCGAACGATTGATACAATATCGTCCGAATTTTTATATGAACGGAAAAGATTTTTTGGCGAAAACCCGTACACTACTGGAGCTCTACAACACTGTTTTTATTTATATCAACCGGGATGACTATGGTCAGTGTATAGGATTATATCCAATTCCAGAATGTCCTTCCGAGGCAGTGGATGTATCAGGACGGCTTTATATCAAATTTAATTTACTTAGTGGTGATGTATTAACGGTGTCGTGGGAAGACCTTGCTGTACTGCGGAAGGACTATAACAGATCTGATATCTGGGGCGATGACAATACTGCTATTTTAACAAGTCTTGATCTTTTGCATACCACGAATGAAGGTACAGCTAACGCCATTAAATCTACTGCCAATATCAGAGGCATCTTGAAATCTACCAAAGGAATGCTGTCGGAAGAAGACCGCAAACGGCAAAGAGACAACTTCGTTGACGACTATATGTCTATAACCAACGCGAGCGGTGTTATTTCGTTGGATGCTTATCAAGAGTACAAGTCTTTGGATAGCAAACCAATGGTTGCAAATTACAAAAGCATAGAGGAATTAAGAAATAACATCTATCGTTACTTTGGTGTCAGCGAGGATGTGATTCTCGGAAAGGTCAGCGGAGATGACTGGGAAGCGTTCTACGAATATAAAATTGAACCTTTTTTAGTTGCGCTCGGTCTGGAATTGACGAATAAAATCTATACGGAACGACAACTCAGCTATAACAATGAGATCATTTTCGAATCCAACCGTATGCAGTACATGAGTACGTCCGATAAATTAAGCCTTGTGCAGATGGTTGATAGGGGGGCCTTGACACCTAATGAATGGCGCGCGGTCTTAAACTTGGCGCCTATTGATGGTGGAGATACACCTATCAGACGGTTAGATACGGCACCGACGAATGGAGGGGAAGATAATGCCGATAAAGAAGAACAGGGAATACAGGACGATGAGCCTGCTTCTTCCGACAAAGGAAAAACGACTGGAGAGTGATTTTTACGTAGAGGGTTTTGCAACAACGTTTGATAAACCGTATCTGCTTTATGAGTGGGAAGGGGATAAATATTTTGAGGTTGTTGACCGTCACGCCCTGGATGTATCCGATATGACAGACGTGATCATGCAGTATGACCACTACGGTAAAGTCCTCGCGAGAAACAAAATGGGGGCCGGAAAGAAAGCCACACTGATTGCTGAGGTGCAAGAGGGTGGATTTTTTATCGCGGCGGATTTGAGCACTACAACTGAAAGTAAAAAGATGTATGAGGAGATCAGCGCTGGTCTGATTTATCAAATGTCTTGGGCTTTTAGGGTCAGCGAGGATTCGTATGATCGTGATACAAGGACCAGAACGATTTTAAAGGTTAAAAAAGTATATGATGTGTCGGCCGTTTCGATACCCGCAAATGCTGATACTGAAATATCCGCGCGCTCTTGGCTCGACGGAGTGATCGATGCCGAGAAACGGGAGGCGTTAGCGCGGTTGAACCTGGCAAAAGCCAAATATTTTTATTTTAACGGAGGTAACAATGAAAACACTTAAGGAAATTATCGAACGCCTTACGCAGATAGACGAGGAAGTAAGAAACGCTATTGATGCGGAGACTGTGGGAAAGCTTTCGGAAGAAAAGAAAGATTTACTAACTCGCAAGGCTGAGCTGGAAGATCTGGGACAGCGGAAGCAGACCGCCCTTAATATTACCGGTGGAACGGTAACGGGTGAAGTAAAAGAAACCAGATATAAAACACCTGCGGGCGATAAGTACGAAACTATAGAATACAGGACCGCGTTCATGGAATATTGCAGAACGGGCAAGCCCATTGCCGCAGAGTATAGGACGGATGCGTTTACTGCCGTTACGGATGCTGCTGCAGTAATCCCGACTACCATTATGAACGAAATCATCAAAGAAATGAAGGTGTACGGGCAGCTGTTTAGCCGTGTCCGCAAAACCAACATTCTTGGCGGTGTTCAGGTCCCGATTCTTTCCCTGAAACCCACCGCGACCAGAATTACGGAATCCGATGTATCTGACCGCAAAAAAGTGCAGGCCAATACTTACATTTCTTTCTCCTATTTTGGGTTGGAGTGTAAAATTGCCACTTCTTTGCTTACTTCGATCGTTACGCTTCAGGTATTCGAAAATGCTCTTGTACCATTGATTACAGAAGCAATGGTAAAGAAACAGGAGATTGAAATTATTAAAGGCACGGGCGAAGGACAGATGCTGGGTGTTACGGTAGATACGCGTGTGGCGTCCGGTCAGAAGATTACGCTGTCCTCTTCCGACATTAAGGATTGGGGCGCATGGAAGAAGAAAATATTTGCCAAAATTCCTTTGGCATATCGTGGTGGTGGAATTTTTATTATGGGCGCCGGTACGTTTGATGGGTATATTGACGGTATGCAGGACGCTAACGGTCAACCTATTGCGCGTGTAAATTACGGTATTGCTGATTCGCCGACGCAGCGGTTTGGCGGAAAAGAGGTTCTTCTTGTTGAGGACGATGTGATTGCTCCCTATGATTCTGCAGAAGTGGGAGACGTTATCGCCGTATTCATGAAACCGTCTGATTATTGTGTAAACAGCAATATGCAGATGGCGATGTATAGGTGGCTGGATCACGACACCAACCAGTGGGTTGATAAAGCCATTTTGATAAACGATGGTAAGCTGCTTGATGCGGCGGGCGTGATTCTTATCAAGAAGGGCGCCTGATTTTAATTGCGGGGCCAATACCCCCGCTTTCTATTAAGTAAGGAGGTATTCAATATGGGTGGATTTTATCCATACAACCATAAAATCGGCCAGTCGATTCAGACTGACGCAGAGGGAGTCGAAACCGATCGGTCCTTTATAGCACACTATAACGTACCGGCGGCGGATGCCGCGGCGGAATCGGATGACGACGTGATGGATTTGACTGCGCTAGGTGCCGAGGCGGCATCGATAGAAGCGGGTTTTACGGATCCGGCAGTTCCACGAAACGTTAAGGTAGACTGTAATAAGTCCGGTATCACAGACGATGTGATTGTTTACGGGAAAAACTTTGCAGGAGAAGCTATAAACGAAACGATTTCGCTAAATGGCCTGACCGCGGTCGCTGGAAACCTGGCATTTGCATCTATAACAAAAGTCGATCTACCGGCAAGAACCAACGAACCGGCAAAACAAAAAGCTACCGTCGAAGTCACGCAGGGCGCGCAGGCCGCAGGAACGACCGTATTCACCTTCACTTCTGCCGTTACGGGCGACGCATACGACATCGATGTAGACTTTGAAGCGGAGGATAACACGGTTGCGGAGGCTGCTGCCGTGTTGGCCGATGCTCTGAACGCTGACGAAACATTTGCGGCGCATTGGTTGGCGGAAGCCGTAGACGCGAACGTTACGATCGAATCTAAGGGTTATGCGGCGCAGGATGCTACTATTAACCTGGTAGTCAAGACGGCCGGCGACTCTGCCGTAACAGTTGGGGCTGTTGCTGTGGACACGGTGGCAGGTGTTGCGGAAGACAAGGTGTCTGTTGGCGTCGGTAAGAAGTTTGGCATACCTTATAAACTGACTGCTGATGAACTGGTGTTCCTAAAGCTGTTTGACAACGCCGTGGACACAGGTACAGTAACGGTGGACGATGACGAGTTGGAGAAGAACGTTTTTGAGTTGAACGGGACCCCTGACGGGGCCAAACCTGTTGATTTGTACATTGTAGTTTAGGAGGAAGCATGGCGGTATCAACAACATATCTGGCTAAAGTGAGGCGCGCTTTGCGTGTGGGATCAAGTACCGAGGTTGACGAAGAGCTGACAGATTTGATTGAAGAGTGCCGCAAAGACCTGATGGAACTTGGTGTACTGGAATCAAAAGTAAATGACGAAACGGACCGCCTCATGCTTGGAGCGGTCCGTTGTTATGTACGCTGGAAGTTTGGCTTAAATAATTCCGAGGCTGAACGTATGCGCGATGACTATATGCTGCTGCGTGATGAACTTAGATCCAGGCAGTCATATACAGAGGAAGAAGAGTAATGTATTTTAGTGACAAAGTAAAACTGCGCAAAATCAATAGAACTTCCGATTCGGACGGTTATGACATTAAGTCTATAACGGAACGCGAAGTCTGGGCGGATCGGCATAGCGTTAAGCGGACAGAATTTTACGCCGCCCAAAATGTCGGTATAAAAACAGACATAGCCTTTACGGTACGCATAGAAGATTATGACAACGAAACGGAATTAAGCTATAACGGTACTATTTATGATATCGTTCGTACTTACGAAACGGACAGCGAAAACATTGATTTAACTTGCGCGGATAGACGTAAGTAAAGGGGTGAGGCATATTGCGACGATAAATAGTATCATAACAGACGCTTTAGATTTTGGCTATCCTGTCAAATTTGGAACGTATACCGGAGACGAAACGACATACTTTGTTTTTAATTACTCCAGTTTCGGCACTGATTTCAGTGATGATGCACCTAACCATGAGAGAGTTTTGGCTCAGGTGCATTTTTATTGCCCGCACGGCATTAACTGTTTAAATGTTATAAAGCAAACCAAGCAAAAGTTGTTTGCCGCAGGGTTTACGTGGCCGAACGTAACGCCCGCGGACGATGATATTAGCCAGCATTTTGTCTTTGAATGCGAAGCGGCGCGAGGTGTTGAGTTGAGTGGCTAAGTTTGAAATCAACGGGTTCGACGATTTTGCCTTGGATATGGAGAAGCTTGCACGTATGCCTGGAGAACTTTTAGATGACATGATCACCGCGCAAGCAGACGTCATTGAAGAAGCGCAGAAGGCGAAAGGCAGAGTTTATGGCGTATACCGTACCGGTGTAACATTGGAATCTATAAAAAGAGGAAAAATCAGCAAAACGAAAGACGGACGCTCTATTATCATCGCGCCGCGCGGAAAAAACAAAGACGGCAATCGAAACGCGGAAGTAGCGTTTGTGAATGAATATGGGAAAAAGGGACAACAAGCCAGGCCCTTCATTCGGGACGCAAACGAACAGAGCACCGACAAAGCGGTCGCTGCTGCCGAATCTGTTTACGACGACTGGCTTAACAAAAATATAGGAAATTAACAAAAGGAGAAAATGAAATATGGCAAAAATAGGATGTAAGTATCCGTGCTTTGCGCCTTTTTCTGGCGCAGAACCGGCATTGGCGCTGCCGAACTATAGTTCGGGTATCGTCTTGGGCGGTTTGGTTGAAGCCAACCTGACTGTCAACCTGGCGACCGGCGACCAGTACGCCGATGATAAACTGTCGGAATCTGTGAGCGAGTTTTCGAGCGGCAGCTTGGCAATGTCTATAAACGATATGGTATATGCCAAGGAATCCGTTGTTTTTGGTTCTACCATAACGGATGATGAAATCGCGGACAGCGTGAACGACGCGGCGCCCTATGGTGGGCTGGCGTATTATAAAGCACTGCAACGGGAAGGCGTGAAATATTATGAAGGATATTTCTATCCGAAGGTACGTGCGTCGATCGGCAACGACAGCATCAAAACCAAATCTAACAGCATAACGCTGCAAGGCGTGTCTATCAGTTTTACGATTTTCCAGCCTAATGTCGGTGATTGGAGATATCGTAAGACATTCGATACCGAGGCGGCGGCAAAGGCGTGGGTAGAGAGCAAGGTAAGCGTGGCAACCTGGTACGCGGTTGATGTCTCTGTATCTGGTGATGGTACGGTCAGCCCGCTGGGTGTTACGTATGTGGCGAGCGGCAGCGATCTTGATATTTCTATTTCAGGGACAGTCGAGGCGGCATTTGATAACGGTACGGACTTCTCCGCAAGCATATCCGGCGGGAAGTATACGCTTAGTAGCATAACGGCGGATCATGATATTGTGATCGCGTACTGATACGCAAATTAAGAGGGCGGGCATTTGTCCCGCCTTTTTAATTACAAAATAGGGGGCAACGATGGAACGAAGCGTTGAAATAAAAATCAAAGAACATACCTACGCTCTTGTTTATACAGTCGGGGTCATGTTTGACGCTATGGAGCATTTTGATGATGCGAGCATTATAGAAGCTATAAACATGCCAAGAAAGCAAGGACTTGAAAACCTGCTTTGGCTGGCGTCCGCCATGTCCGCGGCTGGCGAGGCTCTGAGACAGGAAAATGGACACGATGCGCAGCTAATCATTAAGCCGGATACGTTTTTTAAAGGCCTGCTGCCATTCGAGTTTGTTGAATTAAAGACCGCAGTTTTGAAGGCTATAAAACTGGGATATATACGCGATATTAAAGAGGGTGAAATAGACCTCGTCTTAGCTGATTTGCAAAAAAAAAGTTGACACGAGCAGAACTGTTGTTCGCGGCAATTAAGATTGCCGGATTATCAAAAAGCGAGACATATAAGACACCTCCGGGTGTCGTTTTTGATTTATTGGAGCTTAATAATAGGTTCTACAGGAAAAATGAGGTGGACTAATGGCCGTACGGGTTATATCTACGAGATTAGCAATATCTGGTGAAAAAGAATATAGGGATGCTATTGCGCTGATCAACAAGCAGATGTCTACCATGAAATCGGAGCTTGCTTTAGTTGAATCTAAATACAGATCTAACGCAAACAGCATGCAGGCCTTGAATGAGAAAGCTAGTACGCTGGGCGATACATATAAAAAACAGCAGGACAGGGTAAGTACACTTAAAGCCGCGCTGGACAACGCGAAGAGCGCGCAGGAACAGTATGCCGAAAAGATTGAAACTTTACGAGGTAAACTGGCAGCGGCGGAAAGCCAGCAGGAACAATTAAAGAATTCTACCGGGGATACGACGGAAGAGCAGAAAAAGCTCACCGATGAAATAACATCTTTAAATAAAGAGCTACAGGATACAGAGGCGAGGGAGCTTGCAGCGAGTAAGGGCGTTGAAGGGTGGCAGAAGCAGCTCAACGAAGCTAACGTTGGCCTTAACGATCTGGATGACGAGATACAAAAAAATAATCAGTATCTCGAAGAAGCTAAAAACAGCGCAGACGGTTGCGCTACCTCAATTGACAAATACGGCAATACGGTAACCGAAGCGAAAGAGAACACACAGGATTTTGGAACAAAGGGATCGGCTGCCGCGGAGCAATTAGCGCAGGCTTTCTTGGCCTTGGGCGTTGCGAAAACCCTAAAAGAAATTACGGCAGCCATGAAGGAATGCATAGAGGCTTCCATTGCGTTCCAGTCTGCTTTTGCCGGCGTAGAAAAAACTGTTGATGGTACTGATGAGCAGCTGCAGAAAATAAGCGATGGGATACAGGAGATGTCTCTGACGATCCCGGCGACGACTACCGAGATCGCAGCTATAGCGGAAGTGGCTGGGCAACTCGGTATTAAAACGGAAGATGTGCTGGCCTTCACGAGGGTAATGATAAACCTTGGCACGTCTACAAATATGACGGCGGAAGACGCCGCCACCATGATCGCACAATTTGCCAACATCACCAGGCTGGATACATCCAAGTACGAAAACCTCGCTTCCGCTATTGTGGCGTTGGGAAACAACTATGCCACAACCGAATCCAAAATAACGGATATGGCACAGAATATGGCGTCTGCCGCCACGATAGCCGGACTTAGTGAACCCGACATTTTGGCATTATCGACCGCGGTTTCATCTCTTGGTATAGAAGCTCAGGCCGGTGGCTCTGCCATGTCTAAACTCATATCTAAACTACAATCTGCCGTTGAAACAGGTGACGGGTTAGAAGAGTTTGCGCAAGTGGCGAATATGAGCGCGGAAGAGTTCGAGGAAGCGTGGGGCGAAAATGCGGTATCTGCGCTGAATGCCTTCATCCAGGGACTGAACGATACGGAGCGAAATGGAGCTTCTGCCCTTGTTGTGCTGAACGACATGGACATAAAGGAAGTACGCCTGCGCAATGCGGTTCTTTCTTTGGCCAACGCCGGAGATTTGCTCAACAATACCTTGGATACCGCCAATACGGCATTTGAAGAAAATAACGCATTACAAACCGAGGCTTCGAAGCGCTACGCGACAACAGAAAGCAAAGTAGATCTCTATAAAAACAGCGTTTCTGCACTCGAAGTTGCCGTTGGTGATACGCTTACTCCTGCTCTTGAAGATTTGGCCGAAGCGGGCGCTGATATCAATACAGGCATCGCCGAGTACATTGAAAAGAATCCTGGCGTTGTTAAGCTGCTGACGGCTGTTACGGCTGGCTTGGCTGTTTTGACGGTTGGGGTAGTAGGATATACGGCTGCTACAAAACTCGCGTCGGCAGCTCAAGCGGCATTTAATGCGATGGCAGAAGCTAATCCTTACGTTTTGATCGCGACAGCAGCCGCGGCAGCTATAACCGCGATTAGTGTACTTGTTGTTACAATGGATAGCTCTATTGAATCTATACATGATTTGACGGATGCGGCAAGAGACGCATCAAAAGAAATAGAGACGATAAACACTATCTATGAGGATACAGTTGCGAAGACTGACGCGGCCGCTTCTTTGGCCAAAAACTATGTTACCAGACTGGAAGAACTCGAGGCGCAGGGCCTTGATACGGCAGAGTCTCAGTCAGAGTATGCCAACATCGTAGCTTTACTAAACACGCTTATTCCCGATTTGAACCTGGTCATTTCTGAACAAACCGGGCTTGTCGAAAATGGAACGGAAGCTGTGCGGGATAATATCCAGGCATGGAAGGAAAGTGCTTACCAACAGGCCTATCAAACGAAATACAATGATCTGATTGGAACCCAGGCTGAAATAGAACTCGAACTAGAAGAGAACCAGATCAAGCGTACTAAAACCGAAGAAAAACTCAAATCTCTGGAAAAAGAACGTACTGCTATTATCGAGGCAATCAACAAACGCACCAAAGAATTGACAGACACGGCTGTGGAGCAGAGCGAAGCGCTGGGCATGAGCGTTGATGCGAACCTCGATTATGATGAAACCCTGCAGGATCTAAATCAGCAATTAGAAGATGTAACGTATGCGATCGGCGATCAGGAAATACAGCAGGGCAATCTAGCAGACGCGATCAACATTGGCAAAGATGCCCTAAGTGAACATGAAGAAGAGATGGCACTTGCAGAGGAAGCCGTTCGCAATCTGACATCCGCAACCGAAGATTCCTCTAATGCAAACGCAAATGCCGTCGATTCGACGAACAGCGTCTCGACGGCCGTAGAGGAACTCATTACTGCCTATGAAGATGCGTACGAAAGCGCCTACGAAAACATCAACAACCAGATAGGCCTTTTTGATAGCCTCAGCAGCAAATCAAAGATTAAGGTAAATGATCTGATTAAGACCTTGCAAGGACAAACTTCCTACATGTACGAATATGCGGCCAACATCCAAAGAGCAATGGAGCTCGGTGTAGACGAGGGAATTATTGAAAAACTCTCTGATGGGTCGGAAGAAAGCGCTCAATATTTGGCTGCTATTGTAGCTGGCGGCGAAGAAAAAGTGGGTGAGCTCAACGAGGCTTTTGCGGGCGTAGAAGAAGGTAAAGAAGTTTTCGCTGACGCGGTTGCTACAATGGAAACAGATTTTGATGCCACGATGGATCAGCTTGTGGAAGATGCCCAGGAAATGGCGGAAGAGCTGAGTCTTTACGACGAAGCGAAAGATTCCGGCGAGGACACAGCACAGGGCTATATTGATGGGGTAAACGCCAAACAGGCACAGTATAAGGCGGCGATGACAAGCCTTGCCAAGGCGGGACAAACAGCCTATAAAAACGCATTAAATCAGCATTCTCCCTCCAAAGCGACAATGCGGGACGCGGAAGATACAGTGCAGGGCTATATTCTTGGCGCTGGAAACAAAAAGACGGCGTTTGAGGCGGAGATGGGACTTCTCGCAAAGTCTGGTACCGAATCGTTCAATGAGGAAATCAAAAAGGTGCAGTCGACTATCGACAGATCGGTACCACGGGATCTCGGTGTAAATGTGCGAAACTCTGATAATCAAATTACGCAAGAGGATATCACGCATTTAGTTGATTTGAGCAATTCAAAGACTGCCGGGAAGCTGGATCAGATGATCGAGATTCTCAGCCGATACCTGCCGGAATTCTCGAATTTGCAAATGGTTACGGATACAGGTGCGCTGGTTGGCGCAATAGCGCCTTCTATGGACAAAGAACTGGGCAAGATAAAGACTAAAAAGGAGCGTGGCCAATGATAAACGGTGTAACGATTGGCGAAAAGCATAGTTTTAATGATTGGGGTACACGCCTTTCCACTATGAGTATCACGCTGCCTCTGCCCAAGACAAACTATGTGGATATACCCGGCAGAGACGGTCCTTTGGACTTAACGGAAGTATTTGGCCAAGTCAATTACTATAACCGCGATTTTACAATTGAGCTTACAAAGCTGGATGCTACGCGCAAGTGGGAAACGCTTATAACAGAAATTGCCAACTACGTTCACGGTAAAAAGTTGAAAATAACGTTTGATAAGGATCCGGACCATTACTATTACGCACGCTGTACGGTAGATCGGCTGAGCACGAGCGCCATGCTGGGCATTATTACGATCTACTGTAATTCGGATCCGTACAAGTACAAACAAAACCTGACGGTGGTCGAAGAAGCGATCGACACATCCGGGACTATCATACTGACAAATGACCGGATGCCTTCTATCCCAACAATCACAGTTGACGCTGAAATGACGCTGACATGGGGTGACTATGAGGTCACGCTGTCCGCGGGAGAGCATAAATTGCTGGATCTGGTCCTGGAAGAAGGGGACAACACGATTTCGGTCTCTGGGACAGGGACCATCACATTCACTTATCAGGAAGGGGCCCTTTAAATGTATCAAATCAAATGCGATGACGATATCATATATGACCCTCGGGATGTCAGTTTATCTATTCAGGATCCTCTGCTTTCCCAAGAAGTGAACAAGGTGTGCGAGTTGTCTTTTTATCTGCCGTATGACCATCCATACTACGACAGTGTTACGAAGCTAAAATCAATTATTCGGTTATATAAAGACGGTACTTTGATTTTCAAAGGTCGTGCGTGGAGTGATGAGCAGGACACATATAAGACAAAAGATATCTTGTGTGAAAGTGCGCTGGCTTACCTGCTGGACAGTCGGATCCGGCCGTTTGAATTCCAGGGCTCTATCTTGGAGTTCCTGACCGCTATTATTACGGAACACAACGAACAAGTAAGCGCGAGCCAGCAGTTTACTCTTGGAAATGTGACGGTGACAGATCCCAACGGCTATATTGCCCGTAGCAGTATAAACTATCTTACGCCTTGGGAGGTTATTCAGACAAGGCTGATCGATACGCACGGCGGGTACTTGCAGGTGCGCTTTGATGAAGAAGAAAACTGTATTTTAGACTATCTTGCGGATTTTTCGGACACATCAACGCAGGTTATTCGGCTGGGCGAGAACATCGTCGATATGCTCATAAAAAACAGCGGCGAGGAAATGTACACAGCTGTGATCCCGCTGGGCGCGAAGCTGTCAGAAATTGATTCTGACACGGAAGACGATACCCGCCTGACGATCGCCGATGTGAACGATGGGGACGACTATCTTATAAACTCCACGTTGGCGGCGGAGTATGGCGTGATCTACGCCCCGACCGATGATACAACATGGGATGATGTCACACTGCCGGCCAACCTAAAAACAAAAGGTTTGGCGTATCTGAACGATACCGCCACCAGGTGGACGCAGACGATATCCTTGACAGCCATAGATCTTCACAATATGGACGTATCGGTCGAGGAACTGAAGTTCTGCGAGAAAGTGCCCGTGATCAGTGCTCTGCACGATTTAGAAGAGATATATCTTATTAGCGCGATACAGATACC
This sequence comes from Christensenellaceae bacterium, assembly GCA_963665505.1. Taxonomy (GTDB): domain Bacteria; phylum Bacillota; class Clostridia; order Christensenellales; family Christensenellaceae; genus QANA01. The sequence goes on from OY762275.1 coordinate 647,975, forward strand.
TTTGAACAATCCTGCGGAAGCCAGGATCACGTTGGGTGAGACAAAACTGACCTATGTCGGGGAAAGCGTAAAGAAAACAAACAGCGCCATAACCCGTATCGGAAATATAGAACGGGACTATGCGACCAAAGCAAAAGCGGCGGAAATCGCGAGCGAGGTTATAAACAGCAATACGTCTATACTGCAGTCTGCCCAACAGATTATTCTGTCCGCGCTGGAAGAATATACACGGACAGAGGATTTTACGCAGCTACAAAGCACTGTCGAAACGCAATTTAGCATCATGGCAGGTCAGATTGATATTGTTTTTACAACCGCGACGTCACAGATCAGCACGCTGAACGGGGAAACAAAACAGCAATTTGATAACATCGAGAAATACATACGTTTTTTGGATGGCTCGATTGTACTCGGGCAATCTGACAGTCAAATCAAGCTGCGGATCGAGAACGACATATTATATTTCTTTGCAGGGGCGGACGACGCGGCGGATATAGACACAGCATTTGCTTATTTTAGTGCCGGAAAAATGTATGAGACTGATGTGGACATCGTCAAGTCATTGAAAATAGGGAACTTCGTTTTCACCCCCCGAGCAAATGGAAATTTAAGCTATAGGAAGGCGAACTAATGGCGAGAGTAACACCGATCAACAGCGGCTATACAATTATAAACGGCGTTGGGACGGGCTCGAACGGCGACCGGATTGACGTTTGGGTCGAATACAAGGTCACTGGCCAGAACATAGCGACCAATACGTCAGATCTTTCCGTGTTTTTCTATGCCGCCCTGCGCCCAGGAGAATCGTCCAACACAAGCTATGATAGTGGGCTATATTCTTCACTGACCGTCAACGGAGTGGCAGGTGTGGGCGTCACGAACGGGCCCTACGACTTCCGTAGCTCTGCGAATATTCATACGTTGGGTACTTATAGCGGAACGATCACGCATAACGATGACGGCACAAAAACAATATCGATAAGCGGTTCGTTTACCACCAGGTCAACCTATATCAGCGGCGGTAACGTATCCGGGTCTGTTGTTTTGCCGACGATCGCCAGGGCGACAACCCCCAACATAGCATCGCAAGTCACGATGGGTACCGAGGTATCAATCACTCTTTCGCCGGCCAGCGGTGGTTTTACGCATACGCTTCGGTTTATATTTGGTTCGTCCGATGTGACTATTGTGGTTAAAACGAGCGAGACGACAATACCATATACTTTTTTGGTCACGCTGGCAAGCAATATACCAAACGCAACAGACGGGTCTTGCACATTATATTGCGACACATATGTGGGGGATACGCTGATCGGCACGAAGAACGTTGCATTTACACTGTCAATCCCGGCATCTGTTATCCCAAGCGCGTCTTTTACGGTAGAAGAGTATGTATCATCGATTGCTGCGCAGTTTGGCTGCTATGTGCAGAATAAATCGCGGCTGCGAATTGAGATCACGGCCGACGGGGTCTATGGCAGCACTATAACGGACTATAAAACGACGGTCAATGGCACAGAATATACGAACGATACAGTTACAACGGAGGCTCTTAAAACGCCCGGCACTAATACGATCTACGTCGAAGTCACGGACAGCCGCGGGCGTAAATACACGACGTCGCAGAATGTTACAGTAATTGCGTATCAAAGCCCGGCGATCACAGTATTGACTGCCTACCGGTGCGACGCGGCCGGCGACGCCGATGATGATGGAAGCTACGTGCGTGTGGTTCTCGAGGGAAGTATCAGTCCTGTCAATGACGGTTCGGATGACAAGAACACAAAATCATTTAAGGTGCTATATAGACAGACCGGGACGGAAACATATACAACGGAAACCTTGACAGTCTCGGGATACACAATAGATGATACGACTGTAATTATCCTAAGCGGCATGAATGTTGATTACTCATATGATGTCCGCGGGCAGCTCGAAGATTTTTTCTCTACGACAATCCGTGACGTTATAGTATCAACCGCGGCCACGATTTTAGACTTTCGGGCCAATGGACAAGGTATGGCTATCGGAAAAGCATCAGAACAAGACGGGCTGGAAGTTGCTTGGGATGCGGAATTTAAAGAGGATGTAACGGTACTCGGCGATCTTGACGCTGGGAGTTCAAATCTGTCTCCTAGAGGTACGATTGTTGCTTTCGCGGGATCCCCCGCTCCAGACGGCTGGTTGCTTTGCGACGGAAGCGCGGTTTCACGTACGACATACGCTTCGTTGTTTGCTTTAATAGGAACGATCTTTGGAGCAGGTGATGAGAGCACAACTTTTAATGTACCAAATCTCAAAGGCCGTGTTGTTGTTGGGTTGGATGATTCTGACGCTGATTTTGATACACTCGGGGAAACCGGCGGGGCTAAAACGCATATTCTGACAGGTGCGGAAATCGGAGCACATAACTCGGAAAACGAAACGACAGGATATGGCCTTACGGAAGCATCTGCTTTTGAGGATAGGGTAAAGGTTAGCCTGGAACAAACAGCTATGAGCTTGTTGCAACCATACACTGTCCTCAATTACATCATTAAATATTAGGAGGAAATATGAGCTTAAAGTGGACACTCTTATTTAACGTAGATCAGCAGACGCTGACACGGACTGATACCGCGAAGCTGGTTGCGGATAGCAGAAACTATGTATATGCGCACTTCACATTTTCGGCCGGATGGGACGATCTAAGCAAGGTTGCACAGTTTACGCGCCGCACGCGGCCAGACGTGACGTATGACGTAAATATTGTTGATGATGAATGCCTCGTCCCGTGGGAGGTCCTTGTTGGAGAAGGGGACTTGGAAATAAACGTGTTTGGCGGTGACTTAGCCACGACTGCGCCTTGCGTCGTACATATATACGCGTCTGGCCTAAAAGATGGAGAGCTTCCGGAAGAGCCAACGCCAGGGGCTTTCGACGAGATACTTACAAAACTATTGCACATCGGCGACTTTACTGAATATCCGCTTAAAAATCTTCCGATAAATGCTGATTTTTCGGGCGGGACGGAAGGGTGGAGCGGTTCTGGTGTAAATCTATCTGCAGCTGATGGGGTATGTTCTGCTACTGGAACAGGAACAACGCAATATCCTCAAATGTATCAAACGATATCCGATGCATGTGTTGCGGGACATAAAATATATGGGAAAATGCGTGTCCGGGTTACGAATAATGCTTGTACACAAATAGTCATATACGTATATAAAGCAGGCGGAACTAGCGTGGTAAAAGTTATTTTCTCGCCAGTTGAAAGTCAATGGTACGACATATCACATATTTTTACGCAGATAGAAACCGGAAATTTGCGCGTCTTAATTTTGCATCAGTACGCGGATGCGGCCACTGCCACTAATAAAGTAATGGAGATCGGAACGATGATAGTAACCGATTTGACTTCGGATTTCGGCAGCGGAAATGAACCGGGTACGGAATTTATGGAAGACTTCACTGGATTATTTCCAAACGATTGGTTTGATAATTTAAGCTATAAAGAGCTTATAGACGCGCTTATTACGATGTATGGTCTTCCGCAAAACCGAATTTCTCCGACTATAGTGTCCGGATGGTCGAACTACAGCACAGAGTCAGTGAGCTATATAAAAAGAGGGAAGACAGTAAATTTGCGGGGGGCTTTAGCTGGTGGCGCAACTGGCACAACGCCGTTTACATTTACGGTGGGGAATAGGCCCCCGCAAAAAATGCGGGCGATAACGTATGCGTATGGGATCGGTTGGGCACTTGCAGAAATACGTACCACGGGAGAAATATACCTATATTTTAATGGCTCTCCTACATATGTTTCTCTCGACAATATACATTTCGATGTTGAATAAAGGGGGTAAAAGATGATATACGCACATAGAATTGATGCGGACGGATGTTTTGTGGAAGATGTGTTTGCAGATGCTTTGGACGATACGTTAATCGAGACGCCTTGCCCGGAAGGACTGTACAGACCAAAATGGGACGGTGAACAGTGGGTAGAGGGCGAGACGCAGGAGAATATAAACGCGATCTTGGCGGAAAAGATACGAGCCAGGCGCAACCAACTACTGGCAGAAAGTGATTGGACGCAGCTCCCCGATGCGCCAGCGGACACGGCCGACTGGGCAGTATATCGGCAGGAGCTGCGGGATATTCCGGAGCAGACGGGGTTCCCGACGGAAGTGTCTTGGCCGGCAGAACCCTAAAAAATTACCTGATAATGGGACGAATTCGTCCCATTTTTTATTGCAAAAGAAACGGAGGAGAAAAAACGAGATGGCAGTTTTGAAAAATGCGGGATTGGTTGCCTTTGCCCAAAAAGCACTACAAGAAGGCTGGGGATACGTTTGGAGTGCGCAAGGGCATTTTTACACGGAAGCCCTTGCAAAGGAATGGGGACAAGCAAAACGTGCAGGGATGAGTGAAAAATATTATACAAGCACATGTAAGAAGTGGTTTGATCATTATGTAGCCGACTGCTCAGGCCTTATAATCGCTGCGTTCCGCTCAATGCAGAGCGATTACGCCGACCAGGCATCCGGTACATTGATGAAACGTTGCACAGAGAGTGGCAACATCGGTACAATCCCGGAAATACCTGGCCTATGCGTGTGGCGTAAAAACCATATCGGGATATATATTGGAAATGGATACGTTATAGAAGCGGCCGGCGTGGACTTTGGGGTTGTAAAAACTCCAATAAAGAGCCCTGCTAAAGGGTATGCGTGGACAAAGTGGGGCAAGTTGAAGGACGTCGAGTACCCGGCAGAGGAAGGCGAAAGTGGTGAAACCACAGAAACGACTTTTACCCGCGAATTGCAACTGACCTATACGGTCTCCGGCTCTAAAACTGGCCGCGTGAATATGCGTTCTGCCCCCGGGAAAACGATTCTGCGGCAGGTAAACGAAGGAGAACAGGTCGTTTATATGGGTACCGGCGAATATTTAAAAATCCGCTATGCTGGGCAAACCGGCTACATTCATGCTCAATTTCTGAAACGTCAATCGTATATGACCGGCGACGACGTAAAGGCGGTGCAGACAGCCTTGAACGCTGCTGGCTTTGACTGTGGCAACGTAGACGGAGTTTTCGGGTTGAAGACGGCGGCGGCGGCGGCAAAATTCCAGGCGGCCAAAAAGTTGACTGTCGATGGGATTGTGGGGAAGAACACTTGGGCGGCATTATTTTAGGAGGGGACATCATGTCGAGTGTTATAACGGGGGTAAGCGTCGGTGTGGTTATGCTCATAATCAATTCGGTCGCGGGGCACTTTCACGGGAAGAAAAACAAGGATCGCGAAGTGATTCACATGCTTTTAAAATCTACGCTGGTTCTGCTCGTGGCCTTGAAACGGTCTGGAATTGTAAATGGGGACTGTGATGAGATCCTCGATGAACTAAATGATTTTTTAATTAAAAAATAGGTGGCATATGAATAAACGTTTTGCACTCAAGGTGCTTTTATTTGTTGCGGTCTATATCATATTTTTTACGGCCATCGTTCTATATTTAAAGTATCAGGTGGCGATGAATGCCACAGGGTATAGTACAGACCTTGAGCTGGACACTCTTGTTGAATGGACTTTTCGGCTCTTCGGTATCGAGGTGGGCGTGCTTATGTTAAAACGTATTGCGGAAAAAGTGGTGAGCGGGATAAAGCCACAGGCGCCGGCGGCGCATGAAGATGTTCCCGAGAAAGATGATATTGCAGGATAAAAAAAGGAGGAATAAAAGATGGTGTTTTCATGGGATTATATTAGCAGTGTTGTGGGGGCAGGCGCGGTAACGGCCGTCATTGTCCAGGCGATCAAAAAAATAATCGGACATGACGTGAACGAGTGGTGGCTGCGTTTGTTGACGTTTGGCATCGGAGCAGTGCTATTGACAATCGGTACATGGGCAACAAGCGGCTTATCGTGGGATGGGTTGCTATTATGCCTTATAAACAGCGTGGCTGTTTTCTTTTCGGCCACAGGAGAATATCATGTGGTAAAAGACCTGTTCCCCGCAGAGGAAAGCAGCGAATAAGAATAGTGCAAAAGAGCAGACGTGTAGCACGCCTGCTCTTTTTTACTTTTAGATAAAAATGCAATACAAAATCCTATTAAAACGGGACGTTGGGTCAATAAACTTAACCTAATTTCTCGTCTAAAGCATCTTGCAAAACCTTAGACAAACTCAAACCGGCATTTTTAGCTTTTGTGTCCATCCAGTGAGGCAATGAGACGGTGCGGCGGATTGGGCGCGTATCATTTTCTCTGCGATATGCGTCTAAATCAACATCTATAAGCGAGACGAAGCCGCCTGCTTCGGATGTAATTTCATCCGGTTTGCTTGCGACCGGTATAGTATGACCGCGCTCAATAGCAACGTCTAACCAAATAGCCAATACATCTTTTGCCATGTAGATTGCATTTTCTAATGTTTTTCCTTCTGTTATGCATCCGCTTAAATCCGGAAAGCGTACTGTATAGCTTTTATCATCGTTTTGTATAAATATCGCTGGATAAATATAAACCATGTGTTTTCTCCTTTATTCTATTTTTATATTTAACCCCAAAGGCTGGGGGCTTATTCAAGCCCCGCGTCTTTGAGAATGTTTTTTGCTGTTCTTTCATTTACTTCTCTATGTCTTGGAATTGCAATCTGTTTTGCTGTTACTTTGTGAGCGTATATTGTGTGCTCGTTTCCTTCTCTGACTTTTTCATAACCTCCTTTCCTTAACTTTTTTATTAAGTCTCTTCGTTTCATTATGTTCTCCTCTCTCTTACAATTATATTATATTACGTAAATTACGTAATGTCAAGTGTTTTTTACGTAATTTTGCATGTTTTTATAAAAATTTTATACACAAAATAAAAGGGGTTATTAACCCCTTTTTTAACCCCTTTTTATGTGATTTGTGCGTAACTTGTTTTGTGTGATGGTTGCAGAAACGCTTTAAATAGGAATTTTCGGATGCATGAGAAATGCTAAAAACTCCGCTGTAAAGACTGCGGCTTATAGTGTTTGTGATCGGTACAGCGTTGCTGACAGTTGGCCGTGCGATTACGGCAGGGCTTACGTGGGATGGGCTTTTACTCTGTGTGATAAATGGCGTCGCTGTGTTTTTCTCGGCAACAGGAGAATATCATACTATTAAGGATCTTTTTCCGACAGAAGAAAGCAGCGAGTGAAAAATGTGAAAGAGGCAGGCATGTAATGTGCCTGCTTTTTGCTATCATATTTTTTCATACAATTTTTCACACACGTCTTCATAGTATTTAAGATCTTTGCTAATATCAATTTTAATATATTCTTCTTTTATGCATCCTATCGCTAAAAATAAAAGACGATAAATAGTTAGTAATAGTATTCTGAGACATTTAATATCATCTAAATCCTCTGTAAGGTCAAACGCAACTATTTTGTCATTTCCTATTTTAGCTTTTCTCAATAAATTGTTAATATGGACATGATCTTCCCCACACAAATAAGTATAAAAATAAAAATACTCATCTTCTAATTTAGTGTCTAGTGCTAAGTCTTTTAGAGAAAACATTTTGCTATTTTGTGTTTGATTTTGTTTTTTTAGACCCATATATGTGGGTTGTATGTTGGGAATTTTACTACGAGCTTCTTTAAAAATCTTTGGATAGCGTAGGAGATTCTTATAAAGCTTTTCTCTGCGCCTATTATCTGAATTTAATAGTTCCTTACCAAAATTATCTTTTTCCAAGTTCATTTTCAAATATAATAGAAGTTCAATTAGTGTTCGAGCAATTGATTTAATTGCCTCTATCAGTCCTTTTTCGGCTAGAACGAGTATTGCCTGCACAAGGGATTCAATTTTTAAGTACAAGGCACTAGCTAATATTCCTTTTGGATCTTCACTTTTTATGTCAAAATGGTTTATTAATCTAAACGCATATTCATCAAAGTGCTTGCAAGCTGATATTATTTCATTTGTTGTTTGATTCATTGGAATCTCCTTGTTATTAATAATATAATCTTATATGCTGTTCGCATCGCTAAATTATTACTTTTTTGTACTCTGCTAGTCACCTTAGTATTTTTTCTTTGTAGTAAAGTATTCCATGTCACAAAGAGAAAAGTACTAATATGAGTCTATATACTTCATAAAGTATATGATCGTCGACGTAGTTTTTTCAACTCTGTGTTAAATAATCTATTTCTAACAAATCGCTCTCCAATGACTTAATTAAGCTTTTTTTATCAACGCCTGTAGATATATATTTAATTAAAGCTCGTCGAACACATTCCCTCAAAAACAAAATGTCTTTATTTGATATTTCGCTATAGTCACCGTCATGAACAAAATCAGAGCGTTTTTTGTAGCAAGAAAACAATTTTCTATAACAATCTATCCGTTCTGGTTTTGTATCAAAAAGAAAAACGGCACATCTCTTTGAAAGTTTTTTTTGCTTACCGTTCTCCTTGTTTATGAAAAGAATTTCAAGACAGGTTATCAGTAGGGCAACTGATACAAAATTTTTCTGGTGATATGATAAATCATAGTATATATGGCAGCTATTAAGCAGTTTATCCGCTAACGGAAAGTTTATTTGTAGTATATCTGCGTTTAGTATTCTGATTTTCTCATCAGTACAACTAAACTTCTGTATCGTTTGTGTTGCCATTGCTTCACCGATAGGTATTAGAGAAGAAAAGCTCCAATCCATTTTTGTTTTTCCTAGCCACTGTGTTTCACGTTGCATTCCTATTGAAAGCTTTTTAAAACGTACAGGGGCTTCCACAAAAAGCCGTATTGCTCTAATCTTATCATCAAGGTATTTGAGTATGTAGTCACACATATTATCGTAATATTTTTTTGCTTCCTTCTGTGCTAATTTAATCTGTATTTTTTTAAAAACACAAATAACGTCAAGCGATTCATCAATTCTTGCTTGTCCATATTCTCGGCGCAGACCGAGCTCATCAGTTTCGAAGATTGTATCAAGGTGATCTTTCATAGGCATTAAAGATTTCCTTTGAAAGGAAAAAGCATCACCAAGTTGTACTTTTAAAATGGAGTCATCTGCTCCAAAAACTACCGCACATATTACAAGGTTGTAGTTTATTAAATTATCATCATCCATAATTGACCTTCTTTACTTACTCTAATTCATATTTTACGATTTAAAATGAAAACACGCAACATATAGCGATCAAACAACTTTGAGTAATTTCTTCCGGAGTTTTCTTCTGCAGAAAATTAATAAAAATGATATTTCCGTGTTACGTTTTGTAAAAAAGAGGAAATTAATGTACGAACGTATAATTTAAAAATATATAATAAAAAAGGAAGGAATAGCTGTGAAATAGGGGACGCTACTCCGGGAATGTTGCTACATGGACAGTCGAGTATGAGCTCTCGCCGGCATAAAATAAGCACTAAAATAGATTTTATGTTCATTAAAAGGTATACTTGACAAGTGATTATACAATAAAATAGAAAGATAAAAGATATATGAATAAATTAACCATCCAACAACAAATCGAGCATATGAAAAGCAAAGGGATATTATTTAATGTTATTTCTGAAGAAGACGCACGGCAATATTTACTAGACAATAATTACTATTTTCGTTTAAAAGCATATGCAAAAAATTTTGATAAATATCCTGCCGGAGAGCATAAGAACCAATACGTAAAACTTGAATTTGCATATTTAAAGGAAATGGCTATTATAGATATGCAGCTACGTTTTGTCTTACTAAGTATGGCCATAGATATAGAACACTATATAAAAAAACAATTAATTAACGATGTAGTCCAAGAAAAAAATGAAGATGGTTGTAATTTAGTTAAAAAAACTTTTACTGACGATCAGATATTTGAAATATGCGAAAAAAAGAAAGAAAAAAGTGTTTGTAGAGATTTGATTATAAAACATGAAGAAGAAGATTGGACTGTATGGAGTTTGGTGGAGATACTATCTTTTGCAAACACTATTAGACTATATAATAATTTCTATAGATTGTATCCCAAACCACAAAAAATGAATATATCTAATTTATTATATTCAGTTAAGAGTTTAAGAAATGCGACGGCTCATAACAATTGCATTTTAAACAGTATTAAAAAAAGTTATACCTCAACTAAGCAAATTTTAAACATAGGGCTTTTTAATGATATAATAAAGGCGGGATTTATAGATGCCAACTATGATAGGAAACATATAGATGGGGAGTTCCATGTTACTTGTGAAAGATTAAAAAAAAGAATGAAAAATTTAGTTATTAATGATTTTATTGCGACAATAGTTGCATATAAACGAATAGTTTCTAGTGAAGAATTAAAGAAATATAGGTTTGGGGAATTGAAAGATTTTTTTGATGGTAGGATGCTTAAACATAAAAACTTTTTTGAAAAAAATACTAGTTTAGTAACAACATATAAGATATTGAAAAAATTTATTGACTTTTCTTTAGAAAATGACATATAATATGAATGATGAACAAAAAGTATTTTTATTTTTTGCGGAGCTGGTGCATGCATCGGCTCTATTTTTTGTTGACAATTAATAAAAAACCAATGTGTTTTTCGCGTGGTATTTTATTCTAAAATACCAAGTACTCTTTAGATTTCGATCGAAACCCCGAATACAATTCTTCTCTACTTACGGACAGGAGAAACGTTATATGCCCCTCGCCTCCACTCACTTTAGTCCTGTTCTGCATACGATTAGCAAAGCAATGAATAGAAAAAGGAGCTGGCATCTGATGTACAGCTCCCTTTTTGTATGCAATTTTGCAGCTTTAGATAAGAAATTTTAGAAACAAAACAGGCGATTTTTTAACCCATATTGAAAAAGCTTGTTTTTCTGCTTCGTATTTTCGTGTTGCATTTCGTGTTGCATTTTATCCTAAAACAGTATATTTTTCTCTAAAACATATGGAACAACATATAAAAATTTTAGAAAAATCAACTGCCGGGGAATGGCTCTATAAAAGGGAAATTTCAGAAAACCGCATAAAAAGGGCCATTCCTTCGAATGGCCCTTTTGGTGGAGACAGCTGGACTCGAACCAGTGACCCCTTGCGTGTGAAGCAAGTGCTCTCCCAGCTGAGCTATGCCTCCGACAGAGTGCGGCTTCCAGCCGCAGAACAAATTATAGCATAAAAGCGCGGGCGGGTAAACAAGTTTTTCAAAAATCTTTGATTGTTGGCTTTCCCGGATAACCTGCTCGGCGGGGAATACGGCGTCTATTTGATGGTCTTGGGATACACGCCCGTGCTTTGCAACGCCAGCAGCCCTTCGGAGACCAAGGCCTGGTCCTGCGGATAGGTCATGCCCATCCAGGTGCTTTTGGAAAGCAACATGTCCACTTCCAGCTTTTTGGCTTTCAGCAGTTGGTCAACCATGGTGGGCAGCGGATATTCGCTGGTGATATCGTCCGCAGGCAGACTCTTTAGAAAAGCGTCGAAATAGGCTGTGGCGACCGGGAAGATCGCAGGGGAGAACCCCCAGAAATTCATAGAAACGGTACTCTCTCCGTCTAAAACTTCTCCTTGCGGGCCGTTATCGGTGCTGCGGATCGTTCCATCCGGAAATAGGGAGATTTTATAGGTTTCGATCACTTTAGACAGTTTGCCGTCTTTCACATGGCAGACACCGCGTGTGACGGCGCCGTTTTTGGAAACTGTATTTTTGAGCGCGTATCCCACCATACATGCTTTTTGAGCGGTGAGCTTGTCCAAATAGCCGGCCAAAGTTTCAAACGCATCCCGGCCGTAATAATCGTCCGCGTTTATGATGGCAAAAGGTTCCCTTATGGCGCCTTTGGCCGCGAGCATGGCATGTACGGTACCCAGCATCTTTGTGCGGTTCTGTGGGATATGATAAAAATCCGGGAGATAGGCGTCGTCCTGGAAAGCGTAAAGCACAGCGGCCTTTTTAGAGGCCGGATCTCCTATGCGTACACGAAAATCTTCTTCGATGGAATGTTTGATGATAAATACGATTTTATCAAACCCTGCCGTGACGGCGTCATATACCGCGTAATCGATCAAAGCTTCGCCGTTGGGCCCTACCGGTGCGATCTGTTTGATCCCGCCATATCGTTGGCCCAAGCCGGCTGCCAGAACCATCAGTGTCTTATGCATGTATGGTACCTCCGGTTTTATGTCGTTGCCGCTCCCGTGCAAGCCTGCGCAGGGATGGTTTACCAAAAGTATAACACACTCTTGGGCAATCTTCCATGGCAGGCGATGCGGAAATCGGGAGGAGAGAAAAAGGCGGCCGTCTTTCAGGATTTTTAATGTTGCAGCAGATGTTCTTTGATTTTTGCAAAAGTTTGTTCGCTGATGACGTGTTCCATACGGCAGGCGTCCTCCGCGGCGGTCTTGGGGTCTACCCCCAGGGCGACCAGGCACTTGGCGAGAATCGTATGGCGTTCATATACGTCGGAAGCTTTTGCTTCCCCTCTATCGGTCAGTGTGATACATCCCTGCGCATCGATCGCGATATAGCCGTTTGCTTTCAGGATCCCCATAGCGCGGCTGATACTGGGTTTGGAGAACCCCAGTTCGTTTGCGACGTCGACCGACCGGACGCTCCGGTTTCTTTTCTGCAGGATCAGAATGGTTTCCAAATAATCTTCGCCGGATTTCTGTATTTTCATGGGCCCTCCTTTTGACGGAAAAAATCTTTAATTTTATTATAACTTGCCTGCTTCTTTCTTTCAATACGCCGCATAAGATGGTAGGGGTGGGCATTGAGGCTGCCCTGTGAAGTTTATAAATTGTTTAAAATATATATTGACATTTTATCTGTGCGGCAGTAAACTTTAAAGAAGGAGTTAGCGATACCTAACTCCTTATAGCGGGTCTTTGAGTTAGCTATTGCTAACTAATGAGAGGAGAAAAACATGGAACGAATTCTGACACCACACCGTTGTCATAGAAGACAAAGGAGAAACCGGGGCTGCGGCGGCATGCCTTTGAGCATGGTATGCCCGGGCACCGTGGTACAGGTGCAAACCATACAGGGTAGGGACGATACCCGGCAATTTTTAAAAACACTCGGTTTTGTGGAAGGCACAGACGTATGCGTCGTTTGCCGGCTGGGCGGGAACGTCATCATCAATGTGAAAGACAGCCGGATCGCCATCAGCCGTGCGATGGCTGCGCGCGTACTGGCAAAGCAGGACCAAAAAACCGAATAAAAAATAGAGGAGGATAAAATGAAAACGCTGAGAGAGATTGCATGCGGGCAAACAGTCGTTGTGGAAAAAATTTCAGGCGACCGGGCTTTGAAACGCAGGATCATGGATATGGGGATCATCAAGGGAACGAAGATCTATGTCCGTAAAGTGGCGCCTTTGGGAGACCCGATGGAAATCACTGTCCGGGGATACGAGCTTTCTATCCGCAAGAACGAAGCGGAAAATATCGCCGTGGCTTTTTGAGTTATTTATTTTTTTGGCCCGTTAGTTAGCTTAAGCTAACTAACATAGATAAGGAGACACAAATATGAGTATACGGATTGCATTGGCGGGAAACCCGAACTGCGGGAAGACGACCATGTTCAATTATCTGACAGGAAGTAGTCAGTATGTGGGCAACTGGCCGGGCGTGACCGTCGAAAAAAAAGAAGGGCATCTGCGCGGCCATAAGGATGTGATCATCACAGACCTGCCGGGGATCTATTCGCTTTCACCCTACACGCTGGAAGAAGTGGTCAGCCGGAATTACCTGATGGACGAAGGCCCGGACGCTATCATCAACCTGGTGGACGCGACCAACCTGGAACGGAACCTGTATTTGAGCACGCAGGTGATAGAACTCGGGATCCCCGTGCTGGTCGTGCTGAACATGATAGACTTAGTAGAAAAGAATGGGACCGTCATAAAGGCCCAGAAGCTGGCCGAAGAACTGGGCTGCGAGATCGCGCTGAGCTCGGCCCTCAAGGGGACCGGGGTGATGGAGGCGGCTGAAAAAGCGATCGCGCTGGCCAGAGCAAAGAAACCGACGGTGCCCCGGCACAGGTTTGGGCAGGAAGTGGAAGAGGCGCTGGACACCATTGCAGATACGATATGGGGTGTTGTGCCGCAGGAAAACATCCGTTGGTACAGCATCAAAATATTCGAACGGGAAGAAGAGATCGCGGAAAAGCTGCAACTCAGCAAGCAAGCGGTCGAAAAAATCGACGGGATCATCTCGGATATCGAAACCAAGATGGACGATGACAGCGAAAGCATCATCACCAACGAACGGTATCTTTATATAGAAAAACTGATCGCGCTTTGTTCTAAAAAGAAGAAAAGCGGCATGACGGTCTCGGACAAAATCGACAAGATCGTGACCAACCGCTGGCTCGCGTTGCCTATCTTTGCAGCCGTAATGTTCGTCGTGTATTACGTATCTGTTTCATGGTTGGGCACGATCGTGACGGACTGGGCCAACGACGTATTTTTCGGGGAATGGATACAGCCGGCCGTAAGTAATTGGCTCACTTCGCTGGGCACGGCGGATTGGCTGCATGGGCTGATGGTAGACGGGTTCATCGGGGGTGTAGGGGCCGTACTGGGTTTTGTCCCGCAGATGATGATTTTGTTCTTCTTCCTGTCATTGCTGGAAGACTGCGGCTATATGGCCCGGATAGCGTTCATCATGGACCGTGTTTTCCGTAAATTCGGCCTGTCCGGCAAAAGCTTCATCCCGATGCTGATTTCTTCGGGCTGCAGCGTGCCCGGCATCATGGCGACCAAAACCATAGAGAATGAGAAAGACCGCCGGATGACCATCATGACGACGACATTTATCCCCTGCGGGGCAAAGCTGCCCATCATTGCGCTGATCGGCGGGGCGATGTTCCCGGATTTCCCCTGGATGGGGCCGCTCATGTATTTTGTTGGGATCGCGGCGGTCATCATTTCCGGTATTATTTTAAAGAAGACCAAGATGTTTGCGGGTGACCCCGCGCCCTTTGTCATGGAGTTGCCGCAGTATCATATTCCGGCGCCCAAAGGCGTATGGATCCATATGTGGGAACGGAGCAAGGCGTTTATCATAAAAGCGGGGACCGTTATCTTCCTGGCCTGCGGCGCGATCTGGTTTTTCTCGAGCTTTGGGTTCGCGGACGGGCGCTTCGGCATGGTGGAAGAGACAGAAAGCATCTTGGCCGTATTGGGCAGCGTTTTGGCGCCTATCTTCGCGCCGCTTGGGTTTGGCAACTGGCAGGCAACGGTGGCATCGATTTCCGGGTTGGTTGCAAAAGAGAATGTAGTAGGGACCTTCGGTGTATTGTTTGGCCTGGGGGCCGATATCGCGGAAGACGACCCGGGCCTGCTGATGCAGCTTTCCCAGATGTTCCCGACGGGAGCGGCCGCCGCTTCCTTCCTGATGTTCAATCTGCTCTGCGCGCCCTGTTTTGCGGCTATCGGTGCGATCAAGCGGGAAATGGGCAGCGCCAAGTGGACCTGGTTTGCCATTGGGTATCAGACGATATTTGCCTACGCCGTCGCTTTCATGACCAACCAGATCGGCGGGCTTCTGGGCGGCAGTGTGGCGTTTGGGCTGGGTACCGTATTGGCTTTTGCCGCACTGGGTGGTATGCTGTATCTGATGCTGCGTAAAAATCCGCAGGCGAAAGTGGTGAAAGCGCGGATAAACGGGTAAAAAAGGAGGGTTTCCCATGTGGGCATGGCTGGTGGATAATATCGCGACTGTGGCCGTGAGCCTGGCCGTATGTGCGCTTATCGTACTGGCGATCCGGCAGATGGTGAAAGCGCGTAAGCAAAACGGATGTGCCAGCTGCGGCGGATGCAGCTCCTGCCAATATTGCTGTTACAGGAAAACCGATCCGAAACAGAGCGGAACGGATAAAAAATAGGGGGCCTCCCCTATTTTTTAGTTTGTTGGGGAAAAGAGGCACATTGTAAAAAAAAGCCGCTGCTGTTACAATAAAAAGGAACTCTATATTTTGGATGAAGGGAACCAAGATTTCGGCAAAGGAGATAAAGATGAGATTTTCGGAATTGGGAAAGAGCGGGATAAACGCATCGGTCGTTGCGATCGGCATGTTCGGCATCGGCGGCGGCAAGACCTGGAGCGACACGAAAGTAAACGAAAAGACGGTCTGCTCTATTTTGGATGCGGCGGCCGACCAGGGCGTAAATCTGATCGATACGGCGCCGGTCTATGGGATCGGCACCAGTGAAGCGTATTTGAAAGCGGCCCTCAGGGGAAGAAGGGACCGTTTTTTCGTACAGACAAAATGCGGGTTGAATTGGCGCAAAGGGGATGAAGACAGACTGGAGTATGTGCGCGACGGCATAGCCGTCCACAGGAACCTCCACGCGGCCGCTATCCGCCGGGACCTGGAAGAGAGCCTGCGGCGCATGGGGCTGGATCATGTGGATGTATATATCACGCACCGTCAATCAGAGACCACGCCCGTGGAAGAGACGATGGGCGAACTATTGAAGATGAAAAAAGAAGGCAAGATACGGGCGATCGGCATTTCCAACGCTTCCCCCGCGATACTGGAAGCCTATGACAAAGTCGGGCATGTGGATCTGGTGCAGGAAAAATTCAGCATGCTGACGCCGGGCGCAAAGGAGACGTATATACCCACCTGCGAGAAACTGGGTACGACATTCCAGGTCTATTCTTCGCTGGAAGCAGGCGCGCTCACGGGGCCGGCGGCTTTGGGCCGGACATTCCCCGAGGGAGATTTCCGTGCGCGGAACAAATGGTTCACGGCAGAAATGAAACCGCATATGCGCGCGCTGTATGAAGGGTGGGGACCGCTATGTGAAAAATACGCTTGTTCTCTCCCTAATCTGGTGCAGGCGTGGACGCTGGCGCAATCGCCGAACATGAACCTGCTGACGGGCGTCCGGCGTGTGGAAACGCTGCTTGATACGGTCAAGTCGGTGGATATCCGGCTCGCGGCGGAGGATGCGCGGAAAATGCAGGCGGACTGCGAAGCGCTTTTTGTATTATAGATCGCGCGGGAACAGCCGATCGGCATACAAACATGGGTATATGGGAGGATGTATGGCAAAAATTTATAAGACGTTGGCCGAGCTGATAGGGAAAACGCCCCTGTTGGAGCTGACAAATTATGAAAAAAAGAAAGGGCTCTGGGCGACGGTCCTGGCCAAGCTCGAATACTTCAACCCGGCGGGCAGCGTAAAGGACCGGATCGCGAAGTCCATGATAGAAGATGCCGAGCAAAAGGGGCTGCTCAGGAAGGGGTCTGTGATCATAGAGCCGACCAGCGGGAACACGGGCATCGGGCTTGCATCGGTCGCGGCGGCAAAGGGGTACAGGGTTATCCTGACGATGCCGGATACGATGAGCGTGGAACGCAGGAGCCTGCTCAAAGCGTACGGTGCCGAGCTGGTGCTGACCGAAGGCGCAAAAGGTATGCAGGGCGCGATCGATAAAGCACAGGCTTTGGCCCGGGAGCTCTCGCAGGCGTTCATACCGGGGCAGTTCGAGAACCCGGCCAACCCTGCGGCCCACAAAAAGACGACAGGCCCCGAGATATGGGAAGATACCGATGGGAAAATCGACTTTTTTGTGGCCGGTGTAGGGACGGGCGGCACGCTCACGGGCGTGGGAGGATTTTTGAAATCAAAAAACTCCGGTATACGGATCGTTGCGGTCGAACCGTTCGATTCCGCGGTATTGTCCGGCAGGAAACCGGGGCCGCACGGTCTGCAGGGTATTGGCGCGGGGTTTATCCCCAAAGTGTTGGATAGACGTATCTATGACCGGGTGATACCGGTCAGGACGGAAGAAGCGTATACGGCCTGCCGGGAAGTCGCAAGTGCGGAAGGGCTCCTCGTGGGGATTTCCTCCGGAGCTGCCATATGGGCGGCGACGCAACTGGCCGAGAAACCTGAAAATACGGGAAAAGTGATCGTTGCACTGCTGCCTGATACGGGGGAGCGATATCTTTCCCTGTCGGTGTTTACGAAATGACGGAAGAAAAGGATGGCGTAAAACCGTTGAAACAATAATAAAAAAGCACGGAACATATCCGTGCTTTTTTATTATAAAGATGTATCAGAAAACAAACAGAATCAGCGCTAAGACCCCGAGCGCGATCGCGGACAGAACCAACGTATAACAGCCGCAGCCCGGCCTGCGATAAAAAGGCCACCATGTGTACGGACGCGGGAGCCTGGGCCCCATGCCAAATCTGCCCGGCCATGGGCCGCCGAAACCACCCGGCCTCGGGCCGCCGCCAAAACCGCCGGGATGCCCGCCACCCATATGCCCGCCGCCGCGGGGGCCGCCGCCGGGAACACCCGGACTGCGCATCCGTATCCGAATGCCGTCCATATCCGGTCTATCAGACGCCGCCCCACCTATGGGACAGGAACAAGGGCCAAGACAACTCTTACGCACTGCGTTCACCTCTTTGAAAACTACTTTTATTATATTTTACCATACAATGTTTTTTTATAAAATATTTTCTATTAATAGGAGGTGAATTTTTATTTATGTATTTTTAAACGGATAGATATTGTTGATTTTATATAAAGAATGTACTATGGTATATAGGAACGCGCAGGCGGGCCATATATGCGGATTTTTGGGTACGCTTTGCCAGATAGAGTGTTTGATTGAGAAAAAACAGGGGGAATGAGAATGGAAAGTAAAATAGCCGAAGCAAAGGGAAGGATGCTGCGTCTGCCCAAGGTAGAGATCGGCTTTTATCCGGCGCCTTTTCATCGGCTGCCGGCGCTTTCTGCCAAATTAGGGGTAAATATCTATCTGAAGCGGGAGGACATGTCCGGATTCAGTCCTTTCGGGGGCAACAAGATCCGGAAGCTCGAGTATCTGATGGGCGACGCCCTGGAAAAGGGAAGCGAATATGCCATCACGTTCGGGGCCACGCAGTCCAACCACGTCATGCAGACCGTTACTGCCTGCCGCAAATGCGGCGTAAAGCCCATCGTCTTTTTGAACAGTGTGGTGGAACCCGATAAAGCCGGACTGCGCGCGAATCTGCTGCTGGACGCCATATTGGGGGCGGAGGTCCATATCGTTGCGACCAAAGAGGAAGCGGAACAGGCTTCGAAAGAAAGAGTAGAGGCACTGGAAAGAACAGGGCATCCATGCTATGTCATCCCGCCGGGAGGATCGAACCCGGTAGGGTCGGCCGGTTTTGCGGATTGTTTTATAGAGATGGCGGAACAGATGGAAAAGCGGAACGTGGAGGCGGAGTACCTGTTCCATGCAAACGGATCGGGCGGTACGCTTGCAGGGCTGATCGCCGGCAAAAAAATGCTGGATAGCCCGATAGAGATTGTTCCGATAGCAGTCGGCCCCAAAGTGGAGGCATATATCCCGCAGGAAGTGGATCTGCTCCGGCAAACATTGGGGCGGATCGGCATAGAAAAGCCGGTTTCGGCGGACGATGTGCATATAGAATGGGGGTATTATGGAGCCGGGTATGAAATCCCCAGCGAAGGGGCGACGGACGCCATCAAGCTGCTGGCGGAAATGGAAGGGATCTTCCTGGACCCCGTATATACCGGTAAGGCTTTTCATGGCATGTTGGATTTCATCCGGAGCGGGAAGATCAAACAAGGGAGCAGCGTTGTGTTCCTGCACACGGGCGGTACGATCGCGCTCTTTTCTGAGAAGGAGATTGTGGGCAACCTGGTATGACCAAAGTCCGGCAGCCGCCTAGGCGGCTGCCGGATAAACTTTTCTAAAAACTATTGACACGGATGCAAAAGGTGTGGTATCATCTTAAAAATACTACAAATGCTTTGACAGGGTTACGGTTTGGGTATACATGTTATAGAGAGTTGCCAATCGGTGCAAGGCAATACATCCCCCAAATGACATCCCCCTGTAGCAGTCAGCTGAAAGTGATGCAAGTAGGCGCGACCGGGTTTCTCCCGTTACAGAGGATGCAATTAGACAAGGTTTTGTCTGTTGCAGGTGAGAGGCCGTTTAATACGGCAAAAAGAGTGGTAACACGGAGTATGCGCTTCGTCTCTGTAAAAAGAGACGAGGCGTTTTTTTATAGGTAAACAGGAGAATAAGATGGAATTATCTGTATTGGTTCTCGCCCTTATACGAATTATGAGCGCTTTGATTATAGGAATGCTTGCGATGCTTATCCTATGGCTTTGCTGCATAATTATACCGGCCAGGCGAAGGCCAATATTCCGAAATTCCGAAAAAGCATATGCGGAAATCCGCATGCGGTAAGGAAACGAGGAGAATATGAAAAGCCTTCACCCAGACCCGGAAAGGGAAACGAGGAAGGCTTTTTTGCTTCTACTAAATCATTAAAAGAGGTAAATTGTATGGAGAACCAAAACAATCTGGTCGCACAGAGAATCAAGGGGTTAAGGGAAATGATGAACCTTACCCCTGAAGAGATGGCCTTTGCCACCGATGTCAGCCCTTCGGAGTATAGAAAGTACGAAGAAGGCAAAAGAGACCCGACCTTTACCTTTCTGTATAAGTGCGCCAACCGCTTTGGCGTAGACCTGAGCGAAATCGTAACGGGGAACGACCCCAAACTCAATTTCTATACCGTTTCGCGGAAAAATGACGGTATGCCCATCAAACGGCGGGAAGGGTTTTTGTACCAGCATATGGCTGCCATGATGAAGAACCGTACCGCGGAGCCGTTTGTAGTGAAAGCGACATATTCACAAGAAGAACAGAATGCCCCCATCGAACTCTCACAACATAATGGGCAGGAATTCGATTATGTACTGGACGGCAGCCTGAAAGTGCAGCTAGACGACCATGTGGAGGTTTTGCACGAAGGAGATACGATCTACTACGATGCATCTCACAAACACGGCATGATCGCTATCGGCGGGAAAGACTGTACGTTCCTTGCGGTCGTGATGAAAGGGACGGAAGATGTCGATACCCGGCCGATACCGGTCTTGCCGGCGGAATCCCAAGCCCTCACCAATGCGCAGGGCGAGCTGATCTATAAAAAATTCGTATATGAAACGCTTGATGAAAACGGAATTCTGCAGGATCTCCATTATCAGGTCCCTTCCAATTTCAACTTTGCGTACGACGTGATCGATGCGCTGGCGGCCAAGGCCCCAAACAAAACGGCGATGGTCTGGGTCTCGCAGGAGGGGAAGGAGCGGGTCTTTACCTTTGGGGATATGGCCCGTTATTCTGCAAAAACAGCCAACTACCTGCAATCTCTTGGCGTACGCAAAGGGAGCAAGGTTATGGTTGTGCTAAAGAGGCATTATCAATTTTGGTTCACGATCCTGGCTCTGCACAGGCTGGGCGCTGTCGCCGTACCGGCGACCAACCAGCTGCTGCAGAAAGACTTTGCATATCGGTTCAATACGGCCGGTATAGAGGCGGTTGTCTGCACGGCGGACGGCGAGACCGCCCAGGCGGTGGACGACGCGCTGTCCGCGTCGCCGATGGTCAAACTGCGGGTGATCGTCAATGGGAAGCGTCCGGGCTGGCATGATTTCAACACCGGGATCGAGCAGCAGAGCGATACGTTTGCCCGTCCTGCCGGCGAGCAGGACGTCTCCAGCGAGGACCCGATGCTGATGTACTTCACTTCGGGGACGACCGGGTATCCGAAGATCGTGGTGCACCCGTTCTCGTATCCGCTGGGGCATGTCGTTACGGCGCGCTGGTGGCACAATGTAGACCCGCAGGGCCTGCATTACACGATCGCCGATACCGGCTGGGCCAAATCGGTCTGGGGCAAACTGTACGGGCAATGGCTGTGCGAAGCGGCGATCTTCACGTATGATTTTGAGCGGTTCCACGCCACCGATATCCTGCCCATGTTTGCAAAATATAAGATCACGACATTTTGCGCGCCCCCGACGATCTACCGGATGTTTATCAAGGAAGACTTGTCCAAATATGATTTTTCTTCGCTGAAGTATGGCACGATCGCCGGGGAAGCGCTGAACCCCGAAGTGTTCCAGCAATTCTACAAAAGCACCGGCATCAAGCTGATGGAAGGGTTTGGCCAGACGGAGACGACGCTTTCGGTCTTCAACATCGTGGGCATGGAACCCAAGCCGGGTTCCATGGGCAAACCGAGTCCGCAATATGATGTGTCGTTGCTGGACGCGGAAAACAAACCTGTAAAGGTCGGCGAAGTCGGGGAGATCGTGATCCGGACGGAGAACGGGAAGCCCTGCGGCATGTTTGCGGGCTATTACAAAGACGAAGAACAAACAAAAACGGCTTGGCACGACGGCATCTATCATACCGGCGATATGGCATGGAAAGACGAGGAAGGTTACTTCTGGTATGTGGGCCGCTCGGACGATCTGATCAAGTCTTCCGGGTACCGTATCGGGCCTTTTGAGATAGAAAGCGTGCTGATGGAACTGCCCTTTGTTCTGGAATGCGCGATCACGGGCGTGCCCGACCCGATGCGCGGGCAAGTCGTAAAAGCGACGATCGTGCTGACAAAAGAGACGGTGCCTTCCGAACAGCTCAAGAAAGATATACAGGCGTATTTTAAACAGCATACCGCACCGTATAAATACCCGCGCGTCATCGAATTTGTGCAAGAACTGCCCAAAACTATCAGCGGGAAGATACGGCGGGTCGAACTGAGGAAACCATAGAACCCGGTGTCGAAAAAGGCCGGGGGTTCCGTAAGAAGCAGGAGAGGTAAAAGTATGAAAATGACAGGTGCGCAAATACTGATAGAAACACTGATCGAGCAGGGCGTGGAGGTAATCTTTGGTTTTCCGGGCGGTGCTGTCCTCAATATATATGATGCTTTGTATAAAAATCGGCACAGGATCCGGCATGTACTGACCTCCCATGAGCAGGGCGCCGCCCATGCTGCGGACGGATATGCACGTGTTACCGGCAAGCCGGGTGTTGTGTTCGCGACCTCAGGGCCGGGCGCGACCAATCTGGTCACGGGGATCGCCACTGCATACATGGACTCGGTTCCCATGGTCGCGATCACGGGCAATGTGCCGTTGGACCTGATCGGCAGGGACAGCTTTCAGGAGATCGATATCGCCGGCATCACGATGCCCATCACCAAACACAATTATATTGTCAATGACGTGAATAAACTGGAAGACATCGTACGGGAAGCGTTTTGCATCGCCAAGTCCGGGCGCCCGGGGCCGGTTCTGATCGATATCCCCAAAGATATCACGGCCAAACAGGCGGAATTTAAACCGGCGGGGCCGGTGCCGTTGCGCCAATTTCCCAGGCCGGCCGCCGAAAAAATCAAGCAGGCGGCCCGCATGATCGAAGCGGCAAAACGCCCTCTCGTATATGCGGGAGGCGGGGTCGTACTCTCGGGCGCGGCGGGGGAGCTGGAAGCATTTTTGGAACGTGTCAATGCGCCGGCCGCCCTGAGTCTGATGGGGATCACAGCGCTCCCCTATGACTGCCCGAAAAACCTTGGACTCATCGGGATGCACGGGACGCCCGTCGCCAACAAGGCGACGGCAGATTGCGACCTGTTGATCACGATCGGCGCGCGTTTCTCCGACAGGGTGGCGGGCGACCGGAACGGGTTTGCCGGTGGGGCAAAAATTATCCATATCGATGCGGACGCATCGGAACACGGCAAAAACGTGCGTGTCGACCTGCCCATCCTGGGAGATGCAAAAGAGACGCTGCGGCTGCTACTGGCGGAAGTCGGCCAGCAACAGCACAAGGAATGGCTGCATACGCTGCTGGAGTATAAAGTGCATAACCCGATGGCCCAGCCGATGGATGGCCAAAAACTGAATATCCGCGATGTTTTGAGCGAGATCTCCGCGGTAGTGGGGGAAGATGCCATCATTGTGACGGATGTGGGACAGCACCAGATGATCACGGCGCAGTATTACAAATTCAAGAAATCCGGCTCCTTCTTAAGTTCCGGCGGGCTGGGGACAATGGGGTACGGCATGGGCGCGGCGATCGGTGCGAAAATAGCGGCGCCGGACCGTCCGGTCGTCCTGGTCACGGGAGACGGGTGTTTCCATATGAACATGAACGAACTGGCCTGCGCCGTCAGCGAGAACCTGCCCATCCTCATCGTCGTGATGAACAACGGGGTGCTGGGCATGGTGCGGCAATGGCAGCGGCTCTTCTACAACGGCCGCTATGCCAACACTACGCTGCACCGCCGGACGGATTTTGTAAAAGTCGCCGAAGCATTGGGTGCGGCCGGCTATACGCTGAAAAGAAAAGACCGGATACGCCCGGTATTGCAACAGGCTTTTGCGCAAGGCAAACCCTGTGTGGTCGACTGCGTGGTCGACAAAGACGACAGCGTTTTTCCGCTGATCCCGCCGGGCGGCAGCGGGAAAGACATGATTTTTTGCGATTGAGAGGAGGCCCGACATGCAGGAACAGATTTTATCCGTATTGGTGTCCAACCATTTTGGAGTCTTGACCCGGGTAACCAACCTATTTGGCCGGCGCGGGTTCAATATAAAGGAATTGACTGTCGGAGAGACCGATGACCCGGCGTTTTCCCGGATCACAATCCTTACGCAGGGAGATGCGCGGCAGATCGAGCAGATCCGCAACCAGCTTGCCAAGCTGGAGGATGTGAAAATCGTCGCGGCACTGCCCGAAGACAGCCTGGTTTGCCGGGAGCTTCTGTTGGCAAAAGTAGATTTCGGGCAAGAAGAGCAGGAAGAGCTGCACCGCACGATCACGGACTGTGGAGGCCGGACTTTCGGCCCCTGGCAGGGAACGCTCGTGATCGAATATACCGGCGATAGGAAGGAAGTAGACGCTTTTATCAAAAAAATGCGGAAGTTTACTCTGACGGAGCTGTGCCGTACCGGTATCGCCGCTCTGCAGACTGGGAAAACGACATTGTATGAAGATTTGAAAAATAAAATTGGAGGAGACGAAAATGTCTAAAATGTATTATCAAGCCGATTGTGATCTTTCACTACTCAACGGGAAAACGGTTGCTGTCCTCGGATATGGGAGCCAGGGTCACGCGCATGCGCAGAACCTGAAAGACAGCGGCGTCAAGACGGTCGTAGGGCTGCGGGCGGGTTCTTCGCGGCGGGCGGCTGCGGAAAAGGCGGGGCTTGCCGTCTACGAGGTCGCCGATGCCGTGAAGATGGCGGATCTGGTGATCTTGCTGATACCCGACGAAGTACAGGCGGACGTCTATGAAAAGAGCATAAAACCCAACCTTAAGGCGGGCAGCGTGCTGATGTTCGCACACGGATTCAACATACATTTCAATCAGATCATCCCGGCAAAGGATGTCGACGTCATCATGGTCGCACCCAAAGGACCGGGCCATACGGTGCGCAGCGAATATGTGGCGGGCAAAGGCGTGCCTTCGCTGATTGCCGTTTATCAGGATTATTCCGGTAAGGCAAAACAATATGCGCTGGCTTATGCTGCCGGGATCGGTGCGGCCAGAGCGGGTATTGTGGAAACTACGTTCCGCGAAGAGACCGAGACCGACCTGTTCGGCGAGCAGGCTGTACTCTGCGGCGGCGTGACCGAGCTCATGAAGGCAGGGTTCGATACGCTGGTGGAAGCCGGCTATGCCCCCGAGATGGCATACTTTGAATGTGTGCATGAGATGAAACTGATCGTAGATTTGATTTACAGCGGCGGATTTGCGTTTATGCGGGATTCCATCAGCGATACCGCGGAGTACGGCGACTATACCACCGGCAAAAAGATCATCACGGAGCAGACGCGTGCCGAGATGAGAAAAGTGCTGCGCAACATCCAGACGGGCAAGTTCGCATCTGACTGGATGGTGGAAAACCGCGCAAGCCGCCGGGCGTCTTTCCTGGCCATGCGCAAACTCGAATCGGAGCATCTGCTGGAGAAAGTGGGGGCGGAGCTGCGCGAGAAGATGAGCTGGCAGAAGAAGTAAAAACGGAAGGAGATCACGTATGGAACGCAGAAGTTACGCTGTGCTGAAGGGGGCGGAAAGAGCCCCCCACCGCTCGCTGTTCTATGCCTGCGGGTTTACGGAAGAGGAACTCTCCCGCCCGTTGGTAGGGGTCGTTTCGGCCTATAGCGAGATCGTCCCCGGGCATATACAATTGGATAAGATCGCAGACGCGGTGAAAGCCGGCGTCCGGATGGCGGGCGGTACGCCCATTCTAGTCCCTTCCATCGGAGTATGCGATGGCATCGCCATGGCCCATGCGGGCATGAAATATTCCCTGGCTTCGCGGGAACTCATCGCCGATTCCATCGAGACGATGGCGATGGCGCACGGTTTTGACGGGCTGGTGCTGGTGCCCAATTGCGACAAGATCGTACCCGGCATGTTGATGGCGGCCGCCAGGCTGAATATCCCCGCGATCGTCGTAAGCGGCGGCCCCATGCTGGCAGGCAGCAATAAAAAACAGGAAATCAGTCTGTCCGAGCTGTTCGAGGCGGTGGGCGCCAGGAAAGCCGGGCTGATAAACGACGAAGAGCTCTCCCAGATAGAGCACAACGCGTGCCCCGGCTGTGGTTCCTGCGCGGGCATGTTCACAGCCAACAGCATGAACTGTCTGTGCGAAGCTTTGGGGATGGCGCTGCCCGGCAACGGGACGATCCCCGCGGTCTATGCGGCGCGTATACAACTGGCCAAAACGGCCGGCATGCGCATCATGGACCTGATCGAAAGAGACCTGAAGCCGCGGGATATCCTTACAAAAGCGGCTTTTGAAAATGCGCTTTCCGTAGATATGGCTATTGGATGCAGCACCAACAGCGTTCTGCATCTGCTGGCCATCATGCACGAGGCGCAGGTAGAGCTGGGGCTGGAGGAGATCAACCAACTGAGCGCCCGTACGCCCAACCTCTGCCGCCTGTCTCCGGCCGAAAGGACGTATATACAGGAATTGCATGCGGCCGGCGGCGTACCCGCCGTGATGGCCGAATTGAAAAAGAAAGACATCCTGGACCTTTCCCTCAAAACGGTTACGGGGAAAACGGTGGGGGAGAATATCGCCCATGCGGTCAACCTGGACCCGGAGGTAATCCGCCCCATAGAAAATCCCTATTCCCCCACGGGCGGGATCGCGGTATTATTCGGGAACCTGGCGCCGGACGGCTGTGTGGTGAAACGCTCGGCCGTTGCTCCAAAAATGTTGGTGCATAGCGGCCCGGCCCGGGTGTTTGACAGCGAAGACGAAGCCATTGCCGCGATCTATGCGGGAAAGATCCAAAAGGGAGACGTCGTCGTCATCCGGTACGAAGGCCCCAAAGGCGGGCCCGGCATGAGGGAAATGCTTTCTCCCACTTCTGCACTTGCGGGTATGGGGATGGATAAAGACGTGGCCCTGATCACGGACGGCAGGTTCAGCGGCGCGACCAAGGGCGCATCTATCGGGCACGTTTCGCCCGAAGCGGCCGCAGGCGGGCTGATCGCCTACATAAAGGACGGGGACACGATCTCGATCGATATCCCGAAGGGCACGATCAATTTACTGCTCGCCGAACAGGAAATAGAAAAACGAAAGAAGACGCAAAAACTGAAAGAACCCAATATCGTTGGCCCCTGGCTTACCCGTTATGCACGGTTGGTCAGTTCTGCCAATACAGGCGCAGTTTTGCAATAAACCGTGAAACGGATACGCATAGTTTAATGCATGCAGGAGGTATTTATGAGCAGAAGAATAAAAATCTTTGACACTACGTTAAGAGACGGGGAGCAGGCACCGGGATACAGCATGAACCTGACGGAAAAACTGGAGCTTGCGCGCCAACTCGAACTGCTTGGAGTCGATGTTATTGAAACGGGTTTTGCGGCTTCTTCACAGGAAGATTTTGATTCGATACAAAAAATTGCAGCCGTTCTCAAAAGCCCGGTGGTGTGCAGCCTGGCGCGCCTGGTAAAGAACGATATCGAGCGCTCGGCCGAAGCGGTCAGACAGGCGGTGCATCCCAGGATTCATGTGTTTATTGCCACCAGTGATATCCATTTGCAGTATAAACTTAAAATGACAAGGGAGACCGTGCTGCAAAAGATCAGGGAGTTGGTCGCCTATACCAAATCGCTGTGCGCGGACGTTGAATTTTCTGCGGAAGACGCTTCGCGGACGGATTGGGATTTCCTGGTAAATGTGTTTGAGGCCGCCATCGAAAGCGGCGCGAACGTCATCAATGTGCCGGATACCGTGGGTTTTTCCACGCCGGAAGAGATGTACGATCTGGTTCGGTATCTTTTTGCGCATGTAAAGGGAATTAAAAATGTTGAACTGTCCGTACACTGCCATAACGACCTCGGCATGGGGGTGGCGAACACGCTGGCCGCGGTACGTGCGGGCGCTTCGCAGATCGAATGCACGATCAACGGGATCGGTGAGCGCGCCGGCAACGCGGCGCTGGAAGAACTTGTCATGGCGCTGCATACCAGGAAAACCTATTACGACGTGGAAACGGGCATCGATACAAAACAGATCTACCGTTCGAGCAAACTGCTTTCGACGATCACCGGCGTAGCTATCAATCCCAGCAAGCCGATCGTGGGGGCGAATGCGTTTGCCCACGAAGCGGGCATCCATCAACACGGGATCATGAACAACCCAATGACCTATGAGATCATGTCGCCCGAAAGCGTCGGCATCTACCGGAGCAAGATAGTGCTGGGCAAACATTCGGGCAGACACGCATTCGAAGAGCGCCTGCAGGAAATGGGCTATACGCTTTCGCCGGAAGATCTGGATCAGGTTTTTGAAAATTTTAAAAAACTGACAGAAAAGAAGAAAGACATCACGGAGCGCGATATCGAAGCGCTGGTCGGCTATGAAAAAGTGCGCGACGCGGAGATGTATGCCCTGGAAAGTTTCTCCATACAGTCCGGTTCGGCCATATCGGCCACCTCGGCGGTCAAACTTTCCAAAGACGGCAAGGTATTGATGGACGCCGCGGTTGCGGAAGGCCCGATCGAAGCCGCATTCAAGGCGATCGACCGCATCACGAACACGCACGCCGCATTGGTAAATTATTCGATCCAGTCGGTTACCGAAGGCGGGGACGCGCTCGGGGAAAGCATCGTGAAATTGGAATCGCAAAACGGCAGCATCTTTACGGGGCGCGGGCTCAGCACGGACATTTTGGAAGCCAGCGTCAAGGCCTATTTGAACGGTATCAACAAACTGCTTGCCTCAAAAGAGTAGAGGAAAGCGATGTGCCGCCGGAAGGCGGCGAGAACTTTTTGGAAGAGGAAATGAGGAGGTTCGGAATTTGAGGACACTGGAGATTTTTGACTCGACCCTACGGGATGGTGCGCAAAGCCAAAGCATATCCTTCTCGGTCATGGATAAACTGCATATCGTGAAAGCATTGGACGACCTCGGCATTTCGTATATTGAAGCGGGGAATCCCGGTTCCAACCCCAAAGACCTGGAGTTTTTCCGGCGACTTTGCGAAGTGCCCTTGCAGCATGCAAAGATCGTGGCGTTTGGGTCTACGCGCAGACGGGATATTGCGGTGGAGCAGGACGCAAATGTACAGGCGCTGCTGGGAGCCAATACTTCACATGTGGCGATCTTTGGGAAGAGCTGGGATTTCCATGTGACGGAGATCCTCAGGACGACGCCGGAAGAAAACCTGCGGATGATTTATGATACGATCAGATTTTTCCGCGACAACGGGAAAGTCGTATTTTTTGACGCAGAGCATTTCTTTGACGGTTACAAACACAACGCGGCCTATGCGATGGAGACGCTTCTGACCGCGAAAGAGGCGGGAGCGGCCTGTGCGGTGCTGTGCGATACGAACGGCGGTTCCTTCCCGGACGAAATACGCGAGATCACGCGCAGGGTCGTCCGGGAGATAGGGCTGCCCGTGGGCATCCACTGCCACGACGATATCGGCTGCGCCGTCGCGAATTCGATCCTGGCGGTCGAGGCGGGGTGTGTGCAGGTGCAGGGGACGTTCATCGGGTATGGGGAACGGTGCGGGAATGCGAACCTTTCGGCGCTGATCCCCAGCCTGCAGCTGAAGAAAGATTTTATGTGCATCCCGGCGGAGAATATGCCTCTTCTGACTAAAACGGCACGGTATATCGCCGAAGTTTCCAATATTATATTGAATAACGATCTGCCGTATGTGGGCGGCAGCGCATTTGCCCACAAAGGCGGCATGCATATCGACGCCGTCCATAAGAATCCCGCCTCGTTCGAGCATATTCCGCCCGCTTTGGTGGGCAACGAACGGCAGATCCTGCTATCGGAAGTCGCGGGACGCACGGCGCTGCTCAACAAGATCCGGGAACTGCACTGCAACATAGAAAAAGACTCCCCCGAGGCACAGCAGCTCATCCATGCCCTGAAAGAAAAGGAATACCAGGGCTACCAGTTCGAGGCGGCGGCGGCAAGCTTCGAGATGCTCACGATCAAGGAACTCGGGAGATACACGCCGTATTTCGAATCGCTTTATTTCAAGATTATCGGGGAAAAGTTCATCGGCAACGATACGCATCTGTCCTCCGCGATCGTCAAGGTACGGGTGGGGGACAAAGAAAAGATCAGCGCGACAGAAGGGGACGGCCCCGTGCATGCGCTGGATAAGGCGCTGCGCGAAGCGCTGGAAGGTTTTTACCCTGCGCTCACCAAAGTGCGGTTGACCGACTATCGGGTGCGCGTCATGGAACCAGGGCAGGCGACGGCCGCCAAAGTGCGCGTGCTGATCGAGAGCACAGACGGCTACATGGTATGGACGACGGTGGGAGTTTCCCCGGACATCATAGAGGCGAGTTATAAGGCGCTGGTGGACTCTATCGAATACAAACTGTTTAAAGACAGCCAAAAAATAAAAGAAAAGCAGGTATGAACATGGGAATGACGATGACCCAAAAGATTTTGGCGGAACATGCGGGACTCAGCACCGTGTTACCCGGACAACTGATAAACGCGAACGTGGACATGGTGCTGGGCAATGATGTCACGGCTCCGATGGCTATCCATGAATTCCGTAAAAACGGTTTTAGAGATGTGTTTGACAAGACAAAAGTGACGATGGTGATGGACCATTTTGTGCCCAACAAGGATATCAAAGCGGCCGAACAGTGCAAACTGTGCCGCGGCTTTGCCAGAGAAAAGGCCATCGAACATTACTATGATGTGGGGGATATGGGGATAGAACATGCCCTGCTGCCCGAGCAGGGGCTGGTCGCGAGCGGCGAACTTATCGTCGGCGCAGACTCGCATACCTGCACATACGGTGCGCTGGGCGCCTTTTCGACCGGCGTCGGCAGCACGGACATGGCGGCTGCGATGGCGACGGGGATGCTGTGGTTCAAAGTACCCGCGGCGATCCGTTTTGTGTTGACGGGCAAGCCCAAGAAATATATCGGCGGCAAGGATGTGATCCTGCACATCATCGGCGAAATCGGCGTGGACGGCGCGCTGTATAAATCAATGGAATTCACCGGAGAGGGACTCAAGAACCTTTCTATGGACGACAGGCTGACCATGGCCAATATGGCGATAGAGGCAGGCGCGAAAAACGGCATCTTTGAAGTGGATGAGATCACGATCGCCTACATGAAGGACAGGGTGGACCGCGCCTATAAGATCTACAAGGCGGATGCGGACGCGGTGTATGAACGGACGATAGAGATCGACCTTTCCCAGATCGAGCCGACGGTCGCATTCCCGCATTTGCCCGAAAATGCCCGGACCCCGGAGGAATTCGGGGATGTCCCGATCGACCAGGTCGTGATCGGTTCCTGCACGAACGGGAGAATCAGCGATATCGCTATGGCGGTGTCTATCCTGAAGGGCAAGCATGTGGCCAAAGACGTGCGGACCATTATACTGCCTGCGACGCAGACGATCTATCTCGAAGCCCTTAAGCTGGGCTATGTGGAAGCGCTGATCAAAGCCGGATGCGTGGTCTCGACCCCGACCTGCGGGCCGTGCCTTGGCGGGTATATGGGCATCCTGGCCGAAGGGGAGCGCTGTGTGGCGACGACAAACCGGAACTTCGTCGGCAGGATGGGGCACCCGGGTTCGGAAGTATATCTGGCAAGCCCGGCGGTGGCGGCGGCAAGCGCACTGACCGGCAAGATCACCTCGCCCTATTGGGTTTGACGATGAAAAGGGAGGAACATTGAATATGATAGCAAAGGGCAAGGTTTATAAATACGGCGACAATGTCAACACAGACGTGATCATTCCCGCCCGGTACCTGAACACATCGGATGCGGCGGAGCTTGCCGCGCATTGTATGGAAGATATCGATGCGGATTTTTTAAAAACAGTGCAGCCGGGGGACATAATCGTCGCAAGTGAGAATTTTGGCTGCGGATCTTCCCGGGAACACGCACCCGTCGCCATCAAGACAAGCGGCATTTCCTGCGTGATCGCCTCGTCGTTCGCGCGTATCTTTTACAGGAACTCCATCAATACGGGACTGGCTATTCTGGAATGCCCGGAGGCATATGAAAAGACCGATGCGGGCGATATCCTGGAAGTGGATTTTGACCGCGGGACCATCCATAACGTGACCAAAGAGCAAACCTACCAGGCGCAGCCCTTCCCGCCGTTCATCAAGGAGATCATAGAAAAAGGCGGACTGCTGCAGGCGATCAAACAAGGGGGATTGGGCGGATGAATAAGAAAATCGCGTTGATAGAAGGGGACGGGATCAGCCCGGAAGTCGTCGCGCAGGGCAAGCGGGTGCTGCAAAAGATCGGGCAGACATTTGGGCACATCTTCACGTTTGAACCGGTTTTGGCCGGCGGCTGCGCGATCGACGCGACGGGGGAACCGTTACCCGCAAAATCCATCGAACAGTGCAAGGCGGCCGACAGCGTCCTGCTGGGCGCGGTGGGCGGGCCAAAGTGGGACGTACTGCCGGGAAACCTGCGTCCCGAGCGCGCGCTGCTCGGCATACGCAGCGCCCTGGGCGCTTATGCGAATATTCGCCCCGCCACGCTTTTCCCGGCGCTAAAGAGCGCCTGCCCGCTGCGGGAAGACATCGCGGAAAAAGGGCTGGACCTGTTGATCGTGCGCGAACTGATCGGAGGCATCTATTTTGGGAAGCGGGGCGTAGGACAAACGCCGACGGGTGAAAAGCAGGCGTACGATACGCTCATCTATTCGGAAAGCGAGATCGAGCGTGTGGCGCGTACGGCTTTCCAGTTTGCCATGAAACGCAGCAAGAAGCTGACTTCGGTCGACAAGGCAAATGTGCTGGATTCTTCCCGGCTTTGGCGGGAGGTCCTGCATAGAGTGCGGACGGAGTTCCCCGAGGTGGAGTACGCTGATATCCTGGTCGATAACTGCGCCATGCAGTTGATCCGCAACCCTTCGCAATTCGATGTGCTCGTGACGGGAAATATGTTCGGCGATATCCTTTCCGACGAAGCCAGCATGCTTACGGGATCTATCGGCATGATTCCTTCGGCCAGCCTGGGGACGGGTACGAACGGCCTGTACGAGCCCATCCATGGGTCCGCGCCCGATATCGCGGGCCAAGATAAGGCCAACCCGATCGCGACGATCCTTTCCTGTGCGATGATGCTGCGGTATTCTTTCGATATGGCGGAAGAAGCGGATGCGATCGAACGGGCGGTGAGCAAGGTCCTGGAAGAAGGCTATGCGACGCAGGATATCATGCAAAAAGGCAAGAAATTGGTATCCTGTTCGGCCATGGGCGAAGTCATTTGCAGCAAGCTCTGAGAAGAAAAACAAAAAAAGGCGGGACGCTCCCGCCTTTTTTTGTTTGCGCATTTTCCCGGTTTGCCAAGACACACAAACAGTACATAAAGTTTATATATATTTCGCTTTTTCATCATATATTTGGTAGAAAATAAATAGGAGCATACAATAAATTCCTTTTCCCGCAGGATATTTTTCTGTGTTTGGCGTGGACGGCATGTGCGTATATGTCTAAGGACCCCTCGGCCAGGTGGAAACGGAAATTTTTATTGGAGGATGGGAAATTTGCTTAAGTTTATCAATTATTTTAACGCGGGGCTTTTTTTACTGGTTTGTGTTTTATATTTTTATCAGATCGTATATGCAATTGTTGTTTTGCTTGCGAAGAAAGGGAATATTTCACAAAGAGACGTATGTTTGCATAAATATGCCGTATTGATCGCAGCGCGGAATGAGAGCCGGGTAGTGGGGAAATTGGTGAAAAGCATCAAAAAACAAACCTACCCGTCTTTTTTGGTAGATATCTATGTCGTGGCCGATAACTGTACGGACGATACGGCCAAAATCGCCGCGCGGGCAGGCGCCACCGTCTATACGCGTTACAATAAGGTGCGGGTCGGCAAAGGCTACGCGCTGGATTACCTTTTCAAGCGCATTTTATATAAGCATGCCGATACGTACGACGGCTATTTTGTTTTCGACGCCGACAACCTGCTGGACCCGCACTATATTGCGGAAATGAACAAAATGTTCGATAAGGGATACCGTATATTGACCAGTTACCGGAACTCCAAAAACTATGACTCCAATTGGATATCCGCGGGGTATGCCCTGTGGTTTTTAAGAGAATCGAAATACCTGAACAACGCCCGTATGCTGATGGGGAACTCCTGTGCGATCTCTGGGACGGGTTTTCTTGTGCACAAGGACATCATAAAAAAGAATAACGGATGGAAACACCATCTGCTGACCGAGGACATTGAATTTTCCGTGGACAGTGTGATCCACGGCGAAAAAATCGGCTATTGCGGTACGGCCAAACTCTACGACGAACAACCTTACCGGTGGAGCCAATCCTGGAAACAGCGGCTGCGTTGGTCCAAAGGCTTTCTGCAGGTTTTCCGGAATTACGCGGGCGGCCTGATGAAAGGGATTCTGCGGAGGGACAGCTTTTCTTACTATGATATGTTCATGACGATCACGCCGGCCGTTTTTGTTTCTCTTATCGGGGTTTTGGTCAATCTGTTTTTCCTGTTCTCGGGGATCGTCGACCCGGCGGTCACGGCGCTGGTCATCCCGGTGGCGGCGCGGGCTGTTCTGGCCGGGATGCTCAATTCCTATATGGTATTGTACGCGTTCGGGTTGTTGACGACGATCACCGAATGGAAGGAGATCTGTTGCCGCCCCTGCAAAAAGATTTTATATACGTTCACTTTCCCGCTGTTCATCCTGACCAACGTGCCGATCACGCTTACGGCGCTTTTCAAAAAAATAGAATGGGTGCCCATCGCACATACGATCTCCAAATCGATAGAAGAGGTGCATTTTTCTTAAGATATGAAAAAAACAGGTTTTTAAAGACCGTTCCCTCGGGAACGGTCTTTTTATTGGCCGCTGTTTTTTGTATGAGAAAAACTTGCGCAACGAGAGCGGCGTATTATAGGCATCCATGCTTCTTATTTTGTTGCTTCGAAGCCCAGGTCGTCCAGTTTTTCGAGGGCGGTTTTTACGCAATCTTCGCCGCCGTCGATTGAGACCGTCTTATCTTTCAGAGAAACCTGAAAAGAAAGGTTTGCCGCCTGCAACGCGCTGGTGATGCGCGCGACACATTGTGCGCAATGTATAATCGGGCACTTTTAGTATTGTCATATTATTTACCTCACTTTATCCATTTTTGTAAAGTCGTTACCAGTTCGTCTACAATCTCGTTGTCTCCGGCGCGGATACCGTCGGCCACGCAGGTACGGATATGGCTGGCCAACAGTTCTTTATTGAAAGCGTTAAGCGCTGCCTGGACTGCGTATATCTGGTTTAAGATATCCACGCAATAGGCGTCGGTTTCCACCATCTTTTTAATGCCCCGCACTTGTCCTTCGATACGGTTCAGGCGGTTGGTCAGGGACCGGAGCTCCTCTTCGCCGCGGTGCTTCTTTTTGTCCGTCATAATTTTTTCCCCCGTAAGCGCAAAGCGTTGGTCACCACAAAAACGGAACTCAGGCTCATGGCCAGTGTGCCGATCATGGGTGAAAGCAGGATGCGGAACGTGGGATACAGTACGCCGGCCGCAATGGGGATGCCGACCGTATTGTAGAAAAAGGCCCAGAACAGGTTTTGTTTGATATTCCGGATGGTCATGCGGCTGAGACGCACGGCCTTTGCCACGTCCATAAGATCGTTTTTCATCAGGACGATATCCGCGGATTCGAGGGCGATATCGCTTCCGCTGCCGATGGCACAGCCCACATCGGCCTGTACGAGCGCCGGCGCATCGTTAATGCCGTCGCCCACCATCATGACGGTGTTTCCTTCCTCCTGCAGGCGCTTGACTACCGCGGCCTTGTCTTCGGGCAGCACTTCGGCGATCACCTGATCTGCGCCTGCCTGTTGGCCGATATGCGCGGCGGCCGCCTGGTTGTCGCCGGTCAGAAGCACGACGCGCAGCCCGAGCGCTTTCAGACGGCGGATCGCCTCCGGGCTGGTTTCCTTGATGGAATCCGCCACGCTGATGAGACCGGCAGGAGAGCGGTCGACGGCTACCAGCAGGGGCGTTTCTCCCTGCGCGGACAGACGCGCCGCTTCCGCCTGCAGCTCCCCAGTAGGCACGTTGTTTTCCTGCATCAGTTTTTCGTTGCCGATCAGCACGGTCCGGTCATCGGGCAATCGGGCGCGCACGCCCTTGCCGGGCAGGCTTTCAAAATCTGAGACAGGCAGATCGGTGGACAAACCTTTGGATTTTGCATAGTTGACGATCGCATCCGCCAGCGGGTGGCCGGAAGCGGCCTCCACGGCGGCGGCAATCGATAGAAGGGGATCTCGGTCTATGCTGCCGGGGTATATTCCCGTAACGGCGGGCTTGCCTTCCGTGACCGTCCCCGTTTTATCCAGCAAAACGACCCGGACTTTGTGGGTCACTTCCAATGCCTCGCCGCTGCGGATAAGGATGCCGTTTCTTGCACCGAGCCCCGTACCTACCACGATGGCCGTAGGCGTGGCCAGACCCATCGCGCAGGGGCAGGCAATGACCAGGACGGCGGTGAATATCTTGATCACGAAGGCAAAGTCCATGCCCACGATGCGCCACAGGACGGCGGAAAGAAGAGCAAGGGCCATCACAATAGGGACAAATACTCCGGCAACGCTATCCGCGATTTTTGCTATGGGTGCTTTCTTCCCCTGCGCGTCTTCTACGATCCGGATGATTTTTGCCAGCGTCGTATCTACGCCTGTGCGGGTGATCCGGACGGTCAATACGCCGTTTTGATTGATGCTGCCGCCGATCACTTCGCTGTCTGCCAATTTCTCGACGGGCAGGCTTTCGCCCGTCAGCATAGATTCGTCCACGCCGCTCCTGCCCTTGGTCACAATGCCATCCAAAGGAACCTTGCTGCCCGGTTTGACGAGCACGCTGTCGCCGACCCGCAGCGTTTTGGTAGCGACCTCGTGCTGTGTGCCGTCGGGTTGCAGGACGACGGCGGTATCCGGGGTCAGTTCCAACAGCTTTTTTATGGCGCCCGCGGCTTTCTGCTTGCTGTCCGCCTCCATGTGTTTGCCTAAGGATACCAGCGTGACCACGATGGCCGAGGATTCAAAATAAAGCCCGCGCACCAACTCCGGATGATCCGAGAGCAGGAAGAACGTGCTCAAACTGTAGAGAAAAGCCGCCGAACTCCCGAGCGCGACCAGGGAATCCATATTTGGATGCAGATGCCGCAATGCTTTGAATCCGCTTATATAGTACCTTCGTCCGATGAAAATAATCGCGATAGACAGCAACATCTGGGCGGCGACATAGTTGACGGGATGGGTGTCCATGCGAAACAGGGCGGGCAGAGGCGCGCCGAACATGCTCCCCATGGAAACATATAACAGGACGGCGGAAAGGGCCAGGGCGGCGAGGAGGCCGTTTCTTTCATGGCGGAGGATTTTTCGCGGATCGTTTTCCTCCGGTTGCGTTTGCCGGTTTTCTTTGGCAAAGGGCAGCGCACGGAACCCTGCCTTTTCCACCCGGTCCATGATCTGCCGGGCGGTCAGTTTGCTCTCATCATATTCGATGGACATTTTATTCGTCGTCAGGTTCACGTCGCTCCGGAGGACGCCGGGCAACTTGCGCGTGACGCGTTCAACGGCGGAAGAGCATGCCGCACAGTGCATGCCTTCTATCAGGTAAATCTCTTGCTTCATTCTTCCTCCTTCTTTTTTCTGTAGTATATACGTCCGACAGAAATAGTAATATACCCACGGGGGGTATATTACAAGACAAAAATCCGGCCGGGGACAGGATAGAAGCAAAACGGCCGCGTATTTTGCGGAACGATAGAGCAAAAGCCGGCTGTTTGAGGGAAACTTTCGGCCGGGTCGTACGTCTAAAGCAGTGTAAGGGAAAAACGCTTTGCCGGCGTAAGGCCCGGAATTTGATTTAAAGGGAGAAAATACATGAAAAGAATGGAAGGAATAAAAAGAATCTCCGCATTGCTGCTGGCGGTCGTTTTACTGATCGCATCAGCGGGATGCAGCACCGCCCAGGCAAAAACGATAGACCTGACGGAGGATGTGACCGCCGGGCAGGTGGATGTTTCGGGCGCGCTCAGCGAAGATGCGCTGCGCTCCGTTTCTGCTTTTGCTGTGGAGCTGTTCCAACGGGCCGCGGCCGGAGAAGGAAAAAATACGCTGGTTTCCCCGCTGTCGATTTGTCTGGCGCTGGGGATGGTCGCAAATGGAGCGGAAAACGAGACCCGTGCAGAATTTGAGCAGGTGCTGGGGCGTTATGGGCTGGATATAGATGCGCTTAACCGTGTGTATAAAGCTTTGTCGGAAGAGTCGACGGCGGTCAGCGGGAGCACGATACAGAATATCGCCAATTCCGTTTGGTATAATACGGGGTTTGCGGCGGACCCGGATTTTTTGCAGACCAACGCGGATTATTTCGACGCAGCCGCCTATGTGGCGGATTTTTCGGACAGCCAGACGATTGAGGATATCAACAAATGGGTGGCGGACAACACGGAAGGCCTGATCGCCAAGATGATCGACGGGCTTGACCCACAGGCGGTCATGTTGCTGCTCAATACGGTGTATTTCAAAGCGACGTGGCTGAACCAGTTCCATGTGAACGACAATTATGACGACCTGTTTTACCTGGCCGATGGGAGTACGGTCACGACGACCTTCATGAGCAATGGGCTACAGCAGGAGACGTACCTCTCCCTGGACGGCGCACGCGGCGTACTATTGCCCTATGACGACGGAAAGTTTGCCTATATGGCAGTATTGCCGCCCGAAGGCATGACGGCGGAGGAATATGTTGCCTCCTGGGCGGAGAGCACGGTCTCGGACCTGCTGGCCAGCGGCAAGATGACGGCCGTACGCCTGGATATCCCCAAATACACGGCCCGTTTCGAGCTGACGCTGAACGATATCCTTTTAGACATGGGGCTGACTTCCGCCTTTGACCCTGAGACGGCCGATTTTTCCAAGGTGGGGAGTTCGGAAGAAAACATTTTCATCAGCCGGGTGCTGCACAAGACGTATATCAAAGTAAACGAGATGGGGACCGAAGCAGCCGCCGCAACGGGCGTGGAACTTTCGACTTCCGCCATGCCGCCCGAAGACTACGAGACGGTTTGCCTGGATCATCCGTTCGTGTATGCGATCGTAGACCTGGATACGCAACTGCCGATATTCCTGGGCGTCTTCGATGCGCCGACCGAATAAGGCAAAAAGAGACAAAAAAAGACCGCCCGGGAAGGGGGTTTTAAATCAGGAATCTGCGAAAGCAAGTAAATTCTAAACGGTACTTTTCAAACGAACAACAACGCCTGCATCATAGGAGCAAATCCTTTGATGCAGGCGTTGTTACTTTTAATAGACAGAATAAAGTTTAACATCTCGGTATGTACCGCATACTATATCTGGAACGTTGTCACAGCATACAAGTCGATGCCCAGACCATTCATAAATTAGAAAATCATGGTTTGTTTTTTTTCAGCGCCGCCCCATGAGTTTTTTCAGCCAGCCCTCGATCAATAGCCATCCGTTCAGGCGGGCCGTAAACAGAAGTTTTCCATCGCTGCGCTGTACGGGCACCCTTTGCAGCCGCATCAGGTAGCCGGGCTTTTTCGCTTGTGTGCCGGCGTAGCCGTAGAAGATGGCGGCGGCCGTCTGATATTGGGCGGCGACCTCGTCCATATGACCGACGATGCCCCGCGGATAGGCGAAATGGCGGGGCGTATGCCCCAGCTTTTTCTCTATTTCCGCTTTGGAACGGGTAAGTTCATCGCGCGCCTGCGTATCGTCGATCTGGTCGAAATCCGGGTGCGTCATCGTATGCGATCCGAATTGCGTCAGGCCGTCTTTGTGGATCTCGCGCATCTGCTCCCAGGACATGAGCGGGCTTTCGCCCGTATCTTCATCCCACCAGAAGGTGCGGCCGGTTTCCACAAAACCGGGCACGACATAGACAAGCGAAGGATACAAGTAGCTTGCCAATATGGGGTAGGCGGTCGTATAGTAATCGGCGTATCCGTCGTCGAAAGTCAGCACGACATTGCGCCCCCGTCTCCTTTGGGCGCGGGGCATTTGCAGCGCCTCGTCCAGCGAGAGGACATGATAGCCTTTCTTTTGCAGATACCGC
Source organism: Christensenellaceae bacterium (assembly GCA_963665505.1). GTDB lineage: Bacteria > Bacillota > Clostridia > Christensenellales > Christensenellaceae > QANA01. The sequence goes on from OY762275.1 coordinate 688,372, forward strand.
ATCTGCCAGCGGAAATCTTCTTCCCGCACGGCCAGTTCTTTTTCCACGTTGTTCTGTACGCGGTGGTACATCAGGATAACGAAAGGGTCTCTTTTCCGGAAACAGGAGAAGAACAGGCCGGGCGGCAGCAATAAAATTTTGATCAGCTTGATAATACTCTGCTTCATTTTACATCCTGCACTTCCGTATTGCTTACCGGGGTGAACATACGGTCGGCAAGCTGCAGCATCCGATGGTCCAGTCGATTGATCAGGACATAGAAACGTCCGTTTTTAATATAGTGGCTGCTGATAAGCTGATAAAGCGCAGTATACATCTTCTCCATATTGAAGGGTTTGAATGTGCAGATGTCATACAGGCATTTGCTGTTGGACCATGCGTTTTTCCAGATGGTTTTGCATTTCAGGCAGATATTGGATTGACAAATCCAGGCGATCCCGAAAATCTTCCCCTTATCCGAGAACAGGTAGCAGAAATCGCTGTTTTTATAGCGGGAAACAATCTCGCTTGTAGACGAAGGCATCAGGCTGGAAAGCAGGTCCAGATCGTCCACCGTTACAAGGCAGATATCGATCGATCCCATATCGGCAGGGCGGGGCGGACGCTTGGTCACCTGGTAAAACTGATAGATGCTCTTCTTGTAAATTTTTGTCATTAGTTTTTTGAAAGCGCATCTGAAATAATCGCCTGGTTTTCTCTGCCGGGAGAGGATCCTGATTTTTTTGAAAGCCTTTCTGATCGGTACGCCGGAGAGCACGTGCTTGATACGCCCCCATGTGACCCGCTTGAAGCGGACCAAACGCTCGCTTTTTTTCAGCGTGGCTCTGATTTTTTCCCGCCGGATGTCTGCGCGCAGCACGGACTGGGAACAGAGCGAATCCGTGCCGAATTCGAGTTGGCATACGGTTTCGTATTCATCGGTCCAGAGCCGTTTATAGTCTTCATCACCGGTGGAAAAATCAAAAGATTCCACGTCTTGCTCGAACAAAATTTCGAACAGGTCCTTTGCCGTGATATAGCCTGTGCGGAATGTGGAGAAATCGAGCTCATACGCGATCCGGCAGCCTGCAAAATGACCGTTGCAGAGGAACCCGTATATGAACCCGATCGGCTTTTTCCCGGCTTTCAGCAGATAGACGCGCGTATCAAAAGAGGTAGCCAATGCGCCGGACATAGGATTGCCCTCTTGTGCCAAAAACGTATAGAATTCCTTAGAGATACCTTTTCCGAAGCCGTTGGTATCGTTTTTCCGGGTCCAGCGTTTTTCGTGCATCGGAAAGATCGGGTCTATCTCGTCCGGCTTAGCTTGGATAAAGGTGAGGGGTGCCAATGTGTTCAATTTTTTCTCGAGACTGAACACTTTTTTGATGGTATTGTGCTTCCGCGCTTTTTTGAAATAGGCATCGCGCCCTTGTTTTCGCAGAGAAATATAATAATAGGGAATGGTGGTCATATGATACCGGATCCCCGAGAGATTTTCAAGCAATGCCTGCAGAATAGGACTGTCTTCGGAAAAACCCTGCAGGTAAAAGACCGCGCCGCCCTTCATCGCCCGCATATGTTGGAATGCGCAGGATGCGACGGTCTCTTCGGATCCCGGGCGAATGACCATGCCGGCCCGCACGCCGCGGGGATAAGTCACAAAACGGTATTCGGTGTGCAGCCCCTTTTTGGTGGACATCAGCGGGACAAACCCCAGGACGGTCTCGCCTTCGGTGAGGACAAGGATATAGAGCCCATGTGTTTTCCCAAAGAACTGCCACCAACGCTGGATCCAATCCAGCGTAAGGTAATAATTCTGGTTGTTCCGAAGCTGCAGGATTGCGTCCCAATCTTTTTTGCAGCCAAGCAGCGTATCAATGTCTTTTATGATCTGGATATTCATGGATATTCCTTTCCTGCCTTTATATGGTTCTAATCAAGAGAAGCCTGTTTGCTTACCGGCGGCACAGGCTTGAACCCGGCCTGTTTGGCCGCGCGCAGGCTCAGCCGGCCGGATACAAAGAGGCGCCCGCCCTTTTCCTGCATACGCTTGCCAATTTCGGCCATCAATGCGGCCGCATCCTGTTCTCTGCACGATTTTTTGTACGCGCGGCATGTGGCGGTACTGTTCTCTGCGGCGGAGAAAAACGCCGCGCAGACGATGTTGTCTTCTTTTTTTATCAGCAGGCATTCGTCCTGTCGGTAGAAATGCCGCGCAACTTCGCCGACGGGGAGATTGAACAGCAGAGCGAGTTCTTGCATATCTCCGACGCCCGCCCGGGATACGCGGCTTTTTCCTGCGGCGGATCCGGGATTCTCCTGCCCGGGCGTGTATTGCAGCGCCGTAGTGGGCGGCAAATGCAGCTTGCCGAGCAGGTAACAGAACAGCCCCTGCCGTTTGACAGAAGCGGATGCGCGCCTGTAGCGGGTGCGCAGAGCGGAGAAGGACAAAGCGTATTTTACCTTGCCCAACGTGTTGCGTCTGAATAAAACGATGCGCCGATGTTTTTTCAAGGCCGCTTTGAGCGTGTATTTCAAACGCGGCAGAATGAACCGCAGCTGCGAAGCGATATCGGATTTGGGGAAATAGAGGTTGGCGATCGTGTCCTGCGCATCCGTCCATTCCGCCTTGTATTCTTCATAGCCGATGCCGAAATCGACTGTCCGGGCGGCATTTTCAAAGCAGAACCGGATATATTCCTGTTTGATCTGCTTGCCGGGCGCATAGATGCTTAACAGGTTTTCATGGGCGGACCGGTAAAACAAAGCCCGGCCGTTACAAAGGAACCCGTATTGGAAAGCGATCATGCGCGTATCCAGAAAAAGGCCCATGGGCATTGCTTTCCATCCGGCGTCTTTATAGGAAAGCAGAGCGGTAAAAAAAAATTGGGATTGGACATCGTCGAATCCGCTGGTATCCACTTTTTCCTTCCAACGAGAACCGTGGAGCGCAAAGACGGCGGGCATATCTTCAGCCCGCAGGGGCCGGAACGTCACTTCGCCCAGCGCTTCCAGCCTTGTCCTGTTCCTGCGCATATGGCGGCGGTTATGTGTGGAGAATTTGTTTTTGAAATAGGTCTGATACGCCTGCCCGCCGATATGAATCACAGGAGAAGGACCTTCCACGGAGAGAAAGCGGCGATGCGCCGCCTGCAAAAATGAAAGCAGAGCACGATAAGGCCACGACTGATTATTCAGGCCCGAAAAATCGAACAAGACAGAGCCTTTGCGTTCTTCCAATGCCTGCATGAGCAGGCGGACGCCCGCCTCCCTGTAGGCCGGCAAAACGGGGAATTCCACATGCGTGACTTGCGGGGTACCCATCAGCCGGCAATGCCGGCTGTGCTTACCCGACGTCAACATGAGCGGAAAGACGCCTACCAGGCGGTCCCCCTCGTAAAGGGCGTAGGTCAGCGGCTGGTGCTCTGCACCGAACACATTCCACCAGGCGGAAAGCCAGGCGGGGTCTGAAAACGCGAATTGGCTGTCGGTCTGCGCAAGCAAGGCATGCCAGTCTTTTATGAATGTTTCGTCTTTTTGTGTGGGAAAGCGGGTAAGCTTCAATTCAGGCATGGGTATTTCACTTTCTTTCGGAGTCAAGCCGTCCGGGCCGGCGCACGCTTTTGTCTTGCAAGCGCTTTTTGCAGGATCAGCATATTGATGCAGAGCTGCAAAACGGCGGTTATGAGCAGCGACAGGGCGGCGCCGTAAAGCTGCAGCCATGGGACAAAGATCATATAGCAAACCACGCCGAACAGCAGGACGCCGCCGTATGCATAGGGCTGCAGTTTGAACTGGTGGGTGGCGGTGATGGCGAACCGGGAGATCTCGCCCGCATACGAAAGGCCGGCGATCCCCATGATCATGACGAACAGCGGCTGATAGACGGCATACCCGGGTTTATAAAGCAGGGTAAGGACAAAATCGCCGAACAGGGCCGCGCCCGCCGTCATTACGGCCCCTATGCCCAAAACGGCCAGAACCATGTTCCGCAGTATTTTACGGAAACCGGCGATATCGCCCCGGTTGAACAACCGGGACATACGGGAAGTCGTGGTCTGCCCGATGCTGCTAACGACCAGGCTACCCACGGTCATGATGTACAGGATGGAAGAAAAATATCCCAGAGAGTCGGTATCGAGATAGACTTCAACGAAATAGGAGGAAACGTTTTTATTCAGGGATATGAAGAGCAGCGCGATCCCCATGGGGAGGCTCAGCCGGAACAGCTTCCATAAGATCGCACGATCCAGCCGGACACGCAGGGAAGCATACACGGCGGAAACCGGCAGGTCGTATACGAGCAGTATGAGCAAATAAGCGGCGGCCATGCCCGCGGTGGCCAGGACGATGCTTTGGGTCTGCCACAACAAAAGGCCCACAAACACGATGGAAAGCGTGCTTTTTAAGATCTGTGAGATGCCCAGTTTATCCAGCCGCTCCTGGCGCTGCATGAGGCCATAGAGCAGGTCGCTGATGGTTTCAAAACTTTTGGAAAGCCCTACCATGAAAATGACGAGCCCGAGCTGCAGGGTGCTCTGCCAGCAGGATATCCCGCATACCACCAACATGGCCAGCAGCGTGGTGAGCAGACGCATGCCCAGGTAATGCCCGAATTCGTATTGGTCCTTTGTATCCGTGGCGATGATCGACCGCAGGTCAAAATCTGTGAGCATAAAAATGGGTGTCGTAATGGAGAAGGCAAGGGAGTACTGGCCGACAATCTCAACGGTGCTGAGTTTGGCGATCAGGATCAGTAAAAAAGCCCTCGCTGCCGCATAGACGACTTTCCCCGCAAAATTCCAGGAAAGATTTCTGCTTACGGATAAGGGGCTTTCATTTTTTGTTGTAAGTTGTGCCATAATGTACTCCGTTCCGGCATGGATATATATGCATACGCCTCTTACTTTCTGTTCCGTGCGTCCTGGCAAACGGATAGGGGGTCGTAGTTTTCAGAAGTTGTCCGGATCTTCTTTTTTTCCGACCATTGTTGATTCAGCTCGTATAGTCCGATGCCGATGAAAACCCAGAAACTCCGCCAGTGGAGCGTATCCACGGCGAGGCTGCTGACCAGCAGCCCGCAGAGCACGGCGATCGTTACGGCCGAAGACAGGCCTGTTGGCGTATCTTTAGCAATTATACCTTTTGTGTTTCCCGAAGTCAATTTATAAGCCTCCCCCGCGGGCGGGGTATGGGAAATGGAAAAAACCGCGGGAGAGGTGCCTACGGAAAGGCTTGTATCGGATACTGCCGGGGCAAACGAACTGTTGCGTTTGGCAGCTTTTCGCAGTTGTATATGATTCCGCAGCAGGGAAACCATCAGATACCCGATCGCGCCGAAAAAGAACAGGAACCCGAGGATGCCGTTCTCTGCGGCCGTACGGATGAAGAGGCTGTGCGCGGAGAGTTTATATCTGGTAATGGAGGCAATGTTGTTTTCAAACTGGCCGGGCCCGCAACCCCACAGGTTGTCCAACAACAGTTGCAGTCCGCCTTCCTGGGCGCTGAACCGGTTGGAGTCGTAATCTTGCAGCTGTGCTCTGTCGGAGATGAACTCGCTTAAGCCCGTTTCTTCCATGAAAGGTAGTGTGAAGACAAAAACGAGGGCGGCCAGTACAAACAGGATGGGGATAAGGCGTTTGGGTTTCAGGAATTTTAACAACTCGCCTTTCAGAAGATAGTACATGAACAGCGTGACGGCCAGATTGATCCAGGCGCCGCGCGAAAAGCTGAAGATGACGCCAAGCGTCATCGTGATGATCAGGAACAGGTGTACGATGCGTTTGGTCCGGAGCAGTTTCCGTTTGGAAAAATCGTCGACAAGCATCAGGATCGCCGGCACAAAAAAAGGACCGAACACGTTGGGGTCTTTGAAAAACCCGCGTACGCGGAAAGAATCTGCCATCAGGATATCGCTGAAAAAGCCGAGATACCCGACCAGCCCCGCCAAAAAAGAGCAGAAGGCCGCCACGATATAGGCAAGCAGAATTGAGCGGATATTGCTTGTGCGCGCATATGTCGCAAGGAAGAACGCAATGGCAAACAGGTATAGCGTGATGGCATAATAGCGGATCGATTCGCTTTGATCCATCGCCAGCGCGATCCCGGGCAGACAGGCGATAAAGTAACCCGCAAATAGCAGGACGACATAGAATGCCGGGCCTTGCAGCCGGGGTTTGTACAAACCGGAGATCAACCCCAACGGCAATGCGACGCAAAAGAGAAGATCGGAGGGCGAAGGCTCTATGTATACGAAGAAAAGAAGGCAAACGCCCGCCAACACCAGAACGTGATAAATTTTTTTAAAAAGGATAGTAAGGATGGCGGCACACAGGAAAAGTACCAGCCCGGCGACCGGAAGCACACCGAACAGATGTGCGATACCTAAAACTGGTATGGAAACGGCCAGCAGCAATATGGGTAGTACTTGTCCATGGTGCAATTCCTTTAATTTCATGAAACTCTCCTGCAGCGTTTTGCAGCGCAATGTTCCACAACGGGGTATTCGTACAGTTCCCTGTACTGGGAAACCATATCGGACAGATCAAACTGCCGGGAAGCCAGAGAACGAGCGGCTTCTCCCATCTTTGCACGCAGTATGCGGTTATCCAGCAAGGCTTTCAGAGAAGCCACGGCCGTGTCCATATCGGCATGGGGGACAAGGAAGCCTGTCTGCCCGTCCTTGACAAGCTCGGGTATGCCGCCCACTGCGCTGGCGACGACCGGCAGGCCGGCGACCATCGCTTCCAGTATGGATACGGGCAACCCTTCCCACTTGGAGAACAGACAGAAAATATCGGTGTAATGCAGGAGCGCCCGTACGTCGTTGCGCATACCGAGCATGGCCGCGTGTTTCTGCAGATGATGCGCGCTGATATAATCGGCGCATTCGGCGTACATCGGACCGTCTCCGATGATCAGCAGCATGTGTTTGTAACCCTCTTTATACAGTTGTTCGGAAGCTTTCAGCGCAAAAAGAGGTTCTTTGGGTTCGCTCAGACGTGCCACGAAAGAAAGGATAGGGACGTCTCTTGGGATATCCAGCGGGCCGGCGAGCTGAGGATTCATGTCCGAAACACCGTTATAGATAAGGTGCGCCTTGGGTTCGCTGGCCCATTTGTTACGGATGCCTTTCTCCATATCGCTCTTGGATACGAAGATGATCCCGGTGCAGCAATGGGCGACGAAGCGCTCCACATGGGACAATATGTTGTACATGCGCCCGGTGGTATTCCGATTGAGACCCCAGCCATGCACAGTATAATACACTTTGGGCATCCCGGCAATAGTCGCGGCCAGACGGCCGAGGATACCAACTTTCGAATTATGGAAATGCGCCACATCGAAATGGGAACGTTTCATCAGCATGATCAGTTTGACCAACGCGGCAAAATCGTGGAAAGGAGACAAGTTACGTTTCAGGCATTTCCAAGCCTGGATCTGGATCTTATTGTCACGGGTCTTGTTGAGTTCCTCGACCCGGTCCAGCAATGTCCCGCCGGGCGCGGTCACGAGCGTGATTTCGTAAAGATCCGCCGGCAGATTGGACAAGATATCGAATACGACTTGTTGGCTCCCGCCTGTTTCAGATTTTGTAATACACATTAATAATTTGATCATAGTTACATTCCCTTCCTCTATAAACGGATGTTTGTAAATGATGCGCTGTACTCCTATCGATGTAGGATATCAGGGTATTTTCTTGAGCGGTGTACGATTGACGACGATCCCCAGCACAGATGCGTCGATCTGTTCCAGGCGATGCGTGCATTTTTCCAGCGTATGGCAGTTGAGATTTTGGTAATCGCCTACCAGTATTACTTTTTTTACGATATTGGCGAGCATCATGGTATCCGCGTGCAGCAGTATGGGCGGGCAATCAATCAGGATCATATCGTAATATTGTTCCATGCTTTCGAACAAAAAGCGCAGGTTTTCAAATTGGATGCCGGCCGCATCGTGCGGCAAGACCATCATATCGATCTTGAAATCGGGCACATATTTGACAACGTTGTCCCCGACCATGCGGTGTGCATTCCGCTTGGAAGCGGCCGTCCGCAGCGTCTCGATCTTGTAGTACAGCGGGTCTTCGATGTTGCAGTCGACGAGCAATACGCGCTTGTTGGATTTGGCGATCGTAGAAGCGATCTGCAAAGAAACGCCACTGTTGTCTTCTTTGGATTTCGGGCTGGTGATGAGGGCTGTCTTGACGGTATTCCGTTCGGCCAACAGCTGTACGTTTGTCCCGACGATACGCAGGTTTTCCTGCACGTTTTTATTGGCAGGCGTGCCGGCTTTATCCGTAGCCTTGGGGAGAAAACCCAGCACAAAAAGCTGCGGGAACTTGCACAGGGCGTACAGGTCGGAGTTTGTCTGCTCTTTCATATAAGACAGGATGACGAACAATGCGGCCGTCATCATCCCGCCCACTGCCGAAAGGGCGATATTCAGCGGGATATTGGGGCTCGCCGGTTCGTCGGCCACTTTGGGTTCATCCATAATGTAGAGCCGGAGGTCTTCGAACAGGTTGCCCAGATTTTTCTCCAGGGTATTGATATAGGTATCAATGATGTTTTTGGATTTTTCGGCATTTTCCGTTGTGACTTCGATAGACAGGATGCCGGTATCGTAATCGACGTCTGCGCTGATGAGTTTATGCATGTCTTTTACTTTCATATTGAGCTGCAGGGCATCGATCGTTTCTTGCGCGACCGTATCGCTTTCGGCGATGTTATAGAATAAGCGCACAGAATTGGAATCGGGCAGGGTTATGGCGTTCAGATAAGTCGAATCGACCTCGGCGTCCGAATAGCTGATGATGACCATCGCATTGGATGCATACTTAGGCACGACAACGTAGGTACTGACCGCCCAGGCTGAAGCTGCGGACAAGATTGTCAGCAGAAGAATCAGCCAAGCGTATTTTTTTATTACTTTCAAATAATCGTAGCTTTCCATTTCCATTTTCCTCTCTGTCCCCACATAGAGATAAAAAAACCAGGTTACAATAACTAATTGCAACCTGACAATCATAACATTTGCATGTTTTAGACTCACGGCTTTGCGTCGCCAGATTTCTCTGACTTTGCCAATAAATTATATTCAATATAAAGGTTCTCTTTCGTACTTGTCAATTGTTTCCCCATGACAATTTCTGGATTGCCTTGTCATACGGGCCCTACTGTTTATATATATAAAAAAACAGGTTACAATATACATGAGAAATACATTGCAACCTGACGATCATAACATTTTCGTGTTTTAGACTCACGGCTTTGCGTCGCCAGATTTCCCTGGCTTTGCCCATTTTTTATTGTGTTTTCAATGTTTACCGGATACGGTTTTTCTTTTCCTGCAGCCATATCCCGAAAAATAAAAAATCAGGTTACAATATATTGCAACCTGACAATCATAACATTTGCATGTTTTAGACTCATGGCTTTGCGTCGCCAGATTTCTCTGACTTTGCCAAAGGTACATATTCAGAAACTGATATCATCATTTTAAGGGATGTATTTTGTTTTGTCAATACATTTTTACAAAAAAATCAAAAATTTTTTATCCGGACTTGCAACAAGGGTTCTTTTCCCGTCCATACCCGATTGACATTCGGGAAAATAAAAGTTATTATGAGGGTGTCTTTTAAATAAAAAACTAGAATAAACAGAAACCTGTTGGTTTACCGGAGCATTGGTTTTTGTAGCATCATATATTATATCATATATAAAAAGGGATTGATAGCATGGCGACAGAAAAAAATAATTTTACGGCAAGACCTTGTGATAATCCAACAGCGAAGACCTCTGCTGCATGCTCCGGCGGCGAGACGTCCGGTGAGACGCCGGAAATCGTCCGTAAACGCCCGGTCATCTATCCGGTAATCAAACGCTGCCTGGATTTTTTGTTTTCCTTGTTATTGCTTTTGCCGTTGCTGCCGGTTTTTTTATTGATTGCCATTCTTATAAAGATAGATTCCGCCGGACCGGTTTTTTATAAACAGAAACGTATCGGCAAGGGGGACAAGCCGTTTTACATCTATAAATTCAGGAGCATGTGCGCCAATGCCGACGCGCTTCTAAAGGACCTGGATCCTGAAAAGAAAGCGGAATACGAGACGAATTACAAATTGCAGGACGATTTTCGCATCACGCGCGTGGGCCGCTTCATCCGTAAAACGAATCTGGATGAGCTGCCCCAGTTGATCAATATCTTGTTGGGCCAGATGAGTTTTATAGGGCCGCGCCCGGTCGTCCCCAAAGAGATCGAGAAATATGGGGACCGCAAGGATCTGTTTTTGAGCGTGAGCCCGGGGCTGACGGGGTATTGGCAGGCGAACAGGAAAGCCGACACATCGTATGAGGAACGTATCGAAATGGAACTATATTATGTGTTCCACCAATCGTTCCCGCTGGACGTCCGCATTTTCTTCCAGACGTTTTCGATCGCGTTTTCTCAGCCAGAAGGAAAATAGGATACCTGCCGGCATTTCAACTTTCTATAGATCGCAAAGGAGATGGGCAACATCACACAGAATAGGCGGGAAGCTCCAAGAAATAAGAGACATAGCAAGAAACAAAGGGTCTGGAAGATCGTTTTGATAAGTCTTGTAAGCATCGTTGTTTTGCTGGCGGTTTTTTTGGTTTTTCATATAAACCGGCTGCTGAACCTGATCAACTATGACGAGGGCACCAGCGCGCCCGAAACGGTATCGGCCGATGGGAACGTCCAGGACGAAGGGGACGAGACGGACAGCCTTTCCGAAGATTCCGACCAGACGGAAATAGACGACCTGGAAGCGCAGATTCTGGAAAACATACAGAGCCAGAGCACGGACATCGTATATGACGACGACGTGTTCAATATCCTGTTGATCGGCAGCGACGGCCGTACCACCGGTACTGCGAGCCGTTCGGATTCGATGATCCTGATCTCCATCAATAAAAAGACGGAAAAGATCGTCATGACTTCACTGATGCGCGACATCTACCTCAGCATATCGGGGTACGAAAACAACCGGCTGAATGCGGCGTTCGCTTTTGGCGGCGCCAGCCTCTTGCTGGAAACGATACGAAAAAACTTTGAGATCCCGGTCGACAAATACGTATGGGTGGATTTCTTTGATTTTATTGACATCATCGATATGATGGGCGGGATAACCCTGGATGTGAGTGATGCCGAAGCCAAATCGATGAACGGATATATCCACGAGATCAATGAACTGATTGGGGAAGACCCACAGGACGGCAAACTGTCCGAAGGCGGGGAGAACCTGCTGCTCGACGGAAAGCAGGCGCTTGCCTATGCCCGGATACGCTATGTGGGCAACAGCGATTTCAAACGCACGGAACGGCAGCGTATCGTTCTTGGCAAATTGGTAGACAAATTGTACGACCAAAGCGTCATCGAACTGTACGAGATCCTGGACGATCTGTTGCCCAATGTGACGACCAACCTCACTAAGGGAGAGCTTATCTCGCTCCTGCTTTCGGTGCCGACTTATAAAGACTACGAGATGATAGAATACCGGATCCCCTTGGAGGGGACATATAGGAGCATGACGATCCGGGGGATGTCGGTCTTGGGGATCGATTTCGATGCAAACAAGCAGGCACTGTATGACACGATCTATCAGTAAATTTCCAATTTTTTCCTGATTTTATGTGAAAAAATGACGGATTGCCTGCATTTTGAAACGTATATATAATATTTAATGTAAGTATATGGCCAAAAAACAAGGGAAACAAAAAAAACATAAAAAATTTAAAAAAATTGCAAAAAGGTCTTGTATTTGGTGAAAAAAGCTGTTATTATATACTCAATATAAAAACTGTTTATAAAGAAACAGTCTATTAAAGAAAAAGTTTGGCAAAGTCAGTGAAAATTGGCGGCGCAAAGCCATGAGTCTAAAACATGCAAATGTTATGATTGTCAGGTTGCAATATTTATTGCAACCTGTTTTTTTTCAAGCGAAAGGGGACGGCGAGAATGGAAAAGAGCTGGTTCGGTGGGTATAAAAAATCTTCAGCTGATTTTCTTGTAAAACAACTGACCGAAGATGAAGAGCATGCCCAGGAAAAAATTGCCCTGCTGGAAAGCGAACTGCGCGCATCGAAAGAGAACAAAGAATCTCTTCAGCAAGAGTTGGAACAAAAGCAGAAGAGCATTTTTGACCTGACCTTTATGATTGATGAAAAGGAACAGAAGCTGAAGGAATGTGAGCAGAAACATGAAAATGCCGCAAGTACGGACGCTTATAATGACGACGCGTGGATCAAAAAAATTGGTCAATTCTATGTGAACGCACAAGAATATGCGGAGAAGCTGCAGAACGAATCCAAGGAAAAAACACTGGACTTGATCGATTATATTTTTGACGAATTGTATAAAACGCAGAAGCAGCTTGAGACAGACCTCCTGCAGTTTGGTAAAAACAAATGCAACCTGAAGCAGCAGTTAAGCCAGATCCTTGAGACACAGCGGAGCTTGCAGGACCAAGTGGAAAAGATCGGGTATGATCAAGTAAACGTCGCCTCCTTTTTTGAGGATTTAAAGGCGCTGAAAGATCATGTCAAGAACCAGGTAGAATATGAATATGCGGGAGAGAAAGAAGAAGCGTATCTCCCGGATGCTTCCGTTCCCTCTACATTGCCGGAAAACGACAAGACCGAAAAAGAACCGGATGTTGACTGGAAAGGGACGTCTGAACCGGCGCCAGAGCCGGCACCGGAACCGCGCAGAGACGATTATTGGGAACAGCTGCAAGAATACAGGCGGAAGTCGCAAGACAGACGGCCGGTTCCTATGACACAGGAACAGGAAACGGACACGGCGCCGACGGTATCTGCGCCGGGGCAACCCCCGGAACAGGTTCCCGAAAAACCGGAACATACCCCCGAAAAAGAGCTTTCCGTAGGGGGCGACTACAGCGAATATTTTTCCGATATCACCAAGGAATACGCCAAAAGCCAGCATTCATTGAGAGTGGCGACACTCTGCAAGAAAATGGGCACGGCTTTGGGGCTGCCGCAAGACCAGATGGAAGATCTGAAGGCCGTCGGCCTGCTGCATGATATCGGCAAGATCGCCATAGATAAAGAGATACTCACTAAAAAGGGCAGACTGACGGACAGCGAATGGAAAGAGATCATGCGTCACCCGGAAGTGGGCTACAGGATCCTGAGCATGGTGAACGGCATGTCCAGAGTTGCCGAATATGTGCTGGCGCACCACGAAAGCTGGGACGGCACAGGATACCCGAGGGGCCTGAAGGAAAAAGAGATCCCGCTGGCGGCGCGGATATTGAAAATTGCGGATGCTTACGATGCGATGACCAGCGAGAGAAGCTATAAGAGAACGCTGAGCGAACAAGACGCGATCGAAGAATTACAGAAAAATGCCGGGACGCAGTTTGACCCGGAACTGGTCGATATCTTCGTCGAAAAAGTTCTGAAACATTAATTACAATACCAAATCCTGGATTGTATATACGGAAAAAAGAACGGCCTGCATAGAAACTTGTGCAGGCTGTTCTTTTTTATGGGAAGAACGGAAAATTGATGCCCGTGAAGAGATTGTAAACAAAGAAGAAGGGATATTGACTTTTTTGAGGGAAAAGTTTACTCTTTTTATGAGGGAGATGTTCCCTCTAAAACAAACGTGGGAGGAGCTGGAATATGAAAGAAGACGATCGCCTTTCAAAATCGGACAGATTGATCATGGAGATCATCTGGAAGCAGGGGGAAACGACGAGCAGTGCGATACTAAAAGCGCTCCAAGGAGTGCGGGACTGGTCTAGGCATACGGTCAAGACCTATCTTACCCGCCTGATCGACAAAGGGTTCGTCGGAACGAAGCCGGTCAATCAGCGCAAGAACCTGTATTATCCGTTGATTTCCAAAGAAGCGTTCCTGGCGGAAAGCACAAGTGCTTTTTTCCACCGGAACTATGACAGCCTATCACATATGGTCGCCGGCCTCTTGAAACGGAAAAACGTATCCGGGCAGGAGCTGGAAGAATTGGAAAAACTCATCAGCGAGTACAAGGAGTCGTGAAATGAAGCTGATTATGCAGGCGGTTTTTGAAGCCTCATTGTATGCGTCTATCATGATCGTATCGGTTTTGGAGATACGCTCCTTATGGGCGAAACGGCTGGGCCCGCGCAGTCTGCTGGTTCTATAGGGGCTTGTGCTTGCCCGGCTGGTTTTGCCTGTGACGCTGCCCTTTCCGGTCCACCTGGATAGCCTGTTCCCCCGGGAAACTGTGCAAGCCGAAGCGGAACAAACAGCAACGGCGGGGACCGCGGACAGCGCCGCCTATTCCATAGAGACGAACAGTGCGGACAGCGCAAGCGAAGGGCTTTCAAAAGATATTGTTTCAGATACATCTTCTGCCGATACGGAGACGGAAGCGGATGCGCTCGCCTTTTTTGAAACAGCGATGCGGTTGCTGCAGAGCATAGATATCTGGACGTATTTGTTCATAGCCTGGGCAGGGGGTGCGCTCGCCTTTTTAGGCAAAACTTTGGTCCGGGGACGGCGGTTTTCTCGGAAAGTGGGGCGCTCCCTAAAAGAAGCACCCAAACTGTGTGCCCTGCTGCAAGAAAACAAGGAGCGGTTGGGTTTAAAAGGGGATATACGCATCGCATGCTGCGACGGCATCGACATACCCATCACCTATGGCATGTTGCACAGCACGATCTTGCTCCCTTCTACGCTATTGGACACCTTCAGCGACACCAAACTGAAGGGCATCCTCCTGCATGAGTTATGCCATATCCGGCGGCGGGACATTTTGAAAAGTACGATTTGGTGTATCGCCAAGGCAGTACATTGGTTCAATCCGCTGGTCTGGGCCGCGTATCAGAAATATTTGGACGATGTCGAAGTAGCCTGCGATACGATGGTCACCCGCTACCTCGATACATCGGAAAAGCGGGTCTATTTGCAAAGCCTGCTTGACGTTCTGCGGCTGACAGGAAAGAAAATGCAGGCCCCGTTGACGATGTTGTTTGCGAAGAGAAAAAGCGAACTGGGCCGGCGGGTGGAAGCCATGATAAAACCGGTAAAAAGATCGAACAAGAGGACAGCGGCCGCTATGGTACTGGCATTGATGATGAGCATCGCCTGTTTCACGACGGCTTGCCAGCCGACGCCGGAGGAAGAAGCTGTGCAAAATAAAGAGGGGGACGGGCAAGAGCAAATCTATGAAACGGCCTCTTCCGAGGGAGAAGACCTTTCCGGGCAGCACTTTGTATATGAGAAACAATATGAAGACGGTCCTTTACTGAAGTTAGACTGTGAGATCCTGCAGGCCCAGAGTAAAAACATTCCCGTGCTTTCCATCGCGCTCAAAGAATTTAAGGCGGATGAATCTATTCAAAAAATCGCGGAAGCATTTGCCGAGGGAGAGCATATCTACAAATCGCAGGGACTCACCAAGCAGCAACTGGAAAAAATCATTTTGGAATATCAGGAAGAGCGTTACAGGGTGGAAGAGAGGCTGCCCGTAGAGGAAGACGACCCGACCTCCATCGTCCCAGAAAGCGAGCGGGCGCAGAGGCTGGCAAATCTGGATGCCCTGCTTAGTTACTGTGAGGAACAGTATCAGACGGTGCCCGATTTTGCCTATATTGAGCCGGACTATCAGTTTGAACAGGACGAGATTGCAGGGACATATCATGCGGCTATGTATTATGAGAGTGACGGGGAGACCATCAGCGTTAGCTTTTCAAATTCGGAGCCAGTCTATTTAGGCTCAAGTTTTATCTACAACGCTACACCGCCTTGGTTTGAGGGAGGGGAAGGATTTCCCGCCAATTTATACGCACTGTATCAAAAACCCGAAACATTGGAAGGCGACGAGAGATTTGAGGAGGCCAGGGAGGTGGCGGATGAAGCGGTAGCCAAACTGGGCACGGACTACCTGATTTTAGATCTGGTGAGAGAAGATGAAGAAGGCTATTACACGCTGGTCTATACACGCCAGTACGGTTCTCTCCATGAGAACTATGTGGAAATTCATCTAGGCAGTTCGATTTTTGCCGACGGGGCGGAAGTCATCGACCTGTGGGACCCCGAATATTGCAGCGTAAGGGTGGCCGAGGGAGAATTGGTCAGTTTATCCTGGAATAACCCCTCCGTCATCACCGCTGTGGAAAACGAAAATGTAGCGGTGCTGCCCTGGGAGGAGATCGAAGAAATCTTTAAAAAACAGATGGATTACCTCCTTACCGCCAGCGATTCTTCCGTTTTTTTCCGACTGGCAGAAGAGGTGAGCATCACCCGAATCGAGTTCGGGCTGGTGAAGCTTCTTAAGAAGGACAGTACAGACGAATACCAATTGGTGCCCGCGTGGAATTTCTTCGGAGTGAGCGACAATTGGCAAATAGAAAATTGTTTTCTGACCATCAACGCGATCGACGGCAGCGTCATTGACAGGGGGCTGATGTATTGAGTCTTGCTAGGCGGCGGCAACAAAATGTTCACAAATAGGTTCTTGACAACAGTTGCACTTAACACTACACTTGTAGTAAACAGCTGTGATATTTATAGGTAGAAAAGAGGTTTACTATGAAAAAGTCGCTGACCAAAGCAGAATGGGCCGTGATGTCCGCCTTATGGGAAAAACCCAACCAGACGATTTCTGGCATCATAGAGACGATGGAAAACGCGGGCCTGGACTGGAAGTATAACACCTATGCGACCTATCTCAAACGTATGACCGAGAAAGGCCTGGTCCGCTTCAAGAAGCTGGGCAGGGATAAATTCTATTTTCCCGCGGTGGACAAAAGCGCCTGTATCCTTGCCGAAAGCCGCCGCGTGCTGGAGAAGATAGAGCATCGTGCCGCCAAGGAATTTTTAGTGTGCATGATCAGGGACGGCGGACTGAGCGCGCAGGACCGGGCGGAACTGCGGGACCTGCTGGATACGCTGAACAAAGAAGGTGATACCAAATGACGGCTCTGTTGAATGCTCTTTTGGAAGTCACGGTATATGCGGCGGCCCTGTTTGGCGGGACCCTTGCGTTCAAAAAGATTTTCTATAAGCATCTTTCCGCCTCGATGCATTACTTGGTATGGACGCTGCTGCTGGCGCGGCTGTTATTGCCGGTCACGATCAACAGCAGCGTGAAATTGTTTGTGATACCGGAAAAGGAGGAAGCTGCGGCCGCAGAACCGCAGAGCAGCGGAGAAGCCGCCGCGGAACCGGAGACGGGGATTTCTTTCGATACGGAAGCGGCGCTAAGCGATTCTTCCTCTTTCACATGGCAACGTGTGCAGAAAACGGTCCCGGGGACGACCACAGGCAGCGCCGGGATAGCGTCCGCCGTGTCTGGCGAATCTGCTTTTTCCGTGGATTGGCAGGCCGTTTTGGTTTTGGTGTGGGCAGCCGGCGTGCTTTCCTATTTTGGCTATATTTTGTATCTGCACAGGCGCTTTTGGAGAAATCTCCGCACGCAAAAAACCGATACGCCCCGCTATGTGAAAGAAATCGTGGATGCCTGTAAAAAAGAACTGGGCATCCGGGCGGACATACCGGTCTATGTGCAGAAAGGCATGATTTCGCCCGCCCTTACGCTTTCGCTGCGGCCCATTCTGCTACTGCCCGCAGGCATGGTGCGCAATATGAGCCGCATGCAGATCGAACTCAGCATCCGGCACGAACTGACCCACTATAAACGAAAAGATTATTTTGTGAGCCTTTTGCTATTATTTCTGCGGGGAATCTACTGGTTCAACCCGGTTGTATGGGCCGCCAGCGCTAAGATAGCGGCCGATATGGAGACCGCCTGCGATGCATGCGTGACGGCGCCGCTGGGAAAAGAACAGAGAAACCTATATATCCATACCATCCTCGATCTCGGCAGCAGCCGCTATATGCGCTATGCGCTGGGGATGGGGACGACGAGCGGCAAGAAGCATATGGAGAAGCGGATCCGCGGCATGTTCCTCCGCAGGAAGAGCCGGCGGTTCGTGCGGGGCGTCGCGTGTCTGTTGGTGCCCGTCCTGCTGGTCGCCTGTTTCACGACAGCTTGCCAGCCGACGCCCGAGGAAGAAGCCGTTGTACAAAAAGGGGATAATCAGCTGGAAGAAGATATCCAGCAGACAGCATCGGCGACGGACGGAGATACCGGGGAGACGGAAATATGGACCTATCAAAAAGACTATGATTCGGGACACAGCCTGGTGATCGACGCAGTCGTTTCGAATATCGACAAGACGAATATCCCCGTCCTCTCGGTGGAAGAAGCCCCGTTTGAAGACGGAGAACAACTGGAGACTATCGTATCCGTGTTCTGCCCGGACGCAACGGTCTATGACCACGGGGCGGGCCTCACGAAATCGGAAGTGGCGACTATGCTGGTCGCTTATCAGGAAATGCTGTACCAGGCGCAGAACGGAGAGTTGGGCTATGGGTTTGAGCTACCCGAAGCATATAAAGGCCTATCGATGGAAGAGATCGAAAGTCTATCCGATGTGGAATTGTTGCAGATCAAGATAGAAGAGCTGCAGCAAGATTATCAGGACGCGCCAGACGATTCGGATTTGGAGGAAGCGACGTACCAGCTTACGTATAAAGGAGGGACGTATCAATCCAACATGAAAGCCGTCACCAACGGGCATGTGACAAGCATCGATTTTGTGAACTGGAGCACGGACGACAGCATGGCTTCGGGGTCTACTTTCAATCTGAAAGATACCGAATATGCAGGCGACGACAGCGGACTTACGGCTGTGCTCGTCACGCCGGCGGCGTTATCCGAAGACAAAACGTTCCTGCAGGAAAAGCAGATGGTCGACGGATATGTGAAAGCCATGGGGATCGACTACATGATGCTGGACAGCGTGAGCAAAGGGGAAGACTACTATCAATATTACTATACACGGACGTACAGCGGGTTACAGGAAACCTATGTGGACAGCTTTATCGGGACGACAGCCTCGGGTGTGGACGGCGGGGAAATGATGAACCTCTGGAAAGCGGAGTATCTTTTCATAGAGACGCAGAACGGAGAGATCAAACAGGTGTATTGGGCCAACCCCTCCGTAATTACAGAGGTAGACAACGGGAACGTGCAGGTCCTGCCCTGGGCGGAAATAAAGGAAAAGTTTTTGAAACAGATGGATTATCTGCTTTCCCCCACGTCTTCGGATGGGGACGGGACGAATACGACCATTTTTATCGGAGAAGCCGAGATCGTGATCGACCGGATCGAACTGGGCCTCACAAAAGTGCTCATGCAGGACAGCAATGATTATAAATTGATCCCGACATGGAGCTTTATGGGCTATGACAAAAACGAAGTATCCGGCGATGTGCAGGTGGGGGCGGAGATGTGCTATGTGACGTTGAACGCGATCGACGGCAGTGTCATCGACAGGGGGCTGATGTATTGAGGACGCCGCCGTGTGCAGGACGGCTTTGGCAAGACGGGGGCGTGGATAGATTGGTATGAAAAACTATGCGGTTGCAACGGACATAAAACGTGCGCTCACCGGCCGGGGGTTTGTGATCGGGAGCATCGGGGTCGTGTTGGTCCTGTTCCTCTCTTCGCTTGAGGATATCGTGCAGATGATGCGGATCGTACAGAACGGCAGCGACCTGGCCAACGGCTATCATGCGCAGCTGATGACGGCAGCCCTTTCTTCCGACTGGGTGACGCTCGCGATCCCGATCCTCTGCAGCCTGCCCTTTACCGCCGCTTTCGTAGACGATGTTAAGACCGGGTTTCTCAAACTGTATGTGCATCGCTGCGGCATATGGCCGTATATCCGGGGCAAAGTGATCGCCTGCGCGCTTTCGGGCGGGCTGGCGCTCTTCCTGGGTACGGTAGCGGCGTATGGACTTTCGGCGCTAATTTTCACCCCGATGGAACTGGCGGCGGGACCGGAAGAAACGGTTTATCCCTATTTCGCACAGTTTCTGCTCAAAGCCGCAGTATTGTTCTTTTCCGGCGCGTTCTGGTCGCTTGTCGGCTTCACCTTTGCGGCGCTGGCCCAGAGCCGCTATATGGCGTATGCTTCGCCATTCATCTTATATTACCTGCTGATCATCCTGCATGAACGGTACTGTGAAGCGTTCTATGTACTGTATCCCAAAGAATGGCTGTTCCCCTCGGAAGCGTGGGTACTGGGCAGCTTGGGCGTCATCCTACTGCTAGCGGAGCTTTCCGTCATACTGAGTTTCTGTTTCGCAATCGTGGCGCAAAGGAGGATCGCCCGTGGCTAAGATTCGTCAAACGTGCGCCGTTGCCGCATACGATTTCCGGCAATGGCATAAAAACCCGCGCATATTCATCACATTTTCGCTTGCCTTTATTTTATGCTTCCTGCTTTCGGACAAGGCGGTCCGGTTTGCGGAGGAATGCGGGACCACGATGCAGATCGTAGAGGCGTTTGTCTGGACGTTCGGGGACAGCAACTCGATATTGCTTTCCTCGCTGCTCTTGCTGCTTTTATTTGCGGACATGCCTTTCATCAATGCGGGCACGCCGTTTTATTTGGTGCGGATCGACCGGAAAACCTGGGTCGCCGGGCAGATTTTATACATCGTGCTGGCGACGGGCGTCTATATGGTGTTCATCCTGCTTTCGACCGCACTGGTCTGTATGCGTAATTCTTTCATCGGCAATATGTGGAGCGAGACGGCTGCGATACTCGGCTATTCGGGCGCGGGCAAAACCGTGGCGCTGCCGGCGCTGGTCAAAACGCTGGAGATGAGCCGGCCATACAACTGTATGGCGACGATCTTTCTGTTGATGCTGCTGTATGCGCTCCTTATGGCCAGCGTTATGCTGGTGTTCAACCTGTGGAAAGGCCAGCGGGCGGGGGTCATCAGCGTGTTCGTATTCAGCCTGTTCGGGTTTTTATTGAACCCCTCCCTGATAAAGACGCTGTTCGACCTGCCGGACGAATGGATATACAAGGCCAACGTGGCGGTGGGGTGGCTTTCGCCGCTCAACCAGGCCACGTATCATATGCACAATTTCGGGTACGACCTGCTGCCGCGGCTGTGGCAGACGTATGTGATCTTCGGTGCCCTGATCGCGCTCTGTTTTGCGCTGGCGCTGCGGGCGGCTAAGACCTACAATTTCGTTTTTACGGGAACGGAGGGCTGAGAAAATGGACGTCGCCATCAGTGTGCAGCATGTGACCAAGCGGTTCGGGGAAGAGACGGTCCTGCGGGACGTCTCGCATGATTTTGAAGAAGGGAAGATACACGGGATCGTCGGAAACAACGGCAGCGGCAAGACTGTGCTCATGAAATGTATCTGCGGGTTTCTGCTCCCCACGAGCGGAAAGATATTCGTGCGGTATAAGCAGGTGGGAAAAGAGATGGATTTCCCGGAAAGCATGGGCATTATCATCGAAACGCCTGGTTTTTTGCCCAATCTGCCGGGTATGAAAAACCTGCAGATCCTTGCATCGCTGCAAAGAAAGGTTGGCAAGGCGGCGGTCGGCGCGGCGATCCGGCGCGTCGGCCTGGACCCGGCGATGAAAAAGCCGGTCGGGAAGTATTCGCTGGGTATGCGCCAACGCCTGGGTATTGCGCAGGCGATCATGGAAAACCCGTCCATCCTGATTTTGGACGAGCCGCTGAACGGCCTGGACAAAAGCGGGGCGACGGATATGCGCGGGCTCATCAAAGACCTGCGCAGCCAGGGGAAAACGATTTTACTCGCCAGCCATAACCAGGTGGATATCGACGCACTGTGCGATACCGTCTGTGAAATGGACGCGGGTGTGCTGACGGTGGTGCGGACATGACGGCATGTATACGGCTGGCGCATGTTATAAAACTATATGAGAGCGGCATACGGGCCGTGCAGGATATAAGTTTTTGTGTGGAGCAAGGCGCGCATGTGCAAATAATCGGCCCGCCCGGCAGCGGGAAAACGACGCTTGCGCGGCTGATCGCCGGTATGGAGCTTCCGAGCGCCGGGCAGATCTATGTGCTGGGAGAGGCAGTACATACTATGCGGGCAGACGCGGCGGCAGCTTTCCGGAACCAAAACATCGGGATGCTGCAAAGGGACCCCGTATTTCTAAATGATCTGTCCGTTTGGGAAAATGTGGCACTCCCGCTCGCGATACGCGGGGCGGGGCGGGCGCGGCAGAAAGAGGCCGCAAGAGAGCAGCTGCAGCAATGGGGGCTGCTGTATGCCGCCCAGGCGCGGCCGGCGCAGCTCTCGGTGCTGGAGAGGCACAAGGCCGCCACCGCACGGGCACTCATCACGCAGCCTAAGCTGTTGCTGCTGGATGATTTTGCGGCGGACATGGATAAACCGGAGGAACTTGCGGGCAGTCTGCATGCGGTATGCCGCTATGGGAAATATACGGTGATAGAGTTTACGGGCGGACCCCGGGGACATATAGGCGCGGAGAAGAGCATGGTCCTGGACCATGGAAAGATACGGGAGGAACGGGCATGAGAAAACGGAACCTTTTTTGTGCGACATTGCTGCTGCTTTTTTTGCTGCCGGCCACTGTGCTGGCCGAAGAAGAAACGGCGCCGCCGTCCTCGCAAGCGGATACCGAAACGGCCACTGCGGCCGGCCTTGCGATCGACAACACCCATATATATGCGGGGATGGACAAGGCCTATGAAGACGGATATACGCCCGCCGTACAGGACGGAGAAGCCAAAATCGTACTGCCGCTGGTCGCAAGCGGGGAGATCGTGGGCGACAGCATCACCGCCACGCCCGATCTGGGAGGCACAGCGAATTCTCCGTTCGTATACAGCAATTATCAGAAAACGGTGGCGCTGGCGGAAAATACCGTGAACGGCGGAGGAACTGTCGCGTCTTATCTTGTACGGTTCGACCTGCCGCTGGCCGCGGAACGCTACAACGGGACATATCTTGTCACGATCCGTATAGAGGCGCAAAGTGCGGACGGCAGCCTGATACAGGAGTCGTATCCCGTGTATGTCACGATCACGGACGGAAAGAATGCGGACGATGATATAGACGTACAGGCTTCGGCAACGCCCACATCCCAACCCAAGATCATCGTGGAGAGTTACAGCGTGAACCCTTCCCCGGCCGTCGCGGGGGAAGAATGCGTCGTTACAATCACGCTGAAAAATACAAATACAAAGGCGGCCGTGCAGAATATGATACTCACGGCATCGTGCGATTCGCCGAATTTTTCGTTGCAGAACAAGAGAAATGTGCTTTATATCGATGATTTGGGAAAAGGGAAAAGCATGGATATAGAGCTTACGTATAAGATCGACCTGGAAACGCCGGCCCAGCGGTACAATATCCTGCTATCCATAGAGTATGACAACAGCGAGGCCGCTACGCTGAACGCAAGCGGCAGTGTCCCTGTGGAAGTCAGCCAGCCGCTGCGTGTGGAAATGGAAGTTTCGGATATAGAGAAAGAAGTCAACGCCGGGGATACGATGTCCCTCTCCTTTCAGGTGATGAACCTGGGGCGCAGCGCAATCTACAATGTGCGGGTGACGTTATCCGTACCGGGGCTGCTCTCGGAAGGCACAGTTTTTTTCGGCAATATGGAAGCCGGGACATCTATGCCCGAAGAAATAAATGTGTTCATCGGGACCAAGGATATGACCGAAGGTTATGAGGACGAGGAACAATACGGCCGGACCGACGGCACGCTCACGCTGCTCTATGAAGACGCCGCAGGAAACGTATATACACAGGAGACGGCGATTTCCACCTATATCAACGAACCGGTGATCGTGGCCTCTACCGCGGACAGTGAAGAAGAGCCCGAAAAAGCCGGCCAATGGTGGGTATCCGTACTGATAGGCGGTGCGGCCATCGCCGGCGGTATCGTGTATTTTACCGTGTATAGAAAGCGCAGGGAGAAAAAGGATGCGGACCTCTGAGCTGTTCAAGATAGCGAGAAAGGGGCTGTGGGGCGCAGGGGCAGCGCTGCCCATAGCCGGGTTTGCGGTCGCGCTGTTCTGCCTGTGTTTTGCAGGGGCTGTTTTTTTCAGCGTACGGCAGGAAAAAGCGCAGCCGTATGAGATCGTCGCCTATACGGAACAATTTTCGCAGGAGGAGATCGCGAAGATCGCACAGACGGAAAACGTGACGGCGGTGACGCCGGTATTGGAAGTGCCCGTACGCATAACGGTGGGCGTGTATACGGCGGATCTGACGCTGACGGGCATAGACGTGGCCTATCTGCAGGGCGCGTTTTCGCAGGGGTCTGTCTTCCCGGAAGAGAGCGTCATGCCCTATATCGTACTCAACACCGCCGCCTGCCGGCAGTTCACGAACGGAGAAGATCGTCCGGAGGAAGAATTGCCCGCGGTCGATTGGCTGGGCGCGCGTTTTTCTATACAGACAGGGGAAGGGACAAGCGCGGTGGTTTCTAAAGTCGCAGGGATCCTGGAAGCGGACGAAAACGCCGCCGCCTATATCAGCCTTTCCACCGCCAAAAAACTGTTGCGCAAAAGCGGAGGGGACACGGCGTATACCGTGCTCTATGTGCGCGTGAAAAATATAGGCTGTGCGCAAAGCGTGGCCGATGCGCTGGTTGCGCAGGGCGGAAACGTCGTCAACGCTACCCAGGCGCTGGAAGAAGAATGGGACAAAAAGTTGGGCGAAATGACGTACCTTATCGTGACGGGCGGGTTTTGCCTTCTTTGTACGGCCGCTTTACTGGCGGCCCGGGAGAAAGCGGCGTCCCTGCAAAATAAAGGCGCCCGGGAAATGCTTAAATGGATGGGTATGGCAAACAAGGATCTCTCAAGGCTTTCTATGATACGGTTGGCCTTACTGTTCTGGCCGGGCATGGCGGCCGGGGCGCTGGCCAGCCTTTCGCTGCCCGCGTTTTTGTTCCCGACGTCCGCCCAGGATTCCATCTTTCTGCTGGGCATACCCTGGACGGTATTGTGCGTGGGCATCCTGCTCTGCGGCTGCGTCTGTACGGCGGCGCTGCTTCCGGTCCGCCGCCATGCGGTGCGGCGGGATTGGTGAGAACTTCTTTGTGAATTGAGACACATCTCCAAAATATGGGTCATATCATACCATAAAAGCGTGGAAAGGAGTATGTCGCATGTTTAGAAGAGGTCCCAACAACGGAAACACTACCATGTTGCGGGATTATGGGCCGGAACCAATGGTGATAAATATTGAAAGGGCCACCCTGCAAAACAATGCATTCCGTGTCGCACTATGGACGGGCAAGTATCTGCAACTCACCCTGATGAGCATCAATGTAGGGGAGGAGATCGGGTTGGAGAGGCATCCCGCCACCGATCAGTTCCTGCGGATCGAACAGGGGCAGGGGATCGTGCAGATGGGGGATAGCAGGAACGATCTGTATTTCCAGCGGCGGGTATTCGCGAACGACGCGATCCTCATCCCGGCCGGTAAATGGCACAATCTGATCAACACCGGGAACAGGCCGCTCAAGCTCTATTCGATCTATGCGCCGCCGGAACATCCGAGAGGCACCGTGCACAGGACCAAGGCGGACGCTATGGCCGCCGAGCAAAACCATTAAACACTTTTTTTACTTATTGGCGGGACCTTTAGGTACTGAAAAAAAGGTCCTTTCTCAAAAAGAGCCAAGGCGGGTGCCTTGGCTCGAGCTATAGACAGGGGAAGGGGCACTCATTTTTCCTTGTCGCCTTCCTTCAGGATGGAGATATTTCCTTCTTCATGGCGTTTCCCCATGATATGCTGGGCCTTCCGGTTCTTTACGCTGTCGAACAGGATGGAAAAATCATAATCTTCCGGGTAGAGTTCGCCGGCGGCTACATGCAATTTTATGCGCTTATGGTTTATAAGCTTCTTCTTTCCCTGTATCTGGACGCCGACCTGCCCCTTTTCATTGGAAGGCGCATACACAATGCCGATTTTTTTATCCGGATAGACGAGCACACTGTCCCCGATGTGGAATTTGCCGCTCTGCGACTGCGCTTTGGGCGGCTGCTCTTTTTTCTTGATGATCCGCGGCCTTCCGGAGGGGCTTTCGGGGGCGGGCATGCTTTCCGGTGCCCAAAGCGATGGCCTTTCCCGGGCATTCCCATAAGCGGCTTCCTGTGCGCGGGCAAGGATCGGCCGGGGCATACCCAGCCTTTGGGCAATGTAGAGGGCGCAGCTTTCGCCGGCTTCCCCGATCTCAAGGTGGTAGAGCGGCAGCAGGCTTTCTTTGTCAAAAGCCATACGGGCGTTGACCAGCCCCGGTTTATGGGCCGCGTATCCTTTGATTTCCGGATAGTGGGTCGTTACGGCAAACAGGCATTCTTTTGCACAGAGCGCATCCAAGATCGCGACGGCCAGCCCCATGCCTTCGGTAGGGTCGGTCCCGGAGCCGAGTTCGTCGAGCAGCACGAGGGATTCCTCGTCTGCCTGCTGCAAAATCTCGATCACGTTTTTCATATGCGCGGAAAAAGTGGAAAGATTTTCCGTTATACTCTGCCCGTCGCCAATATCGCACAGCACCATATTCTGCATGCAAAAGCTGCTGGCTGCATCGGCGGGCACATGCAGCCCGCTTTGCGCCATCAACGAAAGAAGGCCGATCGTTTTCAGCGCGACGGTCTTGCCGCCGGTGTTTGGCCCGGTGATGACTACCCCGGTGTAGCTTTCCCCAACGGAAAAGTTGAGCGGCACGGCGGAGCCCGGGTCTAAAAGGGGGTGCCGGGCGTTGCTGATGCTAAGCTTTCTATCGGCGTTTATGTGGACGGGATTTGCGTGCATAAAGAGGCTCAGCTTTCCTTTGGCAAAAAGGAAATCCAGCGTTTCCATCGTCTCCATATCCAATTTGATGGCCGGGTGCACATCGGCGATACACGCCGTCAGCGTATACAGAATACGCCGGACCTCCTCGTCTTCCTCGATCTGCAGCCGGGAAAGCTCCGCCTCCCATTTGCTGACGGAGGAAGGTTCGATAAAGCAGGTCCTTTCCGTATGGGACATCGCGATCACGGTGCCGGCGATGTCGTTTTTGTGTTCGCGCTTTACCGGCAGTGTATAGTGTCCGTTTTTGACGGATATGAAGTCTTCGGAAAACCACGCCTTGTTTTTCTGCAGAAGCACATTCAATTTCGCCTTTATCTGGTCGCCGCGGAGCGAGATCTGCCGCCGGATATCGTACAACTGCGCGGAAGCCCTATCCTCTACGGCTCCATTCCGTATACAGCGCTCGATCTCGTTTTCCAGCTCTGCCAGCGGATCGATGGATTTGCCGTACCAGGCGATGTTTATGCCCGTCCTCTCGGCTTTTTCAAGGTATGTTTTCATCCGCCGGCAGGATATGAGGAAAGAAAGCACATGCAGGATCTGTTCGGGCAGCAGCATGGCGCCGGCGTCGATCAGATGCAGGAGCTCTTCCAACCCGGACATGGAGGCAAGCGGGGGCGTCCCGGTTTGTTCGATGAGGCGTTTGGCCTGTGTCGTTTCCTCCATCCAGCGGCCTGCTTCGGCCTCGTCGAGCGTCGGTTGCAGGTCGACACAGCGCTGCTTTACAGCCGCGGACAGCGCGTTTTCCGCCAATTTTTCCAGTATCGTATCAAATTCGAGTATCGTGAAAGTTTGCATTATATTCTCCTTGTCATACGAAAAAGCCCACAAAGACAAGCGCACTTCCAAAAGTGCAGATGCTCTCCGGGGCAAAACCTTCCGTATATAAAAACAGCGTGGCAATCAAACGTTGCCGCGCATCGGTTTAAAAAAAGATTGGAGCAATCTGTTCGGTATGTCTTTCAAAAGAGTAACGAAAAGAAAGGGTCCACCCCTCTAAGCGCCGTCTCTTTTGCAGCGATATTTAATTGAAAGACCTCTTAACCGACAGAACCGACATCAAAACGCCACCTTTCCTAAAAGTACGTTTTCAGTTTAAGCGAAATTTATTCTCTTGTCAATAAACAGACCGGATGAAGCCGGAAGAAAATAAAAAAAACGCTGTCGACCTTTACAATATGATATGCTGTGCACGAAAGTACGGATGCAAAAATATACGGATGGCAGGCGCCGGCAAGACAAGGGGGCCGGCGTATCGGGCGGCGGTACCGCTATGTTTTTGGATGGGGAAAATTATTCTTCTGCCGGCAGGGGATATTCCGCCAGTCGCAGGATCCATGCGCCCGGGAGAGTGGGCAGTATCTGCCCGCAGAGATTCAGCCAGCTTGGGCAATGGTCGAGGACGATGCTGTCGCTGCTGATGACGTTGGGAAGCGTATACAGCGTTTTGTCTACATTTGCGACGATCTCTATCCCGATGGCAAACTGTGTTTCTTCCGCGATCTCGGCGATGCGGGTCTTGAGCCGGCCGGAATTGGAGACCGGTTCGTCCAGCCAGAAAACCGCCCGCCTTACGGGAAGCCGCCGCAGCGCGGCAAAGATAGAGCGAAGGGCGGCGTCGGTCTTATCGATCAGCCGGTATGTGCCGCGGAGCCCGGCAAGGTCGCGGAAAGCGCCGTCCATACACAGCAAGACCGGAGAGCCGGAAAATGCAACCTCCAGCGTTATGATCTGATTGAAGCCGTCTATATGGACGGTCTCGCCCGCGATGTCCCGCGGGTCTTTTTGTCTGGCGGCCCGCTTCAGAAGATCTGCTCTAGAGGAAACCGTACGCGCCAGGGCCATCCGCTGGCGTGCGGAGAGCAGATAATGGTTGCCTATGAAAGTGGCGGCGCTTTTGACCGGATACCCGCGGTTCAGCAAAAAATACAGTTCTTCTGCGGCTCGGTGCAATGTGCGCAGGGCCGGCCCTTGGAAATCGCGCGCATCCTGCGGCGCAAAGCCGCGTTTTACGGAGGGGAGCATCGTTTCACCCGCCTATCCTTCTGTTTTACCGGGCTGTCCGTTTTTATTGGCCGCCCGGTGCTCTGCCGCGGCGGGGCCGGGAACCGGTTGATCCCGGGCAACGGACTTTATTTGCGCCCGGCTTTTCTTTTTCAGCGAATCGCCCATGGCCATTTTGTAAAGAATGTCGCGGACCGTCTGGTCGAGCTCGCTGTTTTCCGAATAATCTGCGGGCAGTATAAAATCTACGCGGCCGTCCCGAAGCAATTCTTCGACCCTGTCTTTCCCGCCTTTTGGGTAGACGGCGATGGAATAACCGCCGTTCACTTTGACCAGCTTCATACAGGGCACGTCCGTCAGCCCGTCGCCGATGTAGAGCATGTTGCGGAAAGGAACCGGGCGTTCTTCTTCCGAAACGTATTTATTTAAATCCACATCGTTGGAAAGATCGAGGACACCTTTGTTGACCCGGAACAGAAACTGCGTTTTGGTTGTAAAATTCACAACATTTTTCGGCCAGCAAACAATATCGTTTTCATCGTACAGGAATTCGCAGGCGAAGACTTCCCGGAAGTTCTGATAGATGCTGCAGCCTTCGATGATCTCGCGGAGGCCGGAAGAGATGATATAATGCTCGACCTTTACCTCCAGATCGTCCCCCAAACGATTCGTCCGCTCAAACCATGCCTCGACGCCGGGGTAAAATTCCAGGTATTTGCCCAACGCAACGAAACTTTCCCGCCGGATACTCTTTTTCGCGGCATGGGCCTGCTCCCGCATGAGGTACATGTACGCGAGGATACGGTCCATTTTCTTTTCTTTGGCAAGCGTATCGGATGCCTGCCAGAATTCCTCTGAGGTCATGTTTACATTGGGGATAAACTTATATTCCTGCATATCCCGGGTACACAGGGTTTTGTCAAAATCGTAGAGGAGCGCCAGGGTCGGTTTTGTTTTTTGCATGACGTTGGCCTCGCTTTCACAGATGTCTGTTGCAGGACGGGAGCACCGGTTCCTACATAACGGAAACGGTTTAATCTGACCATATTGTATACCACAATAAGCTGGATGACAAATGGCTGCCGATAGGACCGGCCGGTATGGTATACTGAATAAAAGAAAGGGGCGGTATCTTGAAAAAGCTGATCCTGATCAACGGAACGATGGGGGTGGGCAAGACGGCCACAAGCAATGCGCTTTTGCAGCTGCTGCCGCAGAGCGTTTTCCTGGACGGGGATTAGTGCTGGAACATGCATCCCTTTGTGGTGACGGACGAGACCAAAAACATGGTAATGGACAACATCGCGTATGTCCTCAAAAATTTCCTGCGTTGTTCGGCCTACCGGTATGTTATCTTTTGCTGGGTCATGCACAAGCAAAGCATCCTGTCAGACCTCCTTTCCCATTTGGAAGGGACGGCGTATGAACTGTATACGTTTACGTTCGGGCTAACGAAGCCGGGATGCGGTTGGAACTGGACGAAGAAATGCGGGCACTGGCCAACCGCACCCTTGATAAGCTCCGCACCATGAGCGACGCCGAGTTTGCAGCTCAGGAGTTTTATCCCGCCGGGGATGATTGACTATGCCGAGGCTGGGCAAAAAAGCGAAGCTGGAATGGAGCTTCTTTATAGGAAATAACGGACGGCGGCAATATAACGAGCCTTGCCGCAGATGCCGCCGTGAGTGTAAACAGTCTTTCCGTGTTATAGTTGTTGAATGCCTGAGGTACGAGAGCAAGCGAAAAACTGTATGAAAAAGGTGCATTTTTTGCTGAAACAACCGCCTGTACGGGCTTTGCGAGAGGGCGGCAGTCTTACCGTATTGCCGGTACTAATCCGAGAGCATTGTATTGATTTAGAACGTATATATGAACAGGGGCGCGACGGCTTTAATAGGCTGTCGCGCCCTTTGTTTTTTGTGTTTTTGCAAGTCCGCGCTCCGTCTTTTGCGTATATTTTTCAGGGCAAAATCTCAAAGCGCCTTCTATACTTGTTTTTCAAATCGTTGAATATTTTCAAGTATTTCACTGGCAATTTCATTTACACTTCGGTTATCTGTGTTAATTTTTAATGCGCCATTGAAGTTTTTATCTAAGAATGACACGCTATTTCCCAACTCGTTTATATGTTTTGTTTTATCACCTCTGCCGTTATGAGATTCAATTCGAGATTTAATAGTTTCCTCTTTTGCAGTCAGGATAATATGCAATACATTTTTGTGCGTACTGCATAGGGAATGGAAAATATGTTTCTTGCATATTTCGTCAGTTAAAGCCATAGCAATAATGACCCATGTTTTTGATAGCTTTTCTTTTATCAGTTCTCTAAAATATACTGCAAAGTCTGTATTCGTTTGCGGAGACATTCCTCTAATAGCCGGACAGCTATTGCTTTTTTTTGCTTCTTCTACCTTTTCCTTGAACATTTTTTGAAAATAACAATCTGAATCCAAAAACTCGACTTCATTATCAGACAGCAAATCTTTTACTTTCCGAGCAACAGTTGTTTTTCCAACTCCGCATGGGCCATCTATCCAAATAATCATATTTTTCACCTCAGAATAGCTTTGATTTTTTATCGCTTTTTAGCGATACAGCTTATTTATAATTGACTATGGATGTAGATTCTCGATATAAATTATTATAGCATGTCAATGTAAACATATCTATCTATCCGCGCTCCGTTTCCTTGCCCCGTTCTGGCTCTCTTTCGTTGCGTAAAATATTGTCCACGTTTTTCTTGATAACGCCGTATTCTTTCACCTGTTTTTTCAGCTTGCCATATTCGGCGTACAGGGCTTCTTTTTCTTTGGTAATCCGGGCATACTCCGCTTGAAATGTCGCCACGGTTGGGAGCTTGCCGCCGATCCGCGCAGCCTTTAACACTTTGGCGGCGGCTTCATGGAGTATCAGCGCACTTTCGTTATCGTTGCGGCACTTATCCTTATTTTTTGCCGCCCGATAGCCGTCATAAACGGGCTTTGTCTGCTTGTAGGTGGTGATGTGTTTTATCATCACAGCCATATCCGCAAGCCGCTTTTCTACGCCCTTGAGGGCGGCGGCTGCCAGGTCGCTGGCGGCAACCAGCTCTGCGACTTTCGTTTCCAGCCCGGCATATTCCGTGATACCGTGTTCTGTGAGAAAGTTCATCGTCTTTGCGGCGCGTTTCAGATTTTCGATTTTCGCCCACCGTTTATAACCCGCCGATTGCTGCGCCTTGATGCTGTTCTCAATGTCGATCAACAACGAAATACCCTTGCGCTCAGGCTTCGGGGTACAGACAGGGCGCTTGCCCTTGATACGCTCCGTGATCGCGTCCTCAGTGTAATTTTCGCCCAAGGTCTTACAGCGGGTAAAACGTTCCTGTCCGGGGGTGCGGAACGATATGTATTTACCACGCTTGATTTCATAGCCCGCCACTTCCATCCGGCGCAGGAAGTCATCAAAGTCGATGGATAAGGGAATGAGCGCGTCGATAGCGATTTTTAGTTTTGCTTTCCAGCTTGTCCCTGCTTTGTCTGCCTGATACTCGACATAGCTCTTGCCTTTGTTGCGGCCCGGTTTCACGACGGACAGGCCGTTTTCCCGGCAAAGCCTGTCGCTGGTGCGCCGGATATAGGCGTAGCTCTGCTTATTGGAAATGTATTTTTTGTGCTCGACCATATCCACGGCGCAGAAGATGATGTGATTATGGATATGTCCCTTGTCTGTATGGGTAGACAGCACGTATTCATACTTGCCGCCCAAAACATCGTCGGCAAGCTGCCGCCCGATCTCATGCGCCAGCTCCGGAGTAGCTTCGCCCGGCTCGAATGACTGTATCAGGTGATGGGCGATATTGTTGCCTTTCTGCATGGCCTGTTTAAGCGTCATTTCAAACTCAATGTCCGCTGTTTCATAAGAGCATCCGAACGAGGATACAAGCAATTTCCCGTCCGTCTTGGCCGGACTTTGGATGTAGTCAAGGGCTTTCTTTACGGTGTTTTTAATAGGTTTGATCTTTGTAACCGCCATATCTCATTAAGCGCCCCCCTTATGTCCTCAATATCTTGCGCGTACACCATCCCCGTGGTGTTTACCCGCTTTGCTATCTGATTGACGTTGACGCCGATCTTCTGTATCTCGGCGGTCTGCACCTTGATGTCGGAATAGTCAACATTGATGATGTAGCCGTCAATAAGCATCTTCCGGGCGTAGGCCGAAAAGTTGCCCGTGTGCAGCAGCTTCATCTTTTGTTCAATCAGCGTCCGTTGCTCCACCGTTACGGGGACGCGCAAGACGATATTCCGCTTCCTGTTCGCCATACTTCACCGCCTTTCAGTAAGGGTTTGGGACTATCCCAACAAGCAAACGGCTCCGACCCGGCATAACGGCGGGGTAAGCTGTTTTTCGGGAGTGTGGCTACACTCCCTATGCTTGCTACGGTATCTTCCACTACCTACTACAACGGGAGAGCCGAAAATGCCAAACAATCCGCATAAAAAAGAAAAACCGCCGTGAAACATTGCGTTCACAGCGATTTTCTTCTGATTATTCAGTTTCCGCAGAGCGTCATTTTTCCTCTGCGTCGGCTTCCTGTATGCCCTTTGCGGTAGCGGTTACGATCCGTAAACCTTTGTTGTCCATCACATCAAGCAGCGCGTCGAGCTGGCGGCGTTGCGTATTCTTTTCTGCTTCCTTGTCCGGGAAAAAGAATTGGTCTACCGATATATCCAAAAGGGTGACAAGCTCATAAAAGATTTGCAGACTTGGATGCTGACCTTGATTTTCAATGGATGTGATGTATCGTGGAGCAAGGTTGACCATACCTGCAACATCATTTCGCGTCCATCCTCTACTTTCCCGTGCTGCTTTGATAGCTTGTCCAAAAGCCTTAAAATCGAAAAACTGTCTTGGCTCACGCATAATAATATCACCCTATATCATTCTACATTTCCTCTACATAAAGCTAAATGAGTATACAGTTCCTATAATAAGAATAAATAATTCCTATTACACGCTGAGGATTACTGCAAGATGTTTTTGCAGATATATTTTAGTTACCATCTTGACAGCAGATAACAACTGTACTATAATAGTAAATATAGTACAGTTTGGAGGTATTATTATGAATGTAACGCCAAATGCAGTAAAGCAATTGCGCGAGCAAACCGGCGCCGGATATATGGACGCGAAAAGAGCTTTGGAAAAAGCGAACGGCGATGCCCAAAAGGCAATCGTTGTGATGCGTGAAAAAGGTATTGCGATCGCAAATAAAAAAACGGTCAGGATTGCAAAGGAAGGAATCGTTGGGGTCTATTATCATTCCAATGGACGCATCGGAGTCATGATCGAAGTGAACTGCGAAACCGACTTTGCCGCAGTAACGAAGATTTTCAAGGATTTAGCACACAACCTTGCCATGCATATCGCGGCAATGAATCCGACTTGCATTTCGCAGGCCGACATTTCGCCGGAGACGATCGCCGAAGAGAAAAACATCTATGAGACACAGGCAAGAAATGAAAACAAGCCGGAAGCTGCAATAGCTTCAATTGTCGAGGGCAAGCTGAGAAAATACTATCAGACGAATTGCCTGCTTGACCAGCCCTTTTTTAAGGATTCGGACAAGAGCGTAAACGACGTGATCGTCGAGAGCATTGCGGTACTAAAAGAAAACATCACGGTCAAGCGTTTTGTCCGCTATGAGATAGGAGAATGAGCATGAATAAGAAAGCGGACAAAATACTGAATACGACGATCAAGCTGTTCCTCCGCGACGGAATCAAAAAAATCACGATGGATGATATTGCGGAAAATTCCAAATCATCAAAAGTCACGATCTATAAGTATTTCGCGGATAAGGATACCCTGTACCTTGAAGTCGGCAGGCACATCTTCTCAAATTATATTGAACAGTTGAAAAGTACGCTTTCTTCCGGCGAAGCGCTGGTTAAAAAGTTATATGATTTTTTAGATATTATCAGCGATTTTACAAACAGCGGGAAATTTGAACTGTGCGGAGAGCTTGCGGCATACAACAATGCTGTTGAAGCTGAATATGAACTGTATTTGCAGACATACAGGGATTCTATACTGACCCTGATTGATGAGGGTATTGAAAACGGCCTTATAAAAGGCAGTTTGGACAGAGACATGATATTCCATTACATCGACATGGGTGTCGTCTATTATCAGCAAAGTGCCGAGTATCGAAATAAAATGCTTGGCGACAGCGGCTTTCAGAAGCAGTTTATGCTGTTCTATATCAGTAATATTTTCACTGACGGAGCACAAATATTATCGGCCTTATGAGGTGATTTGATGGGGCAGACCATTTTACAATACTATATCAGCTTAGCAAAGGAGGGAACTAAGACATCAATCGGCGAAATAATGAAGCATCTGAATAAGAACATGACTTTAGCTGAATCAAAATTTATTGATTTTGCGCTGGGGCATGTTGAGGGTGATGAAGGGGTGAAGATTATGGAACACTATTTGTTTCATGGTACGCAAATTCAAAGAAATTACTGCACCCTTTATTTCGTCAGGCGCGGCGAATATCTTATCATCAGGAAAGCATACGACGAGGGACTGATTGATGCGGAACAAGCTTTTTCAAGGTGAGAACTAGTGGTAAGCATCGAGAAAACTGCATAATCAGCCCTAGTATGCGGACAAAAAAATAGAAACAAGGCAGATAGCGGAACTTCGGGCTAAATTAGTCTAAAGGCGAAAGAAGGGGTGCCCTATCTCCGACGCGCCTAAATAAACGCGTAGGCTTTTTATTGCAAAAAAAGAAAAGCAAAATTTGCTACCGGGATACGGCAAGGCCAAAAATACGGAGCGGTAATTTTAAAAATTTGTGAAGCAAGAAGCGCAGAGGCGATTATTTGCCCCTGTGCCTTTCTTTACGCTTTTGTTGCCGCAATTCGAACTGACGTTGTTTTTCGTCTTCTTTCTGCCTGCGGTTTTTTTCTTTACGGGCAGCCTTACTTTTTTCGTGTTGAACTTTCAACGCCTGTTGTGATTTTGTCCCAACACCTTGCGTGTCAAGCTGCTTCTTAATTGCACGCTGCATCCGCTTGGGGTTGATTTTCACTTGCTGTTTGGGATTGGCCTTAATAGGCGGGCTAAAACGCAGCTTATTCCAGTTTTGGAGGAAGAACGCATACACTTCATAATCTTTAGGCTCTGCACCAAAGGTAATTTTACAGACTTCCAGCTTGCCGTCTGTAACACGTTCATAGACCCCAACCCAAAATGGATTATCAAAAAACACTGTCAGTTTACTTTCAATTTTTTGCACAACAAACACCCCTCGTTTCTACGGCAAAGAACGGACAACCGAGGAGGTAGGTTACTGACAGATTTCTGCGCCCGGACTACCGGCCGGGACTGTGTTTTTATCTTTGCGCTTATTGGTTTATACTTGTATTTTATCCTAAACATTGTTGCCTTTCAACAACGGCGAGTGTCGGTGCGATCGGCGC
The DNA here is from genome assembly GCA_963665505.1 of Christensenellaceae bacterium. Lineage (GTDB taxonomy): Bacteria > Bacillota > Clostridia > Christensenellales > Christensenellaceae > QANA01. The sequence goes on from OY762275.1 coordinate 724,566, forward strand.
ACTGGACGATTCGACGGAAGGACAGACCACGGTGCCCGCAGGCGGAAGTGATCTACTAGACCAGCGAAAAGAGGGGGGATAGGGTAGGAAGCAAAGAAGGAAAATAGAAGACATCGATATGCTTAAGCAAGCCGCCGGCGAACGGAAAATTCTTTCGGGACGTTTGGATAGTTCCTTAGAGCAATTCTCTATGTCACCAACTCCGAGTCGGCGAAGGGCTTTTGTTCTACGAAAACGAGATACTGTTCGTTGTAGACAAATTCCTGTAGGACACGGAACTGTATAGGATCATGACGAAGCGCCCAAGCGAGGTTACGGCACAATAAGAAGATGGGCGATTAGCGACCCCAAAGCCGCTTTCACCCTGTTTTTGGAAGAGAGGGTGTGATAAAATGTAGCAGAAAGGATTTGATACTATGAGTCGACAAGTCGTGGATATATTATTCAACATGAAATACATCTATCCAAAAACTGATTATACTTTTAGTTATGGCAAGATCAGAGTCTTATTTTGTAACACCTTCGACAGAAAGGAATTAAACCTAAAGATAACTGGTGTAGGGAATACTTCATTAAGGAAGGTGGAAGATAATTTCTTTGCTATCTATGAGTTGTTATTCTTTATGCTTGGCTTTTTCCCTCCAATTAAAAGAATTACGTTTAATGGTATGGAAGAAAGCGAATACATGCAGAGAATTACAAAGAAATACTCCACTGCAAAAAAGATGTTTCATTCGCAAAGCAGATTCTTTGCACTTTCTCTCTCAACAATCAATTCTGAAACAGTAAAAAGTTACTGTGAAATAAAAAAAGAAGTATCCTTGCCTCTTGATGCTTTCTTTGCCACACAGTCGTATGAGGACAATCAGATATATGGAGAACATCGATTTATATTGGCTTCTCATGCAGCAGAAGGGATAATTGAAAGCAAATATGATAAATTTATTGCAGGCAAAAAGATTGGATATAGGGAGAGAATAAAATTCTTCTATGAGCCATTACTAAGAGCTGACAGAAAATGTAAAACAAAACTTATCAGCAGTATAGGTGTATCAAAGAAAACATATTTTGAATTGCTCAAGAATACACGGCATTTCTATACACATCTTTGTAAGGAACGAAAAAGATTTAAAAATGGGACAGAATTTCTGGCAGAGTACTACATCATAGTAATTGCATTTAGGCTTTTTATGCTTGAAAAAATCGGTATAGCTTATGATCCAAGTCTGTTTGCACGGTATGTACCATTTCTGACAGATTGGATGAAAGAATTTAGATAATGCGGCTTTATTAATGCCCGCCCACTGTGGCGGGTTTTCTTATGCCCAAAATCAGGAGGTGAGAAATATCAAGCAACTAAAACCCCGCGATAAAATCACGCAGCGCATGACCCGCGACGGGCTAATGAGAAAAATCAGATCATCAGCTGCGGAATTAAAATATGTTATGTTTTGAAAAGCCATACGAGGGAAAGAATGGCACTATCCCAAAACACTCTGGCTGCTTGTCGGATTGGAGATTAAATATTTTGCGCATATTGCCTTAACGTGTGAAAAAGCACGCAAATAAAAAGATTGCCGAAAAGCAAATGCAAGTAATATTTTGCGGATGAAATAATAGTAAATTTTTCGTATAAAAATAGTATGAGCCATACTCCCCAAAGGCGCGGCTCATACTGGATTGGCGGAGAGGGTGGGATTCGAACCCACGCAGCCTTGCGGCTGACCGCATTTCGAGGGGCATTTCGGGCCTAAAATCGCCATTTTTCGCTTTATATCTTTTTATAAGGCAACGCCGAAAACCCTGTATTTTCAAGGCTTCCGGCGTTTCGTCTTATAAGCTCTCGTAACCGCTATACAAGTGCTTTTATAAAAGTTGGGCATCATTTGGGCACCACGCGACTACCAATAGGCAGATTAATCTTTGGTCATGTGTTTTATGACTTTTGTGGTTTTTTGAGTCAGGCATAAACGACTTGGGCACCATTTGGACATCACGTCGACCACCTTAGATTGCATGATTTTAGATTATATCGTCTATAACTGGCCAGATTAAGCAACATAGGAAACGTACATCATTAAGCACTGCGACATCAGGTGTCGTCTGTTTCGTCAGCAGCGGTTCGTTGATATGCAACAATACGCTCCGCTTCTTTAATTCCACCACTCATAAGCTTATGATATGCGATTTTCTTTTCAACCTTTTTGTCAAACATTGTACCACCGTTATCAAAGGCATATCTGACCTTCCTATCAGTAGCAGGGAGCTTGAACTTATTTTTAAAAATGGAGACGATGTCGTTGAAAGTGAAATACTCTATTCCTTTTTCTCTAGTATACATCAACATAACTACTAACATTTGTTCATTGAACTTTGCTATCTGAGATACATCACAGTATTTATCCAGATTAAGTTCATCGGTTGATATACATAGAAGAGCAGACTCTACTGGTGATTTTTGTTGCCTCGTGCGAGAGACTTTTTTCTTATCGTCTTTTACAGATGCAACATAGGATTCGCACCAGTCCTTTCCTCTATCTAAGACGCAATACGATTTAAGTCCATCCTTCTTTTCTTTACATGCACGCAGATAACCTTTTTTTATGTTTTGAGTGAGCATTTGAGATATGTTACACGGTTTGTCCTTTCGAGATTCGTCAAGCGCGTTTTCTACATCCCTTGAAGTGAACGCTCCTGCTTTGTTAATGTATTCAATATAATATGCTACACCCATAACAATCTCTACATCAGTAGAAAATTTTTTGTCGTTGAGAAAACCAGCTAAAGATTCATACTCACCATTATGTGCTGACTGTGTTGACGCTGGCGTATTTATTGGCAATTCCGAGAAGTTTTCTTCCACAGGTTTTGCCTCTAACAACTGTGATGATGGAGGAACGACGGGCGATACAGCAACAATTGCTTGTGGCAATAAACTAAAAAACTGCTCTCGCTCACGTTCAATCAGTTCACTATCGCCTTCTGCTTCAAATTCAATGGGCCCTAACTTGATTCGAATTTTGTTAGCCATCCTTTTCCTCCTATTTCTTTAATCCAGCAAGATAATACAATTCTTCAAGGGAAACACGATATGTTCGCTTAACATCATCAATATCTTTTTTTCGAGTATTATATAGAATTTTGTGGGCAGCATAATTACCTATTTCTCGAATTGAATCGTACTCTTTCCTGGAACGAGAAATATGTAATGTTGAATTATTGACAGCATTTGCAACGATTTTTTCAAGCATTACATAGTCTCCGTTATTCTTTATCTCATCTTGAATGCTATGGTTCTCATATGCAAGAATTAAGGAAATCTCAAACACTCGACGCATGCATACAGCACAAGCATCATAACAACGATTCTTGTAACAGTGGTTTATCTGCTTTATTAGCTTATCCAAATAGCCCTTTTTCCCACAAAATAGAGCTTCGTCAAGCACCTCGTTGTCGGAAACTATTATATCTTCATTGATTAACAATTCTCCATACTCTGCTACTAGCTTTTCTTTTGCAGCTGGCGTAATCGTATACTCTCCTTCAGAAATCTTTCGAAAATCCTTTGATTTTGCTAAGTAGCTTTTCAACCGAGAAATGTTAGATATGGGGTGGCCTATGGATGCCAACGTAGAAACCACTTCCATCAAGGAAAAGGTAGACTTATTGCTGGCCATATTGTCATAAAACGCTATCAGCTTAACTTTAGCCAATTCATTTTGTTGCGACAGCTTTACTTCCGCAATATAAAGTGTAATATCCACCGTCCATCCCCCGTATGTAGTATTATTATAGCTGCATTATACATCAGATTAAATTGTAAATCAAGACAAATGTTGTTGAGAACAAAAATAATCAATCATATAGTTTAAATAGGGAGGTACACAATGCAAACATCCACCAATCCCCTTGTCACAAAGGGCATCATCAAGCCATCCGGCGAGATCAACAAGGACAAGATAAACCTTGTCGCCGGAGCTGTCACGCAGCCATTCGCTGAAATGGTATGGGTGACAACAGGTGGCGATATGGACACCATTAACCGCCTGACAGACATTCTCGTTACGATGAACACCCCGGAAGACAGGGACAAGCTGTTTCGCATTATTCAAATGCTCTACGGGCTTATGGGCCTGCGCTTCTCCGAGGAAGCCGCGCCGATGGGCACGAACCCGGAGGCGCTTGACTACTTCCTTTTCTCGTTCACGGCAGATTTCGGGGAGATCATCCACGACTACATAGCAGAAAAGATTGTTTAAAAATCAAGAGAGTAAATATAACATCAAATTCTGCAATTATGGCAATGCCCCAGAGGGATAAATGTGGTACAATATTTTGCCCAGACGTCTTGAAATACACAATATATAGGAGTATAATGGGAAAAACAAGGTATTTAATATTTCCCAGAGGTGATTATTGTGCCCAAACAAATCCACGTTCGCCTTGATGAGCGAATTTATACTACATTATCAGAATATGCCACTATCACAAACAAGCCTGTACAGGATTGTGTTACCGAAGCTTTGACACTTTTATTTGATGACAAGTACAGAGAGCAGCGGAAACAATCCGGCAGGTTTTCATTTATTGATCTGTTTGCCGGAATCGGAGGTATGCGCCTTGCATTTGAATCCTGCGGCGGTCAGTGCGTTTTTTCCAGTGAATGGGACAGATATTGCCAAAAAACCTATTTCGAAAACTTTGGTGTTTTACCCCAGGGCGACATAACAAAAATCTATGAAAAGGACATTCCAAATCACGATATTTTGGTAGCGGGCTTTCCATGTCAGCCTTTTTCAATTGCCGGTGTATCCAAGAAGAACAGCCTCGGCAAAGCCACGGGTTTTCTCGATAAAACCCAGGGAACCTTATTTTTTGATGTTGTTAGAATTCTCAACGAGAAACGCCCACGTGCCTTTCTTCTGGAAAATGTCAAAAACCTGAGAAGTCATGATAAGGGTAATACCTGGAAAGTGATAATGGAAACTCTTGAAGAGCTGGATTATGAAGTATTTTCAGATGTTCTGGATGGTCAGATATTTACGCCACAGCACAGAGAAAGAGTAATAATAGTTGGTTTTGACAGAAAACGATATGGAGACGATATACAGTTTAATTTCAAATTGAATCCACCGTCAGAAGCTCCCAAAGTAAGTGATATACTTGAAACTGATGTTGACAAAAAATATACTCTCTCAGATCATCTATGGAAATACTTACAGGATTATGCTGTAAAGCATAAGGCTAAAGGTAACGGTTTCGGTTTTGGACTTGCTGATATGAATGGTGTAACACGAACACTCAGCGCTAGATATTACAAAGATGGATCAGAAATACTTATTCGACAGGAGGGCAATAACCCACGCAGACTCACACCACGTGAATGCGCCCGTCTACAGGGATATGATGATACATTTATCATCCCCGTTTCGGATACACAGGCTTACAAGCAATTCGGAAACTCCGTTGTGGTTCCGCTTGTCTCTGCTGTTGCAAATAAAATAATAACTACCATAGAGTCTATGCAGAATATGGAATTCGGGAGGGAGTATGTTGGATAACGGATCATACGCCATCAAAGCCATTCAGGCTGTAAACAACGGTGAGCTTGCATACTGTAAGTTCCTGTCTGCTAATGACACCGGTGATACCGGCGCACACCAGGCAGGTATATACATAGCCAAAAATGCCATATCCATTCTTTTTGACGAACCAGGTATAAAGGGAGAAAACAAAGACAAATTCGTCAAAATCCGCTGGCAGGATGATTTCATGACCACCAGTCGATTTATCTATTATGGACGTGGTACACGTAATGAGTATCGTATCACACGCTTTGACCGGGGCTTCCCCTTCCTGCGTACTGAGCATACCGGGGATCTTTTTGTATTCGTAAGATTTTCAGATGAAGATTATTGCGGTTATGTGTTGGAGACAGAAGCTGAAATAAACGAGTTCCTGAATGCTTTCGGTATGAGCCCGACAGATACCGGTACTATTATCCCAAAAGAAGAAATAAGGCTTGATACAAAAGCTGAAATTGCTATTATGCAGTTTATTGATTCTCTAACGGTTGACTTCCCCGTTTCATCTGAAATGTCCGCAACTGCCCGTCATATTTTTAATGAAGTGTATGATCATGAAGAAAACATAATAAAAAACCCTGATAAAGAGTTGATTTCATGGATTAATATGGAATATCGTCTGTTCAGAAAGATTGAGTATGCCCGATATGGAGATATGATTACAAGGGGATTTTCCTCTGTGGAACATTTTATTGAAATAGCCAATATGGTGCTGAACAGGCGTAAAAGTCGTGCCGGAAAATCTCTGGAGCACCATCTGTCCGCCATGTTTGACGGAAATGGATTGAAGTATGTCGCGCAGCCAAAAACAGAGGGGAATAAACGTCCTGACTTCCTTTTTCCAAATGAGGCGGCTTACCATAATGCAAATTATCCAGTCGACAAACTTGTTTTTCTCGGTTCAAAGACCACCTGTAAAGATCGCTGGAGACAGGTTATCAATGAGGCAAACCGAATAAGCGAAAAGCATCTCTTCACCTTACAACAGGGTATCTCTGCCCAACAGCTTGAAGAAATGGCAGAGGAAAAGGTTATTCTTGTCGTTCCACAGCCGTATATAGATACATATCCAAAAGAAAAATGGAATACCATCTGGAATTTAAGGAAATTTATTGAGTATACGAAAGAAAAAACGAGTGTATAGCCATGGACATAAAATCTCGGGAAGAACGCAGTCGCAATATGGCTCGAATAAAGGGAACCAATACCAAACCGGAAGTATACATTCGTTCATTGCTGCACAGACGGGGAATGAGATATCGGGTGAATTATTCACCTGTTGAGGGAAAACCGGACTTATATTTTTCTCGGTATAAGGTAGCTATGTTCGTGCATGGGTGTTACTGGCACCGACATAAAGGTTGTCCATATGCGTATACTCCCAAATCAAATGTTGAATTTTGGAACAAGAAGCTAGAAGGTAATCGAAAACACGATGAACAGGTAGTATCTGATTTGAAAGATAAAGGCATTCGCGTTTTGATTGTCTGGGAATGTACGATTAAAAAAATGCGTCGGGACAAAGAACTTGAAAATCAGGTATGCAATTCGATACAGCAGTTTATTACGCAGGGAAAGGATTACTTCTTAGAAATTTAACCAATTAAAAACTATGTGTGCACAGCGCCGTTCTCAAAAAGGACGCCGCTTTTTTTGCGCCCATTTTCGGAAAGGAGGGTACGCGATATGTATTTTACTTCCGGCAGCAGCCGCGCATTTGAAAGCCTCATGCAAGGAAAACCCGGCTTCGACCACTACGACAGCGGCAGCGCCGGAGTACATGAGGATTGCGGCGCTTGCCGCTTCTACCGCCCGCATTGGAAATACCAGTTTTGCGTTTACGCGGAATGTCCATATATGCCGGGCAGACCGACCGCGTTACCTGCGGTCAAATCCACAGTGAAAGGAGTTGATGACGAAATGGCCGTTTTCCGCGTGGAAAAGAACAGAGGCTATACCGTGATGAGCAACCACCACCTACGAAACGATGGATTGACCCTTAAGGCTAAAGGGCTGCTATCGCAAATGCTGTCCTTACCGGAGAATTGGGACTACACCCTGAAAGGGCTGGCCCTTATCAACCGTGAGCAGATTGACGCCATACGCGAGGCCGTCCGGGAGCTGGAACGCGCCGGGTACATCGTGCGTTCCCGTGAGCGCGACGGTAAAGGCAGGCTGCGCGGCGCAGACTATATCATTTACGAGCAGCCACAAAAACAACCGCCAGCCGCCGCCCTGCCTGTATCGGATTTATCTACGTTGGAAAATCCAATGTTGGATAATCCAACGCAGGAAAAGTCTGCATTGGGAAACCCTGCGCAGGAAAATCCAACGCAATTAATTAAAGAAGAACAAAAAACCGACTTATCAAGTACCCAAAATATCAATACGGATGTATTAAATAACCATTCCATTCCTATCCCTTCCCCTCTCCTTCCAAGCGTCCGGGAGGAATTACGCGCTGCGCGGGAAAGGAATGGAACGGAAAAGAGCGACAGCGCAAAAAAAGCTTTTGAGATTTACCGGGACATCATCAAAGAAAACATCGAGTATGACATTCTCATTCAAGACCCACACACAGACCGGGAACAGCTTGACGAGATCGTTGATCTGATGCTTGAAACCATATGCAGCGCCCGCAAGACAATCTGTGTCGCCGGGGACGACTACCCCGCCGAGATCGTCAAATCCAAGTTCCTGAAGCTGGACAGTATGCACATCCAGTTTGTTTTCGACTGCCTGCGGGAAAACACGACCAAGATACGCAACATCAAGAAATACCTGCTGGCCGTGCTGTTCAACGCGCCGTCCACGATCAACGGCTACTACACCGCGCTTGTCAATCACGATATGGCAAACGGCTTACTCTCTCCCAAGGCCGACGAGCCGGAAATCCGATAAGGGGGTGGGCTGATTGCAGGAAGAAGTCACCCAAAAGACGATTGCCCTTTCCATCAGGACGGGCAGGCTGACCGGGCGGGTGCTGCAAGCCGCTTTGCGAAAATTTTTGCAGACGTACCGTAAAAAGCGTGATACGCCCCATAAGGGCAAGCAGACCCTACGGCAGCTTATGAAGCACAACACGGGTGTTTCCAACATCGAAATCACCGACCAAAACATCAGGGCTTTTTCCCATACGGCGAAGAAATACGGCATCGACTTTTCGCTGAAAAAGGACACGACGGCACAGCCGCCCCGTTACCTTGTGTTTTTCAAAGGGCGGGACGTGGACGTGCTGCAACAGGCGTTTCGGGAATTTACCGCCAAGAAGTTGACGCAGGAGCAGAAGAAATCCGTCCGGCGCGATCTGTCGCAGGCCAAGCAGGAGGCAAAGACCATTGACACCACCCGCGATAAGGTGCGGGACATGGACAGGGGGCGCGAGCTATGAGGCCGGACATCAAGAAGCTGACTATTGCGAACGTCCCGTATCTGCTGTTCGTGTACCTCTTTGACAAGGTGGGACAAGCGTACCGCCTCGCGGCAGGAGCGGTCTTTGCCGACAAGCTACTGCACATCCTCAACGGCTTCATGTCCGCCTTTGAAAGTGCAGCGCCGAGTTTCCACCTATTCGACCTTTGTATCGGCATCGCGGGCGCGGCGCTTATCCGGCTGGCGGTGTATGTGAAAAGCCGCAACGCCAAGAAGTACCGAAAGAACATTGAATACGGTTCTGCCCGATGGGGCACGGCGGCAGACATCAAGCCTTACATCGACCCCGTGTTTGAAAATAACGTCCTGCTCACGCAGACGGAACGCCTGACGATGGACAGCCGCCCGAAGCAGCCCAAGTATGCGAGGAATAAGAACGTGCTGGTGATCGGCGGCAGCGGCAGCGGGAAAACCCGCTTTTTCGTCAAGCCGAACCTCATGCAGATGCACAGTAGCTACGTTGTTACCGACCCGAAGGGAAGCATCCTGACCGAGTGTGGACGGCTCCTGTATCAAAAGGGCGGCTACCGTATCAAGGTGCTGAATACCATCAATTTCAGCAAAAGCATGAGATATAACCCTTTCGGCTACATCCACAGTGAAAAAGACATATTGAAGCTGGTCAACACTATCATAGCCAACACCAAGGGAGAGGGCGAAAAATCCGCAGAAGATTTCTGGATCAAGGCCGAGCGCCTATACTATACGGCGCTGATCGGCTATATCTGGTACGAAGCGCCGGAGGACGAAATGAACTTTACAACGCTGCTTGACATGATAAACGCCAGCGAAGCGCGAGAGGACGACGAGGATTTCAAGAACCCCGTCGATCTCATGTTTGATCGTCTGGAAGCCCGCGACCCGGAGCATTTTGCTTTGAAGCAATATCGCAAATACAAATTGGCGGCAGGCAAAACAGCTAAGAGTATTCTTATTTCCTGCGGCGCTCGCCTTGCGCCCTTTGATATTGTGGAGGTGCGCGAACTGATGGACACCGACGAAATGGAGCTGGATACCATAGGCGACAGGAAAACCGCCCTGTTCGTCATTATCAGCGATACGGACGACACTTTCAATTTCATCGTCGCCATCCTCTATACACAGCTATTCAACCTGCTCTGCGACCGCGCCGACGACGTGTACGGCGGGCGTTTGCCCGTCCACGTTCGATGTCTGCTTGACGAGTTTGCGAACATTGGGAGCATCCCGAAGTTTGAAAAGCTGATCGCCACCATCCGAAGCCGGGAAATCTCGGCTTCTATTATTTTGCAAAGTCAATCGCAGTTAAAGAGCATTTACAAAGACGCCGCCGATATTATCAGCGACAACTGCGATTGTACTTTATTTTTGAGCGGCAGGGGCAAGAACGCAAAGGAAATCTCGGAGGCGTTGGGCAAGGAAACCATCGACAGCTACAACACTTCCGAAAACCGGGGGCGCGAAGTGTCCCACGGACTGAACTATCAGAAATTAGGAAAGGAGCTGATGACACAGGACGAAATCGCCGTGATGGACGGCGGCAAGTGTATTTTACAGGTGCGCGGGGTAAGACCGTTTTTCAGCGATAAGTACGACATTACCCGTCACCCCAATTACAAATACCTTTCCGACGTCGATAAAAAGAACTCCTTTGATACGGGACGCTATCTTGCTTTCATCCGCAAAACAAAGCAGCGGGCAATCGTAAAGCCGGATGAAGTGTTCGACTACTACGAAATAGACATCGATGCATGAAGGTATCAACAAAAAAAGAAAGGAGGCGGTTAGCCTCCAATATGCTGTAAGTGTCTTTAATAGACAAGACACATGAAGGTATCATAAGAAACTTAAAAAGCTTCTTCATGATGTTCACACTCCTTTCCCAAGCTAAAGAGCCTGTAAGCCAAATGGCCTAAAGTAATAATAACACAAAATCTTGAAATTGAAAGAGAGGAACTATAATGGATTTTTTCAACAGTGCGGTTGACGTTTTGCAGACCCTTGTGATCGCCCTCGGCGCGGGCCTGTGCATTTGGGGCGCTATCAATCTTTTGGAGGGTTACGGCCAGGATAACCCCGGTGCGAAAAGCCAGGGCATGAAACAGCTCATGGCAGGCGGCGGCGTTGCCTTGATCGGCCTTGTCCTCGTCCCTCTGCTCTCCGGCCTGTTCGGTTGATTTTTCATAAAGCCCTTTCGCGCGCTCCCGTTCCGTGCGGGAGGGCGCGGGAAAGGAGGGATTAACGCTTGATATGGGATCAAATCGAAGAATGGATCAGGAGCGTATTGACGGAGGGCATTATCAGCAACCTTTCGGGAATGTTCGATACCGTGAATACAAAAGTCGGGGAAATCGCCGTTGACGTCGGCGCGACGCCGCAGGGCTGGAACTCCGGCATTTTCTCCATGATACAAAACCTGTCTGAAACGGTCATCATCCCGATTGCCGGGGCTATTCTCGCTTTTGTGATGTGCTATGAGCTTATCCAGATGGTGACGGAAAAGAACAACATGCACGACATCGACACGTTTATATTCTTCAAGTGGGTGTTCAAGACGTTTGCCGCCGTGCTGATCGTCACGAACACATGGAATATCGTCATGGGTATATTCGACATGGCGCAGCAAGTCGTCAATCAGAGCGCGGGCGTTATCATATCGGAAACGAGCATCGACATCACTTCTGCCGTAGTCGATCTTGAAACGCAGCTTTCGGAATTAAACATCGGCGGGCTGTTGGGGCTTTGGTTCCAAAGCCTGTTCGTTGGTCTTACCATGAACATCCTGTCCATCTGCATCATGCTCGTCATCTATGGGCGCATGATTGAAATTTACCTTGTGACCTCTCTCGGCCCGATACCCCTTGCTACAATGGCAAACAGCGAATGGCGCGGCATGGGGCAGAACTATTTGAAATCCCTGCTGGCGCTCGGCTTTCAAGCCTTTTTGATTATGGTATGCGTCAGCATTTATGCCGTGCTGATCCAAGGCATTACAGTCACCGGCGACATTTCCGGCGCGATATGGACGTGCATGGGGTATACGGTGCTGCTGTGTTTTGCGCTCTTTAAGACCGGCAGCATTTCAAAAGCCATATTCAACGCCCACTAAGCGAAAGGAGGACAACTATTCTATGGCCTATGTAAGCGTACCGAAGGACTTGACGCGGGTTAAGTCCAAGGTGCTTTTTAACCTGACAAAGCGGCAACTTCTTTGCTTCGGGGCGGCGCTTCTCGTGGGAGTGCCGCTGTTCTTTTTGCTCCGTGGCAGCACCAGCACCAGTACGGCGGCGCTTGTTATGATACTCGCCATGCTTCCGGGCTTCCTGCTGGCGCTGTATGAAAAGCACGGGCAGCCCCTTGAAGTGATCGCCGGGCAGATGATACAGGCCCTTTTTGTTCGGCCAAAGGAACGGCCTTATCAGACCAACAACCTTTACGCCGCCCTCATGCGGCAAAATTTCATGGAACAGGAGGTAAAAGCGATTGTCCAAAACGGTAAAGCAGCCAAAAGAAAAAAGAAAGCTGACACGCGCCGAGCGACGGGAAATTGAGGCCGTTATCCGCAGGTACAAGGGCGACGGCAAGCCGCATACGGCGCAGGACAGCATCCCTTATCTCAATATGTACCCGGACGGTGTTTGCCGTGTGACGGAACGCAGCTATTCAAAGTGCATCGAGTTTGAGGACATCAATTATCAGCTCGCACAGCCGGACGACAAGACGGCCACCTTTGAAAATCTCTGCGACCTGTACAACTATGTGGACGCCTCAATCCATGTGCAGCTATCCCTTATTAACCGTAAGCTCGACCCGGAGCAGCTTATCCGCAGCTTTGAGATACCGCCGCAGGGCGACGATTTAGACCCCATCCGGGAAGAGTGCGGCGGCATCCTCAAAAAGCAGCTTACCCGTGGGAACAATGGCATTGTGAAAACCAAGCACCTGACATTTACCATCGAAGCCGCCGACCTGAAAGCGGCACGGGCACGGCTTTCCCGCGTGGAAACCGACCTGTTGGGCTACTTCAAAGTCATGGGCGCGCCCGCGAGGATACTTGACGGAAAAGAACGCCTTGCCGTGCTGCATGGTGTGTTCCACCCTGACGGGGAACGTTTCGCCTTTGATTGGGACTGGCTGCCTGCAAGCGGCCTGTCTACGAAGGACTTTATCGCCCCGTCGTCCTTTGCCTTTAAGAATGGGCGCATGTTCCGCATGGGAAAGAAATTCGGCGCGGTGAGCTTCTTGCAGATATTAGCGCCGGAACTGGCGGATACCACGCTTTCGGATTTTCTCAATACGGAAACGGGCATCGTTGTCAATCTCCACGTGCAGGCCATCGACCAAAACGAGGCCATCAAGACGGTGAAACGGAAGATCACCGACCTTGACCGCATGAAAATTGAGGAACAGAAAAAAGCTGTCCGCAGCGGCTACGATATGGACATCCTACCGTCCGACCTCGCCACCTACGGCAAGGAAGCGAAAAATCTGCTGGACGAGCTGCAAAGCCGCAACGAGCGTCTTTTCCTTGTGACGTTCCTGATCCTCAATCTCGCAGACAATAAGCAAAAGCTGGACAACGACGTGTTCCGGGCTTCCGGCGTGGCGCAGAAATATAATTGTACTCTCTCCCGGTTGGACTATCAGCAGGAACAGGGATTAATGAGCAGCCTGCCCCTCGGCCTAAACCAAATCAAGATACAACGGGCGCTGACGACTTCCAGCGTGGCCGTGTTCGTTCCTTTCGTCACGCAGGAGATTTTTCAGGGCGGGCAGGCCATTTACTACGGCCTCAACGCCGTTTCCAACAACATGATTATGCTGGACAGAAAATGCGCCCGGTGTCCGAACGGGCTTGTGTTCGGTACTCCCGGAAGCGGCAAATCCATGAGCTGCAAGCGGGAGATCACGCACATTATCCTGACAACTCCCGACAACGTGATTATCTGTGACCCGGAAGCGGAGTATTACCCGCTTGTGGACCGGCTGCACGGGCAGGTTATCCGTCTGTCCCCGACCAGCAAAGACTTTGTGAACCCGTTGGACATCAACCTGAATTACTCCGAGGATGAAAACCCGCTGGCGCTCAAAAGCGACTTTGTACTGTCTTTCTGCGAGCTTATTATGGGCGGCAAATCCGGGCTGGAAGCTGTCGAAAAGACGGTCATCGACCGCGCCGTGCAGATGATCTACTGCCCGTATTTCGCAGACCCGCGCCCGGAGAATATGCCCGTCCTCTCCGATCTGCACGATGCGCTTACGGCGCAGCATATCCCGGAGGCCGACCGCGTGGCGCAGGCGCTTGACCTGTACGTTTCCGGTTCCCTTAATTTCTTCAATCACAGGACGACGGTTGACATCAACAACCGGCTTGTATGCTTCGACATCAAGGAGTTGGGCAAGAACCTCAAAAAGCCGGGTATGCTGATCGTCCAAGACCAGGTATGGAATACCGTCACTGTCAACCGCAGTTCCGGGAAAGCGACGTGGTATTTCATCGACGAGTTCCATTTACTTTTGAAGGAGACACAGACAGCGGCGTACAGCGCCGAGATTTGGAAACGGTTTAGGAAATGGGGCGGCATCCCGACAGGCGCGACACAGAATGTCAAAGACCTGTTATCCTCGCCGGAAATAGAAAACATCCTTGAAAACAGCGACTTTATCTATATGCTCAACCAAGCCGCCGGCGACCGGAAAATCCTTGCGGAACGTCTGGACATTTCCCCGCAGCAATTAGCCTACGTCACCAACTCCGAGCCGGGCGAAGGGCTTTTGTTCTATGAGAACGTGATATTGCCCTTTGTAGACAAGTTCCCGCAGGACACCGAGCTTTACAGGATTATGACGACACGGCCAAGCGAGGTTACAATGCAATAAGAAAACAGGCGATTAGCGGCAGAAAATACCGCTTTCGCCCTGTTTTTGGTAGAAGGGATGTGGTAAAATTAATTTGGCTGGGGAAGGAATAATATGGAAATGGACTATACAGTATTAGAAAATGGGCTCGACTTCATCCTTATGGCGGTCAATGACCTCTCTATTATCAATGAAGCCAGCACAGATGACGAAACAAAAAAACGCTTAATTAAGTACTCGCTTTTACATTTATCCTCTGGCATTGAGCTTGTACTAAAGCACAGATTATTACAAGAACATTGGACGTATGTATTTGCCGACATGAATAAGGCAAAAAAAGAAGCGTTACAATCGGGTGATTTCAAAAGTGCCGACAGCGAAACCATCATCGAAAGATTAAAAAATCTATGCGATATTGAATTGACGCCAGAAGAAATAAAAGACCTACGAAATCTCCGCAACAAACGCAATAAGGCTGAACATTTCAATTTAAACGAAAACCTTTTATCTGTTGAAAGTTCGATTCACAAAAGTATATCCATTACAATTAAGTTAATTGTTGAGCATTATGATCTTGATGAATTTACTGATGAAGAAAGCGAGTTGTTTTCTAAAATAAAAGCTCTGTTACGGCAGTCGCAGCAGCATTATGATGATGCTAAAACAATTGCTCAGAGAGAGCTTGAACAAACAGGTATGAAAGACTATGTTACAACATGTCCAGAGTGCGAAGAAGAATTTTTATTAAGGGATGACGGCGCAAAATGTGTTTTTTGTGGTTACGAGGCAACTGGTGAGGAAGCTGCACGGGACTACATTCATAATGTGTTGGGTATTAACGAATATGAAACCGTCAAAGAAGGAGGAGAATTCCCACAGTATGAGTGTCCCGAATGCGATAATGAATCTCTTGTATATGACATCGATAATGGCAAGGTGATTTGTTTTTCGTGTGATTATGAAAATGATATTTCAAAGGTCACATTTTGTAGCGATTGCGGCAGATTGTTTATTGACACGGAAGATGGAATAGGTATCTGCTATTCATGCGCAGATTATCGTTTCCACAAGGATGATTAAGAATAGCCTTAGATATTACCCGCCTTTATGGCGGGTTTTCTTATGCCCAAAAACAGGAGGTGAGAAACATAAAGCAGCTAAAACCCCGCGATAAAGTCACGCAGCGCATGACCCACGACGGGCTGATTGAAGAAAATCAGACCACCGGCAATGCAGAGAGCGTTTCGGAGCGTGACGCGGAACAGAACCTTTCCCCGCAACAGCCGACGCAGCAGTCTATCCAGCCGGACGGGATAGCCCCGCCCTCTGCGTCGGAGCTGACCCATCCATCGGGTGGCGGCACCGCCGAGAGGATATTAGAGCGCGTGGATACGGCGCATGACCGCCAAACATCCAAGCGGGCGGTTAATCAGGGCAATAAGGCTATGCAGGAGGGCGAGGCTATACGGCAGCGCCTTTCTTCCCGGTTGCAGTTCACCGACGAGGAACGCGCTACGCCGGAGCTGCAAAGGTCTATCCACAAATCCGATAAAAAAGCGGATAAGCTGGACGCGGCGCAAAAGGCCGTGCCTAAACGGACTAAAATTGTCAAAGGACGTATTGTTGACGAGAACAGCGGCAAGGGCAAAACCCGGCTGCACTTTGAAAAAACGGATAAGGCACCGTCCAAGCTCAGACACAATCCCATGAACCGCCCGACGCAGGAAATCGGACTTGCCATCCACGGGAAGATACATGAGGTTGAGCATGAAAACATCGGTGTGGAAAGCGGCCATAAAGCGGAAGAACTTGCGGAGCGGCAAGCCGGGCGCGGCATCCGAAGCGCATACCGCCGCCATAAGCTCAAACCCTACCGGGCGGCGGCAAAGGCCGAACGGAAAGTGGTTAAGGCAAGTGCGGATTTTCTCTATCAAAAGGCGCTGCGCGACAACCCGCAGCTTGCCGCCTCAAACCCCGTTTCCCGTTTCTGGCAGAAGCAGCAGATTAAAAAACAGTACGCCAAAGCAGCGCGGGCGGCGGGCAAAACGGTGCAGACAGCAAAGAAAACAGCGGAAACTACGGCAAAGACCGCGAAGAAAACCGCCAAGGCTACCGAAAAGACCGTTTCTTTCGTTGTGCGGCATTGGAAAGGCGTTTTGATCGTCCTTGCCGTCCTGCTTATCGTCACGCTGCTGATCGGCGGCCTGCAATCCTGTACATCCATGTTCAGCGGCGCGGGCAGCGGCATCGTTGCGTCTACCTATCAATCCGAGGATGCGGACATTCTGGCCGCCGAAGCTGCCTATTCCGCTATGGAAGCCGACTTGCAAAACGAATTGGACAACTACGAAACCCTACATCCCGGCTACGACGAGTACCGTTTTGACCTTGACGATATAGAGCATGACCCCTATGTTCTGATCTCTATTCTCTCGGCGCTCAATGAGGGCGCATGGACGATTGACGACGTACAGGACGATCTTGCCATGCTGTTTGAAAAGCAGTACATACTCACGCAGATGGTTGAAACGGAAACGCGATACAGAACGGAAACGAGACCGGGCAGCTATACATACACCAACCCGGAAACGGGCGAAACAATAACGGAAGAATACGAATACGAGGTTACAGTTCCATACACCTACTATATCTGCAACGTGGAACTTGAAAACTTCAATCTGTCGCATGTCCCCGTGTATATCATGGACGAGGACACGCTATCCATGTATGCGCTGTATATGTCCACTCTTGGCAATCGCTCCGACCTGTTCCCAAGTTCCGGCTATATCTCCAAGTACATCACAAATCCCCCCGCAGCATACGACGTGCCCGAAAGTTATCTGTCCGATAAAACCTTTGCGGCAATCCTTACCGAAGCAGAAAAGTATTTGGGCTACCCTTACGTTTGGGGCGGCAGCTCTCCAAGTACGAGCTTTGATTGCAGCGGCTTTGTTTCATGGGTACTCACAAACAGCGGTGTATGCGACACCGGCAGGTTAAGCGCACAGGGCCTTTACAATATCTGTACCCCTGTTTCCCGTAACGACGCGCAGCCCTGCGACCTCATTTTCTTTGTGGGGACATACGACACCCCCGGCGTTTCCCACGTCGGGATTTATGTGGGCGACGGCATGATGATCCATTGCGGCGACCCGATCAATTTTTCAAGTATTGATACGAGCTATTGGCAATCCCACTTCTACGCTTTCGGACGCCCGGATTACAACTAAATCGAAAGGAGCCTTTGACGAATGGCAGCAAACAAAATTGACCGCATAGAACACGAAATTGAGAAAACGCGGGTTAAAATCACCGAGTTTCAAAACAAGCTCAAAGAGCTTGAAGCACAGCGCACCGAGCAGGAGAATGTGCAGATCGTCCAGCTTGTGCGCTCCATGTGCATGACCCGCGACGAACTTACCGCTTTTCTCCGCAGCGGCGCAATAAACGCCATGCCGGTGAAAACCAAATATCACGAACAGGAGGACAACGATAATGAAGAATAAAATCCGCATATTTATAGCGTTGCTTGCCGCCCTCATTTGTCTGGGCGGCTTTTCTGTGACCGCTTATGCGAGCGGCGGCGACGGCGAACCTTATTACACCGAGCCGGAGCCGACTGTGAGCGCCGAGCCGACGCCAGAGCCGGAGGAAAGCCCGGATACGACGGGCGGCTATGAGCCGCAGCCCCTTACCCCGGACGGCAATCTTACCCTTGTTGACGATATTGAAAGCGAAGCTGCCGAGGATAAACAGTTTGTCACCGTCCAGACAAAAGACGGCAACTATTTCTACATTGTCATAGACAGGAGCGACGACACCGACAACGTGTATTTTCTTAATCTTGTAGATGAAGCGGACTTGCTGGCGCTGATTGACGACGAGGATATTCAGTCACAGGATACATCTTCCGTTACGGAAACGACTGCGCAGCCAGAGGAAACCGCAGAAACGGCAGACACCAACGAACAGCAGGAAGATGAAACCGGCAATAACAGCGCCCTTGTCGTCCTTCTGGTGGTATTACTTCTCAGCATGGGCGGGGCGCTTGTCTATTTCAAGTTGATTAAGCCCAAGAAGAACATCAAAGGCAGCGTTGACCTTGATGAATACGATTTTGACGAAGACGCCGAGGACGATTATACCGAGGATCAGGAGGACAAAGAATAGCGGCCGATATGAAAAACCCGCCGCCCAATCATGGACGGCGGGTTTTTCTAAAAATCTATATCTGAATAATTAATCATGCGCCTCATTTTACGCATATATTCTTTTTGCTTTCGTTCAACCTCGTGATATTTAGCTGTTTTGTCATTATGGTTAATTTGCGCCGCTACATTATAGGAAGTAGAACAGTTTATATATTGAGCAGCGGTTAAGTTAAGCCATTTAGTAAAGGGAGTAATTTGATATCCTTGGCTATACTGTGCTGCCTCTGAAAAGGGAGTAATATCCTGATTAATACTGCAAAAAAGGACATAATTAAGTCCTGATGGAAGCAAACTGCTTTTAAACCTAATGCCTTTGTATCCTTTTTTCCTAATATATTCAGCTAATAATTGTGTGGCAACATACTCGAGTTCCTTGTCATTATCGGAAATAGGGGCGCTAATTTCACTTTTAAAATGCTTAACAAAATCACTGATCCAGTTTTGTGAATGATCATACTCAGATGAAAAGCAACTTTTAACTGAATATTGAGGTGTGATGGATAAATCTAGTATTTTTAAATTTCTCTTAGTGATGAACTTACCTATAAGTACTTTATCATTGCTTTGTGCATGTATTTCCGCTAAGCATGTATCAGTATCAGATGCTAAGTAAGTATACGAAATACCAGCAGGACTCATCCGGCTATTTTGAGCCAAATTGGGCGGCGGCGGTGAGATTTCTTTTAATAAGTCAATATTATTCAAATCATTTCCTGTAGGAATTTCATAAAGGCGGCCACGGTATACGACAGTGTTTTTAGGAAGTACAATTTTCATACTTGTAAAAATATCGTCTAAAGAAGAAAGAATTTTTGCTCTAGATGACTTCTGCCCGCCTAGGTCGAAAAACCGATTAAAATATTTACATGTTTGTTTGAATGCCTCCCAATAATTATGTTGTGGAGTTGCTTCATACCCGTAAAGAGAGTCCCTAACCACAAGATTTTGTTCTGCTATCCAGTTATTATAACCATGTTTAATATCTCGCATCGAAGGGCCGCTTTCGGATATTAGATCATTACATAATACATCTTGTTGATCACAGCTCAGGTTATCAGAAAAAATACACAAATCCCATTTAAGGATAGCCACGAGAGAGTCTCCCTCATCCGTATATGACTTTGATTCTGGATCATACATAGAGCCCGTCCCTTCATAAACGGCCTCATACGCTCTCGCAATTCCTTCACGAATAAAGTCACCAACGACATCAAGTGAGACGCAATGCACTTTTTTGCTCCCACAGTAGTCACAATCAGAAATTTCGCCAACTTCTTCAATAAAGGATTGTATTTCAATATCCTCAAAACAGGCAACACAACATTTTTCTCCCATCATAATCATCCTTACTTAATTTTAAATAACCCTTCTAAATATATCACAAAAACAAAACAATTGGAGGTATTTAATGCAACTTATAATCGCTGAAAAACCGAGCGTTGCCCGCAGTATTGCGGGCGTTCTCGGCGCTATGGAAAAACGCGACGGATACTTACAGGGCGGCGATTACGTCGTAACATGGTGCATCGGGCATCTTGTGAATATGTGCGAGGCCGGAAGCTACGACGAGCGTTTCAAAAAGTGGCGCTATGAGGACTTGCCTATTCTGCCGCAGGAATGGAAATACACCGTCCCCGCAGAGAAGAAAAAGCAATTTGACGTTATCCGGTGGCTAACACAGCGCCCCGACGTAGATGCGCTCATCTGCGCCACCGACGCCGGACGCGAGGGCGAGCTTATTTTCCGTTTCGTCTATCTGATGACCGGCTGCACAAAGCCCTTTTCCCGGCTTTGGATCAGCAGCATGGAGACCGATGCCATCCGCGAGGGCTTCCGGCACTTAAAGCCGGGCAGCAAGTACGACGCGCTGTATCAATCGGCCATCTGCCGGGCAAAAGCGGATTGGCTTGTCGGTATCAACGCGACCCGGCTTTTCTCCGTATTGTACCATAAGACCCTGAACGTGGGGCGCGTTCAGACGCCTACCCTCAACATGCTGGTGGAGCGAGGCGGTAAAATTTCCACGTTTCAAAAAGAGAAGTATTACATCGTCCATATCGGCGTGGGCGGCGCGGAAGCAACAAGCGAACGGATCTCCGACGCCGCACATGCGGACGACCTCAAAACGGCCTGTGAAGCGTCGCAGGCCGTTTGTGTTTCCGTGAAGCGGGAGAGAAAAACCGAACAGCCGCCCAAACTGTACAACCTCACTACCTTGCAGCGGGAAGCAAACCGGCTGTACGGCTTTACCGCCAAGCAGACCCTTGATTACGCGCAAACGCTCTATGAAAAACGGCTGCTGACCTATCCGCGAACCGATAGCCGCTATCTCACCGATGATATGGGACAGACGGCGGCGGGCCTTGTCGCCGGGCTTCTGCCCCTGCTGCCGTTCACTCAGGGCGCGGAACTGACGCCGGAAATCGGATGGGTGCTGAACAGTGCGAAGGTGTCCGACCATCACGCCCTTATTCCAACAGCCGAGTTTGTGAAAACGGGCTTTACCGGGCTTGCAGAGAGCGAAAGGAAACTTATGTCTCTTGTCTGCTGCAAGCTGCTGGGTGCCGTCGCCGCGCCCCATGTTTATGAAACGGTCACGGCCACCTTTGAATGTGCCGGTCAGGAGTTCACCGCAAAGGGCAAAACCATCCTTTCGGATGGCTGGAAAGAGCTTGACCGGCGTTTTCGGGCATCCATGAAAACCGACGCCGACGAGGACGCGCAGGAGGAAACGGCGCTGCCGGAGCTTTTCGAGGGACAAGCCTTTGAAAACGGCGCCGCCAGCGTCACAGAGCATTTCACATCCCCACCCAAATTCTATACCGAGGACACGCTATTATCGGCTATGGAACACGCCGGAGCCGATGACACGCCCTACGACGCCGAGCGTAAAGGTTTAGGCACCCCGGCCACCCGCGCGGCTATCATTGAAAAGTTGGTGTGGACAGGATTTGCCGAGCGCAAGGGCAAGCAAATCATCCCCACAAAAGACGGCATCTATCTCGCCGCGGTGCTGCCTGATGTTCTGACCTCTGCTGCCCTTACCGCCGAGTGGGAAAGCAAGCTGACCGCGATTGCAAAGGGTGAGCTTGACCCCGCCGAGTTCATGCAAGGTATCAAAGACATGACGCGGGAGCTGGTTTCGACCTATTCCCATACTTCCGAGGACGGCAAAAAACTGTTCCAGCCGGAAAGAAAAGTTGTCGGCATATGTCCCCGCTGTGGCGAAAGCGTTTACGAGGGTAAGAAAAACTATTATTGCGGCAACCGCGCCTGCAAGTTCGTCATGTGGAAGAACGACCGTTTTTTCGAGGAACGCAGGGCGGCGTTCACCCCGAAGATCGCCGCCGCGCTGCTGAAAGGTGGCAAGGCGCACGTAAAAGAGCTGTATTCCGTCAAGACCGGCAAAACCTACGACGGGACGGTACTCTTGGCCGATACGGGCGATAAGTATGTCAACTACCGCGTGGAGAGGAACGACAAATAACACCTATTTCCGTCCGGTTGGCTTAGGACGGAGATCATATTAAAAGAAAGGAAGGCATGAATGGAAAATACAATATCGGTCAAGCCCCTTGTGCTGGCCGGACAGAACAACGCGGAACGCATGAAAGAAATCACCGACAAGCTGGAAGCCGGGATACAAGCTGTTTTCGACGGCGAACAATATGCGGCCTATCTGAAAGCCATGTCAAAATTTTATAATTACAGCTTTAACAACACCCTGCTTATCGTCATGCAGAAGCCGGACGCTTCTCTGATCGCGGGCTTTTCCACATGGAAAAACGAGTTTGAGCGCAGCGTTAAGAAGGGCGAAAAAGGCATCAAGATATTGGCCCCCGCACCTTTCAAGATGAAAAAGGAAATGGAACGCATTGACCCGCAGACGCAGCGCCCCGTTTCCGGCAGGGACGGCAAACCCGTCACCGAGGAAGTGGAAGTCACAATACCGGCTTTCAAACCCGTGACGGTATTTGACGTGTCGCAGACCGAGGGCAAGGAACTCCCGGATATTGCCGTTGACGCGCTCACCGGCAACGTGGAGCAATACAAAGACTTCTTTGCCGCACTCGAAAAAACGTCGCCCGTGCCGATTGGCTTTGAGCAGATCGACAGCGGCGCAAACGGATACTATCACCATGAGGACAAGCGCATTGCCATCCAAGAAGGCATGGGCGAATTGCAGACGGTCAAGACCGCCATCCATGAAATCGCCCATGCGAAGCTGCACGCGATTGACAAGGACGCACCGGAGGAAGAACAGCCCAAGGTTGACCGGCATACCCGCGAGGTACAGGCCGAGAGTGTGGCCTATACCGTCTGCCAGCACTACGGGCTGGACACGTCTGACTATTCTTTCGGCTATATCGCCGGATGGAGCAGCGGCAAGGAAATCGCGGAACTGAAAGCGTCCCTTTCAACGATCCGCACAGCCGCCAGCGAATTGATAACCGGGATCGACGGCCATTTCGCAGAGCTTCAGCAGCAGCGGGAAGCAGCAATGCCCGTTATGGACAAGGCCAACCCGGAGCAGCGGCAGACGCTTGATAATGAGGTACGTCAAACGCTGCAAATGTTCGTTGATACCGATATGAAAACCCACGGCCAGCTTACGCACGGAACCCTTAACGCTATTGCCACGCAGGGCTACGCCTACCAAGACGGCCAACTTGTAAAGGAGCAGGCCGCGCCGCTGATCGACACGCCGGAAGTGCTTGCCGCCGACGTTTTTGACCTCATGCGGGACTTTGACCCGGAGTTTATGCAGAAGTACGCCGACCAGCGGGCTGAACAAATCACGGCCACGCTGCACGACATTCAGAACGGCAACACGATACCCATTGAAGGGACGTTAATTTACATCAGCCAGGACGAGAACACCCCCGCATCCGTCCGCACCCGTGCCGACGACCTCATACGGCGCATAGACAATTACAAGGAACTGAACAACACTTTTTCCATCTATCAGCTCAAAGGCGGCGAGGAAACGCGCCTGTACCGTTTTGAACCGCTCGACCGGCTGGAAATGGCCGGGCTGTCCGTGGACAAGGGTAACTACGATTTAGTCTATACCGCGCCGCTCTCCGACATCGACACGCTGGAAGACATCTACCGCCGCTTTAATAATGACCATCCGAAGGATTTTACGGGACATTCGCTTTCCGTTTCCGATGTTGTGATACTCCGTCACGGCGACGGGCAGACTGCCCATTACTGCGACAGTTACGGTTTCCGTGAAGTGCCACAGTTTTTACAGGAACGGCAGTGGCAGCAGGAAAATCCTTTAAAAACCGCCGAGCTTTCCACCGAGCAGAACGAGAACATGATAGATGGGCGTATCAACAATATGCCGTCCATGGGAGAGATGGAAGCCAAGGTCAAGGCCGGGGAAACGATTTCGCTTTCCGATCTTGCCGCCGCCGTCAAGAACGAGAGCAGAACCGAGCGCGGCAAGTCACAGAAAAAGCCGTCCATCCGGGCGCAGCTCAAAGCGGACAAGGACGCGGCACCGAGGAAGCGGGAAGTGAAGAACAAAAATCTTGAAAGAGAGGTATGAACATGGGACGCTTTACCGTTGAGGAAATAAACCTTATCTGCATCTACATAACGGACACCCGCCCGGAACTGATAGAGGAAATAACCAAGGCGTTGCCTTTCATGGACGAAGAAATGCGGACGCTGGCCGACCGCACCCTTGTTAAGCTCCGCACCATGAGCGACGCCGAGTTTTTGGCGCAGGGATTTTATCCTGCTGGAGATAATTGACCATGCCGAGGCTGGGCAAAAAAGCGAAGCTGGAATGGAGCTTCTTTATCGGGGATAACGGGAGGCGGCAATATAACGAACTTTGCCGCAGATGCAGCCGTGAGTGTAAACAGTCTTTCCGTGTTATTGTTGTTGAATGCCCGAAGTACGAGAGTAAGCGAAAAACTGTATGAAAAAGGTGCATTTTTTGCTGAATAAGCCGCCTGTACGGGCCTAGCTTAATGGCGGTGATATCTTTTCCCTTACCCGGCGATAACCAGGTATTGTGTATTGTTTTGGTACGTATTTCTCAACAAATAAGCAGGGGTGCGATGGCCTATATTGGCTGTCGTACCCCTGCTTTTTTAATACCATTTTTCACGTTCTTTTTCTAGATCATCATAGTAATCATCATAAAAGTGCTTGGTCTTAGGATGATATTTTGAATTAATATAATCAGAAAATTGCAGTAAAACAACGTCATCAAATTCGTTGGTATGGTTAAAATGGTACTTGCTTAAATAGTCTTTCTTTTTTCTTGCTGCCTCTTCGCTTAAGCCAAAGCAATCCATAAGAAAGGGAACGTCTATATTATAGCCTCTTTGCGCAATCGTTTTAATAAGTACGTTGGGCGCATTAGCTTGTGCTGCAAAAAAATGCGCTTCTATTTCTTCTTTTTCACTATGCTTTTGATGATCACATTTTATATGACCGATTTCGTGCCATAATGTATGTTTCATGCGAGCACCGTATTTTTCTTTGTCATATAAGATCAATATTAAATCGGGGCGTAATCCTTTTAATAAGAATGCATCATCAAACTCATGCCCGAGTGTAATTTCTTCTATGGAACGACCAGTTTTCGCAGCATATTTTTGATAGCTACTAATTTTTACACCCTTGCACTTTATTTTATTTGCCGGTATTGGGAACTCGTGCAAATCAAGTTCTAGTAAAGTTAGATATGCCAAAGAGGTAATGCCCGACCAGTCGTACTGCATTGCTATTCCTCCTCGTCATCATCTTCTTCAAGGAGGAAATTATCAATAGTCTCATTAAATATTTTATATGCTTTTGCTCTTTGTTCTTCTGTTAATTCACCAGTCTTACGAGCGATCATAACGAATTCTTCGGGTATTTCACTGTAGCCACACTTGGTTAGTAATAGTGCTTTATCAACTTCTAAAGCCGTTGCGAGCTTTTCCAATGTTGCCGGGTCTGGTTTAACTGAGTCAGCTTCAATCCGACTTATCGTAGAGTTTGTTACCCCTGCCGTTTCTGCTAACTTCCGTTGACTCATTGATTTTTCTTCGCGTAGTTGGACAAGGTATTGCCCAAATGACAAGTTTTCCATATAGGCTATCTCCTTTCATAAAAAAATTATAACACACCCGTTCCGCAGATGCAACAAAAACTGTTGCATTCACGGAACGGATATGCTATAATAGTGTTGCATCGAAGGAACGGTGCGCTATGCACACAGGAAAGAAGAAACAGCGGCATTGTGACTCGTCCTCACAATCCACTGCCCTTTCTGTTTGCGGCACTCCATACCAATATGCAATGCCGATTCCCTAAGGTGATTTTAGCATTTTGGTTGAGAAAATACAACCGCTATATTTTGGGGTTGTAGTGTCGTAAAATACAATAGAGGCTTCCCCTGTATGCAAATAATAAACAGGAGGTACATTATTATGATGTACGCAAAGAAAATTAAGATGCAGGCGGGATGCGCCTACTCCAACAACACACAGGAAATCGCGGAAATTTACCTCGACGGCTGCGATAATCCTGGCTTCTTTCCAAAAGCAACGCTTCACGACTACTTAAACAAGAACCCGAACAGCATTAAGGTGTATATTTCACCTTACCCTTATGTTGTTCCCGCAACAAGCTCCAGAGGCGAGAAGTACGTTCGGTCTGAACCGAATGATACTCCCAATGACAATCTGCTCAAACTTCCGAGAGTATAAGGAGGTAAGACTATGGCAGTACATCATGGTGGAAAAGTAGGCGCTGCTGCAAAAACTTTGGCTACAAAATCTTCCGGCAAAAGTGCAAAAAGCAAGGCGGGTACGACTTTGGCCAACCATAAAAACACCAAGCACTAATGCGACGGCTCGAACTAAGGGAGGTTCGGGCCGCCTTTTTATCTTCTATAAAAGTAGAGTAAATATCGTCAAGTAAGATACAATGGTTTCTACAACTCGGCATTTCTAGCCCGGTCTGCTTTCGTCTGTTTCAAAATCCCGTCCACATTCTGCTTGATAATACCGTATTCTTTCATTGCCTTTTTCGCTTTGCCGTACTGCGCGTACAGCCATTCTTTTTCATCGGCCATCCGGTCATATTCTGCTTTGAGAGCAGGAAGATCGGGCAGTCTCGTTACGCCATTTTCTTTTAACGCCCGCACCGCCGCTTCATAGAGGATAAGGGCGCTTTCATGCTCCCGGCAGTACCGGGGCTTGTCCTTCGTGCGGCGGTAATCGTCGGCCACCGGCTTTGTCTGCTTGTAGGTGGTGATGTTTTTTATCATCACAGCCATATCCGCAAGCCGCTTTTCCATGCCCTTGAGGGTGGCGGCAGCCTCGTCGCTGGCAGCAACCAACTCTGCGATTTTCGTTTCCAGTCCGGCATATTCCGTGATACCGTGTTCGGTGAGAAAGTTCATCGTCTTTGCGGCGCGTTTCAGATTTTCGATTTTCACCCACCGTTCATAACCCGCCGATTGTTGCACCTTGATACTGTTCTCAATGTCGATCAACAACGAAATGCCCTTGCGTTCCGGCTTCGGGGTACGGACAGGACGCTTGCCCTTGATGCGCTCCGTGATCGCGTCCTCAGTGTAATTTTCACCCAAGGTCTTACAGCGGGTGAAACGTTCTTGTCCGGGAGCGCGGAACGATATGTATTTACCACGTTTGATTTCATAGCCCGCCGCTTCCATCCGGCGCAGGAAGTCGTCAAAGTCAGTGGATAAGGGAATGAGCGCGTCGATATCGATTTTAAGTTTTGCTTTCCAGCTTGTCCCTGCTTTGTCTGCCTGATATTCTGCATAGCTCTTGCCTTTGTTGCGGCCCGGCTTCACGACGGACAGGCCGTTTTCCCGGCAAAGTCTGTCGCTGGTGCGCCGGATATAGGCATAGCTTTGTTTATTGGAAATGTATTTCTTATGCTCAACCATATCCACGGCGCAAAAGATAATGTGATTATGGATGTGACCCTTGTCTGTATGGGTAGACAGCACATATTCATACTTGCCGCCTAAAACATCGTCGGCAAGCTGCCGCCCGATTTCATGCGCCAACTCCGGGGTAGCTTCGCCCGGCTCGAATGACTGTATCAGGTGATGGGCGATATTATTGCCTTTCTGCATAGCCTGTTTTAGTGTCATTTCAAGCTCAATGTCCGCTGTTTCATATGAGCATCCGAACGAGGACACTAGCAGCTTGCCGTCCGTCTTGGCCGGATTTTGGATATAGTCAAGGGCTTTCTTTACGGTGCTTTTAATAGGCTTAATCTTTGTAACCGCCATATCTCATTAAGTGCCCCCTTTATATCCTCGATGTCCTGCGCGTACACCGTCCCCGTGGCGTTTATCCGTTTCGCTATCTGATTGACGTTGACGCCAATCTTCTGTATCTCGGCGGTCTGCGCTTTGATGTCGGAATAGTCAACATTAATGATGTAGCCGTCAATAAGCATCTTCCGAGCGTAGGCCGAAAAATTGCCCGTGTGCAGCAGCTTCATTTTTTGTTCTATCAGCGTCCGTTCCTCTGCCGTCACGGGGACGCGCAAGACGATATCCCGCTTCCTGTTTGCCATACTCTCGCCGCCTTTCAATAAGGGTTTGGGACTATCCCAACAAGCAAACGGCCCCGGCCCGGCAGGACGGTGGGGCAAGCCGTTTTCGGGAGTGTGGCTACACTCCCTATGCTTGCTACGGTATCTTCTCACTCCCTACTACAATGGGAGAACCGAAAATGCCAAACAATCCGTATAAAAAAGAAAAACTGCCGTGAAACATTGCGTTCACAGCGGTTTTCTCTTGATTATTCAGTTCCCGCAGAGTGTCATTTTTCCTCTGCGTCGGCTTCCTGTATGCCCTTTGCAGTAGCGGTTATGATCCGTAAACCCTTGTTGTCCATCGTATCAAGTAGCGCGTCCAGTTGGCGGCGCTGCGTATTCTTTTCTGCTTCCTTGTCTGGGAAAAAGAATTGGTCTACCGATATATCCAAAAGGGTGACAAGCTTATAAAAAATTTGCAGACTTGGATGCTGCCCTTGATTTTCAATGGATGTGATGTATCGTGGAACAAGGTTGACCATACCTGCAACATCATTTCGCGTCCATCCTCTGCTTTCCCGTGCTGCTTTGATAGCTTGTCCAAAAGCTTTAAAATCGAAAAACTGTCTTGGCTCACGCATAATAAAATCACCCTATATCATTCTACATTTCCTCTACCTAAAGCTAAATGAGTATACAGTTCCTATAATATGAATAAATAATTCCTATTACACGATGAGGATTACTGCAAGATGTTTTTACAGATATATTTTAGTTACCATCTTGACAACGGATACCAACTGTACTACTATGGTAAATATAGTACAGTTTGGAGGAATTATTATGAATGTAACGCCAAATGCAGTCAAGCAACTGCATGAGCAAACCGGCGCCGGATATATGGACGCGAAAAGAGCTTTGGAGAAAGCGGACGGTAATGCCCAAAAGGCAATCGTTGTGATGCGTGAAAAAGGTATTGCAATCGCAAACAAAAAAACGGTCAGGATCGCTAAGGAAGGAATCGTTGGGGTCTATTATCATTCCAATGGACGCATCGGCGTCATGATCGAAGTGAACTGCGAAACCGACTTTGCCGCGGTAACCAAGATTTTCAAGGATTTAGCACATAACCTGGCCATGCATATCGCAGCGATGAACCCGTCCTATATTTCTCATACCGATATTTCGCCGGAGACAATCGCTGAAGAGAAAAACATCTATGAGACACAGGCAAGAAATGAAGATAAGCCGGAAACTGCAATAGCTTCAATTGTTGACGGCAAGCTCAGAAAATACTATCAGACGAATTGCCTGCTTAACCAGCCCTATTTCAAGGATTCGAATAAGAGCGTCAACGACGTTATTGTCGAGTGTATAGCGGTATTAAAAGAAAACATAACAGTCAAGCGTTTTGTTCGCTATGAGATAGGAGCATGATATGAATAAAAAAGCTGACAAGATTCTAAATACAACAATTAACCTGTTCATCCGAGATGGGATAAAAAGAATTACGATGGATGATATTTCGGAAAATTCCAAATCATCAAAAGTCACGATATATAAATATTTCGTTGATAAGGATACCTTGTATTTTGAGATCAGCAAACACATTTTCTCAGAATATATTGAACAATTAAAAAGAACCATAGCTTCCGGCGAAACCTTGGTTAAAAAGCTATATGGCTTTTTGGACATTATCAGCGATTTTACAAACAGCGGGAAATTCGAATTGTGCGTAGAACTTACAACATACAACAATGCTGTTGAAACAGAATATGAGTTGTATATGCAAACATACAGGCACACCATACTGACCCTGATTGATGAAGGAATTGAACGCGGCCTGATAAAAAGCGGACTGGATAGAGACATGATATTCCATTATATCGATATGGGCGTGATTTACTATCAGCGAAGCTCCGAGTATCGGAATAAAATGCTTGGCGACAGCAGTTTTCAGAAGCAATTTATGCTGTTCTACATCAGTAACATTTTCGCTGACGGCGCACAGATATTATCGGCCTTATGAGGTGATTTAATGGGGCAAACCATTTTACAATATTATATCGGCTTGGCAAAGGAGGGCACCGAAACATCCATTGGCGAGATCATGAAGCATCTGAATAATAGCATGACATTAGCAGAATCAAAGTTTATTGACTTTGCGCTGGGACATGTCGAGAGTGATGAAGGGGTGAAGATCATGGGACACTATTTATTTCATGGAACACAGATACAAAGGAATTACTGCGCCCTGTATTTCGGCAGACGCGGTGAATACCTGATCATCAGAAAAGCATATGACGCAGGGCTGATTGATGAAAAACAGGCCTTTTCAAGATGAACGGTCTGTTCGCAGTGCGTGTTATAGATAGGAATTGATACACTAATCAAATGCCGCCCAACGGTAATAAAAAAAACCGTTGTTTCGGCGGTCGGATAGTTTTGCGCCCGAACAAAATACATTAGCCTAACGGCGGTTTTGAAATGAAATTCAAGGCCGCCGTTTTCCTTTTTGAAAAATCGGTTTACGGAGGGTGTATTAAAGTCGCCCATTTTTAAGGATATGGCGGTATCAAGGAGGTATCACCATGTCCTTTTATGCGATTTTCCAATCTGACTTCTCAAAAAAAGCCTATGCTCTTCGACGGGACATTTCGCCCATAAAATTGAATACACACATCATCATATAAGAACTATTAATTCCACCATACCCGGTTGCATATTGCAGCTGGGTATTTTTGCGCTCTCTCATAAAAATTTTTTTACAAATTCACCTCAAATCTTTGGCATATCCAAAATTCCGTTGTTGAGGGATTACGAAAGGGGAAACCATCACCCGCCTTTGCGGACGCGAAAGGGGGTGAACACATGGACGAACCCGCTCGTTCCCAATGGCAGATACGTTGCGCGTTTAATGGATTTTGCAAGCGGACGTTGAAGCATGAAGCAATCAACGCCCACGAGCAGCTAAAACGGCAGCAGAAAAGGAACGTGACGTTTTCAGACCTCACGCCACAGGAAGAAAACCAGCTTTATTCGCTCGATAACTATTTCGAGAATGAAGACGCAAAAGCCTTTCAAGTGGGGGGAATGAAAATCACGCCGAAGCTGATTGCCGACGCGCTGCACAGCTTGCCGGAAGACAAGCGCAAAGCCGTTTTGCTGTACTACTTTTTTGAAATGAGCGACGTGGAAATCGGGCAACTGCTTGATATTCCCCGCAGCACGGTACAGTATCGCCGGACAAGCTCTTTTGAGCTATTAAAACGCTATTTGGAGGAACACGCAGATGAATGGGACGATTGGTAACACCGAACAGGACGAGCGCGGCTTGTTGCCATACCCGGTCATCGTAGCCGCGACAAAAGGCGACCCGGACGCTATGGCGGTTGTCATGCAGCGTTACGAGAGCTACATAGCCGACCTTTCCATGCGAAAACTGCGCGACGAGCGCGGCAATACCTATTGGGGCATAGACGGCGACATACGCGACCGCTTACGGTCAAAGCTCATGCGGGCTGTCCTATCTTTCAGGGCTTAATAACCGGCTGTGAGCCCCTTTCCACTGTCCGGTTACGATCCTGAAACCGAACCTTGACAAAGAAAGCGCGGAAGATAACGCCGACGCAGTATAGGGCAAATCGGATACGTTCGGTTTATGCCGAGCCGGGCGGCTGGTGCGCCACGATCTCTATATTCAGAGTGAGCGACCAACACCACGCCGTAATGCAAGCGCGGCGGCTTGCGGGCGAAGACACATAAGCCGAAACAATGATACTCCCTTACAGCCACAGTCCGAGCGTTTAAAGCGTCGCAGGCAATGGGTAGGGCTGCGTGAGAACCACGCAGGGGTGAAACTCCCGTGAGGCTGCGCCAGCAGCCGTCCGATCAAAGCTTTTTTGAAATATCCACCTTTTAGCCATTACCATGAAAGGGGGTATTCCTATGGCAAAAAAGGAAACTGCCAGTACCGCCGCGCTTGCGCTTCCCATGCTGAAAACGGTTGAGCAAATGAGCCGTATTTCGGGCATTGGAGAAAA
Organism: Christensenellaceae bacterium; assembly: GCA_963665505.1. GTDB lineage: Bacteria > Bacillota > Clostridia > Christensenellales > Christensenellaceae > QANA01. Next base: position 757,206 of record OY762275.1, read on the forward strand.
CAAGCTCCGTGAGTTGATGGAGCGCGGCGTGCTGGAATACATACAGAATGGCAACCGGCGCTTGATTGCCGACGCCGCGATCTGGAAATGGTACGAAAGTGCCAAAGTAGCAGCGTCCCTCTCTGCGGAAAGTGAGGGGTAACGTATGGCCGTATCATCAAGACAGGTAAAGAATAAACGTGACGGTAACGGCGTCCTGACAGGAAAGCCGGGCACCGTTTATGATGTCAACATCAAGTACAATTCCCCAGAGGGCAAAAAAAGCTATATGAAGCGCGGCTTCGCTACAAAAAAAGAGGCCACGCAGCATGAGGCCGAGATGAAAACCAAGCTGCTCAATCCGACTTATACACCGGCAGCAGCCCCGCAGGGGAAGCTGACTGTCAAGGAGTATTTGGAGGAATGGGTAGAAACCCACGGCAAGGCCAATCTACGGCCAAGTACCTTCGCGGGATATAAGAGCCACATTAAAAACCATATAGTTCCGTACATAGGCCATGTGCAACTCCGGCAGCTTTCTCCGGCCATGATAGACAATATGTTTCAGAAACTTTTCGATAAGGGACTTTCCAACAGTACCGTCCGATATGCGCAGCGCATTTTAAGCGTGTCGATGGAGGCCGCCCGCAAGTATCATTACATTGAAACCAACCCTGCCCGCGACATTATCACCAAGTTTGGAAAGCAAGGCAAGACGCCTGATCCATACACCCTTGAGCAGATGCAGGAGTTTATGAGCAAGGTCATCGGCACCGAATGGGAAATGACCGTGATGCTGGCCGGAATGTACGGCCTGCGTTTGAGTGAAATTCTCGGCCTGCGCTGGCAAAATGTCGATCTGCAAAATAATACCTTCGGCGTTGTGGAGCAGCTACCATTCGATCTGCCTGCCGGGACAAAAAATGTTACGGAAATGGCACCGACGAAATCAAACGACCGTGTACTACCAATTACGGATTTGACGAAGCCCTATTTTGAACGGCAGCTTGCCATGCAAGAGCGTCGCAAGGAATTAACCGCAGCGGCGGGAGTTGCATACTACAACAATGATTTGGTGGTATCCAAGCCTGACGGCGCACCTTATCGACGCGACGCCGTATCAACTGCTTTCGGGCAACTCATCCGGCACCTCGAAATGCCGCACATTCGCTTTCACGATTTGAGACACACGGCTGCGACAAATATGCACCAGCTCACCGGCGACTTTTATACTGTCGGTGAGATTTTGGGGCATACGCTCAAAGGTATCGGGATTTCCCTCGGTATCTCCACCAACCTTGAAGCGGTAACGGCACAATACGTCGATGTCCGGCTGGACAGGAAAAAGACCGTGCTGGAAACTTATCACAAGGCGCTGCATCCGCAGAAAGAGCCGGAGAAGCTCATGAAACCGGCGAAGCAGAGCAAAAAGAAAAGCAGCGAAATGGAGCTGTAAACGACGTATGTTTTTATAGCTCCGCGCTGCTTTTTATATGCTTTTAGGAAATCCGGGCATCAAACGGGCATCACGCTATACATTTTCTCTGTATATTTTTATAAGGCCGAAAACACCGGAAGCCAATGGGCATCAAAATCCGGGCATCATTGGGCATCACAAAGCTGCGAATTTCAAATTTGGGCAGCATTACAAGATAGAAAAATCCCCTGAAAACGCTGCATTTCCAAGGGATTTTGGCGGAGAGGGTGGGATTCGAACCCACGTGCGATTGCTCGCAAACTGATTTCGAGTCAGCCCCGTTATGACCACTTCGATACCTCTCCATATTCAATTTATTGCATAAACGGTCGATCTCTATTCATAAACACATGATTTCGAGTGCGGCTCGTTATGACCACTTCGATACCTCTCCAAATAGGTGTTTGCAAAGCAGAAAATGCTTTGCAAACACACGGCATATGTATTGTACTAAAATATCGGTGTGAATACAAGAGGCTTTTTAGGCACGACGGGTCTGCTTACGCTTGATGGCAGGCGAGGATTTCGCCGAAATACAGCGTGTGATAATCGCCGGCGGCATAATAATGCTGCACCAGGCGAGATTCGAGGAAGGCTTCGTGCATTTCGGTCCGGTAGATCGTTTTGCATTCGTAGATCGCACTGCAACCTTTAATGCCGGGGACGGAGATCTTCTCGGAAGGAATGAATTTCAAGCCGAGCGCGGCGGCTTTGTCGACCTCTCTGCCCGATTCCACGCCGCAGAACGCCAATTCTTTCTGGAAAGAGTGGGACGCGGACGGGACGCAGACGGTGAATTCGTCCAGAGCATCCAATTTTGTATGTGAATACCGGGACAGCCGCACGGCGACCATGAACACCGGCCGGCTCCATAAAATGCCCGTGGTTCCCCAGCCGATCGTCATGACGTTGGGTTTTTCGTGCCCCGTGACGAGGAAACAGCCGCCTTTTTTCATTTGTTCCATACATTCTTTATAGACATTTGTCTGTTCAATAGCTGACATATCGTTTTTCCTCCCGACTGTTTTACCAACAGTATATTCGTTCCTTGCAGTTTATGCAACCGGCGGGTTTTTATCGGCCGGGCAAAAGCAGCATATAAAAAGCCCGCAGACGCGGGCTTTTTATATACGATGCGTATCAATTTACTTCATGCCTGTCGGATACCCTCGAAAAGAAGCCGAGGCTCCACAAACCTGCCACACCGATGATGGAATAAATGATCCTACTGAGGGTGGCCGCCTGCCCGCCGCAGATCGCGGCAACTAAATCAAATTGGAACAACCCGATAAGCAGCCAATTTACGGCGCCAAGAATGACCAAAATAAGTGCTGTAATATTCAAAATATCAACTCCTTTCGGAGGATAGTTTGCCCAAAAACCACAGCAATACTCATTTTTTCAAAAAAATCTGCCTATTGTTCCTTTTTTATGGGAAAACTATTTTTGGAGGTATTCGATTTCGAGCCAGTCAAAATGGACCGGTTCCAAAAAGTCTTCGGGGAAAAATTTTGTGCGGCCAAAAACGGAGAGCTCTTTGGCGTGTTTGCTCACCCACACGGGCTCGGCCAGGTCCAGTTCTTTGTAGACCTGCTCGAGACATTCGAGCAGGGCGGCAGCCCGGTCGCTTTTGGCGCTGAACTTTGCACATCTGGCGATGATCTTATTATTCTTATGCAGCGTTGCCCATATCCTCATACTACTATATATCCTTTACCGCTCTATTTGAAATATCTACAGTAAATTATATACCGAACGCTTTATTCTGTGCAAGTCGCTTGCATTTTTGGAAGCGAACAAGTAAAATTTTGTAGGGAAGGGATAGTTGCGTACCGTTTTTGTTTTGAATCGCGTAAAATCGGATATGGATAGAATAGAATACAATAGGCGGCGTAACAAGACAGGGAGTTACTGGAGCATGAAGCGGTTTTTTAAAAATTTGTCCAAAAAGAAATACAGGACCCAGGGGAGGATCATCCTTTCCATGCTGGCGCTGGCCGTACTCGGGCTGGTTTTTATCCTTGTGTTTGTCATCAACTGGGGCATGGGTGCCGAGCAAAAACAGGCGCTCTTATCCGACGGTACGTTTCTTAAGGGAGTGAGCATCGAGGGGACGGACCTTTCCGGCAAGACCTATCTGGAAGCCGAAAACCTGGTCATCCTGCTGGCAAAAGAGAAACTGCAAGACCTGAACGCGCGCTTCCGTGTGGGGGAAACGATCTACACGATGACGGGCGCGCAGCTGGGGGCACTGGTCGATTACCAGTCGGTGCTGGAAGAGGCCATGCTGTTCGGGCGGGATGGAAGCATCCTGGCGGATGCGCATAATAAAAAGATTGCCGAGACCGAGGGCGTGAATTTTACGCTGCCTATCGTGCTGGATGAGAGCGTGCTGGAATCCGGCATACAGGACCTGAGTTATGAATTCGATACCACCGTACGGGATGCGGAGATACGGACCGATACCTATGCGGACGAAGAAGACATGACGACGGGCGGCGAGGTCTTCATTACAGATGCGGTCATCGGCCGTGTCGTTGATAAAGAAAAACTGAAGGAATCGATCCTGGCGGCGGTGGAGGCGGGGGTTTCGGACAGGGTCATACTGGCCTCCTGGGAAGAAACGCTGCCTTCCGTCACCAAGGAAGATTTGGAACCGACATGCCAGTTGATGGCATCGTATATGACGGAATTTACGGACTCGAGCGAGAACCGTATCTATAATATATGGAAGATGAGCACGGTCGTCAACGGGGTAACGGTGCAGCCGGGCGAGAGCTGGTCTATCAACGCGGCGGCCGGGGACAGGACGCTCGAAAATGGATGGAAGGAAGCGCCCGGCATCAAAAACGGCGCGTATGAGATGGAGGCGGGCGGCGGCATCTGTCAGGTCTCCACCACGCTGTATATCACGCTGATCAGCGCGGAAGTGAACGTCACGGACCGGACGCACCATTCCTGGCCGTTATCGTATGCGCCGGCCGGGCTGGATGCGACCATCTCTTCGGGCTCGCCCGACCTTGTCTTTGAAAATAATTATGGGCAGCCTATCCGGATCGTTGTGAAGTGCGACGGGACGGATGCGAAGAGCATCACGGTGGAGATCTACGGGCCGCCGATGGACTATACCGTTAGTTTTGAGACGGAGATCATTAAGAACGACGAGCCGGCCCAGCCGCCGGTAACCGTTGTGGACGAATCGATGGCGGCGGGAGAATCCGAATGGACCAAGCCCAGGCACAACCTGATCGTGGTAAGCGTATGGAAGATCAAAAAAGACAAAGAGACGGGCGCACAGATCGGCGAGCGGGAGTTTTTCTCTGAAGAGACGTACAAAGCGTTCCGGGGAGAAGTGACGGTCGGGCCGTCCGCGGCGTGAAAAACGGGCCCGCGGGGCGGCCGCACCGAGGCGCAAAGATGCTCTGGAACAGAATACTTTCGGCCTGCCCATGGGCTTTTGGGGCGCGTTTATTTAGGCAAAATCTATTGACAAAAATACACCCAAATTATACAATTACATATGCGTGTATGGTTATGCGGGTGTAGCTCAATGGCAGAGCTTCAGCTTCCCAAGCTGGCTACGAGGGTTCGATTCCCTTCACCCGCTCCAAGGTATGCGGCAAAGGTCTTTGCCTATGCAAAGCGACCACCATCATGCAGCATTCAAATAAATCCAATGGGTAATGTGTTTAGGAGGAGAAACTATGGCAAAGCAGGTATTTAAGAGGACGAAGCCGCATGTGAACATAGGGACAATCGGGCACGTAGACCACGGCAAGACGACGCTGACGGCGGCAATCACGATGGTATTGGCCCGGTCTGGGCATGCGCAGGCATTGAGATACGACGAGATAGACAAAGCGCCGGAAGAGAAGGCGAGAGGGATCACGATCAACACGGCGCACGTGGAGTATGAGACAGACAAACGGCACTATGCGCACGTGGACTGTCCGGGGCACGCGGACTACGTGAAGAACATGATCACGGGGGCGGCGCAGATGGACGGCGCGATCCTGGTGGTATCGGCGGCGGACGGGCCGATGCCGCAGACAAGGGAGCATATACTGCTGGCGAGGCAGGTGGGGGTGAACTATCTGGTGGTATTTTTGAACAAGATAGACCAGGTGGATGATCCGGAGCTGCTGGAGCTGGTGGAGATGGAGACGCGGGAACTGCTGACGGAATATGAATTTCCGGGAGACGAGATACCGTTTATAAAAGGATCGGCGTTAAAGGCGCTGGAAGTAGCGCAGAGCGGCGGGGACGTAAGCGGCGAGGAATGCAAGTGCATTTTTGAGCTGATGGACGCGGTGGACAACTACATACCGACACCGGATCGGGCGTCGGACAAGCCGTTTTTGATGCCGGTGGAGGACGTATTTTCGATCACAGGGCGCGGGACGGTAGCGACGGGGCGAGTGGAGAGAGGGACGGTGAAGGTACAGGACACGGTGGAGATCGTAGGATTGACGCCGGATACGCGCAGCGTGGTGGTAACGGGCGTAGAGATGTTCCGCAAGATACTGGAAGAAGCGATCGCGGGGGACAACATCGGGGTGCTGCTGCGGGGGGTACAGAGGAGCGAGATAGAGAGAGGGCAGGTACTGGCGAAGCCGGGGTCGATCCATCCGCATACGAATTTCAATTCGGAAGTATATGTATTGACGAAGGAAGAAGGGGGACGGCACACGCCGTTTTTCAACGGATACCGGCCGCAGTTTTATTTCAGGACGACGGACGTGACGGGGATCATCAAGCTGCCGGAAGGCGTGGAGATGGTGATGCCCGGGGACAACATCAAGATGGAGATCGACCTGATCACACCGATAGCGATCGAGCAGGGACTGCGGTTTGCTATACGGGAAGGCGGGAGGACGGTCGGATCGGGCGTTGTGTCGAGCGTCATAAAGTAGCAAAGAAAAAGAGAAGCTGCCTAAAGGCAGCTTCTCTTAAAAAGGGAAATTTTTGTTGACAAGAAAAGAGCCTTGTGCTAAATTAAAGTAGTGGCCGTATGGCCGCTTTTTAGATGATGTTTTTTTCTCTCATAGAAACTATGGAGGTGTACATATGCGTACCAAAGTCATACTTGCTTGCCAGGAATGCAAACAAAGAAATTACAATACGATGAAGAATAAGCAGAACGACCCGGACAGGCTGGAAGCGATGAAATATTGTAAATTCTGCAAGAAGCATACACTGCACAAAGAAACAAGATAATATTTCCCGGAGCGTGATAAATTATGGCGAAAACAGTTTTACTGGGAAAAGAAAAAGAAAAAAAACAGAAGGCGCAAAAAAAGAGCGCAAAGGGTCCGAATAAAAAAAGAAGGACCCCCGCCCGGTATTTTAAAGATATTTGGAATGAACTCAAAAAAGTCACATGGCCTACTAAAGAAGACCTTTTGAACTATTCGCTTGCCGTACTTGCGTTCGTGGCGGTCATGGCAGTGGTTGTGGGCCTGTTCGATTTTGGATTGGGGCAATTGGTCAGCCTTGTGGTATCCGGCTAATGAAAAGAGAGGTGTTCTTCAGCTGTGGGAAATAGCAAGGATCAAATCGATAATACGAATAATATGAGCGACTCTGTATCCGATAAACAGCTTGAAGAGAACAAACGGCTTTTTATTAAGCAGGAAAAAACGGACCGCCCGTATTGGTATGTCATTTATACCTATTCCGGATACGAAAACAAAGTGAAAACGTATCTTGAAAAGACGGTGGAAAACAACGGTCTGCAGGATGTTATCTGTGATATAAAAGTCCCAATGGAAGAAACGATCGAGGTAAAGAACGGCAAAAAGAAACGCGTTTTGAAAAAGCTTTATCCCGGGTATGTCATGGTAAAAATGCTGCTGACAGACGAGACCTGGTATGTGGTGCGCAATACGCGGGGCGTTACCGGTTTTGTGGGGCCGGGCAGCAAGCCCATCCCTCTTTCCGACGCGGAAGTCCGCGCGATGGGAGTGGAGAATGTGCTCATCAAACTCGACGTCGCGGTGGGCGACAACGTAATGATCATTTCCGGTCCGCTGGAGAGTTTTATCGGTGTCGTCGATGAGATAAACGCTGAAAAGCAGAAAGTGAAAGTCACGGTATCTATGTTTGGCAGGGATACCAGCGTGGAACTGGATTTTGTGCAGGTGAAACGGATACAATGACACAGGCGCAGGATCTCTAGCATATACAGCCAAGATGGAAAGGTTATGGCCTTTTTTTATCGTGGGAGGGGCATGCCCCCCGCTTTTACCACATTGCACAACTTAGGAGGTGTACTAAATGGCAAAAAAAATTATCGCTTATGTGAAGCTTCAGATCCCCGCAGGAAAAGCAACGCCTGCGCCGCCTGTGGGCCCCGCCTTGGGGCAACACAGCGTGAATATCATGGAGTTTGTAAAGCAGTTCAACGCAAGGACTGCGAAGCAGGCAGGGCTCGTTATCCCGGCGCTGATCACGATCTATTCCGACAGGTCTTTTTCTTTTGTACTGAAGAGCCCGCCGGCTGCGGTCCTTATCAAACGGGCGTGCAACATCGAATTGGGTTCGAACACACCCAACAAAGTGAAGGTCGCAAAGATCACCGAGGCGCAGCTTCGCGAGATCGCGGAACTGAAAAAAGAAGACCTGAATGCGGCCAGCGTAGATGCGGCGGTCAGCATGATCGCCGGAACGTGCCGCAGCATGGGTGTTGAGGTTGTTGGTTGAATTTTGAAACGAGTGGGAGGCAAAATTTGCCGGATGACCACAGGAGGTTTTATCTATGAAAAGAGGAAAGAAATATATAGAGAGCCTGAAGCTCTACGATAAGGCGACGCAGTATGAGGCAGAGCAGGCTATAGATTATTGCCTTCAGACAGCAAAAGCGCAATTTGACGAGACGATCGAAGTCGCGGTACGTTTGGGGGTCGACCCCAAGCACGCCGACCAGCAGGTAAGAGGCACAGTTGTCCTGCCCAATGGAACAGGCAAGTCCGTCAGAGTGCTCGTGTTTGCCAAGGGAGACAAAGCGAGCGAGGCAGAAGCTGCCGGAGCAGATTATGTAGGGGCGGAAGAATATATCGAGAAAATCCAGAAAGAAAACTGGTTCGATTTTGATGTTTGCGTGGCGACACCCAATATGATGGGCCTGGTGGGCCGTCTGGGCCGTGTGTTGGGCCCCAAGGGCCTGATGCCCAACCCGAAATCGGGCACCGTCACGATGGATGTCGAAAAAGCGGTGAAAGAGATCAAAGCCGGCAAGGTGGAGTACAGGGTGGACAAAACGTCCATCATACACTGCCCGATCGGGAAGAAATCTTTTTCCAAAGAAAAACTGGCGGAGAACCTGAACGTACTGATGGACGCGGTCGTGCGGGCAAAACCTTCCTCGGCCAGAGGCGTCTATCTGCGCAGCATTGTACTTTCTTCCACGATGGGACCGGGCATAAAACTCAGCCCCGCGCAATTTATGTGATGGGTCTTTACAACGACCGGCGTTCATGCTATACTTAACCGGTTGAATCGAATACCGTGTTTTTCCTGAGACAGCAGGTTCCCCTTGGGGATAAATCCAGCCGAGGTAAACAGAGCGAAACGCTATTGTCATTTACCCGTTTATCGTCTTAGGATGTATAGACGGGTTTTTATTTACAACGAATCTGTTTGCGGGGAGGTGAAAACTTTGAAGGATGAAAAACTGAGAGAAAAGGAAGCGATCGTCGAAGACCTGCAGGGGAAATTTGAAAGCGCACAGAGCCTGATCTTTATCGATTACCGCGGCCTTACCGTTGCGGAAGCCACGGAGCTGCGCAATACGCTGCGCGCGGCCCATGTGCAGTATAAAGTCATCAAGAACACGTTTATCAAACGCGCGGCGGAAAAGCTCGGCTACGGGGATGTCTCCGCGATGCTGGAAGGACCGACGGCCGTTGCCTACAGCACGGAAGACCCGGTAAGCCCGGCGAAGCTTTTGGATACGTTCATACGCACCGCCAAGAAGGCTGAGATAAAGGGCGGCGTACTGGACGGAAAGAAGATCGATGCGGCGGCCGTAAAAAATCTTGCGGAACTGCCTTCGAAAGAGCAGTTGCTGGCGAAGATGATGGGCAGCCTCAATGCGCCGATCACGGGGTTGGTCATGGTGCTTTCGGGCGTCATGCGCAATTTCGTGCGTGTGCTGGATGGAATCCGGGAGCAGAAATCTGCGTAAGACCGGAAGATGGACCTATAGGCAATTAAAAAAACATTGAAATATTTGGAGGTTTAAAATGGATAAAAATCAAATCATAGAAGCAATCGAGCAGATGAATGTCCTCGAACTTGCCGAACTCGTAAAGGAATTGGAAGACAAATTTGGCGTCAGCGCCGCCGCCCCCGTAGCCGTGGCCGCTGCCCCCGCCGCCGATGCCGCGCAGCCGGCCGAAGAGCAGACGGAGTTCACCGCTGTTCTCAAGGTTGTGGGCGACCAGAAGATCAAGGTCATCAAGGTCGTAAGGACCATTACCGGCCTGGGCCTGAAGGAAGCAAAGGATCTGGTAGACAATGCGCCGAAGCCGATCAAGGAAGCCGTTTCCAAGGAAGAAGCGGAAAAGATCGCCGAGCAGATCAAGGAAGCCGGCGGAGAAGTCGAAATCAAGTAAACAAAAAAGAAGCGCGGCATTGCCGGCGCTTCTTTTTTTTATGTATGTCTGTACTCAGATCTTGTTGTTGCAGCCGAGCACATAGAGGATTTTGTGACGCACCATTTCCTTAACGGCGGTTCTTGCTGCGCCCAGATATTGACGCGGGTCAAAATGGGAGGGGTTTTCAGCCATATATTTCCGGATTGTGCCGGTCATGGCAAGGCGCAGGTCGGAGTCGATATTGATCTTGCAGACCGCGCTTCTGGCCGCTTCGCGGAGCATTTCCTCCGGGACGCCGCGCGCGCCGGGCATATAGCCGCCGTACTCGTTGATCATATTCACGAATTCGGGGATAACGGAACTGGCGCCATGGAGCACGATGGGGAACCCGGGGAGCAGGCGCTTGACTTCTTCCAGGATATCAAAACGGAGGCTGGGTTCTCCCTTGAATTTATAGGCGCCATGGCTGGTGCCGATGGCGATAGCCAGGGAATCCACACCCGTGCGGGATACGAATTCGTTCACTTCGCTGGGCTGGGTATAAGAAGAATCTTCCGCACTGCACTTTTTGTCGTCTTCCACGCCTTCAAGGCGGCCAAGCTCGGCTTCGACAAAGACGCCCCTGTCGTGGGCATAAGCGACGACTTGCTTGGTCAGCGCGATATTGTCATCAAAAGAAAGATGGGAACCGTCGATCATGACAGAGGTGAACCCGCCGTCTATGCAGCTTTTGCAGGTCTCGAAAGAATCGCCGTGATCCAGATGCAGGCAAATGGGCAGGTTTGTGACTTCGATCGCCGCCTCCACCAGTTTTTTCAGATAGGTGGGGTTCGCATAATTCCGGGCACCCCTGGAAACCTGCAGGATGAGCGGCGCTCTTTCCTCCATAGCGGCTTCCGTAATACCCTGGATGAGTTCCATATTGTTAACATTGAAAGCGCCGATAGCATACCCGCCCTCGTAAGCTTTCTTGAACATTTCAACCGGTGTGACTAATGGCATTGAACATTCCTCCTATTAAAGTAATCTATACTATTATTGTGGCACAGAATAAAAAAAGGTCAAGTCTTTTCGGCATTTTGTTTGTTTTTTAGCAGATTTAGGATATACTTTATGATAAGTGGATGCATACAAGGAGAAAGAAAAAAACCATGAAAAAGCGGATATCCATCATTATCCCCTGTTTCAACGAGCAGGCGGTGATAGAAAAAACGTATGAGACGCTTACCCACACGGACTTTGGCGGGTATACGGTCGAATATATCTTTGTCGACGATGGAAGCCGGGACGATACGCGCAAGCTCCTGAAGAGATTCGCATCTGAAAACAAGCAGGTGAAAGTGGTGGGTTTTACGCGGAATTTCGGGCACCAATGCGCGGTATCGGCCGGGATCGCAAAGGCGGGAGGGGATGCGGCCGTCATTATCGACGCCGACCTGCAGGACCCGCCCGCGGTCATACTGGAAATGATCAGGAAATGGGAAGCCGGCTATCAAATCGCGTATGGCAAGCGTGTCAAAAGAAAAGGGGAAAGCAGGCTGAAGAAATGTACCGCCTGGGCCTATTACAGGGTCTTGCGCATGCTGGGCGGGAGCTATATCCCGCGGGATACGGGGGATTTCCGCCTGATCGACAAAAAAGTGGTGGACTTTTTAAACGCGATCCCCGAACGCAACCGGTTCCTGCGCGGGCTTACGGCCTGGGCGGGGTTCTCGAGCTGTCCGGTCGAGTATGTGCGGGAGGAACGGGCCGCGGGGGAGACCAAATATACGCTCAAAAAAATGTTTCGGCTGGCGGGGGACGGGATCACCTCTTTTTCAGACAAGCCGCTGAAACTGCCCCTGTATGTGGGTGCCGTCCTGCTGCCCATGAGTCTTGTATACGGCGTTGCGGCGACTGTTTTAGTAATACTGGGGATCTGGGAGATCGGGTATGTATTATTTGCGCTGGTTTTTACGATACTATCCGTAACGTTGGTATCACTTGGGATCATGGGGCTGTACCTGTCGCGTATCTATGACGAAGCGAAAGGCAGGCCCATGTATATGATAGGGGAAGAGATCAATTTTAACAAGGAGGAGACATGACGGACCCGAGATTAAGGCAATTGGCGGAAAACCTGATAAATTATTCCTGTAACCTGCAAAAAGACGAAAAGGTGCTGATCGAGATATTCGACTGCGACGAAGTCCTGGCGGAAGAGATGATCAGGGCGGCGTACGCGGCCGGCGGGCAGCCGTTTGTCGAACGGTATAGCTCGAAAGCCGAGCGGGCGTGGCTGCTGCAGGCCGGACGGGCGCAGATAGAGGCGCGTGCGAAATGGGACGCGGCCCGCATGCGGGAAATGGACGCCTATATCGCGTTCCGCGGTAACGAGAACACCGCCGAAAATGCGGACATCCCGGATGCACAGACGGCGCTGTACCAATCGATCTATGTGAAAAACGTACACTATGACGTGCGCCTGAAGAAAAAGTGGTGTGTCCTGCGCTACCCCAACGAGGCGATGGCGCAGCTTTCGGGCATGAGCACGCGTGTGTTTGAGGATTTTTATTTCAACGTCTGCAATCTGGATTATTCCAAGATGGACAAAGCGATGGACCCCCTGAAGGCACTGATGGACAAGACCGACCGGGTGCGTCTCATCGCGCCGGGGACGGACCTGACGTTCTCGATCAATGGGATCGGGGCGGTCAAGTGCGCCGGGACCATGAATGTGCCCGACGGGGAAGTTTTTACGGCGCCCGTGCGGAACAGTGTGAACGGCTCGATCGCGTTCAATGCGCCGAGCCTTTACCAGGGGTTCAAATTTGAAAAGATCAGCCTCACGTTCCGCGACGGCAAGATCGTCCAAGCCGACTCCAACAATGCCGAACGCATGCGGGCGATCCTGGATACGGATGAAGGCGCGCGCTATGTGGGAGAGTTCGCCATCGGCGTGAATCCGTTCATCAACACGCCCATGTGCGATATCCTGTTCGATGAAAAGATCGCGGGGTCGATCCACTTTACGCCGGGCAGCGCATACGATGACGCGTTCAACGGCAACAAGAGCGCCATCCACTGGGACCTGGTGCTGATCCAGACGCCAAAATGGGGCGGCGGGGAGATCTATTTCGACGATGTTTTGGTGAGAAAAGACGGCTTGTTCGTACCGGATACGCTGCAATGCCTGAACCCCGAAAACCTGAAATGAATCCTTTTTCAGGGAAGCGAAACGCTAAATTTTCTTGAAAAAACGCAGGTCTTATACTATAATGAGTTTATGTTTTACTCTACCCGCAAACCTTATTTTTGTTTAAAATATGTATACTAATTAGGAGGATTTTTATATGGCAATCAAGGTTGGTATCAACGGCTTCGGGCGTATCGGACGCTTGGTATTCCGCGCTTCCGTAGGACAGCCCGAGTTTGAAGTAGTGGGCATCAACGACCCGTTTATTGAACCCGCGTACATGGTCTATCTGCTGACGCATGATACGGTACACGGAAAGTTCGACGGCGAGGCCTATGCAAAGGAAGATTCTATCGTCGTAAATGGCAACGAGATCAAAGTCTTTGCCGAGAGGAACCCCCAGGATATCGGTTGGGGCAAGGTCGGCGCCGAATATATCGTGGAATCCACCGGGGTATTCACAACTGCGGAAAAGGCGAAGGCACACCTGGCCGCCGGCGCCAAGAAAGTCGTTATTTCCGCACCTTCGGCCGATGCCCCCATGTTTGTCATGGGCGTTAACCAGGATACGTATGATCCGAGCATGGACATTCTTTCCAACGCTTCCTGTACGACCAACTGCCTGGCCCCTCTGGCCAAGGTCATCAATGATAATTTCGGGATCGTGGAAGGTCTGATGACGACCGTGCACTCCACGACATCCACCCAAAAAACGGTGGACGGCCCTTCGGGCAAAAACTGGAGGCTGGGCAGGGGCGCGGCCTTCAACATCATCCCTTCGACGACCGGCGCCGCAAAAGCCGTAGGCAAAGTTATTCCCGAACTCAACGGCAAACTGACGGGCATGGCTTTCCGTGTTCCTACCGCAGACTCTTCTGTCGTAGACCTTACCTGCAGGCTGGCCAAACCCGCATCGTATGATGCGATCAAGGCCGCGATGAAGGCCGCAAGCGAGGGCGAACTTAAAGGGATCGTAGGGTATACTGAGGAGGCTGTTGTTTCTTCCGATTTCATCGGAGATTCCCGGACATCCATCTTTGACGCTACGGCCGGGATCGCCCTGACCGACACGTTTGTCAAATTGATCGCCTGGTACGATAACGAGTGGGGCTATTCCAACAAAGTGTTGGACCTCATCAAGCATATCGCTTCCGTAGATGCGAAGGCAACCAAGTAATTGATTCTCCAAAAAGGCTTTTCCAAGTAGGAAAAGCCTTTTTTATCTAGCTGAAATTTTAATTGTGTTTTCTTTTATCGCGTGTATAATAAGAAAGTAGCAAACGAAAGAGAGGAAGAAGGGTGCGGGGACTGTTGTTTTTTGTTTTGACTTTGGGTGTCGCCGCCCTTGGATCGTTCGCGGCGCAAAAGCTGAAAATACCGGGCGGCGGTATGCTGGGGGCGATGATCGCCGTCGCGGCTCTGAATCTATTATCGGGAGAAGCCGTCTTTCCCGAAGATCTGCGGGTTGCTGTACAAATTTGTTCGGGTGCCATGGTCGGCAGCAGGATAAGCAGAAAAGACGCGATCGCGCTTAAGCAGATCGTTCTGCCGACGGTACTGCTCATCGCGTTCATGATGCTTATGAATATGACAATAGGGGTCACGATTTTTGCATGCAGCGACCTGGATATCGCCACTTCTCTATTTGCCGCTTCCCCCGGCGGCATGTCCGATATGGCTTTGATCGCGGAGGACATGGGCGCGAATTCGGTGTACGTCACGCTGCTGCAGTTGATCCGATTGATCACCGTTCTGGTATTTATGCCGGCAATGGTCAGATGGATCCATTCCAAAAATAAGAAAAAGGCCGGTCAGAAAGAAACGATTGAGAACAAGATACAGCCGCAGCCTTTAAAGACGCAAGTCCTGCGCTGCTTTGTCACCGTCTTCGTGGCCGGTACGGGCGGGCTGTTGTTTTATTTCATGGACGTGACGGCGGGTGCCATGTTGGGCGCCATGCTATTTACGGCCACATATAATATGCTGCATTCAAAGGCTTATTTCCCGCCCAAAATACGGGCGTTCACACAGGTGTTTGCCGGTGCGTTTTTGGGGATGCGCATCGATATGGAAAGCGTATTGGGCATCGGCAGACTGCTGATCCCCGCGGCGATCATGGTTGCGGGCATCCTGCTGTTTACATTTGTCGCCGCTTTCCTGATACACAAATTTACAAAGTTGGATTTAGGCGTATGTCTGATGGCCTGTACGCCCGGGGGCATACAGGAGATGTCGATCTTGAGCGAAGATCTGGGTACGGATACGCCCAAGATCGCCGTCATGCAGACAGCCAGACTGATATCGGTCATCGCGCTTTTCCCGACGATGATCGAGATCATCGCCAAATTGTTCATGCATTGAAACCAGGTGCCATAGAGCAACGGGAAAAAACGGTTCTATGGCATTTCTGTCTGCACGGTACGGGGACAACGGAACAGGGCAAAGCGTATCGGAACGGAAATGCAGTACCGCCATAGGGAAAACAAGGGAGAACTACGATGAAAAAATGTTTTCGGTTAGTTGCTTTGTGCATTGCGCTGGCTTTAGCCGCGGAGAGCGTCTCCGCCTGCGGCCGGAAAAGGTACGATGTGGAAGATATCGTGGAGAGCGGGACACTCGTCGTTTTGACGAGCGCCGAATTTCCGCCATATGAATATCTGGACGAAACCGGCGTTCCCGTGGGCGCAGACATCGAGATTGCGCAGGCGGTCGCGGACGCGCTGGGGGTCGAACTGCAGGTGGAAAACAGGGAATTTTCAGAGCTTCTTTCCGCACTGGCCGACGGGCAGGGCGCGATGGCCATCTCAGCCATCCCGCTGGATGGAGAAGGAACGGAAGGCGTGGAGTTTTCCGCCGGATATGCGGAAAACGTCCAGTATATCGTGACCGGCACCGCGGAAGAAGAGATAACCGGCGCCGATACGCTGCTTGGCAAAGATATCGCCGTGCAGGCGAGCACGGCCGGCGATTTTTACGCGACCGATGATGCGAACGCACGGAAAGTCCTGCGCTATGATACGGCGACACAAGCCGCCGCCGCGCTGTTGTGCGGGGAGGCGGACGCCCTTATCGCGGATGAAGTAACGGCGAGGCGCATCGTCGCAAACAATGCGGAGACGCTCAGAATCATCGAGGAACCGCTGGTGGAAGAGACATACGGGGTGGCGGTGGGCAAAGGATCGGACCTGCTGGACGTTGTAAACGGCGTTCTGGCGGAGTTCCTGGCGGAAGGCACGATCGATGTGCTCGTACTGCGCTACACATCCTGAAAAATAGCGGTTTTGGCCGTATCTATTCGGAAAATGCGCCTTCTTGGGCGTATTTTTCTATTGTTTCCCGTACAAAATCCCACAGCGCGGGCAGGAAGTCTTTGACCGGCGCCATCCGCGCGTAGACCTGCTCTTTTCGGACATGTCCCTTTTTCCAGGTATAGCCGCCGGTCAACGCATTGTTCAGAAAAGGCTGGATGCGGTCTATCGCGTTTGCATAGGCGGCTTCGCGTGTGGCGCCGGCTTCGAATTCTTTCCACAGGCGGGAAAATTCGGCGCTCTGCTCTTTTGGGAGGAGGGCGAACAATTTCTTCGCCGCGGCGGCTTCCCGCGCGGCTTTATCCAGATAGCCGGCTTCGTCGTACGCGAACGTATCGCCGGCATATACTTCGACCAGATCGTGCGTAAGCGCCATTTTCAGGATACGGAGCATATCCAGGCCGGGCGCGCCATGTTCCTGCAATACCATCGCGGCCAGGGCAAAGTGCCAGGAATGTTCCGCATCGTTTTCTCTGCGCGACCGGTCGATGAGCAATGTCTGGCGGAAAATGGATTTCATTTTATCCACCTCGGCCAGGAAGGCAAGTTGTTGTTGCAGCCGTGGTTCAATCATTGTGTATCTCCCATGGAATATCGATTCCGTTAAAAAGGTATTCTTGTTGCGTTTCCATATTTGCTTAATCATACGATGATTGCATGGCCGTGTCAATTTTTCGGCAGGCCGCGCGCGCGGCAGGACCGCGAAATTTCCCCCATAACAAAGGGAAAAAACCGCCTGCTTCCCGGCAGAGATCGCCGCGAAGGGACGGCCGTTCCGGGGGGGAAAAATTTTCTAAAAAAATTAATAATTTTATATTGACGGAGGAGCAAATAAATCATATAATGAAGCGATCCTTGAAGAATATTTTTTTAGAAAAAGGGAAAGGAAGTAAGGAAGATGGAGGAAGTCCCTAAGCCGGCACCTCTACCCAGATGTTGCATAGGATTGACGTACAACTTGAAAAAAGGCGTTGATTCCGATGCGGAGGCGGAGTACGATAGCATAGATACGGTATTGGCCATCAAAAAAGTTTTGGAGGAAGATGGCTGTAAAGTAGAATTATTGGAAGCAGACGCATACCTGCCGGAGAAACTGCAAAAAAGCAAGGTAGATATCGTCTTTAATATTGCCGAAGGAATATATGGGCGGGGCCGCGAAGCGCAGGTGCCGGCCATTCTTAATTTTTACAAGATCCCTTTTACGGGTTCGGATGAGACCACGCTGTGTATCGCCCTGGATAAGGCGCTTGCCAAGCGGGTCCTTTCCACCTACGGGATCAGGACCCCGAAATACATGGTCATTGCGGATGAAAAACAATGCGAGGGGCTCGATTTCTCGTTCCCGGTCATTGTGAAGCCCAATGCGGAAGGTTCCAGCAAGGGTATCGCGGAGACCGCGATCGTGAACAACGAGCAGGAACTCCGCGCACTGATCGCGGAAGATCTTGCGAAGTATAAAGAGGCCATGCTGGCCGAAGAATATGTCGCGGGACGCGAATTTACGGTAGGCATGTTTGGAAATGGGAAAGATCTGCATGTGTTTCCGCCGATGGAGATCGTTTTCATAAACGACGAGGAGCGGTACAACATCTACAGTTATCCAGTCAAACAAAATTATAAAAAATACGTGCGGTATGAATGCCCTGCTTCGATCAGCAAAGAGGTCGAACAGGAGATGATTCGTATGTCTAAAGAAATATACGAAGCCCTCGAATGCAAGGATGTTGCGCGGATCGATTTCCGGCTCTCCAAAGACGGGAAGGTATATTTCATCGAGATCAACCCGTTGCCGGGTATGGCGCCGGGATACAGTGATTTCCCGATGATCGCACAGTTTTGTGGTATGGGCTATGCAGCGCTGGTGCGCAATATACTAAGCAGCGCGCGCAAGCGGTATGATCTTGGTTCCTTATTATCATAGGGAGGGATATATATGGAGAATGCTTTGAACGTGCCCCGAAAAGAGCTGTGCCAAGATAGGGACTGGAACGATTGGAAATGGCAATTCAGAAATAGGATTACGACGGTAGAGCAGTTGAGCCGGGTTCTGCCGCTGACAGAGAAAGAAAAGCGGGATATAGCGGCGTGCCTGGAGACCTTCCGTATGGCGATTACCCCGTATTATGCGTCGCTGATGGATCCGACGGATCCGATGGACCCGATACGGCGGCAGTCGGTCCCCTCGATCGAAGAAACCGTAACGGGCACAAACGATCTGGCGGACCCGCTGAATGAAGAGGGAGACAGCCCTGTCCCCAATATCGTGCACCGTTACCCCGACCGTGTGCTCTTCCTGGTAACGCGGCAGTGTTCGATGTATTGCAGGCACTGCACCCGCAGGCGGGTGGTCGGTGAAGAAGATACGATGATCAGCGAACTCGAGATGCAGGCGGCGCTGCACTATATCGCAAACACGCCGGCCGTGCGGGACGTACTGATATCCGGCGGAGACCCGCTCACCATGAGTGACGGGAAGCTGGAACACATCATTGCAAGCCTGCGCAAGATCGAGCATGTGGAGATCATCCGTATCGGCACGCGCGTGCCGGTGGTCCTGCCGATGCGCATAACCAAGGGTCTTACGGATATGCTGCGCAAATATCATCCGATCTGGATCAATACGCACTTCAACCATCCGAAGGAAGTCACGCCCGAGGCGGTGGAAGCCTGCGCGAGACTGGTGGATGCGGGGATACCCCTCGGCAACCAGAGCGTGCTGCTGCGCGGTATAAACGATAACACGGAGACAATGAAGGAACTGTTGCTCAAGCTGGTAAAAGCACGGGTACGGCCGTATTACCTGTATCAATGCGATCTGAGCAAAGGCATCACCCATTTCCGTACAAAAGTGGAAACGGGGGTCAAGATCATGCATGAACTGATCGGCAATATCTCCGGCTATGCGATCCCGCGGTTTGTCATCGATGCCCCGATGGGGGGCGGCAAAATACCGATCAACCCGGAATATGTCGTATCGTTTGACGACAAGCGGGTCGTGATGAAGAACTACCTGGGGAAGATATACACATACCCCCAGCCGGACGACCTTTAGCGTAGCGCATATAAGAAAAAAAGAGACCCAAGCGCACAGGCTTGGGTCTTTTCTTATGGGGAAAGGGCAATTATGCCTCTTTGGCGATATAGGCGACCCCAAATGCGCCCGGCCCGGCATGCGTGCCCACGATGCTGCCGATCACACCGCGCAGGATACTTTTTGGATCGATATAGGAGGAAAAATAGTCGATGCATTTCTCCATCATTTCCGGGGCGTCCGCATGGCCGAAGGAGACCGGATATTGCGGGCAGACCCCTTCTTTCTGCATGGAATGCAGCAGGAAAGAAAACGCACTTTTAAGCCCTTTGACTTTCCCGATCGCAGAGACGACACCGTTTTTAACAGAAACGATGGGGCGGATGCCCATAATATTGCCAAGTATGGCCGAGGTGGCGGACAAGCGTCCACCCATTTTCAGGTATTTCAGCGTGCTTACGGCCGCGACGATGCGCAGCCGCGGGCAAAGGGCAGAAACGGTCTGGGCGATTGCGGCCGCGGTTTGGCCCTGGTCGCGGAGACCGGCGGCGACCTTCACCAGCAGGCCCAGCGCAAAGCTTACGTTCTGCGAATCAATCAAATGGATCTTTTCGGGAGAACCGACCATTTCTTTGGCGATCGTGGCGGATTGGAAAGTACCGCTGAGTTTGGAAGAGATCAGGATGCAGACGATCTCTTCGCCGGCCGCAATATAGCGGCGGAACAGCGTTTCAAATGCGGCGGGCGTCGCCTGAGACGTTGTGGGCAGCGTGTCGGCGGCGGCCAGTTTCTTATAAAATTCTTCCGGGGAAAGTTCTATCCCGTCGATATAAGAGCGGTCCGCAAAATTGATCGTGAGCGGGACGATGTCCACACCCAGTTGCGCGACCTGCGAAAAAGTGAGGTCGCTGGTGCTGTCCGTAATGAGCTTAACCATTTGTAGTATCCTCCGAGTCGTTTACTGTATTTTGAAAAAAAGCGGATAGCGTCCGGAGCGCACGGAGCAGGACGGGGATCTCTTCTTCCCGCAGCGCGCGCAGGACATCTTTTACCATGTCGGCATGGAACGCCTGATGCACCGCATTGGCCGCGTGCCCCAGCCTGGTGGGCTGGATGCGGACGACGCGTTTATCGTACGCATCGCGGCGGCGTTTCAGGTAACCCTTCTTTTCGAGCAGGGCCACGGCGGTCGTGAGAGACCCGGCCGTGATATTCAGCCGTTTTGCGATGTCCGCCGCTTTCTGGCCGTTTTTCTCTTCTTCGGCCATACAGACCGTTTCGATGACGTGCATCTCGCGGACGGAGAGGTTGGAAAAGCGGCTGCAGCTGATGCATTGTTCTTCGATCTTGAGTATATCGTGGAAGATCTCGACCAAAAACCGGTTCAGTTCGGCTTGTTCGTTTTGCATCGGTCCTCCTTAAATTGTTTGAACTTCAAAGTATATACGATTGTATCTATTTTTGCACCCGGTGCCCACTTTGTCAAGAGATATGTTTGCCGCCGCGGCGGCAAACAGGCAAAATATGGGCGGCTTGAAAACGAACGGGAAATCCTGTATAATATTCCCTTGACCGAGGGGAAAACAGCAAGGATGGACGGAAGAGAGACCGGACCCTCCGGTATAGAAATTTGCCGGTCAACAATACTATTATAAGAATAAGGAATGCAACGGGGCTTCTATTTTACAATTAAGAAAAGAACTGTAAAATACGTAGCCTCTTGTTTTATCGGAGGCATCGGTTATGCAACGACTGGAAGAGGAGATCAGGAAGATCGTCTGCACGGCGGTGGAGGCGGACCCCAAGTCTTTTTATTACAGAGAGCCGATCGTCGGGTTCGCGGCTGCGGACGACCCGCTGTATGAAGAATTGAGCGCGAAGATCGGGTACCCGCAGATCCACCCGAAGGAATTTCTTGCGGATGCACAAGGCGTGGCCGTTTATTTTATTCCGTTTTCCCGGAAAATAGTGGATTCGGTCCGGAAAAGCAAGGTCATTTCGGCCCTCTGGTCGGACGCATACGCCGAGACTAATACGCTGCTGGCGGAGATCGGGGAAAAGCTGGTCGCGGCGCTCACCGCGGCGGGTATGAAAGCCCGGGGCGAACCACCTACGTATACCTCGGCATCGTATGACAAAGTGAACCTGCGCGCCAACTGGGCGCACAAGTCTTCCGCGGTGATCGCGGGGATCGGGACATTTGGGCTGAATCATCTGGTGGTGACAAAGAAGGGGACGGCCGGGCGCCTGGGCAGCATCGTCACGACCGCACGACTCACGCCCACCAAACGGCCGGACCATCCGTATTGCCTGTTCTACAAAACGGGGAAATGCCGGTTTTGCGTGGAAAACTGCCCGACGGGGGCGTTGTGGGTAGACGGGAGTTTTGACCGCTTTCGCTGCAATGCCTATCTGGACGGCAAAAGCCTGCACAAAATGGAACAGGGCTGCGGCATGTGCAGCGCCGGGCCGTGCGCGATGAAAGGGTTTTAGAGATGAGTACCTTTACAGACGTGGAACATACGTTCGCGAAGAAAGCGACGCAAGATTGGCGGGACCGCACGCCGGGTACGCCCGAAGAAGCATACGCGTATGCGGATTTTCAATACCGCCTGAAAGATTTTTGCCTGGCGGCGCAATGGTACGGCAGGGCTGCCGCCGAAGGCTATGTGCCCGCGCAGTATATGCTGGGCCTGTGCATTGCGACGAGGCGGGGCATACGGGGACGGCAAAGCGAAGCCACGACACTCTTCAAACATGCGGTTGCCTATTATAAAGAGCATTTGGAGGATCCGGAGGCATGCTACCGACTGGGCATTTTGTATCTATACGGATACGGGGTGGAACAGGATGCGGCGCGCGCGCGGGAATGGTTTCAAAAAGGTGCGGAGGCAGGCCATGCGGGCGCCCTTTATGAATTGGGAAAATTTTACCGGGACGGGAAAGCAGGGTGCCCCCTGGACAAACAGGAAGCCCGGGCGTATTTCAGAAAAGCCTACGATGGGCACTGGGAGCAGGCGATCTTTGCGGATTTTGCACTGTTTGACGGCCCGTTTGAAGCGTACGAATATAAGCGGGAGATCAAAGAAGCGTACAGCTTCCGGCTGGGGCAGCTGATGCGGGTGGCCGAAGCAAGGCCCGACCGGGAAACGCTGAAAGCGATCATTGCGCTATACAGGCATGGATATCCCGGGGACACGGGCGAACGGAAGCAGGCGTTTATCCGCAAGGGAGACAAATTTGTAAAACGGTTAGAAACCCTTCCCGACAAGGGTGAATAAAAGAAATCGATGAATGCCGGCGGGGACGCATTTCACGCGGACCACCCGGCAGCAAGCGTATATAGGGAGGAAGAAGAATGAAAGTATTCAAACAAACAGACAAGAAATTCACGTTCGAGACCGAGATTTTGCGCAAAGGGGCGTATCTGAGCGCGCCGGCCTCTAACCCGGACGTCATGCCTATTTATCTGACTACGGCGTTCAACGTGGAAGACCTGGACGACCTGTATGACAGGTACGGCCAAAAGGGGTTTTGCTATAACCGGAACCGCAACCCGAACCGGAACGCGCTACGGGAACTGATGACCTATGCGGAAGGCGGGGAAAATTCGATCATCTGCAGCTCGGGCATGGGGGCGATCTCCACGGCGGTCTTATCGCAAGTCTCTAAGGGGGACCACATTGTATCCGACAAGACGCTGTACGGTGAAACCATCGAGATATTCAAAGAAGTGCTGCCCAACTATGGGGTGGAAACAGATTTTGTGGATTTCTCAAATCTGGCAGAAGTGGAGGCAGCCATCCGCCCCAATACCAAACTGCTGTATACGGAAACGGTCTCCAACCCCATGATTACGGTCGTGGATATTGATGCGGTGGCCGATATTGCACATAAGCACAATGTGCTGCTGCTCGTCGACAATACGTTCATGACGCCGGTCGGGTTTAAACCGCTGGAACACGGAGCCGACCTGGTGATCAACAGTCTGACGAAATTCATCAACGGGCATTGCGACGCGCTCTGCGGCGCCGTCACGGGCCGGGCCGACCTGATGGAAACCGTTTACCGCTATCAGGTGTTGTTGGGCAATACGGCCGATGCATTCACCTGCTGGCTGGTACAGCGAGGCATGCGGACGATGGCGCTGCGGGTGGAAAAGCAGATGGCCAATGCGGCCAAACTGGCGAAGGCGCTGGCGGATTCTCCTTATGTGTTGAAAGTCAACCACCCCAGCCTGCCTGCGCACCCGCAGCATGCATTGGCGCTGCGTATGTTCGGCAGTGAGGAACGCTGCGGCGGGATGCTTAGCATCGTGCTGCCCGATGACAAAGAAAAGCTTAACCAATTCATGCGCAAGTTGAACATCGCCTTTTATGCAATGACGCTCGGCGGGTACCGGACAAGCATCGCGCATCCAGTCTCTTCCTCGCATTACGATACGCCGGAAGAAGAACGGAAAAAGATGGGAATCACGTTCGGGTTGCTCCGCATTTCTGTCGGGATCGAAAATACGGAAGATCTGATCGGCGATTTCCAGCAGGCCCTGACAGTCTACGAAAAATAAGAAGGTGTGGCAATGAAGAGAAACATGGAGTTTGGCGGCATGACCGCCGCCCCGGGCGAAAAAGTGCAGGGGTATGCCACGCTTGGAGATACCGGCATCACCTTTCCTATGACGCTGCTCAACGGGCGGCGGGCGGGTAGGACGGTGCTGCTTTCCAGCGGCCTGCACGGCGGGGAATACCCGAGCATCGAGACGGCCATCGAACTGGCGCAGGAACTGACACCGGCAGACATAAAAGGACAGCTTGTTATTTTGCATCCGGTCAATGTGGCGGGGTTTTTAGAGCGTGTTTCGTATATCTACCCGGGCAGCGGAGAAAACCTCAACCGGTTTTACCCGGGCAAGGCCGACGGAACGGTCGGGGAGCGCGCCGCGTATTTTTTTACCCATGAATACCAGAGAAAATGCGATTTTTTCATAGATATCCACGGGGGCGACCTGCATGAGGATCTGCCGCCCTATGTGTATTACCCGGGGATCGGGGACGAAGAAGTGGTCGAGGCGTCGCGCAAAGCGGCATTGGGACTGCATGCTTGCTATATCGTGCGCTCGAGCGCGAAAACGGGCGCGTACAATTCCTGCGCGCGCCGCGGAACGCCCAGTTTACTGATCGAGCGGGGGAGCCGGGGGCTGTGGTCGCGGGAAGAAGTGGACCTTTATAAAGCAGACATTATAAACCTGCTGCGGTATTTGGACGTGCTGGAGGGGAAGGTCGAGATGCCGGAGAGGCCGGCGCGGCTGATCCGCCAGGCAGTCTACCTGGACGCGGAAAAAAGCGGTTGCTGGTACTCTGACGTCCGGCTGGAAGAAGAGGTCAAAAAAGGGCAGCGGCTGGGCGTCATCAAGGACTTTTTTGGCAACACGCTGCAGGAAGTGTATGCGGAATTTGACGGATTGGTACTTTTCCTGACGGTATCGCTGGCGATCCGGCAGGGGGATCCGATCCTTACCTATGGTGTGTAAAGGAGG
This sequence comes from Christensenellaceae bacterium, assembly GCA_963665505.1. GTDB lineage: Bacteria > Bacillota > Clostridia > Christensenellales > Christensenellaceae > QANA01. The sequence continues at coordinate 782,309 of OY762275.1, forward strand.
ATACGAATTATGTTGGGGAAAGCGTTACCCAAGATCCGGACAAAGACGCTGCCCCTACCCGGTGGTCATCGAGCGCGGCGAAGGCGCGATGATCGAGGATGTGGACGGGAATATTTTTCTGGATTGGATAGGCAGCGTAGGCGTCCTGAACATTGGGTTCAGTAAACCCGAAGTCGTGAAAGCCGTCTAGGACCAGGCGGGAAAATATTTCTATGCCATGTTCAATGTGGTGACGCATGAAGGCTATATCGATTTAGCCGAAAAGCTCTGCGCGATCGTCCCGGTCCGCGGACAGCAAAAAAGGCCTTTTTTGCCAACAGCGGCGCCGAAGCGGCGGGAAACGCAGTCAAGATCGCCAAGGCGTATACGGGGAGACCTAATATCGTCGTGTTTTCCGGGGCGTTCCACGGCCGGACGTTGCTGACGATGTCCATGACGGCCAAAAAAGCGTACGCCCTCGGTATGGGTCCCTTCCCGGACGGTGTTTACCGTGCGCAGTTCCCCTATATATACAGAAAGCCGGATGGGCTGCCGGCGGAAGAGACGGTCAAGTATTATGTAGACAGCCTGAAAAAGGTCTTTGTGGAGGCATCCCCCGCAGAGTATGTGGCCGCGGTCGTCGTGGAGCCGCTCCAGGAGGAAGACAGGTTCATACCGGCGCCCCTCGAATGGGTGAAAGAGAGCCGCAGGATCTGTGACGAGAACGGGATCTTACTGATCGCCGACGAAGTGCAATCCGGCTTCTGCCGGACGGGCCGGATGTTTGCCACGGACTATTGAAAAGAAGCGGGCATACAGCCGGATATCGTGGCGACGGCGAAGTCGATCGCGGCTGGGCTCCCTCTGAGCGCAATTGTTGCGTGCAAAGAGATCATGGAAGCCGTGAAAACAGGGACGATCGGCGGAACGTTCGGCGGGAATGCGTTGGCTTGTGCGGCGGCGTGCAAGACGATCGAAGTCATGCAGCGGGAGCATCTGGCAGAGCGCTCCCTCGCAATCGGCAGGAAAGTGAAAGACCGTTTTATAACATGGCAGAAAAAATACGATTGTATCGGGGACATGCGGGGCCTGGGCGGTATGATAGGCATTGAATTCGTGACTGACAAAGAGAGCAAAACGCCCAACCCGGCGCTGGTCACGAAATTGATACAAGAGGCTGTGCAAAGGGGCCTGATGCTCGAGAATGCGGGGACGTACGGTAACGTGATCCGCTTCCTGGCGCCGCCGGTCATGGTGGACGAACAGCTGGAAGCCGTATTCGCCGTGTTTGAAAAGGCGCTTTCGCCTGCCCGTAAAGAGCAGGCGGTATTGATTGCGAAATGTATACCGGTGGTTTATAATAAATAAAAAAATAAAAAAGTACCGGCTGGGACCGGTATCTTTCTATAAAAAAGGCAGGAGGCGTTTTATGGGCGGGAAAGTGTTGATCGTGGGCGGGGTCGCCGGGGGCGCTGGCACAGCGGCAAGGCTGCGGAGGCTGGACGAATCGGCAAAGATCATTCTGTTTGAACGCGGGCAATATATCTCGTATGCGAATTGCGGATTGCCCTACTACATCGGCGGCGCGATACCGGACAGGCGGTCTTTGTTTGTGACGAGCGAAGAGCAGATGCGGCGGCGCTTCAACGTCGACGTCCGCATACGGCAGGAAGTCATAGAGATAGACAGGCAAAACAAGCAGGTCTTTGTCCAAAACCATTGCACGGGCGAGGTATACGCGGAAAGTTATGACACGCTGGTGCTGGCGACAGGGTCTTCGCCGCTCAAACCGCCTATCCCCGGCATCGGTCTGCCGGGTATTTTCCAGGTTTGGACGATCCCCGATACCGACGCGATCAAAGCTTATCTGGAAGAAAAGCACCCGAAACGCGCGGCAGTCATCGGCGGTGGATTCATCGGGCTGGAAATGGCGGAAAACCTGAAAGAGGCGGGGCTGGATGTCACGATCGTCGAGATGCAGGGCCAGGTGCTCTCTACGATCGATTATGAAATGGCCCGCCTGCTGCAGGAAAACATCATACGGCACGGCGTCACGCTGCAATTGGGGCGCGGGGTCGAAAAATTCACGCATACGCAGGACGGGCTGGAGATCACGCTGGCGGGCGGCCAGACGGTTCCGGCCGACCTTGTGATCTTATCGATCGGTGTGCGACCCAACAGCGCACTGGCCAAAAAGGCGGGGTTGGAATTGAACGCGCGGGGCGGCGTCAAGGTGGATGCGTACATGCGGACCTCGGCGCCCTCTATCTATGCGGTGGGGGATGTCGTAGAAGTGGACGAATTCATCAGCCGGGACAGGACGATGATCCCGCTGGCGGGGCCGGCCAACAAGCAGGCGAGGATCTGCGCGGACAACATCGCGGCGGAGGACGGGGCGCCGGAAAGGTACGAAGGCACGCAGGGTTCCTGCGTCGTCAAAGTATTCGACCTGACCGCGGCGGCTACCGGCCTGACGGAAAGATCGCTGCGGGCGCGGGGCTGGACGGAAGGAAAAGAGTACAGAAGCATCCTGATCAACCAGAAATCGCATGCCGGGTATTACCCCGGGGCGGTTTCCCTGTTGCTCAAGTTGCTTTTTGGGGCGGATGGGAAGATACTGGGCGCGCAGATCGTGGGACGGGAAGGCGTCGCTAAGCGCATCGATACGATCGCGACGGTGATCCGCCTGCAGGGAGATGTCGGTGTGCTGCGATCGCTGGAACTGGCCTATGCGCCGCCGTATTCTTCGGCGAAGGACCCCGTCAACATGCTGGGGTTTGTGGCGGACAATGTGCGCAAAGGATTGGTTTCTTTTGCCCGATATGACGCGCTGGACGCGCAGGGCCGCTACACGGGCAGCGGGGCCTGCACAGTGCTGGACGTGCGCAGCCAGAAGGAATACGACGAGGCCCATATCGCGGGGGCGACGCTGATCCCACTGGAAGAATTGCGGGACAGACTGTGTGAACTGGATAAAGAAAAGTTGATTGTCGTATATTGCAGAGTAGGCGTGCGGGCCTATAACGCCGCGCGCATCCTGATGCAGAAGGGGTTTGAACGCGTACAAGTCTACCCGGGCGGTATCGGTTTTTATCAGGCCCTCTATTACGATGCGGAGTAAGTACCGGAAATAAAAAGCCCTCCCGCTACCGGGAGGGCTTTTTATGTATGCGGGAAACCGCCTAAAGCGCGGCGGTATAGATCCGCGAGCTGTCGCCCCACGGATGATAGCCCATTCCTATATATTGGAAACCGTAATGTTCGTAATACCCCGTAAGGTCGGTGCATAGGTACAGATGGGAAAAACCGGCGGCTTTGGCATCCTTTTTTGCCTGTTCCAGCAACAGCGCGCCGTATTGATGCCCGCGGAAGGTTTCCTCTATATAAAGGGCGCATACCCAGGGGTATAGGTCCATCCGGCTGATAAAGTCGTTGGGGATCAGCCCGGCGCAGCCGAGGATCGCATCTTCTTCCATCAGAAGATACCATTGCGGCAGGGGCATACGGGAGGGCAGGCAATTCATGATGCAGTCTTCGTACAGCGCAAGGGTCTCGGGCTTTGCCCACTTGCTCTGGATGTATTGCAGAGCGGCGCGGGCGTATTTGGGCTCTTTTCGGACAGAAAGGATTTTCATAATTTTTCCTTTGGACGCTGATTTTTCTTATAGTATAGCAGAAAAAGAACGGAAAAAAATGGGAAAAAGCAAACGGAAGGGGATTTTATGAAAAAAACACGCAAAAAACTGCCAGGCGGGGCAAATCGCGGCATCGGACCGGAAAATATTGGAAAAAAAGGAAGGCTAAATCCGGAAAATCTGGATGATTGTTCCATTAACCGGACAGCGCAGTATAGGCAGTTATGCCGTATACGTTCCGCCGGTATTTCTCCTATCCAATGCCCCTTCCATTTCGATCAACAAACATTTGACCAGGGATGTGCATACCGGACGGTGTCTTGTGCCCCGGAGGATGATGATAAGATCGCCTTCGCACAGATGCGTAAAGCCATCGGCGAATTCGATATCGAATTCGCCCTCATGCAATAGAACAGTTCGTCTGATTTTTCATGCACATGAAAATCCAGCGTCCGGCTTTCTGCCTGCAGTACGATAAGCATCTGATCGTTTAATTTCCCGATCCGTAGATACGTGAACAGGGCATCGACCGCGTTCACTTTTTCCTTTAAGTTGATTTTTTCCACCATAAACATTTCCCCGGCAAGAATAAAGGATGGACGATATGCCCTGCGTTACCGCGCAGAGCGGGCGGGACGGCAAGCGTCGCCCGTCGCTTATTGATTGTGCCGATATCTTTTTAGTACGCGCAGCGCCCGGAGTGTGATCCATTTGCTCGCAATGCCTTTTTGCTCCATGGGGATAAGCAGACGCTCGCTACCGTAGGCGTTCTCCGTTTTCCATCTGCCGCCGTCCCCCCGTTTTTTGCGTACGATATTTACGGCGTCGTCCATGCGGGTGTCTTTTATGCCCAGTTCGGTCAGGATGTCCAATATTTCCAACACATCTGTCTGGTACATCAGCGGAAAGCCGAATCTGAGCCAGCCCGGTTTTGATGGCCGTTCCAGGTCGTGGCTGCGTTTGTAAATATGGTGAAGCAATAGAAATTCCGCCGCTTTTTTGATTGTCGCGTCGATCTCTGCCGTCCGTTGCTCCAATGGCACGGCGCCCAATGCCTTGAGTGTTTTGACAACGCCCATAAAACAGGTATGCTTGCCCCAGCAGACCTCATAACGGTCATAGGGCGGGGTTTGCGGGTCGTTCTCCACACCGTCGTTGAAACGCATGAACCGGGTTATCCAGCCGATCGCCTTTTGCAACCGCGGGTCGTCAAGATAGCCAAAGCGCAGCATGCTCCAAACCAGGTTGCCGGTCAGGCACGGAATGACTTCGCTTATCCTGCCGCCGCCTGTTTTTTTAGCCGCGTGCATCGAAAACCCGCCATCCTGTCTTTCCTGGGAATTTTCCAGCAGATATTCGCATTGCTCTTTGATCTGCGGCACCGCGGTGGCGCCCAATTCGGCAAGCGTGAGGAGCGACCAGACAAGGCCCGTATATTTGGCCGTGTAAAATCGGGGATACGCCTGAAGGTATGCCGATTCCCTTTGTTTTTCCAAGATGCGGGGCACGATGCCCGTCCGCATGATTCCTTCCCTGGCAGCCTGGACATCCCTATCGTCTTCCGGTTTATCCAGGATATCTTTCAGTGTAAAATAGCGCACGGAAGGATTTTCTTCTTCCAGCAACCAGGGGATAGGATCTTCTTTTCGTATTTTATTCCAATCTATCATAAGAACCCTTTTCTGCACGCTGTTTTCCTTTCATGCACGATGCGGTGCGGCATCGGCACAAGATACCCGGGGGAACGACTTTACTTTCCTTCATTCTACAATAAAAGGCCCGCGGGTTCAATTCCCGCGGGCCTTTTACCGCGCTGGTGTACCCGGGAGGATTTGAACCTCTGGCCTTTGGAGTCGGAGTCCAACGCTCTATCCAGCTGAGCTACGGGTACAACAGAGGTATGATAGCACATTTTTTTTAAATTGGCAACAGACGTGTGCGGGGGAATAAAAGAAGGCCGGCCTGTGGCTGCGGGAAACAGGTGACGGGGCCGGGTAAATCATGTATAATAAGGGGAAGAATAAAGGGAAGGGGGGAGATCTTTTTGATCAACGGCAACACCCAGGGGATAAAAAAATATATGCTTGCGGAAATGGAAGAATTCTACCGGACCGATTGCCCCCGGAACGAATTTCTGAGCGCGGCTCTGGCAGGGCTTCTCGCAAAATATACTTCGCTGCTGGACAGGGAAATCTCCCTTTATCTTTCCCGCGGCGGCAAAGTGCTGGATGTCTCCGTGGGCAACCGGGAGACCGTACAAATGCCGCTCATGCGCAAACGCCGCGGCAATCTTGGGCTTGCCGGGATCCGGTGCATACACTCGCACCCGGGCGGTTCTTCGCGGCTTTCGGATGTAGATACCGCAACGCTGCTCTCTGCAAAGCTGGACGCGATGGCGGCGGTTTCCGTACGGGACGGAGAAGCCAAGAGCATCAGCGCGGCCTTTATCGGCAAGATGCCGGGGGACGTGGTGTTTTTCGGGCCGTATCCCATCTATCGGATCCCGCACAAAACCTTGCTGGAGGAGATCGGGCAGGCGACGAAGCGGGCGGCGGAAAACGTCCGCCTGCAGGGGACGGGAACGGGGCAGGAACGCGCGATCCTGGTGGGGGTAGGCGCCGCGCCCGAAGAAATGACGGAACTTGCGCTGCTGACCGATACGGCCGGCGCTTTGGTAGTGGGCAGCGTGGTGCAGATGCGCGGGCGGGACAAAGAACAATATGTCGGCAAAGGCAAACTGCTGGAGCTGCAACGGGCGGTATCCGCCCTGGATGTGGATATCGTGATCTGCAACGACGAGCTTTCCCCGCTGGAAGCCCGGAACATGGAAGATGCGCTGGGCATTAAAATCGTGGACCGGACGGTCTTGATCTTGGATATCTTTGCCCGGCATGCCAAAACAAAAGAAGGCAAGCTGCAGGTGGAATTGGCGCAGCTGCAATATACGCTGCCCCGGCTGATGGGGGAAGGCACGGCGCCTTCCCGGCTGGGCGGAGGGATCGGGACGCGCGGCCCCGGCGAGACAAAACTCGAGGTGGACCGCCGGCAGGTCCGCCGGCGTATAACCGACCTGGAACGGGAGATCGACAAGCTGGGCAAACAGCGTTCGCTGCGAAGGGAAAAACGGGAAGCCAACAGGATCCCCGAGATCGCGCTGGTCGGGTATACGAACGCCGGGAAAACCAGCCTGCTGAATACGATCGCCAAGGAACAGCAATACGCGGAAGACAAACTGTTCGCCACGCTCGACCCGGTGACGCGGCGCGTGCGGCTGCCCTCCGGCAGGGAAGTGCTGTTCACGGATACGGTCGGATTCATCGATAAATTGCCGCACGATCTGGTGAGCGCGTTCCGCTCCACATTGGAGGAGACCACGCGGGCCGACCTGCTACTGCATGTGATAGACGCCGCCAACCCGGAATATGAGAAACAGCGCGATGTCGTGCGGCACGTACTGCAAGAATTGGGCGCCGAAAAGAAGCCGGTCATGGATGTGTTCAACAAGACCGACAGGCTTACTGTCGTGCCCGTACATACGCCGCCGGACGTTTTTTATGTTTCTGCGCGGAAGGGAGAAGGCGTGGAGGCGCTGCTTTGCGCCGTAGACGCGGCGCTGGCGCCTAAAGCGGTCGACCTTACGGTGCGGCTTTCATACCGGGAAGGCGCCAAACTGGCGCAAATACAGAAATATGCGGACAAGATCGATATCGAGTATGGAAAAGAGCATATGACGGTGCGGGCGACGCTCCCCGAACCGTTCGCAAGGAAGATATTGGGATGAAGGATAGTCGCAAAAAAGGGGTTCATTGAGAAAGGGGTGTTTTTGTGTATTACGACTACGATTACGGGTATGGCTACACGGGATATGCTCTGCTGGACTGGCTATGGGATTTTCTGGCGGTTTTGGTCATCGTGCTGCTGGCTATCGGCGCTTTATGCTACATTTTCCAGTCGATCGGGCTGTATACGCTGGCTAAACGGCGGGGTGTTGCGCACCCGGGTTTGGCGTGGGTACCGGTCGGCTCATCCTGGATCCTTGGTTCGGTCGCCGACGATTATGACAATAAGATCAACGGGACGGAAAAAAAGATGCGCTTAACGCTGCTGTGGATGGCGGTTGGCGAGATGGCGGCCGCGGCAATCAATTCTTATGCGACAAACTGGATGGGCAATGATATATCGTGGCCGGTCGCCCTGGCCAGTGCTGTGATGATCGTTTTCTTTGTCTTTTATTACATGGCGCTGTATAAGGTCTATTTGTCCTGTACGGTGCGTTCGGCAGTGACGCTGCTGGTGCTTTCCATCCTGTTCCCGCTGATCATTCCATTTGTGCTGTTTTCGCTGCGCAATAAAGATGCGTTCATCCCCCGCGCGTATGTGATGCCGGTCGGGCCGGCCCCGGTGCCGCCCATGGGGGGCGGCGGGGTCGACGGGCAGGCGAGCTAAACAATAAAACCGTGCAAAAAAAACAGCGGCCGTCAAACCGCTGTTTTTTTATACTTCAGAATTCTATTTTCTCATCCAGGTATGTCTTCAGAGAATCGATCGGGATACGCTCCTGCAGCATCGTGTCCCTGTCCCGGACGGTCACGCAATTGTCATCCAGCGTCTCGAAATCGACCGTGAAGCAATACGGTGTGCCGATCTCGTCCTGGCGGCGGTAGCGTTTGCCGATGCTGCCCGAGACGTCGAAATCTACACTGTGGTGCCGGAGCAAATCCGCATAGACTGCGTCGGCCTTTTCCGCCAGCTTTTTCTGCAGCGGCAGAACGGCCGCTTTATAGGGCGCGAGCGCGGGATGCAGATGCAGCACGACGCGTGTTTCTTTTTCCAGTTGTTCTTCCGCATAGGCGTCGCAGAGGAAGGCGAGCGCCATTCTGTCGGCACCGAGCGAAGGCTCGATGCAGTAGGGCACGTATTTTTCCTGTGTGACGGGATCCTGGTACATAAGGTTGACACCGGATTGTTTCATATGCGCGTTGAGGTCGTAATCCGTCCGGTCGGCAATGCCCCAGAGTTCGCCCCAGCCGAACGGGAAGCAGTATTCTATATCCGTCGTGGCGTTGGAATAATGCGAAAGCTCTTCGGGCGAGTGGTCGCGCAGGCGAATCGACGTTTGGGAAAGCCCCAGGTCTTTTAAGAATTTTACGCAATAGTCCTTCCAGTAGTAGAACCATTTCATCTCATCCTGCGGCGGGCAGAAAAATTCCAGTTCCATCTGTTCAAATTCGCGGGTACGGAACGTGAAGTTGCCGGGCGTGATCTCGTTGCGGAAGGATTTGCCGATCTGGGCGATACCCAGGGGCAGTTTCCGCCGCGTGGAACGTAGTACATTCTTGAAGTTGACGAAGATGCCCTGGGCCGTCTCGGGGCGCAGATAGATCTGCGAAGCCGTGTCTTCATTGACGCCCTGGAAGGTCTTGAACATGAGGTTGAATTTACGGATGGGCGTGAAGCTGCCCCTGGCGCCGCAGGAAGGACAGGCGATATGCTCGGCGATAAAGGCTTCCATTTCCTCGTTGGACATGGCGGCAGGGTCGATCGAAGGGCCGTTGTGCTGCGCGTAGTCTTCGATCAGCTTATCGGCCCGGAAGCGTTCTTTGCATTCCCTGCAGTCCATCAGCGGATCGTTGAAGCCGCTCACATGGCCGGAAGCCACCCAGGTCGTCGGGTTCATGAGGATGGCGCAATCCAACCCCACGTTATAGCGGCATTCCGTCACGAACCGGTGCCACCATGCTTTTTTAACATTATTTTTGAACTCTACACCGAGCGGGCCGTAATCCCACGTATTGGCCAGCCCGCCGTATATTTCGGAGCCGGGGAAGACATACCCTCTGTTTTTGCATAGAGCAACGATCTTATCCATTGTTGTTTGTGTGATATCCATAGGCCCTCCTGTTTTATAACATGAAAAAAGCTTTCCCACATAGGGGCGAAAGAATTCTTCCGTGGTTCCACCCTACTTGGCAAAAGCCCGCTTCGTTATGCAGTATTTCGACGGAGATCGCCGCCGGCAGGTATCCCGGTTGCGGTTTGCACCCCACACCGCCTCTCTTTACCCGGATGAAAACAGCCGTTTATCCCCAAACTGCGCCTTATATATTTATTTGTAATTATATTACAAGAGAACGCCTCCATTGTCAAGAGAGGAAAAGAAAAAAACCATTTTTCTGCTTTTTTGCCGCTCTGCCGGGCGGGGAAAATATGCACACAATTCTCATGTATGCGTATTATACACTAAGTCTTTCGAGTGTATCACTCAATATTTCAATCAGGAGGATCAAATGTATGGGATTTGGCGGATTTGGCGGCGGTTGTGATTGCCTTTGGCCTATATTGCTTCTCTGCTGCTGTTGCGGGAATAGCTGCGGTTGCGGAGGCGGCCCGGGTGGCTGCGGCTGCGGGAACAACATGTGCGAATGCCTGTTGCCGATAATACTTCTTTGCTGCTGCTGCGGCGGTGGCTGTGGCAACCAGGATCCTTGCTCTCGCGATCGTTGCTGCTAAACAACGAGGAGTTGGGAAAAACAGATCATACGACAAGTACAGACGATAACATAATAGGCAGGGGGGCAAGACCACGTACCGGGATTGCTCCAAAAATCGGGGAAAGCGGCGTATAGCCGCTTTCTTGCTTTTTATTTGAATTCGTTGAATTCGATATGTTCATGGTCCGGGCCGCGGAACATGGCGTTTTTGATCCCGTTATAAACGGTGGGCAGTTCATGGATCCCAAATTCGGTCTGTATGCCGGCGGCCTGCAAAGCTTTTACGGCTTGCTCTATGTCGTTCACCCGGAGGGCGACATGGTCGAAATGCCCATCGGTGCGCTCCTCGGCTGGTTTTTCGACCAGTTCGATCTCGCAACTGCCATTTTTCAAAAAACATAGACGCAGACCGTTGCCCAGCTTGGTTTCGCAAGCGACTTCAAACCCCAGAAGCGTGGTATAAAACTTCTTTGACACCTCGATATCCCGGACGTACAACCCGATATGCGCAAGGCCGACAATATTTTTTTCCATAAAAAACCCTTCCTTTCTTTTCCCTTTCCTATTTTCGCGAACGGACACGGCAAACGTATGGAATACAACAAGTATAACATAAAAACAGGCCGGCTATGTATAAGAAAAGAAAAAAACGAATAAATTGTAAACAGTGCGGGACAAAATGGTTTTTTGCCCACAAAACGTTTATCATAGTTATGCGTGTACATAACTGTTCGTATATTGAATTCTGATTCTCTGCGTGGTATAATCACTTCGCCGTGCTTTTTTGAAAAGGACGGCGGCTTCGGGAGGATAGCGTGGCCGACAGACATACAAGAGTTGAAGGAACGAGAACGCAAAACGTAAGCGTTGGGGGAAAAAAGACAAAATACAGTGCCTGGATAAAGGCGCTTTCCATATTTTTGAGCGTATTGATCATCGGGTATATAGGCGCCGTTGTTTGGATCTACAAAATCTACAAGGACATTGGAAGCAGCCCGCTTTCTGTTTTCCAGAAAGAGAATGAGCCGGTCAGCACGATCATAGGGACGGACAATACCGTCTATGTGAAGCACAGCAGCGTTGTGAACATCCTGCTGCTTGGCATAGATTCCGACGAAGAACGTGAAGAAGAACATATGGGCTACCGGAGCGACGTCATGATCCTTTGCTCCGTCGATTTCTCGAAGAACATAATGGTCATGGTATCTATTCCAAGAGACCTGTATGTGCAGGTAAATACGCTGGATTATAAGACGGGAGAGATCAAATCCCGTTCCAGGAACAAGATCAATGCGGCATACCAATTCGGGGGCGGGCCGGGCCATTACGGCGCGCAGAACGCCGTTGACGCCGTGGAAGAATTCATTTCCTGCAACGGCCAATTCGATATCGCGATAGATTACTATATCTCCATCGATATGGACGGCCTTCCTAAGCTGGCCGATGCGGTGGGCGGCGTCGAAGTCGTGCTGGACCGGACGCTTTCAGGCGTGGGCAGCAAGGGCGAGACCCTGACTGTCACCAGCGAGAATATAGACGAGTATATCCGGCGCAGAAAGGGCGACGGCGGCGGCGATCCGGGACGCAATGCCCGGCAGCAGGAATTCATCGTAGAGTTCGTCAGGAAGGTGAAAAGCATGGGCACCGTCAACGCGGTCACGAGCCTGTATGACGAAGTGATGGCATATGTGGACACCAACCTTTCCCTGGAGGAGATCTTGGCGCTTGCTTCGTTTGCGGACGGGTTCGATCTGAACAGTATTGTGCAATATAGGGTGGCGACCTCCTATGCCAAGATCAGCGGCAAAGATGTGGAGCTGGCCAATGAAGAAGAACTGTATAACTTTATTTTGGAATATTTCTATCATGCCGATGAGCAAGACTGAAGAAAAAACGGATTTTTCCGGACCTGAAGGAGAATACTTTTTATGAGACCAGACGCCAGGCGCATTGCCTTTATATGGTTTATGATTGCATGCCTCGTATTTTTGGCAGGCTGCAGCAGTAGTAATACGCTGGAGAAGATCGAACCCCAGGAAGGGGTGGAAACCATCGTGCTGGAAGGGACGTGCAGCGCGGAGGTCGGTGACGATACGATCAAAGTGACCCTGCACAGCAACCTGCTGGAAGGGACCGTCGTCGTGTTCTCGATAGATACGTATGACGGCACGGAACTTGCTTCCCAGATTTATTCCGTCAGCGGGGAAACGATCTATGCCGAATTCGAACGGGACGACACCTACACGGGTATCGTATACGCGAGCGTGGTCGCTTCGCCAAGCATCGGATCGCAGCCCGAAAACGTGCGGGACGCGTACGGCCGGTATTTCCAGAATGTAGACGGCGAGCATATCATTTGGGATACCAAAGAAAATATTTTTATCGTGCAGAGCGAGAAGATCAACCTCGGGTGAGAGAATAGGACAGGCTGGCAAAAGACTGTGTGCAAGGAGCAAGAAACATGAAAAGTTACAGGAAAGTCCTGGAGATGTACTTGCCGACGAGACGCGGCTATGTCAATATAACCCCCCAAGTGCGCGAAGCCCTGCAAGAGAGCGGTGTGCAGGAAGGGTTGATCCTGGTCAACACGATGAATATCACCGCCAGTGTGTTTATCAACGACGATGAACCTGGGCTGCACCGGGATTTTGAGACGTGGCTGGAAAAGCTGGCCCCCGAAAAACCATATTCGATGTATCATCATAACGGGTTTGAAGACAACGCGGACGCGCATCTGAAGCGGACGGTCATGGGCCGGGAAGTGGTCGTTGCCATTACGGAAGGCAAGTTGGACTTCGGCACATGGGAACAGATATTCTATGGGGAGTTTGATGGGAAAAGGCGCAAGCACGTTATGATCAAGATCATAGGAGAATGAAAAAAGGTAAAACAGGCCCGCAGGCGGGCCTGTTTTTTCATAACAAAATATGGTAAAAACGTTTACAAAAAAGACATATTTTGGTATTTACAAATAGAAAAAAGATGCTATACTGTATTTAAAGGTCAAAGAAAGTCAAAGTAAAAAACCGAGGTGATTGTATGGCGATTTTGAGTGATCATATAGAAGAGTTCATAAAGTCGTTGATGGGAGAGTACGATAAGATGGTCGAGCTGCAAAGAAATGAGTTGGCGGACTATTTTTCCTGTGCCCCTTCCCAAATCAACTATGTGCTTGCCACGCGGTTCTCGCCCGAAAAGGGGTATTTGATAGAGAGCAGGCGCGGCGGGGGCGGGTATATCCGGCTTGTGCGCATCAATCCCTCCAAAAAGGAACATATACTTGCCTTGGTATCCGATAAATTGAGAGATGGGAAGATCAGTCAGAGAGATGCGCAGACTGTTGCATCCGACTTGCTGAGTATGGGGCTCATCGATTCCAAAGCCGAAAAGATATTGACGGCGGTGGTTTCGGACAAAGCGATCCATCTGCCGGTAGGAAATAAAGATAAGTTGCGGGCAGGAATTTTAAAAGAAGCGCTGTTGGCGCTGTTAGGGGAGGAGTAAATTATGCTGTGTAGTGAATGTGGTAAGAATCAGGCAACGATCCATACGGTACAATATATCAACGGTGTGAGGAGCGAGATGCACTTGTGTGCGGAATGCGCCAAGAAGCATCCGGAATTAATGAATCTGGGGGTTTTCTCCACGGCGGACGTCTTTAAGAGTTTCTTCAATATGGTCAACATGATGGAGCCTTCGATTCTGGAAGGGATGCCGCTGACCTGTAAAAACTGCGGGGAAACACTGGATGATTTCATGCAGACCGGGCTGTTGGGATGCCCGGAATGCTACACTACCTTCAGGGATAAGATCATTCCGGTACTTCAGCAGACGCACGGGAACGTACAACATGAGGGCAGCGCGCCCGAGCGGGTAGACGAAAAAGTCAAGACGCGTAAAAAGATGTATGAACTAAAAGAGAAACTTTCTAAGGCAATTGCCAAAGAAGATTTTGAAATGGCCGCAAAATTGCGGGATGCAATCAAAGCGTTGAAGGAGAAGGGGGAATAAACGGTGGCACTCTGGTTGAAGGAAGAAGGGAAAGACAGCGACGTGGTCGTTTCCACAAGGGTCCGGCTTGCCCGGAACCTTGCCGGAGTGCCTTTTCCCCATAAAATTCGAGGGACAAAGAAAGTAAAGAAAGTAATAGACACGGCAAAAAAGACGTTTGTGCAGTCCGGTTCGGATTTTTCCATGATAGAGATGGAAGACCTTTCTCCGTTGGAGAAGACCCGGCTGGTGGAACAGCATATCATCAGCAATGACCTGGCGAACAACCAGGACGGCGTGGTGATCGTTTTCCCGGACGAGTCGGTGAGTATCATGATCATGGAAGAAGACCATTACCGTCTGCAATGTATTAGGAGCGGGTTCGACCCGATGAACGCCTACCGCATCTGTCAGGAACTGGAACGAATGCTGGGGAAAAAAGCAGACTATGCGTACGACGCAAAGCTCGGGTATCTGACGACCTGCCCCACCAATGTGGGCACAGGCCTCAGGGTGAGCGTGATGCTACACTTGAAAGCGCTCGCCATGTCGGGTACGCTGAACGCGGCATTTTCCTCTTTTGCACGGTTTGGCATGACGGCACGCGGCCTATACGGGGAGGGAACGCCCGGCGGGGCAGATATGTACCAGATATCCAACCAGGTCACGCTGGGCCTTAGGGAAGAAGATATCGTGAAAAATGTCAGCACAGTCGTGCAGAGTGTGATAAAAAGAGAAAGAGACGTACGCAGGATATTGTACCAAAACAATAAATTGCAGATAGAAGATAAGGTTATGCGCGCATATGGGCTTTTGAAGTATGCCGTCAAAATGAGTACGCGGGAGGCCAGAGAGTATTTGTCCATGCTGAACATGGGAATGGCGCTCGGGATCATAAAACCGTGCAGCCAAACAGAGTTATATAACCTGATGATGGACATCATGCCGGCTATGCTGGCAAAAGAAGGCAATACGGCTGCCGAGCGCGACAGGGCCCGCGCAGAACGCATCAAAAAAACGTTGGCATAGAAGAGGTGAAAAATAATGGATTATTTCGCAAAATTTACAGAAGGTGCCAAGAAGGTATTGGAATTCGCGGCGGAATATGCGAAATCGCTGGGACATAACTACGTCGGGACCGAGCACCTGATCGTGGGGATCATGCAGGAACACGGGCAGACCGCCGGTCTGCTGGAAGGACAGGGGATCACGGAAGAAGCCGTGCGCAACCTTGTGCTGCAGGTGGTAGGCAAAGGGGAATATATACTGGATGAGAACTTCGGATATACGCCGCGCGTCAAGAAGATCTTTGAAATGGCAAAGATCATTGCACGGCAGCTCGGGAAGAACTATGTGGGCGCAGAGCACATGCTTTTCGCCATATCGCGTGAACGGGAATGCATCGCCAACCGTGTCCTTACGGAACTGGGCGTGGACTTTGGCAAGATAGAGCAGGAAATCATGGGCCTGAGCCAGGAAAGCGCCGGCAGTGCGGCGGGCAGCGGAAAGACCCCCAAACTGGATAAATTCGGCACAGACCTGACCGAAGCCGCCAGGAAGGGAGAGCTGGACCCGGTCATTGGCCGCGATAAGGAACTGCAGCGGATCATACAGATATTGATCCGCCGTACCAAGAACAACCCTGTGCTTATCGGTGAGCCGGGCGTAGGCAAATCGGCCATCGTGGAAGGCCTGGCGCAAAAGATCGCGGACGGCAATATCCCCGAACTGCTGAAGAACAAGCGGGTATTTTCGCTGGACCTCGCGGGCATGGTCGCCGGTTCCAAATACAGGGGCGAATTTGAAGAACGCTTCAAGGGCGCGCTGAACGACCTGCTCAAGGATGGGAACGTGATCCTGTTCATCGACGAGATCCACACGGTCGTGGGGGCCGGTGCGGCCGAAGGCGCGATCGATGCCGCCAATATGCTGAAGCCCATGCTGGCCAGAGGCGAGCTGCAGCTCATCGGTGCGACCACGTTGGACGAGTACCGCAAGAACATAGAGAAAGACGCCGCCCTGGAACGCAGGCTCCAGCCGGTGCAGGTGGGCGAACCCACCAAAGAGGAAGCGCTGGAGATCCTCCGCGGCCTGCGGGACAAATATGAAGCGCACCACAGGGTAAAGATCACGGACGAGGCGCTCAAAGCCGCCGTGGACCTTTCGGCCCGGTATATCTCAGACAGGTTCCTGCCCGATAAGGCCATCGACCTGATGGACGAGGCGGCTTCCAAAGTGCGGATCGCCATGTTCGTCACGCCGCCCGACATGCGGGAAAAAGAAAAGGTGTTGGAAAGCCTGAAAGCGGAAAAAGAGCAGGCGATTTCTTTCCAGAATTTTGAGAAGGCGGCGGAACTGCGGGACAAAGAGAAAAAACTCGCGGACGAGATCGGCCAGATCAAAGAATCCTGGGAAAAGAAGCGCGGCGTCGTAAAGGCGGAAGTGAACGAAGAAGATATCGCCGGCGTCGTTTCCGACTGGACACATGTGCCCGTTGTGAAACTGACCGAAGACGAATCGCAAAAGCTGCTGCATTTGGAAGAGATCTTGCACAAGCGGGTAATTGGCCAGGACGAGGCCGTGCATGCGGTCGCGCGGGCGATCCGGCGCGCAAGGGCCGGCCTGAAAGACCCGCACCGCCCGATCGGCTCCTTTATCTTTCTGGGCCCCACGGGCGTGGGCAAGACCGAGCTTTCCAAAGCGCTTGCCGAAGCGTTGTTCGGGGACGAGGAAGCCATGGTCCGGCTGGATATGTCCGAATACATGGAACGGCATACCGTTTCCAAGCTGATCGGCTCTCCTCCGGGTTATGTGGGTTTTGACGAAGGCGGCCAGTTGACCGAGAAAGTCAGAAGAAAACCCTATTCTGTCATCCTGTTCGACGAAGTCGAGAAGGCGCACCCGGATGTGTTCAACGTCCTGCTGCAGATCCTGGAAGACGGGCGTCTGACAGATTCCAAGGGCCGGACGGTAGACTTCAAAAACTGCGTGCTTATCATGACCTCCAACGTCGGCAGCAGCCAGTTGGAGAAGAGGAATATAGGTTTCGAGGCAGGGTCTGACGAAACGAAGGAAGCCAATTATGAAGCGATGAAAGATAAGATGCTCACAGAGCTGAAAAAATCGTTCCGGCCGGAATTCCTGAACAGGATAGACGACATCGTCGTGTTCCACAGGCTGAATGAGAAAGATACCTTCGCCATCGCCAAGCTAATGCTGGATTCCGTCAGCAGGCGGCTGGACGAAAAAGACATCCACCTGTGCTATACGGACGAAGCGGCGAAATTCCTCGCCAAGAAAGGGTTTGATGAGGAATACGGCGCACGCCCGCTGCGCAGGCTCATACAGCAGACGGTGGAAGACAGGCTTTCCGAAGAGATACTGGAAGGCAAAGTCTCCTTCGGGGATACGGTGGAAACGTACGTAAAAGACGGTGCGATTGCGTTTCGGGACAAAGGGAAGACGTTGGTAAAAGAAGAAAAAGAAACTGTCGCTATGGCAGAAACAAAATGACGGGCCTAAACGGGCGGGGCGCAAGCCCCGCCCGTTTTTTATCTGCAAAAAAGCGGATCTGTAAAAAGAATGTTAAGAAATAAAGGCCAATAACAAGTTTTGTTTGCGAAACGGGTAAAAGCAAGGTATAATATTTTGAGACAAAAAATTTGTAGAACCAGAGGATATTATGCAGAAAAAATATGATGTGCTGCTGAAAATAATTGGACAATACAAAAAAGTTGGTGTGTGTTTATCCGGCGGTTCGGGGAGTGCGCTCGTTGCGATCGCGGCGGCCCAGGCGCTGGGCAAGGAAAGTGTGGTAGGGATCACTGTGAACACACCGTTTTTTACGGGGGAGGACATGGAGTCCAGCAGAGACCTGTGCGACAAGCTGGGCATACGGCTGCTCACGCCCAACGCGAACCTGCTGATGGACCCGGATATCATCGCCAACACGGAAAAAAGATGCTATTACTGCAAGCGCGCCATCATCAAACTGATCCGCGAAGCGGCTGCGCAGGAACAGCTCGACGTTTTGCTGGACGGTACTTCGGCCAGAGGCAACGCGTATTATGGACAAGGGAACGAAGCGATCTCGGAATATGGGATCGTATGTCCGCTGCGTCTGGCAAACATCAGCCGCGAAGAAATGTACGCGCTCCTTTCGGAACAGGGCATGTCGTATTTTATACAGCCGGAGAACGCCTGCCTTGTGACCCGCATCCCGATAGGGGAACCCATCTCGCTGAAAAAAATACGCTGGATACGGGCCGCGGAAAATTATATACGGTCTTTGGGGTTTAACCTGGTGCGGGTGCGCCTGCACGGTACTTTGGCCAAAGTGGAAGTGAAGAAGGAAGAAGTGCCCGAACTGCTGCGCCAGCAGGAGAAGGTAAAGACCGAACTTCTGGCGATGGGCTTCATTAAATCGGTGGAGATCGACAAAAATGGATACAAACGCGAAACCGCTTCCTGTCTGTAAGGAAAGGACAAGCAGTTTAAAGCGAAAGCAGAGGATTCTGCTTTCGCTTTTCTTGTGGCGGAGGGCCGCCCGCCGCTATTCCGTTGACAAACAGAGTTGTTTTTTATAGAATTAAATGGGCGTAAAAAACCGATAAATCATTGCTTTTCAAGCGGCAGGAGATAAAATATGAAAGTTGCGGTAGTGATGGGTTCCAAGAGCGACCTACCCGTGGTGGAAGAGACGCTCAATATGTTAAAACAAATGGAAGTTCCTTTCGAGGCGAGAGTCATTTCGGCCCACCGTTCCCCGGATGCGGCGGCGGAATTTGCGAAAACCGCCGAAGAGAGAGGTGTGGAAGTCGTCATTGCGGCCGCGGGCAAGGCGGCCCATTTGGCGGGTGTGATCGCGGCGCATACGACGCTGCCGGTGATCGGCCTGCCCATCAGGTCATCCATGCTGGATGGACTGGATTCGCTGTTTTCCATCGTGCAGATGCCGGGCGGGATCCCCGTGGCCACGGTGGCCGTCAACGGCGCAGCCAATGCCGCGCTGCTGGCCGTACAGATCCTTTCGCTCAAATACGATTGCCTGAAGGAAAAACTTAGGGCGTATAAAACAGAGATGAGAGAGAAGAACGCCGCACAGGACCGGGAACTTGCGGACATGCTGCGGACGGAAAAGAAATCCTGACGCGGCTGAAGAAAGACATGCCGGATAAAAGCGCGGCGAAATGCCGTATATGCACGGCATTTTTTGTTTGAAGCAGACAACGAAAAAAGCGGGAGAAATAAAATGGACAACGGAAAACAAAAGATCACATACGGCGATGCGGGTGTGGATGTACGCCGCGGCTACGATGCGGTAGAACTGATGAAAAAGCACGCAAAACGCACGTTCGATGAAAACGTGCTGCCCGGGCTGGGCAGCTTTGGCGGCAAGTATGCGGTGGGGGACGATGTGTTCGTCGCAGGGACGGACGGCGTCGGCACCAAGCTCATGGTCGCCTTTGTCATGGACAAACATGATACCGTCGGCATAGACTGCGTCGCCATGTGCGTGAACGATATCATCTGCCACGGCGCAAAGCCGCTGTTTTTTCTGGACTATATCGCCACCGGCGCCATCGTGCCCGAAAAAGTGGCGCGGATCGTGGGCGGTGTGGCCGAAGGCTGCGTGCAGGCGGGGTGTGCCCTGATCGGGGGCGAGACGGCAGAAATGCCTGATTTTTACCGCCCGGGCGAATACGATGTCGCCGGGTTCGCCGTCGGCGTCGTCAAGAAAAAAGATATGATCACCGGCAAAGATATAAAAGAAGGGGATCTCCTGGTGGGGCTCCGTTCCAGCGGGATCCATTCCAACGGATTTTCTCTGGTACGCAAAGTATTCCCGATGGAAAGAAGAAAGTTGGACCAATATGTGGCCGGGTTGGGCTGTACGCTGGGCGAAGAGCTCTTGCGCCCCACCAGGATCTATGCGAAAACCATCGGCAAGCTGACGGCGCATTTCAAGATCAAAGGGATCGCGCATATCACGGGCGGCGGCTATGTGGAAAAGCTGGCCCGCATCTTCCCCCAGGGATTATACGGCAAGGTCGACCTTTCCTCGTATGAGATACCCGAGATTTTCAAGATGCTGGTGGAGCGGACCAATCTTTCGAGGGAGGAGGCGTGCAATACCTTCAATATGGGCATCGGCATGGTCGTAGCTGTGGCAAAAGAGGATGCGGACGCTGTCGTGGCGTTTGTCAACGGGCAAACGGAGGACTCTGCCGTCAGGATAGGCTGTGTCGCATCCGGGAAAAATGGAGTGGAGATCGTATGAAGCGGTTATGTGTGATGGTATCGGGCGGCGGCACGGACCTGCAGTCTGTGATAGACGGGGTGGCGTCCGGGCAGATAGGGGGACGGATCGTCCTGGTCGTCTCGGACAAAGGCGACGCCTATGCGCTCCAGCGGGCCCAAAACGCCGGGATCGACACGGCTGTGATAGAACGCAGGGCATATGCCTCTAAAAAAGCATTTACCGAGGCCAATCTGGCCTTATATAAAAAATATAAAGTGGACGGGATCGTGCTGGCGGGGTACCTCAGCATATTGGGCAGAGACATAGTCGAGGCATACCGGGGGAAAATACTGAACATCCACCCGTCGCTCATCCCTTCGTTCTGCGGGAAAGGCTTCTATGGGCTGAAAGTCCACGAGGCCGTGCTGGCGTACGGGGTGAAGATCACGGGCGTCACGATCCATTTCATAGACGAAGGCGCGGACACGGGGCCGATCGTCGCCCAGCAGGCGGTGGAAGTCCGGGATACCGATACGGCGAAAGTTTTACAGCAGCGGGTCCTGGCGGTCGAACACACGCTCCTGCCCAGGATCGTGGCCTTGTTCTGCGAGGACAGGATCAAAATAAACGGACGGAAAGTTACGATCATTTGAATATTTTAAGGAGTGAAAAAGCTATGGGAGTCGAAGGAAGGGCGTTTCTGAGCGTATCGGACAAGACCGGCATCGTGGAATTCGCGCGCGGCTTGGTCGGGCTGAATTATGAGATCATTTCGACGGGCGGTACCAAGAAAGTGTTGGAAGAAGCCGGTATACCGGTCAAAAGCGTATCGGACGTCACGGGTTTCCCCGAATGCCTGGACGGCAGGGTAAAGACGTTGCACCCCGCCGTGCACGCGGGCATCCTGGCGATGCGTGAGAATAAAGAACATATGGAACAGCTGAAGGAACTGGGCATCCGGGCTATCGACCTGGTGGCTGTAAACCTGTATCCGTTCAAGCAGGTGATTTTCAAGGAAGACTGCTCTTTTGAAGACGCCATAGAGAATATCGATATCGGCGGCCCCACGATGCTGCGCGCGGCTGCCAAGAACTATCAGGATGTGATCGTGCTGGTGGACAGCACCGATTACCCCAAGGTGCTGCAAATGCTCAAAGGCGGCGGGATAGGCAAAAAGACGCGGCTTAAGCTGGCGGGCAAAGTTTTCCGGGCCACGGCCGCGTATGACGCGCTCATCGCCGCGTACCTGGAACGCGTCAACGGGGAAGTATTGCCCGACAAGATCACGCGGACATATGAAAAGGTGCAGGACATGCGCTACGGCGAGAACCCGCACCAGAAAGCCGCGTTTTATAAGGAACCGCTGAAAGTGGAAGGCTCGCTCACACTGGCCGAACAGTTGAACGGGAAAGAGCTTTCCTACAACAATATAAACGATACGGACAGCGCCATTGCGGCACTGCGCGAATTTGAAGGCACCGCCGTCGTCGGACTCAAGCATACCAATCCCTGCGGCGTGGCCGAAGCGGACACCGTGTTCGAGGCCTACACGAAAGCGTATGCGGCCGACCTGACTTCCATATTTGGCGGCATCATCGCGGCGAACGAATGCATCGACGCCGCAACGGCAAAAGAGATCGTCAAGATCTTCCTGGAGATCGTCATCGCGCCGGACTATACGGAAGAGGCGCTTGGGATCCTCCGGACAAAGAAAAACCTGCGCGTGCTGCGCCTGCCTTCGATCCGCCGGGCGCCCGGGGACATATGGGAAACACGGAGCGTGCTGGGCGGCCTGCTCGTACAGCAGACAGACAGCGAATTGCTGGACGGGGCGCTCAAGGTGGCGACCAAACGCGCGCCGGACGAGAAGGAAATGGAAGACCTTTTGTTCGCATGGAAGATCGTCAAGCATGTGAAGTCCAACGCGATCGTCGTCGCCAAAGATAAAGTCTCGCTCGGCGTCGGCGCCGGCGAAGTCAACCGGATATGGCCGACGGAGGAAGCGATCGTGCGCAGCGGGGACAAGGCGGCGGGCGCCGTACTGGCATCGGACGCCTATTTCCCCTTCCAGGACTGTGTGGAAGCGGCGGCCAGGGCAGGCATCACCGCGATCATACAGCCGGGCGGCTCGATCCGGGACAAAGACTCTATCGAGGCGGCGGACAAGAACGGGATCGCGATGGTATTTACCGGTATGCGGCACTTCAAGCATTAAAAAAGAGGCGGAAGCATGAAACTATTGGTTGTGGGCGGCGGCGGAAGGGAACATACGCTCGTATGGAAACTTGCCAAGAGCCCGAAAGTGGAAAAAATCTATTGTGCCCCGGGCAACGGGGGGATTGCGGCGCTGGCCGAATGCGTGGATATCGCGGCGACGGACGTGGAGGCGATGGTAGCCTTTGCCAAAGAGAAGCAGATCGACCTGGTCGTGGTGGCGCCGGACGACCCGCTGGCGCTGGGCATGGTGGATGCTTTGCAGGCGGCGGGGATCCGGGCGTTCGGCCCGAACAAGGCGGCCGCGCAGATAGAAGCCAGCAAAGCGTACGCCAAGGAACTGATGAAAAAATACCACATCCCCACGGCAAAGTACGAAATATTCTCGGACTATGCCGCGGCGCTTTCCTATGTGCGGCAGGCGGACCTGCCGCTGGTCGTCAAGGCGGACGGGCTGGCGCTGGGCAAAGGCGTGCTTATCTGCCAGACGCTTAAACAGGCCGAGGACGCGCTTAAGACGATAATGGTCGATAAGCATTTCGGCAAAGCGGGCAATACGGTCGTCATTGAGGAATTCCTGGAAGGGCCGGAAGTCTCGGTCCTAACGTTTACGGATTCGCATACGATCGTGCCCATGAAGAGCGCACAGGACCATAAGCGCGCGCTGGATGGCGACAAAGGACTGAATACGGGCGGCATGGGGACGTTTGCGCCCACGCTGAAGTACACGGAAGAGATCCAAGGGCAGGTGGAACGAGAGATCATCGTGCCCAGCATGCATGCGCTGAATAAAGAGGGGCGGCCTTTTCGGGGCATCATCTTTTTTGGGCTGATTTTGACAAAAAACGGACCCAAACTTCTAGAATACAATGCGCGTTTCGGGGATCCGGAAGCACAGAGCGTACTTTTCCTGATGAAAACCGATCTGTTGACCGTGCTGGAAGCGATTGTGGACGAGCGGTTAAGCAGCGTACGGATAGACTGGGAAGAAAATGCCGCCGCGGTCTGCGTTGTCATGACATCGGGCGGGTACCCGGTACAGTACGAAAAAGGCAAGCGGATCACCGGCCTGAACGATGTGGACAAAGACGTCATGGTGTTCCACGCGGGCACGCGGTATGCGGACGGGAAGTACTACACGGCGGGCGGGCGGGTCCTGGGCGTCACGGCCAAGGGGCCGGACCTGCAGGCGGCACGGAAAAAAGCCTACGCCAATGTGGAAAAGATCCATTTTGACGGTGCAATGTACCGCAAGGACATCGGCATAAAATAAAAGAGCAATAAAAAAACAGGGCATGCGGCCCTGTTTTTTTTATTGTGTTTCAGAGATCGAATGCTTTGCGGACGGCATCCACCGCCGTTTGTTTTTGCGCGGCGTCCACGCAGAAAGAGATCTTTGTTTCGGAAGTCGTCACGATCAGGATCTCCACATTGTGTTTGGCCAGCGCGGAAAAAAGTTTGGCTGCGACGCCCCAGGTGTTTTTCATGCCCAGGCCTTCCAGCGTGATCTTGGCAAGGCCGGGCTGCACAAAATATTCGGCCGCGGGCAGGATCTGCCGGATCGACTGTTCGACAAGGGGCATGTCTTTTTCAGCCAGCGAAAAAGAAAGCTCCACCTTGCTGTTTTTGGGGACGGACTGGTTGATGATGTCCAGGTTCACGTTGCTGTCGGCAATGTGGCTGAAAATGTTTGCGATATCATTTCCGGTACAGGGGACCTCATGCAGTGTAATGACCGCCTGTCCCGCCGCGGTGTAAACGTTCGTGGCGTCTTTTTCGCCACCCAATATATCGTGCATGGAATAGAGCCCCGCCGGGCAGGAAAGCAGGAATTCGGCCGCGCGCAACGCGCCGGCGGCAAAGATTTTTCTGCTGTCCGAATGGTGTTCGATCTTCAGGACTTCTTCGTTTGTGATGAAATAGACGCAATGTTCCCCGACGATGCGGCCGCCCCGTATGGAATGGAAACCGATCTCGTTGGGCTTTCTCTTGGCATCCAGGCCCTGCCGGCCGAACTGGAAAGCCATAGCGTCTTCTCTTTCCTGGTTGATCGCTTCCGCGAGCATCATGGCCGTGCCGCTCGGCGCGTCTGCCTTGAGGTTATGGTGCCGTTCAACGATCTCGATATCGGCGTTGGCGCCGAAAAATTTGGCGGCCTGCCGGCAGAGTTCGATCTGCAGATTGACGCCGAGCGACATATTGGCCGTAAAGAAGATAGGGATGCTTTGTGCCGCCTTAGTGATCTGCCGTTTTTGTTCTTCGTTGAAGCCGGTCGTAGCGATGACCAGCGGAACCGATTTTTCCCGGGCAAACGCCAAATTCGCCGGCAGGGCGGCCGGACGGGAAAAATCGATGATGATATCGGCCTTTTTACTGCATTCCGCGATAGCCGAATATACGGGGAAGTTGTTTTTCAATTTATCGGGCGTGATATCCACGCCGGCGGCGACACGGAACAGCACCGATTCGCCGATCGTCTGCGCAAGGACTTGTCCCATGGACCCGTTGACACCTGAGATAATCACATTATACATGCTGCTGTGCTCCTATACTAATCCATATTCTGCAAGAGTGGCCTTCAGTTTGGCTTCCGCTTCCCTGCTCATTTCGCAGAGCGGCAGGCGGAGAGGCCCGGCCTGATAGCCCATCAGATTGAGGGCAGTCTTCACGGGGATGGGGTTCACATCGCTGAACAGCGCTTCGACCAGCGAAGTATACCTAAGCTGCAGTTCGCAGGCTTTTGCAACGTTTCCGGAAAGGTAGGCTGCGCAGAGATCGTGCGTCTCTTTGGGCAGTATGTTGGCAAGGACGGATATGACCCCTTTGCCGCCGACGGAAAGGATGGGGACGATCTGGTCGTCGTTGCCGGAATAGATATCCATCTTGTCTTTGACAAGGCTGGCCGTCTTGACGATCTGCGAAATGTTCCCGCTGGCTTCCTTGATGCCGCGGATATTCTCATGCCGCGCCAGGGCGGCATAGGTGGCGGGCAGCACGTTCACGCCGGTACGGCTAGGCACGTTGTACACGATGACCGGGATATCAACGGCATCCCCGACTGCATAATAATGCCGGATGAGCCCGGCCTGTGAGCATTTGTTGTAATAGGGGGTGACGATGAGCAAGGCGTCTGCGCCGGCCTGTTGTGCGAATCTGGAAAACTCGACGACTTCGGCGGTATTGTTTCCGCCTGTCCCCGCGAGTACCGGGATGCGGCCGGCCACATGGTCCACGCAGAATTTGATGACCTGCTTCT
Organism: Christensenellaceae bacterium; assembly: GCA_963665505.1. GTDB lineage: Bacteria > Bacillota > Clostridia > Christensenellales > Christensenellaceae > QANA01. Next base: position 808,115 of record OY762275.1, read on the forward strand.
TTTCTTCTTTCGTCATTGTGGAAGGTTCGCCCGTCGTACCGCAGGCGAGGATCGCATCCGTGGAGTTTTGGAGATGAAAATCCAACAATTTCCCGAGTTCTTCAAAATTGATGCCGTTTTGTGTAAAAGGTGTGACCAGAGCAACTGCTGAGCCTTCGAAAATACTCATTTTCAGGTTCTCTCCTTTTTTTATTTGCCGTTATGGCTATTTTATGGATAAGGTGCTGTATTTTGTGCGGACAAGCCCGAGCCAATAAGCGGTTTTCCTGCGAATAAAAAACAGCGCGTTATGCGCCGTACAAAACCCCCTTTGGCGTACAGGACGGCCGTATGGGTTTGCAATTCAGCGCTCCGCCGGCATGCGCCGGCGACAGTTATGCGACTGTTGGCCGCATACCCAAGACGGACTGCCTGGCAGAAATCCGGCTTTCGGCGCATGTCCCTTTTACATAAACTATGACCGCCAGCATCCGATTTATGTTACTGATGAAATGCGCGCCTCTGAATGATATTTTGTTGCAATTATTATATCCTGTATTTTTATAAATGTCAAACCGGGAAAATTCACAGAAATGCAATTTTTCGCTTTGGCCGGCGCTCTTGAAAAAGCGCCCGAAACTGTGTATATTTGACTGAGAGAGGTTTTTGTGGTATGAACTTTGAGGGCAGCGCGGTGTTTGCAAGCGTGTATGACAAACTGGCGGACGATATCGACCATGTGGCGTGGGCGGCGTACATCCGCGGATTGCTGGCGGAGGGCGGCCCTGTTAAGAAAGTGGCCGACATCGGCTGTGGGACGGGCGGTATCACGCTGGAACTGAAAAAAGCGGGGTATACGGTGCTCGGCGTGGACATTTCGGAAGCGATGCTGGACATCGCCGCTGACAAAGCCAGGGCGGCGGGATTGAAGATCCTTTTTGTGCGACAGGATATGTGCGGCCTTGCGCTGCCGGCACAGGATGCGCTGGTCTGCGCGTGCGATGTGGTGAATTATATCGACAGGGAAGAGGTGCGCGCGTTTCTATCAGCGGCGAACCGTTCCCTGCGGCCCGGCGGCCTGCTGCTTTTTGATATCAGCAGCCGGTATAAGCTGCGGCATGTTCTGGGCAACCGGTTTTTTTATGAGGACCGCGACAACGTCACCTATTTCTGGAAGAATACGTTGGCGCGGGATCATGTGGATATGGAACTTACGTTTTTTCTGAAACAGGAAGACGGGTACCGCCGCAGCGACGAACGGCACAGGCAATATATCCATACGGAAAAGGAAATGCTGGCGGCGCTTGCAGCCTGCGGATTTGCGGGCGTTGCATATGGGTTTATGACCGGACGCCCGCCCGCGGAAAAGGACCGGCGCATCCAATTTTATGCGGTCAAGCAGGCAGGACAAAGGAGTACGATACCGTGAAAGACAATATTTTGAAATTTTTGCTGAAGGGAGAAGCCTCGGTAATCGCCGCGGACATGAAGCAGGCGGTGGAGTATGCCCGGACGCTGCACGGCACTTCTCCGGTCGCTTCGGCCGTACTCGGCCGCACGCTGGTCGCGGCGGCGATCATGGCCTGCAATTTGAAGAGCGAAGACAACAGCCTGACGTTGCGCCTAAACGGCGGCGGCCCTGCGGGCACCGTCCTGGCCGTGGCCGACGGACGCTGCCGGGTGAAAGGCTATATGGAAAACCCAAAAGTCGATCTGCCCATCCGGTCGGACGGCAAGCTGGATGTGAGCGGGGCGGTGGGCAAGAACGGATTTCTGAGCGTGGTGCGCGACTTAGGGCTGAAGGAGCCTTATATCGGGCGCACGCAGCTTGTTTCGGGGGAGATCGCCGAAGATGTGGCGATGTATTTCCTGAAATCCGAGCAGCAGCCTTCCGTCGTATATTTAAGCGTCTGGGTGGATACGGACGGCTCCATCCTGCAAGCCGGCGGGATGGTTGTCAGCCCGCTCCCCGGCGCTTCGGAAGAGACGCTTTCCTTTGTGGAATCGCGGGTAGACGTGATCAAGAAATTTACGCGCATGCTGCGGGAAATGACGTCCGCGGAGGCGGCCGGCACAATATTCGCGGGCGCGGACCTAAAGAAACTTGCGGAAGCGGCGCCGGTCTATCACTGCGATTGCAGCAGGGGACGGTTTGAACGGGGGATCGTATCGCTCGGGGAAAAAGAGATCGGGGATATGATACGGGAAAACGGGCAAGCCGAAGTCGTCTGCCGCTTCTGCAATAAGAAGTATGTTTTCGACAAGGCTTGTTTAACCGGCCTGTTGCGCAGGGCAAAATAAACGTCAAGCGAGGAGCCTTTGAACACCAAAATATTGAAATTTGACAGAGACGCCGGATTCCATTTCCGCAAATATCAGAAGCAGGCCGATAAGGGAGCGTATATCGATTCGCTCGTTTCCTTGCGGACGGCCCTGAAAAAGGATCCGGACAACATAGAATACCTTGTCTCTCTGGCGGAGCTGTACACCGAACTGGACTTTTTCGAAGAATCCAACTTTATTTTATTCAAAATATTGAAGATGTCTAGTGACGTATACGACAAATGCCTGTTTAGTATGGGCTGCAACTTCTTCGGGCTGCGCGATATCGAGAAAGCCAAAGAGTGTTTCCAAAACTACCTGGGGGCTTACCCGGCGGGGGAATTTGTGCCCGACGTGCAGGATTTCCTGGATATTATCGAATATGACATATACGAAGACAGCGACGTACCGGCGGAAGTTTTTGCCCGCGCGGACGAAGGAAAGACGCTGCTGGACAACGGGGAATATGCCAAGGCTATCCGGATGCTGGAGAAGATCGGCGGGACGTACCCGGAACTGACTTTTGTCCAGAACAACCTTGCATTGGCGTATTATTGCAAGGGCGACCCCGCCAAAGCCAGGGAAATATCCAAACAGGTGTTGCGTATTGATGCGGGCAACGCGCACGCGATCTGTAACCTTATCTTTTTTGCACTCTCTGCGAACGACCAGAAAGAGCTGGCCAAATACAGGAATATGCTGGATAAGATAGAAGGCAAAGACGCGGACGAAGACATGAAGATCGCGCTCACCTACTGTGAGCTGGACGAAGATGAAAAGGCATACCAGAAACTCAAAAGCGCGCTGACGGAGATCCCCTACGATATCCACACGATGTTTTTTGCGGCGGCGGCGGCGGTCAATACCAAACGATACGCCGAAGCGGTGCGCATGTTCATGGATATCGTGAAATTGCAGCCGGAAAACACGATCGCATCCTACTACAAGAAAGCTTTGCAGCACGCGCTGGACAAGAAGGCGGATATACGGATCCAGTATGCCTACCAGGTGCCGCAGGAAGAGATACACCGGCGCATGCATTACCTGAACAGGTGCTTCCAGAAAGACACGGAAGAACTGCGCGATATGTGGGCGCACGAGGCGTATTTCCGCTCTATCCTGATCTGGGGATTATCTATCGGCAATGCGATCGTCAAGCATATCATCCTCGACCTGATCTCCAAATTCAACGACGAGACTGCGGTCGATTTCTTCAAAGAATCTCTGTTGCGCAAGAACAAACCGGACGAGGAGAAGAACGATATATTCCTGGCGCTCAAGCGTATGGGCGTGCCGCAGCCCTATGTGGCATACATGTCGGGGAAGATATCCGAAGTGCGGATCGGCCTGGTGGACCTGGACGAGCAAAAAGTATTCCCCAGCCACGAAAAAGTGGTGGATGCCATCATTAAAAGCGCCGAGGCCGTGGACAGGAAGCTTTTTGTCACGCATGCGCTGGAGCTCCTCGGCAAATATATGCGTTCGTTCGCCAATGCCCCCGTGATGCGCAATGTGAACGCCTGGGCGGCGGCCTTTCTGTATGCCGCATTGCTGGAGAATGAGAAACAGCCGTATCCGCTGCAGTCGTTCCTGGAAACGCTGCATGTGAAAGCGACTTCTTTCAAACGGTGTTTACATGTCGTACAGAAAACACTCAAAAAAGGATAGGGAGCCTTATGGAACTGAAACTGATCGACTTTAATGCCAAATTTATGAAAGCGTATATGCAATGGTGCGTGGAACACCCGGAAGAAGCGGCCAGGGAAGAGACGGCCGAAGAGCTGTATTATACGATGTATGAGGATTGGCTGAAAACGCCTAAGAGCTGGCTGGACGGCAAAAGCCCCGAATCGTACTTTGCGGACATCGGCGACGCGCAGATGTATGTTTCGGCCTGGATCGAATATACCCTGGAAGAAATAGAGTTGCCCGACCCGCTGATAGACTGTATGCTGAAGAAAAAAGAAGAGGTCTACCCCATATTGCTGGGCATCCTGTTCAGCAAGGAAATCGCCCAAAAGACGATGCGGCCTGAGGATCTGCTGAAAGTGTGCGGGCATGCCGTACGGATGATCGCGCTGATAGGCAAACCGCACCCCTATAAGCGCTATATCGCCCTTTTGAAGGAACAGACGGAGGATTCCCTTTTCCTGGAAGAGGTGGCGGAAGTACTGACGCAAGCGGGCGCTGCACTGGAACCGCTGCTTATGGATGCGTATGCCGCTACGACGGGCGAGGTGAAAAAAACCGTCGTGGACGTGCTTTCGCACCTGCCGAGCGACGGTACGATCCTGAACATGCTTCTTGGGGAATTTGCGTGGCCGGATGCGGACATCGCGTTTTTAGCGGGCTGTCTCGGCCGGCTGGGCGACGAACGGGCGCTGGCGCCCCTGAAGGCGGCTGCGGACAAAAAAGGGCTGCAATATTACGAGTTTAAGGAGATCAGGAACGCCGTCGAGCAGATCAGCGGCGAAGAGATGGAGAAACGGGATTTCCCCGGGGACAGTCTGTACGATTTTCTGAAAGAAGAGGAGAACGGGCTCTGAAAATCCCCGCCGGCAGGCCGCCCGGGAAAGGGCATGGGCGGCGTCTTTTTTCCGTTGACATTTGGCGGGCGATGTGATAAAATCGCTCTTGTCCCCAAAAAGTAAAAAGCAGGCCAACGTGGCACAGTTGGTAGCGCAGCTGATTCGTAATCAGCAGGTCAGGGGTTCGAATCCCCTCGTTGGCTCCAGTTTTTATTTTTTTAGGAACGATATACCGGGGTGTAGCGCAGCTTGGTAGCGCGCTTCGTTCGGGTCGAAGAGGCCGCAGGTTCAAATCCTGTCACCCCGACCACCCTAAAACACCTTGGGTGTTCATAAGGACAAAAACAGACTGACAATGTGTCGGCCTGTTTTTGTTTTGTATTATACGTAAAACATTGTATACTGAAGATAACGGGACAGAAAATTAGCTGTTCTTCCGTATATTGAGCAATTCTGTTCAAGAAGTATTTCGTCTGGATATGATATGCTTTTTTCAGGTGATAGGAATGGTTGAAAACTGGGAAAAAATAAATGCCGTACAGCGAATGCAGGATTATATTATGGCACATTATCAAGAGGAAATCACATTGCAGGATTTGTCCAAGGCCGCAATGTATTCCCCTTGGCACGCTTTGCGTGCTTTTTCCGAAACAATAGGGAAAACGCCATTTGAGTACCTTCGCATGGTCAGGTTATCAGTAGCAGCAAAAAAATTGAGGGATACCAATATGAGTGTTCTTGACATTGCTTTGGAATCTGCGTTCGGTTCTCATGAAGGATTCACAAAAGCTTTTTCGCATAAGTTCGCCATATCTCCACAAAAATATCGCGAAAAGGCACCACCAATACAACTTTTTTCCTATTATCCAATCCGCCATTATTACAAATCATTTGAGAGGAGAAAAGAAACCATGTCCAGTACTGTTGTTTTTACACAGGTTATTGAAAGGCCAGAACGAAAACTTATTTTGAGAAGAGGAATTAGGGCAACAGAGTATTATGCTTATTGCAAAGAAGTGGGGTGTGATATATGGGGCATCCTCGAAAGCATTAAAGGTGCCTTGTATGAATCAATTGGCGTCTGGCTTCCTGTAAGTATGCGGAAACCGTGCACATCAGAATATTGTCAGGGGGTTGAAGTTCCCGTGGACTTTACAGGTGATATTCCCGACGGTTTTGAAATTGTTGACTTGCCTGCCTGTAAATATATGGTTTTTCATAGCGAACCATTTGAAGATGAGAACTTTGGCGAGGTGATCAGCATTGTATGGGATGCTATCAAACGTTACAATCCAAAGCATTTTGGTTGGGATTGGGCGCCGGAAGATGGGCCCAGATTTCAGCTTGCTCCCATAGGAGAGCGCGGTTACATTGAGGGTATACCTATCCGGGAAAATAAAAGTTAAGTAAAAGAAAGATAATGCTGATTTCTCTGACCGGGGTTATCCACTGATTATATGAAAATTATTGTAACATCCGTTTGCTTGATACCAAAAGCCTTTATTTAATACGGGTTTTCAAGTTTGTCCTTATGAACACTCGTACCATTACGAATGACCCTCGAATGGTCATAAGGACAAAAGCAGGCCGACATGTCGACCTGCTTTTGTTTCTCTTTATTTATGTTTCGCAGTCTGCTATGATTTAGTTGGAAAAGCACATGGATAAACAGGAAGTTGAAATACCGGTTATTTCTTTTGCTGGGAAAGGTGGTTTTAGCTTGGGTCTTATTGAAATTTTGTATTTAAAAGACACAAAGGCGCTGGAAAAGCGAGCGCAGATCGTTGAAGCGGTATATGGCGGGTCGATAGATATTGATCAGATTCGCGAACAGTCTGCTAACCTTGACGACAAAAAGATTGCGATCGTTTTGGAAGCGTTGGAGGAAGTCACAAGAAGCAAGCCCGATATATCTACGATTGAATGGCTGCGGTTCGCTGCGCAATATATCGAAGCGCAATCGAACAACCTGAAACGAGAATCCTCGAGGATTGTTGGAAACATCGCGCATCTGTTTGAAAATGACTTGACCATTTCCATACAAAAACTTCTTCAAAACACAAATAATGAAGGCACTGTAGTTCGTTGGAGCAGCGCGTACGCTCTTGCTAAAATTATCGTTCTCCCTCAATTCGCCTGCTGCCCGCTCTTTGATCAATTAACGGAGATTTGTGAACGCGAGGCCAATAATGGTGTGAAAAACCAGTATATTAAATCCTTGAACAAAGCTGCTAAATTGAGGAAAAAAACGTAATTGGAATCCGATGTGTCCCGCTTTATCGGGTTATGCACCGCATAGTGATGTAATATTCGTTTGCCTGATGCCCAAACTCTTGTTTTATGCGGGGTTTCAAATTTATCCTTATAGTGCGGCATTAGCTAGATGGTTTTTGTAGGAAAAAATTCCATCTGATTCTTTTCAATCATACCGTATAATGGAGGCGGCACGCAATAATGGCCCGGTGTTTCTGAAGGGGCTGTGCGTATCCTTTCTTGCTGTACTGCTCGCCGGTCTTATAGCAGCCGGGGGGAGCTGGTTTTTATATGGCCTTTGCCACGGAGCGGCGGCCGGCCTGCGTCCTTTTGGGTTTGGCCCTGTCGGGTCAAAAAAGGCAGGAACTTTGCTTTGGGCGCGTTACCATTGATGCGGGAAATCTCTATGCATTTGCTAAAAAAAGGAGCGCCCGGCGATTTCTTATAGAAGCCGGCAGACCGGGCATATCGTGTTTCCCGGGCAACTTCAGGAAGGCATAAGAACAGCTATCCGGATCTTTTTATGGTTCTAAAAATATTTATAAAAAATGGTTGACAAATGGATTTTGTTGTAATACTATGATTATAAGTTACGACAAAGGAGTCGGTCGAGGATGACCGGCTTTTTCTCTTTTTTCAGGGTTTTTTTAGTGTATATAAAAATTAGGCTTGTGTGTAGCCGGTATTGCTGTAAAGGTAGTATCAAAGAGGGAACGCCCACGGTGTGCTGTTCATAGAAGACAGCGAGCGGGGTGTTCTTACATAAGTATAACTGTAGACGACAAGGGAGTCGGCCAATATTGGCCGACTCCCTTTTGCAAATAATTGATCCAAATGGAGGAGGAAATTTAAATGCATACAATTAGGAAAATCCTTGTGTTATCCCTAAGTCTACTGCTGGTATTGTCCCTGGCTGCCTGCAAAAAATCAACGGAAGACAGCACAGTATCGTCGGGTAGCGCAAACGCTAACGAAGGAGGAACGGTTACAGTAGGCATCTTGCATTCCCTCACAGGGCCTATGGCTATCAGTGAACAGTCCGTGGTTGACGCCGAAGTACTGGCTATTGAAGAGATCAACGCCGCGGGCGGGGTACTCGGCATGCAGATCGAGTACATAGAAGAAGACGGTGCATCCGAGCCTTCTGTATTCGCGACAAAAGCGGAAAAACTGCTGGGCGAAGACGAAGTGGTCACAGTATTTGGGTGCTGGACATCTTCCTCAAGAAAAGCGGTCAAATCTGTTTTTGAGGATTATAACGGATTGCTTTGGTATCCGGTGCAGTATGAGGGCATGGAGCAGTCGCCCAACATCATTTATACGGGCGCGGCGCCCAACCAGCAGATTGTTCCCGCGATAGAGTACCTCATTGAGGAGGGGTATGAGACCTTCTTCCTGCTTGGTTCGGACTATGTGTTCCCCCGTACGGCGAACATGATCATCAATGCACAGTTAGAGGCGGCGGGGCTGAACGTTGTCGGCGAAGAATATGCGGCAATGGACCAGACGGACTTTGCTTCCATCATTTCCAAGATTGAGGCGGCGGAACCGGATGTTATTGTCAATACGCTCAACGGAACAGGTAACGTATCCTTCTTTAAACAGATGTCTGAAAAAGGGTATTCGGCCGACGATTATATGACGATGTCTTTCTCGATCGCAGAAGAAGAAGTACGCGCTATCGGTGCTTCGATACTCAAGGACCATATGGTTTCATGGAACTATTACCAGACGACCGAAACACCGGAAAATGAAGCGTTTGTCGCAGCGTATAAAGCTGCCTATGGCGACGACCGCGTGACGAGCGACCCGGCGGAAGCCGCGTACGACGGCGTGTATCTGTGGAAGGCAGCAGTTGAAGAAGCGGGCAGTTTCGATGTCGACGATGTGCTTGCGGTGATCAGAGCAGGCGGTGTCTCGTTCCAGGCGCCGGAGGGCGAAGTGGAAATCGACCCGGATAACCAGCACCTGTCCAAACCTGTACGTATCGGCGTAGTGGGAGCCGACGGGCTTATCACGGAAGTGTATGCGACCGACGGACCGGTTGCGCCGGACCCATACCTGACGACATACAACTGGGCTGTCGAGGCGGGCATCCAACCGCTTGAATAAGCGTGGGTGTAAGTAAAAAAAAGAAAATCATCAAATTTAAGGAAAGCACAAAGTGTCGGGGAGAAATTATTCTCTCCCGGCATTTTGAGCAAGTATTGGAAGAAAAGCAGGGAGCCCTTCCAATATAATACAAAGCAGAAAAACCCATATTCAGGGGAAAGCCTGAAAGCGTCGGGAGGAGGGGACCCCTTCCCCGGCATTCCGGGCAAGTATTGGGAAATGAGGTGTCGGTATGGCACAGATCGTTAGTACGTTATTCAATGGTATCAGCTTAAGTTCCATCATACTCCTTACGTCACTCGGGCTGGCGATCACGTTCGGGCTTATGCGGGTAATCAATATGGCACACGGAGAATTTGTGATGCTCGGTGCATATATGACATATTTGGTACAGCAGTTTTTTATAAAATTCTTACCTGCAAAAGTAGGCGATTTGTTTTTCTTTGCGGCATTGATCGTTGCGTTCATAGCGACTTTTACACTGGGTTGTTTATTGGAAAAATTGGTTATTTCGCGCTTGTATAAGCGCGTCATTGACAGTTTGCTTGCGACTGTCGGCATAAGTTTGATCTTACAGCAAGCGGCAAGGAGCATATTCGGAGCGCAGGGCGTGAACGTAACGGCACCCTCCTTCCTGACGGGCGGCATGACGATAGGCGGCGTAACGTTTTCGTATAACCGGCTGTTCATTCTGGCGCTTGTTATGCTGACGCTTGTAGGGATGTGGCTGGTGATCTACCATTCGAGGTTCGGTTCCCAGATGCGCGCAGTCATGCAGAACCGCGCGATGGCGCAGTGCATGGGCATCAATTCGCGCAAAATCGATACGATCACATTCGGGATAGGCTCCGGCCTGGCGGGCCTGGCGGGCTGTTCGATCGCACTTTTGGGTTCGATAGACGCGACGGTCGGGCAAAGTTACATTGTGAACTCCTTCGTCGCCGTGGTACTGGGCGGCGTTGGAAAATTAATCGGCACCGTTATAGGTTCGATCATTATAGGTGTTTCGAGCATAGGGATAGAAACGTTCACATCGTCGAGCATAGCAAAGGCAATCGTATTGCTGATCATCATCATATTTCTCCAGCGGAAGCCGCAAGGGCTGTTTGTCATCCGCCATCGGGATTTAGACGAGTAAGGGGTGGCTGGACGTGAAATCGATGAACGGACGTTGGAAACATATTATTTTTGTGGTGTTTGCAGGATTTCTCGCACTGATGCCGCAGATGTTAGCGGGCGGCATCCTTAAAAGTAACCCGTTTGTAGTGTTTATCGGGAAGTGCATGGCTTTTTCCATCGCTGCGATCGGGATAGACCTGATATGGGGCTATACGGGGATACTCAGCCTTGGGCACGGTTTGTATTTTGCACTGGGCGGGTACGCGATGGCCATGTATCTAAAGCTGCAGGCGACGGGCGGGAATGTTACCGAGTTCATGCATACGGGCGGGCTGAAGGAACTTCCGCTTGTCTGGAAGCCGTTCCTGTCTTTTCCCTGGACGCTGGTGCTGATGATCGCTGTCCCGGGGATCCTTGCAGGTATACTTGGATATTTCATTTTCAAAAAGCGTGTCCGGGGCGTATATTTTTCGATCATCTCCCAGGCGCTGACTTGGGCGGCCTATTCCATGTTCATTGCGCTTTCCCCCTATACCAACGGCAATATCGGGATAACGGAGATCAAATCGCTGTTTGGCAGTGTCCGGGGGCCCGCGAACCAAGACAACATGTTTTTACTGTTTTATCTCGCGCTGGGGTGTCTGGTCGTGATCTATATGCTGTCGACGTGGCTTGTTGGCACTAAGTTTGGAAAATTGCTCGTCGCGATCCGTGACGGAGAAAACAGGACCTATTTTTCCGGCTATCGCGTCAGCCTCTACAAGAACTTCATATATGTCGTCAGCGCGATATTTGCGGCGATCGGCGGTGCGTTGTTTGTCAATTTCAACGGCAGTATCACCCCGTCGCAAATGACCATCGCATACTCAATCAACATGGTCATCTGGGTAGCGATCGGCGGGCGGGGAACGATCCTCGGCGCCGTATTGGGAGCCTTCCTTGTAAATATATGCGAGTATGAACTGAGTTCCGGCGGGCTTGCAAATACATGGCCATACATCTTGGGCGGACTATTCTGTGTTTCGATATTGTTCTTTAAAGAAGGGATCATTGGGTTGTTCACCAAACAGCTTCCGGCATTTATAAGACGGTTACGCGGCAAGGAGGTGGAAACGGATGAACCCGGTCAATAACGACGTAGTCTTATCGATTGAAAATGTAAGTGCGATGTTTGACGGCTTCCGTGCCCTTACCGATGTGAATATCCAGGTAAAGAGACATACGATACACTTTTTTATCGGGCCCAACGGTGCGGGAAAAACCACGCTGCTGGATGTGATCTGCGCAAAAACCAAATCGGAAACCGGGGAAGTCGTTTTCTATCCGTCGGGGCATGAAGCCATTGAACTTACGGGTATGAAAGAACGCGAGATCGTAAACGTCGGCGTGGGCAGGAAATTCCAGGTCCCGTCGGTATTTGTAAATTTGTCAGTGTTTGATAACATGCTCCTGTCACTCAAGGGGCATAAGGGCGTCTTGCAGTCGATTTTCAACAGAATCACTGCTGAAGAAAAAGAAAGTATTGATCGCGTACTGGCGCGCGTCGGCCTCTCCGACAAGGAGATGGTAAAAGCCGGCACCCTGGGGCACGGGCAGAAGCAGTGGCTGGAGATTGCGATGCAGCTGCTTCAGCGGCCGGAACTTATTATGCTGGATGAGCCTACCGCCGGCATGGGGAAAGAGGAAACCTTCAAGACGGGGGAGATCCTTTCGGAAATCAAGTCTGAGTGCTCTGTCATCGTTGTGGAACACGATATGGGTTTTGTAAAGCAAATTGCCGACATCGTTACGGTGTTGCACGAAGGGAAAGTCTTGGCGGAAGGCACTGTTGAGGCAGTGTTGTCCAATGAGACTGTCCAGGCGGTTTATCTAGGTAGAGGAGGAGAAGAATAATGTTAAATGTGTGCAAAGTGGATGCGTATTATGGAGACAGCAAGGTGCTGGACGATTTTAACCTTGACATCTTGGACAATAAGATCACCTGCCTGATCGGGCGTAACGGCGTGGGCAAGACCACGGCGCTCAGGAGCATAATGGGATTGATCAAGACGCCCCGCGGCAGTATTGCCTTCAACGGGAAGGAAATGCGTAAAATGCCCGCATACAACCGCGCGAAGCTCGGGATCGGGTATGTGCCACAGGGCCGGGAGATCTTCCCGCAGCTGACCGTGCAGGAAAACCTGGAGCTTGGGCTGACCGCACAAGGAAAAAACGAAAGGGTTCCGGAATTCATATACGACCTGTTTCCGGTACTCCCGCAGTATGCAAAACGCAAGGGCGGAGATTTATCCGGCGGGCAGCAGCAGCAGCTTGCCATCGCCCGCGCCTTGGTCACGCAGCCCCAAGTGCTGATTCTTGATGAACCGACAGAAGGGATCCAGCCGTCGATCATCCAGGATATTGGCGCCGCGATCAAGAAAATCAATAAAGAAACAAAACTTACGGTCCTTATCGTTGAACAGTATCTTGAATTTGCGCTGGATATTTCCGATATGGTATACGTGATGGATAAGGGGCAAATTGTATTCGGCGGCGAGAAGAGTCTTTTCGAAAACGATGAAGTACAATCAGCAATGTTGCAATAAAAAAAGGAGGAGATTTTATGCATCTAACACTTAGAGAGCAGGAACGTCTTATGATCCATTGCGCGGGTGAGCTTGCCAGGGCGCGCAAAATGCGCGGGCTGAAGTTGAATTATCCGGAAGCCATAGCTTATATCAGCTCAGAATTGCTTGAGATGGCGCGCGACGGGAAACACAGCGTTACCCAGCTTATGCAGGCTGGAACGGAAATACTTGGCCCGGATGATGTCATGGATGGGGTGGCAGAGATGATTCACGAGATCCAGATGGAAGCGACTTTCCCAGACGGGACCAAGCTGGTTACAGTCCATCAACCGATACAGTCTAGCGGAAAAACGGTACCCGGGGAATTCATATTCGACGGGGAGGATATTGCGATTAACGTTGGAAAAGATACGGCAAAGCTGAGCGTGACCAACACCGCCGACAGGCCGATACAGGTCGGGTCGCACTTCCATTTTTTTGAAGCGAACCGTGCGCTGGATTTCCGGCGCAGCCTTGCCTACGGCATGCGCCTTGCTATCCCTTCCGGAACGGCCGTGCGCTTTGAGCCGGGCGAAACAAAAACGGTGGAGTTGGTCGCAATAGGCGGCGACCGCATCGGATACGGGCTGAACGGGCTTGTCTGCGGTGCATTAGACGACCCTGCCATACGGGAAGCGGCGCTTAAAAAAGCGAAAGAGCTTGGATTTAAGGGGGTTGAATGATATGTTTTACATGACAAGGCAAGAATACGCCAATATGTACGGCCCGACAACGGGCGACAGAATCCGGTTGGGGGACACGGGCCTGCTTATCGAAGTAGAACGGGATTCAACCGTTTACGGCGAAGAGGCCAAATTCGGCGGCGGGAAGTCGCTGCGGGACGGCATGGGGCAATCCAGTTCTGTCAGGGATGCGGACTGTCCGGATACGATTATCACCAATGCAGTCGTCTTGGACTACAGCGGTATTTATAAGGCGGATATAGGGCTGAAGGGCGGGAAAATCTGCGGTATAGGAAAGGCCGGCAACCCCGATACGATGGACGGCGTGGACCCGAACCTTATCGTGGGGGCCAGCACGGAGATCATCGCCGGAGAGGGACTGATCGTTACGGCCGGCGGCATTGACTCGCACACGCACTTTATCAACCCGGTACAGATGGAGACCGCGCTGTATTCAGGCATAACCACAATGATAGGCGGCGGCACAGGCCCTGCCGAAGGGAGCAACGCAACCACCTGCACACCCGGCAAATTCAATATAGAACGGATGATCGAGGCGGCGGAAGCCTATCCGATGAACCTTGGTTTTCTGGGCAAAGGCAACAGTTCTTTCAAAGCGCCGCTTGTGGAGCAGATCGAGGCCGGCGTATGCGGGCTGAAGCTCCACGAGGACTGGGGCAGCACGCCCAAAGTAATTGACTGTGCCTTAAATGTGGCCGACGAGCAGGATGTCCAGATTTGCATCCATACCGATACGGTGAACGAATCCGGCTTTGTAGAGAATACGCTGGACGCGATAGGCGGCAGGACAATACATACTTACCATACGGAAGGTGCGGGCGGCGGCCATGCGCCGGATGTTATCGTAGCGGCATCGAGGCAAAACGTATTGCCTTCTTCCACGACCCCGACGATGCCTTTTACGGTAAACACCGTGGACGAACACCTGGATATGCTTATGGTGTGCCACCATCTGGATAAAAAGCTGCCCGAAGACGTGGCGTTTGCGTCTTCACGCATCAGGGCCGAGACGATCGCTGCCGAAGATGTCCTGCACGATATGGGGATATTCTCCATGATGAGCAGCGACTCCCAGGCTATGGGCCGTGTCGGGGAGGTTATTACCCGCACATGGCAAACGGCCTGCAGGATGAAATCACAGAGCGGAACGTTGCCGGAAGACAGCGCACGCAATGACAACTACCGGGTGAAACGCTACATTGCGAAATACACGATCAACCCTGCCGTAACGCACGGCATCTCGGGCTATGTGGGCTCGATCGAAGTCGGCAAATATGCGGACCTGGTATTGTGGAACCCGGCGATGTTTGGCGTAAAGCCGGAAATGATCATTAAAGGCGGGTTTATCGTGGCGGCGAAAATGGGTGATGCCAACGCCTCCATCCCCACACCGCAGCCGGTCATATACACCAAGATGTTCGGTGCGTACGGGCTTGCGCTGCCCAAGAGCTGCATCACGTTTACCTCGCAGGCGGCCTTTAAGGGCGGGCTTGCGGAGCGCTTGGGCCTGAAGCGGATCGTTTTACCTGTTTCCGGCTGCCGCAGCATAAGCAAAGCGGATATGCGCCTTAACAACCGTACGGGCGACATCAAGGTGGACCCGAAGACCTATCAGGTCACCGTAGATGGAAAGCCTGTCACCTGCGAAGCTGCAAAGGAATTGCCGCTGACGCAAAAGTATTATCTGTTCTAAGCGGGCATAATACTGAGATGCGAAGCCGGGGGGTATCTGCCCGGCCTTGCAAGCAAATTTGCACAAAAAGAAGCGGCGTTTTAAAACACCGCTTCTTTTCTATGGCTGTGGGGGGGAGGATGAAGGTACCTGCCCTTTCCTCATTCATACAAGCCGTTAAAAAACGCGGGCCTGCTCGTAAAGTGCGCACAGGACCGGCCGGTATCGATCAGCCATTGCGCCGCTTCGCGCATGATGGAGAGGGATTCCTGTATACCGACCCGGGTAACGTAAAAAAAGCATAGGGTGGACACCTCGCAAAGGAATGTATAAAAGAAGTACGGCATGTATGCGGTGTGTGCGGCAATACCTGCACAGGCGGCAAAAGAGAAAGAACAAACGTATACACTTTATGGTATAATAAAAAAAACTATTTTTTATTGCAGGGGGCGAAGATGCACATCAGGAGCATGACAATCGCGGATTATGACGCGGTGTACCGGCTCTGGAAAGGAACGGCGGGGATGGGCTTGCGGCGGCTGGACGATTCCCCGGAGGGGATCGAACGCTTCCTACAGCGGAACCCTTCGACCAATTTCGTTGCGGAAGAAGAAGGCGGACTGGCTGAACCCGAGGAGGGACGGTTATGGAATTAGAAGAACTTGTCGCAGGACTGCGGGATCCGGACGAAAAACGCGCGTATCAGTGCCTGAAGCAACTGACAGACGTATGCGAACGATCAAAGGACGGATACGCGTTTTTTGATGTTTTTGCAGGTATGCTGGAAGACAAAAATTCCTATGTGCGGACACGGGGCATCCGCCTGATTGCTGCAAATGCCAAGTGGGATACCGATCTTAAAATAGATAAATGGATAAAGCGTTTTTTAAAACATATCCAGGATGAGAAACCTATTACGGCGCGGCAATGCATAAAGTCCCTTCCCGGGATCGCGCAGGCCAAGCCGAAACTTGCAGCGGACATCTGCGCGGCACTGCGTGCGGCCGACGCGGGGATATACCCCGACACGATGCAGCCTTTGGTCGCCGCCGACATACGGGCTGCCCTGGAAAAGATCGGCTGCGGGACAGAAAACCCGGACCGGCAGCAAAAAGACGCCGCGAGATATGCGGGGCATGCTGAAAAAAAGGGTAAGAAGGAATGGTAGCACGCCGGACGGTTTAGCCAGCAGTGTATCGAAGGGAAAGCGATTCTTTTATATAAGCGGGAACGACAGGGAAAGAAGGATGGCTACATGCGCAATATCGGGTCTTTTCTGAGTTGCATGTTGCCCCATATGTCCCAACGGCGATACCGCTCTGTTATAGCGGCGAGGCTTTGTTTTTGAAGCGGAAAAAGCGGCTGGATGAGAGAAACCATGGACGCGAAGGCGCACTTCTTGTCTATGCGGTATTTTTGACGGGTGTTGCCTCGCAGACGGTATCCCCGGTCGTGCTGATGGCGCCGGAAGGGGAGAATTTCCTGCATGCCTGCGGCACAGGCGGGATCGATCTGGTGCCTTTTACGGTGCTGCATGAGACGTACCGCAAATTTACCGGCTGCTGTGGCGGGTCTCTCCGGAATTTACGAAAAGTTTCAAATATGTGGGACAGGCGGCCCTGCCGCAGGGAAAAAACCAAAGGAAAACAGATCGTATGAAAAAAGTACTTTTTGGGGATTTTGATGGGACACTGGTACATTCTCATCCTCTTTGGAGCGTATCGTTATTGCGCGCGATCCAGACGCTGCAGCCGGACAGCAGCATCGAACTGGCCGACATCCGGGCGCGTATGCACGAAGTATACCCCTGGGACCTGCCCGAGACGGAGTCTTCAAAACTGATCGGGCCCGAGTGGTGGGCGTATATATTCCGCCGCTTCATAAAGATTTTTATGGCGCTGGGAGTCGGTGAAAAAACGGCCGGGGAAGCAAGCCGGCTTGTCCGGGAATATATCCTGAGCCCGGACCAGTATCGGCTATACGAAGACGCAGCACAGACGCTTGACACCTACCTGCGCAAAGGGTACGAGAACCACATCCTTTCCAACAATTACCCGGAACTGCCCGATACCATCCGGCAGTTGGGGACCGCCCGTTATTTTACGGACCACATCGTTTCCGGCGCATACGGATATGAAAAACCGCGACCGGAATTGTTTGCGGCCGCGCTGCGTGTGGCAGGCCACCCCGGCCTTTGTTATATGATCGAGGATAACCCATCCGCCGATATCGTGGGCGGGCCGCCGGCATGCGGACCATCCTGGTGCACCGGCACATGGAGCGCCGGGCGGAAGCAGACTATGCCTTCGAGACCCTGGCCGACATCCCAGACGTTTTGGAATAACGAAGTGTTGGTATAGGTACTAAAAAAATTGTAGGTGAGAAAATGGAGTACAGCATAAAATCCATATCTGACAGCGGAACCTATAATACGCCGCTTAAAAATGGACGAACTTGGCGTTGTGATTTTATAATACATGATGGCTTATTTGTATTAGTTTCAAATTTGCTAACCGTCAATGGTGAGGAAATAGTGCCCGGAAACGAGGTTGTGACAAAAGAGATTATTTCATTATTCCACGAGCAGTGGGTAAGGCTTCAAGGTTGTAATACACAATATGATGTTTATTTACAAAACACTCATGATAATGAGTTTGAAATACAACTCTTATATCGGTATTACGCTGAAACAAAAGATGATAATGCTAAAAGATTATCCTTTGACGCAGTATTTTTCTCGTCACCTACGATAAATCGCTATTATCTTGATAGCTACAATATTTCTGCTTACCGACAATTGCCGACCAAAAATCTCAGCCATACGTTCAAGATGGCCAAAAAATCATTCAAACTTAGTATGCCGTATGGGAATGGTATGAAAGAGATAGACTTTGACTTTGCTTATAAAGTGGAAGACACTGATGCTCATTTCTCGTTTTTGACAAAACTATCATATTCAACCGAGATAAAGGTCATGTTTTGTTTCCGCTGTGCTAATGGTGGTTTTTCGCTTGAAGACATAGGAATTTTGTATCAGATGGTCAACAACTATTTGTCATTTATTTGTTTTGAGCAGGTGGATGATTTGTGTGGAATTGACCTTTTTCAAAACAATGAAGAAGGTTATCCAGAGCTACATAAATTGTATTCTGCGTCTAAAGATAAATCTGTAAACAAAAAGCGCCCTATAATAAATTTCTCGGACATTAAAGCCGCTGGTATGAAAGCCATAATGGAAGAATTATTTAAAAACGGCATTGACATAAGCTTGATTCTGCCTATTCAGAGTGGTATGGTTTTTAATGTAGATGTTTTAAGATATTGTGCGGCTATTGAGTATGAAGTCAGCTTTAATAACAATTACAAAAAGATTGCTGAAAAAATCCGCAAAGGCATTGGACACAACAACATTAAAAAATCTCTTATCAAACTAAAAAAATCAGTACGAAACGAATATAAAGATGATTTTGCTTCTGCAATAATGGTATTCGAGAAGTTTGATGGGAGATTGGCAAGCAAATTGAATTTTGCTTACGGTGAAATTCTTGCGCTATATAATGAAAAAGCCCAAAAAGATAGTTTTTTATACATAACTAACGAGAGCGTAATAAAGCGCGTGAAGAACGTGAGGAACGGACTAGGTCACGGACTACGGGACGAAAAAAACAGACTGTGGCAAACTCGTGACGTTGACTATTTGCAAGCGATGGCATATATGCTTATCCTTACGAGATTAAAGGTTTCCAAGTCGGTAATAAAACACATTTGTGTAAAGGCGTTTGGGTTGCTGGATGATTTGCTACATAGGCAAAACAAACAAAAAAAATAAACGACAGTAGAGTGTATTTATGTCTTGAAATTTCCATTACAAACTGTTGCATTTTACCGTTTGGCATATTATAAACTCAAACACCAAATAAACAACAAATACCTCGTTTAGTGTCTGTAAAGTGTCGTGACAACGGAGTTTCTGCGTCTGCTTCAACTTTCTTCAAGAAAAATGTCTTCTGATTCAGCTAAACTTCTTCGTGTCAGTGGGCTCGGCTTTGTTAATGCTCTTTTTTGTCCTCATTTCAACAAAGAAGCCTTTCGTAAGATCAATTTGAAGCAAATGATGAAAAGGACTTACAAAATTCCTGCCATCGCTATTGATAATGCGGCAATAGAGGCCGTTGATGATCAGTATAGAATTCTTAATCTCGGCAAAGGCGCTATCGGAAAAATGGAGAATATATGGAGATTGATATAAATTATAATGATTTTTGCAATATATCTGAGCTGTGCGCAAAATAAGAGACAGTATTAATTGATAGTGTCTACCGAACTACAGATTATGAGCATCATAGGAAGCCGACAAATGTCATAGACTGAATGGAAAAATCTTATTTGCAGCATAACTTCATTACGAAAACCCTTGAATGTTCCTAAGGACAAAAATGGGCCGATGTTGACAGGCCGGCCTGTTTTTGTTAAGGAACGGGGAATCCCTTTGAAAGGCCAATCAGTTAGTAACCAAACAGCTTGGCTGCCTTTTTCATTTTCCCGATTATATCCACATGGAAGGGACAATTCTTTTTACACCGACCGCAAGCGATACATTCGCCTGCATGATGTGTGAGCAGCGCATAATGATCGCGCAGAGTTTCCGGGACATTTTTTTGCACCAACGCCAAATCCAGATATTTATTTACGGAAGCGATATCGATCTTTTTTGTACAGGGCGCGCAATGCCCGCAATACATACAATGCCCGTGAAAAGAGCGTTTGGGGCTATTTGCGAGGATGCCGCTATAATCTTTTTCGTTGTCGGTCGCGTGTGTATAGGCGGCAGCCGCCAAGACTTCGTCCATCGTTGACACACCAACCATTACCGAAGCGACGCCCGGTCTATCCAGGCAATACTGTAAACACTGTGCCGGCGTCATTGCTTTCCCGAAAGGCGACTCGGCGCTGCTTAAAAGCACGCCGCTTGCATATCCCTTCATGACGGTGAGCGCAACGCCTGCATTTTGGCATACCTGGTACAACCTGTTCCGCTTGGGGTCAATGCCTTCATAGACCCTGTTTTTGAAAGTATCTTTTTCAAACAATATATTTACGTCCTCGTTGGCCGGCAGCATATCGTAAGCGGGGTTGATGCTGAATAAAATCACATCTATCGACCCGGTTTCCACTGCTTGCAACGCGATATCCGGGTTATGTGTCGATATCCCTATAGAGCGAATGACGCCCTTTTCTTTTAAGTTGTTTGCGTATGCAAAAATGGGCCCTTGGACTATAAGAGCGAAATCCCGCGCATCGTCCACATAATGGATCATGCCGATGTCCACATAGTCAAGCTGCATCCTGCGCAGAAAATCTTCATACGCCGGGACCACTTCCTCTATTTTTCTAGTGCGGCGATATTGTCCATTATCCCACATGGAGCAGAGATGGCCTTCGATGACAAAGCTATCCCGCGGATACCGGCCTAATGCTTTGCCGAGATTGCTTCTGGCGGCAGGATTCGAATTATAGATATCGAAGAAATTGATACCCTGTTCCATCGCACAGGCGATTATTGCGCCGCAGTCCGCGCAGCTTGCGGTTTCGAACCCCTCTCCGCCGATACCGATGGCGCTTACTTTTATTCCGGTTCTTCCTAAAACCCTATACTCCATACGCATCTCTTTCTGTGGCGCTGCCGCGGTTTTTATGGTAATATATCCCTTGTATACGTTTCATAGCAAAAGTACCAAACAAAACAAGCATATCATCTGGAGCTAACTGCAGGTCAAGTATCATTTTGGGTTTTTCATAACAAATTCTTGACTTGAAGTTGGCTCTAAATGTTATGCTAACATAGAGAACAAGATTTTTGAAGAGGCGGGAAGCGTTTCGTCCGTATGGCTTGCCGGCATGGACAGCCACGGTTTTTGCAAATATATAGAATGGGAGAATAAAAATGAAAAAATTGGGATTCGGCTTGATGCGTCTGCCGGAAACAGGAGAAGGAGACCAGGGAACGATCGACCGGAATCTTGTAAATAAAATGGTTGATCTTTTTATGAAAAGGGGATTTACGTATTTTGATACGGCATATCCATATCATCATGGGATGAGCGAGCGGATCGTGAAAAAATCGATCGTGGAAAGATACCCGCGGAATTCTTTTACAATCACCAGTAAAATGCCGACCTGGTTGGTGAAGGAAAACGACAATTATCCAAAATTTTTCCAGGAACAATTAGAGAAATGCGGAGTCACATATTTTGACTATTATTTGCTGCATAACCTTGGCGTGAAGAGCTATGCGGACACACTGCGGTGCAATGGATTTGCGTTTATGCAAAAACTAAAAGCGGAAGGCAAAGTAAAGCACATAGGTTTTTCCTATCACGACAAAGCGGAACTACTGGACCGGATATTGACAGAACACCCGGAGATGGAGTATGTGCAGCTACAAATCAACTATATAGACTGGGAAAGCGAAGGGATCCAGGCCAAAAAGTGCTATGAGGTGGCTACCAGCCATAAAAAACCTGTGATTGTGATGGAACCGGTCAAAGGCGGATCCCTTGCTGATGTGCCCGAGGCGGCAGAAAAGCTTTTCAGGGGATACAGCCCGGATAGGAGCGCAGCTTCGTGGGCTATCCGCTTTACGGCTTCCCTGGAAAATGTGTATGTGGTCCTTAGCGGCATGAGCACGCTGGAACAAATGGAAGATAACACAAACTACATGCAGGACATGGTACCCTTAAATAAGGAAGAGAAGCGGATCATAGAGGAAGCAACGGGGATCATCAACAGCAGTATCGCGATTCCCTGTACGGCATGCCAATATTGCGTGGACGGCTGCCCCAAGCAGATCCCGATCCCTCAATATTTCTCGTTGTATAACGACCAGAAACGGTTTGGGTATGCCAGCAACCGTGTATATTATGAAAATTTGAAACAGACTTCCGGGAAACCTTCGGATTGTATTGCCTGCATGCAGTGTGAACAGCATTGTCCGCAACATATAGCCATTGTGCAACGACTGAAAGAAGTGGCCGAAGTTTTTGATGCGTAGGGGACAATGCATTCTGTGGACAAACATAGAAAGGGACAAGCATATGAAAATATCGGAAGTAAGCAAGCGATATGATCTTTCGGCAGATACGCTTCGTTACTATGAGCATGTTAAATTGATACCCGGCGTACCCCGCAATAAAAACGGTATCCGTGAATATACGGAGGAAAACTGCAAATGGATCGAATTTGTTAAGTGTATGAGGGGCGCGGGGCTTCCTATCGACGTATTGGCCCAATATGTTACGCTCTCTCAACAAGGAGATGCGACGATCGATGCAAGGAAAAGGCTGCTGATCGAACAGCGCGATTTGTTGAAACAACGGGTACAAGAGATGCAGGAAACGTTGCAGCGCTTGGATTATAAAATAAAAACATATGAGAAACTAGTCCTGCCAAAGGAAAAAGAACTGAACAAAGAGGAGTTGTAATACACAATAAACAGTATGAAGACGAAAAAAATTATGGCTACGATTGCCGTTCTGTCTGTATTTTTTTTGCCCCCGGGAGCGCTCATTATTAATCCGGCTTTGCAGGGTTTGGCCGAAAATTTCCCCCATATCCCATATACGACGGTGCTTTTGCTGGCCACGGTGCCCAATATTGTCGCGACGTTGTTTACTATTATATCCGGCGCAGTGGCGGGGTCCAGGATAAAGTATAAGACCCTGCTGATCATTGCCTGTGCGTTCTCTGTTATCGGCGGGACAGCGCCGTATTTTCTAAATGATTTTAATTTGATCATGGCATGCAGGGTAGTTATGGGGGTAGGGCTTGGAATATCCGTTCCGCTTACGAATGCGCTGGTTTTCAAAATGTTTGACGATCAGAAAAGAGCAAGCATGTTGGGGATCGGAAGCATGATATTATGCGCGGCCGGTATGATCTATATGACAGTAAGCGGTCTTGTCGCCACAGTTAACGTCAAGTATATGTGGCTGATCCATTTGGCGGGGCTTATTCCCTTACTGTTGATCCTTTTGTTCTTCTCTGAACCCGAAAAAACAGAACCTGCAAAAACGGAAAATGCCGCGAAAGGAAAAGACAAGATTAAAATACCTATCGGCATATATTTAATGAGCATAACATTCGGGTTGCTCTTTATGCTGGTTAATCCCGTACTTTTAAACATGTCGTCCATAGTGATCGGCGAAGGACTGGGGAATGCCGCCATAGCAGGGACAATCCTTATCATGTACAAGGTCGGCGGGATGGTCGGGGGCGCGGTGTTTAAAAAAGCATCTCAGATAACGGGGAAATATATCATTCCGGTGGCGCTTGTGTTCCAGATATTGGGGCTTGGTATATGCAACTTCGCAAATAGTATCGGTATGCTGATGATCGGGGCTGCCCTGACGGGAATGGCGATATTTGTGAACTATCCGGCCATCACGATGGAGATCGGCCAGATAGTCCCTCCGGCCGGCATCCCGATAGCTTCGGGTATTTTGATGGGGGCGTGGAACCTGGGTGCTTTTGCTTCCACGTTTTACATGGGATTGCTGATACAGATTACGGGGAATACGGCGCCGAGATATCCTATTTTTATGGGTATGGTCTTTACCATGGCAATCGCTCTCATATGGTTGTTTGTCAAGATGAGGAAGAAGCCCGAAATATCTTGATGATTGCAACAGGGCCGTATGTACCTGGTTGAAGGCGGGCGGTCTGTCTGAAAGAATAAAGACCGGAGCGGGAAAGGGGAGGTATAAGAATTTTAAAATCTGAACATATGTGCCCCTGGAATAAGGACCATGCGCCTGCCGGTAATTGACAAAGACTCTAAAAGGGTCGATGCAACCGCAACGGAAGAATGGCCGTCTATGCTGTGAAACCTGGAAGGGTTGCCGGCCATGCGCGTATCGGATTGTAGCGGAGGATGCACAGAAGGCAGATATTTTTGGACCGGTTGGTTCGCCCCCCTCCGTCACCGGATAGAAAGCCGGGCGGGGGTGCAAGATCTGGTTTGGCCGGCAGTTCGTTGTTTGGCGGCTTATTAGGAGAAACACACTGCTCTTTGGCCGCCTAAAACCGGTAAGCGCAGAGCATTTTTGTAAACGGTGTATCGCTGCCCGTGCCCAAACCGTTTCTATGGGAGTTGAAAAAACCGTCCTGTGGGGGAGTATTGTTTGTCCCGGCGTACTATTTTTATTGAGACAGGATATGGTCTATTCAAAAACAGATCCTATCCGAGGCATTGCCTTCTCTACGATAAGGGCCATTTGCAGAGGAGTAAAAATGATATATTGCCAAAGGGAATACCCCTTGTTTTCAGCATGCGGGTTAAACTGCGGGCTGTGCCCCCGGTATTATACGGAGGGGGCAAGCAGGTGCCCCGGTTGTGCCGGCGAAGGTTTTTCAGCAAAACATCCTTCGTGCGGTGTTTTGTCCTGCGCGCAGCGTCACGGGCTTGCATATTGCTGCCTGTGCGGGGAATATCCCTGCGGCAGATATGACGGCGCCGACCTTACGGACTCGTTTATCACACACAAGAACCAGCTGAAAGATCTCGACAAGGCAAAAAATATCGGAATAGATGCGTACAAAGCGGACCTGAATAGCAAAATCGCGTTATTGAAAAATCTGCTGGAAAACTTCGATGATGGGCGGAGGAAAAGCTTTTTCTGCATCGCGGTGAATTTATTAGATTTACGGGATATAGAAAACGTAACGGCACAAATGGCGGATATAACAAGTGTAAAAGATTCCAAAAAAGAAAAAGCGGCGGTTGCCGTCCGCCTCTTTCAAACGGTGGCGGAAAAAAGGAATATTGCGCTGCAGCTGCGCAGGAAGCCGAAGCCTTCTTGACCGGCCGCAGTCTTGGCGGGCCGGCAGGAAACTTGCTTTTCCCGGGCCAAATGCTTTTTGCGCGTACTATGTTTTACCGGATGCCTGCGTTTTCCCTTATAAAGGCGGGGGCCATGAAAAACCGCATGTCATGCGGTTTTTTTTGGTTCCCGTTTAGCCCGCCCGGGTTCTTTTTTTTGCAAAAGAGCATTGCAGGCATTGTGCATGCCCGCGATATGTCTTCCTTCCCTTTCTTCTCCCATAGCATTTCGGGGGGCGGGCCCTCTGTATACAGAATTCTCCGAAACGTCCGCGTATTCTAGCAAACCCAAATAAAAATATGATATGATATACGCATAATACTATTTTTTTACTGTTTTTTCTACATCTCCCTTGTACCGACAAACGAAGGGAAAAGCCTGTCCGTCCATAAGGAGTGAAGGATCATGATTTGCCCAAGATGCGGGGAACGTATGGAGCAAGGCCAGCAGTTTTGCAGCCGATGCGGTTATCAGACGGAGCGTTCGGCGATTTCAGGCGCAGGGCGCCGCCCGGGGTACGGCAAAACCAAGCCGGCGGCCAATCGCATATGGATAGCCGGGCTGCTTCTCGGGATCTTGTCTTTAGGCGCCATACTCGTGCTGATCCTGATCGCGCCGGAAACGGGAATACTGAATACAGCCGGAGAAGACGGCGCTTCGTTTTCGAACGAATTACTGTCGGGCTTTGTGTTTGACGACGCGCAGGAGACGGAAACTACGGAGGAAGCCGAAGCGGCCCCGGCCGTTTCCAATATGACGCCGTCTTCGGGAACGGTGGGTACAAAGATCGCGATCGAGGGCAGCGGTCTGGCAAGCGCGGGGATACAGTCGGTGATGCTGGGCGATACGGAAATGAACATCTACAGCATTTCAGACGAGAGGATCGAGGTATACCTGCCGTATGGCGCGCAGTCCGGCAGCATTTCCCTGCTATTCGCCGGCCAGACATTGGACGCAGGGGCGTTTGAAGTTGTGCCGCAGCAAAAAGAGCTGCTCGCAGAGCAGCAGATAGGGCCGAGTGCCGACGCACAGACGGTGGCTTCGGACAGGATATCCGTAACGATCCCCGGAGGGGCGCTGGAGCAGGCGCAGACAGTGCGGATCGAATCGATCGCGGACCCGCAGCCGATCAATCTGCCCGAAAGGATCAGCGGGACGGCGTTTTCGATCACGGTGGGGAATGTGCACGAATTCGAAGAGATCGTGCTGATCGATTTTGAACTGCCCGCAGACCTGCCGGGCGAGCCTTCGGCCGCGTATTTTAACGAAACGACGTCACTGTGGGATACGCTGCCTTCGGAAGTCGTGGACGGGAAACTCTGTATCTATACGGACCATCTGACCGACCTGCTGGTGTTCTACTGGGGCAGCGCCATCTACTCGCCGGACGGGTATTTCAAAATATTTTATGAGGCGGACGATACGTTCTCGTGCCCGGGCATAGGCAGCATGGACGCCATGGCCAAACAAGTCGGGGTGATACTGGAGGAAGCGCGCAAGGACTACGAGGCGAAGATCCCCGAAGGGTACAGGGAGGACTTTTCCTATCTTGGCGTAAAAGACTCGATGGACGTGTACCTGGACAGCGGATACAAAAAGGGCACGTACAACGCCTTTACCAACAACATATTGCTTCCGACGACGTATACGGACACCACCGATTTTGAGACGATGCCCGCGCACGAGTTTTTCCATTCATACCAGGATACGGTATGGAATGAATTCAAAGCGGTCGGGAAGATGGGACGCTCGCAAAACAAGTGGGCGGTGGAGGCAATCGCTGAGCTGGCGGCCTACGAGTTGGCCTTCCCGGAGAAAAACCGGGAACGAAACATCAAGAACGCTTCGGTTTCACAAAGCCCGTACGACACCTTTGACGAAGCGCACGAATATGACATGTCCTGTTTTCTGAGATATTTACTGCGGGAAACGAACAGCACGTTTGAAGACATGTGGGTATCCATTGTGGACAATGCGAAACTCGATCTTGGGGTCTGCCTCAACGATTTTTTCAAATCCAAATCGGCGGATTTTGTATCGCTGGAAATGGCTTACCTGGATTTCTGGAAAGATGTGATAGGGGATACGGAGGCCCCTACCCATAATACGATAGAAAACATTTTTGACAAGGAATTGGTTTTCAATCCGGACCGGCATACGAGCGTATTCAACTATCAGACGAAGAAGGCGTCGACGGCGGAATACAACCTGTTCACCGTAAAAAAATATTCCGACAACATGCCGGTACGCATATTCAGCGTGGAGTGTACCGGCGAGCGGGCCATGTGCACGCAGGTGGAAGGGATCCTGTACGCCAACGCGCTGAACACAGCGCGGGTTTCGGGCGGGCACGATTGGGATTACATCTACGCGGATACGTCGACGGGAAAAAACCATGCGCTGTACACGTTTGAAAAGGGAAAGGACAGCGCGGTGCTTGTCGGGCTGGAGGCTTCGCTTCCGGACACGGTGTACAGCGTAAAAGTCAGCGAGATACAGGCGCAGTGCAAACCGCAGAAGCTCGAGAATGTGCGGCCCGGGCAGCAGCTGAAGCTCGAGGTCGCATTCAAGGATATATTCGCGTATGTCGGCCAGGTCGAGGTGGTCGTGGATTTCGGAGACGGGACCGTCCAGCGGTACGCCAAAGCAAACGACACAGGGATATTCAGCGGATGGATCACGCATACGTTTGGCACGGAGATCACCGGCGAAGCGGTGACCTTTTCGATGTATGACGCATCGGGCGGGGAACTGATAGCCAAGTTGGTGATCCCGATGACAACGGATAAGACGATGACGCTGTCCGCCAGCCCGAGCCCGGCGCAGGCGGGGGAGACCGTTCAGCTAAGCACGAACCTGACCGACGCGGGCTATACGTACCGGTGGGACTTCGGCGACGGAAAGACGGCGACGACCTACGGCACGCAAACCAGCCATGTGTACGGCACGCCCGGCGCCTACACCGTGGTATTGACGGTGATCGACCTGGACGGCACGCAGTATGGCGTGGCCAAACAAACGATAACGGTTTATGAACCGCAGACGGCGACGCCCTCCGCTTCGTCGACTGCGTTCCCGTCGTCTTCGCCGACGGCCACATCCACGGCGTCCGATACGCTGGAGAGGCTCAACCAGCTCGAACTTACGGTATGCGGCACCTGGCGGGTACTGCTTCCTTACAAATATGACGATACACACAACTACTGCAACACATTGCAATTTTACGACGACGGGACGTTTGAAAGCCATTTGAGCGCCGTCACGATCGAAACGTATGAAACGACGAACCATGCCTACGATATTTACCACATTGCATCGGAGTTTTTGCTGCCGAGCGATACGGAATATGTTTTTGCATGGTATGTGTCGGAGTTTGGGTCGGCCAGCGGCACCTACACATACGACGCGGAAAGCAACTACGGCGAGGTGGCCTATACGGCGCGATATAAGGATACGGAAGGGAATATACAGGAATTCACCGATACGGAACTCATCTCTTTCAATCTGGTCACGTACTACGAGTACGGCATCGCGGACCCAAATGTGTGCCCGCTGCTATATAAAAACGGACAGTATGTCAATGCGGAATGGACGGGCGAGGAAAGCATAGATGCCCCGGGGCTATGCGGCTCATGGGAATTGGCGTCCGATATGTATTTTGATGAATACGAAGAGCAATACTGGTATTCGCTGGAGACCCTGCAGTTCAATGCGGACGGGACCTGTGTGTACAAATACGAAAATGTGTTTGTGAATCTGCCCCGAAGCGAAGACTATGTCGCGGGAATCATGGGAAGCGAAGAAAGCCTCAGCGGAGAGTATGCGGCACAGTATGCAAGCGAAGAGGCGGTGGCGCAGGGCAAACCGGATGTATATGGACTGATCGTATTTCGGGGGACGGGGTATCTGCACCGGACTTCATTCTGGTATGACGGCGACGTTTTGTATTACGAGAATTCCGTATATACAAGAGGATGATAAAACAGGCGGCAGCCCAAGAAAGCCTCCCGGGACGGGCGCCTGTGTGTGGGGCGGTCTACGCGCCGCCCGGAACATGCTTTTTACAGACGCTGCCCGGGTATGCGGAAAAGCAATGCAGGATTCTTTTCCCGCTGACAGGGCCTCTGTATTGCATGCGGGCCTGCGGATTTATCTTTGCGGACAGATGCGCCAAACACAAGTGGTTCGGATCGCCCGGCGGACGGGCCGGGGCAAAAACCTGCGCCGGCCGGAAAAGAAAGACGGACACCACAAGCGTTCCCTGCTTTTTCGCGGCTTCGGTTCAGTTTGGCGCGGATATCTGGCCTGCTCATAAGAAAAACGAAAAAGGAAGCGTATCATGGATACATTCGATGCTTTGATGAACGCCGCCCGGTGCCCCGAACCCTATGAGCCGGGCGAGGAACTCTGGAACGACCCGCACATTTCGAAAGGGATGCTGCAGGCGCACCTTTCGCCGGATACCGATGCCGCGAGTTACCAGCCGGAAAAGATCCGTGCGATCTGTGCCTATTTGACCCGGGAAATGGGGCTCAAAAAAGGTGAGCGGGCCGTCGACCTTGGGTGCGGCCCCGGACTGTATTGTTCGCTGCTTGCCCGCGAAGGGCTCCGCATGGTGGGGATAGACAGATCGGAAAATTCGATCCGTTACGCAAAGGAGCACGACAAAGATACGGCGTATTTTGTTGCCGATTATCTGGAGCCGTTCGGGATGGACCAATTTGACGCGGCCTTGATGGTCTCGCAGGATTACGGAGTCTTGTGCCCGGACAAC
Organism: Christensenellaceae bacterium; assembly: GCA_963665505.1. Classification (GTDB taxonomy): domain Bacteria; phylum Bacillota; class Clostridia; order Christensenellales; family Christensenellaceae; genus QANA01. The sequence goes on from OY762275.1 coordinate 838,062, forward strand.
AGGAAAAAACTGCTGGGCAACATCCGCAAGGCCCTGCGGCCGGCCGGACGCTTCGCTTTTGACGTTTGCAGCCGGGCAGCCTTCCAAAAAAGAAGAAAAGAGGCCGACGTCAAGTGGTATGCGGCCGATGCGGGATTTTGGCGGCCGCATAAGCACTTTGTGCTGGAAAAAACGATTTTTTACCCGGATATTTCCGCCCTATGCGATCTCGTGGTCGTGGCGGACCCCTTGGGTATAAAGGCCTATCGTATCTATCAGACGTTTTTTACGCCCGAATCCATATGCGCGGAGCTGGAAGAGAACGGATTCCATACGGAAGCGGTTCTCTCCAACCTATATGGGGAACAATACGAGGCCGATTCGCAGATGATAGGCATCATTTGCAGAAAAGCCTGAAGCGGGCGGCATCGCTCTACCGATAATGCGCTTCCCATCCACGCGGCCTAAAAAAACCGGGGAGGCATGCGCCGCAGGGGAGAAGGAAGGTCCTGGGCTGCTCTTAAAAGACCGCCGATTTTATATCGGCGGTCTTTTAGACTTCTAAACCGGACAGCCCATAAGAGGGGCTGCTGCGGGGTGGGTTTCCTGCGGGGCCTGCTCAGCCCCACACGTATGTGCCGCTCACGCTGCACCAGGAAAGAAGGTTGCCCGTCTGGCCGCCGTTCACATCGAGCGCATCCATGATCGTTTCAATGCTTTCATTCATCGTATCAAAATCACCGGGGTAAGAATCGGGCGTGGCCACCAGCGCGAACACATAAACCACATAGGTATGTGTGCTGGACGGCGGCGGATACGGCCCCATATATTCGCCGGAATTTTCGCCTTCGGAAAGTTCTGTGACGGTCAGATCGGACGCTTTCCAATGCAGCCAGTTCCCGGCAGTCGTATCGATCATATAGACGGCATAACAGGCGGCGCCGCTATACGCTTCCCAACGCAACTGCGGGGAGAGGTTTTGCCCTTCGGCAATATCGTTGGCGATGGCGGTATCCCATGCGCCGTCCGCATGCAGCGAATCCGACGTTACGGTAAAACTGTCGGTACTGTCTGTACTGATTTCCGGCTCGACGCTGCCGGTACTGGTTTCCGGCTTGACACTGCCGGTACTGGTTTCCGGCTCGGCCGTTTTACCGCATCCGCAGAGAGTTACGGCGAGGGCGAGCAAACATAGTATGATCCGGTTTTTCATCGTATTTTATTCCTCCCATTTTATTTCTATTTTATTTCTAAAAGCGAATAATGCAGAATTTTATCCCAGAGCATCGACCGGACGGATATGCAAAGAAAATTCTTCATCCGATCAATTTTCATCATACCATACGATAAACGCGGCGGGCAATACCGGGCCCTGCGGGTTTCTTTTGGCCAGTGCGGGCCGATGGACGCAGTGTCCCGAAAAGGGGCAAGAGGAAAAAATATCCCCAACCGCGGCGGCGTTATGGTAGAATATGGGTAGGACGTGCGGATATGCGTAAGAATATTGTAGGGAGATAGCTTTATGAGAAGGGACGATTTACCCGATATTCTTTATTGTACGATAAAAGATATGGGAGGCAAAGCGGATATTATCGGTATTTGTAAGTACGTTTGGAATCATTATCAGGATGAGCTAAAAAAATCTAGAGATTTATTCTACACTTGGCAGTATGATATTAGATGGGCTGCTACTGAATTAAGAAAAACAAAACGAATGAAAGCGGCGGAACAAAGTCCTAGAGGTATCTGGGAGATAGTTTAATTTACAGCTATATTTAGATTAAAAAAGTAACACAAAAAGGTTGCCGGTTTATTGGCAGCCTTTTTGTATAGATAGAGATGTGGAAAAAGTAAAGGGAAGAAAATAGCTATATATATTATGATATAATACATATAGTATAATTGTATTAATTTACTAATTTTTAGGGTGAAGCAAAATTTCATGGCAAAGAAAAAGATAAAGATTATAGAAGCTAATGTAAAGAATTCTGCACTAATAAAAAGAATTAAAAACTTTTCATTGCGTTTTAATGTTGAGGTTTTAAGGAATGGCAAGGAACAATTTAGAAACCGATGCATCACAGCTATTGCTAGATATATAGGAGATTGTCCGGCTGATATTAACCAGGCATCTAGGGAAATTTTCTATTTGCTAGGGATCTCCTATACCTCTACATCAATGTATGATTTTTCTAATTCCGTACTTTACAAAGTATTAATAGATGAAAAAATGAATATAAAAAACGACTATTCTTTGTATAGATGGCTTATGATAATTGAATGTATGCTAAATATAGGTTTTTTTGATGGTTATAGGAAGGTTTCTTTTGCAAAGGAAATTGCTGAATCACTAAAAGTTTCCGGAATCAATGCGGTATTATGTGAATCTTCAGAGGAATATCTATTCTATCCGGCTAACGCTGAAATACTAGACCAAAAACTTGTTGTTGATACTTTAAATTGGCTTAGTGCTTATCCAAAAGTTAAAGAACAATACAATAAGGCGCTTCGTACATATTTGAGTAAAGATCAGTCTAGGCACGTTATAGATAATTTAAGACTTGCAATTGAATTGTTTTTTAAACAACTTTTTAGCAATAGTATATCTTTGGAAAACCAAAAAAAAGAGATAGGCGAATATCTAAAGCGAAACAAAGTTTCAGTAGAAATTCGGAACATGTATGTAAAACTACTAGATTGTTTCGCTATCTACAATAATCAGCATATTAAGCATAATGATCATTCCGTTACTATTAAGGATAGTGAAATTGAGTATTTAATTTACCTAACAGGTACTTTTTTGAGATTTATTATTCAATTAGAAACCGAAAAAGTTATAGAATAAATGTGTATAGGGGTGTTTACAAGTCGCTAATATTTACAGATTTCCCTCAAAAACTTGTATTTTTTGATAAAAAAGTTTTTTCTATTCTAAACGAAAGTACTTAACCATTACGCGCTATCGTTGAGGCGGTGGGGAGCAGACTGCGGTAGGATGAACGGAATGAAAAAAGTCATCTATTATTTTACCGGGACAAGAAAGAGTATGCGGGGGGCGAAAATCATCGTGGACGCGTTGGTTCCCCTGATAGGCCCCGAATAAACAAATATTCGCGCTGAAAATGAGGTATCAAAATGATTACAATCAAAAAGGTGGAGAAACCCGGACGGAAAGCAGCAATCTGCGATGCGACCCTCTATGCCCTCCCGGATTGGTTTGGGAGGGAAGACTCTATCGTTACCTATATAAAAGAAGTGCGGGACATGCCCTTCTGGGCGGCCTTTGAGGAAACGCGGCCCATCGGCTTTGTCGCGCTCAAAAAGCATACGCCTTATACGGCGGAAATCTGTGTGATCGGGATCCTGGAGGCATATCACCGGCAGGGCATAGGAAAGAAACTGGTCGCGCGCTGCGAAGCGTTTTGTGCAGAGAACCACATGGAATATCTGACGGTAAAGACCTTAGATGCATCCAGGCAGGACGACGGTTATGCAAAAACCAGAAAGTTCTATTTTGCCATGGGCTTCCGGCCGCTTGAAATTTTTCCGTTGCTTTGGGATAAAGACAACCCTTGCTTATTTATGGCAAAATATCTTGCGCCGCCTGTGTGATATACACGGGTTTTCTCTAAAATAAAGGAAAAGAGAGGACATTTCCAGAACATTTCTCTTTAGAGAGGAGGATTGCATGAGCCGAAAAAAACATTTAAAAATGGGAAAAGTTGGCCTCGAACACCTGGAACAATATAACCGGTTGTTACGCTACGTCTTTCAGGTGACGGACAATGTGCTGCACAAGATCGGGCTGGAAGAAGAGGACATGATCCGCATCAAATCGCCCGTGTTGGAACAGGCGGACGTATTGGGCTGGTTCGACGGTGACAAGCTGGTCTCGCAGGTGGCGGTATACCCCTTCCAGATCCGGCTATTCGACCGGACGTACGATATGGGCGGGCTGACGGGCGTCGGCACCTTCCCGGAATATTCCAGCCAGGGGCTGATGCACAAACTGCTGTACCAGGCGCTGGAGAACATGCGGGGCAGGAAGCAGTCGGTTTCTTTCCTGTACCCGTATTCGATCCCCTATTACCGCAGAAAGGGCTGGGAGATCATTTCGGACAAGATCGTATTTGAAGTAAAGGACTATCAATTGCCCAAGAACAAACAGGTCTCGGGCGAAATGGAACGCGTCGACGCCAAAAGCGATGCGGTGCGGGAAGCATACGCGCGGTTTGCGATGCAGACCCACGGGGCGATGCTGCGCAACGACCTGGCCTGGAACGAATATTGGCTGTGGGATTCGGACGACCTGATGGCGGCCGTGTATTACAACGAGAAGCGGCAGCCCGACGGGTATGTGCTCTATTGGATCGCGAACGAAGTGTTCCACGTTAAGGACATGATCTTTCTCAACGAGGAAGCGCGCAGCGGGCTTTGGAATTTTATCGGTGCGCATTTTTCGATGATCTCCAAAGTCGTGGGCAACATCTATACCGACGAGCCGCTGGCTTTCCTGCTGGAGGACGCGGACATAAAGGAGACCATTTCCCCCTATTTCATGGCCCGCATCGTGGACCTGGAACAGTTCATCGCCCGGTATCCGTTCAAGCAGGATACGGGAAAGCGCATCTGGACGTTCACGCTGAACGACCCGCTCCTCCCCTGGAACCAGGGTAATTTTGTCCTGGACATCGGCCCCAATGGAAAGGGGAGCGTCCGCCGTACTGCCGAACGCAGCGGGGATGCGACCGATATCCAGACGATGACGACCATGCTGCTGGGCTACAAGCGGCCGGATTATCTGCACAAGATCGGGCGGATCACATGCAGCCCCGGGACGGTGGATATGCTGGAAGACGCAATCGAGCAGCAAACGCCGTATTTCTCGGATTATTATTAAACGAAAACGAATGGGCCTACGGGATCCCTTACAGCCCCATTTTATAGAGAGCTAGGTCGACCGTCCCATACGGGGGCAGGGTCTTTGTCTGCCGCTTCGCCAAGACGAACCCGGCGCGCTCGTAAAGTGCGCACAGACCCGGCCGGTGCGGGTCGCAGTCCAGCCGCAGGCTATGGATATTTTTGCGCAGGCAGAGCGCCGCGGCGTGGCGTATGAGGCGAAGGGAACAGTCTTTGCCCGCATAGGCGCGGCGTACGGCCAGTTTATGGAGAAAACCCGAAGTGCCGGGCGGGACATCCGGCCAGAAAAGCGGGTCGTGGAAACTGAGCAGCGCCGTGGCCGCGCCGGTATGCGGAGTTCCCGTCTCGTACAGGACCAGGAAACTTTCGGGCGGGCCCGCCAGTCTTTCCCGCGTCAGCTCTTCCAGTTTCCACATGGGTCTGCCGGTATCGATCAGCCATTGCGCCGCCTCCCGCAGAATGGAGAGCGATTCTTCTATATCGCCCTGGGTAACGTAAAAAGACATGGGCGTTCACCTCGCAAAGGGAATAGATAAAAACAGTATAGCACGTGGGCGGCGTATGTGGCAATGCCCATACGAACCGCGAAAAAAGGAAAGGGACGTATCCGCTTTTTGTTTATGGTATAATAACAAAAAGCCATTTTTCTATTGCGGAGGAAAAGATGCACATCAGGAACATGACGATCGCGGATTACGACGCGGTGTACCGGCTCTGGAAAGGGACGGCAGGGGTGGGCCTGCGGCGGCTGGACGATTCCCGCGAAGGGATCGCGCGCTTCCTAAAGCGGAACCCGGCGACCAATTTTGTTGCGGAAGAGGGGAATACGCTGGCTGGCGTGCTTTTATGCGGGCAGGACGGGCGGAGAGGCTATATCTACCATACGGTTGTGGACGCTGCGTTCCGCCGGCGGGGGATAGGCAAAGCGCTGGTGGAGGCCGTGCTGGAGGCGCTGGAGAAGGAACAGATCTACAAAGCGGCGCTGGTAGTCTTCTGCACAAATAAAACGGGGAACGAATTCTGGCAGGCGCTCGGGTTCGAAAAGCGGGAAGACCTGGTCTACCGGAACAAAAGCCTGAACGAGGAAAACATATAAAGAGGGGCAGTCGATGAAGGGACCGTATTCTTTGACAAAGGCGCAGGCACGCCATTTTTTGCTTCTGAAGCAGGGGCTGCTGGGAGACTACCGGTTTTCCGGAAAGCAGGGGGTCCTGCAATACGTGAGGCAGGCGGGGTGTATCCAATATGACCCGATCGATATCTGCGGGAAAAACGCTGCGTTGGTTTTGCAAGCCCGTGTAAAGGGGTTTTCCAAACAAATGCTGGGTGCGCTTTTGTATACGGACAGGAGGCTGCTGGATTACACGGATAAAAACATGTCCATTTTTTGCACGGACAATTGGAAGTATTTTGCCCGTTGCCGCCGGCGCCATTACCAACACGGCAGGAGCCGCGACAAGGTGGAAGCGGTGGCGGACGCGGTAAAATGCGCCGTGAAAGCACGGACATTTGCCTGTGCAAAAGACCTTGCTTTGGTGGAAAAGGTCGACTGGGCATGGAGCCCGACGACGCTTGCCCGGGCGGCGCTGGAAACGCTCTATCAGCGCGGAGAGTTGGTCGTCCACCATAAAAAAGGGACGATCAAGTACTATGCGTTGGCGGAAGACTGCATAGACGGCGCTGACCTGCATGCGGCGGACCCAAACAAAACGAGGGAAGCGTTCATGCAGTGGCGGGTGCTGCGCAGGATCGGCTCCATCGGATTGCTTTGGAACCGGGCATCGGATGCCTGGCTCGGGATAGACGGCCTGAAAAGGGAGGAGCGGGACCGGGCCTTCCGTGCGCTTTTGGCGGATGGGCAGATATTCGAATGCTCTGTGGAAGGGACCAAGGACAAGCTGTATGGCCGTGGCAGCGACGAGCCGCTTTTACGGCGGGTACGGGAAAAACCGTCTTTTAGGGGGCGCATGGAACTGCTCGCGCCGCTGGACAATCTGTTGTGGGACCGGAAGCTGGTCCGTGCGATCTTTGGGTTTGATTACAAATGGGAGATCTATACGCCCGCCGCACAGCGCAGGTACGGCTATTATGTGCTGCCCGTTCTATACGGCAGCCGCTTCGCGGGAAGGATAGAGTGCGTGGCGGATAAAAGCGACGGCCGCCTGCATGTACGCAACTTCTGGCGAGAGGATGCCTTAAAGTACGAGGCGGGCCTGGATAAACCGCTCGGGGCATGCCTTTGCCGGTTTGCGCAGTTTAACGGGTGCGAAGGGGTCTGCGTCGAAGAAAAAGCAAGAGAATCGATTTTTTGATATAGATGGGAAGAAGGATGGGTAAATGCGCAGTATCGGGTCTTTTCTTATTTGTATGCTGCCTTATATGCTGGCGGCGATACCGCTCTATGTAGCGGCAAGGGTCTTGTTTTTGAAACGGGAAAACCGGCTGGGGGAGAGGAACTATTGGCGCGAAGGCGCGCTTTTTGCCTATGCGGTGTTTTTGGCGGGGCTTGCCTCGCAGACGGTGTTCCCGGGCGTATTGATAGAGCCGGAAGGGGGGATCTCGCTGCATGCCTATGGCGCAGGCGGCATCAATCTGGTGCCTTTTACCGTGTTGCAAGAGACATACCGCGAATTCACGGAAGGGAATGCGAACTATTTCGTCATCAACTTCTTAGGCAATATCGTCATGTTCATGCCGATAGGATTCTGCCAGTCCCTGTTCTGGGCAAAGGCATCGTTCAGAAAAGCGGCGCTCACGGGGTGTATCGCCTCTCTTTGCATAGAGTTATGCCAACTGCCGCTTTTGCGCGGAGCGGACATAGACGACATATGGCTCAATACGCTGGGTGCGGTGCTGGGGTACGGCGTATACCGGCTGTTGCTGCGGGCTTTCCCCAAATATACGGAAAGGTTCCGGTATGCCGGGCAGGCGGCGGTGCCGCGGGAAAAAATCAGCAAAGGAAAATAGACTGCATGAAAAAGGCACTGTTTTGGGATTTCGACGGGACACTTGTACATTCTCCCTCTCTTTGGAGCGCATCGGTCCTGCGCGCGATCCGCACGCTGCGGCCGGAAAGCGGGATCGAACTGGAAGACATCCGGGCGCGCATGCACGAAGCGTACCCGTGGGATATGCCGCATATCGATTATTCGGAACTGACCGGGCAAAAATGGTGGGGGCATATGTTCCGCCGGTTCAGCGCGGTGTATACGGCGCTGGGCATCGACGAAAAGGCCGCGGAAGAGGCAAGCCGGCTCGTCCGGATATACATACTGGACCCGGAGCAATATCTGCTGTACGACGACACGGTGGAAACGCTCGCGGCCTGTCTGCGCAAAGGATATGAGAACTACGTTCTTTCCAACAATTACCCGGAATTGCCGGATATCATAAGGCAGCTTGGGATCGCGCGCTATTTTGCAGGGTATATCGTTTCGGGCAGCTACGGGTATGACAAGCCGCGCCCCGAACTCTTTGAAGTCGCGCTGCGCGCCGCGGGGTATCCGGACATTTGCTACATGATCGGGGACAACCCGTCCGCCGATATCGCGGGCGGGCGGGCGGCCGGCATGCGGACGATCCTGGTGCACCGGCATATGGAGCGACGGGCCGAAGCGGACTATGCGTTCGAGGACCTGGCCGATATCCCGGGCATCTTAGAATAACAGGGAAGAAGTGTGAAACCTATCTATCCGATCCGGGGGAAAACCCGTCTGTTGCGTGCAGACGGGTTTTGCTATATTTAAAATTTTAAGAGAACATAAGAGAATACTTAAAAAATAATTGAATTTACGAGAAGGTATTTACAGTATAGTAAGTTTTCCTTATACTTTACTTAAAAAAAGGAAGGCGGTAGGACATGAACCGGACAGATGAAAAAATATTGAAAGCGCTGCAAGAAGACGGCCGGGCGACCGCTTCCGGGATCAGCGGGTCGGTGCACCTTTCGGTACCGGCCGTGGCCGAACGTATCCGCAAAATGGAGAATGCCGGCGTGATCCGGGGGTATACGGTCAGGCTGGACCGGGGCAAGCGGGGTTACCGGCTGCTTGCCCTTGTTTTTATCGGGCTGGAATCGGCCCGAGATATCCCGGTGTTTACGAAGGCGGCGGTGGAATACCCGGAAGTGCTCGAATGCCACCATATTGCGGGGGAGTATGACTATCTGCTCAAAGTCCTGCTCGAAGATACGGACGCGCTGGAGGCATTTTTAAGCAAAAAACTCAAGAGGCTCCCCGGCGTGCGCAAGACAAACACGCTCATCGTGCTTTCCACGCTGAAAGAAAGCTATAATCGCTAAGGGGTGGAGCCATGATACGCAAGGGATTTTGTTTTGGCATGTTATTGCAGATCGCGGTCGGGCCGGTCTGCTTATATATCTTCCAGACCGCGGCGGCGGCAGGCTTCGCGGCGGCTTTCGCGGGGGTGGCCGGCGTCGCGCGCTCCGACGCGCTCTACATCCTGGCGGCGATAGGCGGGCTGGGCGCGGCGATGGACAAGCTGGGCAAGGCAAAGGCGGCGTTGCGGTATTTTGGCGCGGCCGTCCTGTTCTTCTTTGGGTTGGCGAACGTATTGGGGGTTTTGGGAATCGTGGTCCTACCCGGGCACACGGCGGCGGCGGGACAGGGCGCGGGGGATGCGTTTCTAAAAGCGTTGCTGCTGACGCTTTCCAACCCGCTCACGATCCTGTTCTGGGCGGGGGTGTTTTCTTCCCGGCTCTCGGGGGCGGGGCTGCAAAAAAGGAAGGCGTATGCCTTCGGCAGCGGAGCGGTCCTCTCCACGGTATTGTTCCTGACGGACATAGCCGCGCTGGGCACGCTGGCGCAGGCGCTGCTGGCGCCGGAGATCCTCGATATACTGAATGCGGCCGTCGGACTCGCCCTGATCGGATTTGGCTTAAAGACACTATGCAAAAAAAAGACGACAGGGGAGGGACCGGGTAGCGCTGTGTGACCGGATGCACCGTTTTTTTCCGCGTTTTTATGGTAGAATAAAAATATAAAAAAACGGGCAGGAGAAACAGGATGAAAAAAATCGTTTTTTATGATACGAAACCATATGACCGGGTCTGGTTCGACAAACTGAACGACAAATACGAACTGGAATATTTTGAAAGTAAATTGGACGGGAAAACGGCCGTGCTGGCCTGCGGGTATGACGGCGCCGTCGCTTTTGTCAACGACAGGATCGACAAAGAAGCGATCGATGCGCTTTACGAAGGCGGTGTGCACGTGCTGGCCCTGCGCTGCGCGGGGTACAACAATGTGGACGTGAAAGCAGCGTATAAAAAAGTGCACATCCTGCGCGTGCCTGCATATTCGCCCTATGCGGTGGCGGAACATACGATGGCACTGCTGCTCGCGCTGGACCGGAAGATACACAAGGCATACAGCCGGACGCGAGATTTCAACTTCAGCCTGCAGGGGCTGGTGGGGTTCGACCTGCACGGCAAGACGATCGGCATCGTGGGCACGGGCAAGATCGGCCGGGTGTTTATCAATATCTGCCGCGGGTTCGGCATGCGGGTGCTTGCCTACGACCCCTATCCGGTGCCGGGCGCGGACATCGACTACGTGGAGCTGGACACGCTTTTTGAAAAAAGCGACATCGTATCGCTGCACTGCCCGCTCACCGAGCAGACCAGGCATCTGCTGAACGCGCGGGTGTTCCGGAAGATGAAAAAGGGGGTCGTGCTGCTCAACACATCGCGCGGCGGGCTGATCGACAGCGAGGCGCTGCTCAAGGCGCTGAACGACGAGATCGTCGCGGGCGCGGGGCTGGACGTCTATGAGGAAGAGTACGACCTGTTCTACGAGGACTATTCGGACACGATCGTGAAGGACGATGTGCTTTCGCTTTTGATCTCGCGGCCCAACGTGATCCTTACGTCGCACCAGGCGTTTTTGACAAACGAAGCGCTGGAGAACATCGCGCGGACCACGCTGGAAAACCTGGACGCCTACTTCAGCGGGGGCGCGCTGGACAACGAGATCTGCTACCAATGCCTGCAGGGCAAAGAGGCCGCGGCCTGCCGCAGGAACAACAATAAGGGCCGCTGCTTTTAGGCGGGCGGCGGGAAAAAGACAGGGCTGTAAAAGAAAAGGAGGTACGGATATGGCGGAGATCTATCTGGCGGGGGGTTGTTTTTGGGGCATGCAGAAATACCTTGCGTCTATCCGCGGTGTACTTTCCACCGAGGTGGGGTACGCCAACGGGACCACGCAAAACCCAGGCTATGAAGAAGTCTGCCGGGGGGATACCGGCCATGCGGAGAGCGTGCGCGTCCGCTACGACCCGGCCGTCTTGCCGCTCCGCTTCCTGTTATCGCTCTATTTTGCGGCGGTCGACCCGCTTTCCCATAACAGGCAGGGGGCGGATGTGGGCAGGCAATACCGGACGGGCATTTATTATACGGAAGAAACAGACCGGCCCATCATCGAACAGGCGGTCGCAGAACTGCAAAAACGTTATAGCCGGCCGATTGCCATCGAAGTAATGCCGCTTTCCAATTATCGCTCTATTTTGCGGCGGTCGACCCGCTTTCCCATAACAGGCAGGGGGCGGATGTGGGCAGGCAATACCGGACGGGCATTTATTATACGGAAGAAACAGACCGGCCCATCATCGAACAGGCGGTCGCAGAACTGCAAAAACGTTATAGCCGGCCGATTGCCATCGAAGTAATGCCGCTTTCCAATTATTCTCCGGCCGAGGCATACCATCAGGACTATCTGCAAAAGTATCCGGGCGGGTATTGCCATATCGGGCCGGCGCTTTTTGAAAAGGCGCGAAACGCCCGGGTCGACCCACAGGCCTACCCGCGTCCCGACCCGGAAAAGCTGCGGGAAAGGCTGACTAAAACGCAGTACGCGGTCACGCAGCATAGCGCCACCGAACCGCCTTTCCAAAATGCGTACTGGGATACGTTCCGCCCGGGCATTTATGTAGATATCACGACGGGCGAACCGCTGTTTTCAGCGGCGGACAAATTCGAATCGGGCTGCGGATGGCCGAGTTTTTCGCGCCCCATCGACCCGGCCGTAGCGCGCGAACAAAAAGATCTTTCGCACGGGATGCGGCGGACCGAAGTGCGGAGCCGCAGCGGCGACGCGCACCTGGGGCATGTGTTCCGCGACGGACCCAAAGAAGCGGGCGGGCTACGGTATTGCATCAACAGTGCGGCCCTGCGCTTTATCCCAAAAGAAGAGATGAAAGCGGCAGGGTACGGGTATCTGCTCGACCAGGCGGGAGAGATTCGGTAAGGCGGCGTATTGACAGGGCGCGGGCGACTGCTTTATACTGAAGCTGTACGAAATATATGTTGGAGGAGACCATGCGCAATTTTTCTTGCTGACAAAATAGAATGTCGCGAAGCCTGCGTTGTCCGGCGCAACAGCCGGGCCGTTTGCGGTGCTTCGGCAGGAAAGTTGCTGTAAATATCTGAAAAAGAGATAGGCCCGGACGCAAAAATGCGCCGGCTGAAAAAGATGTGGGAAAGCAGCTTCCTGCATCTTTTTTGATGGGAAAAGGGGGTTTATCCATATGTCGCTGATACGGGTACGCGGCCTTACGTTTGGGTACGAAGGCAGTTACGATATGGTTTTTGAAGATGTTTCTTTCCAGATCGATACCGACTGGAAACTGGGGTGCATCGGCAGGAACGGCCGGGGCAAAACGACGTTTTTGAAGCTGCTGGCGGGGGAATACGCCTACCGGGGGGAGATTTCGGCTTCGGCGGCGTTCACGTATTTCCCGTTCGCCGTGCAGGACAGGGAGAGCAGCGCACGGGCGGTGGCGGCGGCGCTGTGCCCGGGCTGCGAGACATGGGTGCTGCAAAGAGAGCTGGGCCTGCTCAAAACAGACGCGGAAATGCTGGCCCGCCCGTTTGGGACGCTGAGCCACGGGGAACAGACCAAACTCATGCTGGCGGCGCTTTTCCTGAAAGAGAACAATTTTTTGCTGATAGACGAACCCACCAACCATTTGGATATCCGCGGGCGGGCAGTTGTAAGCGCATACCTGAACAAAAAGAAAGGGTTCATATTGGTATCGCACGACCGCGCCTTTCTGGACGGCTGCATCGATCATGTGCTTTCCATCAATAAGGCGGATATCGAAGTGCAGGAAGGCAACTTTTCCACCTGGTGGCAGAACAGGCAGTATAAAGACGCGTTTGAGTTGGCCGAAAATAAGCGCCTCCAACGCGATATGAAGCGCCTTTCCAAGGCGGCGCGGCAATCGGCCGGCTGGTCGGACGCACTGGAAAAGACCAAAAAGAATACGCGGAACAGCGGACTGCGCCCGGACAGGGGATATATCGGCCACAAATCGGCCAAGATGATGCGGCGGGCCAAATCGATCGAAGCGCGCCGCCAAAAGGCAGCGGAGGAGAAAGCCGGGCTGCTCAAAAATATCGAGACTGCGGAACCGCTGAAACTGCAAACGCTGCGGCACCACAGCAAGGTCCTGGCGGAAGCGGCGGACCTTTCGGTTCGTTACGGACAAAAAGCAGTGTTCGAGGGCGTGCGCTTCAGGATCGCGCAGGGGGAACGGATCGCGCTGCAGGGCAAAAACGGCGCGGGAAAATCCAGCCTGCTGCGGTTGATCCTGGGGGAAAATATCGCGCATACGGGCAGGCTGTGGGTCGCGAGCGGGGTGCGGATATCGTATGTATCGCAGGACACCGCGCCGCTGCAGGGCGGCCTTTCCGCGCTGGCCCGTGCGAACGGATGGGAAGAGAGCCTGTTCAAAGCCATCTTGCGCAAGTTCGGGTTCCCCCGGGTGCAGTTTGAAAAAGACCTGCGGGATTTCAGCGAAGGGCAGAAAAAAAAGGTGTTGATCGCCGGGAGCCTGTGCGAACCGGCGCACCTCTACCTCTGGGACGAACCGCTGAATTTCATAGACGTGCTTTCCCGCATGCAGATCGAGCGGCTGCTCCTGGAGGCCCGTCCGACGATGCTTTTTGTGGAGCACGACCGGGCGTTTGTAGACGCCGTGGCGACCGGGCGTATCGGGCTGTAAAAAAAACCCGGAAGCAAAACGGGCTATGGTGTCATAAACCCGCCTGCCGCATACGATAAGGGCAGGAGGGTTTGAATATGAATACAGGCAGCCATCATGCGGAGATCATTATGCGCGAGAGTACGCGTACATTCACATATGACGGGACAGCGGTCCTTTCCTTTTCCATGCGTTACCCGGAAGTGCGCTTAACAAACAACCGGATTGCCGAACAGCGGATCAACCGGCGCATACATGTGCAGGCCGTCGGGTTCTACCGGTATGCTGCCGACACGCTTTACCCACAAGCCGTACAATTTTATAAGGATGCGCTGCAAAACGGGTTTCCGTTCCGCCCCTATGAAGCGGTGTTACATTACGAAGTGACGTACAACGAGGCGTGCCACCTGAGCGTTTACCGGGACCGGTACGAATATACCGGCGGCGCGCACGGCAACACGCTGCGGTCTTCGGACACATGGGATGTGCGGACGGGCAGAAATTTGCCCCTTGCGCAGTTTTTCGCGCCGGGGCAAGATTTCCGTATGCTGCTGATCGGCCAGATCTTGGCGCAGGCCGACCAAAACATGCAGCAGAACCCAAATATATATTTTCCGGAGTACCGGACGCTGATCGCCCGCTACTTTGATGCGGAGAGCTATTACCTCACGCCCGAAGGCCTTGTGATGTACTACCAGCAGTACGAGATCGCACCGTATGCGACGGGCATCGTGACCTTCACGCTTGCCTATGAAGCGGTGGGCTGGCAGCCTTCCTGCCGGCGCTGAGCGTGCCTCAGTGCGTGATCTTGCGCACTTTGACGACGTCATCGATCTTTAAAAGATCGGCGACGCAGGCATCCGAGGGATCCCGGTTCAGATCGAACACCGTATAGGCGACCTGCCCGCGGGATTTGTTGACCATCTCTTCGATGTTGATATCTTCTTCGCCCAGGATGGAAGTCATGCGGCTCACCATGTTGGGCAGGTTTTTATGGATGAGTGTGATGCGCGAATGCTTGCTGCGGGAAAGCTGGCAGGCGGGCAGATTGACCGAGTTTCGGATCCCGCCGATCTCTATATAATACTGGAGTTCGGCTGCGGCCATCTGCGCGCAGTTTTCCTCGGATTCGGGTGTGGATGCGCCCAGGTGCGGGACGCAGATCGCATTTTTATGCGAAAGGCAGCACGCATCCGGGAAATCGGTGACGTACCGGGCGACCTTGCCGGCATCCATCGCTTCAAAAAGGGCGGTGTGATTGACAAGTCCGCCGCGGGCAAAGTTGAGCATGACGGCGCCCTGCTTCATCTGCGCGATCTCCGGCCCGCTCAGGAAGTTTTCCGTCTCGTTCATGAGGGGGATATGTATGGTCACATAATCGGCCTGGTTCAACAGCGTATCCAGTGTGAGCGCGCGGCTCACGGCATCGGACAGGTGCCAGGCACTGTCGACCGAAATGAACGGGTCGTACCCGACGACTTTCATGCCCAGGGCAGCCGCCGCGTTGGCAACCATGACGCCGATGGCGCCGAGGCCTATGACGCCCAGCGTCTTGCCCATGATCTCGGGGCCGACGAACTGGTTTTTGCCCTTTTCAATGCACTTGGAGATGTTTTCCTGTCCCTGGAGGCTCTTGGCCCATTCTATCCCGCCGATAATATTGCGCGAAGCGAGCAGCAGCCCGCACAGGACAAGCTCTTTGACCGCGTTGGCGTTTGCGCCCGGCGTATTGAATACGGCGATGCCCTGTTTGGTGCATGTGTCTATCGGAATATTGTTGACGCCGGCGCCTGCGCGCGCAAAGGCAAGCAGGCGGGGCGAGAGCTCCATCTCATGGCAATTGGCGCTGCGCACCAAAAATGCGTCCGCATCGGCATCTTCCAGATGGGAAGATACGTTGTACAGGGATTTGGGGAGCACGGAGTATACGACGTCGGATATGGCGTTCAGTTTCTTGATATTGTACATAAACGGTTCCCTCCCTTAAGCGTTCTCCGCTTCGAATTTTTTCATAAAGGCGACGAGCGCGGCGACAGCTTCTTCGCTGACCGCGTTGTACAGGCTGGCGCGCATACCGCCCACGCTCCTGTGTCCCTTGATATTGCACAGCCCGGCGGCTTCGGCTTCCTGTATGAACTTGGCATCCATCTCTTTGTCGCCCGTTACGAACGTCACGTTCATCCTGGAGCGGAAGGGGGCATCGGCCGTGCCTTTGAACAGGTGGGAGTGATCGATACAATCATACAGGGCCGCGGCTTTGCGCGCGTTTATCTTGGCTATGGCCGCCACGCCGCCCTGGTCTTCGAGCCAATGGAACACCAGGCCCGAAAGGTAGATCGCAAAGGTGGGAGGCGTGTTGAACATGGAATCTTTTTCCGCAAAGACCTTATAATCCAGCATGGAGGGCAGTTTTTCCACTTTGCCCAGCATATCGTCCCGCACGATGACGACGGTCACGCCCGCGGGCCCGATGTTCTTCTGGGCGCCGGCATAGATGAGGGCGTAATCGGATACGTTGACGGGTTCGGACAAAATGCAGGAAGACATATCGGAAACGAGAGGCAGCCCGGCGATGTCGGGCGTCTTTTTATATTCCGTCCCGTAGATCGTGTTATTGGACGTGATGTGCACGTAATCGGCTTCTTCGCCAAACAGTTCGGGCGTGATCTCGGGAAGATAGGTATAGTCTTTATCTTCGGAAGAAGCGGGGACCATGACTTTGCCGAACAGCGCGGCTTCCTTGGAAGCCCTCTTGGCGAAGTTGCCCGTAACGAGATAATAAGCCCGGTGCGTCTTGGACATGAGGTTCATGGGCACCATTGTGAACTGCAGGGAAGCACCGCCCTGTACAAACAGTACTTTATAGTTCCCGGGGATGCCTAAAAGTCTTCTAAGGGTGGCTTCGGCATCGGCTATGATTTTTTCGAATGTCGCAGATCGGTGGCTCATCTCCATTACGGACATGCCCGTATTCCGGTAAGAGAGGAGTTCCTCTTTTGCCTGTTCGAGCACAGGAAGCGGTAAAGCCGAAGGGCCGGGTGCGAAATTGAAGACTCTTTTCACGAATGTTTCCTCCTAAAAATATATTGATAAAATAATTGCGATTAAATATATATACCCATTATATATGACTTTTCCTTGCGGGGCAATACAAACTCTGCAAAAGGGGTAAATAAAAAAGTAATCCCGGCATATTTGAAAAGATATGCGGAAGCCTTATCGGAAGAAGGCGGAATTTGTGGTATACTATTCCTGAGAGGGACGAGAAAGAACCGTCCTGCGGGAGAAAAATATGGATCTGTTTTCGCAAAATCAAAAAAAGAACGCGCCGCTGGCCGACAGGATGCGGCCGCGCACGCTGGACGAATTCTACGGGCAGGAGCATATCGTGGGCGAAGGGAAGTTGCTCCGCCGCGCCATACTCGCGGACAAGCTTTCTTCCAGCATTTTCTTCGGGCCGCCGGGCAGCGGGAAGTCGACGCTGGCGGAGATCATCGCGCATACGACCAAATCGGCCTTCCGCAAAGTGAACGCCGTAACCACAGGCGTGGCGGAAGTGCGCAAGATCATCGCCGAAGCCGATACCCAGCAGAAGCTGCATGGGACGGGCACCTACCTGCTGCTTGACGAATGCCACCGGTGGTCTAAGGCGCAGTCGGACAGCATACTGCCCGCGATAGAAAAAGGCATCATCAAATTTATCGGTAGCACGACGGAAAATCCGCTGGTCTCCATGACGCCGGCCATCGTTTCCCGCTGCCGGTTGTTCCAGTTCCGTCCGCTCGGCCCGGAAGACGTGCGCCGCGCCGTACTGGCGGCGCTGGAAGATAAAGAACGCGGATATGGGAACCTGCGTGTGCAAATAGACGAAAATGCGCTTGCGCATATCGTGGATGTTGCGAACGGAGACGCGCGCGCCGCCCTGAACGCGGTGGAGCTGGCAGTGCTTACGACCAGCCCGGACGCGGAGGGCATCGTCAGGATAGACCTGGCTACGGCCGAAGAATCTATCCAGCGGCGCGCGGTGCGCTGCGACCAGGAGGAATATTACAACATGCTTTCGGCGTTCTGCAAATCGCTGCGGGGATCGGACAGCGACGCGGCCTTGTTCTGGTTTACGCGCATGGTCTACGCCGGGGTGGACCCGCGCATCATCGTGCGGCGCATGATCGCGCACAGCAGCGAAGACGTGGGCATGGCCAACCCGATGGCCATGTTGCAGGCGGTGGCCGCGGCGCGGGCGCTGGAATTCAACGGGATGCCCGAAGCGCGCTTGAACATCGCCCAGGCGATCGTATACATCTGCGAAAGCCCGAAATCCAACAGCATCGTGACGGCGGTGGATACCGCCCGCTATGATGCCGAGCACAGTTACCAGGTAGGGGTCCCGGTACACCTGCGGGACACGAGCTACCGGGGCGCGGACAAGCTGGGCAACGGCAAGGGATACAAATATCCCCATGATTTTACCGGGCATTATACGCCGCAGCAGTATCTGCCCGATAATCTGGTGGGCAAACGCTATTATGTGCCGTCGCCGGAGGGAGCGGAGGCGAAAATAGCCGAATCCAAACGCCGCCGCCAGGTGCGCGACCAAGCGGAAGGGCAGGGAAAACAGAAGGAATAAAAAAACAGGCCGGCGCGGTTTGGCGGCGGCCTGCCTGCCGATTGAAAATGGAATAAGAAAAACGGCGGGGAGCCCCGCTGTTTTCTTATGGGATAAACCGGTAGACTTCGCCGGCCACGGGCGTGACGCCGGCGGATTCGAACAGCTCGCTCAGCGTGACAAGATCGTAACCCTGTTCCAGCAGATAGGGGATGAGCAGTTCCATCGCTTCGTAGGTGGAATCGTACAGATCGTGGCAGAGGATGATGTAGCCGTCCGCCGCCTGGCTGGAGCAGATATCGAAGATGCTCTGCGCATCGTGGCTCTTCCAGTCTTCGGAATCGATGGACCATCTGATAAGAGAAAGATCGAGTTCTGCGCAGGTCTGCTGCACGCTTTGGTTGGCGTGCCCGTACGGGGGACGGACGAGGCGGATCGTATAACCGGTAAGGTCATAGACGGTCTGGTTGGTTTTTTGCAGGCTTTCTTTGGCTTCTTCGGGCGTGACTTCCATGAGGTTGATATGCTCCCAGGTGTGATTGACGATATCGTTGCCGCCCGCGACAATGGCCCGGACGATATCTTCCTTGCCGGCGATCCGGTTGCCGACGATACAGAAAGAGGCGTGTACGCCGTAGCGTTCCAGCAATGCCAGCAGTTTGGGCGTGACCGTCTTGCTGGGGCCGTCATCGAACGTAAGGGCGATCTTGGGGCTGCCGGTCTGCGGCTGCGTGGAAGCATCGGGCTGCGTGGAAGTATCGGGTTGTGTGGAAACATCAGGCTGCGTGGAAGGAAGCGCGGCGGGCAGCAGATCGGCAGCGAGCCGTTCGAACGGGTCGGTAAAGGTTCCGGCCAGTTCTTCGAACGAAAAATTGGCTTCAATCAAAGCCGAACCTGTAAAAAGGCTGTCCGCAGAGAAAATAAAAACCGTTTCCTTGCCAGTAAGCAGCAGGGCGTTTTGCAGCACCGTATCCGTCAGGGCCGCAGGCGAGACTTCCTGCCCGGTGGCGGAGAGCGAAGCGCAGAGCATTGTCTTTAGTGTTTCGATGCCGTCAGCGGTAAAAATATCGTTTAGCGCAAGGGGCAGGCCGGTCTGCCGGTCGAACACGAACGCATACGAAACGGGGGCCTTTTCTTCCGGTTTGCCCAGCGTATGGGAAAACCCATAAAAACGGACGCTGCCCACAAAACTGCCGGCGGTCGCGGAGAGATAGTCCAGATCGAGCTGCATTGAGCGGCCCGCCGCGTCGGCCCTGGCCGAAAAATCTGTGATCAATCCGCTCAGAAAGCGGGAAAGAACGGCATCGATGTTGTCGTTTCCGGTATCCGGACGAAAGACGGCATAATAAAGAAGCCCATTTTTGCCTTCCGCGTATTGCTCTGTGCCAAATTCATCCTGCGCGGACGCGTGGGTTGTATAGTAGGGGGAGAAGGCGGCGACAAGCCCGCTTTCCGCACCTCTTGTTTGCCTGCATACGGAGAAAGGATAGACCAATAAGAGTATGCAGAGCAGTAGTGCAAACGAACGGAACAGATGTTTCATGAAGCTCCTTATTTGACCCTGCATGAGAAAATTTTCCCTGTACGGTACACCCTCATTGTAGCACGCGTTTTTGAAAATGCCTACAGGAAAATATAATTTTATACGCGGCCTGTGAAAAACAAGGCGCCCGTACGGCATAAAACTTTTGACAAAACCGCATTTATAAAATATAATGAGATAACATTATTGGTCAGAAAATGCTGGGAAAAGACAAGACGCGCGGGCAGGATGCCCAAGAGAGCCGGGGAAAGGTGAAAGCCCGGCGGTGGTCCTCCGCTGCGCCATCACTTTTGGGCAAGGTTTGCCGGCAGCCGCGCAAAGGCGGACGCATTGCATGCGTTACAGGCAGTAAATGGCCTTTCCTATCGGATGTATGGAAAGGAATTTAGGTGGTACAGCGGTCTCTTCGCCCTAAGGGGTGGGAGCCTTTTTTTTGGTAATTAAAAAAACGACGGATCGTATAGGAGTGGATGTATGTATAAAAAAGTTTCTTCAGACCTGAATTTCAAAGTGAGAGAAGAAGAGGTTTTGCAGTTTTGGAAAGACGCCGGGATATTTGAAAAAGTACAGGCGGCGGGCGAAGGGAAGCCTACGTTTACGTTTTACGACGGGCCGCCGACGGCCAACGGTAAGCCGCATATCGGCCATGTGCTGACCCGCTGCATCAAAGACCTGTTTCCCCGCTATAAAGCCATGGAAGGATACGACGTGCTGCGCAAAGCCGGATGGGACACACACGGGCTGCCGGTAGAGCTGGAAGTAGAGCGGGCCCTTGGGCTGAACGGCAAGGAGCAGATCGAACGGTACGGTGTGGAGGCGTTCATCCAGAAATGCAAGGAGAGCGTTTGGAAATATAAAGAAGAGTGGGAAGTGCTCTCCGAACGGGTCGGCTTCTGGGCTGATATGCAGGACCCCTACATCACGTATGAAAACAAATATATCGAATCGATCTGGTGGTCGCTCAAGCAGATCTACGAAAAAGGGCTGCTGTATAAAGGCCACAAGGTCGTGCCGTATTGCCCCCGCTGCGGGACGGCGCTCTCTTCGCACGAAGTGGCGCAGGGCTATAAAGAGATCACGGAAAAATCGGCCACGGCCATGTTCTACTGCCCGGAAGAAAAAGCCTATTTCCTCGCGTGGACGACAACGCCCTGGACGCTGCCCAGCAACGTCTGCCTGTGCGTCAATGCCGACGTCACCTATGCCAAGGCGGCATGGGGCGGCAAGACCTATCTATTGGCCGAATCGCTTGTGAAAAAAATGCTGGGCGAGGACGCAAAAATCCTGGCGACATATAAGGGGAGCGAACTGGTCGGCAAGGAATACGAACCGCTGTTCGCCTGTACCGAGGCGGCCTGCCGCGCCACCGGCAAAAAAGGCCATGTGGTCATTGCGGACGATTATGTGACGACGACGGAAGGCACCGGCATCGTGCACAACGCCCCCGCCTTCGGCGAGGACGACGCCCGCGTCTGCCATCTATACGATATGCCTTTTATCCAGCTTGTGGACACGCATGGGAACATGTGCGGAGGCACGCCCTGGGACGGCACTTTCGTCAAAAACGCCGACCCACTCATCATACGCGACCTGGAAGCGCAGGGCAAACTGTTTGACGCGCCCGTATTCACGCACAGCTATCCGTTCTGCTGGCGGTGCGATACGCCGCTCATCTACTATGCGCGCAGCACGTGGTTTATCAAGACCACGGCCATGAAGCAGGAACTGCTCAAGAACAACGCTTCGGTCAACTGGCTGCCCGAGACGATAAAGAACGGGCGGATGGGCAACTTCCTGGAGAACGTCATCGACTGGGGCGTTTCCCGCGAACGGTACTGGGGCACGCCGCTGCCCGTCTGGACCTGCGAGTGCGGGCATGTGCACGTCGTGGGCGGCATAGACGAACTGAAAAAAATGGGCCGGGACGTGCCGGAAAATATCGAGCTGCACAAACCTTACATCGACCAGGTCATATTGACCTGCCCCGTCTGCGGAAAAGACATGAAGCGCGAGAAGGAAGTCATCGACTGCTGGTACGATTCGGGTTCCATGCCCTTTGCCCAGTGGCACTATCCGTTCGAAAACCAGGCTGCGTTCGGCAAACGCTTCCCCGCGAACTTCATCAGCGAGGCCATCGACCAGACCCGGGGCTGGTTCTATACGCTGCTGGCGATCGGCACGCTCGTATTCAACCGCGCGCCTTTTGAAAACTGCATCGTGCTGGGGCATGTGCAGGACAAAGACGGCAAAAAGATGAGCAAGCACATCGGCAACGTCGTGGACCCCTGGTCTGTCCTGAACAGGCAGGGCGCCGACGCGGTGCGGTGGTATTTCTACATCAACTCGGCTCCGTGGATCCCCAACCGGTTCTACGACGAGGCGGTCTCGGAAGCGCAACGGAAATTTATGGGGACGCTGTGGAACACCTATGCGTTCTATGTCCTGTATGCGGAGATCGACAAGTTCAACCCGTACGAGCATGCGCTTTCGGACGACCTTTCCGTAATGGACAGGTGGGTGCTTTCCCGCCTGCATTCCACCGTGAAAACAGTCCGCGGACATATGGACGCCTACCGGATCAACGAAGCGGCGCGCGAGCTGGCCCGCTTTGTAGACGAACTTTCCAACTGGTACGTGCGCCGTTCGCGGGAACGCTATTGGGGGCCGGATATGGATAAAGACAAAGTGGACGCGTACATGACGCTGTTCACCGTGCTGGAGACGTTTATCCGCCTGATCGCGCCTTTCACGCCCTTCATCGCCGAAAGCATTTACCAGAACCTTGTGCGGAGCGTGGACGGCAAGGCCAGTGAGAGCGTGCATCTGTGCCGGTATCCGCAGGCGGACGAGGCGCGCATCGACAAGGAACTGGAAAAGAACATGGAATTCGTGCTGGATATCGTATCGCTGGGCCGGGCATGCCGGAATTCGGCGAACATCAAGAACCGGCAGCCCATCGCTACGCTGTTCGTGGGCGGCGTCGATGCGCTGCCCGAACGGTACGCCGAGATCGTCAGGGGCGAACTGAACGTCAAAGAGATCCGCATGGGCGCGGCGGCGGAGGAGTACATCACGTATATGATAAAGCCACAGCTCAAAACGCTGGGGCCAAAATACGGCAAGATGCTACCCGCGATCAGAAAACACCTGGCTTCCGCCAACGGAGGCAGGGTCTATGCGACGATCCGGGCGGGCGGGACGTATACATTTGAGATAGAGGGGGAAAAGATCGCGCTCGGGGAAGAGGACCTGCTGATCGAGCCCAAGCCGAAAGAAGGCTATGCGGTCGAAGCGCAGGGCGATATCGCCGTTATCCTGGATACGCTGATCACCCCGGCGCTGGCGGAGGAAGGCAATGTGCGCGAGATCATCAGTAAAGTGCAGACCATGCGCAAAGAAGCCGGTTTCGAGGTGACCGACCATATCCGCCTGTATGTGGAGGGAGACGACGTCCTGACGGGCATCGTAAAGAAGAACGAAGCCGAGATCGCGAACGAGACGCTGGCGGAGGAAGTCTTGCCGGGCCGTATGGCCGGGTACAGCAAGACCTGGGACATCAACGGACGGCAGGGCGTTCTGGGCGTGGAGAAACTCTGAAAAACAGATACGAAAAAGCGGTGCCGGGGCACCGCTTTTTCTTTTGCGGAACAAAAAAACAGGGAAGGGAGATTGCGCTTGCGGGCGGTATATGGGATACTGTTAATAAGCGTATCTCTGCCGGCCTTATTTTTTGCAGGAGAATCGGGCGCGGTAGCCGCGAAAAGGATGCTGTATACGCCGCCCGGACGACACAGGAGGGGAAGATGGATAAACGTGAATTGTTGCAGGCTGTTTTGAATGGGGAAGAACCCGAAAGGATCCCCTGTGCTTTTTGGCATCATTTTTCGGACGAAGATAAATTTGGGGAAAACGCGGTAAAAGCCCATCTGCATTTTTATGCGCAAACGGATGTGGATATCTTAAAAGTGATGAATGAACATATGTACCGCCTGGAGGGCAGGGTGGAAAAACCGGGAGACTGGAAAAACGTCCGGCCGATCCCGTTCGAGCGGACGCCCTATCCGCCGCTGCTTTCCCTCATCCAGGAGATACGCAGGCGTACGGGTGGGGAAGTCCCCATCCTGGCGACGATACATGGCGTGTTCGTTTCGGCGTATCACGCTACGGAAAAAGGGAACTTTTCCAACCCGGACAACATCATTTCCAGCCATATGAAGGCAGACCCGGAAGCCGTATCCAAAGGGCTATCGGCCATTGCGGAAACGCTGGGAGACGTATGCGAGCGCTGTTTGGAAGCCGGCGCCGACGGGATCTATTATGCCGCGCTGGGGGCGGAGGAATACCGCTTTGCGCCCGGGATCTATGAGACCTATATCAAGCCGCACGACATAGCGGTGCTGGAACGCATCCGGGGCAGGGGGATCGGGGTGCTGCATATCTGTAAAGATAAGGTGCGGCTGCCTGTTTTCCAAGGGTATCCGGCAGACATCGTCAACTGGGCCGTATATGACTGCTCTTATCCGCTGGCAAGCGGGCGGGACCTCTTCCCGGACATGACGCTTCTGGGCGGGTTTGATGACCGAAGCGGCTTGCTGGTCGACGGCAGCGGAGAGGAGATCGCTCGGGAAGTCCGCAGGATCGTACGGCAGGTAGGCAGGCGGAAACTGATCCTCGGCGCGGATTGTACGCTGCCGGGCGACGTTGCCTACGGCAGGGTGCGGGCAGTGTTGAAAGAAGCCGCAAAAGTATGATACGAAGGCAGGGAAAAACAAGGGGACCGGGGAATACCGGGGGGCCGGGAAAGGGACGCCGGCAGGGCGTCCTGGGCGCGAGAAAGCGCTGCGAACAAAATAACGAAAAAAGCGGTGCGCAAGCGCCGCTTTTTTCGTGCGATGAGGAGGAAAAGCTGCGGGGGAAGAGCACTAATAGCCGAGCACTTCGAGGCGGAGATCGTCCAGCGTCTTGAAGGTATAGCCGTCCGCGCGCCAGGCATCGATCAGCTCTCCCAGGATCGCGGCATTCGTCGAAGAATTGGCGTGGAGCAGCGCGACTTCGCCCGGGTGGGTGCGGGAGAGGATGAGTTCTAAGCTGGCTTGTGGGTCGGGCTGTTCGTCGTTGAGCCAGTCTTTATAGGCGAAGCTCCAGAACACCGAGACATAGCCCATCTCGGAAGAAATTTGTAGGAAGCTTTCGCTGTACTTGCCCGAAGGCGGGCGCACGTACTTAGGCATCTCTTCTCCGGTGAGTGCCAGAAACTTTTCACACAGGTCATCCAGCTCTTCCTCAAACACGGAAAGGGAAGTCGTTTCCGAGAGGTCTTTATGGGTTACTGTATGGTTGCAGACGAGATGCCCTTCCGCTACCATCCGTTTGACCAGTTCGGGAGCGGAATCTATATAGTGGCCGGTCACGAAAAAGGCCGCGCTGACGCCCTTTTCCCGCAGGACATCCAGGATATCGTCGGTATAGCCGTTCTCGTAGCCCGCGTCGAAGGTAAGGTAGATGACCTTATCTTCCGCGTTGCCGAGGTAGAGGGCGTCGTACCCGGAAAGAAAATCCGCATCGTCCGCGACGATGGGCTGCGAGCCGTCTGTGGTAGGTTTATAATACCAGTTGTAAGAAGCGGCCGAAGTTACAGATACCAATGCCGCGGAAGGCGAAAGGGTCATGATGATGAGGGCGGTGGCCAGCCCCGCAAGGGAAAGCAGGCAGCCCGCGATAACGATATTGCTTTTCATGAAGGACCTCCTTTTTATTGCAAAAAAACGCGTTCCGTAACGGTATAGCGTATGTGATCGACCGGTTGTTTATGCAAACGGATTGTTTAAAAAAGGCGGGAAGGGTGGTATAGTTATCTAATGCCTTTCGCGCCGGGCGGCAAGACTGCGCGGCGGACAGGAAGGGTTCTGCCGCTTGGGCGGCCGCCGTTGCCCGCAAAGAGGGAAGCCGTTTTGAAATAGACAGCAAAAGGGGATTTGAGATGAAGGGGAGCTCTGTTTTACTAGCAGAGGAGGAGGTCCGGCAGGACAGAGGGTTCATTTGGAAGCATATCGGCAAGCTGGCATGGCCCTGCGCTGTGGAACAGCTGTTTTCCAGCCTTATTTCGGCGATCTCCATGATGCTGGTCACTTCCATCGGCACGGAGGCGGTCAATGCTGTCAGCGTGACCAACCAGCCCATGTACATACCCTTTGTGGTATTCCGGGCATTCAATGTGGGCGGGACCGCGCTTGTAGCGCGCTTCCTGGGCATGCGGGACGAAGAAAACGCCAAGCGCGCCTGCGCGCAATCGCTGCTGCTCACGTTTGCCATGGGCCTGCTGGCGGCGATCGGGCTGTATTTTGGGGCGGGCGCCATCATCCGTTTCATCGGCGCGACGGACGACTACTATTATCTGGCGATGCGCTATATGAACTACGTGTCTGTGAGCATTATTTTCCAATCGATCTCCATCGTGGCGGCATGCATGCTGCGCGGGGCGGGACGGACCAGCCTTTCAATGTACTTTAACGTTTTAGCAAGCATTGTCAATGTTGTCGTCGGCTATATTCTCATCTCGGTTGTGGGCATGGGGATAGACGGCGCGGGCATTGCTTTTTTGGTGGCGCAGTTCTCGGGCGCGGCCTTTGCGCTGTATCTGCTGCTGTGCAGGGAAGAACTGCCCATCCATATCAGGCTGAAAGATCTTTTCAAAATCGACCGTTCCATCATCCGGCGGATCGCGCATGTGGGGCTGGGCGCGGCACTGGAGCAAATGGCGCTGCGGGTCGGGCTTATGACCTTTACGATGCTGATCGTGGGGCTGGGGACCGCCGAATATGCCGCGCACAACATCGCCGGGACAATGTACAACTATGTGATCGCGTTCGGACAGGCCATCGGCATGGCGCTGACATCGCTGGTCGGGCAGAACCTGGGCGCAGACCGGGCCGACCTGGCCGAACGGTATATAAAAGAAGCGCTGTATATCGCGCTGATATGCGCGGGGGTCCTTATGGCGATCCTTTTGCTGCTGCCTTACCAGATCGCCTCCTTATTTACGGACGACCCGGAGGTCGCAAAAAACGTGGTGCTGTGCCTCCGCCTGTTGGCGTTGGTCACGCCGGCGCAGATCATCCAGATGTCTATCTGCGGCGGGCTGCGGGGCGGCGGCGATACGCGCTGGCCGATGGTTTCGACGATGGCGGGCGTACTGGGCATGCGCATGGCCATGGGGTATCTGTTCATCCATCTATTCGACTGGGGGCTTGCGGGCGCCTGGCTGGCATGCATACTGGACCAAAACATGCGCGCCGGCGTCATCTACCTGCGGATGCGTTCGGGCAAATGGAAACGGCAGAAGGTTTGAGGCCGGGAAAATCGGGGGCAAAGCCCTTGCTATTTTTCCGCCGTTGTTATATACTGATTTGGCGACGCTGATGTAGCTCAGTAGGTAGAGCACATCCTTGGTAAGGATGAGGTCTCGGGTTCGAATCCCGACATCAGCTCCATATTTTTATGACCGGGAAAACGAATTGTGCAACGGGCCGGTCTTTTTTTATTCTGGTTTATTTATTCTTTTTTTTACGTAAGTCGTCCAGGCGATTTTGGGCCGGGCACTTTCTGACAGAAATGCTCATAAGGCGGTTTGATAGGCAGAAATTTTCTTTCTTAAAAACGCATAGCCGATGCGGCTATGCGTTTTTGTTGATGTAACGGTTTTTTTACGGAAAAACAGAAGAAGGCGGTCTTTACTCGGCGGATACATCACTCTGCCCGGTGACAGTCGGTTCGGCCTTATAATGCAGCGTTTCGGGCATGCGGATGAGGAGGGGGAACCGGACGAGCAGATCAACGGCGACGAAGATCAGGAACACATACTGGGGTCCTAAGCCATCGTAGATGATACCGCTAAGGAGCGCCATGCCGGCACCGAAGACCGATACAACCAATTTGTTGATGCCCAGCCATCTTCCCATGACTTCCCGACTGACCAATTCCCGCTGAATCGTGGCCGCAAGCGGTGTGCCGATATAGTAGAACCCCTGCAATACGCCGGCCAGGATCAGAACGGTCGGAGAAGGCGCCAAAACCAACAGGATGTTCGAAAGCCAGAACAGGGGGATCGTGATGTACAATACTTTTTTCCGGCCGATCTTATCCGCGAGCACGCCGATAGGGTAGCCGAACAATACGGACGTAAGGGCAGCCGCCGTCACCATCGTTGCAAGCGTGGTCATATCGGCACCTTTTACTTCCTGGGCGAATACCTGGCAGTACGGCAGGACCATGCCGATCGGCAGTTGGGTGAGCGCCCCGATCACCAGGCTTTTCTGGGCGTTCCGGTTATTTTTGAGGATCGCGATACCGTCTTTTATGATATGTGCGCTGAAGCTGTTTCTCGATGCCCACTTGCGTTTGGAGAGCAGCGCCGCGATCAGGATAAAGGATAAGATTGTAATAAAAACGGGGATGTAAAACAACGGCCGGATCTCATTGGCACTGGCTTCCGGACCGCTGACGCCAATGATATGGACCAGGACCCAAGCGGACAGCATCGGCCCCACCATGCCGAGCAGACCGGCTGCCAATGATTCGCAGATCAGCATGCCTTTGGCCCTGTCGGTATTGACGAGGCAATTCCCGCAGATCGTGGAACAGCTGTGGCCACTGATGCCCTGCCCCAAATAGTAGAGGATCATCGCCAGAGCACAGACCTGCCAGCTGGGTGCCAGCGCATACGTCAGATAGGCAAACATCAGCAGGACAATGCCGGATAGGTAGACGGGCTTGGGGCCCGCCCGGTCGATCAGGCGCCCCGTGTAGGGCCCCATCAGGCCGACCAGGATCATGGCCAGGCTGGTGATCAGGCCGAGTTCGGTCTTATCTGCGCCGAGCGCTATAATATAGATGGAAAGATAGGGATAGATCATTTGATAGCCCAGCCTCTCCATAGAGGACCGGATGACCGTTACTTTCCAATCGCGCTGTTGTTTTTTCCAGAAAGCGGGGATGCCGAAAAGAAAATTTTTCCGAGAGATATTCTTAGACTGCATAGGGAAGACAGACTCCTTTTTAAAAATTATGTAATGACAATATAAAGATATCCTATCACATAATTTTACAAATATATATTAAGAAATACACAAAAAGTACATATATCAAAAGCGGGGCCGTCTATGGCGGGCAAAAAAGAGAGGACAAACGCGGCGGATATTTTTCTGAAGCGGGGGCATAGTTTCGCGCGGAGGGATATGGTATACTGATAAATAAGAATGGTACGTAAAGGGAGGCAATGAGGGCAACATGAAAAAAATCCTGAATGACCCGGTGAATTTTGTGGATGAGACGATGGAAGGCATCATCCTTGCCTATGGGGACAGGCTCAAGCTTTTAAACGGCGACAAACGGATACTTCTTTCGAACATGCCTGTGCCGCAGGGGAAAGTCGGTATCGTAACGGCCGGCGGGAGCGGGCATCTCCCCGTTTTCCTCGGGTATGTCGGGCAGGGCATGCTGGACGGCTGCGCAGTGGGCAACGTGTTTGCGTCTCCCTCGGCGCAAAAGATGGCGGACATGATCGAAGCCTGTGACAACGGCGCCGGCGTGCTCTGCCTATACGGCAACTACGGCGGCGATATTTTAAACTTCGACATGGCCTGCGAGCTGGCAGCCTTTGAAGATGTAGAGACCAGGAGCGTCCGCGTATGCGACGACGTGGCATCCAGCCCCAAAGAAACCGCGCAGAAGCGGCGGGGCGTCGCCGGCATGGTCTACGCCTTCAAGATCGCCGGGGCGGCGGCCGAACAGATGATGGACCTGGATGCTGTGACGGCGACCACACAAAAAGCGCTCGGGAATATCCGGACGATGGGGGTCGCGCTTTCCCCCTGCATCGTCCCCGAGGTCGGCAAACCGACGTTTTCCATCGGCGGCGACGAGATAGAGATCGGCATGGGTATACACGGAGAGCCAGGCATCGAAGTGCGCAAGATGATGACGGCGGACGAAGTGGCCGAAACAGCGCTCGCGCGGATATTGGAGGACATGCCGGTGGAAAGCGGCAGCGAAGTGTCCGTGATGGTGAACGGGCTGGGCGCGACGCCGTTGGAAGAGCTGCTCATCGTCTACCGGAAAGTACATACGCTATTGGCCGAAAAGGGGATCCGCGTCTATATGCCGCACATCGGCGAATTCGCGACTTCGATGGAGATGGCGGGCCTTTCCGTCACGCTGTTCAAGCTGGATGCACAGCTAAAAGAACTGCTGCGGCGCCCGGCCGTGACCCCGTTTTACACGAACGCCAACAAATAGGAGGAGACCTGTGGACGCGACATCTTTGAAGCAGGCGATGGCCTGCATCAGCAAGCGGATGGGAGAGAACAAAGACTATCTGATAAAGCTGGACCAGCAGAGTGGCGACGGCGACCTGGGGCTATCCATGGCGGCCGGGTTCGGCGCGGCGGCGGCCTATCTGGACGGAGCGGACGAGACGGATCTCGGGCGGCTGCTGATGAAAACGGCTTCGACCTTCAATGAGGCGGCGCCTTCTTCGCTCGGGACCATCCTGTCGTTCGGGTTGATGGGCATGGCCAAAGCGCTGCGCGGCAAGACCGAGGCTACGCTGGAAGAAGCGGCAGACGCCTTTACCGCCGGGGTAGAGCGCATCATGGAAAAAGCAAAGTCGAGGCCCGGGGAAAAGACGATTCTTGATTCTATCTGCCCCGGAGTGCAGGCCCTGAAAGAAAACGCCGGCGCCGGGAAAAAGGACGCGTATGCGGCGGCGGCCCGTGCGGCCGCGGCCGGGGCCGATGCGACCAGGCAGATGCAGGCGGTGCACGGCAGGGCGGCCTATTACGGAGAAAAGACAGTCGGCATGCTGGACGGCGGGGCGGTCGTGGGCAAACTGCTGTTTGAGGCGCTGAGCGATTTTGCGGCGCGCTGAACGGGCGGATATACGCTGAAAAAAGAGCATTCCCCGGAATGCTCTTTTTTATAAACCATTTCAGAAGGTGCTTGCGGCGCCCGATGTATATGCATGTTATCCTGCTTTGTTCGCCGCGTGTATTGCATCTCTATCCCCCGCACAACGCATCGTAAAATGCCTGCATCTCTTCCGCTCCCTCCGCGCCGTTTTGCATGGGAAAGGCTGTGCAGATTCCAGGCAAGGGTTTGTCTTTACATTTCATGCCGATAAACATAACATTAGTGCCTGAAATACCGGTGCCGACTAACCGATCGTCTTGCAATCCGTAATAATTCTGATTCAGGACGATACCCGCCATACGCCGGGTGGGCACTGTTGATTTTTAAAATCAGGACAGAAGGAACCAAACGTATTATCCGCAGGGAGATAAAACCACAGTTTACCGGCTATTTCCGACCGGTCGGAGGGAAAAAACGACCGGTCGGCGCGGAAGGCTTTGCAGGGGACACAAAATCCGCTATACTGTTTTTGGAGGTGGGACGTGAAGATTCGTGTGGAAATGACGGACGGCCTGGAAGAGGACGAAGTGGTCATTCGCTGCAGCCGCATGCATGCTGCGCTCCAACGGATATACCGCACCATATTGGAACAATCCCAGCCGGCGCCCGAGATCGTCTTTTTTAAGGAAAACAGCGAGTTTTACTTCCCGCTGGAGAGGGTCTTGTTTTTCGAGACGGGGGGAGAGCACATCTACGCGCATACGCGGGAAGATGCGTACCGCATCCGGTACCGCCTGTATGAGCTGGAAGAGATACTGCCCGGGTATTTCCTGCGCGCCTCCAAATCGGTCATCGTCAACAGCCGCCAGGTCTATTCGCTGGAGCACAACCTGGCTTCTTCCAGCCTTGTGCAGTTCCGGGATAGCCACAAGCAGATCTATGTGTCGCGGCGGTATTACCAAATTCTGCGCCGGCATTTGCATGAAAGGAGTCGTTATGAGAAATAAAAATTGGTTTTGGGGCGTTTTCTTTTTGCTGGCGGCCGTCTTTGTGATCGGCAGCCAGATCGGCGGGACTTTGGGGCAGCTGGGGGTATGGAACATACTGGCGACGATCCTGCTGGTATCGCTCGTGATACGCAGCCTGATAGACCGTAATTTCTTCGGTATATTTTTATCCCTTGTTTTTCTGTATATGATCTACCGCGGGCCGTTGCAGCTTCCCTATATTTCCGTGTGGCTGTTGCTGGCGGCGGCGGTGCTGGCGGGCGTGGGTTGTAATTTGCTGTTTGGCACCTGCCCCATCATGCGCAGACACCGGGCGGCGCAGGAACGGCCGGAGGGAGAGACGATAGACGATAACCGGCCGTATGCGCGGGCGTCGTTCAGCTCTTCCAGCCAGTATCTGCATGCGGACCATCTAGAGGGCGGGCGGTTCATCGCTTCGTTCGGTTCGCTGGACGTTTACTTCGACCAGGCCAAAGTGAGTCCGGAAGGAGCGGAGATTTTCCTGGACTGCAGTTTCGGGGAGATCAAGCTGTATGTGCCGAGGAGCTGGCGGGTGGAGGACAACCTGCATGTGAACCTGGGCAATGTGGAAAACGATACGCGGCAGGCGCAGCCGGCGGAAGACGCACCGCGCCTCACGCTGTACGGGGACGTGCGGATGGGCAATGTGGAAGTCAAATATATTTAAGACCACAAAAGTCGAAAAAACCGCGGGGTTTTGGCGGGTGCTGATAAGACAGTAATTCCAGAAAAACTGAATTATTGCATCTGTCTGACAGGATTGGGAGAATGAACAAAGCGGCATCTGTGGCGAAAGCCTTGGGTGCCGCTTCGTTTTTTGTTTTGTTATGAGCCGGAAAAACGGACATTTCTTCTTTGTGAGCGTCGGACACGGTATCTGTTGTCCGACGTCTTTCTATCGGCAAATGAGCGTTTTTCACAAGTCAAGAGCCGGATAAAACACACAAACTACGCCGGTATTGTACAGCGCAACTTTTTGGACCATGAAGAAAACGGTGTAAAAAAGCCCGAGCGATGTTCGATAAATGCGTTGAATTATTCACAACATCGTGATACAATGTATTTATACTCTATTTGGGGAGGGTAAGGCTTATGTCTGTTCTGTACAACCGGCTTTTCAAGCTGCTGATTGACCGTAAACTGTCCAATGCACAACTTGCGGAGCGCGCCGGATTCAGCGCCAATATTATTACGAGATTGAAAAAAGACGAGTATGTCTCAATGGAAAGTATTGAGAAGATTTGCATCGCCCTTGATTGCGGCGTCGATGATATATTAGAGTTTAAGGCTAAACGTGAGGATAACGGCATGACTGATAACAAAATAGAGCAGGAGTGCGAGGATTTGCACCGCGCAATATGGGCAAATACAAATGGATAAGCTTCCACAATACCTAATACGACTGTTTAGCAAGGTTGAATATGCTAACGAGTTTCTAAAGCGTGGTCGCCTTTATATGAACACTCTCAGTTACTTTAGAAACCTTGAGGAAGGCTTCCAAGGTGATCATAAAGACGGTGCATTACGTTTTGATGAGCCCGGCGCACAATTACTGTGGACAACAGATGTAAAATTCACGCAATCGCAAAGCATTCCCATTACAGGCATGGTTGCAGATGGACTCATATATTGCTTTTTTACGGCAATGCGTGGGCAGCTCCTTATTGAGAACGGGACGCTTGCATGGGAAAATGAAAGTACGGCCTTGTTCTCTGCAATCAAAGAGTATTACCGTGAGAATGGTAAGGCATTCATTCTGGTCTTAGATTACAATTTTTTCATACCAAAATTGCAGGCAGTTTTATCTGAGGAGCCATATAGAAAATTTGAGCCCTTGGTTGATATGGTTTCTTACGACCCAATTTCACAAATGGACAGAGTCGAGGGGTTCCTCCGCAACAACCTTCGTAAAATGGCTTTTGTAAAGAACAACCGATATAAGTATCAACAGGAAATGCGCGTGTTTATCCATGCAAGGCCGACAGGTAGTCATCCCCATGCTGACATATACTTGGGTGATTTGAGGCCATGTCTGGTGTTTGGGGGAGAGTATTCTCCAGAAGATACTAAACCACAGGAGGACAAACCTGATGCCGACGCTTGAATGGATCGGAAAAGATAAAGTCGTCAATCACCACCAGCAGGTTCTTTTCCGGGTGCTGGAGCTGCGGTACAGCTTTGACGCAGTGATATGAGTAAAAAACACACTTTTGCTTCTGAACAACATTGATTTAGCAGTACTATGTTTGGGCAGTTATATATGTGTTTTATACAATTTCACATCTAGGAGGATATATGGACAATAATTGCAAAAGGATATTTACTAATAACGAGGGCATGATTGTCTATAATACTCTCGAAACAATATCGGTTGGTTCTGGAGTGATGAGCGACAGCCTTCACACTATTATTCCATCGATCAACTCATACGACAAACGCATTCTTCTCAATCATGTTGAGTTCCTTCTTAATGATGCTTATCCAATTGCAATTGAGTCATATGATATTTTTGAGAGCAAAGAGAAAATGTATATTTCTTTTCACCTAAAGGATTATGGCATACGTGATATACGGTCGATTGGTTATACACTCAGTGTTTGCTTCAATGATAAAATTATTACATTTGAGCCAACATATTCTGGTGTAACATACTTCGATCGAAACGACTTTTTTATTGACGTAATCGATATGGATGTTTTTGAAAGAGGTAGCATTAAGTCGGCACAATTAGATGTCAACTATATTATGTTTTATCATGAAACGAGTAAACATCTCATTGGATCTCCCTTTGATGATATATCTGATGAAAACAAAAACCGCTTTAAAACGATTGATAAAAGGCTACATACACAAACCTCCCGTATATCTGCAACAGGGTCAGAGCATAAAGCGGAGTTTAAGGAGAAATATATTGCTTCAGCGTATAAAGTGTATGACGAGGTATCTGTGGCGTTTGCCGTTCTAAGAAAAGCAGCAAAACGACTGATAGCCATGAATTCTGAGCTCTCAGAAAGCAGTTTTATTGCGCGCGAGGAAAAAGGTGAATGTATCAATATTCCTATCAAATGTCATTTTGATAAAGACTTTTATTGTGCACTTCATGCAGCACAAAATTGCCAAGTCATATCAAAAGGAGTATCAGAGGGTGGTACGCTTCAATACAACATTGCGGTTAACCGCAAGAGCATCAATTTGTTGATGCTCCTGTATTATCTGACAATATCGCATAAAGGCTATTTTACCTACATGAGCAAGGAACAAGTGGAGCTGCAGGAATACTTAAATATGGCGCATCCTGCACAAATGCTTTCACTGCAACTGTCTGAATTAACCCGAAATTATAGTAATTACGCAATAGTAACACAATCCCCAATTTATACGGAAGCGTTGGTAGCAAGGGATTCATATTTTGACTTTCTTGCAGAATTGAGAGAGAATATCTATTCCAGAATGACACGTTTTGGCCAAATCAATCGATGGACATCAGAATACAAACTTTTCTTTCATGTTAAGGCTTTTTTTAATGACGCGATTTATCAATATGCCGCGGACTGGCTTGGACTGCAGACACTAGATATTTTTGTTCCGAGTGTTTCGTGTGGTATCGAGTATCAAGGACGCCAGCATTATGAACCAATAGATTTTTTTGGCAGTGATCAATCATTCCTTGAACGCATCAGTAACGATGAAAAGAAAAAAGATAAATGCATTTCGCATAATGTGCGTTTATTGGAATGGAACTATGAGACACCGATACGCATGTATACGGTAAAGAAATTTATTGAAGATGCAGGACTATTACCAGCTGAAGATAAAGATCAATACATAAACAATACGCTAACCTGTGATATTTCTTCGACATTAGAGTTGATAAATGATGCACCAAGTTATAGGCAAGAACGAAGAAAAGCTCGTCCACGCAAAGTATCTGAAAAAGCGTCGCCCATTGATGTAATTAGACGGTATGATAAAAATGGGAAATTCAATATGGAGTATTCATCAATAACGGAAGCTGCGTTTGATAGTGGTATATCAGCCAAAAGCATACAAAAGAGTATTTACAGTTTGAGAAAAATCAGCGGAGGATATATATGGAGGAAGTGTGAAAAAGATAGTAGTCCAGAAAACATACAGCCTTTTGAAAGAATGGTAAACACTGGACTCCCGAAAAGCGTCATTCAGATAGACACAATGGGTGAGATAATTGCTAGATATGTGTCTATTGGGCAAGCAGCAAAAATTACCGGGATAAATCGTCGAAGCATCTCGGATGCATTGACCGGCATTCAGAATACAGCTGGAGGTTTTTGTTGGAGGTTTGCTGATAACGGGACTGATACCTGACAGATTGAATACTTAATTAAACATGTTTTAAAAGCTCCGTTAGGAGCGCAGCCGCATGATGAAATCATGCGATCAAGGGGATTGGGGATTACCCCAACAAGCAGATTTGCAAAAAATGACGGCAACCGGCATTGCTTGCAAAAATGTAAAGTGTGTACCACTTTGCATTGCTTGCAACAACTGTACAGAGGCCACATGGATTTGCCTGTAAATCTCATTGTGGGGCCCTCTGTGCCCTGCTTGCCAAGTATGAAAAAGCAGAGTATACGGACATCTGCTGTGCTTACTAAGCAGGATTCTCCGATGTGGGTATGACCTGCCCCCTGCTTTCGCGCAATTGGAATGTTAGGATTCACCTGAAATCATCAGCGCATATTCAGCCGGCGTCAGGTTATCCAGCGACATGTGCGGCCTGATGTGGTTGTACTCCTGCCGCCAGTCTTCAATGATTTTCTTTGCTTCAGACAGGTTTCGGAACCAGTGCTGATCTAGGCACTCTGCTCGAAACTTGCCATTGAAGCTTTCAATATAACCATTCTGCATAGGCTTGCCCGGATCAATAAATATGTGCTCAACCTTGTGATCGTATTCCCAGGCATTCATCACATTGCTTGTAAATTCGGAGCCGTTATCCGTGAGGATTTCCTGTGGCATCCCTCGGAATATTGCGATTCGATTCAACACAGCTGCTACCTTTCGTCCCGTAATGGAGCTGTCAACCTCCAAGGCTAAGCATTCTCTTGTAACCTCATCAATGACTGTAAGCACCCTGATATTTGATCCATACCTTGTTTTGTCACTGACGAAGTCCATCGACCACCGTATGTTCGCCTCCTTTATTGCTCTTTCAGGCATACCTCTCTTTTCGTACTTCTTTTTATTCCTCCTTTTTAGCGCCAGACCAGCGGCTTTGTACAGCCGATATGTCCTCTTATGATTAATCTCAAAACCTTCTCGCAGCAGCATAATATGCAGCCTTCGATACCCAAAGCGTTCCCACCGGGCAGATAGAGCAACGAGACGCTCTGTAATCAGTTCATCTTCGCCCTTTTCGGTTGGTATGTACCGTTTACTGTTCTGGCTAAGGCCGATCAGCCTGCAAGAGAGGCGGAGAGCGAAAAGGCTATCGCATCCAATGCGTCCAGATCGGCCGGATGCAGCTGGGAGAGGAGATCGAGCGGCGGGCAGACGAGTTCGACGTTGCGCAGGCGGGCAAGCGCTTCCTGCATCTTTGCCGCCGCGGCGCCGGCCCAGGAATGGTTGGCGATAATGGCGGCCTTGCGGTCCCGGATACCCAGCGCGGCCATTTCGGAAAGCAGCGCGTCCATCGGGAAATACAGGTGCATGTTATAGGTGGGTGCGGCCAGGACGAGATGGCTGTATTTCCAGACCGCGGCGATGATATAGGAAGGGTGCGTCTTGGAAACGTCGTACATTGCGATATCAGGTATGCCCCGCTCGGCCAGTTTGGTGGCGAGGACGGAAGCGGCGTTTTCCGTATGGCCGTACATCGACCCATAGCAGAGCACGACGCCTTTTTTTTCGGGCTGGTAGCGGCTCCAGAGGTCGTATTTATGTAACAGGTAAGCAAGGTCTTTGCGCCAGACAGGCCCGTGGAGCGGGCAGAGCATGCGGATATCCACGGCGGACAACTTTTTGAACAGCGCCTGTACCTGCGCGCCGTAGCGGCCGACGATATTGGCATAATAACGGCGGGCTTCGTCCAAAAAGACAGACTCAAAATCCACTTCGTCGGCGAACAGGCCGCCGGCAAGCGCGCCAAACGTGCCGAACGCGTCCGCGGAAAACAGGATGCCCTTTGCCGTTTCGTAAGTGCACATGGCTTCGGGCCAATGGACCATCGGCGCCATGAAAAAGCGGAGCGTATGGGCGCCGAGCGAGAGCGTATCGCCTTCCCGTACCGTAAGGCAACCCGCGGGCAGCGGGATATCGAAAAACTGGGAGAAAAGACGGAAGGTTTTTTGGTTGCCCACCAGCTTTACGCCGGGATAGCGGCGCAGGATAGCCTCGATATTGGCGCAGTGGTCGGGCTCCATATGGTTGACGACCAGGTAATCGAGCGGGCGTCCGTCCAGCGCGCGGGCCAGGTTCTGCATATGCTGTTCGCGGATGGATGCGTCCACCGTATCGATGAGCG
Organism: Christensenellaceae bacterium; assembly: GCA_963665505.1. Lineage (GTDB taxonomy): Bacteria > Bacillota > Clostridia > Christensenellales > Christensenellaceae > QANA01. The sequence continues at coordinate 876,545 of OY762275.1, forward strand.
CGGTCTTTTCATCCAGGATCAGATAGGAATTGTAAGAAACCCCGCCCGGCAGGGGGAACATGTTTTCGAACCGTTCGAGGCGCCGGTCGCTGCCGCCGACCCAGAAAATATTTTCAGAAACTTCTCGTATATCGTACACGGACAAACCCTCCTCTTATGAAAATACAAATACCTTGTAGGACAATTCTACCATGGCAACCGGGCAAAAAACAAGGCGTATGCAGGCGGGGGATGGGCAGGACAACGACGGAGATCGCGTCCGGTGCGGAAGCCTATTGCATAATGCGGATGTTTGTGCTACAATCCCCTGATGATGTGGAAAAACGCGCTCCCCCACGCGGTATAAGATAAGGGGATTTTCTTAGAAAAAAGAGACTTTGCGCAACGCGCGAAAATAGAACGGAAATGAAACTGTCCCCGTCAAAAGGTGGGCAAAAATATGGAAAAATGTATAAATAAAGCAAGCATGAAAGAACATGCGCAGAATATCCAAAAACTATCCGTCGCGGAGGTTTTTGCAACTCTTGAGACAAGGCCACAGGGCCTGACACAGGCCGAAGCGGAGGCCCGGCTGAAGAAGTTTGGGAAAAACAAAATACAGAAAATCAAAGGCAAACCCATTCTCCTGAAATTCCTTTCGAATTTCACACATCTGATGGCCATCCTTTTGTGGGTGGGTGGCATCGTGGCGTGGATCGCGCAGATGCCGCAGCTGACGATCGCCGTTTTCCTGGTCATTTTTTTGAATGGTACGTTCAGTTTCTGGCAGGAATACCATGCCGAAAAGGCAACGGAAGCACTCCAGAAGCTGCTGCCTTCCTATGTCCGCGTGCTGCGGGATGCGCAGGAACAGCGCATCCTTGCCGAGGACCTTGTGATCGGCGACGTATTGCTGTTATCCGAAGGAGACAGCATCTCGGCGGACGCACGGCTGGTCGGGGAGAACGATTTCCGCGTCAATCAATCCACACTGACAGGGGAATCCCACCCCGTCCATAAGGGAAGGGATGCGTCGCTGAGGGAAGATCTTACGCGCGCCGAACAGCCCAGCCTGATCTTTGCCGGGACGAGCACTGCGGCAGGGACGGGCAAGGCGGTCGTTTTTGCGACGGGTATGGACACGGAGTTTGGGAAGATCGCGAAGCTGACCCAAAGCATGAAAGAAGAACCCAGCCCCATGCAAAAGGAAATGGGCAGGGTGACCAAGATCGTCTCGGCCATGGCGGTGGGGATAGGGAGCTTTTTCTTTGTGCTTGCGATGCTGCTTGCCAAAGTCAGCTTTGCGGAGAGCTTCATCTTCGGGATGGGCATGATCGTGGCGTTCGTGCCCGAAGGCCTGCTGCCCACCGTGACGCTGGCGCTGGCGATGGGCGTACAGCGCATGGCCAAGCGGAATGCGCTTGTCAAGCGCATGTCTGCCGTCGAGACGCTGGGGTGTACGACCGTCATCTGTACCGACAAAACCGGCACGCTGACGCAAAACGAAATGACGGTGAGCGGGCTGTGGATCGCCGGCCGCCGGATAGAGGTGACGGGTGTCGGTTATGCGCCGGAAGGCGGCATACTGGAAAAAGGTGCGCCCGTCGGAGCGGACGCGGACGTGCGGCGTCTGCTGACGGCTGCGGGCTTGTGCAGCAACGCGCGCCTGCTGCCGCCCGAAGGAGAAACTGCCGGCTGGAGCATATTGGGCGATCCTACCGAGGCTGCCTTATTGGTCGCGGCCAGAAAAGCCCGGATCGATCTGGAGGAGGAGGAAAAACAGACCCCCCGCCTGCGGGAACTGCCTTTTGATTCGGGCCGCAAGCGCATGAGTACGATCCACGGCGGACGGAATCCCCGTATTGCCTATGTGAAAGGTGCACCCAAAGAGATATTGGACCTCTGTACGCATACGCTGCGGGACGGACAGGCCGTGCTTTTGGACGAGGCGCTGAGAGAGACGATCATGGAAGCAAACGACAGGTATGCCCGAGACGGGCTGCGGGTCCTGGCCGTTGCTATGCGCGACCTGCAGACAGTGCCGGCGCTTCCCCGCAGGCTCAGCGAATATACGCCCACACTGATCGAAACGGATATGACGTTCCTGGGGCTGGTCGCTATGGCGGATCCACCGCGCGCCGAGGTCGCGGGGGCAGTGGAAAAATGCACCCACGCGGGCATACGTATTATTATGATCACCGGCGACTACGGCCTTACGGCCGAGAGTATTGCACGGCGCATCGGGATCGTACACGAAGCCCATGCGCGCATCATCACAGGAGTCGAACTGGAGGGAATGCCTGCGGAAGATCTGAAAAAAGCCTTGCAGGGGGAGGTCATTTTTGCGCGTGTAGCTCCTGAACAGAAGCTGCGGGTAGTTTCTTCCCTGCAGGAGATGGGGCATATCGTTGCGGTGACGGGGGACGGCGTGAACGATGCGCCCGCCCTTAAAAAGGCGGACATCGGCATTGCGATGGGTCTTTCGGGTACGGATGTCGCGAAGGAAGCGGCCGCCATGATACTGACGGATGACAACTTTGCCTCTATTGTGAACGCGGTGGAAGAAGGCCGGACGGTATACGATAATACCCGTAAGTTCTTCACCTACATATTGAACAGTAACATGCCGGAAGCCGTACCCTATATCTTTTTCCTGTTTTCCCGCGGGGCGATCCCGCTGCCGCTCACGGTAATGCAGATACTGGCCATTGACCTGGGAACAGACGTGGTCCCCGCTATGGCACTGGGGCAGGAGAAGCCGGAAGCAGGCGTGATGGCCCGCCCGCCCCGTTCACCCAAAGAGCCGCTGCTGAACCGCAGATTCCTGGTACGGACGTTCCTTTGGTATGGTATGATAGAGTCGGTGGTGGCGATGGGCGCGTATTTCTTTCTGAACTATCTTTACGGGTGGCCGCAGGTGCCGCTTGCGAGCACGGGTACGATCTATCGGATGGCGTCGACGATGACGCTTGCGGCGACGGTTTTTTGCCAGATAGGCCTCGTATTCAACAGCCGGACGGAACGCGCGTCTGTTTTCAGCGTCGGGTTCTTCTCGAACCGGTTGATATTTGCGGGGATACTGTGCGAAGTGGCGCTGCTTTGCCTATTGATGTATGTGCCTGCCCTGCATACGTTTTTCAACACGGCACCGCTCGGGCTGCGCGAATGGGCGTTCCTCGTGGCCTGGCCGCCCGTCATCATTCTTATCGATGAGTTGCGCAAGGCGTGTATCCGTAAACGGGAAAAGCATGAAAGAACACGGAAAGCATGAACTGGAGGTACGTATGAAAATTATTGTGGTAGGCTGTGGGCGGTTGGGTTCCGGGTTGGCACAATACCTGAGCCAGAACGGCCATACCGTCACGGTGATCGACAAGGACCCCGCGGCGTTCGAAAGGCTGCCTTCTTTCTTCAAAGGGGAAAAGGTAACAGGAGTAGGTTTTGACAGAGACGTACTGCTGCAATCGGGCATCGAACGGACGGATGCGGTGATCGCCGTGACATCTAGCGATGAGAAAAACGCCGTTATCGCGCGGGTAGCGAATCGGTTTTTCCATGTTCCCAAAGTAGTCGCCCGGCTATACGACCAGCGAAAAGCCGAGATTTACAAACGCCTGGGCCTACAGGCAGTGGACCCGACACGCTGGGCGATCGACCGCCTGGCTGAGCTGGTCTGTTATTCGCCATTGGGCACGGTGTTCAGCATGGGAAACGGCGGTGTGGAGATCGTGCAGATGGAGGTGCCTTCGCTGTTGGTCGGCCGAAAGGTAACGGAACTGACGATCCCGGGCGAAATACAGGTGATCTCGATCAGCCGGGGCAGCAAAACTTTCCTGCCGACGCTCGGTACGGAGTTCAAGAAAAGAGATCTGGCGTGTATTGCCGTCGCATCGGCATCGGGCCAGCGCCTGAAGACCATTCTGGGGCTGGTGTGAAAAAAGGAAGGAGCGTGCTATGAAAATCATGATCGTGGGCGGCGGGCAAGTTGGTTCGTACCTGGCCTCGCTGCTTTTGAAAAGTGGGCACCGGGTAAAGGTCGTGGAGATGCGAGAAAAGCAGCTTTCCAACCTGAGACGGGATCTTGCGGCGGATGTGATCGTCGCCGGACATTTCACGGATCCCACCACCCTGGAAAATGCGGGCATTTATGACACGGATGTTGTGATTGCGCTGACGCCGACGGACGAGGAGAACCTTGTCGTAGCGACACTGGCACATTACGAATTCGGTGTCGGGCGGGTGATCGCGCGTGCGAACAACCCGAAAAACAGTTGGCTGTTCACGCCGGAAATGGGCGTGGACGTTGGGGTGACCGAGGCGGACCTCATGGCCCATGTGGTCGCGGAGGAAATATTGCCTGCATGAAAGTATAAAAGTAAAAACGTGCCTCTCCTTCAGAGCCTACGCTGCTGAAAACGGTCTGCCATGGGAAATGGCGGGCCGTTTTTTTGTTTTTTTTGCGATGCGGGAAACAAGTGCCCTGTTTATTGGGCAGTCCGTATGTAAATCTTGCTGATTGCGGAGGATATGGGACTATACGCAGGCCCCCCGAACGAAAGCGCCTCCCCCGGGGTTTTGTCAACGCCGCGTTTTTATGGTAGAATGGACGCAGTCTGAATGGGTGGGGCGCGCGGTATGTCCAGAACGCAGAATTCCCTGAAAAACGCAAAATACGACAGCATTGCCTACGCGACCAAGGTCTTGGCGGCTTTTTTTCTGCGCATGGTTTTTGTGGCGGTGCTGCGCAACGAATATACAGGTGTGGAAGGCGTGTTCAGCACGCTTTTATATTTTATCGCGCTGGTGGAACTGGGGTATGAGACGGCGGTCTCGTATGCGCTGTACGGACCCATCGCGGGAAACGACTATGCGCGCATCCGCACAATTATGGCGGCGTACAGGAAGATATCCCGGCGCATTGGCCTTGCGATCCTGTTTCTGGGGGCGGCCTGCCTGCCCTTTTTGCACGTGTTGATTTTGGACATGCCCGATATCCCGCACATTTCGCTGTTTTATCTGCTGTATGTCGCGGATACGGCCGCCGGGTATTTCTTTTATTACAACAAAGTGTTGATCACCGCCGACCAGAAGCAATATATCGTCGCGGGCACGCACTATTTCCTGGGCACGGTTATGAACCTTGTGCAGGCGGCGCTGCTCATCTGGACGCGGGACTTTTTCGCCTACATATGCGCGCAGCTTGCGTTCACGCTATTGGAAAACGCTTTGCTGGCGTGCAGGGTGCGCCGGCTGTACCCCTGGCTCAAGGAGAAGACGCCGGGGACGGAAAAAAAGGCCGCGTTGCCTTCCGTCCGGCGGCATGTGCGGTTCGTCCTGTTCCACAAGGCGAGCATGACCGTGCTGACGTATGCGGACACGGTCCTTGTATCGGGGTTCGTCGGGCTGCTGGCCGCGGGCATCTATTCCAACTACAAATTCATTACGTATGCGCTGCATTCGGCGTATAACCTGCTGCTGAACAGCGTGGCCGCCGGTGTGGGCAACCTGGGCGCAGTGGGCAGGCGCGAGCGCAACCGGCAGGTGTTTTCCGCGTTCCATCTGGTGGGCGCGTGGGTGTACGGATTTTCCTTCATCTGCCTGTATATCCTGTTTGACCCGTTCATAAAGATATGGCTGGGGGCGGATTCCCTGCTTTCGCAGGGGGCGGTGGCCGCGATCGCGCTGCAGTTCTATTTGCAGGGGATGATCAAACCCCTGTTGATTTACCGGGACGCGCTGGGGCTTTTTGCGCACGACTGGTATGTGCCGGTGACCGAAGCCGGGCTGTATATCCTGCTGGGGGCGCTGCTGGTCGGCCCGCTGGGCATCGCGGGGATCTTCTGGGGCGGCGTACTGGCGCACCTGCTGACGAGCTTCTGGGCCGAACCGCGGACCGTGTTCCAAAAAGGATTCCTGGAATCACCCCGGCGGTATTTTGAAAAAACCGCGCTGTATATGGCCGTGACGGCCGGCGCCGGTGCTCTGACGGCCCTGTTATGCCGATTTATGCCGGGGGAAGGGGCGGTGGGGTTTTTATACAAACTGGGTGTCTGTCTGATTTGCCCCAACCTGCTCTTTTTTGCGGCATACCGGAAAACACCCGAATGCCGTATGCTGCGCCAGGCGGTGGAGCGTATGCGCCGGAAGGGAAAACCCGGACCGGAGCAGGGCTGTTTTTGACGACGGTGTAAATTTTTCCCGGAAACGCAGGGGCATTATTGTCTTGCATTTGGGGGTGTGTTATAATATACACCGGGCATACCTTTTGCCTCAGTTCAGCGGCCGGCCCGGCAAACGACGGGCGGCATAAACCACTTGCGGCCTCGAAAGCCTCATAAGTTTTTAAGCGCGCGACAGTGAAAAATATTTATTGAGAGGTGTAAAATGGAAGCAACTCAGACAAAAAGACTGAACGACATTGCAAAGGAGATCCGGAGAGGGACTGTGCGCACGATCGGCAGTATCGGCAAAGGCCACATCGGCGGCAGCCTGTCCATCGCGGAGACCCTTGCCGTCCTTTATTTTGAGAAAATGAATGTAGACCCTGAAAACCCCCAAAAAATGGACAGGGACAGACTCGTCCTTTCCAAAGGCCACGCCGGCCCCGCCCTGTATGCCACATTAGCGGAAAAGGGGTTTTTTGATAAGAGCTGGCTGGATACGTTGAACAAGCCAGACACCAAACTCCCCAGTCATTGCGATATGCTGCGGACCCCCGGCATCGATATGACCGCCGGTTCGCTGGGGCAGGGGTTCTCCTGCGCGGTCGGCATGGCCGTCGGGGCAAAGATCCGCAAACTGGATTGCAAAATATACGCGATCCTGGGCGACGGGGAATGCCAGGAAGGCCAGATCTGGGAAGCCGCGATGTATGCCCACCAGAAGAAGCTGGATAACCTCATCGCTTTTGTGGATTCCAACAAGATGCAGATTTCCGGGTTGGTCAAAGACGTCAACGACCTTGCGCCTCTGGCCGCCAAATGGCAGGCGTTCGGTTTTTATACGCAGGAAATAAACGGCCATGACGTGGAAGCGATCTCCGAGGCGATCGACAACGCCCGGGCGAACAAAGGCAAACCTTCGATGATCATCCTCAACACGATCAAAGGCAGGGGCGTTTCCTTTATAGAAGCAGCGGGGTATGCAAACCACTCCATGTCTGTTACCCAGGAAGACGTCAAAAAAGCATTAGAAGAACTGAAGTGAGGTAAAAAAATGGATAACAAAATGGAAATGAGAGCCGTATTATGCGGTGTGTTGGATGAGTATATGGAAAAAGACGAGAGCATCTGCCTGCTGGATGCGGACCTGGCGATGGCAAACGGCACCCACAAACTCCGGTTCAAGTATCCGGAACGGGCGCTGGACGTGGGCATTGCCGAGCAGAACATGGCGGGCGTCGCCGCCGGCCTTACTTCTTTCGGGTTTAAACCCTTTATTACGACATTTACACCCTTCGCCACCCGGCGTATCGCGGACCAGATCGCGATCTCCATCTCGTATGCGAAGCGCAACGTCAAGATCGTCGGGACGGACCCCGGCGTCATGGCGGAGATGAACGGCGGGACGCATATGTGCATGAGCGATATCGGCATCACGCGCGCGATCCCCGGGATTGTCGTATACGAACCGGTGGATGCGGTGCAGTTCGCGCAGGCTTTGCCCCAGATCATCGATTACGAAGGACCGCTGTACATCCGGATGGCGCGCAAGACCGTGCCCCCCGTGTTCGGCGACGGGTATAAGTTCGACCTGTTCAAGGCGGACGTCCTGACCGAAGGGAAGGACGTAACGATTATCGCTTCGGGCATGATGGTGAGCGAATCGATCGAGGCCCAGAAGGAACTGGCCGCGGCCGGTATCGACGCGGAAGTCATCAACCTACACACGATCAAGCCGGTGGACGAAGAGACCCTGCTGGCATCTGTCAAAAAGACGGGCGCAGTCGTTACCGCGGACAACGGCAATATCATAGGCGGCGTATTCTCCGCCGTGAGCGAACTGCTGGCTGAGAAATACCCGCTGCCCGTCGTGCCGGTGGGCGTGATGGACCGGTTCGGCGAAGTCGGCGCGCTGTCTTACCTGAAGGACGCGATGCACCTGAACGTTTCGGACATCGTGGCGGCGGCCAAAAAGGCCGTAGCCGAGAAATAACGAACCCATTTACTCCTGGGGCGGCCTTATAGCCGCCCCAAGCCATTTGCAGAATTTTCATGATCATAGATTTTCACACACATGCATTTAAAAAAGAACTTGCGGGCAGGGCGATGGACAACATCACCCGCGTGAGTGGGTTCGAGGGCCACGGGGACGGTACGCTCGCGGCGCTGCAGGCCCGTCGGCAGGCAAGGAATATCGATTTGTGCGTTCTTTTGAACATTGCCGCTTCGCCGGAGTCGGTCGCCCATGTCAACGACTATGCCATACGGGTGGACAGGGAAGAAGGGATCTGCGCGTTCGGCAGCGTCCATCCGAGCAACGACAATTTTGCAGGCGAGATCGCCCGGTTGCGGGACGCCGGGATCAAAGGGATCAAACTGCACCCGTGCTACCAGAAGTTCATGATAGACGACCCGGCCGTTTTCCCGGTATATGAAGCGATCGTGAAGGCGGGGATGCTCGTGCTGTTCCATGCGGGGCTGGACCCGCTGGACCCGACAAAAAGCTATGCGACCCCGCGGGCCTCTCTGAAAATGCACCGCCTTTTTCCCGAAATGAAGATGATATTGGCGCACCTGGGTGGTGCGCGCGAATTTGGGGACGCGGAACGCTGCCTCTGGGGAGAGGATATCTATATGGACATCTCCTGCATGGCGGGGTATGCGCCGGGAGGCGTGATCCGCCGTTTCTTTAAAAAACACCGCATGGACAGGATCCTGTACGGCAGCGATTTTCCCTGGCATGACGGGGAAGAACTGAAAATGCTGGACACGCTGCCGCTTTCCCGGGAGCAAAAAGAAGCCGTACTGGCCGGGAATGCCCGGGCTCTTTTGGGGTTGGAGGGGATATGAAAGAAAATCTGCAATTGACGGTGCGGTCGGCTTTGCACAAGGGAGATTTCCGCAAGCTGGCCTACTGGAACACGTTCAAGAAATCGCCGGCGCTGCTGTACCTGATGATCGGCATGGTATTGGTGGGCGGCGCGGGGCTGTATCTGGCGGCGGGCAATATCATCATGGTCGCAGTATCCGCGGCCCTTATGCTGTGCCCTTTCCTGGCGGTCGGCGCGATCGAATTTTATATCGCTTCGGTGCGGCGGGGCGGGGACATCACGCGCAGGACGGCGGCCGAATATATATTCGGGTCGGGCGGCATCAGCGCGCGCAACCTGATCGAAAAGGAACCGGTCTTTTATAAATGGGCGCATATCGGGAAGATATACGAAAGCGTCCAATTTTTCCTGATCTTTGTAAACAAGGTCCAGATGCTGACGCTGCGCAAGAGCGACCTGACGCCCGGGGAACAGCAGACGCTGCGGGAGATCGTACGGGAATACGCGGGCAGTTGGAAGCTGCGCTGAAGCGCCGGACGCGGGGAAAAATTGGAAAATATCCATGGGGCATATTGTAAAAATACCGCAAATATTGTAAAATAATACTATCAATGATAGGGGCGTGGTAGGTGTGGCAGTGACAAAAACCAATGTGGTGATTTCCGGACGTGCATACTGCATCGTCTCTGAAGAAAGCGGAGAGTATGTGAACCGCGTCGCGTATGAATTGAATGAGCGCATCAGGGAGATTTCCGACCAGTACGTGGGCCTTTCCACCGTGATGGCGACAGTGCTTGCCGCGCTGAACCTGACGGACGAGCTTTTCAAGGCGCGGGAGTCGTTGCGCGAGACCGCCGAGCAAGTCAAGCAACTGCAGGAAAAACTACGCCAGGCTGAGATAAAGCTCAACATCGTTTCAGAAAAAGCCGAAGTGGAAGGACGCGCCGAATTGAAATATGCGCTGGAACGTTTGAGCACGCTTGAAAAAGAAAACAACGCGCTGCGCACCGCCAATTTCCGCGAACCTAAAAAAAACTACAATAAGAAGTAAAAAAACAGCAGGTCGGCCGCCGGGTTTCCGGCGGTTTTTTGTTTTGCAACCGGCCGTTTTTGCGATATAATAAGTTTTAGAAATATGAAAAAGAAAATCGAACTGCTGGCGCCGGCGGGGGACATGGAGAGCGCAAAGGCCGCTTTTGCGGCGGGCGCGGACGCCTGCTATCTGGGCGGACAATGGAGTGCCCGCGCCTATGCCCAAAACTTCAGTGATGAAGAGATAAGAAAGATCATACGGTACGCGCATCTGCGCGGCAGGAAGGTTTATATTGCCCTGAACACGATGCTGCTGGAAAAAGAAAGGGAGCAAGTCCTTGCGTATACCCGTTTTTTATATGAGGCGATGGCCGACGCCGTTATCGCGGCCGACCTTGGGTTCATCGCGCAGGCGGCGGCCCGTTTCCCCGGGCTGGACATCCATGCCAGCACGCAGTCGGCGGTGCAGGGGCCGATGGGCGCGGCGCAGATGGCCGCGCTGGGCTGCAGGCGCGTGATCGCCGCGCGGGAAAGCAGCCTGGCCACGCTGGCAGAGATGGCGGCCGCAGGGGTGGAGGTGGAGGCCTTCTGCCACGGGGCGATGTGTTCGGGCGTATCGGGGGTGTGCCTGCTTTCGGGCATGCCTGGCGAACGGAGCGGCAACCGGGGCCGGTGCGCCCAACCCTGCCGGCTGCCCTATACGCTGTTTTCCAAAAAAGCGTATCATCTGAGCACCAAAGACTTGTGTACGCTGGGCCTGATCGAACAATTTGCGCAGGCCGGCGTCTGCGCCCTCAAGATCGAAGGGCGCATGAAAAACAGGGAATATGTCGCCGCGACGGTCGATGCGTACCGCCGGGCGATCGACGCCTATGCCGCGGGCGAGCCGTTCGACGCGGAGAAAGAACAGAGGGCGCTTGCGCGCATCTTCAACCGCGGCGGGTTTACGCAGGGCTACCTGACGGGCGGCCGGGACATCACATATACGGAGCGCCCCGACCATTTGGGCGTGTATGTAGGCAGCCTGCAAAAGCCGGCCCGCGGACGGGCATTTGTGGCGACGGCAGAGCGCCTGCAGCCGGGCGACGGTGTGGAAGTGGGCGGACAGGGCTATGCGCTCGGGTTTGCCGACCCGGCGCCGGGCGGATACAGGATACCCGTGCCGGAAAAGGCGGTGGCGGGCGACGGCGTTTACCTGCGGTCGGACCGTGCGGCGCTGGAACGCGCCCGCGCACTTTGTAAAGATAGGGCCGAGATCCCCGTACGCATGCGGCTCTCCGCCCGGGAAGGGCAGAAGAGCCATTTATGCGTCGAGGCGGAAGGAAACGTTGCCCGGGCGGAGGGGCCGGTCAGCCCCCGCGCGCACAAGCCGATGGACCCAGCCCTGATAAGGGACCGGCTGGTACATACGGGCGGTACGGTATTTTCCGCCACGGATTGTGGCATACAAATAGAGGGGCAGCCCTTTTTGCCCGCGGCCGCGCTGAACGCGCTGCGGCGGCAGGCCCTCTCGGCATTGGAAGAGAAGATCATCGCGGCGCACGGATACGAACGGTGCGAATGGACGCCCCGGCAGGAGGCGCCGGAAGGGCTGTTCTGTGTTGCTCCTTATGTCGCCGCGCAGGTGCGGGACATGGCGGCGGGGCGGGCGGCCTGGCGGGCGGGCGCGGGGCGGGTTTATCTGGCCCCGGGCGACCCCGCCGTACTGGAAGGACTCTCCGCGACAGAAAAGCAGGGGGAGATTTGGCTGGTGCTGCCGCCCTATCTCTCCGCACAGGAAGAACGGGAGATGGCGGCGCTGCTGTGCGGCCTGCGGACGGTGCTGGACGGCGTGCTGGCGCCGGGCCCGGGGGGTGTGGCGGTGGCGAAAAAAGCGGGCCTGCCCTTTGTTTCAGACTATTGGCAGAATGTGGCCAATACGGCGGCGGCCGGCGTTTTACGGGGCTGGGGCGCGCAGGGCGTGACGGTGAGCAGCGAGATCAACCTGTCCGCTATTGCGGCGATCGGATATGCGGAAAAGGAAACGGTGGTCTACGGGCGCCTGCCGCTGATGAACCTGCGCCACTGCCCCGTGAAAAAAGAGGCGGGCTGCGCGGCCTGCGGCAAAGGCGTATTAGGGGACAGGCTTTCGTATGTCTTCCCGCTGCTGCCGCTCAAAACAATCGGGTGCCTGCTGCAGGTATACAACGCCGTGCCTCTGGCGATGGAAGACCTGCCGGCCCTGCGGACGGCGGGCATCGCGGGTATACGGCTGATCTTTACGGAAGAAAATATAGAACAGATAGAAGGTGTGACTGCCGCCTATTGCCGGGCCTGGGCGGCGGGGGAAGCTGCGGACCTGGGCAGATACAGGCCTGCGCAGGCAAGCAACGGGCATTTTTTCAGGGGAGTGGAATAGAGTGGACGAACGTGTGTATACAAAATTGGGGTATGATGCGGTGCGGCAGATGCTGGCGGGCTGCACGCTTTCGGCCCCGGGCAGAGAGGCTGCGCTGGCGCTGGTGCCCGAAACGGAAGAATCGGCGGCAGACGCGCTGCTGGAAGAAGCAAAAGAAGCGGAGCACGGCATATTGGCCGCGCCCAGCCTGCCCGTGACGTCGTTCGACGACGTGAAAAACGAGTTGACGCGGCTGCGGCTGGGGGTATCGCTTTCCTGCGGGGAACTTTTGCGCGTCTGCCTGCTGCACAAAGCGGCGCGCCGGACGGCGCGGGGCATCCGGGAAGACCTGCCCCGCCTGTATGCGATGGCCAAAGACCTCTGGTACGACGAGGAACTGATCTCCCGCATCGACATGTCTATTTTGGGGGAGGACAAGATCGCGGACAACGCGTCCCCGGCCCTGCGGGATATCCGGCGGCGCATACGCCGGGAAAACGCGGCGGTGCAGGAAAAGCTGAACGCCATCATCCGCAGCAAGGAACAGGCGGCCTACCTGCAGGACGCCATCATCACTTCGCGGGACGGGCGGTTCGTCGTGCCGGTCAAGCAGGAATGCAGGAACAATGTGCCCGGGCTGATACACGGGCAATCGGCGAGCGGCGCGACGCTGTTCATTGAGCCGATGGGCATCGTCGAATCCAACAATGAGCTGCGTCTGCTGGAAGAGGAAGAGCGGCGCGAGATCGAGCGCATCCTGGCGGCGCTTTCGGACAGGGCGCGGGGCGGCGCGGGGGCATTGGCGGCCGACCTGAAGACCCTGACGTATCTGGACGTGGTGTTTGCCAAAGCGGCGCTGGGCATCAAAATGAAAGGGTTTGCCCCGACCTTCAACCGGGAAAATAAAATCGATATACGCGCGGGGCGGCACCCGCTGATCGATAAAGACAAAGTGATCCCCGTTTCCGTTTCGGTAAGCGAGGACATACGGACGCTGATCATCACTGGGCCCAACACGGGCGGCAAGACGGTCACGCTCAAGCTGGTCGGGCTGTTTTCGCTGATGGCGCAGAGCGGGCTGTTCCTGCCCGCCGCCGAAGGCACGACGCTGCCCGTCTATACAGACGTGTTTGCCGATATCGGCGATGAACAGAGCATCGAGCAATCGCTCTCGACCTTCAGCGCGCATATGCGCAACATCATCTATATCCTGCGCAAGGCGGGGCGCGATTCGCTCGTGCTGCTGGACGAACTGGGCGCGGGCACGGACCCCGCGGAAGGCACGGCGCTGGCCCTCTCCATACTGGACAAATTGTATGAAAAAGGCGCGCGCGTATTTGCCACGACGCACTATGGAGAAATCAAAGCCTATGCGATGACGACCAAGGGTTTCGAAAACGCCGGTATGGAATTCGACCCGGATTCGCTGCAGCCCACCTTCCACCTGATCATGGGGCTGGCGGGGGCGAGCAATGCATTCCTCATCTCCAGGCGGCTGGGGCTGAAACAGGACGTCATCGAGAAAGCCAAAGGGTTCATGCAGAAAGAACGGCTGGAATTCGACAGCCTGCTGCGGCATGCCGAACGGACGAGGAAAGACGCCGAGGCGCGCCTGGAAAAAGCGCGCCTGGCCGAACGGGAAGCGGCCGAAGCGGGTAAAAAGGCAAAAGCACTGGAAGAGGACCTGGCGGCCCGCCGCCGGACGGCCATCAAAAAGGCGCAGGAAGAAGCCTACGAAATCGTGCGCAAGACCCAGGACGAGATGGAAGAGATCTTGCGGGAGGCGCGGCGCACACGCGACCAGAGCGTGCGCGAATCTACGGAGACCACCAAAACGCTGCGGACGCGCGTATCCGGCAAAAAGGACGTGCTGCGGCGGCAGCTGGAACCCGCCAGGCTGCCCGCGCAGCCCGTGGACGCGGACAGCCTGGCGCTGGGAGAACCGGTACATGTCGCCAGCCTGGCGGTGGACGGCACGGTGGCTTCGCTGCCCGATTCGCGCGGGATGGTGGAGATACAGGCGGGCATCCTGAAAGTTTCGGTGCCCGTTTCCGACCTGGAAAAGCGGGAGGGCGGCGGGAAAAAGCCGCGACGGACTTCTTCGGTGCGGCTGGCCAGAAAGACGGTGCCGCTTTCCCTCAATCTGCACGGGTACAATGTGGAGGAGGCGATCCTGGAGATAGACAAATACCTGGACGATGCGTTCCTTTCCGGGCTTTTGGAAGTCTCGATCATCCACGGAAAAGGGACGGGTGCGCTCCGGAGCGGCGTGCAGAAATACCTGCGCCACCATCCGCACGTCGCCTCTTTCCGCATGGGCAAGCTGGACGAAGGGGCCGAAGGCGTCACGATCGTGACGCTGAAGTAGTAAAAATCGTTGCCATATTGTTACAGATCGTTCATAATAAGTATATATAATCAATTTATGAATGATTTTTTACCTAACTGTGCGCGAATGAATAAAAACAGGAGGAAAAAGGATGGCGGACAACCTCATATTGCTAATGGATGACGACGAGAATATATGCAAGGTCATTAAACTATATCTGGAAAAAGAGGGGATGACGCTGCTGACCGCCTACGACGGGAAGAGCGGGCTGGAGATATTCTCCCGGGAGAACCCCGACCTGGTACTGCTGGACATCATGATGCCCGGGATGAGCGGGATAGACGTGATCAAGGAGATCCGCAAAAAGAGCGGCACGCCTGTCATCATGCTGACCGCGAAGGGGGATACCTTCGACAAAGTGCTCGCGCTGGAACTCGGCGCGGACGACTATATCGTCAAACCCTTTGAACCAAAAGAACTGCTTGCCCGCATAAAGGCCGTGATACGGCGGAGCGAGAGCGCCCCCGAAGAGGAGAACAAGACGCTCAAATATGAGAACCTGGAGATCTCTATTTCGGAATACACGGTCATCTACTGCGGCAAAAAGCTGGAATTGCCCCCCAAAGAGCTGGAGCTTTTATACTTCCTGGCTTCCCACCCGAACAAGGTGTTCACGCGGGAACAGCTGCTCCAGAAAGTCTGGGAGTTCGATTTTTACGGCGATTCGCGGACGGTGGACGTACACATCAAGCGGCTCCGTGAAAAACTGGGCGAACAGCCCTCCTGGCAGATCAAAACAGTCTGGGGGGTGGGGTATAAATTCGAGGTGCGCTGATGTTCCGTTACAGAACGCTTTTTGGGCGGATCAGCGCGATCTGCATCACCGTGTTGGTCGTGGCGCTGCTGCTTTTCAACGTGCTTGTCTCGCTGAAGCTGCGCAGCAGCCGGATCAACAGTGCGATCGCCGGCCTGAGCGAATCTGCGGGGCTTATAAACGCCGCATTCAGCGAGTATTATGAATCGGGGGATACGGGGGAATCCATCTACAGCTATATCCAGGAACTGGCCCAAAAACAGAATTGCATCATCTGGATCGCCGACGCCTATGACAGGATCGTTTATGTGATGTCGGGGGTGGACGAGGAAGATTACGGAGATAATGCCCGCACCAATAAAAATACGCTGACCGATATCGTAGAGGGCGGAGAAGGCGCGTACACGATATCGGAAGAAGAGGGCATGTTCTATGCGCCGCTCGTGACGGTCGGCAGCCCCATCAAGGTGGAAGGAGAGACCATCGGCGCGGTATATCTGCACCTGCGCCTTACCGACCTTTCGGACACGGTCAAGATCATCAGCGGGGAATCGGCGCTCATCCTGGGGCTGGGCATACTGCTCAGCCTGGGGCTTTCGTACATGGTCTCCCGCTGGATCGCGCGTCCGCTGTACGATATGAACAAGGCGGCGCTCGCGCTGGCCCGGGGAAACTTTAAGCAGCGCATCAAAGTGCGGGACAACAGCGAGCTGGGGCAGTTGAGCCAGACTTTCAATATGATGGTCGAAGAACTGGAGAAATACGAAAATACCCGCGAGAGTTTCGTCGGCAATGTTTCGCACGAGCTGCGCAGTCCCATCACGGCCATACAGGGATTTGTGCAGGGGATGCTCGACGGGACGATAGACGAATCCGAGCGGCGGCAATATCTGGAGATCGTGCTGGGAGAATCGCGCCGCATGAACGCGCTGATACGGGATTTGCTGGATCTGGTGAAGATCGAATCCGGGCAATTCCCGCTGAAAAAGAGCGCGTGGGACATCAACGAGCTGATCCGCCGCACGCTTATCAACTATCTGAACAAGATAGAGGACAAAAAGATCGAATTGGCCGTCAATCTGCCGGATACGCCTTCTAAGGTGCTGGCCGACTATGACCGCATCGCCCAGGTATTTACCAACCTGCTGGACAATGCCGTCAAATTCTGCAACGAAGGCGGCTCCATCAAGATCTGGACGTATGAAGCGGAAGGCAAGCTGCATGTGAGCATCGCCAACACGGGACAGACGATCCCGAAAGAAGACCTGCGCTATATATTCGACCGGTTTTTTAAAGTCGATAAATCGCATAACCGGAAAACACCGGGCACAGGGATCGGCCTTTCCATCGTGCGGGAGATCATCAACCTGCACAACGAGAAGATCTGGGTCAATTCCAAGCCGGGGACGGGCACGGTATTTACCTTTACACTTACCCTGGCCCTCAAGGGACAAAAAAATGCCTGACTTAGGCCGGGCCGGAGGATTGGTATGAACGACGACAAGGATATGGATAAACAAGGGGCGCAGGCATCCGGAAAACAGGAACAAACGGCGCCCCCAACCGCGGAGAAGGCTGCCCCGGGCGCACAGAACGCGTATTACTGGCCGCAGCCCTGGGGCGGCTACTATGCCTACGGGCCCTACGGGCCTTATTATTATATACCCCCGCAGCCGCAGAAGCCCCAGGCTGCGCCGGAGGGAAAAAAGAAAAAAACGGGTACGGTCCTGGGCATTGTGGCGGGCATGGTGCTCTGCGCGTTTTTGGGCGCGTTTTTATCCGTATCCCTGATCTACCCGCTATTGCAACAATACGATGGGTTTGAGGAATACTGGCCCGAAGAATCGCAACCGGGCGGCCAAACGGACGAAACGGGCGGTTCGACCGCCAAAGAGGATCAATATACGCCGGAAGAAGAAGTGACCGAGATCGGCGGGGAGGCGCCTGTCATTGCGAATGCTACAAATCCGGTGCCCGAGATCGCCGCGGCGCTGGAAAACAGCGTCGTGGGTGTGAACGCCAAAGCGCTGTATGAGGGAGAGCTTACGACATATTCCCGCGGGACGGGTTTTGTTATCCATACGGACGGATATATCCTGACCAATTACCATGTGATCGAGGAGGGGACGTCGTACAGCGTCACGCTGCAGGACGGGACGGAATATGACGCGCTGTACGTCGGCGGCGACGCCAGCCTGGATATCGTCGTGCTCAAGATCGATGTGGCGGGGCTGCAGGCGGTCGCGATCGGCGATTCTTCCGCCACACGGGTGGGCGAACTCGCGATCGCGATGGGCAACCCTTCGGGCGCGGGCGAAAACCTGGTGGGGACGGTCACCGTAGGGTATGTGAGCGCGGTGGACCGGGAGCTCGTGTTCAACGGGACGACCCAGACCTTTATACAGACGGATGCCGCGCTCAACCCGGGCAACAGCGGCGGGCCGCTGGTCAATGACAAAGGGGAAGTGATCGGCGTGGTCACGCTCAAGAGCCTGATATCCTCGGTCGATTCTTCGGGCGCGGCCATCAATGCGGAAGGCATCGGGTTTGCCATCCCCATCAACATCGCGGCGGAGACCGCCCTGGACATTATCAACAACGGGTCGGTCAGACGGCCGGGCATCGGCATCCAATACCAGAGCATCACAGCCGAGCAAGCTGCGCAACAAAGTATCCCGGTGGGCAAGAGGGTCTATAGCTTCATGGAAAACAGCCCGGCAAAAAGCGCGGGCCTGGAAGTGGGGGACGTCATCATCAAATGCGACGGGCAGGAGATCGGGGAGAGCGACCTGCTGGTGGAGACCATCCAGAACAGCGCGGTGGGGGACGAAGTCGTGCTCACGGTCTGGCGGAATGGGGCCGAGATAGACTATACGGTGGTTATCGGCGACCTCAACCATATGCTCGAATAAACAGGAAAAATAAAAAGCCGGCGCGGGCAAAACACGCCGGCTTTTTTTGCTGCCGGGAAAGACAGGGAAAAGGAAAGCTCCGTGCGGGGACGCGGTTTTGTGCAGAGAGTATTTTGGGGAAACAAGAGGATTTTTAGAAAAAGCAGCGTTTGAAAAGGGAGGAACAAAAAACGCAACGCGCAGGGATAGAAAACAACAGGTATTTCCGGGGAAATGCGGAAAAGCTGGAACGTATATCCCTTAAAGGACGCAAAAGGCCCTTAGCCGGAAACGGATTTTTTGAGTTTTTCCAGGATTTTTTGCAGCATACGGGAGACCTGGACCTGTGAAATATGCAGGATATCGGCGATTTCGCTTTGGGTTTTATCCGAAAAGTAGCGCAGCATGATGACCTGCCGTTCGCGCGGGCCCAGCGTGGCGATGAGCTGTTTGAGCAGCAGTTTTTCGATGGCGGAATCGTCCTCGGGTGAGGCCAGCGTATCTAGGAGCGAGGAATCCGGATTATCGGGCGAAAAGGGGCTGTCGATCGAAACGGGCGCACGGACCGCGTCAGTCGCCAGCGTGATTTCTTCGGCGGAAAGCCCGGTAGTGCCGGCGATTTCTTCGATGGTGGGTTCGCGGCCGAACTGGTTTTTAAGCGTCTCGGCCGCACGGAAGATTTTGATGGAATCTTCTTTCAGGTGGCGGCTCACCTTGATGGTACCGTCGTCGCGCAGAAAACGCTTGATCTCGCCCGCGATCATGGGGACGGCATAGGTGGAGAAACGCACGTTATACGCGGCGTTGTAACCGTCTATGGCTTTGAGCAGGCCGATCGTCCCGATCTGCGCGAGGTCTTCGTACTCGGTCCCGCGCCCGAGGTAGCGTTTTACGATGCTTTTTACGAGCGCCATATTGCCTATAACGAGGCGTTCCCGCGCGGAAGAATCGCCCGTTTGGGCGGCCTGGATCAAATGCAGCATGGTTTCGTGAGAGAGGAGTGGTTTCATCGATGCTTCCTTTATGCCTGTCTGTTCGCCCGGGAAGGGATGTATTTGACCAGACGGACCTTCGTGCCTTTGCCGGGTGCAGACTGCACGGTGACTTCGTCCATGAAAGCCTGCATGACGGTGAAGCCCATGCCTGAACGCTCTTCGGATTGCGCGGTCGAATAGAACGGCTGCATGGCAAGCGCGATATCGGCGATGCCTATGCCGCTGTCTTCCACGCTGAAAGCGACGCCGCCGGGGATGATCTCTCCCCGGAGCGTGACCGGGCCGACCTCCTTTCCGTAGGCATGGACGATACAGTTGGTGACGGCCTCGGACAGGGCCGTTTTGATATCTGCGACTTCGTCGAGCGTCGGGTCCAGGCGCGCCGCAAAGGCGGCCGCGCATACCCGCGCGAAGGCTTCGTTCTGGGAGATCCCAGGGAACGTGAGTTCCATTGTGTTTCCGCTAACCATTTTTTCCCCCTATGATACTTCAGATCTTTTTTATGATTTGATATAACCCCGAAACGGAAAAGACTTTATCGATCTGCCGATTCAGGTTGCAGACGTACAGGGCGCAGCCCTTCTCCCGGAGCTTCTTATACCGGCCGATAATCAGCCCTATGCCCGAGCTGTCCATCAGCGTGACGTCCGAGAAATCCAGCACGATCCCCCGGGATGTGGCGGTGATGAGCCTGTCCAGCTTTTTCCGTAGGGCGGTCGCGGTATGGTGGTCTAATTCGCCGGTGAGCGGCACCACCCGCAGCCCGCCTTGCTTTTTATTCATATGTTTCCTCCGTAAAACTGCCGTACTGTAACAAATTCTATTGCGGCGGCAAAACCCCTTGCTCGAAAAAACGCGAGTTTTGCCGACTTTGTACTGAATTCCGCGATTTTAGCTATAAAGCTTCCTGCATTTGCCCATACTAACCCGTATGAGCAGGAAGACGCGCGAGACAAAAAGAACAAAAAGAAAAAGCAAAATAGGAAAAATTTTCAAGTTTTTTATACTGTCATGTATAGTATGTACCGTTTGTGTGATTCTATTCATAGTTTTTTATGTTTTGGGGATCGAGGAATGGCAGACCTTTGAACCGACCGACGTGGCGGAGATGGAAACATCCCTCCGGTTATACGATGCAAGCGGAGAAGAATACCTTACCTTGTACAATACGGAGAACCGTATCTATGTGGATATCGGCGACGTGCCCGAGGACGTCAAAAATGCGTTCATCGCGATAGAGGACGCCCGGTTCTATTCGCACGGCGGCGTAGACCCGGTGCGCATCGTGGCCGCGCTTTGGGAAGACATCAAGAACGCCAATATGGCGCAGGGCGCCAGTACGATCTCGCAGCAGGTCATCAAATTCTCGCTGCTTTCTTCGGACCGGACCCTTGCGCGCAAACTTTCGGAGATGCTGATGGCGATCAAGCTGGAGAGTGTCTATACAAAGGACGAGATATTGGAACTGTATCTGAACCGCGTATATTTCGGCGAAGGGGCGTACGGTGTGGAGACGGCCGCGCAGGAATACTTTAGTAAAAGTGTGCATGCGCTTTCGCTGGACGAAGGCGCGCTGCTGGCGGCGATATTGAAATCGCCCACCAACTACAACCCGCGCACCAACCCGGAGAAGGCCAGGGCCCGCCGGAACCTTGTGCTGTACACGATGTGGGAGAACGAGATGATCTCGAAAGAAGCGTATGACGCGGCGATACAAAAAGAGCTCGACATCGCCCCCGAAGAAGAGGATACGTACCTCTACGGGTATTACACCGATATGGTGTTACAGGAGGCGGTACAAAAGCTGACGCTCACGTATGCAGAGCTGCGGAGCGGCGGCTACAAGATTTACACATACCTGGATACGGAGGTGCAGAGCTGGCTGGAAGCCTACGCGACGCAGGACGGGAATTTCCCCGCGGCGGCGGAGGACGGAGAAGAATGCCAGTGCGCCGCGGCCGTGCTTTGTGCGGAAAACAACGCCATCTGCGCGGTCCTGGGCGGACGGGAACATACGGCGCAGCTCTCGCTCAACCGTGCGTCTTCCATGCGGCGGCAGCCGGGCTCGGCCATCAAGCCGGTCATGGTCTATGCGCCGGCGATCGAATACAAAGGGTATACGACGGTCTCTCTGCTGCTGGACCAGCCTGAGGATTTCAACGGCTATACGCCCCGCAATTCGGGCAGCCGGTACCGCGGGTGGGTCACGCTGCGGGACGCGGTGGCCTATTCCATCAACCTGCCCGCCGTAAAACTGCTGCGCGACGTGGGGGTGGATACGGCCAAAGCGTATGCGAGCAGCGTAGGCATCGTCTTTGACGAGGAGGACGACAGCCTGACGCTGGCGCTCGGCGGGTTTACCGAAGGCGTCACGCCGCTGGAACTGGCGGCATCGTATATGCCCTTCGCTTCGGGCGGGTATTATGACGTACCTTCGACTATTTGCAGGATCGAAGACAGGGACGGCAACGTGCTCTACCGGCAGACCGAGGACAAAAAATGCGTGCTTTCGGCCGAGACTTCCTATATCATGAGTTCGCTTTTGCAGTCTACGATAGAGTACGGGACGGCCAAAGCGCTGAACGATCTGGACATCCCGCTCTGCGCAAAGACGGGCACGAGTTCATACGAGGACGCCGCCAACAACAAAGACGCATGGATCGTTTCGTATAACACGGAATACATCGTCTGTTGCTGGATGGGGTTCGACAAGACCAACGACGCGCATTCGCTGCCCAAGGGCGTCACGGGCGGGACTTACCCGGCCGCGATGGTAAAGGCACTGTTCTCGCATCTGTATGAAGGGAAGCAAGCCCCGGCATTCACGGTGCCGGGCGGCATCGTGGAGATCGACGTCGACAAAGAGATCCTGAGCGAACGCCTGGAGGTGCAGGTGGTGACGGGAGAAGACAAAGTACTGCGAGAATGTTTCAATATGGATTCCGTGCCGGCTTCGCTGCAGCCCAAGGCCGCGAACATCTCGGTGCAAGAGGACGGGGAAGGGGTGCCTGTGCTTTCTTTCACGGGGTACGGCGGATATACCTATGCGCTGGAACGGCGGGAAATGGGCGAGGATACCTATGCGCTGGTGGGGCGGGTGCGGGGCGGCGAGACGATCGCCGACGAGACCGCCATAGAAGGCCGGGCGTACATCTACCGGCTGACGCCCGAAGAGTTTTACGAAGAAAAGTACGCCGCCTATTACCTGTATATGCCCTGGTAGAAAAAACAATAAAAAAACGCGCGGACGAGCGCGCGTTTTTTTATGCCGGGTTCATGCCTGTGCCACGAGCATGGTTTCTATATCCCGGACGGCCTTTTCGATCATCTCGTCGGCGGGGAGCAGGTCCATCGACAGCAGGATTTTGGGCAGGCGGGGCCGGGTGGCCGGGTGCTTGGGCACAAAGACCGTACAGCAGTCTTCATAGGGCAGTATGGACGTATCGTACGTGCCGATCCGCTGGGCGCGCTCCATGATCTCGCTCTTATCCATGCCAATGAGCGGCCGGAAAACGGGGAGCCGCACCGCGCTGCCTGTGACCGCGATGGACTGCATCGTCTGGCTGGCGACCTGCCCCAGGCTTTCGCCGGTGATGAGCGCGCCGCAATCCTCCGCCTCCGCGATGCGCTCTGCGATGCGCATCATGAACATGCGCAGCAATATCGTGAGCTGCTCCTTAGGGCATTTATCGTAGATGGCCATCTGTATGTCTGTGAAAGGCACGAGGTGCAGGCGGACGGGGCCGGTGTATTCGGACAAAATCTTTGCCAGTGTAACGACTTTATCGCGTGCGCGTTCGCTCGTGTAGGGGAAACTGTAAAAATGGATGGCCTGCACTTCCATGCCGCGTTTGGCCATCATATAGCCGGCCACGGGGCTGTCTATGCCGCCCGAGAGCAGCAGCAGGCCGCGCCCCGAGACGCCGACGGGCATGCCGCCGCAGGCGGGCAGTATATCCGTATAGAGGAAGGCGGTCTCGCGGATCTCTATATGCAAAAGGAACGCCGGGCGGTGGACATCGACCTTGAGGCCGGGCACATGGGCCAATATATATTCGCCCACGCGGGCCGAAAGGTCCATCGAAGAAACGGGGAAGCGCTTATCGGCCCGCTTGGTCTCCACCTTGAAGGTGGCGCCGGGGCCCAGCACGGCAAATTTTTGCGCCGCGAGTTCCGCCGCTTTGGCCAAAAGGGCGGGGAGGTCCTTTTCGACCTCGCAGGCGGGGCTGAGCGAATGGACACCGAAAATTTTGGCAAACGAAGTGAGCGCGGCGGGCATATCGGAAATGCCGCGCACATAGTAGCGGCCGAACCCTTTTTCGACGGCGGCGCCGTAGCGCGCCGCGACTGCGGTAAGCGCCCGTTTGAGGGTCCTTTCGAAATAGGGGCGGTTTTTCCCCTTCAGATAGATCTCGCCGTAGCGGACCAGCAATATCTGGGACATAGGAAGGTCATCTCCTTACGAATCGTTGGTATTTTTGGAGCGCGGTGCGGACGGCGCCGACCACGGTGTCGATCTCCGCCCCGGTGGTATCGGGGCAGAGGCTGAAGCGCACGGCCGAAGAAGCCAGTTCCCGCGGCGTACCCAGCGCGTCGTGGATGCGGAACGTGCGCTTTTTGGATGAACAGGCCGAGCCGGTGGCGACATAGATGGCCTGCGCTTCGAGCGCATGGAGCAGAACTTCGCCGCCCATGCCGGCGAACGTCATATTCAGGATATGGGGCGCGCCCGCTTTAGGCGAGAGCACGACCGCGCCCGGCGCAGTCTCCAGCTCGACCCGCAGGCGCTCTTTGAGGGCGGCCATATGCGCGCACTTTTCTTCGTGATCTTGCAGGAACACCTGGGCCGCGCGGGCGAACGCCAGGATACCCAGCGTATTTTCCGTGCCTGAACGGAGCGCGCCCTCCTGTCCGCCGCCCAGCAGCAGCGCGCGGGGCGCCGCGCCTTTTTTATGGAACAGGATGCCCGTCCCCTTGAGGCCGTGGACCTTATGCGCGCTGGCGGTATAGAAATCCACCGCCGAAGCGGAAAGATCGAACGGGACGCGCAAAAAAGCCTGCACGCCGTCGGCATGGAAGCGGGTGGCCGGGTTTTTGGCCTTGACGGCCCGCGCGAGCGCGGCAACGTCGTTGACGGCACCCGTTTCGTTATTAACGTGCATGATGCTAACGAGCGCGGTATCTTCGCCGACGAGGTTGGCGAGGGTTTTTGCCTCGATGGAACCGTCGGGGCCGGGGCGCAGGTAATCGACCCGGTGGCCAGCTTCTTCCAATGCCTGGAATGCATGGTAGACGCAGGGATGCTCGTACGCCGAAGTGATGAAATGCCGCTTGCGCCCGCCCATTTCGGGGTAACCGCAGAGTACGGCCATGTTGGCGGCTTCCGTGCCGCCCGACGTGAAAACGGCGTCTTCCGCATGGATGCAATCCATGAGCAGCCGCCGCGCGGCCTGCATCACGGCTTCGGCGCGGGCGGCCGGCCCGTACAGCGCCGACGGGTTGTACCAGCCGTCCGCGCAGTATTCTTCAAAAAGCGCGCGCAGAACGGGCGCAGGTTTGGTCGTGGCCGCATTATCCAGATAAATCAAAAAAAACAGCTCCCTTCCGGGAAAAATTTCGGACAAATTCCCATTCATTTTATCACGCGCGGACATATTTTTCAAACCGGCGGCAGGGAGCGAAAAAAGCCGCGCAGGAATATTTTGCGCTTTTTTTGAAAAAATAGTAAAGAACGACAAAGAACAGGAAAGCTGGGTTTTTTATGGACAAACAAAACTATAACGAACTGCCGATGGACGACCTTTCGGGCAAGGAAACGCCGAACCCGCCGGAGATCCGCGCGGAGGAAGAAAACCAAACGGCGGCGGCGACGATGGACGTCAAAAAGGAGAAATGACATGAACATCAAAAACAGGCTGTCGATCGGCAGCTATAAAGACTATGTGCAGAAAAAGATGCCCAAATCCAACACGGTGCTGGACTGTGTGAAGGCGTTTTTCGTCGGGGGCGCAATCTGCACGGTGGGGCAGGGCATCCGCGCGTTCGCGGAAGGCGTGCTGAAACTGGAAGAGAAGAGCGCTTCGGCGTTTACCTCGATCGTACTCATCTTTCTGGGCGCGCTGTTCACGGGCATAGGGATCTACGATGTGCTGGGCAACTTTGCCGGGGCGGGTTCTATCGTGCCCATCACCGGATTTGCCAACTCGATCGTCTCACCCGCGCTGGAATTCAAGCGGGAAGGATATGTGCTGGGCGTCGGCGCAAAACTGTTCACGATCGCGGGGCCGGTCATCGTATACGGCGTGTGTTCGTCTATCCTGGTGGGGCTTATTTACTACGTCCTGCTGGCCCTGGGCCTGCAGGTATAGGAGGTGCCCATGAACAAATGGCTGGGAGAAGGGACCGTGGTGATGGAACACCCGGTTTATATACGCGGCGTGGGTACGGCGGTGGGTTCCACCGAAGCGCAGGGGCCGCTCGGGGAATACTTCGACGTGGCGGCGCCGGACGCGACCTGGGGAGAGGATTCTTTTGAAAAAGCGGAAAAAAAGCTGTTCACCGAAGCCGTCAAGCAGGCGCTGCAGAACGCGGGGCTGGGCATCCGGGGGGTGGACATGATGATCGGCGGCGACCTGCTGAACCAGATCATCACGGCGAGCTATGCCGCGCGCGACTTCGGGCTGCGCTTTATCGGGCTGTACGGGGCGTGCTCGAGCATGACGGAATCATTGGCGCTCGGGGCCATGCTGCTGGACGGCGGATTCGGGGAGAATATCCTCTGCGCGACCAGCAGCCATTTTGCGACGGCCGAACGGCAGTTCCGCTATCCGTTGGAGCTGGGGACGCCCAAGCCGCCGACGGGGCAGGACACGGTGACGGGCGCGGGCGCGACGGTGCTATCGGCAAACAAGAGCAGCCTGTGCATCACGGCGGCGACGGTGGGGCGCGTCGTGGATTTTGGCATATCGGACGCCAACAACATGGGCGCGGCAATGGCCCCGGCGGCCACCGAGACCATCCTCACGCACCTGGAAAAGCGCGGCGCGGCGCCCGGAGATTTTGACGCGATTATTACCGGCGACCTCGGCATCTTCGGATCGGAACTGCTGGCTGACCTGGCTGGCCGCTGCGGCGTATCGCTTGCCGGGGTGCATCGGGACTGCGGCAAACTGATCTATGCCGGCATGAAGAACAAGCGCTGCGGCGCCAGCGGCTGCGGCTGCTGCGCCACTGTGCTCAACGGCTATTTTTTAAAGCGCATGGCCAAGGGGGAATACCGCCGGCTGCTGGTGGTCGCGACGGGGGCATTGATGTCGCCCACGATCGTACAGCAGGGTGAAAGCATCCCCGGCATCGCCCATGCGGTGGAGATAGAAAGGAGAGAGGGATAATGGATTTCCTGCAGGCTTTCTTAGTGGGCGGGCTGATCTGCGTGGTCGGCCAACTGCTGTTATCTCTGACGATGATGACGCCGGCGCGGATATTGGTGAGCTTTGTGACGGCCGGGGTCATCCTGACGGCCATCGGGCTGTACGAACCTGTCGTCGAATTCGGGGGCGCGGGCGCGACCGTGCCGCTGACCGGGTTTGGCTATTCGCTGGCCAAAGGCGTGTTTGAGGCGGTGGACGAAAAGGGGATCATCGGCATCTTTACGGGCGGCGTCACGGCGACGTCTGCGGGCATCGCGGCGGCTATCCTTTTCGGGTATCTGGTTGCGGTCGTATTCAATCCCAAGACAAAAAAATAGAGAGGCGTGGATTTTGTCCTCCCGCAGTGGTAAAATACAGCGGGAGGATGATTTTTTATGGTAGCTGAAATACTTTGCGTGGGCACCGAACTGCTGCTCGGCGATATCGTGAATACGAACGCCGCCTATCTGTCCAAACAATTGGCGGCGCTGGGAATAGACGTATACCACCAGTCTGTGGTGGGGGACAACCAGGGCCGGCTGCGAGACAGCCTGAAAAACGCGTTTTCCCGGGCGGATATCGTCATTATGACGGGCGGGCTTGGGCCTACGTATGACGACCTGACCAAAGAAACGGTGGCGGAGTATTTCTCGCTGCCGATGGAACTGCATGAAGAATCTAAGAAGCGCATGCTGGAATATTTTGCGCGCCGCGGCACAACACCGACGCCCAACAACCTGAAGCAGGCCCTGATGCCGGCGGGGGCCGTCGTGTTCGAAAACGACACGGGAACCGCACCCGGGCTGGCTGTGGAAAAGGACGGGAAAGTAGCGGTGCTCATGCCGGGGCCGCCCTTCGAGATGCAGGCGATGTTCGAGGGGAGCGTACGGCCGTGGCTCTTAAAATTCTCGGACAAAGTGCTGGTCTCCCGTACGGTGCATATCGCCGGAATCGGCGAGAGCGCAGTGGAACACAGGCTGAAGGACATGATGCTCGCGCACACCAACCCGACCGTCGCGCCCTACGCCAAGCAGGGCGAGGTGCAGCTGCGGGTCACGGCCGCGGCCAAGACGCGGGAAGAGGCCTATGCGATGACGCTGCCCGTGCTGGAAGAAATCAGGGAGGCGGTGGGCGAATACATTTACGGCATAGACGTGGGCACGCAGGAAAATGCGGCCGTATCGCTGCTGCGGGAAAAGAGACTATGGATCGCGACCGCCGAAAGCTGCAGCGGCGGGCTGCTTTCCAAGCGTATCACGGATATCCCCGGGGCTTCGGAGGTCTTCAGGCTGGGCGTCTGCGCGTATGCCGACGCGATGAAAGTGAAAGTACTGGGCGTCGGGCAAGATACGCTGGACCGCGTGGGCGCGGTATCCGAAGAAGTGGCGGCGGAGATGGCGGCCGGCGTGCGCCGGCTGGCGGGCGCGGACATCGGCGTGGGCATCACCGGGATCGCCGGGCCGAGCGGCGGCACGGAGGAGAAACCGGTGGGGCTGATCTACGTCGCCGTGGACAGCGAACGGTACCGCGCGGTGGAAAAATACCTGCCCGCGCACCGGCAGGGCGGCGGGCGCGACCACCTGCGCTATATGGCGACGCAGATGGCGCTGCGCATGGTCCTGCGGGCGCTGAAAGAGTATTGACAGGAAAAGAAGGTATGGTAAAAGCCACGCAAGAGCGCGTGGCTTTTTTTGTTCCGCCCGGAAAGAGCTTGCTTGCCGGACACCCTATTTTTTGCCTGCGGTTTCCTACATCGGGCGCGGTGTGCCCCCATGAAACAGCGTGTTCTTTTTAAAAAGTTAGCGAGAACGGTTATGGTGTGGACGTCGCCTGCCGTGTGTCGGTCGCCGGTGCCCGCAAAAAATAGGTGTCGATCAGAACGGGGGACGCCGCCGCCCGGGGAAGCCCCACCTGGGCATGCACGGGAACCGCCAGCAGAAAGGCCGTCTAGGCGGGCATCTGCCCGGTCCCTGCGGCGGTCTGCCGCCCGGCCCCTGCGGTCTGCCGCCCGGCCCCTGCGGTGGCATCCCGCCCGGTCCCTGCGGCCTGCCGCCGCCCATGCCCCGGTTGGTCTGCGCCGTCCCGTTGCCAAACATGCCGCGCATATTCTGAAACATGTTCATCATAGTGCGCATATGCGGATTGCCGTTTTGCCCGTCCTGCGGGTACATTGCATTAAATGCATGCATCATGGTATCCATTTTGTCCATAGTTGGTTTCGTATCCTCTCCCTTTTTGTATTGCATTGTGTGCATGACGTTTAGAAGTGCGTCTATGTTTTTTTGCGCGCCTTTGCCACTACCCGAACCGAACATCTGCAATACGTCGAGCAGATGGTTTGGATGCAAGGCGCCTTCCGGTTTATCCGGTGCGGGAGGTATGTCGGCGTATGCCGCTCCTTCGGGTGCGTAAAGGGCGGGCGGCTGCTCTTGCCCCTGCATGTGCTGCATGGCCCGCAATATGCCCGCGATATGGCCGGCGCCGCCCGCAGCGTCGGCGTTGAATACGTTGAGCGCGGAAAACAGGGCCGCCGGCCCCTGCATCGGGCCACGCGGGTCCGGGTAGGCCGGGGAACGGGCAGCCGCGCCCGGGTTGTTCATGAAAAGATCGGCGAGGTCGGGGATCGCGTCGGCGGAAAAACCTTTGTTCCCCAGGCCGGATACGCGGGAACGGAACAGCATATACTGTTCCAACTGCATGAACGTACGGCGGGCGTTCTGGCCGCCGTAGCGGGACAGCGTTTTGAGCAGGCCGGAGAATTTTTCCTGGTTGGTGAGCGCCCGTTTACGGATGGGGGGCGAAAGCGGCCTAAAAGGGCCGTCCCGGGCCAATTTTCTTGCGATGTTGCCATAGCCCAGCACATTTTCGATGACTTGCCGGTCCGTGAGCGAAACGTAAGGATAAATATCCTTGAGCAAGGAAAAGGCCGTCGTGTGCACGAACCCGTCCCTGACCGCGACCGAGATCAGAAACAGCAGCATGGGCGAAAGATCGGGGATCTTTTCGAGCTCCTTCAAAACGGAGTTTTCGGGTTTCTTGTAGATATTTTTTTTATCCGGACGCCGCCGGAACCTGTTATACATACGGAACCTCCTTTTTAGGAGAAGAATCTATAGAATCATATGCCGGAGCGAAGGTTTTCGTGAACAAGGAAACCTATGGATGAATATACTAAAAAGCAGAGGAGGAAACGGTATGGCCAGAGATCTGAAAAATTTTGCGAAGGGCAGAGGGAAAAATGTCGGTAAGGCGGGCGGGGCCTCCGCCGACGTGTCCGAGAACCTCAAAAAAAACCTGCGGGAGCTGGAAGGAAAGAGCCAGGATGAACTGATGGAACGCCTGCTAAGCGAAGTGGAACAAGGCAAAAAGAACGGCACTTTCTCCAGAGAAACGCTGGAGGAATTCGTGAAAAACGTATCTCCCATGCTGGGGGAAGCCGAAAGAGAGCGCCTGCGGGAGATCATGCGCAAGCTCAGCTGAAAAGAGGGGTTTTTGTTGAAAAAACAGCGCGGGCAAGCGGGCCGGCGGCGCTTTTGTCGAAAAGGAGGAAATCTTTGCCAAACCGGCCGGCACAAGACGACATATTTTTGTCCGTATCCTGTGTTCTAATAGAAGCACTCTATATCACAAAAGAAGCGGGTGGATACTTATGCAGAGGAACAGGGAACGGACCAAGCGGTTTGAGTTGGGTGTGAGCGGCTTTTTGGCCCTCAGGCTGCTGGCGGCATTTGTGGCGGGTTTTTTGGTCGGCAAGGTGAATATTGCAAATTCCATTTTTCCATTCGGCGCGGCGTACATGCTCTCGGCATTTTTGTGCCCGCACGCCGTCAACCCATATATGGCGGCGGGCGGCGTACTGACCGCGCTGGCGTATTCCGTGAAAAGCATGGACAACCCTGCGTACAGTTTCGCCGTAGTGGCCATTTCGGCGGCGCTCATGATCCTGGCCGTATGCCTGAAGCTGCCGATGGGGCTGCGGACCGCGGGGCTGGCCGCGTGCATCGCGTATGGGATTTGTACGGTGGCCTTCAAGCTCTCCCTGCTGATGGGCATTCTTTCCTCGTTGATCGAGCTGATCATCACGCTGCTCATGATCGTGGTCATGACCAAAGTGTTCACGCTGGTCGAACTGCGGGTGCGGCGGCGCATCTTCACCGAAGAAGAGGTCATCAGCATCTGCTTCATGGGCATGATCTGCGTGATGGGCATGGGCAATATCGGCTATGCGGGCGTGTATCTGCGCGAAATCTCGGCGGTGCTTCTGATGCTTGCGGGCGCTTACCTGGGTGGGGCGGCGCTGGGGGCGGCCACCGGCGTTACGGCGGCGCTGGCCTGTGTGATCGCCGGTTCGGGGCCCGCGTTTGTGGGGCTGATGGGCCTGACGGGCATGGCGGCCGGCGCCTGCAACAATTTCGGCAAGGCGGGCACGGCCATCGGCGCGCTGATGGTGGAACTGTTCGGCGCATTCTACGTTTTTTACGATGTGATGGAGGTGGGCAGCGTGGGCGCGCTGGTGATCGGCGCCGTCGCGTTCCTGTTCGTACCGCTTGCGCTGCTCAAGCGCCTGGGGCGGTATGTGGATATCAACCTGCTGCGCGACTATGACAAGCACCTGAAAGAGGAGCGCTTCCGCGACCTGACCGTGGGGCGCCTGAAGAAGATCAGCCATGTGTTCAACAACGCGGCCAAGGTGTTTGCACAGTCCGCGCAGCGCAACGAATGGGAGGGGATCTCGTATATGATTGCCGGGATCCCCGAGAAATCCTGCGCACAATGCGCGTTTTTCAAGAATTGCTGGGACAAGGAGTTCGAAGCGACGTATGAGCTGATGCAGGACCTGTACACCCGCTATACCGAGGGAAAGACGCTGCACGTACAGGACCTCGGGACGTTTATCAACAGGTGCATCCAGCCCGAACGGCTGCTGGACGCTGCGCGGGAAGTATTCTGCCGGTATGAGACGAACCGCCTCTGGGAAGGCAAGATCGCCCGGAGCCGCAGCATGATCGGCGACCAGATGCACGGGGTGGCGCGGGTCATCGATTCGCTGACCAAGGAAGTGCAGGTCGATATGGAATTCCGGCGGGACATCGAGGAAAATATCCGCCTGAAAGCCGACCTTTCGGGCATAAGCGTGCGCGAAGCGGCGGTCGTCCTTTCGGGCGGTACGATAACGACGGACATCGTGTTCAAGTCTGCCCGCCCGGAGACGGCGGAACGGGCGCTCACGGACGTCGTTTCCGAAGCCTGCGGCCTGCGCATGAAGCAGACCCTGCCGCCGAGACCGTACGGCGGGAAAAATTTGTACCAACTGCATTTTGAACAGACGCGCGCCTGCGACGTGGAAACGGGCGTGGCAACCATCACCAAGGAAAGCAGCCCGATCACGGGGGACGCGCATTCCCGCGAAATGCTGCGGGACGGCCGCTTTATGATGGTATTGTGCGACGGCATGGGCAGCGGGGAACGGGCCGCGCGGGAAAGCAGGATCGCCGTTTCGCTGATGGAAGATTTTTACCGGGCCGAATTCGACGACGAGACCGTGCTGGACGCGATCAACAAGCTGTTGATCCTGAGCAGCAGCGACGAGATCTTTTCCACGATGGATCTGGTCATGGTGGACCTGGTCGAATCCAAGATGAAAGTCACGAAAATCGGCGCGCCGCATTCCTACGTCATCAATGAGAAAGGCATGCGCAAGCTGCAGGCGGGTTCTCTGCCCATGGGCATCCTGGAAGATTACAAGCCCATCGTGTACGAGATGGACGTGAAGCCGGGCGACGTGATCGTGCTGTTTACCGACGGAGTAGCCGACCTGGAAAGCGTGGACGACGGCCTGCACGAGGTCATACGCGCGGCCGCGAAAACGCGCAACGCCAAAGAGATGGCCGAGAAGATACTCGGCCATGCGCTGGCCGCGTACGGCGGCAAGGCCCCGGACGACCTGACGGTCATGGTCGGGCGCATCGTACGGTAAATGAATTGAACAAAAAAGCCCCATATTCTAAAATTGTGGCAATAGACTATCGAAAGGGAAGGGAATTTTTTTGTTTTGAAAGAATGTTTGCAAACAATCGAAACGCTGCGGCGAAACCGGACGTTTGAAAACATCTTCTCGATCCTTTGCGGATACGGCGACCGCACGGCGGCGGAGTATACGGACGCCGCGGCCCTGGCCGAGACGCACGGGACAGAACGCGACGCGATACGCCCTGGAGACGACCTGGTCGCGGACCTGGGCATGGACAGCCTGGAGATACGGGAAACGGTCACCGGGCTGGAAAAACAATACGGCATCGTGCTGATCAACGGCGAACTTGCCCAGACGGTCACGGTACTGGGCCTGGCCCGGGCCATAGAGGGCGAACTGGACAAAGCGGAAGAACAGACCCGCACGGCATAAAGGCGGAAGGGAAAAAAAGAAATCATAGTATCATAAAGAAAGGCGCGGGACATTTCCCGCGCCTTTATCTGCCTATGGGGTTTAGTGGTGAGGCCGTATCTGTGCCCGGTCGTACGGGGTCTCCTGATACACGTAGTAGTTGAGCCAATTCGTATACAGCATGTTGGCATGGCCCCGCCAGGAGACGAGAGGGTCCTTCTTCGGGTTGTTTCCGGGGTAGTAATTGCAGGGCACAGCGATGGGCAGCCCCTTGGCTACGTCGCGGTCGTATTCGGCTTTGAGCGTGCCCTTGTCGTATTCCGAATGGCCGGTGACAAAGACCTGGCGCCCGTTTTTGGCGAGCAGGATATATACGCCCGCCTCCTTGGATTCGCTGACGATGCTGAGCGCGGGGTTTTCCTCGACGTCTTCCTTCCGGACAGCGGTGTGGCGGGAATGCGGCGCATAGAATATATCGTCGAACCCGCGTACGAGGCTGACCGTCCTGTCCCGCACGGTATGGGGGAACACGCCGAACATCTTTTGCCCGAGGGGGTATTTTTGTATGCCGTAATGGTAATAAAGGCCCGCCTGCGCGCCCCAGCAGATATGGAACGTGGAAAACACATGCGCCTTGCTCCATTCCATGATCTCTTTGAGTTCGTCCCAATAATCCACCGCTTCGAAGGGCAGCATCTCTACCGGTGCGCCCGTGATGATGAGTCCGTCAAAGTTGGTATCCCGTACATCGTCAAACGTGCGGTAGAAGGTATCCAGATGGCTTTTGGGGGTGTGTTTGGAAACATGCGTTTTGGGACGCAGCAAAACGATCTCGACCTGCAGCGGCGAATTGCCGATGAGGCGGAGAAGCTGTGTTTCCGTCGCCACTTTGGTGGGCATCAGGTTCAGTATCGCAATGTTCAGGGGACGGATATCCTGGTGACGGGCACGTTCGTCCGTCATGACGAAAATGCCTTCTTTCGACAACGTTGTATAAGCCGGCAGATCTTTGCTGATATTGATAGGCATTGCGCGTCCTCCGTTCGCAAAATATGGTTTGACAACTATTATACTTTATCTTAAAATAAATGTACAGACAGGACTACATGTTTCAGAGCGGAGGCATATGGGGAACATAAACGAATTTTTGCAGAATCAGTCTCAGCAGATAGCCGAAGAATTGGTGCGCATCAACGCACAAAGCCTGCTGCAGGAAAACATAAGCGGCTTTGGCATGAAAGGCCGTGTCATTGAATTACTGGAAAAACTGAAAGCGGCCTTATTCCCCAGCCTGTACGAGCGGGATTTCATAAATACGACCTATCTTTGCGTAAAAGTCATGGATAAAATCGACAGTGCGGCCATGCTGCTCAGCGGCATCGTGCGGGATGTTTATTATAACACCTGTCTGCGCGAAGCCAAAGCGACGTGCGACAAGGCCCGCTGTTTTGCGCGTTCCGACGAAACGGTCATTTCGTTTATGAGCCGGCTGCCGCATATCCGTGCGCTGCTGGTGCAGGATATCGCCGCGGCCTACGAAGGCGACCCTGCCGCCCGTACGTTTGAAGAGATCCTCCTGAGTTATCCTTCCATAGAAGCGGTATCCGTATACCGGCTGGCGCACGAGCTTTTCCTGGCCGAAGTACCCATCATACCCCGGATCATGACGGAATATGCGCACCAGCTTACGGGCATCGACATCCACCCGGGCGCCCAGATCGGGAGTCACTTTTTCATCGATCACGGGACGGGCGTCGTCATCGGGGAAACGACCGTCATCGGCGATAACGTTAAGCTGTACCAGGGCGTCACGCTCGGCGCTAAGAGCTTTGAGACCGATAAGGACGGAAACCTGATCAAAGGCATCAAACGGCACCCCAATATCGAAGACAATGTAGTCATTTATGCCGGCGCGACGATACTCGGCGGAGACGTCACGATCGGCCACGACAGCGTTATCGGCGGCAACGTGTGGCTGGTACACTCTGTTCCGCCCTATACCACCGTGTACAATGCGGCGCCCAAACCCATCCTTCGTCCGAAGAGGAAGCAAGTGTGAACAGGGGCGCGCGTTTATGATTTACCGGCGGATCCTGCCGGAAAAATAAGAAGAAAGGGATGTTCGAATTATGATCCAGTTAATCTATGGAGCAAAGGGAAGCGGTAAAACCAAACGGCTGATCGATAGAACGAATGCGGAGGCAGCTTCGGCTTCGGGGACGGTCGTATTCATTGATGATGACAAGCGGTATGTGCGTGCCGTGGATTCTAAAGTCCGTTTCGTGAACATTTCGGAATATGGGATAGACAACGAAGAGAAATTGTACGGATTCATCTGCGGGATGTATGCGCAGAACTATGACATACAGGCTTTTTACATAGATGCATTTTTAAAGATCGTAAACAAGACGCCGGAAGAGTTGGAAGCTTTTTTCAGCCGGTTTGCCGGGTTTTGCGAGCGCAACGGGGTCAAGGCCGTCTTAAGTATGAGCGCCGATGCCAAAAAGGCCCCCGGC
Source organism: Christensenellaceae bacterium (assembly GCA_963665505.1). GTDB lineage: Bacteria > Bacillota > Clostridia > Christensenellales > Christensenellaceae > QANA01. Next base: position 912,261 of record OY762275.1, read on the forward strand.
TTTCTAAAGGACTGGATACTCTGACCGTTCGTATAAAGGCCGCGGCGGGGCCGCGGCCTTTTTTTGCCCTTTTCCGACGGAGGCGCTTGGGAGGAATCTGTGCGGGCGCCATGAATTTTGCGTGAATTTGGGGGGGAAAGAGACAAGCATATTGCCCGGTGCCCACGGAACGTGGTATAATTGTTAACACACGGATTCCTTCTGAAAAAAAGGGGGCTATCATGAATTTCATAAGCACAAGAAATACGAACGAGAGTATTTCTTCTATAAAAGCTGTTTTAAAGGGGATATCGGACGACGGCGGCTTGTTCGTCCCCGAAATATTCCCGCAGATCGACCTGAAAAATATCGAGGAATGGGGGCGCGCTTCATATGCGGAATGCGCCGCGCGCGTGCTGGGGTTTTACTTCGACCTGAGTCTGGATACGATGCGCACCATCACCGAAGCGGCGTACCGGCATTTTGACGACAGGGAGATCGTTCCCATCCAGAAAATCGGAGAGCGCGACTATATTATGGAGCTGTTCCACGGGCCGACGCTAGCTTTCAAAGATATGGCGCTGCAGATCCTGCCGCGCCTGATAGAACACGCCATGGAAGAGACGGACAAGAACGTCCTCATCATCACGGCGACTTCGGGCGATACGGGCAAAGCCGCGCTGGAGGGCTTCTGCGACGTGCCCAGGACCAAGATCATCGTCTTTTACCCAAAAGACGGCGTTTCGGATATGCAGCGCATACAGATGACCTCGCAGAAAGGCTCCAATGTGTATGTCGCCGCCGTCCGCGGGAATTTTGACGACACGCAGACGGCCGTCAAGGCCATGTTTGCCGACAAGGCGTTTTCCGACGCCGCCAGGAAGCAGGGGTATGTGCTTTCTTCGGCCAACTCCATCAATTTCGGCAGGCTGGCGCCGCAGATCGCCTACTATATCTACACGTATGCGCGGCTGGTGGCCGCGCGGGAATTCCAGCGGGGAGAAGAAGTGAACGTCGTCGTGCCCACGGGCAACTTCGGCAATATCCTCGCGGCGTATTATGCCAAGCGCATGGGCCTGCCTATCGGCAAGCTGATCTGCGCATCCAACAAAAACAACGTCCTGACCGACTTCTTTGAATCGGGCGTGTACGCGGCCAACCGCGAGTTTTACCATACAATCTCGCCTTCGATGGACATACTGGTCTCCAGCAACCTGGAACGGCTGATCTTCGAGGCGTACGGGCGGAATTCGTCCATCGTATCCGAGCTGATGGACGAGCTGCGGCTGCACAGCCATTTCGCCATCAGCGGTCAGGTAAAAACCTGGCTTCTCAAGGACTTTTATGCCGATTTCTCGGATGAATTCCCGACGATGAATTCCATCAAGCATATGTTTGAGATCTACGGGTATCTGATGGACCCGCATACGGCCGTTGCACGGACGGTCCTGGAAAAATACAAGCGCCTGACCCAGGACAATACGCCCACGATCATCGCGGCCACGGCCAGCCCCTTCAAGTTTTCGCAGGATGTGCTGTACGCGATCTCCAAAAAGCGGGTGGGCGACCCCTTTGAAGCGGCGCGCGCGCTTTCCCAGCTTTCGGGCCAGCCTGTGCCGCCGGCACTGATGGCGCTGGAAAACGCGGAAGAACGCTTTGGCGATGTGATAGAAAAAGACGCGATGGACGGGACTGTCCTGGCGGCTTTAAAATAAGAGCGAGGTATATGGATTTATGGAAAAGAAGATCGCGTTCAGCGGCGCACAGCCTTCGGGTACGCTCACCCTCGGAAACTATCTCGGCGCCGTAAAGAACTGGGTCGATCTCCAAAAAGAATACGACTGCTATTACTGCGTGGTCAATATGCACGCCATGACGGTGCGGCAGGTGCCGGCGGAGCTTCGCAAAAACACGCTGGACCTGGCGGCGACCATCCTGGCGGCGGGCGTGGACCCCGTGCGCAATACGCTGTACGTGCAGTCGCATGTGCCCGAACACGCGGAACTGGCGTGGATCCTCAACTGCTTCACCTATATAGGCGAGCTTTCCCGCATGACGCAATTCAAAGAAAAATCGGCCAGCCACAGCGACAATATAAACGCGGGCTTGTTTACCTACCCCGTGCTGATGGCGGCGGACATCCTGCTGTACAGGACGGACGTCGTGCCGGTAGGGGTGGACCAGAAGCAGCATCTGGAGATCACGCGGGATATCGCCCAGCGGTTCAACAATATTTACGGCGATGTCTTTACGGTCCCCGAGGCGTACATCCCCCCGGCGGGCGCCAAGATCATGAGCCTGGCCGAACCCGAGAAGAAGATGTCTAAATCAGACCCCAACCCCAACGCATATATCGCGCTGACGGACGGCGCGGACGTTATCCGCAGAAAAATCCGCCGCGCCGTGACGGACAGCGAAGCGGACATCCGGCTTTCGGAAGAAAAGCCGGGCATCGGCAACCTGCTTTCCATCTACGCGGCGGTGGAAGGGATCGCGCTAAAAGAGGCGGAGGCCAAATTCGCGGGCATGAATTACGGCGCGCTGAAAGAAGGGGTGGCGGAGGCCGTCGTTGGCGCGCTGGCCCCCATGCAGCAGCGGTTCCGCGAGATCCGCGGGGACAAAGCCTATATAGAGGGCGTGCTGAAGGAAGGCGCCGACAAGGCGCAGGCGGCGGCACGGCACATGCTGCGCAACGTGAGCAGAAAGATCGGCTACATCCCGAGGCCATAGGCGGGGGCACGGGGCAAACGCGCGCCGGGCAGGGGAGAGATCTGTTTGATGAAAGATAAAACATTTTCGATATATCAAAATAAATATGGAAATATAGGAGGATGTTTGCATGGAACAATACATTTTGGCGCATGACTTCGGTACGAGTGCCGACAAGGCGTCTTTGTTCACGACGGAAGGGAAATTTGTAAAAACCACGACTGTGGGATACCCGACCCACCACTACAACAACACCTGGGCCGAGCAGGACCCGGAGGACTGGTGGAAAGCTTTCTGCCTGAGCACGACCAGGCTGATGGAGGGCATAGACAACAAAAAAGTGCTGTGCGTCGCCTTCGACGGGACGTTCCCCAACTGCCTGTGCGTGGATAAGGAAGGCAAGCCGCTGTACCCCGCGATGATATGGCAGGATGCCCGCTCTTTCGAAGAAGCCAAAGAGCTGACAGAGATGCTTCCAAAGAAATATACCAAGTTTTCCCCCAAGGGCGTCATGGCCACGGACCGCACGCTGCCCAAATTGCGCTGGATCATGAAATATCGCCCGGAGGTTTTTGAAAAGACCTACAAGATATTCCCGAGTGTGGCCGACTATATCGTCATGAAGCTCACGGGCAACACCGTCTGCGACTTCGGAAACGGCCGCAGCACCGCCATGATGAACCTGGAGGCGACCGACTGGTCGGACGAGATCCTGGAGATCGCGGGCGTGCCCCGCTCGATGATGCCCGACCTGAAAAACAGGACGGATATCGTGGGCGAAGTGCCTGCGGAGTTCTCTGCCCTCTGCGGCCTGGCCCCTGGGACCAAGCTGGTCATCGGCACGGGCGACACGGGCTGCACATCCATCGGCGCCGGCCTTTTAAAGCCCGGCGACGCGTATATGAACGGCGGCACATCGGCCGGCATCATCGTCAAGCCTTTCCCCGGCACGCCCTTTGTCGGCGGCCTGACCGCTTCTTCCGGTTCTTCTTTTAGCTGGCTGAAGAATACGGTCTGCCTGCATGAGCAGGAACTGGCCGAACAGACGGGCAAAGACGTATACGATATCATCAACGCCGAGATCGAGAAGGCGCCCGTGGGCGCCAACGGCGTGCTCTTCCACCCCTATCTGGCGGGCGAGCGTTCCCCCCGGAACAATCCGCGGGCCAAGGGCTCTTTCGTGGGCATTACGCTCACGACGACGCGGCAGGATATCTTCCGCAGCGTCATTGAAGGGATCGGGCTGAACATCAACGTGATTTTGCAGCGCATCCCCAAGGAATACGACATCAAGCGCATGCTGATCGTCGGCGGGCTGGGCAAGGGCGATATCACCCGGCAGATTTTTGCCGATATCATGGACGTCGAACTGATGACCCTCGAGTATATGGACGAGACGGCGACTGTCGGCGCGGCCGTGCTGGGTGGGATCGCGCTGGGCATCTACAAAGATGAGACGGCGGTCGAGAAGTTCATGAAGATCAAGTCGGTGACCTACCCCAATAAAGAGAACCATGAGAAGTATAAGAAGATCATGCCCCTGTTTGAAAAGGTGTACGAGGCGCAGGTGCCGATCTACAGCGAAATGTAAAGAAAAAACCGGATTTAGCTGCGGCGGGGGAACGGATGGTTCCCCCGCTTTTCATACCTGCCGGGCGGCATTGCCCGCCGGGCAGGCGGATCTTTTGGCGCTGCCATGCGGAAAGGGGAGAGACTATGTGGTTTTGGGAACGCAGGGAAGTCTATATGGGGCTTTCCATGGAAAAGTGCGGGAAGGTGCGGGACAAACTGACCGCCGCCGGCATCCCGTACCGATACAGGACGGTGAACAACAGCCAGGCGTCTTTGATATCGCGGCGGGCCAGGACGGGGACGTTCGGCGAGAAAAGCGAGTTTGCCATCACATACTACGTGTATGTGCATAAAAAGGATTACGAGCGTGCCGGGCAGGTATTGCGGAACCTGTAATAAAATATGGAGCGGGCCGGAAGAGGGGCTTCATAGGGTGGGATTTTGCACGGGCGGGGACGCGGCAGAACGCCGCAGGGCGTGCCCGCTGAAAAAAGAGGGACGGATATGCCCCAAAAGAAGCGCTATGGGAAGTCTCTTATAAGAGGCTTTTAGCACATTTTATAAAAGAATGATGGATCGGAAATTTCAACTTCAACTATTTCTTGAAAACCTATCCTTTTCAAATGTATCTTCTCCTGCAGGAAAAGATGCTGTTTTTCTATTTTTAATAAGCAGCGTTACATCCTAAATATTAAATAACTTTTTTCTGATTCTTTTGAGTATATTACGTCCCCGTTTGTTCATTCACCAATTTCTCGAGTTTCAAGTCTATCGATTCAATAAAAGACCTGATAGCACGCATCTCTTCACTGCTAAATTGATATGTAAAATTTCCAATATCATTTATTAGAGACTTTATAATGCTCATTACAATTTGAAATATTTCAGGCATTCCATATATACACAAACCCCAGCTGATCGGGAAAAAATGAACAAATCGATCACGGTACTCTTTGATTTTTTTCATTGCTGTAGTATGATCCTCAGTTGCAACGAATTTCTTCTTACAGCAGAATAGTTGTGTACTGTCCGTTGACTTAATTTTTTCATACAAATTCAAAAAATCATCAAGTTTATAGTATTTCATGGGCAATTTTCCATTTATATATTGTTTAACCCTTTTTCTATCCTTTGTGTTGTCCATTAAAACATCAATTTGAGCTGTTCCCTGCAATGTTAAGACTAAAAACGCCTGAACACAATTATGAAGGATGATAATAGCCCATTTCCATTGATAAACATCATCTTTAATTAATGCCAACGTCTCGTCCAACTTTTCAAGGCTCTTATACGCTTCAATCTTCGCATTGGTTCTAAGCCAATACTTACTATCTAAACTCAAATTATCCATTAACATTTCCTTGGCTTCTCTAAGCGGTTTTCTGTTTTTTCGTTTAAACGTTAGTTTTTTATTTTAATTTTAGCATATTTTATATTTGGGGAAAAGCTGCATACCGTTTTTGACCAAGTCATTTATCGTATATAAAAAGATAATTCCGTATTTATTTTGATAAAGGAGGGCACCAAAAAAGAGCGGGGCAAAGCCGCTCTTTTATCTGTTATTGTTTTCTTCTTATATGCAGCAATGGGCGAGGGCCTGGTCGAGATCGTCGAGGATGTCCTGTACGTCTTCTATGCCGACCGAGAGGCGGACCATATCGGCTGGGACGCCCGCCGCGACGAGCTGTTCGTCGGTGAGCTGCCGGTGTGTGGTGCTCGCGGGGTGCAGCACGCAGGTGCGCGCATCGGCCACGTGTGTGACGATGGCGGCAAGCCGCAGGTTATCCATGAAGCGCGTGGCGGCTTCACGGCCGCCCTGTACGCCGAAGGAGACGACGCCGCAGGTGCCGTTTGGCATATATTTCCCGGCAAGCGCGTGGTAGGAGCTGGAAGCAAGGCCGGGGTAATTAACCCAGCCGACTTTGGGGTGCGCTTCCAGGAAGGCGGCGACTTCCAGCGCGTTCGCGCAATGCTGCCGGACGCGGAGCGCCAATGTCTCCAGCCCGAGGTTGAGCAGAAACGCGTTGGCGGGCGACGCCGTGGCGCCGAGATCCCGCATCAGCTGGGAAGTGACTTTGGTGATATAGGCGGCCGGCCCGAATTTTTCCGCGTAGACGATACCGTGATAGGATTCATCGGGCATCGTCAGCCCGGGGAAAGACGCCGAAAAATCCGTCCATTTGAAATTACCGCTGTCGACGATGGCGCCGCCGAGCGCGCAGGCGTGGCCGTCCATATATTTGGAAGTGGAGTGGGTCACGATATCCGCGCCGAATTCGAAGGGGCGCAGGTTGACGGGCGTGGGAAACGTATTGTCCACGATCAGCGGCACGCCGTGTTTATGCGCGGCGCGGGCGAATTTCTCGATATCGAGCACGACCAGGGCGGGGTTGGAGAGCGCTTCGGTAAACACCGCGCGGGTATTGGGCCGGAACAAGGCGTCGAGCTCTTCCGCGGTCGCGTCCGGGTCTGCGAAGCTCACGTCCACGTCCATCTTTTTGAACGTGGTGGCGAGCAGATTGAGCGTGCCGCCGTAGATCGTGGAAGAGGCGACGACATGGCTGCCCGCTTCACAGATATTCAGGACTGCATAAAAATTGGCGGCCTGCCCGGAAGAAGTAAGCACGGCCCCCACGCCGCCTTCCAGCGCGGATATCTTGGCCGCGACGGCGTCGCAGGTCGGGTTCTGCAGGCGGGAGTAGAAGTAACCGCTTTCTTCCAGATCAAACAGGCGGCCCATTTGTTCGCTGGATTCATATTTGAATGTGGTACTCTGATAAATAGGCAGGATACGGGGCTCGCCGTTTTTGGGGCAATAACCCGCCTGCACACATTTTGTGGCAATCGAATATTCTTTCATAGCGCACCTTCCCAAAAATATGGTAGCATTTTTAAACATAACACATTATGGGCAAAGTGTCAAAAGGCAAACCGCGCAGGCGGGGAAGGAGGCGGGGCCGGCCGAGCGCCCGGGCGGGAAAAGCCGGGAAAGCCGGACGCCCGCGGCGCCGTAAAGAGAGAGCGGCGGGTAAGCTTGCGGGCGAACGCCCGCGTGTTTTTCAGTATTTCAGAGCAATGGGGAGCATATTCGAGATAAAGGGAGATTACAGTTAATTTAGGACGATTATTGCAAGCTGTACATTTTTGACAGGTACCGGACTATATTATAGAATAAATAGTGCGCGACGTCGGTAACGGTAGAGTTGCGGTCGTGGCCTGGTAGTTCAGTTGGTTAGAACGCTAGCCTGTCACGCTAGAGGTCGAGAGTTCGAGTCTCTTCCAGGTCGCCAATCACGTCTTCGCGCGGCGGGAAAGCAGTTGGTCATAAGACGCGGGAGTGGCTCAGTGGTAGAGCGTCGCCTTGCCAAGGCGAATGTCGCGAGTTCGAATCTCGTCTTCCGCTCCATAGAGTACAGCGGCAGCCGGCCTGTGGGCCCCTGCCGCTAACCTTTGGCGCCATAGCCAAGCGGTAAGGCACGGGTCTGCAAAACCCTTACCCCCAGTTCAAGTCTGGGTGGCGCCTCCAGAAATCCCACCGAAGAGGATACAATTTCGGTGGGATTTTTCTTTGCCACGAAACTCAACAACACTATAATTAATGAACAATTCGCGTCAGATCTGACGTAGGAGTATGCCCAACAGCTCTAGCATATTCAAAAAACAAGTATGCTCTGTTTGTGTTTTATCAGCTTACAAACTTCTGCCTACGCACAGTCTATTTTTTTGGTTCAATTTTTATTCAATTTGTACTATTGACATTTAACAGTTCAATATAATATACTGTTGATAAAGGAATTGAACGGAGGATTATTATGTCACGGCAGTTTGATGAATATAGGTCAGACCGGTTCGAGGTTCTGGGCGAAGAATACGCGCTCGTGAGTCCAGACTCATTCGAGGAACTGATGGATGCCCTACGTATTAGAAATATAATTCAGAATGATATCAACGGAATGATGCATGACGAGGACGACAGCGAGCTACAGAACATGCTAAGCACTCAAGAGGCGAATATTCAAGAATACATGGATAGCCTCGGTGATTTTGATAATAGCCTTCTTGTCAATAACATTAACTACCTTATAAAAAAGAACGGTATGCGTATTGGGGATCTTGAGAAGATGCTTGGAATCAGCGCTGGCTATATCTCTCGGACGGCGAAAGAAGGCTCCGGAAAAAAGATGAGCATTGATATCGTGTGGAAAATTGCTCAGTTGTTCGGAGTTGAACTGCGAATATTGCTGGATACCAACCTACAGATTCCGAATAAGAATTCGGAACTCATGGCTAAGTTTCTCACGAAGCTGTGCCAACAGACCGAGGATAACAAAATTCAGTGGAATAACTGTGGCGGTGCATCGTGCTATTTGGAAGAGAGATTTAAAACTCTCGGTCTCTTCAAAGAAGAGGTGAATGGCGCCGTAGTCTATACATGTGACCACATGAATCCGGATAGAAAATGGACGCTTGCAGATGACCTTTATACTTGTGATGATATAGTACCTGGCCGAGAGCTTGTAATGATTGGATTCGGTCTTCCCGAAGTTGATGATTCCTATTATCTGGATTTCATTTTTGTCTACCCTGAGACAGTCGATCACCAAACGGTCTATAGGTGGGAGCAGGTCTGCTATGTCAGCGATGACAAATTCAACATACTATCGCCATATGCAGAAGAATTGATGGACCGTGTACAGCGCCAAGAACTTGACGTGCAAATCCCGGCACCAGCTAAAATTATGATTGCAAACTATTTGAAGTCGGTCTAGGACTAATGGGTCCCGCTGATGAAATGGTCGGATATGTCTGCAACATATCAGGCAGGGTAACACGAGCCCATGGGGAGACCCAAACAACAACAACTCAAATTTGCAAGGCGGTACTGATTATGGCTAAAAGAAGATACGTGAAAGAAGCGCCCGTATGTATTGGACCCCGAAACCTGTTAGAACTTGCTGATAAAGTCATTGGACGTTACTTTAACCTATCCGGTTTTCTTAATATGTTGAAAACTTCAGAGTTGCGGTTTAATAAAATATCAAACTTTGAAGATAAGGCCGAGGGGGTTCCCCAATATAAAGAAATCATCGATGGTTTAGAACAATCTGAAAAAAATGTTAGTCCCGAATATGCGAAAAATAGAAAAGAGAATATAATAAAAACAATTGATAATTATTATGCTTCATGCTGGACAATGCGTGATCACGAGTCATACTTAATGTGGAAAAACTACACTAGTTTTAATGAAGGAGTTTTAGTCTTAACAACAGTGAAGCCGCTCATTCAATCAATTGATTTACAATCTTATGAAGAAATTAGCGATAATTCTTCTGACGGGATCGGAAAAATTGTACAATGCTTCTTTGGAGAAGTAGATTATGATTACAAGTTAGAATATAGATCCGATCATATTAAAGCTTTTGGCAAGAGTAAATATTTCAGTGAGGAGAACGAGTTTCGCATCATTATTTATCATCATCCAATTATTGAAGAAAATGAATTGCGGCGTACTATAAAAAGCTTTTCTTTTATAAATAGTATTATTTGTTCACCCAAATCATCAATTGAGTTCTTAGATTTAATTAAACAAATCGCAATCAATTATTCCTTGCCGGAATCGTTAGTAAAGGAATCTGAAATGAAGCAAAATAACAGTGTTATCCTCAATGAATTCGTTGAAAGAAATCATTGATTAACAAAATAAGATGCTATGTTCGCTACTCATATCCGCATACATACTAAGTTGGAATCCCTCCGCCAACCGTTTTATTGTATCTACTTTGGTTGTTTTAGCCAGAGAAAAACACACGCAAACGTGTGTTTTTTTTATGCGCAAAATCTCCGCCGGCGATATCTGTTGCCGCCCACCCGCATAGGATAGAAAAGGAGGGAGGGGGAAAAACATGTTCGGAAAACCCGGTTATACGGGACGGTTTGCAAAAAAGATGCTGACGTGGCCCGACGCGGTGGCCAAGATACAGGGGGCGCCCGACCAGCCCGGCCTGTACGGCACGGTTTCTTTCTACCGGATGCTGCGCGGAACGTTGGTGGTGGCGGAGATCTTCGGCCTACCGTACACGGCGGCGCCCTGTTCGGGGGCGGTGTACGGGTTCCATATCCATGCGGGCACGAGCTGTACGGGCGACGAAGCGGATCCGTTCAGGGACGCGCTCGGACACTACGACCCGGGCGGCTGTCCGCACCCGCACCACGCCGGCGACCTGCCGCCGCTGCTGGGGAACAAAGGATATGCATGGAGCGCGTTTTTGACCGACCGGTTCACAGTGGGGGAAATTATCGGACGCACGGTGATCATCCATGCGCGGCCCGATGATTTTACGACGCAGCCGGCGGGCAACGCGGGGGCGAGGATCGCCTGCGGGGTGATACTGGAAACATAACGCCGCCGCTGCTTTTTACAGGAGAAAGCGTCCGCTGCGGGCGCAAACGGAGAAAACAAAAAAAGGGAGCGCGTCCGGCCGGGCGCGCTCCCTTTTTTTGCTCACAGGAAAAAACGCCTGCGGAATTCGTCTTTCAGGCGGATCCGCCGGTTCAAAAGCAGCGCCGATACACCGAGAATCACGCAGGGGATCAGCGGATAGATCGACCAGTTCAGCAAAAATACGACGCCGGTGTGATATTGGTTGAGGATAAGTTCTAAAAATACGAGGAACAGCCCGGCGGCGAAAAAAACGCAGGCGGTGCGCACCAGCCCGCCCATCCGTTTGTTCATGTGGAAGATGCCGGTCAGGGCCACTAGGAAAAAGCCGGCGGAAAGGCAGATGGGCATGCCCAACCGCAGGAACCACTGCCCGCCCGAGACAAACTCGATCAGCTTGAGATAAAGCAGCGTGCCCACGGTATCGATGGAAAGAAGGACGGGCAGCGTGGTTTTATTGGTTATATAGGGGAAAAGCGCATAGAGGAACAAGAGCCCCAGCGCGCCCCCTACCAGCAGCGACCAGGACAGGCCGCCGTCGAGCAGATCGCAGAACAGGCACAAAAACAACGGAATCAGCATGAGCAGCGAAGAAAAGGCCGCAAGATAACGGCTATCGATATGGCTTTGCAGGTTTTCCATGCGGGAAGGATAAGGCGTCATCGCCGGCTCTACCCAGGGCGCGGCCGGGTTTTTCACCTCGACCCCGCAGAGGGGACAGCGTTTTTCGGAAGGCGCCAGCTCTACGCCGCAGTTCACACAATAAGACATATTACCACCTCTGATTGCTTTCTATCAGGACGGGGACGCCCAGCCGGACCAGCCGGGTAAAAAATTCGTGTTCGACCCAGGATTCTTTGATCCGCCGGGTAAAACTCAGCCGGAGCGTGTCCTTGTACGTTACCGCACCGCAGGAGACGCGGTTGCGGGAAAGCGGGCCCAGCATGAAACCTATAGCACCCACGTAGGCCTCCATTGCCGGGGGCAGCCGGACCGGGCCAAGGTTGGAAAACGTGGTCGAAGTCTTTCGTTCCCCCACCATTTGGAAAACGATCTTCATCATGATATTTTTTAAAAACAGGGGTGTGGCCCGCAGCAATTTGTTCTGTTCGGTCTTGACGTTGGTGGAGAATTTGGCGCTCAGGAATTTCTCGTTGACCTCGCTGCCCATGAAATGGTGCACGGCCACGAGCACTTCGTCGAACGAATATTCGCCGTAGCGGGGGTCTACCCCGGGGTTGACATAACTGGAAAAATTCCGGAGGGTATGCGTCGGGAAGAAGCGGCGCAGGTTGACGGGCACGCTGACTTTGACCGGCCGCCACTTCCGTTTGCGGCGGACGTAGTGCTGCTGCAGGGCAAGGATGGAAAGGATGAGTACGGAGGCGAGGTATTCGGTCAGCGTCACGCCTTTTTCACGGGCGCGGGTGAGCAGGTCTCCAACGGGTATGCTGCCCGTCACGACGTTGACGAACCCGGCAGGTTCGTCCGTGCCGCGGATGCAGAAAGCGTTTTCTTCCGCACGGCTGCGCGTGATGCCGGTGGCGTAGTGGACGAAGCTGTCTTCGGATTCTTCCGGCAGGGGCGGGAGAGTGCAATCGAGTATATCCGCGCCGCGGGGGATATCGGCGCCGTATTTGAGCCGCAGATATTCGGCGACCAGTGTTTTCAGGAAAACAAGGCCGCCCGTACCGTCGGTCAGCACATGGAAGATCTCGACGGCTATGCGCTTCTGGTGATAGCGCACGCGGAAGCCAAAGCCTTTGTTCTGCTTGAATTTTATGCGCACGCAGGGATTGGCAACGTCGGGCTGCACGTCGGGCGCGCCTTCATTTTCTTCCAGGTAATACCAGAAAAGCCCGCGCCGCAGTTTGAGCGAAAACGTATAGAAGCGGGCCAGCACACTTTTCTGCGCCTGCGCCAATATTTGCGGATCGACCGGCTCCTTTAGCGTGGCCGAAAGGCGGAAAAGGGCGATCCACTTGCGGCTTTTGGCCGCGGGATATATTTTGGCTGCGTTGTCCAGCCGTATCCACTTTTTCTGAACGGTATCCATCATTATATGTTCGCTTCCAGTAAAAATTCCTTTATGCGCGCGAGCGCAGCCGCGGATTCCGCGATCCCGAAAAGGATGTAGACATGCCACATGCCCTCTGCGATGTGCAATTCGCAGGGACTGCCCGCATGGTTCAGCTTATAGGCGATCGTTACGGAATCGTCCAACAGCAGTTCGTTGCCGCCTGCGAACAGGAGCGAGGGCGGCAGCCCGGCCACATCGGCAAAGACCGGGGAGACCAGCGGATCGGCCTGCCGGCCGTATGCGTACAGGCTGGCCTGCAGCGACAGTGTATTTTTGAAAAGCGTCGGGTCTTTCCGCTTGTTGTAAAGGTAGGAAAAGCCCGAAAGCGTGAGGTCTGTCCAAGGGGAAAACGCGACGATCCTGCCCGGCTGGGGCAGGCCCAGCTCTTTTAGCCGCACGCACAGGCAGAAAGCAAGCCCGCCGCCGGCGGATTCTCCCACGACGGCGACATGCTCCGGGGAAATACCCTGTTCTTCCAGCATATAACGGTAACAAAAGACCGCGTCTTCCAGCGCCGCAGGGAACGGGTGCTCGGGCGCCAAGCGATACGCCGCGCACAGCACGCGCCGCCCCGTGTATTCGGAAAGGATGCCGCCGAAGCCGCGCGCGTATTCCAGATTGCCCGAGGTATAGCTGCCGCCGTGCAGGTACAAGATCACACCGGGCAAGATCTCCGCCTGGGCCGGTGTGGCCCAACTGGCGGAAAAAAGCGGAAAATCGACGTCGGTAAAATGGACTTTACCCTGCTGCACCCTTGCGCACAGTGCCCCGATCCTATCCTGCGTTTTGCGGTGTGTTTCTATACTGGTATTTTTCAGAAAAGGTTTGACTGCATGCAGTTGCAGCCGCAGAAGAGCAGACCGTAAAGGTAGCATAAGATCCTCCCGTTGTTTTTGTATATCCGCCGGCAAAATGCGCGCGTATAAAAGCCCGTGATCCCATATATTTTTTATTATATAGGAAAGTGGGTGTCTAGGAAAGGGAAAAACGGGAAAAATTCTGAAAACGCCGGGCGAGCCCGGCCGGGCTCCCGACGGGAGGCCGCTTTTTATGCGGTTTCCGCCATTTTGGCCGATATGGGCCCGCGCGAATACAAACGCAGCCTGCCGGGGACAGCCCCGGCGACAGCGCCCGGCAAAGGGCGCGGCGCATGCGGGACGCCGGATACTTACCCGGGCAGAGAGGATTAAGACAGGGCCATATGCTTAGAAAATGCGGGCAAAAAGGAAGCCTCCGCAGGGCGGAGGCTTGGAAAAAAGCGTATAAGGGACAAAGGCAAAGGCTTAATGCTGTGCCTGGAAGCAGGAAATGACCGTGGTGGCGGCTGACCCGCCGGTCAGAACGAAACGTGCGTAATGCATGAAATGCGTTACGGTAATGGAAGCGCTGGCACCGGCGGCGACACTGATGACCGTGCCGGTATCGTTCAGCCAGTTGGAGTCATCGGGGCTGATCTGTACCACGATCGTTACGGTCTGGGTGATGGGGATAGTGCCCGTGTTCTTCAGGAACCAGCCATACGAGGTTTCCTGGGAGATATCCATGGAGTCCGAGTTGATGATTTCGGCGATCCCGACGGATTTGCTCGTCAGGGGCGTCGCACCGCCGAAAGAGTCCTCATCGGTAAAAACGATGTTGTTCTGGACGGAAAAAGCAGACGCGCCGTTGATGACGCCGACATCGTTGGTGATGGTAGTGACCGTATCGACGGTGCCGATATCGAGATCGGACGCGCCGTTGACGACACCGACATCGCCGGTGATGCTGCCCAGTGTGGTGACTGTATCGACGGTACCGATATCGAGATCGGACGCGCCGTTGACGACGCCGACATCGCCGGTGATGCTGCCCAGTGTGGTGACTGTATCGACGGTACCGATATCGAGATCGGACGCGCCGTTGACGACACCGACATCGCCGGTGATGCTGCCCAGTGTGGTGACTGTATCGACGGTACCGATATCGAGATCAGACGCGCCGTTGACGACGCCGACATCGTTGGTGATGGTAGTGACCGTATCGACGGTGCCGATATCTAGATCGGATGCGCCGTTGACGACACCGACATCGCCGGTGATGCTGCCCAGTGTGGTGACCGTATCGACGGTGCCGATATCGAAATCGGTCGTGCCGTTGACGACACTGACATCGCCTGTGATAGCGTCGACGTCTACTTCGCCCGTTACGGCGATCTGACCGGCATCATCTACCTGCAGCGGTGCTATCTCTGAACTGACGTTATCCCAAACGTATATTTGACTTTTTAGTTGGCCGGGGGAATCTTGGAATATAGGCATTCCTGGCATTTGTGTATCACTCCTTTATTGCATTGCTTTTTTGCGCGGCAGCGGAAGAAACCGCCGCTTCAGCGTGTGCCCTGGAACCATATCAATATGGGTTCCGGCGTGCCGCCGACACTCAGGAACGCTGCGCGCACAAAGCGGCTTGCCCTGAGGGGCGCAATGTAATTTGTCTGCCCGCCCTCAATAAGGATAGGCCCTGCGTCCGATGCAGAGAGTATCCCGTCGGGGCTGACTTCTGTAGTTATCCGTACGGTCCCGATGCCGCGGTTTTCGACGAAAAAGCCGCTGGTCTTAAGGGACATGTTTTCGATCCAGGCAGTATGAGAGATAGTGTCCGTAGCAGTGTATTCTTCTATGATATCGACGATGTTGTCGTCTTCCTGCCCGACCGTGATGACAAGGACGGGCGGCCTGCCGGACGGGAAAGCCCCGAACCTGCGCAGGGCGCAGCAGTTGCCCGATACCTGGGCGTACGCATAGAGCGTAACCGGGACGCCGCCTTCCAGCGCGCCGGCAACGTCCCAAGCATAGACGCCGCGGCCCCGTACCGGCGTACAGGCGCCGCTTTGCCCGATGCAGACGTTAATTTGCCGCTGTGCGCCGCAGGTGCCGACACAGTTCATATGCAGCTTTGCGTCTGCGATCCATTCCCCCGGTGCGAGCGCAATCATGGGGAAGGTGAGCAGCGCGTAATAATCGACGACGGCGCATCTGTCCTGCAGATACCGGCCGATAAAGATCTGCCCGGGAAATTCCCGCTCCAGGCTGTTCAGCGTTTTGACTTCTGTAGGATAAATATGCAGTGTGTGCATGCTATCACATCCATCCGTTTATAATCGTTTATCGTTTTTTTGTTTTGCGCGTACATGCGCGGGGGCAGCGAATAACGGCTGCCCCCTACCGCCCCGCACGCGATGTACCGCCGGCCGGCGCGAAAAGAGCGTGTGTTATACTATATGAGGGATATATATTAGTTTGTTCCTATATTCGGATACTTTTCCGCATATTTTTACAGACCGTGATCCATACGGCGGATACGGGAAAAATTTCACTATGATACTATATGAAAGAATGGTATATTGGTTCTGGGAAACCTGCATTGTTTACAAATATACGCGGCCGGCATACTGCGTGCGGCTGTGCGCTTTTTTGACATGCATGTTTCATCCGGCGGGCCCGCCGGTCCCCTAAAGAAAGAGAGGCGTCTTATGTATACGGTCACCCGCGTTTTGGATAAGGACGAGAAGCAGGCGGTCACGCTGCGCATCATGCAGGCGCTGCCCAAATGGTTCAACCCGCCTGAGGACATCTTGAAAAAGGCGGCCCTGTACCGGGAATTCTCTTTTTTTGCCGTCTATGACGGCGATGCGGCGGTCGGGTTCGCGGCGCTCAAGATACACAACGCCTATACGGCGGATATTTTCAACATTGGCGTGCTGGAACCATACCACCGCCGGGGGATGGGCGGCGCGCTGCTGCAGGCGGCCGAGGCATATTGCAGGGAACAGGGGTTTTCGTTCCTGACTGTGAAAACGCTGGACGGGAGTGTGCACTATGCGCCTTACGAAGGGACGCGCGCGTTTTATAAAAAACACGGGTTCGTCCCGCTGGAAGTGTTCCCGCTTTTTTGGAATGCGGAGAACCCCTGTCTGTTCCTGGCAAAATATCTCGGGAAAAAGTGAAGGCCCCCGGACACCGCCGGGGCATACGGCCCGCCGCTCCCTGCGGGAAATCCCCGGGAAATTTGCGCGCGCGGCCTGCGGCAGGCAGGTTTTTTTCCGCAGGTATAGAAATATATGTATAAGATACGGTGTTCCCCCGCAACAGGGGGAGCGGGGGCGGCGGAGAAGGCGCCCCTGCCGGGTGATGCGCGGCCGGACATAGCCGGCGCCGCATCCTATTCTCCGGCACTGACGGAGGAATTTATGAGAAAAATTTTTCTGACAGGGATGGCCCTGCTGCTGTGCGTGGGGCTTTGCGCGTGCGCGGCCGGTGTGCCGCAGGCGGAATATGACAGAGTGGTGGCCGAACTGGAGGAACTGAGAAAACAGATCGAGGAGGCGGGGCAGGGGGAGGTGGAAGTCCAGGAGACGAGTTCCGCATCCGCATCTGCGGGAGTGGATGAAACGGAGATCATCTCCAACATTTCGTACACCATATACACGACGCCGGGGACGAACGAGTTCGTCATCTTTCTGAAAAACGGGAACGGCGTCTCCATACCCTACCTGAAGGTAGACGTCGTTTTTTACGACCAGGAAGGCAATATACTCTCCACCAATTACAGTACGGCCTATTCTTTCCTGCCGGGGCAGACCATCGTGGTCTTTGTTTATCTGCCCATGGACGAATCTTATAAGAAGGTAGAGCATGCGTCGTACGAGCTGCTGTTCAATGTGGATATGGACAGTTTCTACCTGGACGATAACCTGATCGACAAGCTTACGGTCCAATCCAACGTCGGGTCGGACAAAGGAGTCGTGGCGGTCATCACCAACACGGCCGACGTGAGCATGGATTCCATCGAGCTGGCGTGCATCTACTACGAAGACGGCGAGGTCGTGGGGTTCGACTGGGGCTATGGGTATGACCTGAGCGCGGGTTCTTCCACTTCGCTGAACTTCTACCCGCCCTATGATGAGCACTACAGTACGCTTCCCTACGACGACTACGAGATCTATATCAACACGGCGCTGCATTATTAGGCGGTACGGCCGTGCCCGGCGAAAACCGGGCGCAGGAAGCTATAACCTTTTAGAAGTGCTCCATTGTAACCAATGGAGCGCTTTTTTATACCCTGGCCGGGCGAAGGAGCGGCGGTGCCGGACGGATTTTTGTGCCCCCAAGCCGCGTTCTCTGCTATAATAGGGACAGGCGGGGGGAGGTGCTGCGGATGGGGAACTGGGCGGGACATTTCAGGACGGTGTGCCGGCATAAATTCTATGTGATGCGGGCCTGTTTCAAATGCGGGCTGTATGGGCAGGGCCTGCTGCATGATATGAGTAAATTCGGGCGCATAGAGTTTGGGAGCAGCGCGCGCTATTTCCAGGGGACCAGTTCGCCCATCAATGCGGAAAAGATCGCGCGGGGATATTCGCCGGCCTGGCAGCACCACAAGGGGAAGAACAGGCACCACTGGGAGTATTGGACGGATTTTTACAACCGGAAGCTGATCGTCCTCCGCATGCCGCCCAAGTATCTGATGGAGATGGTCTGCGATTGGGTGGGGGCCGGCAAAGCCTACAACAAGGGGCATTGGACGATCGATACCTTTAGGGAATGGTATGCCGCCCACCGGCAAAAAATGGTGCTGCATCCGCACACGCTGGCGTACATCGAAGATCTGGTGGCAAACGCCAAAGACGAGCGGGATCTGTTCAAAAACTGGCTGGTAAAGGAAAAAATAGAGAAGAGCTACGCCGCGCTGCCTTTCTGCATCCCGCGGTACAGGCTGGTGCCGGCGGAAGAGACGCCGGATAAGAGCCGGGGCGGGGGAGAGCGGGCCCGGGACGATGCGCAGGGAAAGTAGAAGCAACTGAAAAAAGCACGCCGGACACCGACCGGGTGCTTTTTTTGTGCCCGGGGGAGGATGGGGGAAAGGCCATCCGGAGAGAAAATCTTACGGGGAAACCACCTGCTCCGCGTATCTTTACGGCAGGCTGAAAATGGCAGTGAAACGGGATTCTGCGGGTTTCTCCCGGGGACGGACAGTTTAAAAAAAGTAAAAATCGTTAAGAAATAATTAAAAAAATGTAAAACTTGGTCTTGACTTCCCCTGGAGGAGGGAGTACCATTTTGGTAAGAAGAGGAAAAACGCTATGTTTTTACCCTGGTAAAGACCGGGGCCTCTCCCAATGGCATACGACCATGTAAATGGTTTACAACCGTCTATTTCATCTACTATGAACACAGTTTTTCTCATACGTATATTCTGCGGAGATTTTTGAACAGATTTGATTTCTGGATTTCTCAGGGTAGGAGGGACTCACATGTTGCGGCAAGTCATCTCGTTATGTAAAAACCGTAAAAAAAGAGCGGCCGGCATGATCTTTTTGCTGGCTTTTGTTTTTTTTATGGTGGGCAGCATCCCGGCCTTGTTCACGCAGAGGGACCATATCCGGTTCCAGGAAGAGGCGGATGTAAGCGGGATTTTTGACGGCATCTTTTTTGCGCTTTCCGCAGAACAGGAAGAGGAACTTTCTAAGGACAACGGGATCAGGAGCGTCGGGTTCCTCTCGCGGTATGGGGAATATGCGGTCTTGGGGACGCGCATAAGCGTGCAGATAGGGAGCATGGATGCCACTGCCCTCGAACTGGGGCGCATCGAAGCGACCGAAGGGCATTTGCCCGAGGCGGCGGGAGAGATCGCGCTGGAAGAAACGTGGCGCGGCCGCTTGCCCAAAGGGACGGAGGTCGGATCGACGCTATATATCCAGACAAAAAGCGGGGAAAAAACGTACACGCTCTGCGGATTCATAGAGGCGTACAGGGACGAATGGGGGAGCCTGACCAACCCGTTAATCGATGCGCTTCCTTCCGCACTGGTATGGGAAGAGAGTGCGCCGGGCGAAGTATTACAGACGGACGCGGCCGTTTATTTTTCGCGTTTGCAGGAAACGGTCAATATGTCCTCGCAACTGAACCGGCTTGCCGGCGAGCTGGACCTGGAAAGCGAGAACGTCTATTTCAATGAGCTGCTCTATGACGATATAACGGTGCGGTCGAATTATTCTATTTTCCAGCTCGTGTTCCTTTTTGCCATAGTGTCCGGTGCGGCCGCAGCCGTCTATGCAGCCCTGTCTTCGTATCTGCGCAGCTGGGGGGAGACCATGCGGCAATGGTATCGGGACGGCGTAACGAAAAAAGGCACGCTGCGGGCGGCATTGGCAAGCATATCGCTGTTGTCTGTGGCCGCTCTTCCGCCGTACATCGCCCTGCATTTGCTTTTCTCGGTGGTGACGGCAAAAGTCCTCGGGGTGAGCATCCCGACCATAAGAACGTTCTGGGCGGTGGGGCTTACGCTGGCGGGTGTGCTTGTCCTCACGGTTTTGCTCCACAAACGCAAGATCGAGCCGCTCTATGAACCGCCTGCCCCCGCGAAAGGAAAAGAAAGTGAGAGCGGGGACGACGGGTATTTTGCCTTCGCGGCCAAACGGGCAAAACGGGGCTGGAAGCGCCTCTGGGGCGTCTATATTGCCATAGCTGTTGCCCTGGGGCTATTGCTCTGTGTGCACGCAGACATCAATGACCGGCTGGGCACCAACTTTTACGGCGGCGATTATTCTCTGGAAGCGACGGTGGAAGACCTCTCTAAAAAAGAGAAACAGAGGATTGGCGATTTTCTGCTGACCGAGGAGAAGGTCGGGCTCTCGACCGGAGAAGTGGGAGAACTCCTTGCCCTGCCGGGGATCGAAAGCGCCAAACTGGAGTATATGGGCAGGTCGCCGAGCCTGATCCTGGGGAACGACAAGGACAGCGCGTACGCGCAGGCACTGTATGCACAGGACATACATGTGTATCCGGCGGATATCGTATCGGCCATCCCCGAAGACACCTGGGCCGTCAGTATGGACGCAGGCGTGTTTGAAATCCTCATATTGGATAAAAATCAGATAGCGGAGTTTTATGCGGAGTACCCCGACCTCGCAGCAAATGATCTCCGATTGAGCGGGGCGGTCGTATTCTGTCAGCCGGTGCAGGACGAACTGGGGCAGACCGTGTGCAACGACCTTTTCCAGCGGAACAAAGATATCAAGTTTGGCTGGCTGGAGGCGAGCGGCAATTATGAAGCGACGCTGAGTGACCCTTCTCTGATAGAATATAGGGAAGATGGGTTCATCATTACGCACGTCTTTACGGAGCTGGACATGGCGGATCTGGTCTGGCCGGTGGACACGGCGAAAGTCCTGGTCGTGATTTCGGAAGAGACGGCCAGAAGCAGTACATTGTGCAGCTTGGCCAACTATCTGCACATCAACCTGGAAGAGGGCGCTACGCAGGAAGAATATTATGCGATCCGGCTGAAACTGGAGGAAATGACCGACGAGGCTTTTGGTGTGCAACTGAAAGTTTCCAAAGAGACCCGGACGTACGACGCGGACGAAACAAAGACCGTACGGCTGGTACAGGGTTTTGTGGGCGTGAGCCTTTGCGTATGCATGCTGTATGCGTTCTTTAGCATAGTATATGACTCTTTTGCGCAGGACCGCGCGCGCTTTCGTGTCTTACGGGCAAAGGACTGCGGCAAAGGGACGTTTTTCATCATAGTCTTGCAGGAATTCCTGCTGTACTGGGTGGAATTGATCAGTATCTGTTATGCGGGAGTTTTTTGCCTGCAAGGCATCTATTTCCGCCAGGTCCTCTACGAATATCTGACCTTCTGGAACGAGCTGCCGTACCTGTTCCGCACGGTGAATGGGGAGATGGGGACCTTTGCGGCGGCCACGTTTATACTTTTCCTGTTTGCCGCGAAACTGTTCACGCAGGTGCTATGGGAAGAAAGCGATCCCTTTTTTGAACCGGCTATGAAGCGAAAAAAGGCGGAGGATGCCGCTGCACCGGCAGCTTTGGCGGAAGCGGAAAAGGCGGAGGATGCCGCCGCACCGGCAGCTTTGGCGGAGGCGGAAAAGACGGAGGATACCGCCGCACCGGCAGTTTTGGCGGAAGCGGAAAAGGCGGAGGATGCCGCCGCACCGGCAGCTTTGGCGGAGGCGGAAAAGACGGAGGATACCGCCGCACCGGCAGCTTTGGCGGAGGCGGAAAAGGCGGAGGATGCCGCCGCACCGGCAGCCTTGGAACCCGGGGAAGCAATATCAGGGGGCAACTGAGAAACGGGCTGGCAGAGCGAGAAACGGCGGGAGGACGTAGGGGCGGAACCAGTAAGGAAAAAGCGCGGAATCCAGTATTGCGAAGTAGCATCCCGATGGGGCAAGGCCAGTAGATATAAAGGTTGACAGTATTTGCCTATACCATCAAAACAAGTAATGCCAAACGTATCTTTACGCAATTAGTAAAACAGTTTCATATGTTGTAAAGGAGGCTCTCTTCATGTTAGAAACCGATATAGATAAGATAGAGTGTATAGAGTGCCACGGAATAATTGTAAGACAGGCTATGAATGGGGTTTTAGGTGGGCCGAAGGCCATTACATTTTCTCTTGAACTTAATAATATCGAATATACAGTTGAAATAAATCAATTGGGTATAAGAACAATAAAGATTTTTTCGAGTAATATAGCTATGATGCGCTCATTTTGGCATATCTTTAGTTTACTCGACATGCTTTTGATGATTTTTGAAGGGGAGTTTATTCCAATAGAAAAAGCTGCGACATTAGATATTTTGGGAAACGAAGAGCACATAGATATCCTGTCACAGTATGTTAAACAGCGTCGTGTCGGATTTTTTGCCTCGGCAGATTTTACAAGAGGAAGCCACAGTACGTTTATTGATTTCAGTAATGTCCTAACTGCCGAAATGATGATTAAGTGGTCTGAATTGCGAAAAGAACTTGATATTCTTCATCCTATGGTGATGTATAGCATGGCAGATACCGGATTACCACCTGCTTGCAAATGTGCAACTATAATTGAATCTTTTAAAGTATTAGCAGAACTTATTCATCAGCGGAATACTTCCTTTAGCCTCCCTTCGGGACTTGGGAAACGCATTTCCAAAATTATCGAATGGTATGGCGGCGATATTTTCCCTGCTGAAATTAAAGTAAATAAAGACGAATTTGTTAAAATCCTTGTAAATAGCCGTAATAGAATGGCACACATTAAAAGCGAGCAGGAGCGTAGCTATTTGGATGGCCTAGAATCTGTACTATATTCTGTGAAACTTTCCTATCTGTATCGAAGAATATTACTTGAACTTCTCGGGGTGGATTATCTTTTATACAAAGACAAGATAATTACCTCTGTTACAAGTTGGGATGACCGGAATGGCATCCAAAAGAACTTTGCAGACTTAAAACTCCAAGGCTAATAAAAAGCAAGACCATACGAAAAATTTGATTCTTCGGTATGGTCTTTACTTGTTTACCCTTCTGAGAAGTATCGATTAAAGATTTATTTGTTTTTGCAAACCTCTAGCTTTACACTTTATTAGACGGGATGTTTTTTGGTGCCGAAGACCGGGATCGAACCGGTACGGGGGTTTAAGCCCCGCAGGATTTTAAGTCTTTCTAAACGTTATTTATATCATTATATATTACCTGATAATCCCGGTTAATAACACAGTTTTTTTCGGTATTAAGGCAAAAATACACGCAAAATGCATAAAATATAAATTACACGAGTTTTTCAGTTGCTGCACATTTTTTGTTGGTTTGTTAGAAAATTTGTTAGAACAACAGTCTATCATTAACACATTATAAAAACGGATAAAAAAAGCCCAACTACAGCAAGTGTAGTCAGGCTTATTATATATAAATTATTATTGCCAAATATGATATAACTAACTTAAAGAGGTGTTTATATTGTTTTGGCAAACGTTTTGGCAAATAATAAAAGAAATGTTACCCGCCCTCAATGTTCTTTTAGGAGTTTTTTCTGAGAAATGATGGAATTTATCTCAGTAAAAACGCAAAGAGGCGAAAGAAATAACACAAAAAAATTTTACGAATGTTATTTTCCCAATTTATCTATATATAGGTGGTTTTGGAAGGGCGTCTTTAGAAGAACCAGAATATCAAAGTGTACAGTACTACCAATGGGTATGTAACAAAGTTGGGGATATACTTCAAAAATACTCTTATGTTACCTCCGGAGAACTACTTGATAGTTATATATCTTTTGCAACAGAGGTTTATGATTGTATACACTCTTCTAGAGATAACACAAAAAATGCACAGTCCACATTTGACAGTTTTAGCAGTGTTGTAATATCTGAATACATATCTGCATGTAAAGAACTCAAAAAGAGCGTTCGTACATAATTTCAATATTCTAAAGCCTTCTCGAAATTGAGAAGGCTTTTTTATTCTATAAAACTATTTTTCTTGAGTAACAGTTTCAGCCAATTTTCCAGTACCGATCAAAGCAGAAGCAGATGCGTTTTCTGCCAAATATTTTTTCATCTTTGTTACGGCAGCTTCAATTAAATTATCAATAGCTTTTTTGTAGAAAAGAATTTTGCAATGCAAAAGGTATTTTTTTTAGAAATTTTTAATTAAAGTCAATGATGCTACAACTATAGGAACTCACTTCACTGTCGATTGATTTTTTTATCATGGCAAGCATCCCTATTGACGAAGTTTTTGGAGATTAGGTAGCTTTCCAACAATATGCGCTTCTTTCTCTTCAATTCAGTCTTTAAACAAATTTTGATTTTCTAAAACCATGTCTATTTTGTCGAAAAACGTCTATCTTTAGCGAAAGTATTGCACTCAAAATATAAAAAAATTACAATTTAAATGTTACTTTTTTAAGAATTTTATACTAAAGATAAGAAACGAAAGGAGTTGATTTATTAGAGGGATTTTTCGCGTGTGTGGTTGTAAGTTGAATTTTCTATTATTACTTTTTTTCTAAAGGAAATTTTAGAAGAGGTCATAAAACCCAGTTATTTTTAATTGATGGACATGTTTTATTTAAATTAACTTATACGAGGAAAGGGAAAAAGTAATGAAATCGTCTATATTTAAAAAATTGATAAGTACGGTGTTAATTTTCTGCTTTGTTTTTGAAATGAATTATACGCAAATCAGAACTGTATTTGCTGTAAGCAATGCAGATAACGATTCTAATGTGAGCGATGTGAATGAACCGGATACGGATCAAGAGGCTCTCTATGTTTCAACAGATAATGAAGGATATACTGAACTTACGGACAAACGTGAGGAAAGTACAAAATATTTCTTATTGGATAGCGGAAGATACGAGGCTGTCAAGTACGGTGTACCTGTCCATTATTTAGAGGGCGACGAATATGTAGATATTGATAACAGGCTTTCATTGGAAACTGATGAAAACGGTTTGAAATATTACACGAACAATGCAAACGATTTTAAAGCTTCTTTCTCAGCAGTACTCAGCGATGCATGGGCGGCGGGTATAAGCAAAGAGGGCTACGAAATGAAGTGGGCGCTGGAAGGAACCACAGAAGATATCAGTGCCGAAGAATCCACCTATTTGACAGAGGATAGTTGGAATCAATTAAACGAAGGAGAACAAAGGCGCAATCTACCTAATATCTCGTCCCAGGTTGTTTATTCAGGTGTTTTTCCAGCAACCGAGCTGAACTACCAGTTGATTGGGAATGTACTGAAAGAAAACATAAAAATATACGGCTATAGCGGAGAAAATAAAATTCAACAGAAAATAAGCTTAAAAAACCTGGAGCTTATCCAAAAAGAAGATGGGACCATTGTAGCGATTGATCCAAATGATAAAGAAAAAGAAATATTCTATCTGCTTTCCCCATATGCGGTTGACAGCGGAGTTGAAATTGACTATAACGATTCTATCAAAGTTACGCTGACAAACGTCAAGGACATTGAGGATGATGCGGCCAAAGCGCACCCTCTGATCGCAGACGCCACCAATACCTATATACTGACATATACTCTGGATCTTGAATGGTTGCAAACCGTAACCTATCCTATAACGATAGATCCTACTGTTACGACATCCATAGACGATTCCGATATAGCAGACACAAGAATCAACCAGAACTATCCCAATCAAAATTACTATAACAGCTATATTATGTGCACAGGGAGAGGCAGCTCAAGCGGGATCAACTATTCCCTGGTGGAATTCAGCAATATGCCGGTACTGAGTTCGGCGGAAATGGTGGTCTATTCCGGGCTCAGGCTAAAAAAGCCTTCGACTTCTTCGGCTGCGAGTAAAGTAGCCGTGCACGAGATTACAAGTTCCTGGAATGAAATGACTGTAACATGGAATACCAAGCCAACATTTGATAGCACGGTAGAAGATTATTGCAATGTTAACACTGCTGCGGGCGGTACTTACGAATGGAATATTACCCATATAGCGAAAAGATGGTATACCGGCGGAACCAATAACGGATTATTATTGAAAGGGACAACCGATACAACCGCTTATAATGAATGGTATACAACCAGCGCAACTTTTGGCGAGGTTCCCTATGCCTATTTTGTCTATGTCAATTATTCCGGTCTGGAGAGTTATTGGGATTATACAAGTGCAAGTATAGGTCGGGGCGGAACAGCCAGCGTCAACCTATACAACGGCAACCTTATTTATACGCATACGGACATTTCAAAGACCGGCAACCGTATGCCCGTTACTATCGCGCATGTGTTCAATAGCACTACAAAAGATGCAAATGATTCCAGTATGCTTTATGGAAACGGGTGGCGGACAAATTACGACCAGCGGATAGCCTATGTGAATATTGGCGGTACAAATTATTATAAATATACCGACGGAGATGGGACTGAACACTATTTTGTTTATTATAATGACGAATGGGTTTCTGAAGATGGACTGAATTTCGATTTAATCATTCATGCAAATGATATCACCATACAGGATAAAACAGAGGATAAGCTGGTCTTTTATTTACCGACGAATCCTTCTAAACCTGGCTTTCTCAATTATATCGTCGATAGTAACGGCAATCAGCAAACGGTAGATTACGATGCCAACAATCGGATCCGCGGGATTATTTATAACGGTGGAGAAGTACTTTTCCAGCGGGATGTGAACAATTATCTATATAAGATACGTGAAGAAGTTTCGAGTGGGACCTATAGGGAAACGACCTTCACATATAACAATTCTAAACTGGTAACGATCACTTATCCCGACGCCGAACAAACAAACTTTACGTATGATGCGAATGGGAATATTGATTATGTGACCGGTATTGATGGTAAAAAAATCGATTTAAGTTATTTATCTTCTTCGCCTTACCGGGTCTCCTATATGGATGAGAGTACAGCAACCGAAGACGGTGGGGAAATCAGCTTTTCCTATGATTTTAATCTTACAAAACTCACAGATTCTGAAGGGCGGGAAGCAGAGTATCAATTTAATGATTACGGCAATACCGTCTGTGTTATTGCACCGGATGGCAGTGCTGCCTACACACAATACGGGACAACTTCAACCGGCGGGGATATGAGCAAGATCACCTCGGCCTCGAATTCGCAGAAATTCGGGAAGAATTATCTGAGAAACAGTAATATGGAATCCGCATCGGATTGGCTGATAGGGAGCTATTTGGGGACAGGTACACACGGCTATAGCACAGACCAAAAGTATTTGGGGACAAGGTCTATTAAATTGACCAATACGGATGTATCTGATTATCAATGGACAGAGCAACGTTTTGATTTGGAAAAAGGGAAGACATACACGCTCTCCGGCTATATCAAAACAGAGAATGTTGCTTATGTGGGGGAAGGCGCGTTTCTGGATGTATTCTTTTATACTGGGGAGGGGCAACTTACCGGGACTTGGTCGCCGCAAGTTTATGGGACCAATGATTGGCAAAGGTATAGCCTTACATTTACCTTACCTGCCGATTCAACGACTACGAATTGCGGTGTCAACTGCAAATTGTCTTTTACGACAGGTACGGCTTGGTTTGATTGCCTGCAGCTTGAAGAAGGTTCGGTCGTAAACCGCTATAACATCATTGATAACGCTGATTTTGATTATGCCACGAGTGGTGTTCCGGACAAATGGACAAGGGTGAATTGCGGGGCGAGCGATGTAGTCATAACAACGTCGGATAGCTCCAACCCGGATTATATGAGCGACAGCAGGTTCAAGCTGGTAGGGGATCCCGCTGTAAGCAAATATATTGACCAAACAATCTATCTCTCGGGCGCAGAAGGCGATTGTTTCGTTGCGGGCGCATGGGGGAAAGGGGATAGCGTACACTTAACTGGGGGAAGAAAATTTGGCATCGCCCTATATATCGATTATACAGACCCGCAATATGGGAACGAATGGGTAGTGATTCCTTTTTCAGAATGTAGCGGTGAGTGGCAGTATGTTTGTTCTGCAATAGTGGCCCAACATGACTACCAGAGTATATTGGTGCGTGTCGAATACCATTTGAATGCTAATATCGCCGAGTTTGATGGAATACAATTATACAAAGAATCGTTTGGGAATACCTATAGCTATGATGCCGATGGGAACATCGTATCGATAACAGATGCGGGAAACAGAGAAGAGCAGTTCCAGTATACGAACAATAATCTCACGAGGTATATCGATCCGCAGGGCAATGAATTTACCTATACATATGATGGAAATCATAATCTTCTTACCGCAACAAGCGCGGAAGGGGTGGTATATACCTATACATATGATGGCTATGGGAATGTGACGTCTGCGAAGGTTGGCGATGCTCTCAGTTATATACGCGCAACGGTAAACTATGATGGCGGCGGGAATTATGTGGATTACGTAACGGATCCGTTCGGGAACCAGTTGAACTATACGTACGACACGTATAAAGGCACCTTGACAAGCGTGACCGACCCTCTGAATTACACGACCAATTATGTGTATGACAGTGATACGGACATGCTGACCGGGACGAGTATGGCTTCGGGCGGGACGACGGTTTCCAGCAGTTATACGTATACCGATGACCGTTTAACGGAAGTATCTCATAATGCTCCCAACAGCGGGTCGGTAGACTATACGTTCTCATATAACACGCTGGGTTGGAACACCGGTACGAGCGTCGGGGCACAATCTTTGATTACCAGGAGTCTGGAGGAGAATACCGGGCGGCTCAACAGCGTTACTTATGGAAACGGGCAAACGCTGAGCTATACGTATGATGCGTATGACCGGGTGATAAAGGTATCGCAGGGAGCGACCGATCTGTATGCATATGAATATGACAACAGCGGAAACGTCGGATACGTGAAGGATTATGTGCAGAATGCGGAATACCGGTACGAATATGACAGCCTGAACAGGTTGGGCATGATCACGAAGAAAGACAGTGCGGGAACATGTACGACCACGTATTCCTACAATAATGTAGATAGCGTTTCCTCTTTTAAGGAAAAGATCTACGGAACAGACTACGAAACTACATATACATACGACGATGACGGCAAGGCGGATACAAGCGCGTTCGGTACCTACAGTATTGATAATGCATACAATGCAACGCTGGGGACGCTCACCGGTACTTCCATTAAAAACGGTGCGAACACGATTTACAGCACAAGCATTGGGTATGAGGCCGGGGATGGAACCACCTCCGTAAATTCCGGCAGGGTATCATCCATTACAAACGGGGCGGAGACGCTGAGTTATACATATGACGACCGTGGCTATATTACCCGTATTCAAAAAGATGCCAACAATTATTCGGAATACCGCTATGACGCGTTTGGCCAGCTGATACGTGAGAACTATAGGTGGGGAGGCACAAGCTACACGGTATTGTACACGTATGATGTCGGCGGGAACATCCTATCCAAAGGGCAGTATGCGTTTGTGGCGGGCGACGGTGCGGTAGGTGCTGCAATTGATACGATTGCATACACATACGACGCAACGTGGAAAGATAAGCTTGCCTCGTATGACGGGGTCGGGATCACGTATGACAATATAGGCAACCCGACGGACGACGGCACATGGGAATATACATGGACGCAGGGCAGAAAACTGCAGCAAATGACGGACGGTGCCACAACGGCCAGCTTCAAGTATAACGATGACGGGATCCGCACCGAAAAAACAGTAAACGGGACGACCACCAAATATAATGTGGTTGGCGGGAATGTGACCTGGGAAAAGACCGGCGCGAGCAACCCCATTTATTTCCTTTATGATGCGAGCGGCAGCCTTTGGGGCCTCAAATACACGGACGGGAACCTGTATTTCTATGTATACAATGCCCAGGGAGATATCATAAAAATTGTTAACAGCAGCGGCACTGTTGTGGTAGAATATGGGTATGACGCGTGGGGCAACCTGCTGTTCACATCGGGCAGTATGGCCGGCACGCTCGGGGCAGACAACCCGTTCAGATACCGCGCCTACTACTATGACGACGAGACGGAGCTCTACTACCTGAACAGCCGGTATTATGATCCCGAATGGGGCCGGTTCATCAATGCGGATTCTCAGTTAAATCTTCAGTCTGGGCTGACAGGTACGAATCTGTTTTGCTATGGCGGGAACAATCCTGTTAATACGATAGATTCTACTGGTCATATGTTTATGTTTCTAACGGCTATTATAGGTGCTGTTGCAGGTGCAATTATTGGAGGCGTGGTTGCCGCAGCAAAGGGAGAGAGTGTTGTCAAAGGCGCCCTGATCGGAGCTGCCGTAGGCGGCTTGGTAGGTCTTGGGGTAGGAGCAGCTACTGGAGTTTTATTAGCAGGGAGCGCTACAGCATCCACAGCGGCAGTCATGACTGGGGGCAGTGCGTTGATGACAACTGTAACTGGAGGAGGAATTACTGCCGGAGCGAAAATGATATCCGACAATGTATCTCAAGCTATAAGTAAGACACCACAAGTTTTTTGGTCAGGAGGAAATGTAGCTAAAAATGTTGCGAAAAGTTTTGCTTCATCCTCAGAAGTTAGTGGTAAAACTTTAGAAACGACACGGTTAGGGCAGTATCTAGAATCTATTGATGCATCTTTTAAGATGTGGCAAGCTGCTTCCTCTAATTTCGCAAATATAGCTAATAGTACTGGAAGTGTAATTTATTCGATTCAAAATTCTGCTGGCGTTTTTCTGAAAAGCGTGTGGGCGACAATTGAGTATCCGTTGTTGTCTGGAAATAACATTATTTATGGTGTAGTAACGTCAGATAGCATAATACAAATTATGCCATAGAAAGAGATTGTTAATGGGAAACTATTTTTTAATGAGTTTTAGATTTAATAAACAAAAATATGCTGACTTTGGACTAGTTCAAACGAACAAGCCTGAGATTTTTAAAAGAGATAGTGATTGCTCACTTTGGAAGTTTAGGCCACTATATAATTTTGGATGGGGTAAGGAAAACGGATATTGCAAAATTCCAATTCCAGGTTTTAATAAGCTTGTAGATATTATCCTTTATTCTAAAAATAAAGATGATAAATATGGAGCAGCAGCGGTAATACTTGATGACTTTAGCGATGTTCTGCTAGACAAATGTTTTGAAATACTAAATAATGAAAAAAATTTAAAAAAGTATTCGAATTTCTTTGAGATTCTTCAATTACAAGATTCCCTTAACAGAAGTTCAATAATTGGTAAAAGCTATTCCCGTATAGCGGATGATTTCAACAGATGGGAAATTGTAGCTAAAAAAGTTTCTAAGTTATTAAAATCAAAATAGTAAGATTTATCTAAATAAATTTCCGGATTGTGCTTGGTAAATCCGGGATGGTCTAAATTATGATGTTTCTGGGAACTACTTTTAAAAGCGGCTATACGGTTTTAAAACTCCGAATGCGTATAAAATTGTAGGTGGGTTTTTATTCGCCTAAATACTAGACATGAGAGGGTGTAATAAGGTAATAATGAAGATTGGTTGGGAAGCGATACCGAACCAGCATACGGAGGACAACTTTATTGAAGAGATCAAAAACAGGCGCCTTGCAAATAACGGCCAATGGAATGATGATTTGTTTGCGGTCAGATTTTTAATGGCAGATCTTAGTGAAATAAAAATCATCTGTGAAAGCATTGACGCCGGCATTTACTAAACATACATATTTATTGCAAAGCTAAAGAAAGTTGTCGGTAAAATGGACGGTGCCACCTTTAAAGGTGGCACCGTTTCTTTCTGATCTCCTGTTGCCGGTAGGCTTTGGGGTCTCAAATATACAGACGGGAACCTGTATTTCTATGTATACAATGCTTTAGGGAGATATCCTGAAAATTAGTAACAGCGGCGGCACTGTTGTGGTAGAATATGGGTATGAGGCATGGGGCAACCTGCTGTTCGCATCGGGCAGTATGGCCGGCACGCTCGGCGCGGATAACCCGTTCAGATACCGTGGTTACTATTATGACGATGAGACGGGCTTTTATTCGTTACAATCTCGCTATTATGATCCGGAAATCGGTAGATTCATAAAATGCGGATGGATATGTTTCCACAGGTCAAGATATACTTGGAAACAATATGTTTGCCTATTGTGGTAACAATCCTGTGAATCGTGCTGACCCATCAGGTCAGTTCTGGGGAATAGTGATTGGAGTTGCCTTAGTCGTTGGATTGGTTGCTTCATTATCTGGTTGCTCGGCAAGTAATAAACCTGCTTCAAAACCAGCGCCGTATTCTGGCCAAGCTAATTGCTATGCGTATGCAATGAAACTTGAAAATGATCCAAGAACGGGTTCATCGTTCCAAAGAAAACCACAACCAGGAGAGTTTTCTGGGAATGGACTAACTGCACGTGACTTAAGAGGAAATACCGCAACAGTAAAAAATAATATTAATAAAAAAGTATCAGCCGATGCAAAAGTTCTAAAATTAAATTATACAGAGGTTGATTCTGCAGATCATGTCGCAAAATCAGGAAACTGGGTTGTTGCTTTGGTCTATGCAACAGATGGTTCGGATTATCACTGGTACCGAAGAAACGATGATGGAACATAGTCACATAAGCCCGGATCAACTCCTATAATCAGTTGGGACGCTTCGGGTAATGCCATTACTGATCCAGCAACCTGTGACAGAGGAATTTATGATGGATTTTTAGGGTATTATGAAGTAGGACCAAATTAAGGAGGACGGCATGAAAAGAATTATTTCATTACTATTGCTTGTAATACTACTTTTTTCCGGGTGTATGAGCAACGATGATTATATAAAAGGTGATAAAATGAGTGAAATTAACAATAAACATACTCCTTACATTGCTTTAAATACATTATCGGCATATGAAATTGACGGTAACTATTTGGTCGTTGTAGAGGATAGTGGTATTGTCCAAAAGCTGGCAGAATTTTCATCTGAAAGAAAATGCAAAAGAGTACAAAAAATCAAGCTCATTAAAGAAGTTGATATTAACCAGTTTCTAAATATGAATGTTGAAACATTAAAGAAAATGTTGGGGCAACCACACGCTGATATAGGAAGTGGATTCTATATACCTGCGTATATTACTGAAGATGCAAATTTGATCTCTTTCCAAATTGAGAATGATATTGTTTTTGAAGTAATTAAACGAGATCTAATTACCAACAAAATCATAAGTCAGATTGAGAATTAGAGACGATTTTAGCTGCTTCCATTAATTAACCCCGCAAACCTCCACACAATGGTAATTTCCTGTACCATCTGACCATCCACTTTTTCCACATGCCCAACCTGAATTATCTCAATAAGTTTATTGAGTATTAAAGGTGTGAGATTGTCAATGTTCAGATAGTCGCGAATGATTTTCCGTAGCTTTTCGGTCTTTGTCTGGTAGTCGCTCTGAACTCCCAGCTCGAAATCAAGTGCATTCAGCTTTTGCAGGATTTCCACCCGCTCGGACTAATATTCGCCTGAAAACAATGTGTAATTTTCATCGGATATCAGTCCGGCAGCGTGACCTTCAAACATGGGGCCGGTTTATCAATGCGGATAACCAAGTTGCGATCGGCAGTGACGTGACGGGTACGAATTTATTCACGTATTGTGGTAACAATCCCGTTAACAGAATGGATCCAACAGGCCATGAATGGTGGGAGGTTGCGCTTGGAGTCGTTGCTGCGGCAGCTCTCATTTTGGCGACTCTTGTTGCTGCTCCTGAATTAGCTGTAGCAGGAGGAGCTGTAATATCGACAGCACTACAGGTCACCGTTTTGGCTGTTATGGCTGTATCACTAGTCGTAATTGCAGAAGCAGTGGCGGCGGAAGCAAGATCCAAGGATCGGTCAAAGGATAGAGCCGATGCAATTCCCGCAGTTCAATCGGAAACTGAAGAGAAAGATCCGGTTATTTTCCCTGAAAATCCATATGAATTTAACCCGGCTGGATTAGAGCTGGTTCCACGTGCGGGGACATCAAACGGGATATTATTAACTTGGATGTTAGGGAAAAAAACAATTTTTAGATGGGATGAAAACCCTAATAAAGAAGATGGCCCACACTATCATATTGATAACGATCCTGTTTATGAAGACGCCCATTTTTACCCGGGAAGTATTGTCCCGGAACCCTATGCTACGATTTATTTTGGAGGTTGATAAAATGGTTATAAACAAAGAGAATGCAAGTAGTCTTGGGTTTGGAGATTTATACGTACATGATCATTGGATCCGCTCCTTTGAGTTTGATATTCAAGAGAAAAGTCTGACAATCAAAATTTCAGAATACCGGAGTGCTCCTATTAAACTTGTATTACAATTCAAAAATGTGTTTGAACTTTCGTTTTCGTCTGTTCACGCAGTTATAGTATGGGCGAAGAGCCAGGTGCTTGGTTGGGAAGCGATACCGAACCAGCATACGGAGGATAACTTTATTGAAGAGATAAAAAACAAGTGCCTTGCAAATGACGGCCTATGGAATGATGATTTCTTTGCGGTCAGGTTTTTAATGGCAGATTTTAGTGAAATAAAAATCATTTGTGAAAGCATTGATGCCAGTATCTACTAAACATATGTATATACGTATTCGTTGCAAAGATAAGAATTGTCTCGGCAAAATGGGCAGCGCCACCTGTGCGGGGGGCGCTGTCTCCTTCTAATCTCCTGTTGCCGGCAGCCTTTGGGGCCTCAAGTACACGGACGGGAACCTCTATTTCTATGTATACAATACCCAGGGAGATATCATAAAAATTATTAACAGCAGTGGCACTGTTGTAGTAGAATATGGGTATGACGCGTGGGGCAACCTGCTGTTCACATCGGGCAGTATGGCCGGCACGCTCGGGGCAGACAACCCGTTCAGATACCGCGGTTACTACTATGACGATGAGACGGAGCTCTACTACCTGAACAGCCGGTATTATAATCCTGAATGGGGCCGGTTCATCAATGCAGATGCATTGATACGAACACATAGCGGCAGTGTATTTTCAACAAATATGTATGCCTATTGCGAAAACAATCCCGTAAACCATTCTGATTCCACTGGACAGTGGTTTGGGCTAGATGATTTGATTGCAGGAGCGGTAGGGGCAGTAGTAGGTCTTGCATCTCAACTTTTTAGTGATGTTGTAACCAGTGTATGTAGTGGTTCATGGCAATTTTCCAGTTGGCAAACCTATGTTGGTGCTGGGGTAGGTGGCGCGGTTGGTGGAATTACAGCCATATATGCCGGACCGGTTGTTGGTGCCGCAGTATCAAATGGTGTATCAACGCTAGTTGGACAGATACTTGAAAATGTTACGAGTGAGAAAAAACGATCAGCGGGGGAGATAGCGGCTAACACCGTTGTCGATGCAACAATAGGTGCTGTTTTCAGTAAAGTTGTTCCAGTCAAAGTTTCTGGTACAACAATTGGGCGCAACTGTATGGATGCGGTATATAAATCTGGTCTAACGAAATTAGGCAATAAAACCGTATCGAAAATGTCAACAAAAGTTATCGCTAAAGGAATTATGTCAGGTTTTATATCTGACTTAGGTATTTCTACGGCTATGGGATTTAAAGGGCTTTTCGAACAATATGGTGTAGAGAAGAACTACTCACCGACAGAGGCAGTTTACTGGTGT
Source organism: Christensenellaceae bacterium (assembly GCA_963665505.1). GTDB lineage: Bacteria > Bacillota > Clostridia > Christensenellales > Christensenellaceae > QANA01. The sequence continues at coordinate 947,969 of OY762275.1, forward strand.
ACACCATAAAAAAAGGAGATAGAATGAATATTGGTGGAATTTTAACAGCAATTTTTGTGCCAGCTTGTAGTATACTCGTTCTTTTGGAAATCAAAAAAACAAATCGTAAGACAAGCAAGACGATGTCTGATGCGCATTTTATTATTACGATTCCCAAATTTGTTTTAATAGTAGGGATGGCCTGTGCTGTTGCGTCGATTGTGGTTTTGCTTTGCTTTACATTCTTTTCGGAAGAAATACCACATACTATTTTTTACATTACTTTTGGGTTATTCTTTTGGTTGGGAATGTATTTGGTTTTGAAAACACTGAAATTTAAGGTGATCGTGAAAGGAAAAGAAATAACGGTATACTCAATTTTCAAAAAAACTTATGTGTTTACCTTTGATGAGATCATTTCTGCAGTGCGTCAAGTCAAAGAAAATCAAGCAAAATCTGAAAGAATAGTTCTAAAAACGAAGTCCGGCAAAAAATTAATAGTGGAGAATACAGAAATATCCTATGAAAAATTTTTACAAAAAATTAAGATGGAAGTCAAAAGTGAATATTTATTTGGATTTGAATAACTTTAAAATGTAACAAGGGACAACTTAAAAAATGTTGGAAAAAGATTGTGCCACCCATATGGGTGGCACAATCTTTTTTGGTTTTATGCTGCCGGCAGCCTTTGGGGTCTCAAATACACAGACGGGAACCTGTATTTCTATGTATACAATGCTTTAGGGAGATATCCTGAAAATCATTAACAGCAGCGGCACTGTTGTGGTAGAATATGGATATGACGCATGGGGCAACCTGCTGTTCGCATCGGGCAGTATGGCCGGCACGCTCGGGGCAGACAACCCGTTCAGATACCGTGGTTACTATTATGACGATGAGACGGAGCTCTACTACCTGAACAGCCGGTACTATAGTCCCGAATGGGGCCGGTTTATCAATGCGGACAGTGTGATTTCGGATGTAGGCGCCATTCAGGGGTACAATTTATTTGCGTACTGCTTTAATAATCCAATCAATATGGCAGATGAAACAGGAGATTGGCCATCTTGGGTTAAAAAAGCAGTAGCTGCCGTAGCGGTGGTTGCCGTTGTGGCTATAGTTGCCGCAGTAACAGTGGCCACTGCAGGAACAGGAACTGTAGCAGCAGTAATAGCTGTCGGGGCTTTAAAGGGAGCCGCTATTGGTATGGCAACCGGAGCCGTTATAGGTGCAGGAACTGGAGCAGTTTCCCACAGAGTATCTACTGGAAGTTGGAAAGGAGCCGGACAAGCCGCACTTGATGGAGGCGCCAGTGGTGCTCTATCAGGAGCAATTACTGGTGCCATAACAGGAGCTGTAAGTAGCGCTGTGAAAGTAGGACAAGCGGCAAAAGCTTGGGACGCCTCGTCAAAAGGTGGTTCATTAAAAAACATGTCGAATCATTATATCAAGCATGTACTTCAAGAAGGAAAATCTGCTATGACAAAAAACGTTATTACCTATACTAACGACGCAAAGGCTTTATGGAATACCAGTAATGGAGTAGGAAAATTAATGAGTTCTGGAAGCTTGAGACTTAGTGGAGCTGGTGTCAGAGGTTTCTATTCAATTTCAGGACTCATACGCTCCTGAGGGAGGTTGCCGTGAGAGAATTAGATAAAATCGAGCACAAGAAAATTCGTGCATTAATAGATATTCCAATTCCCGATTATATCAAAGAATGCGACGATGACGAGAAAATTGACCTCATGCTTTGCTATGAAATAGGTTTTATGTTTGCTCATGATTTATTGAAAAACCATAAGATAGATCCTCGTTTTTCTCCTTGGGGTGATGGCGACAGTGTGATTTTTGACAGTAGTTATGCTGAAACCCTACAAAGTCTTTTGAAAGCAAATTTGAGTAATGAAATGAACGATTACTGTCAAACATACTTGGATGCTTTGGAAGTATTTAAAAACCATTTTATTCAAACGGAGTAATCGATGATGCTATTATACTGTTTTGTTAGTAAAGGTTCTCCCGGAGCGATCAAATCGCTTCGGGGCGGGGATCTGTGAAGCTACGCTATCGCCCCCCCGCAAACCTCCACACGATGGTAACCTCCTGTACTGCCTGTCCGTTGACTATTTCTGCTCGTCCAACCTGAATTTTCTCAAACAGCTTATTCAGAATAAAAGGCGTTAGTTTGTCAATGTTCAGGTAGTCGCGGATGACTTCGCGGAATTGTTTGGTGTTGGCTTGATAGTCAACTTGCTATTCTAGCTTCGCATCTAAAACCGCAATTTTCCCTTGTTACGCAAAACATTAAAATATTAGCGCCAGTATATTCAGGTATGGGAGCAGCAACTTTGGGAGATGGGCCCCTTCCATTTGTTGATGCGGTAATGTTGATTGTGGCAACTGTTGTAACCGCTGGGGCCATAGGGGTCGGGATTTATCAAGCAGCCAAATCTATACCGAAAGAGAAATCGGAAGAAGAAAGAGATATTACTGATGCACAATCTTCTTCAACGGTAATATATAGGTACGGAAGGACAAATCCTGGGAATTTTGTTCCAACTAACCGTGACGTTGCAACAAATACAGGGTTATCATTTTCTACGACACCTAGCCCCCACCGGATACACACTAACGTGAGTGGGACCATCCTGAACGGCATAAACAATACCAGTTGCATTTAAGGTTTCGATCGTTGTCATTGCCGCTCCGGGTTTAGGGTCGAGGATTGGCGTAATGCTGGTTCAAGCTCGATTTGGACAGTAACTGTGAGATCGGTTGTTGTAAAATGGGATGGAGGTAACTAATTTGTATAATATTGATGAAATTATGGCTATGTTAGATTGGAATAACAAAGCTGAAGTACAGAATAAAGGATTAAAGCTTGCACAAGGTGTTAAGAGTATCAATGTATTTTTACAACCTTTACATTTGGGATGTAATAAAAATGTGTGGGAAAATTGCGCAAAACTATTGTCTGAGAAACCAGATAGTACATTAAACCCTTATTTAATGCGGTTATTAGAATGGATAGAGGATTTGAATTGGCCAGGAGCATTGATTATTCTTGATAGGCTGAAAAGATATACTGACATGACACTTTTTTCTTTTTCGCTTAATGAAACCGTCAAAATGGCAGAAGCAACAAATAATCAAATGTGGCTAAATAATCTATCTAAGTTGCTTAGCAATGAAAAATTGGCATCGGCTATTTCCCAAAACACGTTAAGAATACTTAAAGAATACCCGAATGATCAGTGGGCATAAGTAAATCAGAAAAATCAGCATAATTAGATACCAGTCTGACAATACTCAAAAACTTAACAAGGGAGTTATTCATAAAAGAAACAGCGCCACCTTTAAAGGTGGCGCTGCCTATTTCTGATCTCCTGTCGCCGGCAGCCTTTGGGGCCTTAAATACACGGACGGGAACCTGTATTTCTATGTATACAATGCTTTAGGGGGATATCAAACATTTTATTGTGGAGAAGACAAATTAAAAAATAAATCAAGTTTTAGAACATTTCCTCTTATACCCAAAATAGAAGATATATTATTAAAAATTAAAGAAGAACAAGAAGTAAATAGAAAACTTTTTAATAATGGGTATTGTAAAGAATATTTTGATTATGTTTTTGTAAATGAATTGGGACATCTAATCAGACCAAATTATATAGCAGAACATTTTGCCTTGTTATTAGAAAAACACAATTTAAGAAAGATTAGATTTCATGATCTTAGACACAGTTGTGCAAGCTTATTGCTGGCAAATGGAACACCAATGAAGGCAATACAGGAATGGTTAGGGCACAGCACATTTTCAACAACAGCAGATATTTATTCTCACTTGGATTTTAGTTCAAAAATAAATTCTGCAAATACAATAAAATCGGTTCTAAGTTGAATATTAAAAAAACCACGAAGAGGTAACTTTGTGGCGGGCAGAAAAATCTCTGCACGTTCTGAGACAAATTTTTTAGAATTTTTTTAGAAAAAATCAATTTTGGTGCCGAAGACCGGGATCGAACCGGTACGGGGGTTTAAGCCCCGCAGGATTTTAAGTCCTGTGCGTCTGCCTGTTCCGCCACTTCGGCATCCGCGAATAATTATAAACCGTAAGAGGGGGCGCTGTCAATATGGGCGAGAGCGCGGCTCAATCGGTGAACAGCCGTTCGTACCCAATGCGGCGCGTGCCGTCGTACACGCGCAACATGCCGCACTGCGTGAAACCGGCGCGCAGGATCGCGGCCTGCATGATCTTGTTTTGCGGATGGGTATCCACCCGCACCGAAGAAACGCCCGCTGCCTCCGCCAGCCGGAGGCAGTGGAGAAACAAGGGACGGGCGAGACCCTGCCCGCGCGCGGCCGGCGAAATGGCCATACGGTGGATGGTCGCGTAGGGGCCGTCTTGCAGCCATTTGCCCGAGAGGGTACGGTAAAACGGGTCTTCGCCCGAGACGACCGCGACCGCCGCGACATGGGCCGCGGCGTCTTCCAGGACATAGGCGATGCCCGCGGCCACATCTTCCGCAGCCGTCTGGGCCGAAGGGTAAGGACCTTGCCATTGGTCGATGCCCTGCGCTTTTAAAAAGGCCTTGCCTGCCAGATAGATTTCCGCTATGGCGGGGACGTCCGCCGCGTTTGCTTTCCTGAATTGATAATCCATGTGGCTTATTATAGCGGCTCCGGGCGGCAAAGGCAAGCCCCTTGCGGGGTGGCATGTAAGGACGGGCTGCTGCGTAATAGCAGGCGCTAGTTAAATCCGTCATGCCGGCGGCACCCTGCCGGGGGCTGTACCCGTACAGGTTTGTGCGGGAGAACAGGCGGGAATAGACCCGTACGATCAAACGCGTATACTGGCGGTACCCTGCCGGGGGCCGTACCCGTACGGGTTTGTGCGGGAGAACAGGCGGGAATAGACCCGTACGATCAAACGCGTATGCCGGGGGGCGGTACCCTGCCGGGAGCTGTACCCGTGCGGGTTTATGCGGGAGAACAGGCGGGAATAGACCCGTACGATCAAACGTTTATCCCGGCGGCACCCTGCCGGGGACAGTTCGCGTACGGGGCGGTGTTTAGGAAGCGCGACGCGCTTCTGTGCAGGGCTTTCGGTCTATGCGAACCAACTGTTCAAGCAGCTCGCGCAGGGCGGCGGGGAAGAAGGAGACGCGGACGAAGAAGAGAAAGATGCAGACGGCGACGGGGAGGTTTAGCGGTGGACAGCAATGTTTTGACGGCCGTGCTCGCCTGTGCGGGTACGCTCGCCGGCTCGCTCGGCGGCATACTGGCGAGCGCCAAGCTCACCAACTTCCGCCTGCGCCAGCTCGAAGAGCGCGTGAAAGTGCACAACACCCTGGTCGAACGGATGGTGCAGGTTGAGCAGCGGAGCAAGAGCAACACGCGCAGGTTGGATAAGGTGGAAGAGGGATAGTAGAAAAGAGAGCAGGGAAGGACCTGCTCTCTTTATTTTGGTTTTTTTATTTAGATACAATAAGAAAAAAGGTATAATATTAATAGAGCGAGAATAATCAGGTGTGGCTGCTCCTCTTTACAGAAAGAAAGGATGCAATGGAAAAAAACTGTTTACTTTGCGGGGGCCAAATTAATGTAGAATCTGTAGAGGATGCACTCGAGAAAATTATTGAATGCAAAAAATGCCGGCTAAAAATACGTTTTAGTAGTCGTTACAGTGTTGAAAAACTTTTCAATGGGGACGATGAGCGAAGCTTAAAATTCAGAGCCTGCTATTACTACTATTTTACCCAAAAGAGAGGTGCTAATGAACTTTATTATATTGCCGATACGGAAGATACTAAAGAAATAGAGGCTTTTAGAAAAAGACTTAAAGACCATACGGTCATCACCGTAAAACAACTATTAGACCTGTATCCGCGAAATATTTCTGAACGGATAGATATGATATTGGAAAATCTGACTTATCTCAATAAATATGTTGGCGGAAAAATATATCTGAAATATCTGGAAGACTCTGAAAAAAAGAAGCTTATTCTTTTTATCACAAACTCCTCACAATATAACGCTAATCAGGAAGAAGAATCAATATTAAAGATGTTGCAAAACTTAGGATTGATTACACAAGGAAGGGAAAGGGACCTAAGTGACTATGTTTTAACTCTTAATTATCGTGCTTGGCAACGTCTCGATGAAATCAGTAAAGAGGGTGCAAAACACGGCCAAGGGTTCATTGCAATGTGGTTTGACGAAACCATGCCTGAAATTAAAAATGCTATAACAGAGGCCATCCGAGGTGCCGGATATAAAGCCATCATAATGAGCGATTATCAGCATAATAAGCAAATCGTTCCCGAAATACTGTACCAAATCCGGATGAGCGATTTTGTCGTGGCCGATTTGACAGGGAACCGTGGCGGTGTCTATTTCGAGGCAGGCTATGCATTGGGCAGGGAAAAAGAAGTGATTTTTACCGCAGATGAAAAATCATATAAAGATAAAGGGCAAGAACCTCATTTTGATGTGAGGCAATATAATCAGGTCAGATACAGCACTCCGGAGGAACTGCAAAAAAGTCTTAAGGAAAGAATCATTGCGACTGTCGGCAAAGGGAATTTCAGCGATCAAACGAAATGATTTGTTTTTGATACGCGCGCCCAGCTCTGGCTTGCCGGAGACAAATGGAATAAACAAAGAAAATAGCACGCTGCTGCGTGCTATTTTCTATTCGGCTTTTTTAGTTGTCGGTGTGAGCGCTTGCTCCTTTACCCCAGCGCCGCCTCGATCATGCCGATATAGGCGACGGTGGATTCGGTTTCGGGAAAGCCCGTGTACCAGGGGTCGGGCAAAGTCGCGGCGTCCACGGCATACTGCGCTTTAAAGAGCAGTTCGGGCCGGTATTCGAAATGCAAAAAGTCGAAATGTGACCATTTGCCGCCCCAGATGAACCCGTTCTGTTCGAACACGGCGACGAGCTGCTGGGGGTAATCGTCCAGGCGGCTCTGGCCCTGCGCCTGCGTGGCCCACTGCCAGTAATCGTACGCGTTGCTCTTCAGGTCGACCGCGAGGGCGAAGGCGTGCGGGCTGAGCCGGTCGGTGCCAGCAATGACCCGGTAATTGAACGTGCCGTTGACCGGATAGACGAACGAATAGATTTCGGGCTGTTCGGCGAGGAGCGCGTCGATATCTGTAAACGCGGCCTTGAGCGCGGCGGCGGCCCCGTTGTTTTCATTGAACGGGAAAGTGCCCCCGCCCAGCACGATATAGGTCAGGTTGGATTCGATCTCGTCCCGGCTCTCTCCATAGAGCTCATAAAAGAAGGCATAGGCGCGGATCCGGCCGGGGTCGTTGTTTTCCGGGGGGATCGTATCGATCGTGCCCAGCGGGTAGGCCTGGGCGAGCATATCCTGCAGGTCGGCGTCATAGAGTTTTTGTTCGAACGTTTTTTCCGCCCGGTCGTCGTAGACGATCTTGCTGCCCGACCGCATGATAAGGTAGACATTGCCGTCTTCGCCCGTTTCCAGGCCGGCGATCTGCCCCGGGTAGGCCAGCATCAGGACGAGCAGGTCCTGCCGGGCCGTGATCTCATAGGAAGAGAGCGGTTCTTGTGTCTCTGCCGGGCTTGGTTCGGGGGACGACGCCTCCGGCGAAGGGGACGCTGCCTCCGGGGAAGAGGAGGAAGTTTCCGGCGAAGAAGAGGCGGTCTCGGGCAGGTTCTCGGTTTGCTGCTTGTCTGTCGGCCGCAGCGCGAAATACGCCCCGAGAGACAGGGCGAAAAAAACCAGAAGCACCGTCAGCAGCCGTACCCAATTGTTCCTATTATGCATGGTAACACCTCAAAAAACATCTTTATATGCAAGTATATATGCGCAGCGGGCGGGCAAACATGCCGGGGAAGCGGCGGGCTCAGGCGGCGTCCAGCAGCTCGTTGACCGTGACGAACCGGTAGCCCTCCGCCCGCAGGCCGGAGACGATCGCGGGCAGGGCGGTGAGCGCGGCTTCGTTGCCTTCGTTCATGATGTGCAGCAGGACGATGGAGCCGGGCCGGACGTTTTTGATGACATACGCGGCGATGCTTTCCGCGCTTTTCGCCACCTCTACGTAGGAGTCGGGCTCGATATCGCAGGTGATGGTCGTCATATCCAGTTCCCGCAGGACGAGCGGCAGCAGTACCAGCTTTTTGAGGTAGGGCGGGCGGAAGAGGATCTCGCCCGTATAGCCGGCCTCGCGGATCAGCACGTTTGTCTTTTCTATTTCTTTGCGCAGGGCGGTCATGCTCTTAAAGAGCAGGCGCTCGTGCGAATAGCTGTGGTTGCCGATCTGGTGCCCGGCCTGTACGATGGCCCGGGCATCGTCCATATGGTCTTCGATCGCCCCGCCGATGAGGAAGAAGGTGCAGCGGACATCCAGTTCGCTTAGCAGCGCTAAAATGGCGGGTGTTTTTCCCGCCGGCCCGTCGTCGAATGTGAGCGCGACGAGTTTTTCTTCCGTTTCGACGCGGGGCACGATCTCCCCGAAGAGCTGGAACGTGCGGGAATTCATCAACTTGTAGGCGCCAAATGCGGATAGCCCCAGTACGCAGAGTACAATGCCGGCCGCGGCCCATCTTCTTATACGCATGGCAGAATCGGCTCCTCTCTGCTTTTCTTCATCATAGCATGCCTGTCTTTTCATAACAACAAAAAGCACGGTTTTTTATAAGAAGTTGCTTGACACATAATTCTTTGGGGTATACTATTATGGTAATATAAAGAAGCCAAGCGTGGAAGAGAAGAGTACGCATCCGGCCAGCAAAAAGAGAGGGGCGCCCGCATAAAGAGCGGGGTGAGAGCGCCCGTTGCCACGGCGGCGGAAGACCATCTCGGAGCGGTAAAAAACCCGGGCCGGCCCGTTATCGCCGAAGGAAGCGCCCTTGCACACCGTGCGGGGGAAGGTGGGTGGAACCGCGGTTTATAAGAGAATCGTCCCTTTTTTGCGAATGAGATTCGCAGAGAAGGGTTTTTTTATTGGATAGAAATAGTCTCATACAGGAGGGTTGGATATGAAATTGACATTGAAAGGCGGCATTGAAAAAGACTTCGAACCGGGCGTATCGGTCCTGGACGTGGCCCGGAGCATCGGCGAAGGGCTGGCCCGTGCGGCCTGTGCGGGCAGATTGGCGGGGCAGGTCGTGGATCTGCGCACCAAGATCTATGACGATGCGGCGCTGGAGATTTTGACATTCGAAGACGAGGCGGGGCGCGCGGCTTTCCGGCACACGGCTTCGCATATCATGGCGCAGGCGGTCAAACGCCTGTACCCCGATACAAAACTGGCCATAGGGCCGGCTATCAAAAACGGGTTCTATTACGATTTTGAGTTTTCCTTCACATTGACGCCGGAACACTTGCAAGCGATCGAGGGCGAGATGGCTAAGATCGTGAAGGAAGACCTGCTGCTCGAGCGGTTCACACTGCCGCGCACAGAAGCCATCGCGCTGATGCAGGAGCGGTGCGAACCCTATAAGGTGGAACTGATCGAAGACCTGCCCGAAGACGCGGAACTCAGTTTTTATTCGCAGGGCGAATTCACCGATCTTTGCGCGGGGCCGCATCTGATGCGCACCAAATCCGTCGCCGCTTTTAAGCTGACTTCGATTGCGGGGGCGTATTGGCGGGGTGACGAGCATAACAAAATGCTCACCCGTATTTACGCTACGGCTTTCCCCAAAAAGTCCGCATTGAAAGAATACCTTGCCCGCATAGAAGAGGCAAAGAAGCGCGACCATAGGAAACTTGGCAAGGAACTTGGCCTGTTTGCGCTGATGGAAGAAGGCCCCGGTTTCCCCTTTTTCCTGCCCAAGGGGATGATTATTAAAAACGCGCTCATCGATTACTGGCGCGAGGTCCATACCCGCGAGGGCTATGTGGAGATCTCTACGCCCATCATGCTTTCGCGCAAACTGTGGGAGACTTCCGGCCATTGGGACCATTACCGGGAAAACATGTATACGACAATGATTGACGACCAGGAATTTGCCGTCAAGCCGATGAACTGCCCGGGCGGGCTGCTGGTCTATAAATCCGAGATCCATTCGTACCGGGAACTGCCCATGCGGGTGGGCGAACTGGGCCTGGTGCACCGGCACGAGATGTCGGGCGCGCTCCACGGGCTGATGCGGGTGCGCTGCTTCACGCAGGACGACGCGCATATCTATATGACCCCCGAGCAGATCCCCCAGGAGATCAAGGGCGTGATCCGCCTAATCGACGAGATCTATAAGAAATTCGGCTTCAAATACCATATGGAGCTTTCCACCCGGCCCGAGAACAGCATGGGTTCGGACGAGGATTGGCAGACGGCCACCGAGGGCCTGCGCCAGGCGCTGGAAGATATCGGCGCCGAGTATGCCGTGAACGAAGGGGACGGCGCGTTTTACGGCCCCAAGATCGACTTCCACCTGGAAGATTCGCTCGGCCGGACCTGGCAGTGCGGCACGATCCAGCTGGATTTCCAGCTGCCGCAGCGCTTCGGGATCGAATACATCGATAAGGACGGTACCCCCAAACAGCCTATCATGATCCACCGGGTAGCCTACGGTTCGATCGAGCGCTTCATCGGCATATTGATCGAACACTTCGGCGGGGCCTTCCCCGTATGGCTGGCGCCCGTGCAGGTGCGCGTGCTGCCGCTTTCGGACAAATTCATGGCCTACGGGCAGACAGTCTTGCAAAAGCTCAAGGCCGCGGGCTTGCGCGCCGAGCTGGATGAGCGCGCCGAGAAGATCGGCTTCAAGATCCGCGATGCGCAGATGCAGAAGCTGCCTTATATGCTGGTCGTCGGCGCGAAGGAAGAAGAAGCGGGTAACGTCGCCGTGCGCAGCCGCGCCAATGGGGACGAGGGCGCGGCCGACCTGGGCGCCTTCATCGCGCGCGTGGCGGAGCAGACCAAAGCCCGTACGCTCGAATAACGGACGGAAGTAAGAAATAAGAAAACAGCCAGCTAAAAAGATTTAGCCGGCTGTTTTTGCTTGTTTTCCCTAAGCAGAGAGAGTAGACGCGCCCGCTTCTCCCTCCGTAAAAAAATCCCGCCGCGCAGTCTGCGCGGCGGGATTTTAATGAAAACAGGGGATGGTTGTTATTCGCCGACCGTGAAAGAGACGAACCCTTCGGCACTTTCGAATTCAAAACTGAACATTACGGCGTTGCCGTCTTTCTCGCCGCCAAAATAGAGCATCTCATCATCCGTCCAGGTCGTGCCCTGGTATCCCAGGTTTTTGATCTTGGCCAGATAGCTTTCGGCCTGCGCCTTGGTCATGTTGCTGCAGGTGACGGCGGTATACGTATCTATGTTTACCACAGCCGTGATCTTTCCGTCGATGATGGGAAGGTCACCCATGCTGCCCGCCGGCCAGGAGAGGTCGCTGCCGGCTACGACAGAGCCGTTATCAAAAACATAGGTGCCCTCTGCGTCGTCCGCGTCTTCCTGGGAAGGCTGCGCATGGTTCTCTTCTTTCTGTTGATCGTCCTCTTCTTCCACAAAGCCCGGCAGAAGGTTTTTGGGGCTGCAGCCGGCCAGGACCATAGTGAACATTATCGTAACGATCCATAGTAAAAGTTTCTTTTTCATCGCTTTTCCCTTTCCATAGGGGAGAACCCCTCTGATGTTTACAAAAATTGTACCATTGGATACAGGCGAAACCTATCGTATTTTTGCCTTTACATTATCCCTTTTGTGCGTTTTTTCGGTAGGCGGTGGGGGTGCAGCCGTACTTTTCCCGGAAGTCGTTGGAAAAATGCGCGACGCTCAGATACCCGCAGCTTTTCGCGAGTTTGCCTATGGGCAGCGGTGTTTCCACGAGCAGCTCCGCACTTTTTTGCAGCCGGAAGAGCTTGATGTACTGATGCGGCGTATGCCCCGTCTCCTTTTTGAAGCGGCGGATGAAGTGATACAGGCTGATGTTGGCGATGCCCGCCAGTTCGTCCACCTTTATATCCGTATTATAATACCCCGCGATATATTCGCAGGCCTGCGCGATGCCGTCTTTACGCGACGCGTCGGAAAGGTCTGCCTGCGCGCCCCGGAGGATGAAAGAAACGAGCAGCGAGAGGTAATAGCGGGCCACCGCCTGGTAGCCGGCCCGTTTTTCCCTGAGTTCGGTCTCGATTTGCTTTAAGATGTCCAGCGTCTGCGCCTGCACGTTGCGCCGCAGGATATCCAGGCTGAGCAGGGCGCCGTAAAAGTTCTTCACGATCTGTTCCACGATCTGTTTCTGCACGAGCAGGTATTCATAGGTGGGGCAGAGGGAAAAACTGCCGATCAGTTTAAATTCCTGTTCGGGCGGGAGCAGGATGCATTGGTAGCGGCGGAAGTAGAACGGCTTGCCGTTTTCGACCAGTACCGGCGGGGGCGTATGCGGCAGTACGATATGGTAGAATTGTTCGGTGCGGATTGTATGTCCGCCGAGGAACGCGCCTACTTTAGCGAAGGCGAAGCCGTCTCCCAGCAGGAATTCGGGCTTTTCCTTCTCACAAGAAAGGGACGTGATATACTGGATGTATTTGTTCACAAAAAACACCTCCGGCGATTTTTGTTTCAGATTTTTCACAGAGCGTTTTCCACAACGTGCGGAACAATGCTGTTTTTATCTAAAAGCGGGCACGGGGGATAAGGAAGTTTTTCTCGGGTTATTTCACGTTTCGGGGGGCGGCGTCGCCTTTTTGCATGCGCTGCCGCAGGGCCAGAGAGACAGGGTCCGTTTCAGGGTCGTATTTTTTTGATTCTTGCGCATTTGCCGATCCACAGGGAAAGGGCAAAGATCGCGATGGCCAAAACGGCACAGAAGAGGCAGAGCGCGTACAGCATGCGGATGCCCAGGCTGTCCAGTACCCACCCGCTCGCAAGGTTGCCCGCCACAGAGATGATGAAGCAGGAAGAAACGCTGAGCGTCTGGGCCGTAGCCGAAAGCTCCCGCGGCACGAGGGAAAAGATATACCCGACGGCGGAGCCCATGATCAGGCCATTGATGAGGCCGTGTATCAATTGCAGCGCCAGCACCTGCCAGGTCGCGGAGCAGATCACGTAGCAGAGCTGTTCCAAAACCAGCAGGCTGCCGACGATAAAAATAGTTTTAACGTAGCCCCATTTTTTCAGTATCTTTTTGGAAAGGAACAACATGGGTACTTCGCCTAATGCGCGGACGGAACCGATCACCCCCGTGAACACGGGCGCGCCGCCCAGTTCCTCCAGCAGGACGGAGAGGTAGGAGAGGCCAAAAAAGTTGGGTACGTTGATCAGCATATAAACGAATAGAAATGTAAAAAAGTAAAAATTCCTGAATAAACGCCCGGGTGCGAGTTCGGAAAGTTTGAGGCGCACTTCCTGTGTGTTTTGCGCGAGGTATTCTTCTTTGTGCAGCAGCAAAATAGAGAAACAGAGCAGCGCAAACGCCGACGAAATGGCGAACGCAAACTGCACGTTCACGCCTAGTGTATCGAACAGGAAATAACAAAGCAGGCCCGAGAGCGCAAAGCCAAGGGAACCGTACATGCGGATGGGCCCGTAGCTGAAGCGGCGGCCCAGTGCATCGGGTGTATTGGCGTTATAGATGACCCAGCTGTCCACGATGGAAGAGATCGACCCGCGGAAGGACACGTTCAGGCCCAGGAAGAGAATGGTCGGCAGGACGCTGCCCGTCAGGAACCCTGTGCACATCGAGGTGATGCAGGCGCCAGCGAACAGGATCATCAGCGTTTTTCTTTTTGAGCCGATTTTATCAGCCACCAGTCCCCAAATGGGCAACGCAACAAACCCACACGCAGCATTGACGGCGAGGGAAAGGCCTACCTGTGTATTGGAAAACCCTTGTTCATACAGGAACAGGACGAAGAATGGATTGGAGGCCATGACGGCCCAATAGAGCAACTCGAAGCCGGAAAAGAAGCGGAACCGTTCATCATGCGTACGGTACTGGCGGCGTTTCCTTTTATCCATGCGGTTTGATTTTCCTCTTTTCTTATGCCGTACATTCCCTGATCCGGTATAAACGGATTACAATGATACCTCAAATTTCCCGGTTTGTCCATACCATACGTTGGAACCCTGAAAAAAACCCTCTTGCGGATTCCAAGAGGGGCCGGTAGTGGAAAGGCGCAGTCCAAACGGTAAAGCCCTAAACTGCGCCCGGGAAATTTTCAAGATCGATCGGCAGGTTGTTTTCCCCCTCTTAAGGGAATAGCTGTAACCTACCTTCATTGTAAACGATTTTGTGCCAAAAATAAAGAAAAAGCCAATATTTCTATGAACCGGGCGCCGCCTGTTTGCTTTTCCGGCGCTCTTATTGCCCGCGCATGCGCAGCAGGATGGCTTTGGAGACCTCGTCGGTCTCGGGATCATACTGTTTGATGTGAAAGATCCTGCCGGCCAGCAGCGAAGAGACGAACAAAAAGATGGCCAGCCCCATGCAGCCCGCGCTGATCTTGTAGAGCATGCGGATGCCGCAGGTATCGATGATCCAGCCGCTTATAAAGTTGCCGATGACCGAGACGATGTAGCAGGTAGAGGCCGCGATGCTCTGCGCGGTGGCCGAAAGCTCGCGCGGTACAAGCGAAAAGATGTAGCCTGCGGCCGACCCCAGCAGCAGCCCGTTGATGCTGCCGTGCAGCATCTGGAAGAGCAGCACCTCCCAGACCTTCCCGCAGAAGATATAGGCCGCCTGTTCGAGCAGCAGCGCGCCGATGACGATGAGCGTGGTCCGGTAGCCGATTTTTTCAATATCTTTCTGGAAAAGAGCAGCATGGGCACCTCGCAGAGCGCGCGGATCGAACCGATGGCCCCCGCGAACACGGGCACGCCGCCCACTTCTTCGAGCAGCTTGGAAACGTACGAACCGCCGAAGTAGGCGGAGACGTTGATCAGCATATAGACGAACAAAAACGTGACGAAATAAAAGTTTTTGAACAGACGGCCCGGGGCGAGTTCGGAAAGGCGCAACAGGACGCGGCCCTTGCCTTTGGCGGGGCCGTATTCGTTTTTATGGAAATAGAGCATCAAAAGGGACGCCAGGGCGAGCAGCGCCGAACCCAGAAAAGCGTACTTGACATTCACGCCGAACGAATGGAACAAAAAGTAGTAGAGGAAGCCCGAAAGCGCGAAGCCGATGGAGCCGCACATGCGGATAGACCCGTAGTGGAAGCGCCGGCCCTGGGCATCGGGCGTGTTGACGTTGTAGATGACCCAACTGTCCGAAACCGAGGCGAGCGAACCGCGGAAGGCCACGATCGCGCCGAACAGGACGGTCGTGAGCAACACGCTGCCCGTGAGCAGCACGGTCAGCAGCGACATCGCGCAGGTGCCCCCGAACAGGATCATCAGCGTTTTGCGGCGGGAACCGATCTTGTCGGCCACAATGCCCCAGAGCGGCGTGAACGCAAAACTCGAAAGCGAGTTGACGGCCAGCGCGACGCCGATCTGCACGTTGGAAAAACCCTGGTCGTACAGGAACACGACCAGATAGGTCGTGACCGACATTGCAGACCAGAAAATCAGCTCGTAGCCGATAAAAAACAAGAACCGCCTGTCTTCGTTGGCCCGCCAATGCGCCCAACCGGCGCTAAGAGAGCGCCTGCCCGTATCCCCCATCGCATCCATCCTCTTTTTTTGTCCGCAAACCCGCCCGGGCGAAGGCTCCGCCGGTTTCCGCCGGGCGTTTTCTCCCAATACGCATAGATATGCGCCGGCCTGCATATAAAAAAATATGAGAAGCACACGAAAAGCGGCCCCGGCCGCGCGGAAACTGGACAAACAAAGGGTTCTCTGGGCGGCGGCCGCCCTGGTGCTGGCGGCGGCCCTGCTGGGCGCCCTGCTGGGCGGGCGCGCGCCTGCCGGGCAAGTGCAGGCGCCTTCCTCCGCGATAGAGACGCGCATCCTTTCGGATGTCGATATCACGGTATTTTTAAAAAACGGGACGCTCTGCACGATGGACCTGGAAGATTACATCGTCGGCGTCGTTGCGGGCGAGATGCCGGCTTCGTACCAAGAAGAGGCGCTGTGCGCGCAGGCGGTGGCGGCGCGGACGTACGCGGTGCGCAAGATGCAGAACGGCGGCTGTTCCCGGCACGAGGGCGCCGATATCTGTGCGTTCTCCGAACATTGCCAGGCCTATTGCACCGAGCAGGAGATGCGCGATAAATGGGGGGACGAATATACCGCCTGTTACGAAAAGATCCGCCGGGCGGTCGAAACCACGGCGGGCGTCGTCATGACCTATGCGGGAGAGATCGTCGAGGCGCTGTTCTTTTCTTCCTCGGGCGGGCGGACGGAAGACTGCGTCAACGTTTTTTCTTCCTCGGTGCCCTATCTGGTCGGCGTAGACAGCCCCGAAGCGCAGGAAGTCTCGACCAAAACGTATACGGCGGAAGAATTTGTTGCCCTGGCCCTTGCGGCCTGCCCGGGCTGCGGCCTCACGGCGGCAGACGTCGCTTCGCAGGTCAGCGTGGCTGCGCGTTACGCAAGCGGTCAGGTACAGACGCTCCGGCTGGGCGGCGGCACGATCACGGGCAAAGAAGCGCGGACGGCTTTTTCGCTCCGGTCGGCCAATTTTTCGCTCGCGTGCGGGGCGGGCGAAGTAGTCTTTACCGTACTGGGCTACGGGCACGGCGTCGGCATGAGCCAGAAGGGCGCCAATACGATGGCGGGCGAGGGCGGCACCTGGCAAGAGATCCTCTCACATTATTACACGGGGGTGGAATTCGAAGGCGCGGCGGCGGTCCTGGCGCGGGGCTGAACGCATTTTTCGCCGTGCGCTTTTCAGCGAAAAAGCCTTTTCAGAAAAGGCTTTTTTTGTTTTTTCCGTTTTTTGATTGCATGAAATCCGGCATTTTTGTGAAAACTATATGCGATAAAAAAGAAGAAGCCAAAAATTTCTCTTGAAAACAGGCGCGACTGCGGCGAAACGACCGCTCCGGAAAAGAATTTTCATGCGCCGCGAAACCACTGGGCAATTTTGTTTCCACGTATGTTTTTCAGTTTCGAGGGGAAAAATAAAGGTACGGAGGTGTAGCAATGTTTGAAGATTCCAATACGAATAAAGGAAAGAAGAAAGGTTTCAAAAATTTTTTGAAAACACAGCGGATGTATATCGCGCTTTCGGTATGCGTCCTGGTTCTGGGTACGGCCATATATTTTGTCGTTTCTTCCGGCGGTGGCGAAGAGGTCGACGTGCAGAGTCAGCAGGATACGTCGCTGGAAGAGCAAATGAGTGAAAGCACGGCCAGCCCTAAAACGTCGGCCCAGCCGTCCGCGGAGGTTTCTGCGCAGCCGGAAGGCTCGGAAGATGTCGAGCAGGCCGACGCATCCGCAGATACGGAAGGATCCGGTTCAAATTCCGCTTCCGGCAGTACGGGCGCCAAGACGGTGCTCTATCTGAAGATGCCGGTGGAGGGGGAGATCACGCAGGAATTCTCCGGCGATACGATGGTGTATAACAAGACGCTGAATATGTGGTCGACGCATAACGGCATCGATATCGCGGCCGACGCGGGCGACGCGGTCGTCGCGGCGCTGGCAGGCACGGTATCCGAAGTCGTGATGGACAACACGATGGGTTGGGTCGTAGAGATCGAACACGCGAATAACCAGGTCACCCGGTATGCCGGCCTTTCCGAGGCCAGCGTGCAGGAAGGCAGCAAAGTGAACGCGGGGCAGACGATCGGCACGGTGGGGACGCCGCCGTTCGAAGCGCACATGGGTGTGCATCTGCATTTCGAATATCTGGTGAACGGCAAATATACAGACCCTGTGGCCAAATTCTCATCTTCAGGCTCCTGACACAAAACGGCGGTTGCCCGCCGTTTTTTTATGTGCTTTTTCAGAACGTCTGTTGGGCGTAGGGGATGGTCACGAATTTGACGGAATACATATCGCACATGACGAACGCGCGGGAGCCCGTATCGTTCAGCACGAAATAGTTGACGCCGACTTCGGTGATGACGCCCGTTTTATCGACGTATTCGTCGCTGCCGATGATGAATTCCGCCCGTACGTTTTTGCCTATGTTCTGCATGAGGAAATAGGGTATGTAGCCGGGCATCGTCGAGGGCGGCGGGCCTTCCATCGTATCGTCGATGATGATTTCTTCCCGCTGGGTGGGGATCGCGCGCGCCGCGGGCCGGCTGCGCCCGCCCGTTTTTTCGGCAGGCGTCTGTGCGGACAGGGACGCGGCATATGTACTGGGGTCTTCTTGGTCTATCGCGATGGCCGTTTTGGCCGGCGTATCCGAAAGCACGGGCGTATCGGCGCTTTTGCCTGCGGATGCCGTTCCTTCCGCCGCTGTTTTATCGGAAAGGGCGGCGGGCTTCCTATCCATTGCCCGTACGTCGGTATCGGCCGGCGGTGCCGTTTGTACGGACGGCTGTTCAGGCGCGGGCGCGTCGGCGATGGGCACAGGCGTCCCTGCCTTTTGTCTGGCCGGCCCGGCCGGTACAGAAGGCGCGGCGGGCTTGGCGGACGGCGGCGCCGAGAAGACGGGCCGTGCGGTTTTGTGGGACGTGCCGGGTATGTTTTGTCTGGTCCCTATCCAGTTGATCCTGTAACTCATATAAAAAACTCCTCTCTTTGATTTGACGACAGAACGGATTTGTTATTGGATCGCCACATATGTGTCTTATGTGGCCGCATAGGCTGTAGTCGGGTTGTAAAAGCAGTGCTGGTTGATTCTTGTGTACCAGTAGCCGGTTCTATTGTAGGGGAAGAAATTCGGGCATTGCGGCAGGAAGGGGTTCATGTACCAGAGCGAATCCGAACCCACGCCGGTGTATACCCCGCCGTTCACGGCCCAATCGGCGACCTGGTAATGGATGGCTTCAGGCGTGGCGACCCATATGTTCTGGGTGTTGTAAGCGTCGTCGATGACGGTCTTATAACAGGAAAACTGGCACGCCTGCTCGATGACCCGGCGCAGGTCGCCTTCGCAGATCCGCTGGTATTCCCCATAGGCCACATGCACGCGGTTCATGACCACGGTGGCGACGGCCTGCATGCCCGCCAGGCCTTCGCCGCCGGCTTCGCATTTGATCAGCCGTGCGAACAATTCTCTCGTATCCAAGGCATTCACCCCCGTATCACCGTATGCGGCGCCCGTGTTTTTGTTACACCCCCCCCGGGACTGCATAAATAGAAAGAGAGAATTTGTGCGATTTCAGTCTGCATCAGCAAAAACGGTAAAGACCATACGCAAAATGCCCCCGGCAGGGAGTTTCTAAAAAACGGAAATTGGTGTATAATAAAAAAGAAAAAAATCCGTCTGTTTTTTATGCAGATACCGCTATGGAGGATGCGAAGATATGAACCTGAAAAAACTGCAAAATGAAAGCGATATACGGGGCGTGGCCAGCGAAGGGATCGAAGGCCAGGCAGTCACGCTGACGGACGAAGCCGTCTACCGGCTGATGGCGGGCTTCATCCAATGGCTGAAAGACCGCACCGGCAAAGCTGCTCTTCGGATAGGCGTCGGGCGGGATTCCCGCATTTCCGGGCCGGCAGTGCTGGAAAACGTGAAAAAAGCCGCGCTTTTCATGGGCGTCACGCTCTTTGATACGGGCCTGGCTTCCACGCCGGCGATGTTCATGACGACGGTCACGGACGGCTACCGGTACGACGGCGCGATCATGATCACCGCCAGCCATCTGCCGTTCAACCGGAACGGACTCAAATTTTTCGTCAGGGAAGGCGGGCTGGAAGCAAGCGATATAGAAGAGCTGATCGCCCTGGCCGAAGCGGGGGCGTATACGGGCGCGCCCGGCGGCGCCTGCCGGACGGCCGATTTCATGCCGGTGTATTCCAATATTTTGGTGGAAGATATCCGCCGGGGCACCGGCGAAAAGACCCCGCTCAAGGGGTTCAAGGTCGTCGTGGACGCGGGCAACGGCGCGGGCGGCTTCTTTGTGGATAAAGTGTTGCAGCCGCTCGGGGCGGATACGGCGGGCAGCCAGTTTTTAGAGCCGGACGGCATGTTCCCCAACCATGTGCCCAACCCGGAAGATAAGGCGGCGGGGGCGTCCATTTCCAAGGCCGTGCTGGCGGCGGGGGCGGACCTCGGCATCATCTTCGATACCGACGTGGACCGCGCGGGCGCCGTCGACCCGCAGGGCCGCGTCATCAACCGCAACCGCCTGATCGCGCTGATCTCCAAGATCCTGCTCGAGCAATTCCCGGGTACGACCATTGTGACCGATTCGACGACTTCCAGCGGGCTTGCCAAATTCATCCGGGAGAACGGCGGCGTGCACCACCGCTTCAAACGCGGCTATAAGAACGTCATAGACGAGGCGATCCGCCTGAACGCCGCGGGGCAGGATACACAGCTTGCCATCGAGACTTCGGGCCATGCCGCGCTCAAAGAGAACTTTTTCCTGGACGACGGCGCGTATCTCATGACCAAGATACTGGTCAAGATGGCCAATATGCGTAAACAGGGCGCCAGTCTGTTCGACCTGATCGCCGGTCTGGAAGAACCCGCCGAAGCGGAGGAATTCCGCCTGAACATCAGGGAGCAGGACTTCAAGGCGTACGGCGCCAAGGTGATAGAGATCATCCGCCGGGTCGCCGAGGAAGACCCGCGCATGACCCTCGCGCCCGCCAACTACGAAGGCGTGCGCGTCTCGCTGGGCACGCAGGACGGCAACGGCTGGTTCCTGGTGCGCATGTCGCTGCACGACCCGCTCCTGCCCGTCAACGTGGAAAGCGATTCGCCGGGCGGGGTCCGCAAGATCGCGGAGATACTGAGCAGCCTGTTCGAACATTTCCGTGTGGACCGCGGGCCCATCGAAAAATATCTTTCCAGATAAGGAGCAATGCATATGAGCCGGAAAGATTTGCTGGGAAGGCTGAAGTCCGGCGCCTCCCGGGCCCGTCAAAAGGCCGAGGACAGTATGGAAAAGAAACGCATCCGTTCGCAGATAAAAACGCTTACGCAGAAAAACGAAGCGCTTTACCGGGCGATCGGCGAAGGCGTCTACCGCTGCGCGGCGGATACGATCGCGCGGCGTTCCTTCGAAAGAGAGATCGGGCAGATCGAAGCGAACTATGAAACGCAAAAAGAGCTGTACCTCAAGGCCGCGCTGCTTTCGGGCGAAGGGAAAGGCCTGGAAAAGGGCATGGCGCAGATAGAGAAAAAGACCGGCTGGAAAGCGCTGGTCGAACAGTCTGGGGAAGACGGGGAAGACGATGAACCCGACGGTCCCGGGGACGGACCCGACGACGGGCAGGAGGAGGAACCTCCGTGCGACGGCATCGAAAAGACCGGGAAGGAAGATATGGGCGATATCCGGATGTGAAGGCGCGGGAAAAAACGCGCAGATTTCTGCGCGGAGCGGCGGATACCGCTTGACACGCACCGCGCCCGTATGGTAAAATGACAGGCAGAAAAAAGCAGAAACACCCGTTTCTCACCTGCCGGCCGGGCGGCCAGGCAAGGTAAAAACAAGAGGCAGCTCTTTATTGCGGGTATTTCTGCCCGCAATTTTTTTTATTTTCAGTGAAGGAACAGTAGGTTTGGTCTTTGCCGCCTGCCGACGGGCGGTGCCATGAAGGAGGGGTTACAAATCGCATACGATGTACCGATCAACGAACAAATAAGGGCGAAAGAAATACGGTTGATAGGCGAAGACGGCCAGCAGAAGGGGATCATGGATACCCGGGAAGCGCTGCGCATCGCCGAGTCCGCCGGACTCGATCTTGTCCTGATAGCACCCACGGCAAAGCCTGCTGTATGCCGTCTCATGAACTACAGCAAGTACCGTTTTGAACAGGAAAAGAAGAAAAAAGAGGCAAAGAAAAACCAGAGGCTGGTCTCACTGAAAGAAATGCGCCTTTCCCCTACGATCGATACGCACGATCTGGAGGTAAAGGCGAAAAACGTACAGAAATTTCTTGACGGGGGCAACAAGGTGAAGGTTTCCATACGCTTCCGGGGGCGGCAGATCGCCTACTCGAAGAAAGGGATGGACGTGATGGATGCGTTTGCTTCCCTGCTGGAAGGCTTCACCGTGGAAAAGCCCGCGAAAATGGAAGGGCGCAATATGTATATGATATTGGCGTCGAAAAAATAGAAGGAGGACGATGTTTATGCCGAAGATGAAAACGCATCGTGGCGCCGCAAAGCGGTTCAAAGCCACTAAGAGCGGCCAAATCAAAAGGGCGCAGGTCAACAAGCGGCACATACTGACAAAGAAAACGGCCAAGAGGAAAAGAAGGCTCCGCGAGCCGGTCATCCTGGAGGGGACCGTAGAAAAGAACATGCGGCGGCTTCTGCCCTACGTATAGGCGGAAACTTGGGTTTGGCATAAGTAAGCAATTTGGGAGGATAGCATATGGCAAGGGTAAAAAGGGCTGTAAGCGGCCATAAAAAAAGAAGAAGAATATTAAAGCTTGCAAAAGGTTTTTACGGCGCGAAATCGCGCCAATACCGGACGGCGAAGACCGCGGTCATGCGCTCGCAGCGCCATGCGTGGATCGGCCGCCGTATCAAGAAGCGGAAATTCCGCCGGCTGTGGATCGCCCGCATCAACGCCGCGGCGCGCATCAACGGTCTTTCGTATTCGCGGATGATGTACGGGCTCAAGCAGGCCCAGGTGGATGTCAACCGCAAGATACTGGCCGATATGGCCGTCAACGACACCGCCGCTTTTGCGGAACTGGCGACGCTGGCCAAGAGCAAACTGGCCTGACGGGCACAGGATAGAAAAAACACAGGAAAAAAGGCATGGGGAGAAACGCCCGCGTGCCTTTTCGTTTTGTGGGCCGGCCGGCTGCGCTTGCAAGCGGGGGCGGTTTGCGGTAGAATAAGACAGACCCTTCTTCCCGCGCAGGCGGGGCGGGGGACAAGACGCCGGGACGGTTTTCCCGCAGAGGAGCGTAGGCCGCTCTGCCGGGCTGCCCGGCCATTTTATGCGGCGCCCGTACGGCCCGCTTTCGGGGTGTGGTATGCATTGGATAAAAGTCAGGCTCGCCAGTTTTCGAAAGTATAAACCGCTGCTCGGGCAGCTTGTGCTGCGGGATATCAAACTCAAATACCGCCGCAGCTTCCTCGGGTACCTCTGGAGCGTGCTCAACCCGCTGCTGATCATGCTGGTCATGAGCGTCGTGTTCCTGCAGCTCTTCCAGAACGATATCCCGTATTTCCCCGTCTATCTGCTGACCGGGCAGATTTTGTTCACGTTTATGACGGAATCCACGAATTTCGCCATCCTGTCCATCACGGGCAACAGCGCGCTCATCAAAAAAACGTATATCCCCAAATATATCTTCACGCTTTCCAAAGTCACGAGTTCGCTCGTGAACCTGGCCTTTTCTTCGGTGGCGCTGTGGATTGTCGTATTCATTACCGGTGTGCCGCTGACGCTGCACGCGCTGCTTTTTCCCCTGGTATTTGTGGAACTGTATATTTTCTGCCTGGGGCTGGGGCTTTTTTTGGCGCAGGCGGCCGTGTTTTTCCGAGACATCCAGTATATCTACGGCGTGGTGACGACCGCATGGACGTATATGACGCCGGTGTTTTACCCCGCGTCACTCATGTCCCAGGGGCTGCGGGTCTGGATCCTGCGGCTTAACCCGATGTATTACTACATCGCGCAGTTCCGGGATATGGTCCTGTACGGGCGGATGCCCTCGCTTGCGCTGGCCGGCGGCGGCGTGCTGTTCGCCCTGCTGTTCCTGGGGCTGGGGCTCTGGTCGTTCCGGCGCGCGCAGGATAAATTCATCCTCTATATCTGATGAACGGTGATAAAATGACACAAAACAGACAGGAAGAATACATCATCAGCGTCGACCACGCCTACGTCCGCTTCAATCTGGCCAAGGAACGGGTCGACAGCGTCAAAGAATATTTTATAAAAATGATCAAACGGCAGTTGCGGTTCCAGGAGTTTTTTGCGCTCAAGGACGTCAGTCTGCATGTCCGCGCCGGGGAATCGTGGGGCATCGTCGGCGCCAACGGGTCGGGCAAATCCACGCTGCTCAAGCTGGTCTGCGGGATATTGCGGCCCTATTCGGGGACGGTTGCGCTCCGGGGCAGCGTCGCGCCCATGATCGAGCTGGGCGCCGGGTTCGACCCCGACCTTACGGCGCGCGAAAACATCTATTTGAACGGCGCGGTGCTGGGGCATTCCCGCCCATTCATGCAGGAACATTTCGATGAAATTGTACAATTTGCGGAACTCGAAGCCTTCCTAGACGTCCCCGTCAAGAACTTTTCTTCCGGCATGGCGGCGCGGCTGGGGTTTTCCATCGCGACCATCGTGCGGCCGCAGGTGCTCATCGTCGATGAGATACTGGCGGTGGGCGACTACGCGTTCCAGCGCAAATGCGAGAAGCGAATGCACGAGCTGATCTCGGGCGGGACGACGCTTCTATATGTTTCGCACGCGCATCAGACCGTCAAGGAGATGTGCCAGAAGGCGCTGTGGCTGAAAAACGGCGAAGTGGCGATGACGGGCGGCGCGACCGAAGTCTGCGACGCGTACATCGCTTCGCAGAACGTATAAAGAGGGTTTTGAAAGCGGCCCGGGGGCCGACGAATTTTTTTTGAGGAGCATTTTACGAGCATGTTTACCAGAATAAAACGGGCGGTTTCTTTCTATAAGAGTGAGGACAAAAAGAGGATCTTTTCCACGATGCGCCTGATCCGCAGGCAGTACGGGCTTTCCGGGATGCTGCGGGCCATCCGCAACAAGGCCAACGGATACCCGGCCCTGTATAAAATGGGCGGCGCGCCCGGGGTGGCGTTCGACGCCGGCCTTTTCGGCGTGGAGATGGAAGACCGGGGCCGCGAGATCCTGCGGGAACAGCAGGCCGAGCTTTCGCCCGCGGAGATCGCCGCGCAGATCGAAGAATTAGAAACCGCGCCGCTTTTCTCCGTCGTCATGCCGCTGTATAACGCGCCCGTTCGGTGGCTGGAAAAGGCGGTGGGATCCCTCCGGGCGCAGCGGTATGCCAACTGGGAACTCTGCGCGGTGGACGACGGCTCCAAAGACCGTCGCTCCCTCTCCCTGCTACGCCAGATGATGCGCGAAGACACGCGCATCCGCCTGTTCTGTCGGGAAGAGAACGGCGGCATTTCGGCCGCCTCCAACGATTCGCTCGCCATGGCGAAAGGGGAATATATCGCGCTCATGGACCAGGACGACGAACTGCCGCCCGACGCGCTCTTCTGGTTCGCAAAAGAGATCAACGAACACCCGGCGGCGGACTTTTTGTACAGCGACGAATGCAAGGTGGACGCAAGGGAAAAAGAAGAACGCATGTTCTCCTGCTTCTATTTGAAACCCGATTGGTCGCCGCTGCTGCTCGCCAACCATATGTACACCGGGCATCTCAGCGTTTACCGCACCGCCCTGGTGCGCGAAGTGGGCGGGTTCCGCAGCGAATACGACTTTTCGCAGGATTACGACCTGGCGCTGCGCCTGTCGGACGCGACGAAAAACATCCGGCATATCGAACGCGTGCTGTATTACTGGCGGATCATCCCGTCCTCTGCGGCTTCGGGTGGAAAGGATTTCGCGCGCGTTTCCAACATGGCCGCGGCATACGATTGGTACAGGCGCAAAAAACTGCCCGTCGTCATGGAAAAATGGTTCTATGGGAATTACGGCAGCATCGTACGGCCGGCCAACCCCAAAGTCAGCATCATCATCCCGTCGGATTCCTGTGAAAACCTTGAAATGTGCATCGACGGCCTGCTGCGCAAGACGTCTTATAAGAACATCGAAATCATCCCCGTGACTAATTCCCGGACGGCCGGGGAGCTGGAGGAAGAATTCCCCTATGTCGGGCAGATGCGCATCTGCCGCTACGATGAGGTCTACAATTTCTCGGATAAATGCAACAAAGGCGCTGGGGTGGCCGGGGGTGAGATATTGGTCTTTTTAAACGACGACGTCGTCCCGTACGGCACCGACTGGATCGAGCGGCAGATCGAACTGCTCTGTTATCCCGGGGTAGGGGGCGTTTCGCCGCTGCTGCTGCACGAAGATTCGTCCATCCAGTACGCCGGCATGATCGTGGGCACGCCCGGGCTGACCGGGACGGCGTTCAACGGCGTGCCTTATCTTGCGCCCGTCCCCAACCCGTTCAAGCATGCGCTGCTGCGCAACATCTCGGTATTGAACGGCGCCTGCGCCGTGCTGCGCAGGACGGTTTTTGAAGAGATCGGCGGGTTCGACGCCGTCCATACCCCCAACGCGCACTCGGACCTCGACCTCAGCCTCAAGCTGATAGAGAAAGGCTATACCTGCGCCTATACGCCCTATGCGGTGCTGACGCATATCGGCAACCATTCCTGGGCGGAGAAAGACAAGGCGGACAAGGCCGACATCTATTGCCTCAAACGCTGGGGGCGCTATCTGGGCCGGGACCCGTATTTCACGGACAGCATGAAGTACATGCTGTATACCGATTTCCCTTATCTGTACAAGATCTATTCGCCGGAAAACCTGGCCGTCCCCAAGGGACCGGGCGCGCGGGATATTCTGTTCCTCTCGCACGAGCTTTCGCGGACGGGCGCGCCCATCGTGCTCAAAGACATGGTGCGGATAGCGCTGGAAAACGGCGATTTCCCGGTCGTGCTGGCGCCCTGCGACGGGCCGCTGCGGGAGGATTACCTCGCTATGGGCGTCACGGTGATCCTGGACGAATCCATGCAGCGCCGCAGCCCGATGTTCGAACGCTTCGCGCGCAACTTCGACCTGGTCGTGGCCAATACGCTGGTCTGTCACGACGCGGTGGAGCTGCTGCGGGGTTCGCTGCCGCCCGTGCTTTGGTGGATACACGAAGGTTCGTTCGCGCTCGATTCGATGGCGGGGTCTTTGCCTAAAACGCTGGATAAAAATATCCATGTCTATACGGTTTCAGATTATACGGCAGAGATACTCTCCAGGCGGGGCTTTAATTATAAACACCAAAACCTCTCCTGGGGCGCGGCGGATATCCAGTTGCCGCCGGCAGACAAACCGGCGGACGGACCGATGACCTTTGTCGTCTCAGGCAGCATCGAAAAGCGCAAAGGGCAGGATATCCTGCTCAGGGCCATCGGCAAACTGCCCGAAGAGATCCGCGCGCAAACCCAGTTCATCTTTGTGGGTAATCCGCTGGACAGGCAAATCTACGAGAGCATCCTGCACGATGCGAAAAAATATAAGAATATCCGCTATCTGGAACCCATGCCGCGCGAAGAGGTGTTCGACCTCTACCGGCAGGCCGACTGTATATTGTTGGCTTCGCGGGACGAACCATTGTCGGTCGTCGCCGGGGAAGCGATGATCTTTTCCAAACCCGTCATCACTTCGGATGCGGGGGGCATGGCCGATTTTCTGCGGGACGGACAGAACGGTCTTATTTTCCACAGCAGAGACAGCGCGGCGCTGGCGGAAAAGATCGCCTATGCCGTGCAGCATAGGGAAGAGATGCGCCGGATCGGCAGGGAAGGCAGAAAAGTCTACGAAGAAAACTTCACAATGGCGCAGTACCGTAAGAACGTACAGCGCGTGCTGGACGAACTGACGGGGTCGGACTGCCGTCGGCAATAGGCGTTTGACTGTACGGATTTAGCCGGTATTGGCGGCGATATAGAAACCTGCACGCGAAATGCTCTCCGCAAGGAGCCGGCAGGGGCCTCTTGCTTTTTTATAGGGAGATACGGTAAAGTAAACGTATGGAAGAAATCAGCAGTACCCAAAATGCCTATATCAAAACGCTGCGTTCCCTGAAGCAGAAAAAATACCGCAAGGCCCTGGGCAAATTCCTGGCCGAAGGGGAAAAATGCGCGGAGGAAGCGCTTGCCTACGGCGATACGGAAGCCCTGCTGGTGCGCGACGCCCTTCTGCCGCTGGCGGAAACGGCCCGGCAAAAAGGCGTGCGGGTTATTTTGTGTTCGGACGCGGTCCTGAACGCCGTCTGCGAAATCAAGACGCCGCAGGGCGCCGTCGCCGTCGTCCGGTGCAAAGAGCTGCCCTTTGCGCCGGCGGGGATCGTCGCGGCGCTGGAAGACGTGGCCGACCCGCAGAACGTCGGGGCCATTATACGCACGGCCGACGCCGTGGGGGCGGCGGGGGTCCTGCTTTCGCCCGGTTCGGCGGACCATACGTCGCCCCGGGCTGTCCGTGCGTCGATGGGCAGCGTGTTCCACCTCCCCATACGGGTGGCGCAGGAATTCCTGCCCGCCCTCCGGGCGCTGCAAAACCGTGGGTTCCTACTGGCCGGCGGACACCTCGCGGGCAAAGAAACATTGCCCGCGGCGGGAAATATCTGTGTGCTGATCGGCAACGAGGCGCGCGGCCTTTCGCAGGCGGCCGCCGGCCAGTGCGACGCGCTGGTGCGCATCCCCCTCTATGGGAAAGCCCAAAGCCTGAACGCCGCCGTCGCAGCCGGCCTGCTTCTCTATCAGGCCAAACAGAGCGGCCTGCGCTGACGGATACGGATTTAGCCTGCGCAGCCGGCAGCGCGATCGATAAACGCCAAATGCCCCGGCAGGGCTGCCGTCGACAGTATGCGTTTGACTGTACGGATTTAGCCGATATTGGCAATGACGCAGAAACCCGCACGCGAAATGCCTTCCGCAAGGAGCCCCCGGCAAGGGGTTGCATAGGGGGACCGTATGTGATATAGTAAGATATAATCAAAAGCATGGAAGAGGCAAAGTAAGCCCGCCCGTATCTGCGGCAAAGAAAGTGCTCCGCCATCGGCTGGAAGCGGGGGCGCGCAGGGACGGCTGAAATTTCCCCTCGGAGCTTTCCCGCTGAGTAAGAGAAGAGTAGGCGGGGACGGCCGGGCGCCGTTATTGCCCAAAAGGCCGGCCCGGCAGCGTGTTTTTCCGGGGGACCGGTAAAGGCGGGTGGTACCGCGAAGCAGTTGCTTCGCCCTGTGGGGGGCGGAGTTTTTTTATTTGGGAAACAAGGATAAAGATTGCCCTTTGGGAAAAAACGATTTGCATAAAAGGAGACGCAATGGAAGAAAAGATCGCCAGCCTGCGGGCGCAACTGCAGGCCGACCTGGCGGCGGCGGATACGGCCGAAGCCGTTTCCGCGCTCAAGGTGAAGTATGTGGGCAGGAAAGGCGCCGTGACCGAGCTGATGCGCGGTCTGGGCGCGCTGGATAAGGAAGCGCGCAAGACGATGGGCAAGGCCGCCAACCTGTTCAAGGGGGAAGCCATGTCCCAGCTGGAAGGAAAGGAAGCCGCGATCCTGGCGGCGGCGCAGGAAAAAGCATTGGGGGCCGAGAAGATCGACGTGACGCTGCCCGGCAAAGCGAACCCCGCGGGCGCGCTGCACCCGCTCACGCAGGTGTATCATCAGGTGCGGGACATCTTCACGTCGATGGGCTTCAACGTTGTGGAAGGGCCGGAGGTCGAATACGACAAATATAACTTCGAAATGCTCAATATCCCCAAAGACCACCCCGCGCGCGATATACAGGACACATTCTATATCAGCGAAGAGATCGTGCTGCGCACGCATACTTCGCCCATGCAGGTGCGTACGATGCTGCGCCATAAGCCGCCCATCCGTATCCTGTGCCCCGGGCGCACCTACCGGGTGGACGATGTCGACGCGACGCATTCGCCCGTCTTCAACCAGATAGAAGGGCTGTATGTCGATAAGGG
Source organism: Christensenellaceae bacterium (assembly GCA_963665505.1). Lineage (GTDB taxonomy): Bacteria > Bacillota > Clostridia > Christensenellales > Christensenellaceae > QANA01. Next base: position 977,550 of record OY762275.1, read on the forward strand.
CGTGACGCTGGCCGACCTCAAAGGCGTGCTCAATACCTTTTTCCGCCGCCTGTACGGCGCGCATGTCAAGACGCGCTTCCGCCCCGGCTTCTTCCCGTTCACCGAACCTTCGGCGGAAGTCGACGCCACCTGCCCGCTCTGCGGCGGCAAGGGCTGCCCGGCCTGCAAAGGGGCCGGCATGCTGGAACTGCTGGGCTGCGGCGTCGTCAACCCGGTCGTGCTCAAAAACTGCGGCATAGACCCGGACGTCTATTCCGGCTTCGCGTTCGGCATGGGGCTGGATAGGCTGACCAACCTGAAACACGGCGTCACGGATATCCGTCTGCTGTTCGAAAACGATGTGCGCTTCCTGCGCCAGTTCGTATAAAAGGAGGGTACGCATATGAAGATCCCTTATGGATGGCTGCAAGATTACGTCAAGACCGACCTTTCCCCGGAAGCGCTGGCCCGGGCCATGGTGCTGACGGGCAACGGGGTGGAAGAGATCGTGCCGCCCGCGGAGAATATAAAAAACGTCGTCGTCGGGCGCGTGCTCTCCATTGAAAAGCATGAAAACGCGGATACGCTTTTCGTCTGCCAGATAGATGTGGGCGCGGAAGAACCGGTGCAGATCGTGACGGGCGCACAGAACGTGCAGCAGGGCGACTTCGTCCCGGTGGCGCTGCCCGATTCGCGCCTGCCCAACGGCCTGCATATCAAGAAGAGCAGGCTGCGGGGCGTGGAGTCCTGCGGGATGTTCTGCTCGGGCGAAGAACTGCTGCTTAAAGAATCGGAATGGCCGGGCGCGGGCCTGCACGGCATATTGATCCTGCACGAGGGGACCCCCGGGCAGGATATGCGTGAAGTGCTGATGCGGGACGATACCGTGCTCGATTTCGAGGTGAACGCCAACCGCGCCGACTGTCTTTCGGTGATCGGCATCGCGCGCGAGGCGGCCGCGGCCGCGGAAGCGCCGCTCAGCCTGCCCGACCCGACGTTCCGGGAAGCCGGCGGCAATATCGGCGACTATGTCCGCGTGACCGTGGAAGCGCCCGACCTTTGCCCGCGTTATATGGCCCGGGTCATCCGCAACGTCAAGATCGCGCAGTCGCCGCTGTGGATCCGCCGACGCCTGCGGACGGCCGGCGTGCGCCCCATCAACACCATCGTGGACATCACCAACTTCGTCATGCTGGAGACGGGGCAACCCATGCACGCCTTCGACGATAAAGACATCCGCGGCCGGCACATCCTCGTGCGCCGCGCCCGGGAAGGAGAGTCCATGCGCACGCTGGACGGCAAGCTGCGTACGTTTACAGAAAACAACCTGCTCATCTGCGATGCCGTGGGGCCTATCGGCGTGGCGGGCATCATGGGCGGCGAGAATTCGGAGATCAAGGACGATACCAGGACCGTCGTGTTCGAATCGGCCAATTTCACGTATGGCAATATCCGCCAGACCTCCCGCGCGCTCGGGCTTTCGACCGAGGCGTCGATGCGCTACGCCAAGGGTATAGACGCGCCGGTCGCCGAATATGCGCTGAACCGCGCCTGCCAGCTGGTGGAGATGCTGGGCGCCGGCGAAGTCGTCGCGGGCCACGTGGACCTTTTGGCGTGCGACCTTTCGGAAAAGAGCATCGCGGTCTCGGCCGCGGAGGTCAACGCTATCCTCGGGACCGATCTTCCGGTGGAAGAGATGGCCGCATATCTGGAACGCCTGTATATCCATACGCAGGTCGCGGGGCAGGAAATGACCTGCGCCATCCCCGGCTACCGGCAGGATATCGCGGGGAAATCCGATATCGCCGAGGAAGTCGGCCGGATCTATGGCTACGGAAATATCCCCGAAGCGAACGATGCCGTCCGGTTGATGCAGGCGCCCGGGGAAGACCCCGACGCGCAGAAAGACGCCCTCTCGCGCTATCTGGCGGCGGTGGGCTATTTCGAATGCGTCACCTATTCGTTCATGGGCATGCAGGATCTGGATAAACTATGCCTGCCCAAAGACCATCCGCTGCGCCGCGCCGTCCGTATCCGCAACCCGCTGGGCGACGATACGGCCTATATGCGCACGACGCTGCTGCCCGCGATGCTGGGGGTGGTCGGTACCAACCGCAAGCACAAGAGCGGCCCGCTCCGCCTGTTCGAGGCGTCAAGGGTCTTTTTGCCGGAGGAACTGCCGCTGACCGATACGCTGCCCGAAGAGAAGAAAACGCTGATCCTGGCCATGACGGAAGACGCGGGGGATTTCTACGCGCTCAAGGGCGATGTGCAGAACCTCCTGCGGCTGTGTGGCGTGCAGGCGGCGGAATTTTCCGCCGGCGGCGGGGCCTACCTGCATCCGGGCAGGAAGGCAGAGATCCGCTGCGCCGGCAGGCTGCTCGGGGAAATGGGGGAAGTCCACCCCGATATCCTGGCGAATTTCGGGGCCGACTGCCGCGTGATAATCGCCGTGCTGGATATGGACGCTTTGCCGGGGAAGAAGGAACAGCGGCTGTATGCGCCCATCCCGCGCTACCCTGCGATCGAGCGGGATATCGCCATCGTCCTCCCGCGGGAAGTGGAAGCGGGCGCCGTACTGGCCTGCCTGCGGGAAAACGGCGACGAATACCTGGAAAGCGCGGCGCTGTTCGATGTCTACGAATCCGGCGCGCTCGGCGAAGGGAACAAGTCGCTCGCATATTCGCTGGTATTCCGCTCACCCCTGGATACGCTCAAGGACGAGCAGATCGCGCACAGCATGGAAGAGATCCTCTCCGCGCTGGCCGCCCGTTTCGGGGCCAGGCTGCGGGAATAAAAAACGGCCGGGGAGACCCGGCCGTTTTTTTATGGCCCTTTGCTTTGTTCGTAAATGTTTTTGAGCAGCGTATAGTCGAAGGCGCCTCCGGCAAGCCGCATCGTTTCCGCCGAACCGTTCAGTTGGAAAATGCCGGCTTCGTCCACGCTGATGGTCGCGGTCTGCTCGCCGTCCCGGGAGAAGTAGAGGGTGAATGCCGTGCCGAGGTCTAACTTCCTGTCGACGGGTGTGAGGGTCAGATCACTGCACATATTTTTCAATAGCGCAAGCGTCTCCGGGTCGGTCCCGAACATCGCGTAGCTGCTATAACTGTAGAAAATGGTGACGTCATCGGCATCCGGGACCGAAAAGCTGACGCCCCGCCGGCTGCAGCCGGCACAGAGAAATACGCCTGCACAGAGCAGGCACACAGTAAAAACAAAGAATGACTGTTTTTCCATAGCTTGCTCCTCCTGCCAATAAAATCCTTTGCGGATAGAGGGTTCTATGCCGGTCGGGAGAATCCCTCTTTTTTTTTGCATCTTTTATGAAATCGTGCGTTTCCGCTTGAAGCCCCGCATAAAATACGGTATGATAAACGTAGATTTTTTATGTTAGGAGATACCGCATATGCAAGACGAACAGAACAATTCCGCTTTTGAAGATAAACAAACGGCCCCGGCTTCCGGGGAACAAAACAACGGGGCGGCGCCGGCCGAGCAAGTGCCGCCGGCTGGCCCGGTGATGCTGCCGGCAGACCAAATGCCTCCGGCAGGCCAATACGTCCCCATGCCGCCGTACGGATTCCCGCCGCAGCCCAAAAAGCCGCAGGGCATGGGCATCGCTTCCATGGTGCTGGGCATCTGCTCCATCGTGCTGTTCTTCCTGCCCATCATAGATATGGCCGTGGGCGTGGTGGGCCTGGTGCTGGGCATCGTCGCGCGCAGCAAAGACCGCGAGGGCGGGTTCTCGCTCGCGGGCATCATCACATCGTCCGTCGGCCTGCTGGTCGGTTTACTGGTGGTGGTCCTGCTGTTTGGACTGCTCGGGACGCTTGGTAATTTATTCTATTCCAATTTTTACTCGGGGATGTGGTATTAAGCCACAAACAAAAAAACAACGGCCCGTCCGTTGTTTTTTTGTTTGTGCGCCGTCCGTCCGCAATTTACAAAAAACTTATATATGAAAAGCGTTGCAGGCTTGCCGGGAAGCCCTACCGGTGGTATGATTAATATAAATGTTTGTAGCGAGCAGCATAGGAGTTTTCGACATGCCCCAAAAAATCAAACTTGTCATACTCGACCTGGACGGCACGATCGCCGATACGATCCCCGACCTTGCTTCCGCCGTCCGCAGGACAGTCGCCAAATACGGCGACTTCGGCGACCTGCAGGCGCTGACCCGTTCATCCATCGGCAACGGCGCCCGTAAATTGCTGGAACGGGTGTACGATGCCCTTTCGATAGATAAAAAAGACCTCGAGGCCGACCTTGCCGCTTATAAAGCGCTGTACGCGCGGGAAAACTGCATCGACACCGTACTGTATAAAGGCACGATGCCGCTGTTGGAAGGCCTGAAAGCGCGGGGGATCAAGGCCGCGGTGGCCACGATGAAGCCGCGCGGCGCAGCGCAGGGCCTGCTGGCCCGCCTGGGGGTCCTGCCCTATCTGACCTGCGTCCTGTCGGCGGACGATATGCTCCGCCCCAAACCCGATCCGTGGAGCGTTTTTGAATGCGCGCGGCGGGCGGGCGTACGGCCGGAAGAATGCCTGATGGCGGGCGACGGCATGACCGACGTGGGCGCCGCCAGGAGCGCCGGCGCGGTGAGCGTAGCCGTGCTGGGCGGGTATTACGACCAGGAAAAAATGAAAAACAGCGGCGCCATGTATAAGATCACAGACATAACGGAGATACTCGGCATCGTGGACGCCGTCAATCAATAAGGGAGAACATGCATGAAGATAGAAAAGGAATTCGACGCGGCCCGGAACGCGTGGATCTTCCGCCCCTTCGGGTATATAGACCTGTATAATGTCCCGGGGCTGAAAAACGCAATGGAAGAAGCCGAAGGCTACAACGTCATATTGTCCTGCGAAGAACTGACATACATCGATTCCGCGGGCCTCAGCGTACTGGTGGACAGTCTGAAAGCCCGGCAGGAAGAGGGTTGTTTCGTGAAGATCTGCCGGTTGAAGTCGTATCTCTACCGCATCTTTTGCCTGGCGAACCTGCAGGACAGCTTTGACATACGGGAAATAGAGGAGGCGGAACAATGAACGGGGAAAGGGATTGCCTCACGATCCGCCTGCCGGCATCGCCCCGGTACACGCTTCCGCTGCGGCTTTTGTTCGCCGGCGTGGCCGTGCGGATGGATTTTTCCGTGGAAGCGATAGAAGATATCAAGATGGCGGTGTCCGAAGCCTGCGCCATATTGCTGGCGGGGACGGACGGCGGCAGCCTGGTCTGCCTGACCCGGGAAGAAGCGGACGCACTGTTCTTTGAGATGCGCGCCGAAGGCGGCGTGCGCGGGCAGAAGGACGACGGGATCTCCCGCGTCATACTCGAAGCGCTGGCGGATGAAGCCACATTTACATGTAAAGACGGACGCTGCACGGGGATACAAGTGCGCTTCAGGCTCTGAAGGAGTTTTTCTTTGGCGGAATTTGATAGGGAAGGCAAAGATACGGTAGAGCTGATCAGGCGCTATAAAAAAACGGGCGACACAGCCATCCGGAATGCCGTGATCGAAATGAACATGCGTCTGGCCGAGGGGATCGCCTCCCGTTTCGCGGGCAGAGGGGTGGAGTATGAAGACCTTTTGCAGGTTGCCTGTGTCGCGCTCATCGGCGCCATCGAACGCTTTGACCCGGCGCGCGGCTTCAAGTTCTCCACGTTTGCCGCGCCCACCATTATCGGGGAGATCAAAAACTATTTCCGGGACAAGACCCGCATGATGCATATCTCCAGGAGGGACAGCGAACAGCTACTCGCCTACGGGGGCGCCCGCGAACAATTGGAAAAACAGGGTAGGGTCACGACGCGCGCGTTGGCGGCCAAGCTGGGCGTGCGCGACGAGCGCGTGCTTGAGCTGATCGATATGCAGCATTCGCTCTCGGTCTCTTCGCTGGAACGGATGCTGGGCGAAAGCGATTCGGACGGCATGGTAAAAGACATGATCGGCGGCGAGGACAAGGGTTTTGAACATATAGAAAACAAGGAGTTTTTATCCAAGGCGCTGTCGTATCTGGACGAGACCGAACGCCATATCCTGATCGAACGGTTCTGGCGGCGCCTGCCGCAGAGCAAAGTGGCGGCCGGCATGGGAGTCTCGCAGATGTATGTTTCCCGGGCGGAACGCCGTATACTGGCAAAACTCAAAGACTATCTGCAAAAATAAAACAGCGCCCGTCCGGGCGAGAGATAAATAATCAGGGGTGGTTTTGTGGCAAGGCGTGTCCGCCGCCGCATACTGCGGCGGGATGAACAGAAGAATAAGAAAAAATGGATCTATTTTGCGGCGGCCAGTACGGCGGTCCTTTTATTGGCGGTCGTTTTGCTGGTGGTGCGGGGGCACCGCTTCTTCGTCGCGGAGCAGGGTACCCTTGTATTTTCGATGGACGGGGAAGGGTTGATCGTCCGCTCGGAAACGCTCTATAAAGCCGAAAATTACGGCAAGACCGAATTCATCGCGACCGAAGGGCAGGCCGTTTCCGCAGGAACCTCGATCGCCGACGTATACAGCGAAGATTACAGCGAAAGCGATTATGCCGCGCTCAAAGAGCTGCGCGAAAAGATTCTGGACTACCAGCAGAACAACGCGCTGGGCGACGCGGTCAACGAAGGCCTGGCGTCGCTGGACACTCAGATCGCGTCCAAGGCCGAAGAGATCCGGCAGGCCGTCCGGGAAGGGTTGAAAGACCTGCTTTTGCTGGAACGCTCGCTATGTTCGCTGATGGACGAACGGGCGACGCTGCTCAAGGAAGCGGCGAAAAACGACACGCAGCTCACCGATTTTTACGCGCAGGAAGAGGCGCTGGGAAACCGCGTGGAAAACTACCGCCGCACCATCGTGGCCGAAGGCGAAGGGCTGGTCAGCTTTTATTTCGACGGGATCGAGACGCTGCTGACGCCGGAAAATATGGAAAAGCTCACGGTCAAGGACATTGAGAACATCATCGCCGGCAAACTCAATTACACGACGGTCACGGAATACCCGCTGTACCGTTTGGTTGAACGCGACCTGTGGTATGTCGTTATGGTGAGCGGCGAAGAGATCTCCGAATTTTCCAACGACAACACGTTCTATGTGCAGTTTTCGTTCGGGGACGTTTCCCAGGCGACGGTGTACGGATGGACGGAAGAAGCGGGCAAATACATCTATTACCTGGAATTCGATAAACCGGTGGACAAGTTCCTTTCCGCCCGGCAGGTGGAATTCAGCGTGTCCGCCACGTATGTGGGCATCGAAGTGCCCGCGTCCGCCGTCAAGAAAAAGGACGGCGTGGCCGGCGTGTATTATCTGGACGAAGAAACGGGCAGGAAGACCTTCGAACCCGTGAACGTTCTGATCGCGCGGGACGACCGTTCGCTCGTCGAGCCGCAGGATATCGGCAGCGTGCTGGATGCCGGCAGCAAGATCTATTATTAAGACGATAATTTTGGGGAACCGAGGCGTTGAGGAGAGTGTCTATTCGCAGTAATATTGCAGAGGTATGGGAAAACATTGAGAAAAGCGCGGCCCGCGCGGGCCGGCGGGCGGGCGACGTCACGCTGCTGGGCGTGACCAAAACGGTGCAGCCGGCGCGCATCCGGGAAGCCGTCGAGGCCGGCCTGTGCGACCTTGGGGAGAACCGCATCCAGGAGTATGTGAAAAAGCGCGAACTGTTGCCGGAAAATTTACGCTGGCATATGATCGGGCGATTGCAAAAAAACAAAATTAAGTATATAATTGGTAAGATAAGTCTTATACATTCTCTGTCCACGATGGACGCTGCGCGCGAGGTACAGCGCCTTTCCGAGAAGCAGGGCGTGTATACCCCTTGTCTTGTACAGGTGAACATCGGGCGGGAAGAAAGCAAGTCGGGCGTGGCGCCGGAGGAACTCTGTTCCTTCCTGGAGAGCCTGGCGCCGTTGGACAGGCTGCATGTGCAGGGTCTGATGGCCATCGCCCCTTTTACGGAAGATCCGGAAGAAGTCCGGCCCTGTTTTGCCCGCATGCGCGCGTTGTTTGAAGCGATGCCTACGGGCGGCAATGTGGAAAAACGCTGGCTTTCGATGGGTATGTCGAACGATTATTGCATAGCGGTGGAAGAGGGCGCCAACATTGTGCGCGTCGGCACCCGGATATTTGGGAAAAGATGATATGCAAGGAGGTTTTTACCTATGGCAAAAGGTTTTTGGAAGCGGACGTTCGGTTCTTTGGGTAAGGACGACGAAGAAGAATATTACGAAGAGATAGACGATCCGGAGGAAAACTACGGCTATCCCGAAGCGGATGGACAAGCGCCTGCGCAAGAGCTTTCGTATGACGAACCCAGTTTTGCCAGGCGGCGCTCCAAAGTGATCTCCATGCCGGAAGGCGGCCGGGCGGCCATACCTGCTGCCGGTCCTGAATACCAGATGAAAATGATCATTTTCCAGCCTTCTTCGTACGACGAGACGCAGAGCGTGATCGACAGCCTGCGCGCAAGGAAGCCCGTCATCATCAACCTGGATGAGATAGACGTCGGCGTGGCGCAGCGCATCCTTGATTTCGTGAGCGGCGCCGTGTATGCGCTTTCGGGCGATATCAAAAAGGCTGCCCGCAACATCTTTGTGGTGGCGCCTTCCAATGTGGAGGTCACGACCAATGTTTCGGAAGACGTGCCTCTTTATGAGAATGACAGCGAGCAGTGAGCCTTGCCGCACAAATAGACTTTGCGCAGGCGACCTGCGGTGTAGGGCCATACGGGCAAAATAAAAAAGGAGCGTGCTTTTTATGGATCTGACGCGGGAATACATATCCAGCAAGACGTTTACCCAGAAAAAGGGGAAGTATGATGCCGCCCCGGTAGACGAATTCATGCGTACCGTTGCCGACGGTGTGGAAGAGTTGAGTGTAGAACTGGAGAAAACCAGGGCAGGCCTTGCTAAATATAAGGAGATGGAGGCTTCCATGATCGCGGCGTTGGTCTCCGCCCAGCGTACGGCGGATTCTCTGACCGCCGAAGCGAAGCAAAAAGCCGACGCGATGGTGGAAGACGCCAAGGCGCAGGCGGCAATGATCCAAAAGACCGCCGCGGAAGAAGAAGCGGCGCTCCGCACACGCTTTGAGGAAGAACGCAGCGAGTTGGCGGCCGAATTGGTGGCGCTGCATAAATTCCGGGAAGAATACGTCGCCGCCGTGAAAAAAGAGACGGAGGAATTCCTGGAGCAATTCGAGAACCAGCCTGCCGACGAACTATGGGCCAGGCGCCCCGCGGCAGTCGATGCGGTCAAGACGGAGCAGGTCAAGTCGGGAACGCTCGGCGGCCTGGATATCAACGAGATCCTGAAGAACCTGCCGCAGTCGGACAGCGACCTCAAGGCCATGATAGACGAACTTATCTGAGCCGGAAACAGAAAAATAAAAACCCCTCTTCCCAAGAGGGGTTTTTTTGTGGGAAAGACTCCCAAAGGATCTGCCGTTAAGCCGGCAATACGTCCGCGATCAGGACAAGGTCGGAAAGCGAACCGTCTTCCTTGATGTAATAGACCTGCGTTTCGCTGTTGGCCATGGAATCGGCTTTATAGATCACCATCGCGCCTTTGAGCTTGGCCAGGTTGTTTCGTATATAACTGTTATTCTGCTGGTACGCAAAGGAAGAATCGTTTGTGATCATGATGGCGAAGGGCATATAAGGCTCGTACGCCGCCGAATTTTTGAGGTTGTCCCATCTCTTCCAGTTCATGATGCTCAGCTTGCCGCCGATGTAGTTGGAGAACCCGATGGCGTTCTGCCCGTACCCGGCGTCGCCTTCGAGGAGCCGCACATTGTCGCCCGCGCCTTTTTCGATCCATTTTTCAAGATACCCGCTCCAGCTGGAAGGGTCGTAGCTGCCGCTGCTGCCGAATGTCCACGCAGTCCCTTTGGCCAGGAAGACGGCATAGTGCAGCCCGCTGTTGGTAAGCGCGCTTTTCAAAGACTGCAGGATCGTGTCCCTGTTGCTCTGCGTACCGGTGACCGAGACGGCGAAAACCGTTGTGTTCTGCGCCTCTGCGTTCTCGGTGTCCACCGTATCCGTGGCCTCGCCGTTCACCCACTCGGCTTTGAGCGTATAAACCAGCGTCGAAGCGACGTTGCCCCTAAACGCCTGGGGGATCTCGTAATCCATCTCGCCCGCGCAGACGATCTCTTCGCCCATAAGCGTGCCGTTCTCATCGTAAATGCCGACGTGCAGGCCGTCGATGGCCTGTTTGCCCTCGGCCGCGCGCACGCGCAGCGTGACCGTCATGTCCATATCGGTTTCGGTCACGGTGTCGTCCCGATAGTTGGAAACGGAGAAGGTCCATTCCGCCGTCTCCGTCGGTGCCAGTTTAACGGCGGGATAGACGGTTTCGTCCGCGTCGATCAGGAATTCTTTGGAGACCGTGCTGCCCTGGGCGATGCCCAGCGTCTTGGTATAGACCGAAAGCGTCCCCGCGATGACGGATGAAACGATGGCCAGGATCAATCCCAGTATCAGTAAGGTTTTCTTGGATTTCAAAATTGTCAAAATTGCCGTCCTCCCGCTAAAAAACTAAAATGTAAAATGACATAAAAAAACCGCTACCGGGCATCACGTTTCCGGTAACGGCAACTGGCTGTCCTATCCCAAAGGGAAGTAGACCCTGTAGCTTTGCGCCGCTGGCTTTCGCCAGTTTTGCTTTTGACAGGTATACGATACTATAGAAGGAAACGATTGTCAAGCTTTTCCTTCTATGGCCGGCCGGGTTCAAAAGAGGCCCGCATACTCGATCTCGATCTCTTTGCTGTCGGGCTGCAGCGCGACCCATGTATTCCCCGGGGAAAAGACGACTTCTTCGCCGTTATCGGTGTAATAAATGGTGGGATCGTCCAGGCTGTCCCGCTCCCAATAGCCGCTTTGGTGCCGGCCGTTGATGAAATATTCGCATCTGCCCGTCCCGGTGAGCACGACCATGCGGCGCCCGCCGTCGTCCGGGATCAGATAGGATTTTGCGTACTGCACGATGAGGTTGCGCACGCATACCTGTTCGGTCGCCGTGGACTGTGTGCCGTCCGCGTTTTCTGTGACGGTATAGGTCATGAAAGGTTCGCCGTTTTCATAGCGGCAAAAGCGGTTTTGTTCTTCGTCGTAGACGAATTCCACGTTTGAGGTATTGCTGGTCAGGTAGGGGATGCCCACCCGCCGCACAGGTTCGCCCGTCGCGCCGGCGTCTGCGGAGAAGAGCCAGCCCGCCCGTTCGTTCGGGGTATAATCGTAAAGTTTTTCTTCAATATAGGGAAGGTCGGTGTATACGTTGTGCGGCGCGCTCCGGTCGGTGCTGCGCCAGAAATACTTGTCGTATTTGCCTTTCAGCCCGTCCACCCGTACCTTGATGTAGCTGGTGTTGGAACCGTAGACGTAAGATTCCACACCGGGCGTATTGGCGCCGCCAAAGTGGATCAGCACGGCGTCCCATTCCTTTTGGATGTGCAGCAGGTAGATGCGGGCGGAACGCACCGGCCCCGCCACGGTGGGCAGCGTGTCGTTGAACAGGCAGATGAACCGGGTGATCGTGGCCTCGACCGGCGCCTCATAGATGACGTCGGCCTGCATGAGGCCGGTCTGCGGCCGCGCGTAAGAGGAATTTTCGATGATCACCATCATGGGATGATAGAGCGGCTCTTCGGTGTACGGCAGCCCGGTCGTGCGCGAAACGTAGAGGGGCGCGGACGTCTCGGAAGGCGAAGGAGAAAGGCTTTTGCTCTCTTCCGGGGATACGGCAACGCTGGCGGAAACGATGGGCAGCGGCAGCTCTTCTTCCTCTTCTTCGCTGCCCAGGCTGCCGCAGGCGCACAGGCAGACGGTCGCCAACAAAAAAAACAGGACGGAAAAGATCTTTTTTGCCATGACGGCCCTCCTTTTGCGAACGCTATTTCGCACTACATTGCCATTGTACGTGCGCGGAGGAAGGTTGTCAATGCCGCCGATTCTGCTGACATATATTCCGGGGGGCGGGAATATGTATAGACTAATACAAGCTGTAACCACGAAGGAGCAAACGATTATGGCCGTATATGAAGAACCCAGGAGAATCAACGCATCCACCCATACCGTGACCGTCGCGGGCAAAGAGCGCGCGACCGTCACCGCCGTGGAGGATGTGGACAGCTTCAATGAGAACGAAGTGATCTTTTTGACTTCCGTCGGCATGATGACCGTGGTCGGCGAAGACCTGCATATCGCCAAGCTCGATCTGGGCGAAGGCCTGCTGGTCATCGAAGGCATGATCCAGGCGCTGGATTACGCCGACCATGAAGAGATGCGCATGCATAAACCGGGGCTGTTGGCGCGCATGTTCAAATAACAGGGAAGGAAAAAACGTGGAAGGTACGTTGAACCAGCCATATGTGGCGCTTGTCAATGTGTATGTGGGGATGGCGCTGGGCGCACTGCACTTTCTTTTGGGCCGCCTGCTGCGTGTGTTTGGGCGTTCCGCCGCAGCCCGGCATATCGCGGACGCGCTTTTTTCCGTCCTGCTCGCAGGCACGGTCGTCGTGGTGTTTTACCACGTCTCAAATTTTTCCTTCCGTTTGTTCTATTTTGCCGGGATGGCCCTCGGGTTCGGGCTGTATGCGGCGGGTATCCATCCGCTCGTCTGCCGGGTGCTTTCCCTTTTTTCGGGGCCGGGCAAAAAAAGAAAGAAAAAATCTCCGTAAAATCCGTCGTGTATTGTTGACAAGCCCACCTTCCAAAAGGTAATATAATAAATACAGATCATGCGTGTTGGGAGGAACGACAGTGCGTGCCAAGACACGGCAGGCGGTACAGGCGCGGCAGCGTAAACGGACGCGCAGGGACGGGCCTGCACAGCGAAAACAGAATACGGCGCCCGCAAAGAAAAAGCCGGCGGCCGGGTTTTTCTACCGGCATGCATCCGTCGTGCGGATGGCCGTGATCGGCGTCATATCGGTCTATGCGTCCGTTATGATCGTTTCGCATGTACTGACGCTCCGCATACGCAAACAGGAGCAGGCTGCCCTGATCGCCGAACAGCAAGACCTGCAGGCGCAGGTGGAAGACCTGGAAGACGAGGCCGAATACGTCGGCAGCGAAGAATATATCGAGCAGAAGGCGAGAGAAGTGCTTGGCTGGGTCAAAGAAGGAGAGATCATCTTCAAAAAGGCCGAGGACGAAGAGTAGACCGATCGCAGCTTACGGCACCCCGGGTGCCGTTTTTTTATCTTTTTATTACAAAGGTGGCAAAATGGCGGAACGAAAATTTGTGATAGATATCGGCACCAATTCCGTGCGGTTGATGGAGGCGGAGGTCGTGCCCGGCGGCATCCGCACGGTCTCCAAACAGCTGGATACCGTGCGGATCGGCGAAGGTGTGGACAAGGCCCGCCGTCTCAGCCCCGCGGCGATCGAGCGTGGCGTGGGGGCCGTGCGGCGGTTCTGGCAGTCTGCGCGTGGCAGGGGAGAGATCTTTGCCTATGCGACCAGCGCGGTGCGCGACGCCGTCAACCGGGAGGAATTTCTTTCGCGGGTCCGCGCGGAAACGGGCATACGGGTAGACCTTCTGAGCGGTCGCGAAGAAGCCGTCTGCGGCGCGCGCGGCGCCCTGCAAGGCAAAGACGGCGCGACGCTGGATATCGGCGGCGGCAGCACGGAACTCGCCGTTGTACAAAAGGGCCATTTCCTGCTGGCGGCAAGCGTGGATATCGGCTGTGTGCGCGCCCTGGAGCTTTTCCCGGGGGAAGATGCCCCCGCGGTCAGGCAATGGGCGGAGAAAGCCTTTTCATCCGTACCCTATCCGGGCGCGGAAAGGGTCTATGTGATCGGCGGCACGGCGACCGCCCTGGCCGCGGCCGACCTGCGGCTGGAAGTCTACGACCCGGCCGCCGTGCAGGGGCATATCCTCACTAAAGAGGGTGCGGAAGCACTCGGCAAAACACTTTTTCCCCTCTCGGTAGAAGCGCGTATGCGCAGGATGTTCATGGACGAACAGCGTGCCGAAGTCATCGTTTACGGGCTCTTCATCCTGCTCGCGTTTATGGAGCATTACGCCGTGCCCCGCGTGACCGTAAGCGAATCGGACAATCTGGAAGGCTACCTTTTGGGCAAGCTCGAAAGATAACCGGCCGCCGGCGCCGCGCATATTTTTCCCCGGGGGAGAATAAGCTTTAGCATGTGCAAAAGCGGTTGGGCGTGCCGGCACAGATTTTTTCCCTTGACATTTTGCGGCGCATCATGTACAATAACTTTTGCACGTTGAAAGACAAAGGCGCGTGCGAATCGACGCGGGGTAGAGCAGTTTGGTAGCTTGTCGGGCTCATAACCCGGAGGTCGTGGGTTCAAATCCCTCCCCCGCAACCAGCAAGAAAGCCGTATGGAATCCCATACGGCTTTTGTTTTGCCTGGGGGCAGCATACTGTGTTATACTGGCAGTAGTCCAGGCTGGCAGACCGGCCGGAATATCCACGATGATTTCTACGATCGAAAGGCGGAAGAAGATGCGCTTGGCATCAAAATTTGACGAAGACCCTGCCCTATACGACAAATGGCGGCCGACCTACGTCCCGGAATTATACGAAGATATGCTGGCCTATCGGCCCATCGGCCGGTCCGGAAACGTGCTTGAGATCGGCATCGGGACGGGGCAGGCCACGCTGCCCCTCCTGAAGACGGGCTGCCGCCTCACCGCGGTGGAACCGGGCGGCAACCTGGCGGCGTTTTCGCAAAAGAAATTTGCGGGTTATGAAAATTTCGCTGTGCAGAATACGACTTTTGAGGATTTTTCGGCGCCCGATTCTGCGTTTGACCTGATCTATGCCGCGACTGCCTTCCATTGGATCCCGGAAGAGACCGGCTATCCCAAAGTGTATCGGCTGCTGAAAAGCGGCGGGGCCTTTGCGCGGTTCCGCAACCATCCTTATATGGACAAGGGGAATCTGCCGCTCCATGCTGCGCTGCAAGAAGTCTATGCGGCCTATATGCCGGGTGGCCAGGAGCCGCCGGAATACAGTGAAAAAGACTGCGTCAAACTCGCCGATGCCATTAAACAGTACGGATTTGTGGACGTGACGTACAAGCTGTACCATAGGGTACGGACGTTCAATGCCAAGGGGTATGTTTCTCTCCTGGACACGTATTCCGACCACAGGGCGCTCCAGGAAGACCGACGGGCCTTGTTTTATAATAAGATAAAAGAAGTGATCGGCCGCTTCGGCGGGCAAATCCATATGTATGACACGATCAACCTGCTCCTCGCAAGAAAGCCCTGAGGGGGGGACGGGCCGGCGCGCATATTGGTGTGAACAGAGATGAATTGATAGAAATAGAAAAATAGTTGCTTTGTTTGCGATGAATAGAAAGGCTGGATGGGGGGACCATATGGCCTTTGTTGTATTTTCCAGTGGTAGAGAAACGTATAGTTTTAAAATATAGTTGGAGTTTGATATACTAAATAAAAGAATAGTTATCATGTGTAGTAGATAGTTAGAAATTTTTTTCTGAATTCTTTTGTTTTTTTGACTAAATAGTTTTTACTTTTTATAACCTAAAGAATTAAGGTTTTAATTTTTTATATAAAAAATAGTTGTAGAGGAGGCTGTGATGGTTCCCAATAGATCTCATCAAATGTCATTTTATGATGTTGAGCGTCTTAAAAGGATTGCTTTGCAACCCGGTCGTACGGCTTTTCTTGATGAGTGCGGCAATTTTGGTTTTAATTTTCAAGCCGAAGGTACTTCTTTATATTATATCGTTTGTGCGGTTGTGGTTGATAACAAAAAAATCAAAGAAATTGAACGAAAAGTAGATGAACTGCGCAGGAATAATTTTGGAAAAGGAGAAATGAAATCAAGTTCCATAAGTGGGAACCATACAAGAAGAGCTAAAATCTTAACTGAATTATTGTTATTAGATTTTTCGCTTATTATTCTTATTGCGGACAAGCGAAAATTTCAAAAAGAATCTCCCCTAGCGAACTATAGAAGTCCTTTTGTTAAGTATCTCCATCAAAAATTATACAATTCAATGTATAATGTATATCCAAAATTGAACATCATTGAGGACGAATATGGTCTATCAGAATTTCAGGAGGGATATTGTGAATATATTAAGGAGAACCGCCCTGCCCCAAACTTATTTAGTCAATACAATTTTGATTACGTTAAGAGTCAAAATAGTAATATAGTACAAATTGCTGATATGATTGCAGGGTCTATTAAACAACACCTTATAGATAAGAAATCGCCTAATGCATTGACTATATTTAAATCAAAAATATTGGATATCATTAACTTTCCAAAGGCTTTTAAAGAATACGGGATTGAGATGAGTGCGGATAAATTTTATGATGTGCAGATTTATACTTTGGCGGAACAATGTGCAACTAAATATATTGAAAAAAATGAACATTCTAAAGAAGAAGATATTCGGCTTCGGGTACTATTTTTGCGGAACCTGTTATTTACGGTACGAAACATCAGTAAAACAAAGTATCTTTGTTCAAAAGAAATTGTTCGGTGGTTATCCGGTCTTTCTGAAAAACATATTATTACTTCAAGCTATCTTTATCGAAGAATTATTCCCCAGCTTAGAGATGCTGATGTGATTATTGCCAGTAGCGGTCACGGTTATAAGATTCCCACGTCGGTTAAAGATATAAGTGTATATATAAACCAAACTGATGGCATAGTAAGTCCAATGCTTAACCGCATTGAAAACTGCCGGAAATTAATCCGAAAACAAACTAATGGGACTCTTGATATTTTAAATGATCCTGCATTAACAAAGTACAAAAGATTTTTTGGGGATTTCTGATAAAATTTTGAGGGGAAAGTGATATTGCTTTTCCCCCTCCCTCCACCTCCACGCTAAACCCCCTTTCCTCCGGGATCGTCAGGGGCAGTATATCGGCCGAGACGCGGACGACCTCTAAATGCGGGCAGTCCACAAGCGGGGAAAGGTCGGTGATCTGCGCGCCGGATAGCCTGATCTCGCGGAGGTTGGGCAGATACGCGGCGAACGAGAGGTCGTAGATCGGGTCGCCCTCCCAGATTTCAAGCGACGTCAGCCCTTCGAGGAAAAGCAGATCGTCATACGTCATCTCCGAATCCTGCATCCAGCCGACTTTCTCATAGACGGCGTTCTTTTCTTCTTCCGAAGAAAAGTGGACCGGCAAAACGCTGCCGATGAGCGTGCTGCCGGCAGAGACGACTTGTTCGCTCTCTGTGGCGGGGGCTTCTGTCTCGATCTCCGTTTGCGCCGCGGGCAGCAGCTCGTCAAACCAGCCGTCGTACAGGCCGTAGAGCGCCCCCGACAGCAGGACGACCAACATGGCGGCCAGGCCCAGCAGCAGGTTCCAGAGGTTGCGGCTTCTCTTTTTCTCGATGGTATATTGGTAGCCGGTGATGCCGTCGCCAATCAGTTCCGGCCCCAAAAGGGCAGGATCCGTCAGTTTGTCCACCAGCTTTTTGTTGACTTTTCCCTGTCGATACGGTAAAATATTTTTTGCGACGAAGAACAAGTCGGCATGGCGGCGTAGCTCAGTTGGCCAGAGCAATCGGTTCATACCCGATCGGTCATCCGTTCGACCCGGATCGCCGCTACCATATTTTTTAAAAAACCCGGAGAGATACCGGGCTTTTTTTGCGCATTTTTCTGCTCGCGGCAGAGTTCAAACATTGTTCACCGTTTTCTTAAGGCTGTCTTCAGGTTTGGGCCGTACGCTGTTGGTCTGCGGGGCAAAGCGGGCGGCGGGCATGAGACAGAAAAGTACCCCGGACGGCGTCGGGCCGCCCGGGGTAGAAAAACACGGGGGCAGGGTAGGGCGGCTGCACATCGCGCTGCTATTGGCGGGCGCCCTTTTTTTGCGGCTGTTTTTTTCTCGGTGTACAATGCGGTCGGGCTGGCAGAGATGGATTCCGGCACCGGCAACGGAACGCAGATCGAATACCTGCGGGAGCAGGTGCGAGCGGGGGATGTCTTTATCTATGCGGATATCGGGGCCGGGTCGGCCGTCGCCGTGCATTTTGAAGACGATACGCAGTATTCCTATCACCCGGAAGGCTGGGGCGTGGAGCAGGTGTACCCGGCCTGTGCGCCGCAGATGCAGGTGCTCACGGACCTTTCCTTCCCAGACGGCTGTATGGGTACGGGGCGTATCTGGCTCGTCGATTCGCCAGGCTTTTCGCTGTACTATGGCGCGTTCGGGGGCGCGGGCTACCAGATTTTGCAGATCAAAGAGATCGGGACCGCCTACCAGAATTATACGTTTAGCTTCGCGCTGGTTGAAAAAGAATAAACTTTGCTTTATGATGGAAGGGATATTTAAATCCTGTGGGAAATGGCGAGGGAAAACCGATGCGTTTCAGACCGGCAAGAAAAGAAGAAATAGGGGAACTCTTTGCGGAAGGCTATAAAGCCTGGCCCAAGGGCAGGACGTTTGCCCGCTACTGCGCCGATAACGCCAAAGACGACGTGCTGGGCACACGCTATGTGCTGGAAGAAGCGGGAGAGATCGTCTCCTCGCTCATCCTGCTGCATTTAGGGGAGTTGCTCGGCCGGAAACTCTACGGCATAGGTTCCGTATTGACGCCGCCCGCCCACCGGGGCAAAGGGTATGCGACCAAGCTGCTTAAAAAAAGCCTGGCACTCGTCCCGGGAGAGGACGCCATCGTCCTGCTGTTTTCCGAGATCGCGCCCGCTTTTTATAAGCGGCTCGGTTTCCGCGCGCTGCCGCCGCATCTGCAAAAGGAAAAAGGCTCCGTCTGCATGGCCCGCTGCGGCGAGGCCGCGTGGATACAGCTGCAAAACAGCACGGCGGGGGTCCTCCCCAAATATTTCTGATTTTTATGAAAACAGGATCGGATTTTTTAATGAAAGGAGAAACAGATAAAATGAAGTATTTTGTTGTTGGATTTACACAAACTCAAGTTGCTATGGGGACTGAGCTCAAAATTATCAATTTTGCAAAAGATGTGGTGCGTTCTAAAATGCCTAATGGGCTAACTGGTGTTTTGTTTATACAGATGAATCGATGAATATGGGCGACAAATATGCCGATTTTTATTGCATCAGAGAAGATATTTATCCTATTATCCAAAAGAATTTTGGACTAAACAGTGTTAATGTTGTTGATGAGAAAGATGAAGATACAGTAAAAAAATCGATTGTATTTTCCGTATAAAAAGACGACCATATTTGTATGCGCCCCGCTGAACGGTGCGTCTTTTTTTATCGCGCGTCCTGACCCCGGTGGGCGAGCGGTTTGCCATATTCCCATTCGAAGCCGGCCTTTTCGGAAGTAAAATCGAACAGCAGCCCGCCGTTTTCCCAGAAGCGGTAGCGCGCGCGGCAGGCGGGGTCTTCGCGGATGCGCCGGCGCATAGCCCCCTGCAGCGGCGCACGGAGCAGCGTGGCGGTCTTTTTTAAAATTGTGCATTCGAGCAGGTAGTGGCCCTGCCGTACGACAAGGGAATTTTTCCCTATCTCCGCCGCTTTGGCACCCAGGTAGGTGGCGATGCGGTATTCCCGGCCGCCCCAATACACGAAGCCGATGATGCCCGTGAAAGAGAAGGGAAAGAGAGGGATATCCGCCACTGAGAGCATGAGGGAGCAGGGCCTTCCGGCCGTCTCGGCGTTGCACTGCGTCCAGAGGTAGCGCCGGGGGAAAGACCGCCCGCGGTCGCCATCGATATACCCCGTGCCGTTTGGGAATCCTATCGGCCGACCATTCAGCAAGAGGCTGCCGCGGATGCTGTGCGAAAAGCTCCATACGCTGTGCCGGCATTGCAGGAAGGGGACGTATGCGAACGGGCCCATGATGTCGTAGCGGGGCCGTATGCGTTCCCCGAAACGGAGCTGTCCTTCCACCGAGATCTCCGGGGTATGGATATCCACAGACAGCCCTTCGGCCGAAAAGCGGTTGGGGCCGACTTTGACAAAAAGCCTCCGGTTTTGCGCGGAGAAATCCCGCCCGCCGAATTCTGCGCAGGCGGTGCCGTCCCTGTGTACGATTTGTATGGAAGCAGACCGGTGGCCCTGCTTATCGATATGGAGCGCCGGGATGAAGGCGAGCGTCTCCGCCTGGTTCTGCTGTTTGAAATACCAGCCTTCGAAATATCCGCGCCGTCTGCGGGCGCCGTGGAAATCACGCATCGCGGCCGATGTCTTTTTCCGCCGGCTCATCCAGCAGGCGGCCGTCGCAATCGAAGCGGGAACCGTGGCAGGGGCAGTCCCAGCTCTGTTCGTCGGGGTTCCAGGTGAGTTGGCAGCCGAGGTGCGGGCACGTGGGCGCGACCGTGTGCGTATGCCCGGCCCGGTCGAGAAAGACGCCGGCTTTGCCCTCTGCCGTTTTCACGATGCCGCCCCGGCCCGCAGACAGGTCCCGCGCCCTTTTCCGGGGGATAGAGAAAAACCGTTTGGCGTAGCTTTGTGCCGTCCGCGCGCCGTTTCCCAAAAAAGCGGGCAGAGACTGCAGCGGCGTGCAGCGCGCGGGGGAAAACACGTCTGCCCACGGGCTTTGCAGACCGCAGATGCTTTGCGAAAGGAGCATGGCGGCTACCATAGAGGTGCTCATGCCCCATTTGGCAAATCCCGTCGCAACGTACCAATCCGGCGTTTTGCGCGAGAACTGCCCGATGTAGGGAATGCCGTCCAGCGTGATGCAGTCCTGCGCCGACCAGCGCGCAACCGGTGTGCTCCCCGGGTAGAAGGCTGCGGCCGCCCGTTCCAGCGCGGCGTATTTCCCGCCCTTTTTGTTGTCGCCGGTGCGATGGTCTGCGCCGCCCAGCAGCAGCAGGTCGCCGTAGTTGCGGAAGGAATACCCATGCGCGTCCATGCCGACATACGTGCCGTCCAGCTGCGCGGCGTCTTTGAGCGCGAGCACGTACGAGCGTTCCTGGTGCATGCGCAGGAAATAATAGCCGGGCTTGTTGAGAAAGGGAAAGTGGCAGGCGAACATGATATGTTTGGCCGTTACGGTATGCCCGTCCGCCCCGATACGGTTGCCCCGCACCCATTGCACCGGCGTATGTTCATATACGTCCATTCTGCCGGCAAGCGCCCGGAGGAATTTCAGCGGGTGGAAGCACGCCTGCCCCTCCATGCGGACGGCGCCCGCGACTTCGAAGGGCAGCGCCGTTTTTCTGGTAAAGGAAACGGGCAGCCCCAAAGCGGCCGCCGCGTTCGCCTCGCGCCGCAAAGGCTTTGCATTTTCAGTCGAATAAAGGTAAGCCGGGCATTCTGTAAAATCGCAGTCGATGCCGAGCCTGCGTATGATCTCGGCGTAGCGGGCGACCGCGGCCTGGTTTGCCTCCGCGTAGTGCCCGGCCTTCTTTTTGCCGAATGCGGCGGTCAGTCTGTCGTAGATGAGCCCGTGCTGTGCGGTGATCTTGGCGGTGGTGTTGCCCGTCTGCCCGCTGCCCACGGTGTTTTTTTCCAGTACGATGACGTCTGCGCCGTTTTCCGCCAGCAGATAGGCCGTGAGTATGCCCGCCAGGCCGCCGCCGATCACGGCGACGTCCACGGACGTGCCGCGGGAAAGCGCCCTGTGGGCATACGTTTCTGTCGTTTGTTTCCAGATAGATTCCATGCCTGTTCCTCCCGGGATACTCTGTCCCTTTTTTGGGCCGTTTATTCAGGTTTTGGCCGCCGCATCGCCTTTTTATGTGCTATAATAAAAAGCGTATGCGTTGTTGAAAAAATGGAGGGGAGGCATTTCTATGTGGGTATTGCTTGCGTTTGCATCGGCGTTGTTCGCCGGTCTTACGTCCATCCTTGCGAAAGTGGGGATCAAGGATGTGGATTCCAATGTGGCCACCGCGCTGCGCACGGTCGTCGTCGTATTGTTCGCGTGGGGCATGGTGTTTATCGTCGGGTCTCAGGATACGCTTAGGGATATCAGTCTGAAGACGCTGCTGTTTCTGATCCTTTCGGGCCTGGCGACGGGGGCGTCCTGGCTCTGCTACTTTCGCGCGCTGCAGATGGGCGATGTGAACAAAGTCGTGCCCATCGATAAATCCAGCACGGTGCTTTCCATGCTGCTGGCTTTCCTGCTGCTGGGCGAGAGTCTGACGCTTTTAAAAGGCGCCGCGATGGCGGTGATAGCGGGGGGCACCTACCTGATGATCGAAAAAAAGGCTGCGGCCGCCCAAACCAAAAAAGGCCCCGGTTGGCTGCTGTATGCGCTGGGCTCGGCGGTCTTTGCCAGCCTGACCTCGATCCTTGGTAAGGTGGGCATAGAAGGCGTGGAATCCAACCTGGGCACGGCCATCCGTACGGTCGTCGTGCTCGTTATGGCGTGGGCGATCCTGTTCGGCACGCATAAGCAGGGCGAGATAAAAAAGATAGACGGCCACAGTTGGTTGTTTTTAGGGTTGTCGGGCCTCGCGACCGGGTTTTCCTGGCTGTGCTACTACCGCGCGCTGCAGACCGGCCCGGCCAGTATCGTCGTGCCCATCGATAAGCTGAGCATACTGGCCTCCATCGCGTTCTCCTATTTCGTTTTCAAGGAGAAACTGACCAAACGTTCGGCCCTGGGGCTGGTCCTGGTCGTGGGGGGCACGCTGTGCCTGCTGTTGTAAAAAGCGCCCCGCGGGAGCGATAGAAGGCCGGGCGGGCGTTCTTGGAGATGTGCTTTGCCGGGATACCAAAACCCCCGTTCCTTTGGGAACGGGGGTTTTATTTATTTTGCATGCCGTTTATGCCAGGCGTTGCCGCAGGCGCGGCCGATCAGCCGCGAAAAATGGGCCGCCGTGCCCCAGCATACCCGCCATTTGCCCTGGTGTTCAAAATATTTCCCCTGCCATTTGCAATGGTGGACGATCCCTTTCAGGTGCCCGCGGTAGACGACATGGTCGGCCAGCAGGCATTCCAGTTCTCCTATGTTCAGCACGCCGCTGATCCCCAGCGCGTAGGTAACGAAGTCGATGCAGGTGTATGCGTCCGGGATGTAGCCGCGCCGCCCGACGAGCGAGCAGAGGGCCCCGAAGGTGTTGTAGAGGATATCGTCCCGGTGCCGGTAAAAATCCACGAGCAGGCTGCGCAGGCGGGCATATTCGGCGGGGCACAGCTCCACCCGGCATACTTTGACTTCGATGTCGTTCCCGTTCGCTAGATAGCGGGTGGGGCGCTCCACGATGAAGCCGCCGGCCAGAGGCGAGTTTTTGTACCGCCTGCCGAAAGAATACATCGTCCGCAGGTCTTTGTTGAAAGAGATGGATACGTGGTTATAATACGATTGTGTCAGGGCGCAGATCATCTTCCCGATGCCCGTGCCGGTTTTGGAAAAGACCACATAAATTGTTTTTGTCTGTTTGCTGTTCATATCCTTCGCTTTTTGATCGCTCTTTTCTACAGGCATATTCTTTCAAAGTATAACATATTTTAGACGGTACAAAAAATGAATTTTTTGGAAATCACTTGCTAAAACGTTTTTCCATACAAAAATTGCGCAAAACCACGCCCTGACGCACGACCTCCTGCGCCCGCAGCAGCGTATACCCCCGCGCTTCGAAGAAGCACCGCGCGGTAAGGGAGGCGTCCGTATATACGCGTGCCAGGCCGTGGCTCTGCGCGGTCTTTTCTAGATAATCCGCGATGCGCCGGCCAATGCCCCTGCGCTGGCAGTCTTTGTGGACATACAGGCGGTCCAGGTACCCGTCGGCGTACAGGTTGCCGAACCCGACAATACGCGCATCCTCCGTCATGGCGACGATGCATTTGCTGTGCAGGAAAGGCGCGCACCATTTTTCCGGGTCTATGCCGGCCGGCGCCCACGCGTCAAGCTGGGCGGGCGTATAGTCCCGCGCGGCGACAGTATGGACGGACCCGTAGAAGAGCGCCGCGAGCTGCGCCGCGTCCGTAGGCAGATAAGGGCATAACAAGACCACTTTCTTGGCAGGTGTAGACATGTGAAACAAAATCCTCCTTCTCTATAAAAAGAAGCGGGCGCCCGCTGTCCGCGCCCGCCGATGCAAAAAGCCTAATTGGAAATGGAAACGATGCCGAACGTAGTGGCGAGGTTGCAGTCCAACACGTAACAGCCGTATTCGGGCCCATAGCCGTAGGGGTCTTGTATGTATGCGTCCCATTCGTCGTTGCTGAAGTACAGGACGGCGTAATCGGCGTTGTAGACGTCCAGCGGCAGATAGGTCGTTTCGATCAGAAGGTATTCGCCGGAATTTTCCCATGTTTCCACCGCCACCTGAGCGTGCCCGGGGGGCAGGATGATCATTGCGTGCATGCCCGCCGCCTGGAGCGCGCTGGCCATCAGCAGAGAGGTCTCGATGCAGATGCCACTCTGGGATTCCATGACGTCGTCGGGCAGCTTGATGCGCTGGATGTCTGTGCCCGCGGTGGAAAAGCTGGTGTTGTTATAGCGGATCCCGGCTTCGCCGCCCATCGCGCCCTGGAGAGCCAACGCCTGGTAATAGGTGTTGAGGAACAGGGAATCGTCGTCGAACCCGCCGATGTTCTGGTAGCCGGCAAACGCGTTCATATAGCTGTCCGTCAGGTATTCGAGCCAGTCGATCGCCTCGCGCTGCAGCTCCAGCACGCCGTCGGATTCGGGCGTCAGCCAGGCGAGCAGGTTGTCATAGGTGCAGACGCCGAATTCGTCGTCCCAGAGCTGGAAATCATACTTGCTCTTGATGCTGATGGGCACCGTTTCCTGCAGGACGTATTTGCCCGTATCCTGGTCGGTGACGGTAAAGACGATCTGCGCCTCTTTTTGCGAATCGAGCGAAAGCTCGCCCGTGAGCATGGGCGGACGCACATAGATCTGCGTGATCTGCTCGCTCAGCGTGAAGAGCTGTTCGTAGGGCTGGGTGAACCCGGGGATCTCCACCCGGACCAGCACGTTGGCTTCGCCGCCTTCACAGGTGGCGGTAAAGTTGATGATGGAATCCATCGTGCCGTAGAGCGTCGGGTAGATGGTATCGGTCGCTTTGTAGTCCAGTTCGATCTGCTCTTCGGCGCGCAGATAAGAATAGGTGATGTCGGGCAGCGTGGCGGGCGCGTTGAAGAACAGCAGATACGCGCCCACGCCCGCCGCGGCCAATACGACCGCCAGCAGCGAAAACAGCAGGGCTTTGCCGTGCCGCTTGGGCTTCGCCGCCGGTGCGGGGTAGGCCGCGGGCGGCATGGGGGGGCTGTTCCACGTCTGCTCCCGCGCCGGTTGTTCTTTCGCAAAAGGCGCGCCGGCCGGCGCCGCGGGTGGCGGGGCGGGCCTGTTCGCCTGCTGCAAAGGGGCGGCGGGCTGCTCCGGCGCGGGCTGTCTGGCGCCGCAGGCGGAACAAAACTGCGTATTTTCTTCCAGCGGGGCGCCGCATTGTATACAGTATCTCATTTAGGCGACCTCCTCTCCCATGGCGTCGAGCAGGGTGCGGCAATTTTCACGCAGTTCGTCCGCGAGCTTGCCGATGCTGCCGTTCAGCCGGTCTTTCACTTTCTGGTATTGCATGTTGAAATCTTCCGTCAGGCGCAAGCCGTATTTATCCAGCAGGATCTCTATGCGCAGGCTCATGTTTTCGGCGGAATAGAAGCTCAGCGTATCGCCCAGATACGCCGCTTTATACAGCGATTCCAGCACGGTCTTGTAATTTTCTATCTGGGTGATGTAGAGGTCGTTCGTCTGGGACATGTAGGCGGGGCATTCCACGGCCCGCAGATTTGTGCAGGCAAGGTCCATCGCGCTCCAGAGCGTGTCGATATAGCTCAGCTCATCTGCGTCGCTTTCCGTATCGAATTCGTAAATGGGGCTGGACGCCTCCTGATAATCGAAATAGAACGTGAAGATGGACATCAGGTCGTTCAGCGCAGTATGGAGCTTATCAAAATACACCTGCGCCGCTTCTATCGTAGTGTCCACCTGTTCGACGCCCGTCTTTTGGAGCGCGTTCACCGCCGCGCCGTAGCTCTCCACACCCTGGATGTAAGACGCGAGTTCGGCGGCTTTCTGCTGGTTTTCCTCCAGCACGGCCTGCTCGTCGTAGTCGTATTCTTCGGTGCCGTTTTCCATTTCCTCCAGGGACTCTTCCGATTCGGTGATCTGCCACTCGATGATCCCAAGAGCGCCGTTCACGGTCGCTTCCGCGGCCCGGACGGTATTGTATACGGCCCGGAGCTGTTCACCGCCTTCGGGTGTGCGCGCACAGCCCGCCATGCAGGCGACGCTGAGCGCCGCTAAAAAAATACAGATGAAACGTTTCAAATTGCCGGCTCCTTTCCATAGGGGGCAGGTAATGCAGCCCGCCGCTTTTTCCTCTGCTGCGCGGATCGCGAAAAAACTGCAAAATTCGCGGCCCTTACCGTTATTATAGGGCGCACGGCGGGTTTTTTCAATCAAAATAAGGGAAAAGGCGGCGAAAATCCCGGCGGTCGCGCGCACTAAATAAAAAAGCCCGCGGCCTGCGCACGCGGGCGGAGCGGGCCGTGTTCAGGCGGCCTGTTTGTTCTGTACGGCTCCGATCAGATAAAGCACGGGCAGGACAAGGCCGGTCAGGCTGGTCCATTCAAATCCGTTGGAAATGATCGAAACGACGGTGAGCACGATGACCAGGATGCCGAACGCCAGGCAGATGCCCGCCTTTTCGGGCTTGTTCGCATTGGCGATGCCCAATATCCCCGTGACGAACTCGAAGATGGTGGGCAGGAACGCAAAAAGTATGAGAACCGTGCTGGCCGCCGCGATGCCTGAGCCGGCAAAAAAGCTGCCGAGCGCGCCGAGGGCCAGCATGCTGATAAGCATCAGGATAAGGGCCAGCGAACTGAAAATGACCATCAGTATGCCTGTCACCTTGAGCAGTCCTTTCCCGGGTGCCTGCGGGGCTGCATTGTTGTATTGCATGGTTTGTTCCCTCCTTAGAAACAAGATTTGCCTTCAGTGTACCAATAAACGAAAGCGTTGTCTATCCGGCGGAAGTATTTTGCTGTTTTTTCCAATTTCTGGTTTTATATTCGCCGGAACGTCCCGCGAAGGCGCGGGGCAAGGCTTGACGGCTGCGGGCGGGCAACCTATAATAAAAGAATAATAAAAGCGGGAGCGGCTTTTTTGTTCCCGTCCGGGGAGGCAATCTATGGATGTGTATCTGGTCAGGCATCTTTTCGGGATAGAATGGCTGAACATACGCTGGTACTCGTTTATCATATGCATCGGCATCTGCGCCGGGATAGCGGTGGGCCTGCTGCTCGCCAAAAAACGGGGATATTCTTCCGATCTGCCGCTGGACCTTGTGCTGGTCTGTATCCCGTTGGCGTTCCTCTTTGCGCGCATCTATTATGTGGCGTTCAGTTGGGAATATTATAAAGACGACCTCCTTTCCATCTTTGCCGTATGGGAAGGCGGCATTGCGTTCTATGGCGGGTTCAGCGGCGCCGTCTTCGGGGCCTGGCTGTTCAGCCGCCGTAACAAGATCCCGTTCGGCGACATTCTGGACGTCGGGGCGCCCGCGCTCATCCTGGGGCAGGCCATTGGCCGCTGGGGCAACTTCATCAACCAGGAAGCTTACGGCAACCTGATCACCAATACGTCCCTGAAATGGTTTCCCTACGGGGTCTATATCGATAATCTCGGCGAATGGCACCAGGCCACGTTTTTTTATGAGAGCATCTGGAACCTGCTGGTGTTTTTCGCGCTGCTGTGGTATTTCAAACGCGCGCGCCGCAAAGGCAATGTGTTTGTGCTATACCTGGTCCTGTACGGAGCGGGGCGGGCATATATCGAGGGCCTGCGGACGGACAGCCTCTGGCTGATCGACGGCGTGATCCGCGTTTCGCAGCTTTTGAGCGTGCTGTTTATCCTCTTTGGCGTGGCCTATTTGCTGTATATGCATAGCAAACCCGTGCGTGCGCCGGCCTATACGGGCAAGTATGCGCGCAAGCGCCCGGCGGATGCCGTTCCGTCCGAGGAAGCCCCCGCGCCCGCAGGGGCGGAAGCGCAGCCGGAAAGCCCGCGGGCAGAGGGAAAGGCCCCCCCCGCCGATGCAGACAAAGACGACGGGCAGGCCTAAGGCGCATGCAAACAATTTTGAGACAAAAGAAGGAAATGCGACATGCGTAACCTGACAATGCTGACCGACCTGTACCAGTTGACGATGATGTACGGGTATTTCAAGAAGAACGTCCATGAGAGACTGGCCGTGTTCGACATGTTTTTCCGCAACCCGGTGGGGGAGTCCTCCTACGCGCTGATGGCGGGGGTGGAACAACTGATCGGGTTCATCAACGAGCTGCGCTTCGAAAAAGAAGACATCGCCTATCTGCGCACGCTCGGCCTGTTCGATGAAGACTTTCTTTCCTATCTGCATACGCTACGCTTCGACGGCGAGCTGTATGCCATCCCCGAAGGGACGCCCGTGTTCCCGGGCGAACCGCTGGTGCGCGTCAAAGCCAGGGTCATCGTCGCCCAGTTGATAGAGACGGCGCTTTTAAATATCATCAACCACCAGACGCTGATCGCCACCAAGGCCAGCCGGATCGTGTATGCGGCCAGGGGCGATGCCGTGCTCGAATTCGGCCTGCGCCGTGCCCAGGGGCCGGATGCCGGCCTGTACGGCGCGCGCGCGGCCATCATAGGCGGCTGCGATTCCACTTCCAATGTGTTGACGGCGCAGTATTTCGGCGGTGCCCCCAAAGGCACGCACGCGCATAGCTGGATCATGAGCTTCGACAGCGAACTCGAAGCCTTCCGGGCCTATGCCGATGTATTCCCCGACAGCTGCATGCTGCTCGTGGATACGTACGATACGCTCGGGAGCGGTATGCGGAACGCCCTCACCGTGTTCCGCGAACTGCGCGCCCGGGGCTACGAACCCGTGGGCATCCGGCTGGACAGCGGAGACCTTGCGTATCTTTCCAAACAGTGCCGCAGGATGCTGGACGAAGCCGGCTTCCCCCAGGCAAAGGTGTGCGCCTCGGGCGACCTGGACGAATGGATCATCAGCGACCTGAAACAGCAGGGCGCTCGGATCGATATCTGGGGCGTGGGGACCAAACTCATCACCAGCGAAAATTGCCCCGCGCTGGGCGGCGTGTATAAGCTGGCCGCGATCGAGCGCAACGGCAGGCTGGAGCCGCGCATCAAGATCAGCGAGAGCGCCTGGAAAATTACCAACCCCGGGTATAAACGGCTGGTGCGCCTCTATGACAACGCGACGGGCAAAGCCATCGCCGACCTGATCCTGCTGGCGGACGAGGAAAAAATTGATCCTTCCAGGCCGCTCACCATCTTCAGCCCGGTAGAGACGTGGAAGCGTTCGATCCTCACCAATTACAGGGTGCGGGAGCTGCTGGTGCCCGTCTTTACGGAGGGCAGGCAGGTCTATACGTCCCCCCATATGCTCGAGATCCGCGAGTATGCGAAACAAGAGCTTGATACGCTGTGGGACGAATACAAGCGCTTTACCCGCCCGCACATCTATAAAGTGGACCTCTCCCAGAAGCTGTACGATCTCAAGCACCGCATGATCGTATCCGAGAGCGAGACGCGCGCAACCATATAACGCTGAAAAACAGGCCATCCGGTCGTTTGCAGGGCCCCGCCGGGACAAGCGGGGTCTTTTTTTGCCCGCGTTTTTCCGGCGCATATTACACCCATATACTTCATATATATAACAAACCAAAGAAGAAGAGATGAAACTATGCAGAAACTGGCAAACGTGATACGGTATCTGGATCCCCGGCTGGCCCATGAACTGTCCGCCTACCGGGAACTGACGGCCGAAGAGCTGCGCCTCCGCGCGGACCGGCCCGCCATGCTGTACGGGGCGGGACGGGAATATATCCTGCACTATACGCCTTCCTCCGCCGAAGTGGAGGGGGCGGTTTTGGCGCTTTCGGGGCACTCGCTCTCCGCCTACAGGGAAGAACTCCGCCAGGGTTTTTTTACGATGCCGGGCGGCATCCGGGTGGGCGTCGGGGGCTGCGTCGTGGCCGAAGGAGGGGAGGTCCGCATGATGCGCGGCTTCACTTCCCTGAACCTGCGTTTCCCCTGCGAGGTCCGCGGCATCGGCCGCAAAGTCGCCCGCTATATCACGTGCCGGGGGAAACTGCTGAACACGCTGCTCCTCTCGCCGCCGCAGCAGGGCAAAACGACGCTGCTGCGCGATATCGTGCGCGGGGTCTCCGCGGGGGAAGGCTTTGCGCCCCAGAAATGCGCGGTGATCGACGAACGCGCCGAACTTTTTGGCGAAGGGTTCGACCTCGGGCCCAGGACGGACGTGCTGTCCCTCTGCCCCAAAAGCCGGGGGATGTACATGGCGCTCCGTTCCCTCTCGCCCGAAGTGCTGGCGACGGACGAGCTGGGCAGCCGGGAAGACCTTGCGGCGCTTTTTGAAGCGGCCAATTCGGGCGTCACGGTTATTTCGACCGCCCATGCCCGGGGCTTCGAAGAGTTGCAGCACAAATTTTTCTTCCGGGAACTGCTTTCCTTCGGCGTCTTCCAAAGGTTCCTGGTGCTGTCCGACCGCCTCGGGCGGAGCACGGTGGAAAGCGTGTCGGACGCATTCCAAAACCTGTTCTGTGCGAAACCTTTCAAACTTTAGGAGGGAGAATCTATGTTGTACAAGATATTTTTCCTGGGGGTTATCCTGTTTTCCAGTATGGGGATCGGCAACGTCATCGTAGGGGAAAAACGCACGCGCATCCGGCTGCTCACCGCGCTGCAAAAGGGCGGGCGGGCGCTGGAAGACGCATTGGTACTCGAAGGCCTGCCCCTGATAGAGGGCTTGCGCGCGGCGGAAAAAGCGTCGGAGACCGGCCTGTTCGCCCACATGGCGGAAGCTGCGGCGGCACACCCGGCGTTCTCGGGCCGCGAAATTGCCGAAACGGTCGCCGCCGGCCTGCCCGAGACGCTGTACCTGCTCCAGCCGCCCGAACTGGAGATCGTGGGCGATCTCATCGCGCGCGCGGCGTCGGCTGTCTCGCCTGAGCAGATCGGCGACGCGGCGGCGATGTACGGACGCCAGATGTACACGATGATCACCGAGTTGTCGGAAGAACATGCAAAAAAAGAAAAAACCATCCGCGCGCTGTGCCTGTGCATAGGGCTGGCGCTGGCGGTCATACTTGCTTAAAAAACGGAGGGACACACTATGACGGTCAGTATAGACCTTGTTTTCAAGATTGCTGCCATCGGCATACTGGTGGCCGTGCTGTACCAGCTGCTGGTGCGCTCGGGCCGCGAAGATATTGCCACGATGGTCTCGATCGCCGGGCTCATCATCGTGCTGATCATGGTGGTAGACCTGGTGAGCGAGCTATTCGCCAGCGTCAAGAGCGTTTTTGGCCTGTACTGATGGAGATCGCCAAGATCGCCGCCATCGGCCTGATCGCAGGGGTGCTTGCCGTGACGCTGAAAAAGACCAACCCCGAGATTGCCATGCAGGTGAGCATCGCGGCCGGTATCCTGCTTTTTATACTGGTCGTGGACCAGCTTTCCGAAGCGGTCGCCCGTATAGAATCTTTCACGGAAAAATACCAGTCTTTCTGCGAAGGAGCGGGCATCGTGCTCAAGGTGGTTGGCATCTCGTATATCGCCGAATTCGCCGTGCAGATCTTGAAAGACGCGGGGGAAGGAGCGCTTTCTTCCAAAGTGGAGATGGCCGCCAAAGTCGTCATCATGCTGCTCACCCTTCCCCTTTTGGAGGAGTTTGCCGATATGGTGTTCAGCCTTTTGTAGGCGGAGGGAATATGCAAAAGAAGATCTGGCGCGGAGCGGCCCTGGCTGTGCTGTTGGCCCTTTGCTGGCCGGGCATAACGGCTCGGGCGGATGCCGAGGACGGGGCAAACGTGCAGGCGGGAAAGGACACGTCTGTGGAAACCGGGGCCGAAGAAGCCCAAAATGAAGAAGAACAGCAGGCGGCCGAAGAGATGCTGCTCGAAGGCACTTTTGATGTGATCGACGAGCTGGACTTAAGCGGGCTCAGCGATCTGTACGAAAGCGCTTCCGACGCCTTCGGCGGAGCAGACCTCGAAGAAGCCATCCAAAACCTTTCGGAAGAGGGGCTTACCGACTTTTCCGTCGAACAGGTCTTAAACGCCGTCTGGAAGGCGCTCAAAGAGCGCCTTCTCGGCAATTGGAAAGTTGCGGCCGAGATCATTGCCATATTGCTGCTCATGGGCATCCTTAAGAACATGCAAAGTTCGTTTGGGCAGGGCGGCGTGTCCGAGGCGGCTACCTGGGCCGGCTATATCATGGTGGCCCTGCTCGCCTCCCTGCTGTTGCTCGAATGCATGCGCACGACCCGGAGCGCGATAGAGACGCTGGGGTCGGGCATGGAAGCCCTCACGCCTATCCTTATGCTGCTGCTCACAGGCATGGGCGGCCTGAGCACGTCGGCGGTGCTTAGCCCGGTCATGGCCGCGCTCACGGGCGGCATTTTCACGCTGGTGGATCTGTTTATTTTTCCGGCGATCCTGGCCGGGGCGGTGCTCTCCCTGACCGCGGGCGTGACGTCTACGCTGCGGCTGGAGGCCTTACCCAAACTGATCGAAAGCGGCGTGAAGTGGCTGCTCGGCATCCTGTTCGTCGTGTTTTTGGGGATCACGACGCTCAAGGGGCTGACGGGGGCCTCTCTGGACGGCGTATATTTCAAGACCGCCAAGTATACGGTGGATAAGATGGTCCCCGTCATCGGCGGCATGTTTTCCGATACGCTGGATACGGTCATGGCGTGCAGCCTGATCGTCAAGAACGCCGTGGGCATCGTGGGGCTCGTCGCGCTCTCCTGCGCGATCGGCGTGCCGCTGCTTTCGCTGCTGGCCGATATGCTGCTGCTGCGCCTTGCGGCGGCCGCGGCCGACCTGTTCGCAGACGAAGCCGCCTCCAGGCTGCTGACTTCCATTTCTTCCACGGTGCTGCTGTTGTTTTTGACGCTGCTCACGCTGCTGGCCATGGTGTTCATCTATATCGCGATGGTGATGGGCGCGGCGGATGTCAGCGCGATGGTGAGGTGAGTGTATGGAAGATTTTCTTTTGCGGGTCGCGGCGGCGGCGGTCGCCCTGTTCGCATCGGAGATGGCGCTCTGCCTGCTGCCCGAGGGCAATATGAAGAAATTCGGGAAGTTTGTCGTGGGGATACTGCTCTGCCTGGTGCTGTTGAGCGCCGTGACGCAGCCGCCGGAAGTAGACCTCACGCTGGAAACGTCCGCCGCGCCCGAAGTGTATTACGAAAGCTATGAAGATATCATTATGGATGTATATAACCGCTATCTGCAAAATAATAATAATTGACCGGCGCTGTGTACGGCGGCCCGAAGGAGGGGCGTATGAAGAACAAGTGGAAAGAATGGCTGGCCAGGTATAAAAGCGCATCTTCCAAGAAAAAGCTGCAGTATCTGGCCATGGCCGTCATTATCGCGGTCATCCTGCTGATCTATTTCTCTACGATCACCGGTTCGGAGGAAGGGCAGGAGAGCGCGCAGACGACGATACTCTCCATAGAGGAGGACATCGAGGACCGCCTGAACCAAGTGCTTTCCAAGATCGAAGGCGCGGGACAGGTGGAAGTGGTCATCTACTATGCATCCACGACCGAGCTCGTCCCCGCGTTCAGCGAGGATACGTCTACCTCCGCCAGTTCGAACGGAGAATCGTCCTCAAGCACGACAAGCGAGCAGGCAGACGTGGCGACGGTCAAATCGGGCAGCGATACGCAGGCGCTGATCATCAAGGAGATAGAGCCCGAGATCAAGGGCGTCGTCGTGGTGGCGGAAGGCGCCGGCGATATCGGCGTGCGGTTCAATCTGCTTTCCGCCGTAACGACGCTGCTGGATGTGGGCGCCGATAAAGTGGAAGTGCTGAAAATGGGTATATAAACTTAGTTGAGGAGGAAGAATCATGAAGGCAAAGAACAAAAAAGCATTGCTGCTGACCGGGCTGTTTCTGGCGGTAATCGCGGCCGGATATGCCAATTATGCGCTGACGAACGGTGCCGGCGATGCGGAGAGCGCGGATGCAAACGCCAGCGATCCCGTTGTGGAGGAAGACGTTTTCAGCGTGTTCAAGGCGGAACGCGAGACCACCCGCGAACAGGAGCTGCGCTACATCGACGCCGTGGTCGAAAGCGCCGAGACCGATGCGGCGACCAAAGCCGACGCACAGGCGCAGAAACTGGCCCTGGCGGCCACGATGGAATCCGAATTGCTGACCGAGGGGCTGATTCAGACCAAGCTGGGGGTTAACGCCGTCGTCACGATCAAAGCGGGCGCGGTCAACGTGGTCGTGGATAAGACCGAGCTGACCGAGGAAGAGGTCACGCAGATTGCCGAGATCATCAAAACGCAGACGGACGAAGCGGCGGAGAATATCAAGATCATGCCCACGGCATGACGGCCCGCCCGCAAGAGGGCGGCGCGGCGGGGAGGTGGTTGTATTCTGTTTTTTTATATGGTAAAATTGGGATAATATAAGAATAGGAGGTACTCTTACACATGAGTGAAGAGTTGGTCAGCAAGGAAATTGCCGGTACTGTGACATTCGCCAACGAAGTGCTGGAGATCATCGCAGGCATCGCCGCGTGTGATATACCGGGCGTTGCCGGTATGAGCGGCGGCTTCAAAGACGGGATCGCAGACTTCCTGGGCAGAAAAAATTTCACAAAGGGCATTAAGGTCACAAAGAACGCCGAATCGCTTGTCATAGATATACAGATTTTTGTAGAATATGGGGTGCGCGTACCCGATGTATGTGTGAATATACAAAAAAGCGTGCTCAAAGCCATAGAAACCATGACGGGCCTGAAGGTCACGGCGATCAACATTTTCGTGGAGGGTATCAAGTTCAAGGAAGCCGCCTCTGTCGAAAAAGAGGGAAAAGAAGAGAAATAGCAAAGAAGCAACGTGAAACAGGGCTTTGGGACAAGGAAGAAGACAGGCGCCGTTCCGGGGAAGCACATCCCCGGAAGGCGGCCCTGCTTTGGAGGCAGGGGATAGCGCCCGGGCTTGCCTGTTTTTGTTATAAAAAGGCAGGCCTGCTGCAGGAGGAAAACGTATGAGAATGCGCATTGGGACAAGGATCATCTTCTCTTTATTGCTGTTGTTTATCATGGCTGTGTGCGTATTGGTCATGCTGGCCGCCTTCGACGTCATCTCGGCTAAAGACGTCACGGCGCTGGCCAACGGCTTTACACAGACATCCTACAAGTATATCTGGGCGGCTGTGGCTGCGGTGATCATCATCGTGGCGTTGCCGCTGCTTTTCTTCGGGATAAAAAAGGACGAGCCCACCGCAGTGACGCTGCTCGCTGCGACGGACGGCCGTGTGGATATCACGGTGGACGCGATCAAAGAGCTGACCGAAACGTATCTGAACGAAGTGCCGGATGCGGTCGTCCAGCGGATCCTGGTTGTGCCCGTCTCTTACCGTACGCTCAAGCTGCGGGTATATCTTTCGGTCCGCCAGGGGGTAGAGATCCCGGTGCTCACGTCCAAAATAAGCGAAGAACTGCGCGCGCATATCGAAAAATACGCAGGGCTGATCGCCGACCATGTGGCGATCCGCGTGCTGCCCATGCGCAAACTCCAGTACCCCGCGAAATAGCGACAGGAGAACGCCAGAATGAAAGCATTTATTTCTTTTTTAAAAGAACATGTCGGGTTGCTTGTGGGGGCTGCCGCGGGGCTGGTCATAGGCGTGCTCATCCTTACGGTCGGGTTTTTCCCCGTCCTGTTTTTATTGATCCTGGTAGGGCTGGGCGCTTTGATCGGCGGGACGCCTGCCATACGCAATTCCCTGAGGAAATGGCTGACGGGGCTGTTCAGCGGCAGCGCCGGGCGGTAAGGCTGGGTCCCTTACAGGCCGCCGGGTAAAAATAATAAAAGCGCACTTTGTCTGAAAAAGTGCCGGAGGACGCAATGAACAGAAGGCTTGCGCGTGAAGCGGCGATGTGCCTTTTTTATGAAAGAGAGATTCTGAAAGAACCGGGCTGCCATACTCTGGAGGAAATGGGCGATGTGCTGCAACAGGACAAGCTGACCGACGAAAACTTCACCTATATCGATCAGGCACTCCTTGCTTTTGATACGCATAGAGCAGAGATCGATGGACGTCTCTCTTTGTTTTGCCATGCATGGAAAATCGACCGGCTTTCCCGGGTGGATCTTTCCATCCTGCGCCTGGCGGTGGCGGAGATCTATTTCCTGCCCGAATGCATACCCTATAAAGTTTCAATCAACGAAGCCGTCGAGCAGGCGAAAAAGTATTCTTCAGACAGATCGCCTGCTTTTATAAACGGCATATTGGGCGCGATGGTGGCCAGGATACCGCCTGACGGCATCCCGGACGGGGTGTGAGCCGCATGTATTTCCTTGGGATAGATACGAGCTGCTATACGACTTCGGTCGCGGTGGCGGATGAAACGGGGGCGCTGCTGGAAGATGCCCGCCGGCCGCTTGCGGTGAACCGGCCAGCCCGCGGGCTGCGCCAGTCCGAAATGGTTTTCCAGCATTTGAAAAATCTGCCGGCGATATTTCCCGGGCGATACCCCGGGTGTAAAGCAGTCGCGGCAAGCGTGCGGCCGCGCCCGGCCGAAGGTTCCTACATGCCCGTTTTCCGGGCGGCGGAAGGCTTCGGCAAGGTGGCGGCCCAGGCTACCGGGGCTGCTTTTTATGCGCTGACGCACCAGCATGCCCATATCGCAGCGGCCCTGATCGGCCAGCCCGCGGTACCGGAGGCGTTGCTGGCGCTGCATGTCTCGGGGGGCACGACGGATGTGCTGCGCGTCGGGGTGCGGGAAGGGATCGTTGAAACGATCGATACGCTCGCGCAGGCCTCCGATATCACGGCCGGCCAGTTTATTGACCGCATAGGCGTGCGGCTGGGCCTTGCTTTTCCGGCGGGGCCGGCGATGTCCGCCCTTGCGGCGGCGGGTACGCCCTGCGCCGTGAAGGCGGGGGTTGACGGGCTCAGCGCCAGCTTTTCGGGCGCGGAAACGGCTGTGCGGCGGCTGTTGGAGCAAGGCGTTTCCATGCAGGATGCGGCGGCTTCCGTGCTTGTATGTATTGCCCGCGTATTGGAAAGGCTTATCAGGGAAGGAAGAGAGCAGACGGGGCAGACGGCCGTACTGCTGTTCGGCGGCGTGATGGCCAGCGGCTATATCCGCCGATACCTGTCCGCCCGTCTGGGAGGGCTGCTTTTCGCAGAACCCCGCTATGCGACGGACAATGCCTGCGGGCTTGCCCGCCAGGCTGCACAATTATACCGGAAGGCACAGGAGGAGAGTCCATGCAGGCAAAGATCATAGATGGAAAAGCGTTCGCAAGGGGGTTCGAGGCGGACATGCGCCGCCGGATCGGGCTTTTTGAGAAAGACTATGGCATGGTCCCGGGCCTGGCCGTCATACTGGTGGGGGACAACCCTGCTTCGCAGGTCTATGTGCGCAATAAAGAGCGTGCCTGCCGGCGGATCGGTATGCATTCCGAAGTGCTGCGCCTGCCGGCGGATACGTCCGAGCAAGCGCTTTTTGAAAAGATAGACGCTTATAATGCGAACCCGGCTATACATGGGCTGCTCGTGCAGTTCCCCGTGCCGGCCCCGTTGTCGGAAGAGCGCATCGTTGCGCGGATTTTGCCCGGCAAAGACGTGGACGGCCTGACGGTGGAAAATGCGGGCCGCCTGTTTTCGGGCAGGGAAGGCCTGGTCTCGTGTACGCCCCGCGGCGTCATCGAGCTCATCAAGAGCACGGGGCAGCGGATCGCGGGCCGGCGCGCCGTCGTGGTGGGCCGGAGCAATCTGGTCGGCAAGCCCGTCGCCCTGCTGCTGCTCAGGGAAAATGCGACCGTCACGCTCTGCCATTCCCGGACGGAAAACCTGGCGGCCGTCACGTCTAAGGCCGATATCCTTGTCTCGGCCGTGGGACGCCCGGGATTTTTGACGGGGGCATATATCAAGGAAGGCGCGGTCGTGATCGATGTGGGCACATCCCGCGTGGAGGGCAAGCTCAAGGGCGACGTGTGTTTTTCAGAGGCTGTGGAAAAGGCTGCTTTCATCACACCCGTACCGGGCGGCGTAGGCCCTATGACCATCGCCATGCTGCTGGACAATACGATCCTGGCGGCACAAAGACAGGTAAAGTAAACGGATAGACAGGTAAAAAAAGAATGGATATCAGGGAAAAGCTGGCGCGGATCAAGAACACGGTGGATGCCCGCCTGGAAGAA
Source organism: Christensenellaceae bacterium (assembly GCA_963665505.1). Classification (GTDB taxonomy): domain Bacteria; phylum Bacillota; class Clostridia; order Christensenellales; family Christensenellaceae; genus QANA01. The sequence continues at coordinate 1,015,655 of OY762275.1, forward strand.
CTGTTGATAAACGATGCGCCCGCGCTGCTGCGGGATTCTATGGCGTATAGCGTGCGGGCGGGCGGCAAACGCCTGCGGCCGGCTTTGCATCTGCTCGCCGCCGAACTGATGGGCGGCGGGATCGGGCAAAGTCTAGACATCGCCTGCGCGATCGAGCTGATCCATACGTATTCGCTCATCCACGACGATCTGCCCGCGCTGGATGACGATACCCTGCGGCGGGGGCGGCCGACCAACCATACGGTGTATGGGGAGGCCCAGGCCATCCTGGCGGGGGACGGGCTGCTCAATTATGCCTATGAAGTCATGCTGAAAAACGCGCTGCGCTTCCCGGAGAATGCCGCGGCGCACCTGCGCGCGATAGCGATCGTGGCGCGGGCCGCCGGCGTGACGGGCATGGTGGCGGGGCAGGTCATGGATGTGGCGCTGGTGGGCAAAGTGCTCTCGCAGAGCGAGCTTTCCTATATCGACGCGCATAAAACGGGCGATATGATCACGGGCGCCCTGCTCTCGGGGATCGAGCCGTATGCCCCCTCAAAACAGCAGAGGGACGCATTGGAAACCTATGGAAAAAACATCGGCCTTGCTTTCCAGATCGTGGACGACGTGCTGGACGTGACGGCCGGGGCGGAACTGGGCAAATCGCGCGGCAAAGACGCGGCGCAGGGAAAGGTCACCTATGCTTCGCTGCTCGGTATAGAAGATGCGATGCATAAGGCGGCGAATTGTACCTGCACGGCAAAAGAAGCCCTGCGGCCTTTTGAGGGAAAAGCGGTGTATTTGAATGAATTGGCGGACTATATGCTGGCGCGCGAGAGCTGACCGGCATTTGATATAAGGAGGAACTGCGGTTGATACAGATTGCGATAGACGGACCCGCTGGCGCAGGCAAAAGTACGGTGGCCAAAACCGTGGCCCAGGCCCTGGGTTTCAACTATATGGATACCGGGGCCATGTACCGTGCCGTCGCGTATGCGGCGATAAAAATGGGGATCGACCCTAAAGACGCGAAAAAAGTAAAAAAAATCCTGAAAGACATCGATATCTTGGTCGAATACCGGCAGGGAGAGCAACATGTGCTTTGCGGCGGGCAGGACGTGACGCCCTATATCCGGACGCCCGCCGTTTCCAAAGGTTCTTCGGATGTTGCCGTCATCCCCGAGGTACGCCTAAAGCTGGTGAAGATCCAGCGGGATACGGCGAAAAAGTATGATATCGTCATGGACGGGCGGGACATCGGCACCTATGTGTTGCCCGAAGCGGACGTCAAATTTTTCATCACGGCTTCGGTGGTGGAACGCGCCAAACGCCGCGCCAAAGACCTGGCCAAGATCGGCGTCCGTTCCCGCCCCAAAGAACTGGAAAAAGAGATCCTCGCCCGGGACAAGAACGATTCCGAACGGAAATTCGCCCCTCTGGCGCAGGCCAAGGACGCGATCCTGCTGGATACTTCGGATATCACAGCAGAGCAGGCTGCGGAAATCGTGCTCGCCCGTGTAAAGGAGGTCTGTGAAGGCCGTGTTTTACAGGATTGTTAGGGCACTGCTCTGGGCCATTTTCCGGGTGTTGTACAGAATTCGCCTCCGTGGCAGGGAAAACCTTGCCTATACCGGGAAAATGATCCTGGTCTGCAACCATATCAGCGATTTCGACGCCGTCGTCCTGCACCTGTATCTGGGCCGCAAGATCTATTTCATGGCCAAAGCCCCGCTGTTCCGGTTCCGCCCGTTCGGGTGGGTGCTCAGGAGCTGTGGCGCTTTCCCGGTGGAACGGGGCCGGGGAGATATCGGCGCCATCGCGACGGCGATGGAGATTCTGGAGCAGGACAAGACGCTCGGCATCTTCCCCGAAGGGAAGCGCAACCTGACGGGGGACGGGCAGGTGCATGCCTTCCAGCACGGCGCGCCCGTGATCGCGCTGCGTTCGGGCGCGCGGGTGCTGCCCGTGGCCGTCTCGGCGAGGCCGGCGCTGTTCAAAACAGTGTATGTCGCCGTAGGCGCGCCTATCGACGTGCGCCTGCTGCAGGACCCCTCCCTGCCGCATGCGGAAAACGTGCGAAAGATCACCAAGACCCTGCATGACCGGGTGGCGGAGTTGAAAGAGAGTGTGAAGCAGCCTTGAAGATCATACTGGCCGAACATGCCGGCTTTTGTTTCGGCGTGAAGCGCGCGGCCGAACAGGCCATCCGGCTCGCCAAGGAAGGGGAAACCCTCTATACGCTGGGCGAACTTATCCATAACAGGCGGTTTATAGAATACCTTTCCACGCTCGGGATCCACACCGTTCATTCTGTGCGGGAGATCCCGCCGGGCGGCCATGCGCTGATCCGTTCGCACGGAGTGGGGGAAGCCGTATACCGCGATCTGGAAGCGCGCGGCCTTTCCTATACCGACCTTACCTGCCCGTTCGTCGCCCGGATCCACCGGAAGGTGGCGGCCGAGAAAGAGAACTTTTCCGCGATCGTCATCGTGGGCAGGGAAGAACACCCCGAAGTCGTGGGCATCAAGGGCTGGGCGGGCGAACATGCGTACGTCGTCTCCTCGGCGGAAGAAGCGGCCGCGCTCCCCTTTATGGAGAGCGTGCTGGTCGTCGCGCAGACGACCATTACCCGCAGGCTGTTCACCGAAGCCTGCCGGGCCATCGGGAAGCGGGCCGGCCACGTGGAACTGTTCGACAGCATCTGCGAGACCACGGCCGAACGCCAGGACGAGACCGCTAAACTGGCCGCCCTGTCCGACGCCGTGCTGGTCATCGGAGACCCGCAAAGTTCCAACAGCAAAAACCTGGAACAGATCGCGAAAAGATACTGTAAAAACGTGGATTTTGTGGAATCTGCGGCCCAACTAATACTTGAAAAATACGTAAATTATGATATAATCAGTATTGTCGCAGGCGCATCTGCGCCGGACCGGATAATTAGGGAGGTACGCACACGAATGAGTGAGTTAGAAAAGGCTCAGGTAACAGAAGAGACCGGCTTGACGGAAGAGGCGAAAGAAGCCGCCGCCACGGTTACGGATACGGCACCGGAGGTGGCTGTGGAAGACGCTGCCGCCACGGTTACGGATACGGCACCGGAGGTAGCTGTGGAAGACGCCGCCGCCACGGTTACGGATACGGCACCGGAAGTGGCTGCGGAAGACGCCGCCGTCACGGTTACGGATGCGGCACCGGAAGTGGCTGCGGAAGACACCGCCGTCACGGTTACGGATGCGGCACCGGAAGTGGCTGCGGAAGACGCCGCCGTCACGGTTACGGATGCGGCACCGGAAGTGGCTGCGGAAGACGCCGCCGTCACGGTTACGGATGCGGCACCGGAAGTGGCTGCGGAAGACACCGCCGTCACGGTTACGGATGCGGCACCGGAAGTGGCTGCGGAAGACACCGCCGTCACGGTTACGGATACGGCACCGGAAGTGGTTGTGGAAGAAGCCGCCGCCACACCGGAAGAGGCGTCCGAAGAGGCCGTCGCAGCACCTGCCGTTGCCCCTGAGGCGGTAGCACAGGAAGCAGCCGCGGTAACTGAGCAGGCACTCGCTGCACAACAGGAAGCCGGATCAGAAGAAGTTCCTGCCGCGCCGCAAGCGCCAGAACCTGCCGCTGCCCAGGCCGCCGAAGCGTCCGTGGCAGAGCCAGCCCCCAGGGCCGAAGCGGAAGAGTCCGCCCAAGCCCCCAAGAAGCCCGTTTCGGAAGCGACTTTCGCGGAGGAAATGGAAAAGACGTTTGTCAAGCTCAAGAGGGGGCAGTTTGTAAAAGGCGTTGTAGTGCAAGTTACGGATTCCGAAATATGTGTGAACATCGGTTATAAATCCGATGGTATCCTCAGGAAAGAAGACATGACGATTTCGGGCGACGTGGCTCCCTCCGATATGTTCAAACCGGGCGATGAGATCGAAGCAGAGATTCTGACCCTCAACGATGGCGAGGGCAACGTCCTGCTTTCGAGGAAGAAGGTCGAGAAGCAGCAGAGGTGGAAGAGTTTCGTGGATGCCCTCGATAAAGACGCCATGTATGAATGCATGATCACCCGTGTCATCAAGGGCGGCGTCCTTACCAAGTTCAACGGATACGATGCTTTTATCCCCGCTTCGCAGCTCACGCTGCATTATGTGGAAGACCTGAATACGTTTGTGGGCAAGAATGTCCTCGTCAAGATCCTCGATGTCGATATGCGCCAAAAGCGCTTCGTGCTGTCCAACAAGGCGGCCTTGAAGCAACAGGCGGCCGAAGGGGAAAAGCTCCTCTTTCAAAGCTTCGAGAAAGGCTCGGTCGTCCGCGGCACGGTAAAACGCCTGACCGATTTCGGCGCGTTCGTGGATGTGGGCGGGGTAGACGGCCTGCTGCATATCACCGATATCAGCTGGGTCCGCATCAAGCACCCCAGCGACGTGCTGCATGAAAACCAGGAGATCGACGTCAAGATATTGAACATCGACCCGGAAAGGCGCAGGATATCCCTCGGGTACAAACAGCTGCAGCCGCGGCCGTGGGATCTTGTCCCTGAAAAGTACCATGCGGGCGATATCATCGAAGGCAAAGTGGTGCGGATTGCACCGTTCGGCGCATTCGTAGAGCTGGAACCGACGGTAGACGGGCTCATCCATATCTCGCAGGTGACCAACCGGCGCATCGATAAGGTGGAAGACATCCTTTCGCTGGGCCAGGTCGTCAAGGCCAAAGTGCTCGAAGTGAATGCGGACAGACGCCGTATCAGCCTCAGCATACGCGCCACGATGGAACCGGAGAAACGCCCGGCGGAAGAAGAAAGAGAGAGTAAGCCCAGGTTCTCGGGCAGGCACGAAGAGCGCGAACGCAGTTCGTATTCGCTGCCGCCGGTAGAAGAGGCGACGACTTCTCTTGCGGATTTGTTCCGTCAGGCCGATGAGAACGACGAATAATAGTAGACACGTTGGGCGCCGCTCCTGTGAGCGGCGCTTTTTATAGAAAGGACCATACGATTGAGACGATTGGAAGCACAGACAATAGCGGATGCGGTCGGGCGGCTTTTGCTCTCGGCGGCGCTCTGCCCGGGGCAAGATCTGCTTACGGCGCTTTCCCACGCGGAAAAGGCCGAAAAAAGCCCGGTCGGCAGGAAGATACTAAAAGATCTGCAGGAAAACGCGAAGATAGCGCGGGAGACAGGCATGGCCTATTGCCAGGATACGGGCATGGCGGTCGTGTTCCTGGAAGTCGGGCAGGAAGTCCTGATTTCCGGTGAACTGGAAAACGAGATCAACCGCGCCGTAGCTGCCGCTTACCGCGAAGGCCACTACCGCTGCAGCGTACTGGACCCGCTCACTCGTGTCAATACGGGCGACAATACGCCGGCCGTCGTACACTATAGGCTGGTGCCGGGCGATCGCGTGAAAATTTCGGTTGCCCCCAAAGGGTTTGGCAGCGAGAACATGTCGTTTCTGCGTATGCTCAACCCTTCGGACGGTCTGGAAGGCATCAAAAACGCTGTGCTCGAAGGGGCGCTGGAAGCAGGCGGCAGCCCTTGCCCACCCGTTGTGCTGGGCGTGGGGATCGGCGGGACGATGGAGAAATGTGCGCTGATGGCCAAACACGCTCTGCTGCGCGAACTGGGTTCCGTGAATCCGGATCCGGCGCTGGCTGCGATCGAAACCGAGATGAAAGACCGGCTGAACGCGCTGGGCTTGGGCCCCATGGCTGTGGGCGGCAGTACCTATTGCCTGGGTGTGCATGTGGAAACTTACCCCACACATATTGCGGGGCTGCCTTTGGCGGTCAACTTCCAGTGCCATGCCTACCGGCATAAAAGCGAGGTGCTCTGATATGGATACGGCGAGAAAACTCACGTTGCCTTTATCGGTAGAAACGATCGATACGCTGCATGCCGGTGAATCCGTGCTGCTCAGCGGGACGATCTACACGGCGCGCGATGCCGCGCATAAATATCTTACGCAGGCGCTTTCCCGGGGAGAGCGATTGCCCTTTGTGCTGCAGGATGCCTGTATCTATTATACGGGCCCCTGTCCCGCGCTGCCCGGCCGGCCCATCAACGCCTGCGGCCCCACGACCTCTAAACGCATGGACGCCTACGCACCGCTTTTGTACGATGCGGGTGTGCGCTGTGTGATCGGCAAAGGTAAAGTGGGGCAGGTCGTGAAAGACGCTATCGTCAGGGACCATGCGGTGTATTTCGGGGCGATCGGCGGGGCGGCAGCCCTTATCGCGAAGAGCGTCAAAAGCTGTACGCTGGTGGCCTATCCGGAATTGTTGGCCGAAGCCGTTTACCGGCTGGAAGTGGAAGATTTCCCCGCGTATGTGGCGGTGGATGCCCGGGGCGCGGATATCTACGAAGAAGGCCCCGCGGCCTACCGGCAGGCGTGAGGGGCAAAAGGGGACAATACAAAAAGGCAGGCCATGCGGCCTGCCTTTTTGCTTGCTATTGTTTCATGCATAATTGATAGTATTGGCCTCTACGCGCGATCAGCTCGGCATGCGTGCCCTGTTCCAGAATACCGCCGTTGCCGATGACCAGGATAATGTCCGAAGAACGGATGGTCGAAAGGCGGTGGGCGATGATGAAGCTTGTGCGATCTTTTAAAACGTGTGTGATCGCTTTTTGGATATGCTGCTCGGTTTCAGTATCGACAGAAGAGGTCGCCTCGTCCAGGATGAAGATACGCGGGTCTGCCAAAATCACGCGCGCGAACGAAATGAGCTGTTTTTGCCCGGTGGAAAGCCGTATGCCGCCTTCGCCTACCTGTGTATCGTAGCCGTCCTTCTGCGTAAGGATGAATTCTTCCGCGTGGACCATTTGTGCCGCCCTGCGGATGTCCGCATCGGTGGCGTCCCGTCTGCCGAAGTCGATGTTGTCCCGGACCGTGCCTGAGAACAGGTGCGGCTGCTGGAGCACATACCCCGTGTTGCTCTGGAGCCAGAGCTGCGAACGTTCCCTGTAATCTACGCCATCTATCAATACACGCCCGCCCGTCGGTTCGTAGAACCGGCAGAGAATGTTGACGATCGTGCTTTTTCCTGCGCCTGTTTCGCCGACCAGGGCGACGCTTTTCCCGGCAGGTACATGCAGGTTAAAGTCCTTCAGCACCTTTTCACCGCTTTTGTAGGCGAAGGAAACATGATCGAACGTGATATCGCCCCGGATCGTAGGCCAGTTTTGCTTTTTGGGGTGTATGCTGTCGCCAAAAACGGCTTCCACTGCGGGGGTGTCTTGTATCTCGATCGGCATGTCGAGCAGCGAAATGACCCGCTCGGCCGATGCCTGTGCGTTCTGCAGTTCCGCAAGGATACGGGCGATCTGCTGGATCGGGTCGAAGAGCTGCGAAGTGTAGCTGAGAAAAGAGGAAAGCGTCCCGAAGCTGATCGCGCCCAGCATAACTTCCAACCCGCCGGCGTACAGTGCCAGCCCGGTGCCAATGGAACTCAAGAACAGGATGATGGGCATGAACAGGGCCGAAAGCAGCGCGGCGCGAGTGGAAACGTGCCGCATTTCCGAAGAAATATTTTTGAAGTCATGCAGGTTCTGGTCTTCCCGGACCAGCGTCTTGGTCGTCATGGCTCCCATGATCCCTTCGTTGAAGGCACCGGTCAGCCGCGAATTCGTCCTGCGTACCCGACGGTAGTATGCGAGGATCTTTTTCTGAAAGAAGAGCGTCACGACCGCCAGCGGAGGAATGACAACCAGCGCCAGCAACGCCAGCTTTAGGTTGAGCAGAAACATCGCGATAATGCAGCCGATGATGAAAACCAGCGACCAGATGATATCCACAATACTCCAGGCCACCATTTCCGAAAGCCTGCTTACATCGTTCATGACCCGGGCCATGATGTAGCCTACGGGCGTCTTATCGTAATAGGAAAAGGAGAGGTTCTGCAATTTGGTGAAGGCATCCTGGCGGATGTCATGGGAAATGTGCATTTCGATTTTCCCGGCCGTGGATACGAAGAACGCGACCCCGATGCCATCCAGCAGGACCAACCCGACAAAGAAGAGGGCATACTGCGTAAGCCCCTCGGTCGTTTGGGGGGTGATGAAGTGGTCGATCGCATATTTGCTCATGAGCGGGTAGACCACGTCTGCGGCGGAAACCACCAGCAGGCAGGCCAGCAGGGAGTATACGAGTTTTTTATGCCGGAAGGCGTAAGTGAGCAGACGCTTCCAGACTTTTACTTTGATTTTTTTGGAGAAATCTTCTTCTGCGATATAGCTCATGCCTGTTCGCCTCCTTTTTGCGCTGCGGGTGTTTGCCCGATATCGGCGGTTATGGCCTGTATGTGCGCAATATGGCTGTATATGCCGTCTGCCGCCATCAGTTCTTCGTGTGTGCCTTCCTGTACGAGCCGCCCCTGGTCTAAAACGAGAATCCTGTCCGATTCCCGCAGCGTGGTGATCCGGTGGGATATAATGATTGTCGTACGCTGGCCGCGAGCGGCCTTCAGCGCCTGGCGGATGGAGAGGTCGGTTTCGGTGTCGATCGCGCTCATGGAATCATCAAAGATGAGGATAGGAGCTTTTTGCATAAGCGTCCGGGCGATAGCTACGCGTTGCTGCTGCCCGCCCGAAAGCGTGACGCCCCGTTCGCCGACGATGGTATCGTAGCCTTTTTCGAAGCCTAAGATCACGTTGTGGATAGAGGCTACCCGCGCGGCGGAATATACGTCGTCATTGCTGGCCGAAGGGTCGGTGATGCGGATGTTGTCGAGAATAGTGCGGGAATACAGGAAGGGTTCCTGTAATACCATGCCGATGTGCTTGCGCAGATAGGCGGCGTTGATATCGTTGACGTCCACCCCGTCCAGATAGATATGCCCGGCAGAACAGGGGTACAGGCGCTGGAGCAGATGGACCAGCGAAGACTTGCCCGAACCCGTCGCTCCCAGGATCGCGATCGTTTGCCCTGCTTTGATACTAAAGCTGATCCCTTTCAATACTTCGTCGTAGCTGTCATAGCCGAAGTAGACGTTGTCGAACCGGATGTCGCCGCGGATCGGGGGGGTCAGATTTTTGCCCGGTTCCTGCTCTTCAGGAACGGAGAGGATCTCGTCGATCCGTTCCATGGCGACGGTTGCTTTGCCCATATCGGAAAGTACCCGCCCGAGCTGCCGTACCGGCCAGGTAAGCATGCCCGTATAAGTGGAGAACAAAACCACGTTGCCCAGCGTGAACGTATCCGTTGTCGCGGCGAGGTAAATGCCCGCCAGCGCGGAGATCATGGTCTGCGCGTAGCTCATGATATCCATGCCGCCCCAGTAATAGGCCATGAGGCGACTCAGGGTGTAGCTGATCTTACTGTATTGGGTGTTTTTTTCAGTAAATCTCTTTAATTCGTTCTGCTGCTGCCCGAAGGCGCGTACGACCCGTACGCCCGTGAGGTTTTCCTGCAGCGTAGAAGAAAGCTTCCCTTCGGCTTCGTCCGATTTTGTAAAATACTTGCGTACTTTCTTGAAATAGAAGTAAGAGGCGAAGAATAAGAAGGGGATCGTGCAGAGGGAAATCAGCGTCATTTTGACGTTGATCGAAAACATGATAGTCCCGGCGATGCCTACCAAAAAGACGGTCCGTACGATCTGCATCAACTGCATGCTGATAAAGCGCCGGACCGTATTCACATCCGACGTGCAGCGCTGGATCAGATCGCCCGCGGAAGCGTGCTTGTGGTAATCGTACGGGACGCGCTGCAGGTGTGCATACAATTTGTCCCGCAGGACTTTGGCGGAACTTTCAGCCGCGTAGGAAATACTGCGGCCGCGCAGAAAAGAGACGCTGCCATTCAGGACGGTCAGGCCAATGATGAGCAGCATGCTTATATATAAATGGGCCGAGAAATAGGCATGGCCGCCCAGATCATCGACGATGCGCTCTATGAAGGCAGGCATCGAGATGTCCTGCCCGCCGATCGCGTAGTCGATCGTAAAGCTGGTGACCAGAGGGATTGTATACGAAAAAACGATGTGCAGAAGTACGGCTGCACAACCTAAAACAAGATACCGCTTATAGCCGTTGGTGATATCGGCGATAAGTTTCCAATTGATACGGGATTTCTTTTTGTGCGCCAAGAGGGCTGCCTCCTTTGTCAAGATGATTGCTTTCGGGGAAAACGCCCCGGACGTAAAAGAACCCGGCAAAAGCCCGGTTGCAAAAGCTTTGCGCCGCCTGCGGGAACAGGAGAACGGGGGAAATAGGGTCTATATACGACTCCTTACATTATATAAAAGGACCCCCCTGATGTCAAGCTAAAAACATTGTCAGGGAAGGGGTTTCCGCCCGGAAAATCTCCGATTCGTTTGCCGGAAAACAGCGGCGGGTATCAGGTACTATTCATTTTATTTCCAAAGACGGAGATTTTCGCATCTGAATATTGATTCCAGTATATAGTTGTGTTATCATATGATTATGTTTATAATTATTTCAAGAAAAATTCAAGAATAATTTATAAAAGTATTTTTTTTATGTTTTTATGGTTTAGAGGGAATGAATCTAAACCAATTGTGACAAAATTAATTTTTTGTAATATTTTTTTAAAATCTTCTTGACTATTTTATGGTGTAAATGGTAGTATATTTAGCAGTAGATAGAAAATACTTTGTGCTATGCGAGTACCCTGATTGGTAAAACAAAGCAGGCCGGTTTTATAAAAGTTTTTCAGTCGTCTTAAAAGAAGGGCGCCTGTTGCGCGCGCCGGGAAAGAAAAGGCGTGGGCGGGTTGTCCGCAGGGTGTAATTTTTACTTTAAAAAGAATATATAATAAATTAAAATTATAGATTATAATTGTAATTTTTATTGAAGAGGGTTTCCCAATAAAATACGAGGTGGTGATGTAAAAACATGTCTGAAATTTTGAAGATGGAAAAAATTACAAAACGTTTTCCGGGCGTACGTGCACTGACAGATGTTGACTTCGACATGCGGGCCGGCGAAGTTCATGCCTTGATTGGCGAGAACGGCGCAGGCAAATCGACGTTGGTGAAATGTCTGACGGGCGTATATACGCCGGATAGCGGTACAATTACCTTCGAAGGGAAACCTTGGCACGTGCGTAACCCCAAGGAATCCACAGACAAAGGCATAAGCATTGTGCACCAGGAATTCAACCTGATGCCGGCGCTTTCTGTCAGGGAAAACATCTTTATATCAAGAGAGCCCCGGACTTTCTACGGGATGCTCATTGATGACAAGAAGATGAGACAGGATTGCCTCGAACTGATGAAGAAGGTAGACTTCTACCTGGATCCGGATGCTACGGTCCAATATCTTTCCGTCGCGCACTGCCAGATGGTCGAAATTCTGCGCGCGCTTTCCACAGACGTAAAGATACTTGTGTTCGATGAGCCTACTTCTGCTCTTACTTCAGAAGAGACGGAAATTCTTTTCCGGACGATCCTTAAATTAAGGGATCAGGGTGTAGGGATCGTTTATATTTCGCACCGGTTGCAGGAATTTGAAGAGATCGTCGACAGAGTTACCGTTTTGCGGGACGGCTTCCTGGTAGGCACAAGGAACTATCGTGAGGTCACGCTGAACGAAATGATCGCCATGATGGTCGGCCGTGAGATGACCGAGCAGTTCCCCAAGCGGAACGCAAAGATCGGCGACATCGTTCTCGAAGCCAAAAACCTTATCAGCCCCAAGCTGCATGACGTGTCTTTGAACGTCCGGAGCGGGGAGATCCTTGGTCTGGCAGGCCTTGTCGGCGCAGGCCGCACGGAATTTGCCCGCGCTATTTATGGGGCAGACCCGATCAACTCGGGTGAAGTGTATCTGCGGGGCAAGAAAGTTTCGATAAACAAGCCTTCCGACGCTGTTAACATGGGGATCGCATATCTTTCTGAAGACCGGAAGAGAGACGGCCTCATGCTCAACCAGGGAGTTGACTTCAATACTTACGTTGCAAACCTGAAGGCTTATTCCAAATATGGTCTTGTCAACGATAAGATGATCAACGAAACGGTATCGCAATACATCGATGCGCTTTCTATCAAGACGCCTTCCATCGACCAGTGGACACAGTTCCTCTCGGGCGGCAACCAGCAGAAGGTGCTCGTGGCCAGATGGCTTTGTAGGAATTCCGAAGTCATCATCTTCGACGAACCGACAAGAGGTATCGACGTGGGTTCCAAGTATGAGATCTATAAACTGATGAACCAGTTGGCCGAGCAGGGTACCGCCATCATCATGATTTCTTCCGAAATGCCCGAGGTCTTGGGCATGAGCGACCGGATACTGGTCATGTATGAAGGCACGGTGACCGGGGAAATCGCTATCAATGAAGCAACGCAGGAAATTATCATGCATATGGCTTCCAATACATATGAACAATTTGTCGATGGACATAAGGAGGAGGTTCAATAAATGGCTACCGAAAATGGAAAAAAACCCGTTGCCGCTAGGCGTGCATCGAGTAACGAAAAAAGACAGCAGATTACCCTTACGGGTATAATCATTGGCGTATGCATCTTATGGTCTATTCTTTCCCCGTATTTTTTAACGATCGATAACTTTACAAATATAATCCACCAGATGTCCATTCTTACGATCATGGCTTATGGCATGACAGTCGTTCTTATCAACGGCGGTGTTGACCTTTCGATGGGCCTTTTGATCGCCTTTTCCGGCATCGTCTGCGCGATGGTCATACAGGGCCGCGCGATTGGTACCGCTAATACCGGCGGCGACACGGGTTCCGTGCCGCTAGCAGTTACTGCCGGTATCCTTACCGGTTCGGTCGTGGGTGCTATCAACGGTACGGTCGTTGCCCGTTTGGGTCTTCCGCCGTATATCTCCACACTGGCCATGCAGATGGCACTGAAAGGCCTTTCTTACCTGTTGCCCGGACTTGGTCCTGTGTATCTTTCCCAGGCGACGGGCTTCCGGTTCATTGCGCAGACAAGGCTGTTCAACGGTGTTCTGCCGCTGCCTATCATTTACGTTCTTGTATTGGGGCTGATCCTGCAGTTCTTCCTGCGGAAGACAATCCTTGGCAGGCGCTTCTATGCGATCGGCAGTAACAGTGAGGCCGCGCGGCTTTCCGGTATCAACCTGCCTGTCACGCGCACATGGGCCTATGTCGTAGCCAGTACATTCGCTGCTATTGCCGGTGTTCTGCAGGCGGCCCGGATCAACGCTGGTTCCCAGCAATCCGGTATCGGCATGGAAGGTGATGCTGTGGTTGCGTCCGTTATGGGCGGCACGTCCATGGGCGGCGGCCATGGTACATTGCTCGGTTGCGTGATCGGTGCCTTCTTCATGACGCTTCTCAGGAACGGTCTGAACCTGCTGAATATCAACGCAAACTATCAGTTCATATTGGTCGGTATTTTCCTGGTCGTCTCTGTCTGGCTCGATAAAGTCAGGAGAGAGCATGCGATGTCTGCACTTTCCGAATAATACGGCAAGTACAATTAAAAGAAAGCTTCCGGGTTTTTCCCGGAAAGCTTTCTTTTGCTAACGCTTGGTTTATATGTATTTTGTTTTGTTATTTTCAGGAATTAAAGGTATAATCTAGAAAAAAAGCCCTTGAATTTCATATTTTATAAAGGAGTTGTACAAATTATACTTGCAATTTAGAAGTATATCTGCGATAATATATACGTTGTTGAACATTGAAAATAAAATAAAAAAACATACTTTCTTTTTTTGAAAGTTTTTTTATTTTTTTATTCCTTGGTTAACGGGCGCCCGGTCTATGGCCGCGGATAAGCCTTTTAACATATATCAGTATTTACTATTTTTTGTTGGATGGGTAATCTACCCTGTCTAAAAAAGAAGGAGGAAAAAAAAGAATGAAGAAATTTATCTCTATCGTCTTAGTTCTTTGCGTGGTTATGATGATGTTCGTAGCCTGCAAGAAAGAAGAGGAAGAAGTAAGCACTTCTGTAAGCGCGAGCGAAGACACGTCCGTAGCTCCGAGTGGTTCTACGTATGCGAAAGAATACAGCATTGGCTGCATTTATTCGGAAATCACCGGCGACTTCTGGGGCATCGTGTACAACGGCTGCATGCAGGCGTTGGAAGAGCTTGAAGTTTATGGGATCAGCGGTTATTGCATCGCCCCCGCGAACTCCAGCGACTATACGCTGCAGATGGAGCTGATCGATACCGCCACGCTGAAAGGTGTGGATGGGATCACGCTGAGCCCTTCGAACGCGGACTCTATCGGCGCCTATGTAACCGATAACTTCGGCGACAAGGACGACATGTATCCGATCGTCGTTATCGACCGTTCGCTCAACACCGAATCCAAATGGCTTGTTTCCCAGGTTATGGCCGATACATGGACCATGGGCCAGGAAGTAGGCAAGTACGCCGTTGAGGCAACTGGCGGCGAAGGCAAATACGTTCTGTATGGCATTAGCCCGCTGAACGTAAACTGGGCGAACCGCTCCACAGGCGCTATGGATTACATTGAGAAGAACGCACCGGACATGGTAAACGCGTATCCTGAAGAAGACGGGATTTGGTGGGGTTCTCAGACCACCAGTGAGCTGACCTTCCAGTTCGTACAGGATATTTGCACGACCAACCCGGACGACGTCATCGTATTCTGCACCTCTACCGAAGCTGGCACCAACACCGTTGTTGCCGCTACAGGCGAGTTGGGCGCACGCAAGGACGGTGCCGAGCTCTACATCGTAGGGTACGACTTCTCGATGACCGGCTACGGCTACCTGGTAGACGGGCTTATGTATGCTGCTGTTGGCCAGAACCCCTATCTGATGGGATATAACAGCACCTACGAGCTGCTCAACTATTTGGAGACAGGCGAGATCGAAGAATTCGTTTATGTTCCTTATTGCGTTGTCACACTCGACAATATGGAGACCGAAGAAGTGCAAGAGTACTTCGAATCCATGCAGATGGATATCTAAGCGGGTTTGTAACAAAACACAAAGGCCCCCCAATTGGGGGGTTTTTGTGTGCCTTGCGTCGGGTCTGTTTGGTTTGCCGGCCATTCTCTATATTTATAGCGGAATATAGAAGAAATTTATTGCATTTTTTGTAAATATTGCTGTATACTTAATACTATAAGCTGGTTGTATTCTTTATTGTTTTACGCATATGGAGGAAAAATCAATGAAAGACATGACAAGTCAGTTTGACCCCGCGGATATTGAGAAAAACAAGATGGTCGCCGGCCTTTCTTATCTGGGTATTTTATTCTTTCTGCCGTTAGTTGCGGCACCAGATTCCAGGTTCGGGAAATTCCATGCAAACCAGTCTCTTGTCGTCATGCTGCTCGGCGTGGCGGGCGGGATCCTGTTTGCGATACTGAACGCAATTGCGATTGCTATGTTGAGTTATGGTTTCTTGATGGTGGTAAGCACGCTTTCCACGATATTTTATATCGCGCTGGCCGTACTGTATATTCTGGGCCTTGTGTTTGCGTTTACCGGTAAAGCAAAGCAGCTGCCCCTGATCGGCGCGATCCAACTGATCAAGTACTAATCCTTTCCGGCATAGAAAAGTAATGAAAAAGAGCAAGGACAAAAGATCCTTGCTCTTTTTTTATGGGAAGGGGAGGGTAGAAAGCGGCTACCCGATATCCGCCGGCGGGAATATGACGGTCACAACGGTGCCGCTGCCTTCGGTGCTTTTCAGGTCGATCTGCGCGCCGTGATACAAGGCGGCGTGTTTGACGATCGCCAGCCCGAGCCCGGTGCCGCCCGTCAGTTTCGAGCGGCTCTTGTCTACGCGGTAAAAACGCTCGAACACTTTTGCCTGGTGTTCTTGGGGGATGCCGATTCCCGTGTCCGAAACGCGCAGCACAGGCCGGTCGTTTTCGGAAAATACGTGGACGAATGCCTCGCCGTTTTCCCGGTTGTATTTGATGGCGTTGTCGCAGAGGTTGTAGATCATTTCCTCCAGGATGTGCGGTATGCCCAGGACGATTACCTTCTGTCCGCCGACGCTTAGGCGTACATGGTGCTTTTCCGCTTCCGGACGCAGTCGTTCACAGACGTTCTGCGAAAGTGCCAGCAGGTCCACCGGTTCTTTTTTGGCTTCGAAATTGCCTTCGTCCAGCCGCGAGAGGCGGAGGATGTCGTCGATGAGCGCGATGAGGCGTGTGGATTCCCTGTAGATGCGGTCCGCGAATTCCGCGACGTCTTCCGGACGCGCCATCCCGTTTTTGAGTATCTCCGCATACCCTAAAATGGAAGTAAGCGGCGTTTTGAGTTCATGCGATACGTTGGCGGAAAATTCCCGCCGCATGCGCTCGGCTTCGCGCTTGTCGGTGATATCCACCAGCAGCAGTACGGCCCCTCTGACCTCGCCGTTTTGCCGGACGGGACTGGACAAAAGCTGGTAATCTCTGCTCCGGATGCACAGCACTTCGGCGGCGGGGCTGCCCTTGAGCGCCTGTTCCGCCGCTTTCTGCAAAGGAAGGCTGCGCAATAATTCGAGTATATTCTTGCCGACCATATCCTCGTCGCCCGTGCCGAAAAAAGATTTTGCGCTCTGGTTGATGGAGAGTATGTACGCTTTTTTATTGAGCAGGATCAAGCCTTCCCGCATGTTCATCGTGATGGCTTCAAATTCTGTCTGTTTTTCTTTCAGCATCTGTATCTGGGACGCGATCTCTTTGTTTTGGTAGGAAAGGCGGGAAAGCAGAGGCGAAAGCTCGTCGTAGATATCGTTGGAAAGCGGGTCTTCCAGGTTGATCAGGTTGATGGGCATCACGAGGGATTTGGTGATATGGTTGGCGACCAGTGCGAAAATGCCGAGTGCAACGGCCAGCCCGAAGAGCAGGGCGGGGACCATCCCGCCGAGCAGGCTCCAAACGCTCTTCTGTGTGCTCGAAAGCCGTATGACCGTCCCGTCTTCCAGCCGGACGGCATAATAAAATGTGCGCTCTTTCCGCGTTTCGGAATAGCGTGCGCTTTCACCCGTACCGTTGGCCAGCGCGTCGGCGATCTCCGGGCGGGTCAGGTGGTTTTCCATCGTGGCCGGGTCGGCCAGGCTGTCAAAGAGGACGGTCCCGTCCGTATCTACCCAAGTGATACGGGTGGTAGCGCCGGGCACTTCCAGGGCAGACAGATACGCCTTCGGATCGGTTTCCCGTTCCATGGCGGTCGCCACATAGCCGGATTCCCCGACCAGCCTATCCTGGATATAGCCGGTGAAAAAACCGTATAAAGCGCCAAAAACAAACAGGAAAGCCAGGCCCAGTGCACCCAGGGCCGAAAATGTCATCGTCAGCAGGATCTTTTTTCTCATGTTCCGTCTCCAATCCGGTAGCCGACGCCGCGCACGGTCTCTATCAGGCTGCCGCTGGCGCGCAGTTTTTGCCGCAGCGTTTGGATATGTACGTCCACGGTGCGGGTGCCGCCGTCGTAATGATAGCCCCAGACCGCATCCAGCAGGCTGTCGCGGTCCAAAACGATCCCTTTGTTCAGCAGCAGAAATTTCAGCAGTTCGAATTCCTTGAAGGTGAGGGCGATTTCTGCGCCGCCGGTGGTCACGATGCGCCGCCGGGTGTTCATCGAAACGCCGCGGTGGGAAAGCTCTTCCGGCTCTTCTTTGGGGGCGGCCCGGCGCAGCGCCGCCTTGACCCGGGCGACGAATTCCATCATGCCAAAGGGTTTGGTGATATAATCGTCGGCCCCGCTGTCCAGCCCTACGACTTTGTCGTATTCGGCGCCTTTGGCGGTCAGCAGGATCACGGGGATTGCCTGGGTGGCGCTGTCCCGGCGAAGCTTTTTCAGGATCGCCAGCCCATCCTCGCCGGGCAGCATGATATCCAAAATGACCAGCTCGGGCAGGGTTTTGCGGCAAGCCTGCCAGAATGTGCGCCCTTCGGCGAACCCCGCGGCTTCGAAGCCTGTCTGCCCCAGCGTGTAGAGCACCAGGTCCCGTATGTTTTTATCGTCTTCTACGTAATAGATCATCACACAGGCGCTCCTTTATGTATGCCCGTCACGGCGTATTCCGCCCACTCTGCGATGTTCACGGCGTGGTCGCCGATCCGTTCAAAATATTTGGAGATCATCAGCAGGTCCAGCGCCTGTTCGCCGGTGGAAGGGTCTTTGCCGATCAGGTCGATCAGTTCCTGCTTGATCGTGTCGAACAGGCCGTCCACGATGTCGTCCATCTCCATGACGGCGCGCGCATGGGCGGCGTCCCGCTTGACGAACGAATCGATGCTTTCTTTGACCATGCGTATCGCGGTGGAAGCCATCTGCGGCAGGTGCTCCATTTTCTTGATGTAGGGGGCGCCGTCCATCATGATGACGATTTCCGAAATATCGGCCGCATGGTCGCCGATGCGTTCCATGTCCGTGATCATCTTCAGGGCGGCGGAGACCAGCCGGAGGTCGCGCGCCACCGGCTGCTGCTGCAAGAGCAGCTTGAGACACAGGCTTTCGATTTCCCGCTCTTTATTGTCCACCTCGTTGTCGAACTCGATGGTCTGCCGGGCGACCTCCATATTCTGCGTAATGAGCGCGCCGGTCGCCTGTTCGATGCCGTATTCTATCAAGGCGCCCATTTCTATCAGACTGGTGTTGAGCAGCGCGAGCTGTTCGTCGAATTTGTTTCTCATCAACCGAACCTCCCTGTAATATAATCTTCGGTACGCTTGTCTTTTGGCATGGAAAAAAGTTTTTGCGTAGGTCCGAACTCAATCATCTTGCCCAGCAGCATGAAAGCCGTCTTGTCGGATATCCGCGCGGCCTGCTGCATATTGTGGGTCACGATAATTATAGTATAATTTGCTTTTAGCTCTACGGCAAGGTCTTCGATCTTGGAAGTGGAGATGGGGTCCAACGCCGAGGTGGGTTCGTCCATCAGCAGGACTTCGGGTTCGACGGCCAGTGCGCGGGCAATACACAGCCGTTGCTGCTGCCCGCCCGAGAGACCGAGCGCATTTTTCCTCAGCCTGTCTTTGAGTTCTTCCCAGATCGCGGCGCGCCGGAGGGAATGCTCCACGATCTCGTCCAGCCTTGCCTTGGAATGGATGCCGTGTGTACGGGGCCCATAGGCAACGTTGTCGTAGACGCTCATGGGGAAGGGGTTGGGGTTCTGGAAGACCATACCGACCCGCTTCCTAAGCAGGTTAACGTCGATATTCTGGTAAATGTCCACCCCGTCCAGCAGCACTTTGCCCGTGATGCGGCAGCCTTCCACCAGGTCGTTCATGCGGTTCATTGTTTTTAAGAGCGTGGATTTTCCGCAGCCCGATGGCCCGATAAAAGCGGTTATCTCATTTTCCGGTATGGACAGGTTCACATCCGTGAGCGCCTGGAAGGTCCCATAAAACAAATTCAGTGTATTGATATCGAATTTTGCCATAGCTTATTCTTTTCCTTTTGTCAGTTTTTTTGCGAAAAAAGCCGATGCGGCATTGATGCCGATGACCAATACCAGCAGTACGACGGCCGTGGCGTATGTTTCATCGATATGCAGGCCTTCGCTTGAAAGCGCGTACATGTGTACGGACAGTGTGCGGGTAGAATCCAGCAGGCTGGTGGGGATCTGTGCGACCGTGCCGGCCGTATAGATCAGCGCGGCCGTTTCTCCGACGATCCTGCCTACCGAAAGGATGATGCCCGCCAGGATGCCCGGCATGGCAGAAGGCAGCACGACGCGGAACACTGTCCGCAGCCGCCCGGCCCCCAGCCCAAAGCTGCCTTCGCGGTATTCATCTGGGGTGGCTTTCAAGGCTTCTTCAGTCGTGCGCATGATCAGGGGCAGGATCATGATGGCCAGCGTGAACGCGCCGGAAATCAGGGAATATCGCCAATTTAGTGTGGTAACGAAGAACAAATAGCCGAACAGTCCGTATACGATCGAGGGGATGCCCGAAAGCGTTTCGGCCGTGATACGGATCACCGCAACGAATTTATTGCCCCGCTTTGCGTATTCTACCAGATAGATCGCGGCGAAAATGCCGAGCGGCGCCGCGATCAACAGGGAAAGGGCGGTCATGATGACGGTGCTGATCAGCGCGGGCACGAGGGAAACATTAACGGAATTGTATTCCCAGGCGAAAAGGGAAAGCCGCAGCTGCGGCACACCTTTGTAAAGGATATACCCCACGATGAATACCAGCACGATCCCCGTGATGCCCGCGGCTATTTTTACGAGGCTGCGCATAAAGATGGCAGAAGGCCTTTTAGACTGGTACCTTTTTTTTGCCTGTATATTTTTCATGTTTTTGCCTTTCTGTTCAATAGCGAGAACAACAGGTTGATGATCAATATAAGGACAAACAGAACCACGGCTGTGGCGATCAGCGCCTCCCGGTGCAGGTCGGCCGCATAACCCATCTCGATGACGATGTTGGCGGTCAGCGTGCGTATGCCTTTCAGGATGCCGGCCGGCATGCGCGCCTGGTTGCCTGCGACCATGATGACGGCCATCGTTTCACCGATCGCCCGGCCGACACCCAAGACCGCCCCTGCAGTGATGCCCGACTTGGCGGCGGGGACCAGCGTGAAAAACACGCTACGCTCATGGCTGGCGCCGAGGGCCAGCGCGCCCTCGTAATAGCTCTCGGGTACGGCGCGGATCGCCGATTCGCCGACGGTGATGATCGTGGGGAGGATCATGATGCCGAGCAGTACCGAAGCCGCCAGCATGCTGTCCCCGTTGCCCCCGAACGTCTCCCGTATAAAGGGTACGATGACGGTCAGCCCGAAAAACCCGTATACGACCGAAGGGATCCCGGCCAGCAGCCCGACGGCAGGTTTCAACACTTTGTATATTTTAGGCGGGCAGAATTTCGCCATATAGATGGCGGTCAAAAGCCCAATGGGCATGCTCAGCAGGATCGCGCCGGCCGTGACGTAAATACTGCCGAGTATCATCGGGAAAATCCCGTATATATTGTTAGAAGGCTTCCACTTGGTGCCTAAAAGGAAATCGAACACGCCGATCTCCCGGATGGCGGGGATGCCGTTAGCGAACAAAAAGATGCAGATCAGCGCGACAGCTAATATGGACATGCAGGCCGCGATAAAAAATGCACTTTTTGCCAGGGGTTCTTTTAATTTTTTCAGCATAGGCGTCTCTCCCGTATATGGACAAAGCGGGGCAAAAGGCTCGCCCCGCGTGTCCTTCAAATGTATTACTTTCTAACGGATCAGTCCATGATCTCACTGAAGAGGGTTATCTCCCCGACATAGATCTGCCGGATCTGTTCTGCCATAAGGTCATCAAGCGGGTTGGCATTGTTCACAATCATTGCGATCCCGTCTTTCGCGATAACGGTGGCGTTCAGCCCTTCGGCGAGTTCGCTTTCTTTCAGTTCCCTGGACGCCATGCCTATGTCGCAGACCCCTTCGATTGTGGAAGACATACCGGTAGAGGAATCGCTTAGCTGCACTTCGATTTCAACTTCGGGGTTGCGTTCGATATACGCTTCCTTGAGCTTTTCCATGACGGGTGTTACGGAAGAGGAACCGCCTACGACAATTTTCCCCGAAAGTCCGCTGGCCGTATAGGCAGGTTCATCCGAAACGGAGATATATCCATTCTCTTCGATGACAGCCTGGCCGTCCGCACTCATGATGAAGTCGATGAAATCCTGCGCGAGGTCGCTCACTTCTCCCAGTGTTGCGATGTTGAAGGGGCGGGCGATCGCATATGTGTCGTTCTTGATGTTTTCTACCGTCGCGTCCACACCGTCGATCTTCAACGCTTTGACCGTATCGTTCAGCGAACCGAGCGAGATGTAGCCGATCGCGTATTTATTGCCGGCCACAGTCGTGATCACAACGGAAGTACCATTTGTGATAATGGCTTCTTCGGTGGTCTCGTCGACTTTTTCTCCCTCGCTGTTCTTTACTTCTACGCCGAATAACTCTATGAAAGCGCCCCGCGTCCCGGAACCTTCCTCACGGGATACGACAGCTATTTCTTTCGATGTGTCGAAATCACTCCCTGGTTCCGTGCTGCCAGAAGTAGAGGCGCCGGCAGAAGCAGAACTGTCGGAACCATATTCATCTTCCGATCCGGCTGCGCAGCCTGCAAACATTGCCAATATCAAACTCATGGCGAGCACGATGCTTACTATTTTTTTCATTTTTTCTCCTCCTGTATTGTTCATGTTCATAGTATGGCAACGCTGTAAAGAATAAATACAGGGAATATCAAATCCGTGTAAAATTTTCGGGTGGATACATGCGGGGCAGGAAGAAGAGGGAATCGGCATAGATCTTCGGGTCCATCTGTATAAAAGAAAGGACATAAAAAAGAAACATATATCGCTCTAAAGGATAGCGAGTATATGTTTCTCGTTAAAGTCGCGACTATTTGCAGTGAATTTTCTTATGGCCGGCAACCCCCGGATTGAAGGAGGACGCACATATATATAATATGATGCGTAGAGACCCCGGTTTTTGCAAGCGCATTCACTATCTACAGCAAAAAAGAGGCGACAAACTGCAATTCTATTTTTAAAAAACTGTGATACACAACAACTTTTCACTATCAAGTATAACGCATGTTTTTTCAAAGTGCAATGCTTTTTGTCAAAAATATTAAAATTTTTTAATTTTATATTCGATTTGTTCATTTTTACAAGGCTCCGGATACGCCTTTATTCTTCATAGCGTATGCCGCAGAGCTGTTCGCTCAAAGAAAACAGACGCATCGCCGTCCGCGTGTCCTTTGCCTGTTTGCTGTAGCGGCGGGGAAGGCGGCCGTAATAATACAGTCCTGTGGGGGCGGGCGTTTGCTCGCATATATACACGTAAGTCCGGGCGGGGACATCGGGCGGGTCCCCGTATGTTTTGCGCAGCGACCAAAAGGCGGAGATGAGCCCGCCCGTTTGCTTGTTGCCGATATCCGTCCGGACGAGGCCGGGGTCTACGACGTAGGCGTGCAGGTTTTTCCCGGCATAGCGGCGGTTGAGCTCCCGGGCGAACAGCAGGTTGCAGAGCTTGGATTGTTTATAGGCAGAAAGGCAATTGTAGCACTTTTCGAACATGATGTCCCGCCAGTGTACCCGGGTATGCATATGCGAACGGCTTCCGGTAAAGAGCACGCGCCCGCCCTGTTTCAAGAGGCAGGGCAGCAGTAGGCGCGTAAGCAAAAAGCCTGCCAGATGGTTGAGCGCGAACTGGTGTTCGTAGCCTTCCGCCGTCGTTTTATATTGGCTGCGGACGCCGCCCGCATTGTTGATCAGGGCGTCCAGTATGCCGTCCGTATACGTGTCCAGATACGCGCGTACTTCGCCGGCGAGATGCCAAATCCGGCTCTGTTCCAGCAGATCCGCCTGGAAGAATGCGATCTGCGCCCCCGGGGCGGCGGCCAGGATGTCTTTTTTTGCGGCGATGCAATGTTCCCATGTACGGCCCACGCCCAGGACCCGGTGGCCCTGCAACGCGAGCGCCCGGCTGACGGCGAGCCCGATGCCCGAAGTCGCGCCCGTGACGAGTATTGTTTTCATGCGTGTTTCTCCCAGATCATCCATACTACCATAATACATATAATAGAAAACCCAAGCTGTCAAGCATTTTGTGCGGGTTTGCCCCCGAGGACGCACGGCACACAAAAACCCCCCAAAAGGGGGCCTTTGTGTTTTGTTACAAACCCGCTTAGATGTCCATCTGCATGGATTCGAAGTACTCTTGCACTTCTTCGGTCTCCATATTGTCGACTGTGACAACGCAATAAGGAACATAAACGAATTCTTCGATCTCGCCTGTCTCCAAATAGTTGAGCAGCTCGTAGGTGCTGTTATATCCCATCAGATAGGGGTTCTGGCCAACAGCAGCATACATAAGCCCGTCTACCAGGTAGCCGTAGCCGGTCATCGAGAAGTCGTACCCTACGATGTAGAGCTCGGCACCGTCCTTGCGTGCGCCCAACTCGCCTGTAGCGGCAACAACGGTGTTGGTGCCAGCTTCGGTAGAGGTGCAGAATACGATGACGTCGTCCGGGTTGGTCGTGCAAATATCCTGTACGAACTGGAAGGTCAGCTCACTGGTGGTCTGAGAACCCCACCAAATCCCGTCTTCTTCAGGATACGCGTTTACCATGTCCGGTGCGTTCTTCTCAATGTAATCCATAGCGCCTGTGGAGCGGTTCGCCCAGTTTACGTTCAGCGGGCTAATGCCATACAGAACGTATTTGCCTTCGCCGCCAGTTGCCTCAACGGCGTACTTGCCTACTTCCTGGCCCATGGTCCATGTATCGGCCATAACCTGGGAAACAAGCCATTTGGATTCGGTGTTGAGCGAACGGTCGATAACGACGATCGGATACATGTCGTCCTTGTCGCCGAAGTTATCGGTTACATAGGCGCCGATAGAGTCCGCGTTCGAAGGGCTCAGCGTGATCCCATCCACACCTTTCAGCGTGGCGGTATCGATCAGCTCCATCTGCAGCGTATAGTCGCTGGAGTTCGCGGGGGCGATGCAATAACCGCTGATCCCATAAACTTCAAGCTCTTCCAACGCCTGCATGCAGCCGTTGTACACGATGCCCCAGAAGTCGCCGGTGATTTCCGAATAAATGCAGCCAATGCTGTATTCTTTCGCATACGTAGAACCACTCGGAGCTACGGACGTGTCTTCGCTCGCGCTTACAGAAGTGCTTACTTCTTCCTCTTCTTTCTTGCAGGCTACGAACATCATCATAACCACGCAAAGAACCAAGACGATAGAGATAAATTTCTTCATTCTTTTTTTATACTCCTTTCCTTAGGGCAGACCGCCCCGAGAATATGTTTTGTGTCCGCGGACCGTTTTTCCCCCGGGGCACAAAGCATACGCATAAAAACAGAGAAAATTAATTTACGTTTTTTATCTCCTGTGGGATTTTTTTTGCACAGGCGGCCTGCATCTGCCATATACATTTCATATGTATTCTTTTCATATAGCCGTAAAATGCGGCAAGTTTTCGGGCATCCCGCCTTTGCGTTTTTCTAAGAGTGTTCGTGCGATATAGTAAAATATATGAACGGGTGCGTGTTTGTAGTATTCAAACTTCTTTGTGTACGTATGTGGCGGAAATCGCACGGCAAAACGCGCCGGATTGCACAAAAAAAACGGCCTGCAGGCCGTTTTTTTATAGACGTGTTCTATGCCCGTACCGCGTTGCTGTTTTTCAGCATGACGTCGTGGGCGCCGCCCTCGACGATGCTGGTGGAAGACACCAGCGTGATTTTGGCTTTGTTCTGCAACTCGGCGATGCTCAGCACGCCGACGTTGCACATCGTGGAACGGACTTTCCTGAGCGAAAGCGCGACGTTGTTTTTCAGGCTGCCCGCATAGGGGACGTAGGAATCCACGCCTTCCTCGAAGGAGAGGAAATTGTTCTCGCCCATGTCGTAGCGTTCGAAGTTGCGCGCCCGGTTGGAGCCTTCCCCCCAATACTCTTTCATATACTGGCCGTTGATGACGACCCGGTTGGTGGGGCTTTCGTCGAAGCGGGCGAAATACCGGCCCAGCATCAAAAAGTCTGCGCCCATGGCCAGCGCCAGCGTCATATGATAGTCGTGCACGATGCCGCCGTCCGAGCAGAGGGGGACGTAGACGCCCGTTTCTTCAAAGTATTTGTTCCGTTCCCGGGCGACGTCCATAATGGCGGTCGCCTGGCCTCTGCCGATGCCTTTTTGCTCCCGCGTGATGCAGATGGAGCCGCCGCCTATGCCGATCTTTACGAAATCCGCCCCGGCGTCCGTGAGGAAACGGAAGGCTTCGGCGTCCACGACGTTGCCGGCGCCGATCTTGACGCTGTCGCCGTATCTGCTGCGGACAAAGGCGAGCGTGCGGCGCTGCCACTCGGAATAGCCTTCGGAAGAATCGATGCAGAGGATGTCCGCCCCGGCTTCGACCAGGGCAGGGATGCGCTCGGCGTAGTCGCGGGTATTGACGCCGGCGCCCACCATATACCGCTTGGACTTGTCCAGCAGTTCCAGTGCGTTTTCCTTATGCATATCGTAATCCTTGCGGAAGACGAGATATTTCAGGTTGTTCTGTTTATCGATCAGGGGCAGCACGTTGAGTTTGTGTTCCCAAATGATATCGTTGGCTTCTTTGAGCGACGTCTCTTCGCTGGCGCAGATAAGGTCTTTGAAGGGCGTCATGAATTCGCATACTTTGGCGGTTTTTTCCATGCGGCTCACCCGGTAGTCTCGGCTGGTGACCAGGCCGACCAACCGGCCGTTCGGCGTACCTTGCTCGGTCACGGGCATTGTGGAATGGCCCGATCTGTCTTTGAGGCGCAATACTTCGGCCAGCGTATCGTCCGGCCGCAGGTTGGAATCGCTGGTGACGAAGCCGGCTTTATAGGCCTTTGTGCGGGCGATCATCTCCACCTGCTTTTCGATGGGCTGGGAAGCAAAAATAAAAGACAGTCCGCCTTCCCTCGCGAGCCCGATCGCCATATTGTCGTCGGAAACGGACTGCATGATCGCGGATACGAGCGGTATATTGATGGAAAACGCGGGCTGCCGGCCCTTTTGGAACTTAGTAAGGGGAGTCTTCAGGGTAACATTGGAAGGGATGCATTGTTCGGTCGTGTGGCCGGGTATCAGCAGGTATTCCCCGAATGTATGCGAAGGCTCATTATAATAATACGCCATTATGCTACACTCCTTTATTTGTTAGAATAGCACGGAACAGGCCGGAAGTCAACCGGAGAACCCCTTCCGGGAGAGCCGGAAAAACACCCGTTTTCTCCGGGTTCGCCCGCTATTTTTCCGGCCGCAGGCTGTGCAGCAGCGAGGGGTATTTGCCCGATCCTTTGCGCAGGTAGCCGCCGATGAAGGAAGACGCCTGCGTCACCGTGATGACGGCGCGGTCCGTGAAATGCTGGATGCGCTCGATCGCCTCTTTGGAACGCTTGCGCTTGAGCGTGAGCAGCAGCACATATTTTTTGGTATTGTCCATGCCCGTGCCGTCCAGCATCGTGACGCCGAACCCGTTGTCCCGCAGATGGCGGGCGACGGCCAGCGATTCCTCGGAGGAAGGCAAAAATACGGAAATAGAAGAAAGCCCGAATGCCAGTTTCTCGTCCAGCCAGCTGCCGGCGTATTTGCCGATAGCCGAAGCGGAAATGAGGAAGAGTATTTTGATGGGGTCGTCCTTATAGCCGATCATGACCGAGGTCGTGATGAGCAGCCATAGCGTGTATTCCAATATGCCCACCAGGATCCCGACCAGGCGGATGCCTTTGTTGATCAGCACAAGGGAGAATGTCCCGAGCGTCACTTCGACGATCTTCCCGAAAAATATGAATAGGTATACGGCCAGCGTCGTACCCGCGGTAAAGTTGGCGATGCCCTGTATCAATTCCGCCATAAATGTGTCCTCCGTTTTTGTCAATGATGGTGCCTGAAAAACGATATATCAGTAAAAACATCTGTTTTTATTATACCCTGTAAAAAGCCACCCTGTATAGTTTAAACAGGCGGCCGGTAAAAAAAACATAGATTTGACAGACCGCACCTTATTCTATATAGTTTACTTGTAAAGGAGAAAATGACTTTGGTGATATTAGGGATAGACCCCGGTCTTGCCATCGTGGGGTATGGGGTGATCGCATACGACGGGTACCATATGCGGCTTGTGGACTACGGCGCGGTTTATACGCCGGCCGGCATGCGGCTGCCCGAACGCCTGGATATCCTCTCCCATGGCATGGCCAGCCTGATAGAACGGTTCAAGCCGGATTCCGTCGCGTTCGAGGAACTTTTTTTTGCCCGGAATGTCAAGACGGCCATCGACGTCGCGCAGGCGCGGGGCGTATGCGTCGCCGCGGCCTACCGGCTGAACAAGTCTTTATACGAATATACACCCCTGCAGGTAAAGCAGGCAGTGACCGGTTATGGCCGCGCCGACAAGCGGCAGGTGCAGGCGATGGTCAAAACCATCCTTGGGATAGATGCGATCCCCCGGCCGGACGATGCGGCCGATGCCGTTGCGGTGGCCATATGCCACGCCCAGACGGTCAATTACAGGTCTCTGCATGCAAAGGGATAGGAGGTAGCGCATGTATGCGTTTTTCAGGGGCGGGATCGCCGCCCTGGGCAAAGATTTTGCCGTGATCGAATGCGCGGGCGTCGGCTACAGGATCGCGACGACGCGGCGTTTTTTAGAAAGCGCGAAAGTTGGCCGGCAGGCCGTTTTATATACCCATCTTTCGGTCCGGGAAGACGGGATGTTTTTATACGGTTTCCCCGAAGAACGGGAAAAAGAGATGTTCCAAAAACTGATCGGGATCTCGGGGATCGGCCCCAAGCTGGCGTTGTCCGTGCTGTCCATGCTCACCTGCGAAGAGATCGCTTCGGCGGTATTTGCAGCCGATGCGTCAGTTTTTTCCAAAGTCGCGGGTGTGGGCAGGAAGATCGCCGAACGTATCGTGCTGGAATTGAAGGACAAGATGGATATCGATGTGGCGCTGGGCAAAACGGTCGCCGCGGGGCGCGCCGTCTCGCCCGAAGAAGAGGCGGTCGATGCCCTTTTGAGCCTGGGCTGCCAGAAAGCGCAGGCGATCGCCGCCGTAAAGGCCGTTTCCGCGTTGGCGGACACGGCGGAAGAATTGGTCGTTTTAGCGCTCAAACGGTTGGATATCCGCTGAAAAGGCGCACGGGAGGAGCATGGAAATGGAAGGAACCGGGGAAGAAAGCAGGATCATATCCGGCTATTCTAAAGAAAACGAAAAGGTCGTGGAATCGCGGCTGCGCCCCCGCGTGCTGGAAGAATTCATCGGCCAGGATAAAGTAAAGGAAAAAATGCGCATCTTCATCGAGGCGGCGCGTTCCCGCGGGGAACCGCTGGACCACGTCTTGCTGTACGGCCCGCCCGGGCTGGGGAAGACGACGCTTTCCTATATCATCGCGAACGAGATGGGCGTGAACATGCGCATCACCTCGGGCCCGGCGATCGAGCGCCCGGGCGACCTGGCGGCGCTGCTCACCAACCTGGGCGAAGGCGACGTATTGTTCATAGACGAGATCCACCGCCTAAACGCCAGCGTGGAGGAAGTTCTCTATCCCGCGATGGAAGACTATGCGCTCGATATCATCCTGGGCAAAGGGCCGAGCGCCCGTTCCCTCCGGATCGACCTGCCTCATTTCACGCTCGTCGGGGCGACGACGCGCGCGGGCATGCTCACTTCGCCGCTGCGGGACAGGTTCGGCATCATCAACCGGCTGGCCATCTATTCGCCGGAAGAGCTGCAGGTCATCGTCCGGCGTTCGGCGTCCATTCTGGGCATACACCTCGAGGATGCGGGCGCGATCGAGATCGCGCGGCGCTCCCGCGGAACGCCGCGCGTGGCCAACCGGCTGCTGCGCCGCGTGCGCGATTTTGCAGAAATACAGGCGCAGGGCGTCATCACCAAAGAAGTGGCGGACGACGGGCTGGCCTTGCTTGAAGTGGATACGCTGGGGCTGGACGGCGTCGACCGCAACCTGCTCCGCACCATGATCGAAGTTTTTGCGGGCCGGCCGGTGGGGCTGGATACGCTGGCCGCCGCGACGGGAGAAGAAGCCAATACGATCGAAGACGTCTACGAGCCTTTCCTGATGCAGATCGGCTTTCTGATGCGCACGCCCCGCGGCCGTATCGCTACGGACGCCGCCTATGCGCATCTAGGCATCCCCAAAAAAGAGCAAATACAAAAGGAAGAAGATGGACAGGGAAAGCTGTTCTGAACTTGAACCGATGCAAACAAAAGATTTTTATTACCATCTGCCCGAAGAGCTGATCGCCCAAACACCGGCCGAGCCAAGGGATTCTTCCCGCATGATGGTCTACGATAGGAAGACGGGCCGCGCGGCGCATAAGATCTTCCGGGACATCACAGAGTATCTGCGCCCGGCCGACGTGCTGGTCCTAAACCAGACACGGGTCATACCGGCGCGTCTGCTGGGCACCAAGAAAAGCGGTACGGCCTCGGTGGAATGCCTGCTGCTCAAACCCGCGGGGCAGGATGTCTGGGAAGTCCTGCTGCGCCCGGGCAAACGCCTGCACGAAGGGAACCATGTCGTCTTCGGCCCCGGCCTGGAGGCCGAGGTATTGCGAAAAGACAAAGAAGGTGTGGCGGTTGTGCGGTTTTCCTATACGGAGGGCACGTTTGAAGACCGGCTGGAGGAATACGGCAGCACGCCGCTGCCGCCTTATATTCATAAGACGATGCCTTCGGATAAATCGCGCTATCAGACGGTGTATGCAAAAGTGAACGGGTCGGTGGCCGCCCCGACGGCAGGCCTGCACTTCACCAATGCGCTCCTGGAGGCGATCCGTAAAAAAGGCATCGATATCGTTCCCATACTGCTCCATGTCGGGCTGGGTACGTTCCGGCCGGTCAAGGTGCAGGATATCACCCGGCACGTCATGCACAGCGAATATTACAGTGTGTCCCCGGAAGCGGCGGCGCGTATAAACGCGGCACGCACCGCGGGCGGCCGTGTCGTCGCCGTAGGCACGACTTCGGTGCGCACGCTGGAAAGCGCCGCCGGGGAAGGCGGACGTCTGCTGCCCGGCTGCGGGGAAACGGATATTTTTATTTACCCCGGCTATACATTCAAGTGCGTGGACGCGCTCATCACCAATTTCCATCTGCCCGAGAGCACGCTCATCATGCTGGTCTCCGCGCTGATCGGCCGGGAAGAGACGCTGCGCCTCTACGACCTTGCCGTCCGGGAGCGTTACCGGTTTTTCAGCTACGGCGACGCCATGGCGATCTTTTAGAAAAGAGGACCGCATGTTTACCTTTGAACTGATAAAACAATGCAGCCAGACGGGGGCGCGCGCAGGCATCCTGCATACGCCGCACGGCGATATAAAGACGCCCGTGTTCATGCCCGTGGGCACGCGTGCCGCCGTCAAGGCGCTCACACCCGCGGAGGTGGAAGAGACGGGCGCACAGATCCTGCTGGCCAATACGTACCACCTGTATCTGCGCCCCGGCGCCTCCATCGTGAAAGAAGCGGGCGGCCTGCATGCTTTCATGCATTGGGGGAAGCCTATCCTGACGGACAGCGGCGGCTTCCAGGTGTTCAGCCTGAACGCCCTCAGGGAGATCGGCGAAGAAGGCGTGACCTTCAAAAGCCATATGGACGGCAGCCTCCATTTATTTACGCCCGAAAAAGCGGTGCAGATCCAGCAGGACCTGGGCGCCGATATCATCATGGCGCTGGATGAATGCACGCCTTATCCTTCCCCGTACGACTATACGAAAACCTCTATGGAACGCACGCACCGTTGGGCGGAACGCTGCGCCCGCGCCCAGACGCGCGAAGACCAGGCGCTATTCGGCATCGTGCAGGGGGGCACGTACCCGGACCTCCGCCGGGAGAGCGCCCGGGCGATCGATGCGCTGGGCCTGCCCGGCAATGCGATCGGCGGCCTCAGCGTAGGAGAAGAGAAACAGACCATGTATGCCATGTTGGAAGAGGTGACGCCGCTGCTGGATGCGCACAAGCCGCGGTATCTGATGGGGGTGGGCACGCCCGACTGCCTGCTTGAAGGCGTGGCGCGGGGCGTAGACATGTTCGACTGCGTACTGCAGAGCCGTACCGCGCGCATGGGGACCGCGCTCACCAGCCGGGGCAAGCGCAATATGCGCAACGCCCGCTTCGCGCACGATTTCTCCCCGCTGGATCCGGCGTGCGATTGCTACGCCTGCCGGAATTTTACGCGGGCGTATATCCGCCATCTTGTGAACATGGGCGAGATACTGGGCGCCACGCTGCTCACGATCCATAACATACGGTTCAGTGTTTCTCTGATGGAAGAAATGCGCGAAGCTATCCTGGCGGACAGATTTGCCGCTTTCCGGGAAGAATGGCTTGCGCAGATGGGCTATGTGTCTTGACAGGGATTTTGGTTATCCGTTATTATAAGGAAAGTAATTTGTACTAAGAAACGTAATTTGTACAAACTGCCGGTTGGGCCGCCGGCTGTGTTCGCGGCCCCGAAAGGAAAGCGATATGTCTGAAAATTTTTTGAGCACACTCGTCGAGTATGCGCCTATGATCCTCCTGCTCGTTGTCGTTTCCGTGGTGATGGTCGTCCCACAGAAGCGGCGGGAAAAGAAAGTACGGCAGATGCTGGAAAGCATCAAGGTCGGGGATAATATCCGCACGATCGGCGGCATCTACGGCAAGGTCACCAAATTGAAAGAAGACCTCGTTACCGTCCAGACGGGGCCGGAAAAAATGCAGATCACTTTGTCCAAATCTGCGATCTCTTCGGTCGATTATTCGGACGTTACCCAGGAATCGCTGGAATAATGGCCCGCGGGCGGCCCGGGAGACGGATGCAAAAAGAAGAACGGTGTAAAGCACACCGTTCTTCTTTTTCTATCTTTTTAGAAATACGGTAGCCGGATGCCCGCGGCCGTTTTCAGAATTCTATCCCGCGCCGCGCGGCCTGCCCGTGCGCATAGGGGTGGGCCTCCAGGCGCATTTCCGTCCGGTATTGGGCAAGCGGGGCAAGCGGCCCGGGCTGCCGCCCCGTCAGGATAAGCTCCGTTTCGCCCTTTTTTTGGATCAGCTCTTTTAACGCAGAAAAGGGAAGGATGTCCATCGCGGCGGCGTCCAGCACTTCGTCCAGCACGGCCACGTCCGCGGCGCCCGCATAGATGGAGCGCACGGCCTGTTGGAAGAGTTCCTGCTGCCGGGCGAAGAATTCCGCTTTTTCGGCCTCGGTCATGTTTCGGACGAATTTGCCGGTGGGGGAAGACGCGAGGACCGTAGCGCCCAGCCGCTGCAAAGCCTTCGCTTCGCCGCTCTGGCCCGTTTTCAAAAATTGGCAGAACAGGACGCGCAGCCCCTGCCCGAGGGCGCGGGCGCAAAGCCCGGCCGCCGCCGTCGTTTTGCCCTGGCCCTTCCCGTAATAGATGTGTGTGCAGGCGTTTTTCATCTCGACCTCTTACAAACTCTTTTTTTCAGTATAAAGTCTTTTGTCCCCGCGCGTCAACTTGTAAAGCGGGGTATTTTTGTGTTAAAATAAACAAATAAAGGTAGGGAGAGTATGCGAAAGAAAACGCTGTTTTTCCTTCTAATCCTATATGTTTTGTGTATCCCTCTGTCCGCCTATGCCGGCATGCTGGAAAACCTGCCCCTCGGGCAAGGCTCGTTCAGCGGAGACGTCGTGGCCCTCCAGCAGCGGCTGATCGACCTGGGGTATTTGCATTTCCGTGCGTCGGGCAGCTTTGGCGATATGACCAAGGCGGCTGTGCGGGCTTTCCAAAAACGGAACGATCTTTCCTCGACGGGGATCGTCGATGAAGAGACGTATTATACGCTTTTTTTCGCCGATTGCGTGCGGGCCAGGGCGAACGCCAGCATTTCCTGTATCACGGGGCCGGTGACCGTGGCCGAACCGCCCGCCTATGGCGTGCTGACCGGCTGGCAGGAGATCGCCCTTCTTTTCCCGGTAGGCACCCGGGCCGAGGTCACCGACCTGTATACGGGCTATACGTATACGGTCGTGCGCGCGGGCGGGGCCAACCATGCCGACGTGCGGCCGCTGGTACAATCGGATTACAAGACATACCTGAAATGCTTTGGAGGAGCCTATACGTGGGAAAAACGCCCCGCGCTCGTGGAGATCGGGGGCGTGCAGTACGCCGCTTCGGTCTTCGGCACCCCCAATGCGAACGGATACGCGGGCGAAGGATCTTCCGATATGGAAGGTTCGATTTGTGTGTACTTCTATGAAAGCACGTCGGATATCGGCGGGATCGCGGATGTGGAGCACGATACCAACGTCCTTCTCGCGTCGGCGGGGGCGGGCATCGCGAAATGAAACGGATAATCACCGAGCTGAAACAACAGGCGCGCAACAAGAAGCGCTACAATGTATATACGGACGAAGGCTTTTTATTGTCGCTTTCCTGCGAGACGGTCCTGCGCTACGGCCTGGCGCCCGGCAGGGAACTGGAAGAAGATTTTTTAGCGCTGCTCCGGCAGGAAGACACCGTCAAATACGCCAAAGAGGCCGCCATGTCCTATGTGGGCTATGCGCAGCGGACCCGCCGGCAGGTGGAAACCCATCTTGCCAAAAAGGGGATCGATGCCCAGAGCATCGCGGCCGCGGTGGAAGCGCTCATGCGCTATCATTATATAGACGATGCCGCCTATGTCCGGGAATTCGCGCTTTCTTACCGGGACAAGCTGGGCCGGTATGCCATGCGCCAGAAACTGCTGCAGCGCGGCGTGCCCGCCGAAGTGATCGAAGAAAATCTGGATGTCCCGGAAGAGACGCAGGCACAGGCCGCGGCGGCGATCGCCGCCAGGCTGGCGGCGCGTTATAGCGGCCTGCCCGAACAAAAGAGCCGGCAAAAGATCTATGCGGCGCTGTACAGGAAAGGGTTTGACAGCGATATGATCCTCCGGGTGCTGGGCGAGGGGGAGGAAACGGGGCAATGACGGAATTTTTGCAGGCGTTCAGGGAAAAGATGGCGGGCCGGGGTGCCTGCCTGTATTTGTTGGAGGAAGTCGATTCCACCAATACGTTCGCCAAAAAGCTGCGCGGCGGCCGGCCCGCGGTCGTGCTCGCGGCCCGTCAGACGGCCGGGCGGGGCAGGCTGGGCAGGGCCTGGGCTGCCGGGACGGACGACCTGTGCATCAGCTTCTATTACCCCAGCCCGGTACGGGACCTGCTGGGCCTTACGCTGGCGGCAGCATTGGCCGTCGTCGAAACGGTGGACGTCTTCTGCGAAGGCGCGGCCATCAAATGGCCCAACGATATACTGCTGGGAGGAAAAAAGCTGGTGGGCATCCTGGCGGAATCCATTTTCATGGGCCGCGACCCGCAGGCCGTCGTGATCGGCGTGGGTATCAACGGGAACGCCGCGCGGTTTAACGGAGAATTGGCGGAAAAAGCGGTCTCCCTGAAGATGGCGACGGGTAAAAAGGTCGACATCGCAGAGCTGGCCTTTCTTCTTTGGAAAAATATGGATGCCTGTTTTTCCGCATTTTGCCGCGAAGGGTTTGCTCCCCTGCTGGATGCCTATACCGCGCGGTCCGCGATGGTGGGCAAAGAGGTCACGATCCATGGCAAGACCGGCGTATGCCGCGGCTTTTCCAGGCGGGGAGGCCTCCTCCTTGCGCGGGACGGCGCCGTGGAAGAACTGTATTTCGGGGAAGTGTCCTTCTGATCCGGGAGGGGCAGAAAATGTTAAAAATTTATGAAAATATGAAAAACGTAGCTTTTTAGAGTTTTCTTGAGATAATTAAAGGAAATCGCCTGCTTTCCCGCGATTTTGGGAAATGGTAATCCTTGTATAATTGGCAAAGATATTTATAATAAGAATTGTTATTAGCACTCATTGTTGATGAGTGCTAATAACGCCAAAACGCAGTCTCACAGACGGCATTTATAATTTCAGATATTTGAAGGAGGGTTCAGTATGAATCTAAAACCATTGGCAGACAGAGTTGTCATTAAGGCCATAGAGGCGGAAGAGACGACCAAGAGCGGGATCGTGCTTCCCGGAAGCGCCAAAGAGAAACCGCAGATGGCCGAAGTCGTTGCAGCAGGCCCGGGTGGCATGGTCGACGGAAAAGAAGTAAAGATGATGGTCAAGCCCGGGGATAAGGTGATCTATTCCAAGTACTCCGGAACCGAAGTAAAGATCGACGGGCAGGAACTGATCATCGTAAAGCAGTCCGACATACTGGCAACCGTGGAATAAATGGTATATATAAAAAAGAAAGTACAGGGGAGGAATAAAATATGGCAAAACAGATGAAATTTGGCGAAGACGCAAGACGCGCACTGGAAAAAGGAGTGAACAAGCTTGCCGATGCCGTTAAAATAACGCTTGGCCCCAAGGGCCGCAACGTTGTGCTGGATAAGAAATTCGGCTCGCCGCTCATCATCAACGACGGCGTGACCATCGCAAAAGAGATCGAGCTGGAAGACCCGTTTGAGAATATGGGCGCACAGCTTGTCAAAGAAGTCGCCATCAAGACCAATGACGTCGCGGGCGACGGCACGACCACCGCAACGCTGCTGGCACAGGCGATCATCCGCGAAGGCTTAAAGAACGTAGCCGCGGGCGCCAACCCGATGGTCCTGAAGAACGGGATCATGCAGGCGTGCGATGCGGCCGTCGAAGGCCTGCAGGAAATGTCCAAGCCTATCGAAGGCACCTCGGCGATCGCGCAGGTCGCGGCCATTTCCGCCAACGATACCATGATCGGCCAACTGATCGCCGATGCCATGGCCAAGGTCGGCAATGAAGGCGTTATCACCGTGGAAGAATCCAAGACGATGAAAACCGACCTCAACGTTGTCGAAGGCATGCAGTTCGACCGCGGCTATGCGTCCGCCTATATGGCGACCGATACCGACAAGATGGAAGCCGTATTGGACGATCCGCTGATCCTTATTACAGACAAGAAGATCTCCAACATACAGGAGGTCCTGCCGCTGCTCGAACAGATCGTGCAGGTCGGCAAAAAATTGCTTATCATCGCAGAAGACATTGAAGGCGAAGCGTTGGCGACATTGGTCCTGAACAAACTGCGCGGCACCTTCAACTGTGTCGCCGTCAAGGCCCCGGGCTTTGGCGACAGAAGGAAGGCCATGCTGGAAGATATCGGCGTGCTGACCGGCGGCACCGTGATCTCCAGCGAAGTCGGCCTGGAGCTGAAAGAGACCAATATCGAGCAACTGGGCCATGCCCGGCAGGTAAAAGTGGATAAGGAAAATACCATCATCGTGGAAGGCAAGGGCGATCCGGCCGCTATCCGCGCAAGGGTATCCTCCATCAAGGCACAGATCGAAGAGAGCACTTCCGATTACGATAAAGAGAAATTGCAGGAACGTCTTGCAAAACTGTCCGGCGGCGTGGCCGTCATACAAGTCGGCGCTGCGACCGAGACGGAGATGAAAGACATGAAACTGCGTATCGAAGACGCGCTCGCCGCGACCAGGGCCGCTGTGGAAGAAGGCATCGTCCCGGGCGGCGGGACCGCTCTTCTCAAAGTTGAAAACAAGGTAAAGGCGTTGCTGGGTGTCACCGAAGATGTCGATACCAAGACCGGTATCAAGATCGTTCTGCGCGCGCTGGAGGAACCTATCCGCCAGATCGCGGCCAACGCAGGCGTAGAGGGCAGCATCATCGTGGAGAAGATACGTGCCAGTGAATCCAATTCGTTCGGGTATGACGCCCGGGAGAACCATTTCACGGATATGATCAAATCCGGCATACTCGACCCGACAAAGGTTACACGCTTCGCACTGCAAAATGCGGCTTCCATTTCGGCCATGCTGCTGACGACGGAGAGCGTCGTCACGGATATCCCGAAGGAAGAGCCGGCGATGCCGGCAGGCGCACCTGGCATGGGCGGCGGGATGTATTAAGCGGACCAAACAAAAAAGCGTTCCAGATATTGGAACGCTTTTTTTGATATTTTTCCTTAATTTAGGGAAAACTGGTATAAAAATCATGTCGGGTCTACGTTTTTTTGTGTAAAAAGTGAATGAAACGTTAAGAATACCCGTGGAATATATACAAAGTTGAAAATATATAGTATAATGTGTTTACTTTACGGAAGGAGCAGGTTGTTATGGAGAAACATGCCGCATATCCATTCGGCAAGGCTGAAGGAACCTATTCTGAAGCCCAAATGGCGCCTGAACCTCTTTCAGATGACAGAAAAGAGGTCACCGGGAGGAAAACTGTTTTGAGAGAAACTGCCTCCGTACATAGAAGGAATGTAAGAAGGAAAAGGTCCGGCATGTGGGGGAAAATCCATCGCCTTTTGACGGACAGGAACGCAAAGCAACAAAAAAAAGAGACGCCCGGCAAGCCTGAGTGGTTCAGACTCGTGCGTGGGGCAGTGATCGCCGCGATCGCGATCATCGTTTGCGTTTCGCCTTTTGCCATCGTGGTACAGGGTGCTTCGTCCACGGTGGTTTCCGCTTCCGAAAAAGATGCGCTGGAAGCCAGCGCGTCTACGTTGCTGCTGTCCTCCGAGCAGTCCTCCGTATGGACCAAACTGAATGTGGCGCTTTCGGACCTGACGCAGCGGGAGACCGCGGCGGCTCCGGCCGTTTATTATGAAGAGGGCATGACGGACGAGGAAATTTCCCTGATCCAGCAGCGCCTGATGGAGCTGGGGTATATGGAAGAAGATGAACCGACCGCCGTCTACGGCGCGGTTATGACGCAGAGCGTCCGAAAATTCGAACGCAAACACAATTTCGAGATGGACGGTATCCTGACACAAGGCGAATATGATCTGCTGATGTCCGACCAGGCGCAGGTATTCAGCGTTTCGATCGGTGCGGAAGGCACGGATGTGGAAGAATTGCAGACGCGCCTTTTGGAACTCGGCTATTTGGATAATGTAACGGGAGAGTACGGCATTTATACCGAACAAGCTGTTAAAAACTTCCAGGATGCAAACGGGCTTTCCGTCGACGGTAAGATCGGCGTGGTGACCCGTGAATTATTATATTCGGATGATGCACGGGCCAACGCCGCTTCGTATGGCGACGAAGGCGAAGAGATCAAGACCTACCAGACGTGTCTTGCCGAACTGGGATATTACACAGGGGATGCCGACGGGTATTTCGGCAACGATATGGTCACGGCCGTCAAACGCTTCCAGGATAAGAACGGCCTTATCGCCGACGGCGCCATCGGCCCCGTCACGGCGGAGATGCTGTTCTCCGACAGCGCACAGCCGTATGCCTATACGCTGGGAGACAGCGGCGAGGGCGTGACGGAGATACAGCAAAGGCTCGTAAGCCTGGGCTATATGAGCAACGCGACCGGCTACTTCGGCGAACATACCGAAACGGCCGTCAAGCGTTTCCAGCAGCAGAATGGCCTCAGCGCGGACGGCAAAGTGGGCGCCAAGACGAGCAGTGTGCTGTTCTCGGACAGCGCAAAGAAATATACGGCACCGACGACTTCGAGTTCTACCGGCAGCGGTTCCACCGGCGGCAGTTCCACCGGCAGCGGTTCCACCGGCGGCAGTTCCACCGGCGGCAGTTCCACCGGCGGCGGTGATACGTCGTCTGCGCCGAGCGGTACGGAGGCCACCTCGGGCGCCGAT
This sequence comes from Christensenellaceae bacterium, assembly GCA_963665505.1. Classification (GTDB taxonomy): domain Bacteria; phylum Bacillota; class Clostridia; order Christensenellales; family Christensenellaceae; genus QANA01. The sequence goes on from OY762275.1 coordinate 1,054,618, forward strand.
TCTTCCAAAGTGGAGGCATTCATCGCGGTCGCGCAATCCAAGCTGGGCTGCGATTATGTGCTGGGCGCTAAAGGCCCCGATCGCTTCGACTGTTCCGGCTTCGTATACTGGTGCCTGAACCAAGTGGGGGTCAATCAATCGTATATGACGTCCTACGGCTGGAAAGCGACCACCAAATACCCGATCATCACCAGCATCAACGAGCTGCAGCGGGGCGATATCATCTGCTTCGAAGGACATGTCGGGATTTGCCTCGGGAACGGACAGATGATCGACGCTTCTTCCACGCAGGATCAGATCCGCATCACCAGCCTCAGCGGTTCGTACTGGCAGAGGAACTTTATCAAAGGGTGCCGGGTGTTCTAACGTATACGCCGGGCACTTAGTAAAAGAATATAGGAATAAAAAGGATACATGGAACATGTATCCTTTTTTTATTTCGCGCCGGGTCGGATTTGATTTTATCGGCCGGAATAGGTATAATTTTCAATAGCTGTACCGGGTATCTTCCGGGGAAAGCCGATGTAAAAAAATACAAAGAGGCGGGGAAATTATGTTTTGTAAAAACTGCGGCGGAGAGCTGGCGGACGGCCAGACGTTTTGCCCTTATTGCGGTGCAAGCATTTCGGATACTCAAAATGCCCGGCCGGCCGCCGGCTCGCCGGCCGGCCGGGCAAACACGGGGCAGGGCATGAAGATCACGCTGTTTTCCCTGCTGGGTGTGGCGATCCTTTTTATGGGGTTTGCCTTATACCAGTGGGTGCTGGCTGAAAATGGGAAATCCAGCCTGTTTAGCAAATCGTACGCCGTACCCACGGTCGATATGAACGATTGGGAGACACAAACACCGGCTTTGCCTTCCGAGAGCGCGCCCGTGCAGACGCCTTCGGTTTCCTCGCCCGATCCCGAAGTGCCTTCCGAGACGCCTTCCGCATCGCTCTACGTGCCTCCGTCCACTTCCGAAGCGACGCCCGGTGCCGATACCGTATTTGCAAACGACGGGTTCGAAATGGATGTGGAGGCCTATCTGGCGGAAACCTGGTGGGGCTCGGACGGCACATCGCTGGATAACCCGGACGCGGCGGCGGTCGCTTCCGGTTACCCCAAGACCTATCTGCCCGGCCTCGGCGAGATACAGTATATTTTTTATGCGGAAGACCAGACCGTACAGATGCTCACGGAGGATGCGGACGGGGTCCTGACCGACATGGGAATGGTCTTTTACGATGTCGACCCGTATGGATTTTACCTGTACGCGTTTTACCGGACGGTCGAAATAGACGGCGTTTCGCACGAATTGTACAGCAAGTTCTTTGTATGCGACGACATCCTCTACGAAGTGGAAATGATGGACGGCAGCGAAGTCTCCAATTATATCCCGTATATCATTTACGGGCCGTGAGCAGAAAGAAATAAATAGGAAAACGGGGCGGGAATTTCCCGCCCCGTTTTCCATCGGCAGATACGCGGGCAAAATACCGGCGTATCCGCCGATTTTTTTATGCGTCTTTTTGTGAGAGCAGCTCAAACGGAAGCTTCCCTTTTGATTTCTCCAGTTCCCGCTCGATACCCTTTAAGATCCTTTCACATTGAACGGCCAGTTCGCCGAGCAGCACATTGTGTTCACACACCCGTTGTTTGGCGGAAAGTTCCTTTTTCTGCGCGTCCGACAAGATCCTGTTCGCCCGGTTCTTTGCGTCGTCCACGATCTGCAGGCTGCTCCACTCGGCGCGTATGAGCGCGGCGGCTACGGCTGCTTTCTGCGCCTCGGCCTGCTTGAGCCTGGCGGCAAGGTCGTGGTTTTCTTCCCGGAGGGAGAGGATGCGTTCTTTTTGTTCCTTTGCAAGTTTTTCGTACTCTTCGGTGATTTGCCGGATCTCTTCCATCAGGTCTCTGGCCGTTTTTTTCGTCCGTAACATGCGCTCCTCCTTAGCATGGCTTCCCCGAATATTTCCCGTAAAGAAAACCTTGCGTTTCATTCATTATAGACCAACGAAGGGGCAGTATATGTCGTTTTGCGCTGTCCTCGCGTTAAAAAGGGCGCGAGGCAGGTCGAAAAAGGCGGGAAAAAGGAAAGAAAGGACTTGCCGGAGATTTTTAAAAAAATTTCAAAAAAATTTCTGGATTAGGCAGGAATTACTTTTTATTGCCCGAATATATAGTGATGTTACACTAAAATGGTTAAAAGTGTTTAAAAGTGGTGAATTTTTTGGCCAGAAGAAGAGGAACCGCATGCTGATAGGTGAGTATTCCCATAATCTTGATCCCAAAGGACGGATCTTTATACCGGCGAAATTCAGAGACGAACTCGGCCCGAACTTCATTACGACGCGGGGCATAGGCAAGTGTCTTTTTGTATTTTCCGAGGGAGCCTGGCTGGAACTGGCGACCAAACTGAAAGTGATCCCCATCGCAGACCAAAGCGCGCAGGTTTTCCTGCGCATGCTGTTTGCCTCCGCTTCCGAATGCAAACCGGACAAGCAGGGCAGGATCCTGCTGCCCGCCCGTTTGCGCGAATACGCGGAACTGCAGAAAGAAGTCACGGCCATCGGCGTGATGAGCCGGGTGGAGCTGTGGTCCAGGGAAAACTGGGCGGAGTATAATGCCTACGCCAACGACCAATACGAAGCCATGCTGTTCAAGCTGGCGGAGCTGGGTATATGACGTGCGGCCTTGCGCACAAGACTGTATTGCTGGAAGAAGCGGTTTCTTTCCTGCCGGTCGGGCGGGGAAAACTGTTTGTAGACGGTACGCTGGGGGGCGGCGGTCATGCAGAGCGCATTTTGCAGCGTTCCCATGGACGGCTGATCGGGGTGGATAAGGACGAACAGGCGATAGAATACGCCCGGCGGTGCCTTTTGCCGTATCAAGACAGGGTCACGTTTGTCCGCGACGACTTCAAAAACATAAAGGCGGTACTCTCCTCCCTTTCCGTGACGGAGATCGACGGGGCCATATTGGACCTGGGTGTATCCGCTTTTCAATTGGATGATAAAACGCGCGGTTTTTCCTATAACCAGGAGGCGCCGCTGGATATGCGCATGGACCGTTCGGCCGGGCTTTCAGCCTACGAAGTGGTGAACGGATACGAAGAAGAAAAGTTGAGGCAAGTCATCTTTACATATGGCGAAGAGCGTTTCGGTGCGCGCATCGCAGACGCGGTCGTAAAAAACCGGCCGATACAGACGACGCTCCGGCTGGCGGAAGTCGTGAAAGGCGCGATCCCGGCGGCGGCCCGCAGGCGTGGCCCGCACCCGGCCAAACGGACATTCCAGGCGATCCGCATCGAAGTCAATGGGGAGCTTTCTCAATTGGACGCTGCGCTCGCGGATTTTATCGACGTATTGGCGCCGGGCGGCGTACTTGCGGTCATCAGTTTCCATTCTCTGGAAGACCGCATCGTCAAACTGGCCTTCCGGACGGCCGAGCACCCCTGCACCTGTCCGCCGGACTTTCCGGTGTGCGTATGCGGGAAAGTGCCCAAGGGAAAAATACTGACCAGGAAACCTTTGGTGCCGTCCGCCCAAGAAATAGAAGAAAACCCCAGGGCGCGTAGCGCGAAACTGCGGGCATTTATAAAAAATGAGAACCAGAACACGGAGGGAAAATAAATGCAGGCGCTGAGAAAGACAGCCATCGGATACGGATATGACGGGTACGCATTGCCGGATAGGCGCAGGGCGGTCCCGCAGCCTTCGCCCCGGCGCGAACCGGTCCCCCGGCAGAAGTTATATAAAAAAGTCCAGGTGAAATACGTCTTGCACCCGGCGCAGCGGCAAAAAAGGAAGAGTGCCTTTTTGAACTGCATGACGATCCTGCTCTCCTTTGTGCTGTTGAGCGCAGTTGTGACGGGCTATGCGCAGATTTCTTCCGTGAATTTGGAAAATAATGCGATCCAGGCGAATATAGATGAATTAAAAGCCGAAGTGGCGGAGCTGCAGCTCGAAATAAGCACCAAGTGTGACATACAAGAGGTCACGGAAGTGGCAGGGAAAGATCTGGACATGGGCTTCCCGGAGAGCGCGCAGGTGGAATATGTCGCCTTTGCACAGCCTGTGGAAGAGGCATCCACAGAATCCGAGCAGGAGGAAGGATGGTTTTCCGTTGCCTGGAACAGCCTTGTCGGGCTTTTTAAATGATGCAAGACTGGGAGGTCGCTGGACTTGGCTGGGAACAAAGTATCCAATAAGAAGAGACTGCATTTTTTGTTTGTTGCCGCAATGTTTCTGCTGCTTGTCATTATCGGCAAACTGGCGGATCTGATGATTTTTCAGGCGGAATCCCTGCAGGATAAGGCGGAAACCCAGTGGACAAGAGAGGTTTCCGTTTCCCCTAAAAGGGGCAATATTCTGGATTGCAACGGAGAGATACTGGCGGCGAGCACGACGGTGGAAAGTGTGCTGCTGTACCCAAAAGATATCGAAGACCCGGGGGAGGTGGCAAATTTGCTGTCTCCCATTTTAGAAATGGAATGGCAAACCGTCTATGACGTGGCCAGCGACACCTCCAAAGTGGAGGCATGGCTGAAGCGCCAGATTACGGACGACCAAGCCCAGGAGATCCGCTCGTTGGAACTGGACGGCGTGGGCTTTTCCACAGATACGAAACGCATTTATCCCTACGGCAGCTTCATGTCGCAGGTGCTTGGCTATACGACGGTGGACGGTATCGGGCAGGAAGGGACAGAGAAAGCGTACGAAAAATACCTGGCCGGCTATACGGGCACGATCCTTTCACAGGTAGATGCCGAAGGCCGGACGATAGAGGGCAGCGAACAGATCTATATAGACGCAGAAGACGGCCTGGATGTACAATTGACATTGGATGCCGTGATACAAAGCTTTGTGGAAAGCGCCGCCAAAGAGGCGCTGGAAGTCAACGACGCAAAGAGTGTCTGCGCTATCGTCATGGATCCCAACAACGCCGATATCCTCGCGATGGTCAATTACCCCGAAGCCGATCTTAACAACCTGGACCGGAGCGACCTTACGGCGCTTGCGGAACTTTCCCGCAATACGGCCATCACAGACGCGTTCGAGCCCGGCTCTATTTTCAAGGTCGTGACATTGTCGGCGGCGCTGGACAGCGGTGCGGCTACGTTGGATACGATGTATACCTGCATAGGATACAAGATGGTGGACGGCGAAAAGATCAACTGCTGGCGGAGCCCCAGCAACCCCCATGGAACACAGACGTTTACGGAAGCGGTGGAAAACTCCTGTAACCCGGCGTTCATGGAAATGGCCCTCGCGATGGGTACGGATAGATTTTACGAGTATATCTATGATTTTGGGCTCGGAAGCACGACGGGCGTCGGCTTTTCCACGGACGGCGCAGGCATCGTGCGCGCGCCTAAATATGTGAAGAACGTGGACCTGGCGCGTATCGGGTTCGGGCAGAGCATCGCGGTGACGCCCCTGCAGATGATCACCGCGGCCGCCGCGGCAGTCAACGGCGGTATCCTGTACACCCCGCGGATCGTTTCCGCGATCCAGGATGCCGAGGGGAATGTCGTCAAAGAATATGCGACCACCCAAGTGCGCAGAGTCATTTCGGAAGAGACCTCCGCCCTCGTCCGCGGCGTGCTGGAAAGCGTTGTGGCGAACGGCAGCGGCAAGAATGCGCAGATCGAAGGATACCGCGTCGGCGGCAAGACGGGAACGGCGCAGATGTATGAGAACGGCGTTATCGTGGAGGGGAAGAATATTTCCTCCTTTATTGCGTTCGCACCGGCGGACGACCCGCAGTATATCCTGCTGTTCATCGTGCGGGAGCCCAATGTGGCGGTGACGTACGGCAGCGTGGTGGCCGCCCCTTATGCCAGACAGATCCTGGAACAATGCCTGAAATACGGCGGGATAGAACCCACCGAGACGACGAGCGACCTTGTGGAAGTGCCCGACCTTGTCGGCCTTTCGGAAGAAGATGCAAAACAAGCCGCGGCTGCGGCGGGGCTAAGCGTCACGATGAACGGCGCGGGGGCCGTAGCGGCGCAGTCTCCTGCGGGCGGGGCGGAAGTCGCCAGGGGAACAAGTATAGATTTATATGCAGAAGGGGTATATATTACAGAGGAACAAATCGTCGTCCCCGATATACGGGGCATGAAATTGTATGAAGCCTACGAGACGCTGCATGCGCTGGGTCTGGAAATACAGGTTTCAGGGGATACGGAAAACGGATACGTCAAAAACCAGGATCCCGCGGCCAATACCATCGCTTCGTACGGAGACACGGTGACGGTTACCTGCAAATGAAAAAAGCTTTTTAAGGAGTTGGAATACATGAAATTAGATGAACTTTTAGAAAGCGTGGAATGCCGGGTCTTGGGAGATACGGGCATAGAGGTCTCGGGCCTTGCCTATGATTCCAGGAAAGTCATGCCCGGAGACCTGTTTTTCTGTATCAAGGGATATAGTTCGGACGGGCATCAATATGCCCCGGCCGCCGAAAAGGCGGGGGCGGCCTGCCTGGTGGTCACCGAGGTGCAGCAGACCAGCCTCCCCCAGATCGTTGTGCAAAACGACCGCCGCGCAATGGCGCAGATATCCGCGGCTTTTTACGGGCATCCGGCTGAAAAAATGCGCATGATCGGCGTCACCGGCACGAGCGGCAAGACCTCCACCACGTATATGCTCAAAAGCATTTTCGAACAGGCGGGCAGCAAAGTGGGGCTGATCGGGACGATCTGCAACATGATCGGGGATACGCGCCTGCATACCGAACGCACCACGCCCGAATCGGCTGACCTGCAAAAGCTGCTGGCGGAAATGGCGGCGCAGGGCGTCGATACGGTCGTGATGGAGGTCTCTTCCCATTCCCTGTATTTGGACAGAGTTTACGGCATCGGGTTTGCGGGAAGCATCTTCACCAATCTGACGCAGGACCATTTGGATTTCCACGGCGATTTTGAACATTACCGCGATGCAAAAGCCATCCTGTTCAGAAATTCGCAGCATTCTGCCATCAATATAGACGACCCTTACGGCCCTTTCATGTGTACGGCCGCGGCGGGAGAGGTCAAGACGTTCGGGATCGATTCAAAAGCCGATGTGACGGCTAAAAATATAGAACTCAACACGGAGGGGAGCCGTTTCATCATGGCGACGGAGGGTACGCAGTTGCCCATCTGGATGAAGATCCCCGGCCGTTTCACGGTGTACAATGCGCTCGGGGCCATCGCGCTTTCTTTTATGCTCGCTATCGATATGATCAACATCAAACAGGGGCTGGAAAACGTCGGTTGCGTGCCCGGACGCTTTGAGATGCTGGATGCCCGCGGCGGTGGGTACAGTATCATCCTGGATTACTGCCATAAACCCGATAGCCTGGAGAGCACACTCAAGACCGCGCGCGGCTTCACCAAGGGCCGGATCGTTTGCCTGTTCGGCTGCGGTGGCAACCGGGATGCAGGCAAGCGGCCTATCATGGGGGAGATCGCCGAACGTCTGGCAGATTTTTCCATTGTTACTTCAGATAATCCCCGTTTTGAGGATCCGTGTGATATAATAAAACAGATCGTCTCGGGCATGAAAAAAGAGACCCATATCGTGATCGAAGACAGACGCGCAGCCATACGCTACGCGCTTGAACATGCCAAAAAGGACGACGTAATCATACTTGCGGGCAAGGGACACGAAGATTATCAGGAAATACGCGGTGTGCATCACCCGTTTGACGAGAAAGTCATCGTCCGGGAACTGCTTGACGAATTGGGCAGATAGATGGAAGCCGGTCTGTATCGTGCCGATACGAATCGTGCGTACTTGTGCGGGCAAAAAGAGGTATCGTTGAAATGGAAACAATCATTTGGGCCGTTCTGGTGGCTTTTGTATTTGCACTTGGTTCCGGGCGCGTGATCATCCCCATCCTGAAGAAGCTGAAAGCCGGGCAGCAAATACGTGAAGACGGGCCCAAAACGCACCTTGCCAAAGCCGGGACGCCCACGATGGGCGGCCTTATCGTCATGCTGAGCGTACTGGCCGTCCTGCTCATATTCTCTAAACAGATGGGCGTATATGTGTGGGTGGCCCTGATCGGGGCAACGGCTTTTGGGCTGATCGGCTTTTTGGATGACCTTATCATCGTGCTGAAGCACCGTTCCCTCGGACTCAGGCCGTGGCAAAAGATTTTTTTGCAATTGTTTTTTTCGATCCTGATCGCGGTTTACGCCTATAACGAACCGACCATCGGTTCTTCGCTGTATGTGCCCATCGTCGGCACATATGTCGACCTCGGTTTCTGGTATATCCCGTTCTGCGTGTTTTTCCTGCTGTCCGTGACCAACTGTGTGAACCTGACGGATGGGCTGGACGCTTTGGCGGGCGGCGTGACCATGATCAATACGGCGGCGTTCACCCTCATCTTTCTCGGGGCCCTCTCCATGAAGGTCTGGGGAAGAGACATGCTGTTGTTTTCGGCGGCGCTTACGGGCGGGATACTGGGCTTTTTGCATTATAACGTGTATCCGGCCAAAGTCATCATGGGCGACCTGGGCGCGTTTTTCCTCGGGGGCGGGCTGGCGATGATCGCCGTCATCTCCCGGCTGGAGTTGCTGATCCCTCTTACGGGCATTATGCTTGTAGTGTCCGGTCTTTCCTGCATATTGCAGGTGGGGAGCTATAAACTAAGGAAAAAAAGGATTTTTAAAATGGCGCCCCTGCACCATCATTTTGAGTTGCTGGGTGTCCCCGAAACGAAGATCGTTTCGATCTATATAATCATTACTGCGGTCGCATGCCTGCTGGCGTTGTTGCTGATCCGGTAGGAAAGGGAAGTATTATGGAATTCACAGGAAAAAAAGTACTGGTGGTCGGCATGGCCCGCAGCGGCGTTGCCGCTGCACGTTTGCTCCAGAAACTGGGCGCGGATTTGCTTTTATACGATCAGAAAAGCGCCGATTGCTTTGATCTGGAAGCGCTTTTCGCTGCCGGCGCGGAGGATTTCCTGGGAGGAGACCCTGAGGCCGCCGCGGCAAAGGCGGATATTTTGGTGTTGAGCCCTGGGGTTCCGACCAGGCAGCCTTTTATACAGGATGCGGTGGCCGCAGGCAAAAAAGTCATTTCGGAAATAGAGCTGGGGTATCTTTATTCCAAGGCGGAGTTCGTATGCATCGGCGGCACGAACGGAAAGACGACGACCACGACCCTCACGGGCGAGATCTTCAAAAACGGCGGCAGGGATACCTATGTGCTCGGCAATATCGGTCTGCCCATCTGCGAAAAAGCCCTGAATACCCGCAAGGGCGAGGTGATCGTGGCCGAAGTGGCCGCGCTGCAGCTGGAGACAATAGAGACCTTCCACCCCAGGGCGGCCGCGCTTCTGAATGTGACGGAAGACCATCTGGACCGTTTTGGTACGATGGAATATTATACCTACTGCAAAATGCGCATGTTCGAGAACATGCAGGAAAACGATTACGCCGTGATGAATCTGGACGATCCGATCACGCGTTCGCAGATCGGGCAGATCAAAAAACCCCGTTTGCTCACGTTCAGTCGGAAGGAAGAAGTAGAGGACGGTGCTTTTGTGAGGAACGGCAGCATAGTATTTAGATTGAACGGGTATGAACAGACCATCTGCGGCATCGAAGAGGTCCTGATACCCGGCGCGCATAACCTGGAGAACGCGCTGGCCGCAGTCTGCCTCTCCATGGCGATGGGCATAAAAAAAGAAGCTGTTGCGTATACCCTGAAGACTTTCCCGGGCGTAGAGCACAGGATAGAATCCGTGCGCACGGTCGGAGGCGTGCGGTTCATCAACGATTCCAAAGGGACGAACCCCGATGCGACCATCAAGGCCATCGAGGCGATGAAGGCGCCTACCGTGCTGATCCTGGGCGGGTACGACAAACACAATACGTTTGACGAATTGTTCCGCCACTTTACCGATAACATTGTGGCCGTGGTGCTGCTGGGCGAGACAAAAGACAAACTGCTCGCGTCCGCAAAGAAAGCGGGTTACAAGAACATTACGGTCGTGGATACGTTCAAAGACGCCGTCCTGACGGCTTACCGGCTTGCGCCCAAGGGCGGCAACGTCCTGCTTTCGCCGGCCTGTGCCAGCTGGGATATGTTTGAGAATTTTGAGCAGCGTGGAAGAGTATTCAAGGAGATCGCAAACAGCATAGAGGGGTAAATCTGTGTCTAAGGTCATACCCATGCGCCGCCGGCGGACAGGCGGGAAAAAGACGGTAAAAGTCGAACAGCAGATCCGCTATAAGCAGACGTTCGATTATACGATGATCGTTACGCTTGTGCTGCTTGTCGCCATCGGCCTTGTTATGGTCTTCTCCTCCAGCTATTATGTTGCCGAGATCAACGGAGAATCGCAGTTTCATTATTTCCTGAAACAACTGATCTGCGTCGGGCTCGGCGGCCTTTCCATGTTGCTTTTTATGTTCACAGATTATCATATCTATCAGGAACTGCCCCTGAAGAATCCCGGCGCCCATCCTTTTTTGGCGAAGATAAAGCCGTACTGGATCGCGCTGGCCATCGGGTTCCTTGCGCTGGGCCTGGTGTTTGTGCCGGGCATAGGGGTGGATATCAACGGCTCCAAGCGCTGGCTCAACATCGCGGGCATCAGCATACAGCCTTCCGAGATACTGAAAATGGGCGTCATCATTTTCATGGCGTGTTCGATCAGCCGCAACCCGCGGAAGATGCGCTACTTTACCTACGGAGTGCTGCCTTTTCTTTTCATGCTGGCCCTTGCCTGCGGGGTCATCTACCTGCAGCCCAACTTCAGCGCCATCGTTTGCATTGCGCTGCTCGTTTTTGGCCTGCTGTTCATTGGCGGCGCAAAGTTCTCGCATCTGACGATACTGGGGGGGGCTGTGGTTGCCGTGCTTGTTATCCTTGTGGTCAAACAATCCTACCGGGAAAACAGGCTGAGTGCGCTGTTCGACCCGTTTTCCAACTGGCAGCTCCGGCAGTCTCTGTATTCGATCGGCGCGGGCGGGCTATTCGGAAGGGGGCTCGGGAACAGCATGCAGAAGCTGCTGTACCTGCCGTACCGGGAATCCGACTTTATCTTTGCCATCATTGCGGAAGAAATGGGCTTTGTTTTCTGCGTGTTTCTGATCCTGCTTTTCGCGGTGCTGATCTGGCGGGGCATCGTAGCGGCGCTGCGCGCGCCCGATTTCACGGGCATGCTGCTGGCTTCAGGGGCCGTCGCCATGATCGCGATACAGGTCATCGTGAACATCGGGGTCAACGTGGGGCTGCTGCCGCCGACGGGTGTCGTGCTTCCCTTTATCAGCTATGGCGGTTCGGGCATTATTATTTTCATGTCGATCGTGGGGATACTGCTCAATGTCTCCCGGCAGAGCGTGCCTGTCGTGCCCATCCGCAGGACGGGGTATGTTTCTCCCGACGCCGGGACCGGGGAACAGGAAGAAGTCAGGATCGTCCCTAAAAACAAGGCGCAGATACGCCGGCGAAAATAAATTATGCGCGTATGCCCTTGCCGGGCAAATCATCTTTATGGCATAATATAGACAGTGGTTTTGCGGCCGTGCCCTCTGTGGCATAGGACGTTATTTTCATTTACAGAGGATAAAGAAAGGGGAACGTGCGCTATGTTATACAGAAAATTTGGGAAATGTGGCTTTGAGGCTTCGATCCTCGGGTTCGGGTGTATGCGTCTGCCCTTGCGGGGCAAAGATTCTTCCGCTATCGATGAACCTGAAGCGATCCGCATGATCCGTTATGCGATCGACCATGGCGTCAATTATATCGATACGGCCTATCCGTATCATGGGGGAAACAGCGAATTGCTGGTGGCCAAGGCTCTGAAAGACGGCTACCGGGAAAAAGTCAAACTGGCGACCAAACTGCCCACCTGGCTGGTCAACGAGCACGGCGATTTCGACCGTTATCTCGATGAACAGCTCGCCAAGCTGGAAACCGACCATATCGACTGCTACCTGCTGCATGCGCTGAACAAGAGCGGATGGGACAAACTGGTGGAATTGGATTACCAAAAAGCCATCGAACGCTATAAACAATCCGGCCGGGTCAGACATATGGGTTTTTCTTTCCACGACGACCTCGAAACATTCAAAGAGATCGTGGATGCCTACGATTGGGATTTCTGCCAGATCCAATACAACTATATGAACGAGACGCACCAGGCGGGGACCGAAGGCCTCCGGTATGCGGCGGCCAAGGGCCTGGGCGTCGTCGTCATGGAACCGATCCTGGGCGGCAACCTGGCCAAAATACCGCCCGCGGAGATACAGGGGCTTTGGGAAAGCGCGCCCGTCAGGCGCACGCCCGCCGAATGGGCGCTGCAATGGGTCTGGAACCACCCGGAAGTCTCGATGGTCCTGAGCGGCATGAGCGATATGCGGCAGGTAGAGGAAAACGTCCGCTCGGCTTCCCGTTTCCAGCCGCTGACGCAAGAGGAACTTTCCATAGTGGGGAAGGTGCATGATACCTATCTGCGGCTGATGAAGGCCGATTGCACGGGCTGCCGCTACTGCATGCCCTGCCCGTTCGGGGTGAATATCCCGCGCAACTTTTCTCTTTATAACGAAGGTTCCATGTATGATACTATGGCGGCCAAAAAGCAGAGTTATGCCCGCATGAAAGAGGAGAACCGCGCTTCCGCCTGCAAGGCATGCGGCCAATGCGAAGAGCTTTGCCCGCAGAACTTGCCCATCCGCGCGCTGCTGAAAGAAGTCGCGCAGGTGTTTGAAGGATAACGGGACCGGAAAACGAAAACAAAAAAGACGCCGTCTCAAAAAGAGCGGCGTCTTTTTTTTGCGGGACCGCAGCTAAGCCTTCAGCGCATATAGACCGCCTGGAGCTGTTCTCCGCCCATGACGGGAACGACCTGCTTGCCGGCGGAGGCCCTTTCCGCAAGCGGGATATGCCTGCTGTCCGTCACATACAGGCCGTCCAGATCCGAGACCGCTTCGAAAGCCGCCGTGCCTTCGATGTAGAAAGCGCCGGCAAGCGCGCTGCCGTTGGATCCGTCCGCGGCCCACTGCATGCATTTCGCGCCTTTCCCATACCGTTTCTGCGGCGTGTAGGCGTCTATGCGGCTTTGCTTGGCAAAGCCTTCGTCTGTGAATACGACGACGTTTCCCTGGCTGCCCACCTGGAAGGCGAAGCATACGGCGTCGTTTTCCGCCAGTTGGATGCCGCCGACGCCTTTTGCGTTTTTGCCCTGGAGGGGGACGGAATCCTTGCCGAAACAAATGGACATGCCTTTTTTTGTCAGCAGCAGCAAGAGGGGCTTGTCCGTATCTTCGGGTTCGGCGAGCAGCAGCGTATCGCCTTTTTCCAGGCCGCAGGCAAGGATCCTGGATTTTTTCGTATCCAGTTCGGCCATATCCGTATATTTCACTTTGCCGTTCGCCGTAATAAACAAGAGGCGGCCGGCGGCAGCGGGGAAGACGTTGACGATGCTCTCTTCTTTTTTGACGCCGGCGACCAGGGTGCCGAGGGGGCTGCCCGCATTTTTATAATGCGCTTCCCGGATCGCTTCCGCATCGATCGCGTACAGGTTGCCCAGGCTGGTGAGAACCCGGAGCTTGGTGTCGGTATCGGCTTCTATCACGCGCAGCGGCTGGTTTTTATAGTCGATCTCGCCGTTTTCCGCGCCTTTGGAAAACGCGCGCTTGCTCATGCGCTTGAGCGTGCCGTTCTTGGTCAGTATGATCACGCAGTCCTCCACTGTCCGGAAGTGGTCGTGGTCGATCACGATGTCGCCGCTCTCCGAAGAAATGGGCGTACGGCGCTTGCTGCCGTATTTTTCCCGTATTTCGGACAGCTCTTTTATGATAAGCGCATGCAGCTTTTCCTTGGAACGCAGGATCGCCGTCAGTTCCTTTAGCAATGCGACGATTTTATCGTATTCCTTCTCCAGCGTGATGACCTCAAGGCGTGTTAGACGCGCCAGCCGCAGGTCGAGGATAGCCTGCGCCTGCACACCCGTGATGGCGAGTTCCTTCATCAGGCGGGATTTGGCGTCCCTCGTGTCTTCCGAAGAACGGATGATTTTGATGACCTTGTCTATGTTGAGCACGGCCCGGATCAGGCCCTGCAGCTTATGTTCTTTTTCCTCCGCCGCCTCCTTGTCGTACTGTACGCGGTTGGTCACGATTTTCTTCTGGTAGGCGATATAGTAATCCAGCATATCCAGCAGCCCGAGCTGCTTGGGCTGGCCGTCCGCGATGGTCACCATGTTGATGCCGTAAGAGATCTGCAGGCTGGAATATTTGTACAGGCAATCCAGTATCTTTTCCGGGTCGGCGCCGTTTCTGAGTTCGATGACGGCGCGTACGCCCGTGCGGTCGGTCTCGCTGCGTACGTCGGAAATGCCTGCGAACAGTTCTTTTTTGCCGGTGCGCAGTTCCTGTATCTTGCGCAGCATCGAAGACTCCCTTACTTCATAGGGGAGTTCGGTGATGACGATGCGGGTTTTCCCGTTTTTGGGGGTTTCCAGCGCCAGTTTTGCCCGTAGCGTGACCGTGCCCCGCCCGGTCTCATAGATGGAGGCCAGGACGTTTTTATCGAGCAGGACCCCGCCGGTGGGGAAATCGGGGCCTTTGATATAGCCCATGACCTCCCGCAATGTGCAGCCCGGCTTTTGTATGCGCAGGACGACGGCGTCGATGACTTCCCGCAGGTTATGCGGCGGGATATTCGTGGCCAGGCCCACCGCGATCCCGGTAGAACCGTTCACCAACAGGTTGGGGAAGCGGCTGGGCAGTATGGTGGGCACCTGCAGCGTGTCGTCAAAGTTGAGCTGGAAAGGCACGGTCCCTTTATCGATGTCCCGCAGCATCTCCAGCGCGATGGGCGTCAGGCGCGCTTCGGTATACCGCATGGCCGCGGGGCTGTCGCCGTCTATCGAGCCAAAGTTTCCCTGCCCGTCTATCAGGGGCACGTTCATCGAAAAACCCTGCGCCATGCGCGCGAGCGCTTCGTATATGCTGGAATCGCCGTGCGGATGGTATTTTCCCATGGTCTCTCCGACGATGCGGGCACACTTTTTATGGCTGCCCGAGGGCAGGATCTGCATTTCGTGCATGGCGTACAGGATATGCCGCTGCACCGGTTTCAGCCCGTCTTCCACCCGGGGGATGGCGCGCTCGAGGATGACGTATTCCGCATAGGGCATGAAACTGTCGTGCATGACGTCTTCCAGGGGCGCGCGTATGATGTTTCTCAAAGATTCTTTCATACGGTCCTCTTATATTTTTTTGATCAAACGGCGTTGCCGCGGAATTTGTCTTGTTTGTTGAAATTGGCGTATTCGCTGATGTAGAGCTTGCGCGGCGCCACGGAATCGCCCATCAGCGTGGAAACGATCTTTTCGCAGGAAGCGGCGTCCTCCAGCGTTACCTGCAGCAGCAGGCGGTTCTTGGGGTCGAGCGTGGTCTCCCAGAGCTGTTCTTTGCTCATCTCGCCGAGGCCCTTATAGCGCTTGACTTCGGCGCCCCGGCCCAATTCCGCTTTGGCGGCGGCCAGTTGCTTCTCGGTATGTGCCCAGAGGATGTTTTTGCCCTTCTTGATGCTGTACAAGGGCGGCTGGGAGATATAGATATATCCTTCGTGCATCAGCCTTCTGTAATAGCGGAAGAAAAAAGTCAGCAGGATCGCGCGGATGTGCGCGCCGTCCTGGTCGGCGTCGGCCAGGATGATGATCTTGTGGTATTTCAGGCTGTCGATATCGAACGCTTTGTCGAAACCGGCGCCCAGCGCGGTGATGATGGAACGGTATTCTTCGTTTTGCAGCACCTGCTCGATGCGCCTCTTTTCCACGTTCAGGGGTTTGCCGCGCAGGGGCAGGATGGCCTGAAAGCGCCGGTCACGCCCCATCTTTGCGTTTCCGCCCGCACTGTCGCCCTCCACGATGAAGATCTCGTTTTCCTCGGGGTTCCGGCCGGTACAGCTTGAAAGCTTGCCCACCAGCGGGGCGGCGTCGGCCTTGCTTTTCTCCCGTTCGATCCGCTTTGCCTTTTTTGCGGCGATGCGGGCGCGGGCGGTGACCAGCGCTTTTTCCGCGATGCGCGCGCAGACGGGTGCGTTGTTCAGGTTTTCAAAAAACGCCGTGAGCCCATCGCCTGCGATGGCTTCCATGGCCGTTCGTGCTTCGGAATTCCCGAGGCGGGCTTTGGTCTGCCCTTCGAACTGCGCCTCCTTGATCTTGAGGGAAAGGACGGCGGTGAGGCCTTCCCGGTAGTCTTCGCCGTCCAAAGAGATCTTTTCTTTGGCGAAGGTGGGAGAATTTTTCATATATGTGTTCATGACCTTGGTAACGGCTGCTTTGAAGCCCGTTTCATGCGTGCCGCCTTCGGAGGTCGGGATATTGTTGACGTATGAATAGATATTTTCCCTTTCTCCATCCACATATTGCAGGGCGATCTCGGCGGAGATGCCGTTTTTTTCGCCTTCGAAATAAATGGGCAGGGGATGGAGCACCGTTTTGTCCTTGTTGATGTCCAGCAGGAAATCGGAGATGCCGCCCACGAAGCAGAAAGAAAGCTTCTTTTCCTTCTCGCCGCGGCTGTCCGTCAGGTTGATACTGAGCCCCTTGACCAGGAACGCAAGCTCGCGCAGGCGGCGTGCCACCCGGTCGAACTGGACGGTGATATCGTCGAACACATCGCTGTCCGGCAGGAAGGTGATGCGCGTGCCCTGTTTGGCCGTGGTGCCCGCTTCGCGCAGGGGGTAGAGGGGTTTGCCGGGGTACAGCTTCCCATTTTCCTCGACAGACGCGTATTCCTGTTCGTAAACTTTGCCGTCCAGGTAGATTTCCACGCGCAGCCATTTGGCGAGCGCGTTGACGACGCTTGCGCCCACGCCGTGCAGACCACCGGAATAGGCGTAGCTGTCGTGGTTGAATTTACCGCCCGCGTGCAGCAGCGTAAAGACGACTTCGACGCCCGAGACCTGCATTTCCGGGTGTATGCCCACGGGGATGCCCCGCCCGTTGTCTTCCACAGTGATGCTGTCGTCTGCGTTCAGGCAGACATCAATCGTGTTGGCGTAGCCGTTGGCGGCTTCGTCGATGGAATTGTCTATGATTTCCCATAACAATTGATGCAGGCCGCGGTACCCGGTGGAGCCGATGTACATACCGGGGCGTCTTCTGACGGCATCCAGGCCTTCCAGGATCTGAATGTCGGATACGGTATATGAATTGGGCATAAACGTTCTTTCTCCTCAAACCCTACGGAATGTAGTGTTATAATCATTATTTAAGATAATTGTACTATATTTTGCGCTTTGTTACAACCCTGCCTGCAAGCGGGCCATGGCGGGCAAACTGCGCCGGCAGGGAAAATCTCCGTTTTTCGGCATTCAATTTCTTTGGGAAATAGTATATAATGTTTGCAAAGGAAGTATACGATGAGCGACGGGAAGAAACCAAACGCGCGCCGCGCGGATCTGTATCGGGAAAAAATCGAGAAAAAGCCTGCCGGACGCAACAGGCGGATCGACTTGCAGGAAAGCCTTTCCGCGACAAGGAGAAGCAGGGCGCCCCGGCATGTCTCCGGAGAACGGGATGCAAAAACGCCCGCCGCCGGCGCCGGCCGCAGGCTTCCCGCGCGGTCTTCCGGCCCGGACGCAAAGGAAAGGCAAAAACACACCGCGAAACGGCGGCGCAGGGTTTTCCCCGTCCTGTTCGGGATCCTGGCCGTATTGGTGTTTCTCGGCATCGTCGGGTTCCTCGGCTATAAGTTCGTACGGACGGATGAAATAGACGTCGTGGGTAACGCCGCGGTAGGGGACGACTACATCATCTCCCTTTCGGGCATCGAGACGGGCATGCATGTGTTCAATATCGATAAGGCCCGGGCAAAGGAGGGGATCGAGTCCGACCCGTTCCTTGTCTATAAAGGGATCCGCTATACGTTCCCCAACAAGATCACCATCGTGGTGGAAGAACGGCAGGCGGCCGCCTGTTTCGACTTCTTCAATACCTACGTGATCATAGACGCCGACGGCCTTATCCTTGGCCACGAAGAGACGGGCGAGCAGCCCGACCTTCCGCTGGTCGGAGGGATCGACGTGCTGGAATTCGCGTTGGGCGCCAAGATCCGCACGGACGACACCGCCAAGCAGTTGTCGCTGACGGAGCTGTTGGACGCCATCGGGGCGTATGCGCTGACCGGACAGATAGAAAAGATCGACTTTTCGGAACAGGACGAAGTCTTCCTGTATCTCGATAACGGCATGGACGTCCGTTTGGGCAGAGCCGCGCAGTTCGACGAAAAAATGGAATGGCTTTCGAACATCCTGCCCACATTGGCCGAGCAGGGGCTTTCCGGGGGAACGATCGACATCACCTCCGTGCAGGCGCCTTCCTATGTGCCCCCGGAGACAGAGGAGCAGGAATAGCCCCGCGTAAGGGCGGGGCCGGTTTTAATCGTTTTTATGCAAAAACCACACAAACGTGTGGTTTTTTTATACGTTTCAGGGCATAACTGAAAAATCCGGCCCGTACATATAACAGAGGTGATATCCATGAAAATCTTGATCCTGCGCAAAAAAACCGTTTTTCTGTTCCTGGTCATCCTGTTCCTGCTTGCCGGGACGATCGCCTATCTTCGTACGGCCGGCACGTTCGGTCAGGCCGTGCAGCAGGCCGCGGAACCTTCGGGTATCGTCCGGGCGGACGTGGCGCATACGCCGGCCCCGGAATAAATGGGCGGGATAAGGATCCTGCCGCGCCCTGTACGGCGCTTGCCGGCATAATCTCCAAAATGAGGGAATAGATTCTTTTATATAACCAGGAACTTTACGGAGGAAAAAATATGAATATATGTGATGTAAACAGGGTGGAGGCATCCGGCGTTATAGTGGAGGAACCCTGCTGGAGTCATACTTCATATAATGAAGATTTCATGCGCTTTTGCCTCGCCGTGAAGCGCCTAAGCGGCATCAAAGACAGGCTGCCCGTCATAGCCTCCGCGTTCACCCTGCGGGAAAACGCGCAAAAGGACATGCGCATCTGTGTGCGCGGCCAGATCCGCTCGTATAACGAATACAGGGAAAAGGGTGCCCATTTAAAACTGTATCTGTTTGTAAAAGAGATCGGCAAAGAGCAGGAGAATACCGATAAAAATACCGTCACACTGGAAGGGTATGTCTGTAAAAAGCCGGTCTACCGGATCACGCCCTTCGGCCGGGAGATCGCGGACCTGCTGATCGCCGTGAACAGGTCTTACGGCAAATCCGACTATATCCCCGCCATCGCCTGGGGCAATAACGCGCGCTTTGCCGAGAAACTGTCCGTCGGTCAGAAACTGCGGGTGGAAGGCCGCTTCCAGAGCCGCAGCTACGAAAAGGTCCTGGCCGACGGCAAAAAAGAGACCCGCACCGCATACGAAGTGTCCGTATGCTCCATCTATATCGTCCTTTAGCGTCCCCTGCGGCATACTTCTCGCATTGCCTGGTTTACAGGAAGAACCTCCCTGTGCTAAAATACAGGAAAAGGTTTGTGAAGGAGTTGCGTATGCTGAAGGGTGATAGGCAGGATTATATGTTTCTGTTTGACGCCGTACTTTCGTTGCAGACAAGGGAAGAATGCGCCGCATTCTTTGAAGACCTTCTGACGATAGCGGAGTTGCAGGCGGCGGCCCAGCGGCTGAAGGTGGCGGACAAGCTTTACCAGGACAATACCTGCAGCGCCGTCGTGAAGGAGACCGGTGTTTCATCCGCCACGGTGAGCCGCGTAAACAAGTGCCTCCGTTACGGGCCCGGCGGCTATAAACTTGTGCTGGACAGGCTGCATAAATAACAAAACACCAGGGGAGCAGACACAATTGATGGAACTGAGTTTTCTGAGCGATATGCAAAAAAAAGCCGTGACGACTGTGGACGGCCCGGTGCTTGTGCTGGCCGGCGCAGGGTCGGGCAAGACCAGCGTGCTGACCAACCGCGTGGCCTATCTGATCAACGAAAAAAAAGTCGATCCGTACGCCATTTTGGCGATCACATTCACCAATAAGGCGGCCCGGGAGATGAAGGACAGGATCGCCGCCCTGGTGGATTTCGATACCAGCCGCATGACGATCTCCACCTTCCATTCCATGTGCGCGAAATTTCTCCGCTGGGATGCGGAAAAGATCGGCTATACCTCAAATTTTTCCATTTACGATGCCGACGACAGTCTTTCCGTGGTCAAAAAGATCGCGAAGGAGGCCAGGCTGGAGAAATCGCAGTTTTCCCCGCGTTACCTGCTGCATATCATCAGCATGGTCAAAAACAGCGTGGGCGATACATCCCCCGAAGCGTGTCTAAAAGACATTTCGCCGGATTTTTCCAAAGAGCTGTGCACTGTCTACGACGCCTATACGGCCCGCCTTGCCGGAGAGAATGCGATGGATTTCGACGATCTTCTGCTCAATATGCTGAAACTGCTCAAGACCAGCGAGCAGGCGCGGGCCTATTATACGAACCGATTCAAGTACGTGCTGGTGGACGAATACCAGGATACCAACAGCGTGCAGTATGAGCTGGTCAAGATCCTGTCCGAAAAATATAAGAATTTGTTCGTCGTAGGCGATGACGACCAGAGCATCTACGCTTGGCGGGGCGCCGACATCCGAAATATACTGAATTTTGAAAAAGACCACCCCGGCGCCGTTGTCATCAAGCTGGAGCAGAACTACCGGTCTCATCAGAAAATACTGGACGCCGCCAACGCCGTCATAAAGGCGGCTGCAAAGCGGAAAGAAAAGACGCTGTGGTCGGCCCGGAAAGAGGGAGAACGCCCCCGGGTCTATATCGCGCATAACGAATATGCAGAAGGTGAATTCATCGCCAAAGAGATCGCCCGGCTGGTGCGCAAGGGCAAACGCTACGATGCGTTCGCGGTGCTGTACCGCACGCACACGCAGACCCGCGTATTGGAAGAAAAACTGCGCGCCTACGGGATCCCCTATACGGTTTTTGGGGATACGAGCTTCTATGCCCGCAGCGAGATCAAATTCATGGTCGCCTTCCTGACGTTGCTTGATAACCGACGGGCGGATACGGCTTTCCTACGTGTCGTCAATACGCCGCGGCGGGGAATCGGTACGGCCTCGCTTGCCAAACTGACGGCGTTTGCCGGGCAGAAGGGGATCAGTTTATTTGAGGCGGCCGGGCGTGCAGACGAATTCCTGCCCCAGAGCGGACAGAAGTTTGGTGCCTTTTTGGACTGCCTGAGCATAATAGAAGAGGAGGCCCGGGACAAGTCGGTCGGGGAGCAGGCTGAAGCCGTGTTTTTGCATTCGGGGTACAGGGACATGCTGTTGCAGGACGACGATCCCGCGGCGGAAATCAAGCTGGAAAACGTGCAGGAGTTTATCAACTCCGCCTATGCATACGATAAAGAGGCCGAGGACCCGAGCCTGGAAGAATTCCTTTCCACGGTCTCGCTGATCACGGATATGAATACCGAGACGGAGGAGGGCGGGGTTGCGCTCATGACGCTGCACAGCGCCAAAGGGTTGGAATTTGATACCGTCTTCATCGCGGGAATGGAAGAGAATCTTTTTCCCTCCCGGCGTTCGGTTGCCGAAGGCAAGTTGGATGAAGAACGGCGGCTTTGTTATGTGGGGATCACCCGTGCAAAGAACCTATTGTATTTGACGGGCTGCCTGAACCGCAACCTGTATTCGGGCATCACCGTCAACACGCCTTCCCGGTTTTTGAAAGAGATCCCGGAACAGATGCTGGAAGACATGACGGGCCAGCTGCAGAAAAAGCCGGGGCGCAAAAAGAAAGAGCGCGCGGGGCTGGGGGGGCTTTCTTTCCGGCCACATCCGCAATTTGTCAGCAAGGCAACGGTAAAACCTACCGTGTTTCAGGTCGGCATGACGGTCGAGCATACCAAGTTCGGCCAGGGAAAAATCCTCTCTATCGTAGGGGACAATGATCAAAAGGTCGCTCTGGTGGCCTTTCCGGATGCGGAACGCAAACTTTTCCTGAGTTTTGCGCCGCTGCACATCGTGGGTTGAAAGACCGGTGGTCGGGGCATAATTTGTGTACGGGGCGGGGCATACCATAGAATCGCCTTGCCCGGAAAGGTGTGTACATGCAGGACATGCAGGCCCTTGTGGCGCTCCTAAATGAGTATGCGTACCGCTATTATGTGCTGGACGAGCCCATCGTGAGCGATGCCGAATACGACGCTCTGTTTGATACGCTGGCGCGTATGGAAAAAGAGACGGGCGTCGTGCTGCCCGATTCGCCGACCGTGCGGGTCGGCGGCGTTGTGCTGCCGGGGTTTATAAAGCATACGCATCTGGCCCCGCTGTACAGCCTGGATAAAGCGCAGACAAAAGAGGCGCTTTTTGCCTGGGATGCGCGGGTGCGCCGCTTGCTGGGCACGGATACGGACTATACGTTGGAGTATAAATTCGACGGTCTCACCATCAATCTGACCTATGAGGGCGGCGCGCTGGTCACGGCGGCCACCCGGGGGGACGGCGTCACGGGAGAAGGGATACTGGAACAGGCCAAGACGATCAGGTCCATTCCGCTTTCCATCCCGTTCCGGGGCCGTATGGAGGTGCAGGGCGAGGCCATCATGCACCTTTCCGACCTGGCGGCGTATAACAGGACCGCCAGGGAGCCCCTGAAAAATGCGCGCAACGCATGCGCAGGCGCGCTCCGCAACCTGGACACGGCCGAGACGGCCAAACGAAAGCTGGATGCATATTTCTATAACGTGGGGTATATCGAAGGGAAGGCCTTTGCCGAACAGACACAGATGATCGCCTTTTTGCGGGAAAACCGCTTCAAGGTGAGCCCGCTGGAAGAAATCTATCCTTCCATGGACGGGGTATGGGCCGCGATACAAAAAATCGTTTCGGCCCGCGACGCGCTGGATTTTCTGATAGACGGCATGGTCGTCAAGGTGGCGCGTTTTGATCTGCGCGAGCGGCTGGGCTATACGCAGCGGTTCCCGCGGTGGGCGGTCGCCTATAAATTTGCCGCAGAAGAGATGACGACGACTATCCGGGCTATCGTCTGGGATGTCGGCCGCACGGGCCGCCTCACGCCCACGGCGCTGCTGGACGAAGTGGAGATGGCCGGCGCGACGGTGCGCCGCGCCACGCTCAACAATCTGGAAGACATTGCGCGCAAACGGGTGACGGTGGGCAGCCGCGTCTTTGTCCGCCGGAGCAACGACGTGATCCCCGAGATACTGGGCGCTGTACCCGGGCAGGAAGGCGTGTATGAAGACGCGCCCACGGTCTGCCCCGCATGCGGCGCCCGGCTGGAAACGGTAGGCCCCAATCTGTACTGCCCCAATACGCTGTCGTGTCGGCCGCAGCTCGTGGCGCGGATGGCGCACTTTGCCTCCCGCGACGCGATGAATATCGAAGGTTTTTCCGATAAAACGGCGGCGCTCCTGTATGAGAAATTCGATACCCCGGATATCGCCCGTCTGTACGAACTGACCCGGCCCATGCTGCTGGCGTTGCCCGGCTTTCAGGAAAAACGGGCGGACAACCTGCTGGCGGCGCTCGAAAAGAGCAAGACGCCTGCGCTGCCCAATTTCATCTATGCGCTGGGCATCAATACCGTGGGCCAAAAAACCGCGCATGATCTTGCGAAAACGTTCGGTACGTTCCGCGGCCTTATGGCCGCGGACAGGGAAGCGCTGCTGTGCATCCGGGACGTCGGCGAAGTCGTCGCCCGGTCCCTGCTCGATTTTTTCGCGTCGGAACAGGTGGAAAAAACTTTGCGGCGCCTGTGGGACGCAGGAGTCGCCCCGCAGCCTTATGCGGAGGCACGCGGCGTTTTTGCCGGGCAAAACATCGTGGTGACAGGTACGCTTTCTTCGATGACGCGCACCGAAGCGGGGCAGTATATCGAACAGAACGGCGGCAGACTGCAATCCGACGTGGGCAAAAACACGCACTTGCTGGTCGCCGGCGAAAAAGCGGGGTCCAAGCTGGCCAAAGCCAAAGCGCTGGGTATCCGGGTCCTGGACGAGGAAGAATTTTTATCGCTTTTGCAAAAGTAAACCTGCCCCGGCGTGTTTATGGGCGGGCGTTTGTGCCTATACTTACGGTATGTGGAAAAAAATGGGCTTCTGCGCGGGTCCGCAGGCAGGACCGCCGCGGCAGACAGACGCGTATGCGGATAAGGAGGCGGATATGCCGCTGGTTTCAGTCGTCGTGCCCTGTTTCAACGAACAGGACGTACTGCCCCTTTTTTATGTGAGCATCCTGAAAGTGATGCAGGAAATAGGGCCCCGTGCCGAATTCGAGGTATTGTTCGTGGACGACGGTTCGTCCGACGGCACGCTGGAGATCGTGCAGGAGCTGTGCGAAAAGGACAGCCGCATGCGCTATATTTCCTTTTCCCGGAACTTCGGCAAGGAAGCCGCCATGTACGCCGGCCTGGAGCACGCCCGGGGCGACTATGTCGCCCTCATGGACGCCGATCTGCAGGACCCGCCCGCGCTGTTGGCGGAGATGTATGCCTGCCTGGAAAAGGGAGAATACGACTGTGTGGCGACAAGGCGCGTGACCCGGAAAGGGGAGCCGCCCGTGCGTTCGTTCTGCGCCCGCTGTTTTTATAAGCTCATCAACAGGCTTTCGGATACCGAGATCGTGGACGGCGCCCGCGACTACCGGCTGATGACGCGGCAGATGGTCGACGCCATCCTGCGCCTCAAAGAAACGAACCGCTTTTCCAAAGGCATTTTCAGTTGGGTCGGGTTCCGCACGAAATGGCTGGAATATGAAAACGCCGAACGTGCGGCCGGGCAGACAAAATGGTCTTTTTGGAAGCTGTTCAAATATTCCCTGAACGGGATCGTCGCCTTCTCGACGCTGCCCCTTGCCTTCGCGTCCCTGATGGGCCTTTTGTTCTGCGCCCTGTCGTTCCTGCTGATCATATGGATCATCGTCAAAACGATCGTATGGGGAGACCCCGTCGCAGAGTATCCTTCCACGCTGTGCGTGATCTTTTTTATAGGCGGCATACAGCTTTTCTGCGTGGGCATATTGGGCCAGTACCTTGCCAAAACCTACGTCGAAACCAAAAAACGGCCAATTTATATTGTGAAGAAGGCAAAGTTAGACTGATGGAAAAACGGAACAAGATCGTCCTGTACCTGCTTTCCGCGCTCCTGCCCATGGTGCTGCTGAGCATGGTGCTGGCGGCGGCGGGGATCACGCCTTTTGGCAACAACTCGTTGGTCATGGTCGATATGTCCAACCAATACATCGATTATTTCGCGTATTTCAAGACCCTGTTTTCGGGCGGCGGCAATACGCTTTTCTATACGTTTGCAAAAAACCTCGGCGGGGACATGTTCGGCCTGGCCGCTTATTATCTGTTCAGCCCCTTCAACCTGCTGCTTCTGCTGTTTTCCAATCAGATGCTCCCGATGGGCGTCACGCTGGTGTTTCTGCTCAAGATCGGCGCCTGCGGGTTGTCTTTTTGCTATTATCTCGGCCGCTCGGCGCGCCTGCGCTGGACGACGCTCTTATTTTCCACCTCGTATGCGTGCATCGCCTATACGGTCGCCTATTGCTTCAACGTCATGTGGCTGGACGGCGTCCTGCTGCTGCCCCTGCTCGTGCTTGGGCTGGACCGGCTGTTCGCAGGCGGCAAAGCGCGGCTGTACGTGGCTTCGCTGGCGCTGGCGCTGGCCACCAATTACTATATCGGCTATATGCTCTGTATCTTCTCGCTGCTGTATTTCCTCTATAAACTGGCGGCGGAAAAATCCGAGAAGGGTACGCGCATGAAAAAGGCCGGCCGGTTTTTGCTGTCCTCGCTGTTGGCAGGGGGGCTTTCCGCCGTGGTGCTCGTGCCGACTTTCCTGTCCCTGCAGGGGGAAAAGTTCACGTTTTCCCTTTCCCGGATGGCGCCGTACGGGAATTATCCTTTCTTTGCAGCGTTCGCCAAGCTGTATACCAATACGACGACCTGGGAGCAGGAGGTGGACGGCGGCCTGCCGCAGCTCTTCTGTGGGATATTTATCGTGCTGCTGTGCATCCAGTATTTCTTCAATAAGAAAATCGAAAAAAGGCAAAAGTGGGCCATGGGCGGGCTGCTGGCAGCCCTTTTCCTGAGCTTCTGGTTGAATACGCTCAACCTGCTGTGGCACGGTTTCAGCCACCCGATATGGTTCCCGTACCGCTATTCTTTCGTGGTCAGCTTCCTGCTGGTCGTCATGGCACACCGCGATTTCGAGACGCTTTCGGAAGGCCTGAACGGCAAGCGGATGGCGTTTTCCGCGGCGCTCTTTTTGTTGGGGACCCTGCTCACGGCGTATTTCGATGCCGATGCTCCCTATATCTCGGCGCAGAGCCTGCTGTGCGACGCGCTGCTGGGCCTTGGGTATGCGGCGCTGCTGTATGCCTATTACGGGCGTAAAAATGTCAGGCAGCCGCTTGTTGCCGTGTTCACGCGGCGAAAACAGGCCGCGCTGGTGGCGCTGGTGCTGGCGGTCGCCCAGTTCGGCAATCTTGCGGTGAACGCCTATTCCACGATACAAATGCTGCTCGAACAAAACTATGAGGAAGCCGACGCGTTTTCCGGCTATGTGACGGAGACGGAGGCGGTCATCGATTGGGTGCAGGCGCAGGACAGCTCTTTCTACCGGCTGGAAAAAACCTTCTACCGCAGCAATAACGATGCGATGCAGTTCGATTACAGCGGTATCAGCCATTACAGCTCCTGCCAGCAGGCATTCGTCAAGCTGTTCCTTTCCAAACTGGGCTTCAAGAACAACTGGTATTACGCGTATTACCGGATCGGTTCCACCGCAGCCGTGGACAGCCTGCTGGGCGTCAAGTATCTGCTCAGCAAATACGAACCGGATAAACCCTATGCCCCGCTGTATGAAGAGAACGGGATCACCGTTTATGAAAACCCGTATGCGCTGCCGCTCGGGTTCGCGGTGTCCGAAGACGTGTTGGGCGTCTCGATCTATGCGCAGGAAAACCTGTTCGAGCTGCAAAACGCGATTTTTTCAGGCATGACCGGCGGGAAGGGAGGAACACTTTTCCACGCGGCGCAGATAGAAGTGGTCACGACCAGCAACGTGTCCGTGGCGGAGGAAGGGGGCTATACGACCTATACGAAGCTGAAAGACGGGGAGGGAGCCTACGTCGAATATGCGATCGCGGTCGACAGCGCCTATCCGCTGTACGGATACCTGGATGCGCCGACCGCGCAGTCTGCCGATATTTTTGTGGATGGATTGTATAGAGGGGAATATTTCAGCTTTTTCCGGTGGGACATCTTCCCGCTCGGGGCGTACGCGCCGGGAGATACGGCCACGCTGCGGATCGTGCTGATGGGGGACAGCCTGACGCTCACCGACGCCTGCTTCTATTATGAAGACACGCAGGCGCTGGCCGATTGCTATGCGGCCCTGTCCGGCGGTTTCTGCACGATGGAAGAGAAAAGCAGTTCCTACCTGGAGGGGACGGTCACGGTAGAAGAAGACGGCCAATACCTGCTGTTCAGCATCCCCTGTGAAGAAGGCTGGACGGTCAAAATAGACGGGCAGGCCGTAGAGCCGGAGGCTGTCTTCCATACGCTGCTGGGTGTCCGCATATCCGCAGGCACGCATACGATAAAGCTCACCTATGTGCCCAAGGGATTCTATTTTGGCCTTTTTATCACGGTCCTGACGGCGGTTTTGGGCATATGCCTGTTTATCCTGTCTATATGTAAACGGCGGGAAGATGTTCCTGTACGGGACAAAAAAAGCGAAAAAACAATATAACAACCGCGGAAATTGTGGTACAATGGGATATCGAATGAAATGTGTGCGCCGCGGGCGCAAGTCAGGTGGGACATACGTGAAGATAGGGAAACTTACAAACGAGGATCTGGAGAAATTTGTGATCGGCAGGCTGCGCATCGACCGGAAAGAAGTCCTGTTGGGCGCCGGGATCGGGATAGACTGCGCCGTGCTGGACCTTAAGGGGCAGTACTGCACCGTCTCGACCGACCCCATCACCGCCGCGTCCAGCGATGCGGGCCGCTTGGCCGTGCATGTATCGGCCAACGATGTGGCCGCGTCCGGCGCCGAGCCCTTCGCGATGCTGGTTACGATGTTGGTGCCTGCTTCCTATACGCTGAAAGAATTGGGCGCCCTGATGGATGAGATCTTCCTGGAAGCCTCCGCGCTGCATATAGATATCGTCGGCGGGCATACCGAAGTCACCGATGCGGTGACCCGTCCCGTCATCTCCGTGGCCGCGATGGGCAAGGCGGATAAAGTGCTGCGGTATACCGATATCGCCGCGGGCGACAGCATCGTGCTGACCAAAACATGCGGCATAGAAGGCGCGCTGATCCTCTGCGCCGACCACGAAGAAGAAGCCGCCGCGTTCCTCACGCAAGAGGACAAGGCCCTGCTGGGGCAGATGCGGGGGATGCTGAGCGTGATAAAAGAAGCGCGCATCGCCAAAGACGCGGGCGCCATTGCCATGCATGATATCACCGAGGGGGGCGTATACGGCGCCGTTTATGAAATGGCCGAGGCCGCCGGGTTGGGCGCCGTGGTGGATACCGCGGCCATTCCGATAAACCCTGTGGCGAGAAAAGCCTGCGCCCACTTAGGGCTGGACCCATACAGGCTCATCTCCAGCGGCAGCCTGCTGATCGCGCAAAAAGGAGATACCCGGCCGCTCCTCTCCGCACTTAGGGAAGCGGGTATCTCCGCCTGTGTCGTGGGCACGTTCGCGCCGTCGGGCCTTGTGACCAATCGGGGGGAGAGGATTTTGCCGCCGGCGCAGGACGAGCTGTTCCGGCTCAAGAGCTGAACCTTTCTTTTGCAGGCGGATTGTGTTATACTGTATTGATTATATCTTTATTTTGAAAGAGGCAAATTGTTGAACAGCATGACGGGGTTCGGCAGGGGCGAAGCCGAAGGGCAGGGCCACTGCTTCACAGTGGAAATGAAAAGCGTCAATCACCGGTATCTGGATCTGAACATACGACTCCCCCGGTTCTTCATGTATCTGGAGGGGCTGGTGCGCGCAGAGATAAAAAAATGCCTTTCCAGAGGCCGTGTGGACGTTTTTGTCAATTATAAGGATACCGGCCAGAACATGGGCAGGGTGAACGTCAATCTCGAGACGGCCCGGCAATATGCCGCCGCGGCGGAGGAGATACTACAGGCCGCGCCGGTCAAAGACGATCTTTCGCTTTCGACGCTGATGCGCATGGAAGGCGTGTTCCGGTTCGAAGAAGCGGAGAAAGACGAAGACGCGCTCAAAGCCGTGCTATTGGGGGCGCTTTCCCAGGCGCTGGAGGCGCTTGTAGCCGTACGGCATACAGAAGGCGAACATATGGCGGCCGATCTTCTTACGCGCAGAGACACGCTGCTTTCGCTGCTGGAGACAATCGAACAGCGCTCTCCGCTCGTCGTGGAGGAATACCGGGAAAAGCTGCGTGCCAGGTTGGAAGAATACCTTGCGGGCAGCGATATCGACGAAAACCGTTTCCAGGCCGAGGTCCTGTATTTTACGGATAAATCCAGCGTCACGGAGGAGGTCGTCCGTATCCGCAGCCATCTGGCCGAACTGGGCGACGCGCTGGCACTGGATACCGCCAACGGCCGCAGGCTGGATTTTCTGGTGCAGGAACTCAACCGCGAATTTAATACCATCGGTTCCAAGACTTCGGATATCGACATCACCAGGGCGGTGCTTGCGGCCAAGGCGGAAGTGGAGAATATCCGGGAACAAGTGCAAAATATCGAATAGATGAAACAGAGGGTAAAAATATGATGATCAATATAGGGTTTGGCAATATGGTCTCTTCCAACAGGCTGGTTGCCATGGTGACACCCGAGTCCGCGCCCATCCGGCGGATCGTGCAGGATGCGAAAGCACGGGGCGCGCTGATCGACGCGACCTGCGGAAGAAGGACACGCGCCGTGCTCATCACAGACAGCGATCACGTCATCCTCTCCGCCATACAGCCGGAGACGGTGGCAAACAGATGCGCCTCGACGGGCAGCCTGCCCGAAGAAGAAATCTGACGGTCCGGGAGGGGAGACGTTTTGTGCAAGGGAAAGCTATATGTGATATCCGGCCCTTCCGGCGCCGGCAAAGGGACGATCATTAAGGAACTGCAAAAACAGAGGGAAAATTTTTACCTCAGCGTGTCGTGCACGACCAGGGATCCCCGGCCGGGCGAAGAACACGGTGTCCACTACTTTTTCCTCACGCACGAAGCGTTCAGGAAAATGATAGCGGAAAATGGGTTTTTGGAATACGCGCAGGTGTTTGATCATTTCTACGGGACGCCTGCCCGCCTGGTCCGCGAAAAACTGGCGGCCGGTTGGAACGTGGTTTTGGAGATCGACGTCCAGGGCGCGATGCAGGTAAAAAAGAATGTGCCCGAGGCCGTGCTGGTCTTTATAGCGCCGCCCAGCATGGAGGTGCTGCGCCGGCGTTTGACAGGGCGGAGAACTGAGAGCCCCGCGCAGATCGAGAAACGGATCGCCCGGGCATCGCAGGAAATGGCCATGCGGGACAAATACGACTATGTCGTGGTAAACGACGATCTGCAGACGGCTGTGGCGGAGGTTTCCCGCATCATGGATGAAAATAAATAACAATAGGAGCAATTGAAAAATGAATTTGCTGGAACCCGAATTGAGTGAAATATTGAAAAAGGTAGATTGCCGCTATACATTGGTCGTGGAAGTAGCCAAAAGGGCGCGGCAGCTCGTAGACGGGGATGCGCCGCTGACGGAAGAAGTGGAGCCCAACCCCGTTTCGCAGGCCGTCAAGGAAGTATACGAGGGTAAGGTAACTTACATTAGAAAAAATGAAGTGCAGGGATAAACATATCGTTATCGGCGTGACCGGAAGTATCGCCGCCTATAAAGCGGCGGCGCTGGTGAGCCGGCTGAAAAAAGAAGGCGCGGACGTCCATGTGTGCATGACGGGAAATGCATGCCGGTTTGTTGCACCCCTCACGTTCGAGACCCTTTCCCAGAACCGGGTCGTGACGGATACTTTTTCGCGGGAAGACCCCTACCAGGTAGAGCACGTATCGCTGGGCAAGCTGGCCGATCTGGTTGTGGTGGCGCCCGCTTCGGCGGATATACTGGGCAAAGCGGCGGGCGGCATCGCGGACGATTTTCTCTCCTCGCTTTTGCTGGCGGCGCGCTGCAAAGTCGTTTTCGCGCCCGCCATGAATACGGCCATGCTGCACAAGCAGGTCGTGCAGGACAACATTGCGAAATTAAAAAACTATGGCTGTGCGTTCCTTTCCCCGGGTACGGGCAGGCTGGCCTGCGGGGACCTGGGCGACGGCCGCATGGCCGAACCCGAAGAGATCGCTGCGTGGATCGGGTCTTTCTTTGCAGACGCGCGGGATATGGCGGGACTGAAACTGCTGGTCACGGCCGGGCCTACCCGCGAGAAGATCGACGACGTGCGCTATATCACCAACCGCTCTTCGGGCAAGATGGGCTATGCGATCGCATCGGAAGCTGCATCGCGCGGGGCGGACGTTACGCTGGTGAGCGGCGCCCGGGGTTTGCAGGCGCCCGAAGGCGTGCGCATCGTGCCGGTCGAGAGCGCGGCGGATATGTTCTCCGCCTGCATGGACGTTTTCGACGGGGTGGATATGGTCGTCAAGGCGGCCGCCGTGGCGGATTATAAGCCTAAGGCGGTACGCGGCGGCAAAATGAAAAAAGATGCGGATTTCGCACTCGAACTCGTGCGCACACAGGATATTTTGCAGTGTATGGGCGAACGCAAAAAGAACCAGGTTTTGGTCGGTTTTGCGGCGGAAGCGGCCGATCTGCAGAAAAATGCGCTGGACAAACTCCATAGGAAGAACCTCGATCTGATCGCGGCCAACGACATTTCCGGTAAAGATATAGGGTTTGGCAGCGATGAGAATGCCGTTACCCTGTATTTTGCAGATGGGCGGGTACAAACGCTCGCCAGGGCAAACAAGTCGGATATTGCAAAGGGCATGCTTGATGCCGCGCTTGCGGTCTACCATAGCCGCGCATGACGCTGCTGTGCGGGCTTACCTGACGGTGCCGGATATTGCCTCGGTACCGTTTTTTTGTGGGGCGGCCGTCCCGCGCGAAGTTTGCTTTTTTTGACGGGCCGGGGTATGTTATAATACAAATATGGAAAAACAGGCGTATGTGCAGGTCATCGTGGATATTGCCCACAGCAATGTCGATAAGATTTTCGATTACCGCCTTCCTCCGGGGCTGACGGCCGGAGTGGGGTGCAGGGTTAAGATACCTTTCGGCCGGACTGAGACCGAGGGGATCGTCCTTTCCCATAAGACGGAAACGGAGATCGCGGAAGACAGGCTGAAGGACGTCATACGCTGCCTGGACGACCGCCCCGTCGTGAATCGGGAACAGATACTTTTGGCGCAATATGTCTGCGCCCGCTACAGGACGACGATGGCGTTTGCGCTGCGCCTGATGTTCCCGGCCAAAATCCGCGGCGGACGGATCCATAAAAAGAAGATCCGCATGGCCAGAGTGACCGACGCGGCCCTTGCGGCCCAAGCGCGGGCGGGATGTTTCACCAAAGAAGGCGTGGTGCGCGCCAAAAACAGGTTGCACACGCTGGACAGGCTGCTAGAGGGCCCTTGTCCGACGGCGCTGCTGGACGCCGCTTCGGTCCGTGCGCTCGCGCAAAAGGACATACTCGAAGTGTATTTCGAAACGAGCTACCGCCGGCCTTACGAAGAACTGTGCGCGCCCGAGAAGGACATCACGCCGACGGACGAGCAGGTCCACGCCATCCGGGCGATCTCCGCTGCGATAGACGCGGGGAAAAACCGGACGTTCCTCCTGCACGGGGTGACGAGCAGCGGCAAGACGGAAGTATACATCGCCTGCGTGAAGCGGGCGCTGTCGCTGGGCAAAACGGCGATCGTACTGGTGCCCGAGATCTCCATCACGCCGCAGGCGCTGGGCGAGTTCGCCCGGCATTTCGGCGAAGAGATCGCGGTGTTTCACAGCGGGCTTTCGGACGGCGAACGCTTCGATGAATGGCGGCGTGTGCGCGACAAGAAGGCCAGGATCGTGCTGGGCGCGCGTTCGGCGGTGTTTTCGCCGTTGGAAAACATCGGCGTCATTATCCTCGACGAAGAGCAGGCCGAGACGTATAAAGCCGAAAATCATCCCGCCTACCATGCGGCCGAGATCGCCAATATGCGCTGCAAGATGACGGGGGCCGCCCTTGTGCTGGCCAGCGCCACCCCTCTTATAGAAGACTATGTAAAGGCGGAGCTGGGCATCTACCATCTGCTCGAAATGCCGCACCGGGTGGGCAATATCCCGCTGCCGGACATCCGGGTCGTAGATATGAAAAAGGAATATATGCGGGGCAACCGCGGGCCGATCAGCGGTCTTTTGCATGAAGAGATCAAAAAAATGTTGGCAAACGGCGAACAATCGCTTATATTTTTAAATAGGAGAGGGTATGCCTCGAGTCTGGTTTGCCCTTCCTGCGGGCATGTCCGCATGTGTACGCACTGCGACGTGCCGCTGAAATACCATAAAAATGAAAACCGGCTGCTGTGCCACTATTGCGGCAGGAGTTTCCCATTGGAGGAAACTTGTCCCGAATGCGGGGGGAAACTTTTGAAGTTTGCGGGCACGGGCACGGAAAAGATAGAGGAACAGATCCGTTCGCTTTTCCCCGGGGCGCGCGTGCTGCGGATGGACTTTGATACGACGCGGCGCAAGAACGCGCATGCGGAGATATACGAAGCCTTCCGCGACCATAAGGCCGATATCCTGATAGGCACGCAGATGATCTCCCGTGGGCTGGATTTTTCCAACGTCGGGCTGGCCGCGATCATCTCGGCCGATTCGCTGCTGTATGCGGGCGATTATCGGCAGGAAGAACGAACGTTCGCGATGATCGAGCAGGTGGGCGGCCGGGCGGGCAGGGTCAGGAAGGGGACGGTCGTCGTCCAGACCTTCAACCCGGAAAATTATGCCGTGCGGTTCGCCGCCGCGCACGATTACAAAGGGTTTTACCGGCAGGAAGTCGCGTTCCGCAAAGCTTCGTGCAAGCCGCCGTTCGGCAGGTTTTTCCGGATGGTGTTCACGCATGCCGACGAGGCCAGGGCCCAAAAAGCCTGTGCGCAGGCACGGATAATGCTGGAACCGCTGCTGCAGCCCTACGCGTCCGATATCCTGCTGTTCGCGGCCAAGCCCGCGCCGGTGGCCAGGCTGGAGGGGAAGGCAAGGTACCATATCCTGCTTAAAGTCAGGACTTCCCGGACCACCGCGCAGATACGGGACCATGTGTGGGACGTATGGGATGCGGTCAGGAAAAAAGGAGTGCTGGTCAGCGTGGACACAGACCCTTACAATATGAATTAACGAGTCTGAACAGGAGGATGGAAAATGGCGATTATAGATATTGTACAGGAACCGGACGAAAGCCTGCGCAAGCATTCCCGGCCCGTGAAGAAGATCACAAAACGCATAAACACGCTGCTGGATGATATGAAAGAGACGCTGAAAGCCGCGGAGGGCGTGGGGCTGGCCGCCCCCCAGGTGGGGGTACTGCGCCGCGTGGTCATAGTGGACGTAGGAGAAGGCGTTATGGAGCTTATTAACCCCGAGATCCTCGAATCTTCGGAAGAAACGCAGACGGGCGAAGAGGCCTGCCTTTCCTGCGGGGTACGCCGGGGCATCGTCACGCGCCCTAAAAAAGTAAAGATCCGCGCGATGGACAGGAACGGCGATTGGCAGGAATACGAGGGCGAAGACCTGCTTGCCCGGGCGTTCTGCCACGAGATCGACCATTTAGACGGGATCCTGTTTTTGGACATCATGTCCAAAGAGATTACCGGGGAGGATATTCTCGAGGAAGAGGGACCAGATGCCATCTGAAAACGCCGCGCGTTTGCGCATCATTTTCATGGGCACGCCTATGTTCGCCGTGCCGTCGCTCAAAATGCTCCTGCGGGAGGGGTATGACGTCTGCGCTGTCGTGACGCAGCCCGACCGGGAAAAGGGAAGGGGGCATAAGCTGCTCCCGCCGCCAGTAAAAGTCTGCGCGGTGGAAGCGGGCGTGCCCGTGTTCCAATTTCTCTCTGTCTCCAAAGAAGGCGCAGAAGCCCTGGCCGGCCTTGGGGCCGACCTGATGGTCACGGCGGCGTACGGACAGATCCTCTCCGCAAAAATACTTGCGATATGCCCGCTTGGGTGTATCAACGTGCATGCCTCGCTTTTGCCCCGTTACCGGGGCGCCGCTCCCATAGAGCGCGCCCTCCTGGCCGGGGAAAGCATAACCGGCGTGAGTACGATGTTCACCGTGCGCGCGGTCGATGCGGGGGATATTTTGGAGCAGGATACAGTGGAAATATCGCCCGAGGATACGGGCGGTACGCTCCGCGAAAAACTGGCGGAAACGGGCGCGCGGACATTGAAGCGCACGCTGGAAAAGCTTGCGGCGGGCACGCTCATCCGCACGCCGCAGGACCCGGCGCAGGCGACGTACGCGCCCATGTTCGAAAAAGGGTTCGGGCAGGTGGATTTTACCGACACCTGCCGGCATATCGTGGATATGGTCCGCGCGATCAATCCCGAGCCGGGCGCTTACGCGCTGCTGGACGGCCGCAAACTCAAACTTTGGTTCGCGGCCCAAACGGATAAGCCGCCGCGCGCCCCGGGCGAGATCGTACTGGCCGACCCCAGGGCGGGCCTGTTTGTCTCCGCGGCCGACGGTGTGGTAGAGATCGTATGCCTGCAGTCTCCCGGCGCGAAAAAAATGTCCGCGCGGGATTTCCTGCGGGGACGGGGCAAAGGGATAAAGGCGGGCATGCGGTTTTCGGCTGGAAGAGGTGTGGATTGAACGAAAGAGCGGTTGCGGTCGATATCCTGCAGGAAGTGGAAAAGGGTGCTTTTCTGAATCTTGCCTTAAAAAAATATTTGCGGGAAGAAGATGCGCGGTCCAGACGGTTCATCGCCGCGCTGGCGTTCACGACGCTGGAAAACCTGCTGCACATCGATTATGTGATCGGGCATTTCACCCAGGGCAAACGCATACACCGGTTTATCCGGAACGTGCTGCGCGTGGGCGTCTGCCAGATCCTGTTTTTTGAAAACGTGCCTGTGCGCGCAGCGGTCAACGAATGCGTCAAGATCGTGGGCGAGTCTTCCAAAAGGAGCTTAAAAGGATTTGTCAATGCGGTGCTCCGCAATGTGGCGAGGCAGGCGGGAGATATCGTTTATCCGTCGCGGGAAGAAGATCCCGCCGGGTTTTTGTCGGTGTTATACAGCTACCCGCGCTGGATCTGTGAACGCTATATTGCCGGGTACGGGTTTGATTTTGCGTGGGAGCTGCTGGCGTACCGGAAGCCCGAAGCATACACCTGCGTGCGGCCCAATCTGCTCAGGATTTCTTCGCAGGACCTGCGCGGAAAACTGCAGGGCCGCGGGCTGGAGATCACTCCCGGGGCCTATGTCCCGGACTGTTTCTATATCAAAAACATGCCTTCGGTGGAAGAAAACTATTTTTACCAGAAAGGCCTGCTGGCCGTGCAGGGGGAAGCCTCGATGATCGTATGCGAGGCGGCCGGCGTGCGCCCGGGCGAATCCGTGCTGGACGTCTGCGCCGCGCCCGGGGGCAAGAGCGCCTATATCGCCGCGAAAAGGCCGGGCCTGCTCGAATGCTGGGATATCCGCCCGCACCGGGTGGAGCTGATGCGCAGCAATTTTGCGCGCATGGGTGTAACCGCATCGGTCGCTCAAAAAGACGCCGCGGTGTATGACCCCCGCTATGCGGACAAGTTCGACGTCGTGCTGATCGATGCGCCCTGTTCCGCGCTGGGGCTCCTGTACCGCAAACCGGATATCAAATATACGAAAAAAGCGGAAGATATCGCGCCGCTCGTATCGCTGCAAAGGCGCATTTTGAAGACCTGCGTGCGTTATGTGAAGCCGGGCGGGCGGGTCCTTTATTCCACCTGCACGATAGACCGGCGCGAGAATGAAGAAAATATGGACTATATTTTGGGAGAATATCCCTGGCTGGAGCAGCAGGATATGAACAATACGCTGCCCGCGCCGCTCGTCCCCCGGCAGAAAGAAGGCCGGTTGCAGTTGTTCCCGCATATCGATAAAGTGGACGGTTTTTTCCTTTCGCTGCTGCGGAGGCAACTATGAAAAAAGCGCTGCTGGAATTTTCTCCCGAAGAACTGCGGCAGGCATTGATAGGCCTGGGGGAGAGCGCCTTCCGCGCAAAACAGGTATACCGCTGGCTCACCGCCTGCGTGCCTTTTGCCGAAATGCGCAACCTGCCGGCAAGCCTGCGCACCAAACTGGCCGGGATCTATACGGAAGGCTATCCCGCCGTCGAGGCCCGCCTCGCGTCCAAAGACGGTACGCTGAAGTACCTGCTGCGCCTGGGGGACGGCAATGTGATCGAGGCTGTGCTGATGCGGTACCGCTACGGCCATACCCTCTGCATCTCCACGCAGGTGGGCTGCCCGATGGCGTGCACGTTCTGTGCTTCCGGCCTGGGCGGCCTGGTGCGCAATCTGACCAGGGGCGAACTGCTGGGGCAGGTCCTGCGGGTCAATGCAGAGCAGGGGGCCGGGCGCAACATCACCAATATCGTGTTGATGGGCACGGGCGAACCGCTGCTCAATTATGAAAATGTCGTTTCCTTTCTCCGGCAGATCCATGCCGCGCAAAGTTTGGGTATCGCGCTGCGCAATATTTCCCTTTCCACCTGCGGCATCGTACCCGGCATAGATGCGCTGGCGGAAGAGGGCCTGCCCGTCACGCTCTGCCTTTCGCTGCACAGCGCCATAGAGGAAAAACGCCGCCTCCTCATGCCGGTGGAAAATACATATCCTCTGCACGAGGCGGTGGCCGCGATGCGGCGCTATAGTGAAAAAACGGGCAGAAGAATCATTTATGAATATATATTAATAGAAGGGTTCAATATGAGCGGCGAAGATATCGACGCCCTGGTCCGGCTGACAAGAGGGCAGCGTTGCCATGTGAACCTGATCCCTCTAAACGCCGCGCTAGGCAGCTACAAAACGCCGGGGAAAAAACAGATATACGAATTTGCCGCCGAACTGGAGAAAAAAGGTGTTTCCGCCAGTGTCCGCAGGACGCTCGGCGAAGATATCGAAGGCGCCTGCGGGCAGCTCCGGGCGCACTTTGCCGGAAAGCTGCGGGAGTAACGCGATGGATATATTCTCACTTACGCATAAAGGGAAGGTCAGAAGACAGAACGAGGATAAGGTTTGCGTCTGTTCCCAGGACCAAACCACGGCCGTGATCGTGGCAGACGGGATGGGGGGCCAGCGGGCGGGGCAGGTCGCCAGCGCCAAAGCGGTCTCTTTTGCCCGGGACCGGTTGCGGAATACGGATATGACCCGCCTTACCGGGCAAGACCTGAAAAAATTGGTGGAGGATGCCGGCAGCGCGGTCTGGACGATGGCGCAGAGGAGCGAAAGCCTGAAGGATATGGGCACGACGTTCACGCTGGCGCTCCTGCAAAAAGGCCGGCTGCTGGTGGCGCATGTGGGCGATTCGCGCGCCTACCTGCTGCACGAAAGCGGCCTGCGGCAGATCACGAGAGACCATAGTTATGTGCAGTATCTTTTGGAGCAGGGCATCATCACCGTGGGAGAAGCAAAAGTGCACCCCTACAAAAACATGATCACCCGCGCGCTGGGGATGCGGAAGGTAACGGCGGATGTTTTTGAAGAAGCTTTCCTCCCGGGCGACGCGCTGCTTTTGTGTTCGGACGGGCTGACAGGGTACGTATCGGACGGGGAGATCAGGGATTGCCTGAAAAAACCGGTTTCCGTACGGTTGCAGGCAAGGGAGCTTATCGGCATGGCACTCGAGCGGGGCGGTGGAGACAATGTTTCCGTGATCATCGCCCAAAACGACGGGGGGCTGGAAAAGGATGATTGATAACTGGATAGACGACCGCTATCATTTGACAGAATTGCTGGACCAGGGCGGAACCAGCCTTGTGTTCTATGCGGAAGATGAAGAAACGGGGGATGAGGTCGTCATTAAAATACTTTCGCCTGCGCTGGCGGAACGGCCGGAGTATGCCGAAGCCTTTAAAAAAGAGGCGCAGGTGCTTTCCCGGCTGCACCATGAAAGTATCGTGCGGCTGCTCTCCACCGGGGATAAGGGCAAACTCAAATACTTCACGATGGAGCGCATAGAAGGGGAAACGCTGAAAAAAGCGCTGCAGGAAGATTCCCTTTCCATTGCGCAAAAAGTAAAGATCGCCGAAAAGATATGCGGCGCGCTGGACTATGCGCACCGGATGGGCGTCGTACATAAAGACCTGAAACCCGCCAACATATTGCTGAAAGACGATCTGGATCCGGTCCTGCTGGACTTCGGCATATCCGAAGCCCCGGCTATCTCCAAGGAAGAAGGCAAAGAAATTTTCGGTACCGTCCAGTATTTTTCGCCCGAGCAGGCAAGGGGAGAGAAAGTGGACAAAAGCACGGACATCTATTCCCTCGGAGTGATCCTCTATGAAATGATGACGGGAGAGCTGCCTTTTTTCGGAGAGGACAGTGTGTCCATCGCGCTCAAACATCTGCATCAGGTGCCTGTGGCGCCGGCGAAGAAGAACCCGCAGATGCCCGAGAGCCTCAACCGGATCATTTTAAAGTCCCTGCAAAAAGAAAAGGGCAGGCGCTACCACACGATGGCCGCCCTGCAAAAAGACCTTTCCCGCTGTCTGGAAGAGCCGGACGGCGCCTATGTCACCGAGTATAAGGAACGGAAAAAACGCAGGTTTTTCAAATCCCGTCCCAGGCGGTATGGTTTTGCGATATTGGCCGGGATCGTGGGCGCCCTGCTTTTGTCCTTTGCCGTATTTGTTGTGCTGAATACGTTGGGCGTGCTGAAAGGCGATTCTTCCGGCAAAGTCTTTGTCCCTTCGCTTACGGATAAGACGCTGGAGGAAGCGGAAGCCATATTGAAAGGGCTGGACCTTACGGTGGCATATTCCTACCAGGCGAGCGGGGTTACAGGCGAAGGGTACGTGATCTCCCAATCGCCGGAGATGGGTTCGTTCCTGGATCGGGGCAAGACGGTCAGCCTGGTCGTCAGTGCCGGCGCCGAGCTGGATAAAACAGTGCCTTCCCTGAAAGGGATGGGGGAAGAAGATGCGCTGCGCATGCTGAACGATATGGGTTTTATCAATACGCTGGTCACCTATGTGGAGAACACCGGGCTGGATGACCGTATCGTGGTCTCGCAGAATCCTACGGCCGGGGAAAAATTTTCCACAGACAATACCGTTTATCTGACGGTCAATCGCCTGGGCGACGGCGAGGTCAGGAATATACCGGCCCTGGTGGGAAAATCCATAGAAACTGCGCTGGACGAAGCGGCAGACAACGGGTTTGGCAATGTAATCCTCACGCTTTCCGATACGGACAGTACGCCGGGGATCGTGCTTTCCCAATTCCCGACGACAGATATGACGGAATCCGATTTCGATACGCTCTATCTTACCATACAGGAACCCCAGGGAAACTATTCGGTCAGCGGGACTCTGCAGTATGAAGGGCAATTCACGGAAGAGAGCGTCCTGGTCGCGACGATCGCCTTTGAGGTCGAAGGCCGGCATTATGAATTCATTATAGCGGAAGGCGTTTTTGAGAACAGCGGAGAATATGCTACGATATACCCGAGCGGACTCGCGTATAAAGCAAAAGTCGGCAATCTGTCCGAAGACAAGGGCTATACGCTGAGAGTTTACTTAAATTACGAGGTGGTATATACTGATTATGTTCCCTAAATATCGGAGGGTAAAATTATAAACGGAAGGATAATAAAAGGCATCGGGGGGTTTTATACGGTACAAGGGCAGGACGGCGCACTTTACGAATGCCGTCCCAAAGGAAAATTCCGGAACATCGGCGTCAAGCCCATGCCGGGAGACCTTGTGCGGTTCACCCCGCCGGGCGAAGTCGTAAGCGGCAGCATTGAGGAGATCTTGCCCCGAAAAAATCAGTTCGCCCGCCCCCTTATCGCAAATATCGATCTGCTGCTGATCGTGCTTTCGGCGGAGAAGCCGCCGGCGGACCTGCTTTTGGTGGATAAGCTGCTGCTGTACGGCTTGAAAAGCCGGGTGCCCGTCGCCATCGGGATCAATAAGACCGATGCGGCAAAAAGCGCGGCGCTGGCCGGCGAATACGCGGGAAGCGGCGCGCAGGTCGTAGCTTTTTCGGCAAAAGACGGCACCGGCCTGGATACGGTCCGCCGGCTTTTGCAAGGTAAATTCACATGTTTGGCGGGACAGTCCGCCGTGGGCAAATCCACGCTCCTCAATGCGCTGTGTCCGTCCCTGTCGCTGGAGACGGGGGAACTCAGCAAAAAAACGGCGCGCGGGCGCCATACCACCCGGTACAGCGAATTATTGCCACTGCGGGAAATCGACGCGGTAGTCGCTGATACCCCGGGGTTCAGCATGCTGGAATGCATGGATCTCGAACCCGAAGAACTAAAAACTTATTACAGGGAATTCCATGGAGCGGCGTGCCGGTTCGACACCTGCCTCCATGATAAAGAACCCGGTTGTGTCGTCAAAGAACGGGTCGTTTCCGGGCAGATCCCGGCCGGACGGTACGAGCGGTATATCCGGATTTTACACGAGCTCGAGGAAAGGAGAAACAAACGCTATGATTGAAACAAAAATTGCACCCTCCATATTGTCGGCGGATTTTACGAATATGGCCGACGCGCTGCATCGGATGGAAGAATGGGGTGCGGATTGGGTGCATTGCGACGTAATGGACGGCATGTATGTGCCCAATATCACCTTTGGGCAGAAAATGATCGCCGATTTTAAAAAGCATACCAAACTTGTGCTGGACGTGCACCTGATGGTACAGGCGCCCGAACGGTACATCGATGAATTTATAGAATGCGGCGCCGATATCGTGACCGTACACCAGGAGGCAACGGTGCATCTGCACAGGACCATCTTGCAGATCAAGAGCGCGGGCGTGAAGTGCGGGATCGCCATCAATCCGGCGACCAGCATCTATACGCTGGAGGATGTGCTGAGCGATATCGATATGGTGCTGCTGATGTCCTGCGACCCGGGGTTTGGCGGACAGCCGTTCATACCCTATGCGCTGACCAAGGCGCCGCGCCTTCGCAAGATGATGGGGGACAGGCAGA
Source organism: Christensenellaceae bacterium (assembly GCA_963665505.1). Lineage (GTDB taxonomy): Bacteria > Bacillota > Clostridia > Christensenellales > Christensenellaceae > QANA01. The sequence goes on from OY762275.1 coordinate 1,096,762, forward strand.
TCGATATACAGGTGGACGGCGGCGTGAACGAACAGAACATCGACGTGATCCTCGAATCGGGCATCAACGTCATCGTGGCGGGCAGCGCGCTGTTCCATTCGCCCGATCCCAAAAAGACGCTGGAGATCCTGCGCAACGGCAATAAGAAGTAACGGTGCGTTTATGCAGAATAAGAAAAAAGGCGCTGCTCCGGATGTTCTAAAGGTCCTTTCCCCGGTCGTTACCGTGCTGTTCCTGTTCGGGCTGCTGATTGCGGTCATCGATCTGACGTGTTTTGACAAGGCTTTCTATGCGCGGGAATATGCGAAATTAGATACGGCCGCCTCGATGGGCATGCGTAAGGCCGATCTGGATACCGCTATGGACGCGCTGCTCCAGTATCTGCTGGGCGAGCGGGACGACCTGTTGGTCTATGCGAAAGTCGATGGGAAAGTGCGGGCGGTGTTCAACGAGCGGGAAATACAGCATATGCAGGACGTCCGTGCGCTCTACCGGGGCGGTACGGCGTTAGGCTACGGTATGCTGGCCGTGGGTACGGTGTTTTTCGCCTGGGCGCTTGGGAAGCGCGAACGCCAAAAGAAGGTCCTAAGCGGATATATCCGGGGAAACCTGGTTTTTCTTGTAATATTGGGGGCGGTCGCCCTGTTCGCGACGATCGATTTCGATACGTTCTGGACGATGTTTCATCAGATGGTGTTCACAAACGACCTTTGGCTGCTCGACCCCGGGACGGATCTGCTGATACGTATGGTGCCCCAACAGTTTTTCTTTGACCTGGTCCTGCGCATCGCCCTGTTCTCTCTTGGGATAGTGGGCCTGCTGCTGGCAGGCGCGGCCGTATGGAAAAAACGGCTGCATATGCGTGAGGGCGGAGAACAGAATCATGAAGAATGAATCACAACAGGATGCCTTCTCCGTATTGAAAAAGAAAGAAGGCGTACGGATACTGGCGATAGAGACTTCGTGCGACGAGACCGCCGCGGCGGTCGTGCAGGACGGTCGGCAAATCCTTTCCAATGCGCTGTATTCGCAGGCGGAGATGCATGCCCGCTTTGGCGGCGTCGTGCCCGAAGTGGCGTCGCGCAACCATACAGAGAAACTTCCTTATATTGTGCGGGACGCGCTGGAGCAGGCGGGCCTGTCTTTTGCAGACGTGGACGCATTTGCCGTCACGCAGGGGCCCGGCCTTGTGGGCGCGCTGCTCACCGGGGTCTCGTACGCCAAGGCGCTTTCCTATGCCTTGGGCAAGCCCCTCGTGGCCGTCAACCACATCGAAGGGCATATTTCCGCGAATTATATCACACACATGGGTCTGAAACCGCCTTTCATCTGTCTGATCGCTTCGGGCGGACATACGAATCTGTTCAAAGTGGAAGACTATTGCGTATACACGCTGCTCGGCCGGACGCGGGACGATGCCGCGGGCGAAGCGTTCGATAAAGTCGCGCGCATCCTCGGCCTGCGCTACCCGGGCGGCCCCAATTTGGAGAAACTGGCGCAAAAGGGCGATGCGCATACATATGCTTTTACAAAAGCATTCCGCGGGGAGACCCACCTGGACTTTTCGTTCAGCGGACTCAAAACGGCGGTGGTCAACCTCGTGCATGGGTTCGGGATGAAAGGGACGCCTTACGACCCGGCGGACGTGGCGGCGTCTTTCCAGCGGGTGGCGGTGGACATGCTGGTGGAAAACACATTCGAGGCTGCCCGGCGCGAAGGGATCCGGACCGTGGTTTTCGGCGGCGGCGTCAGCGCCAACGGTGCGCTGCGCGAGGCGGCCTTTGCAAAGAAAGGATATGAAGTATACCTGCCGGACGTGCGATTTTGTACAGATAATGCCGCGATGATCGCTTCGGCGGCCTACTACCGCATATTGGCCGGCTGCAGCCCGGCGAAGGCTTCTCTCAACGCGGACCCTTCCCTGCCGTTAATATAACGGGGTTGCCCGGCATAGAATAAAACTGCATATTCTGTTAGGACGGAAAAAAATGTCGAATACAAAAAAGCATGCCAAACGTGTCTTTGGGTTCCTGCTGCTGTGCGTGGGGCTAGGTTGTGCGATGTCGGGGCTTTGCCTGCTCGGGTTTCCCGACGCGGTGGATACGATGGGCACAGCTTTGCAGCTACAGGGACTGAAGGTCGTGATCGACGCCGGGCACGGCGGGTCGGACGGCGGCGCGGAAGGATACCAGACCTCCGTGAAGGAATCCGAACTCAATCTGGATATCGCGCTGAAGCTCCGCGATGCCCTTACGGCGCAGGGCGCCGAAGTCGTGATGACCCGGGAGGATGCGGAAGCCGTTGCGGACACCAAGCAGGACGATATGCGCGTCCGGCGCGAGATCATACAGGGCGCCGGGCAGGATATCACGATCAGTATCCATCAGAACAGCTTTCCGGACCATTCGGTCAGCGGCCCGCAGGTCATGTACGCCCCCGGGTCGGAAGAAGGAGAGGCGCTCGCGGCCTGCATACAGGCCTGTCTGGTCGAGCAGCTCGATCCGCCCAAAATACGGGTCGTTTTGCCGGGCGATTACTATATCGTGAATTCCGGCACGGCGCCGGCGGTCCTCATCGAATGCGGGTTTTTGTCCAATGCCCGGGAGGAAGCCCTGCTCGTGCAGGAAGAATACCGGGAAAAGATCGTCCGGGCGATCGTGCTGGGGGTAGAACAATATTTTTCTGCATCGGACTAAAAGGAGGATGCCGTTTGGAAATACACGGTGTTTTGGAACATATGGCGGAAAAGGATGCGCGCCTGAAAAACCCGCTGGTACTGGCTTTTGTAGGCGACAGTCTGTTCGATCTGTATGTGCGCGCGGCGCTTGTAAAAAAGAGCGGCAGTTTGGTGAACGACCTGAACCGCATGGCCAGCGGCATAGTCAACGCGCATGCGCAGGCGCAGATGGCGGACAAGCTGCTGGAAAAGCTGGACGAACCGGAACGGCAGATCTACCGGCGGGGCCGGAATGCCCATCCCGCTTCGGTGGCCAAAAACATGTCGATCGCGGATTATAAGAAAGCGACGGGTCTGGAAGCCGTGATCGGCTGCCTGTTTTTAGAGGGCAAATATGCCCGTTTGGAAGAACTCATGACGATGATCTTAAAAGAATCCGGGGTGCTTTGTGGATAAAACCGATATCATCATTGGAAGGAATACCGTAAAAGAGGCCGTTTTGAGCGGCAGGGAGATCGATACGATCTATGTCCTCTCCACCGCGGAGGGAAGTATTTTAAGCATCGTTTCCAAAGCCAGGGAACGCGGCATTCCTGTGCGGAGAGTGCCCCGGCAAAAGCTGGACGAACTGGCCCGGCCGTTTTTTGCGGCCGACAAGACGGCCCGGCACCAGGGGATCGTCGCGCGGGTGGCGGCTGTCGAATACGGCAGTATGCAGGAGATCTTTGCCCTCGCGGAAAGAAAAGGCGAACCGCCCTTCATTATCGCGTTGGACGGTGTGGAAGACCCGCATAATCTCGGGGCGATCGTGCGCAGCGCGGAAGTATTCGGCGCACACGGGGTACTGCTCCCCAAGCGGCGGAGCGCGGGGATGACGGCCGCCGCCGCCAAAGCTGCCTCGGGCGCGGAGGAATACATTCCCATCGTCAAGGTGGGCAATCTGGTGGCGGCGATCCGGGAGATCAAGGAAAAAGGCGTGTTCGTGGCCGCGGCGGATATGGACGGGCAGCGGGCCGATACGGCCGACCTTACGGGCGCGCTGCTGCTGGTGATCGGCGCCGAAGGGAAAGGCGTGTCCCGGCTGGCCAGGGAGACTGCCGACTTTGTGGTACGTATCGATATGGCAGGGAAGATCAACTCACTCAACGCGTCGAATGCCGCCGCCGTACTGATGTACGAAAAGCGCCGGCAGGACAGACAGCGGCAGATAAAGGAGCAACAAAGTTGAATCACGTGACCAAGAAAAGCCGGGAAACGGCAGTAAAAAAAGACAAGATCCTGCAGGCTAAGGCAGAGAGTGCTGAATTTGCCCGTTTTACATCGCTGAACGATGCCGAGATCGCAGTATTGGCCAAAGAAGAAGACGGGTTGGCGTCCGAATATTTGCTGAACAAGTATAAAAACTTTGTGCGCGCCAAGGCGCGTACCTATTTCCTGGTGGGTGCCGACCGGGAAGACCTGATACAGGAAGGCATGATCGGCCTGTACAAGGCTATCCGGGATTTCCGCCCCGAACGGCAGGTGTCCTTCCGCGCGTTTGCCGAACTTTGCATCACGCGGCAGATCATTACGGCCATCAAGGCGGCCACCCGCCAGAAGCATAAGCCACTCAACAGCTATATCTCCCTCAATAAACCGGTCTACGATGAAGAATCCGACAGGACGCTCATCGATATCCTCACGAGTTCCAAGGTGCTCACGCCCGAAGATATCATTATCGATAAAGAAGATGTCGTATCTATCGAATCCAAGATCGACGAAATGCTTTCGGGCCTGGAGAGCGACGTCCTGCGGCTGTATCTGATGGGAAAATCCTACCAGGAGATCGCCGAGCAGTTGCGGCGGCATGTGAAATCCGTGGACAATGCGTTGCAGCGCGTCAAAAACAAGTTGGACAAATACTTGAAAACGACGCGTGCGGGCTGAGGCGGTCTTTTTCCGGCATAAAAAAACCATTGCATAATACAGTAAATACGTGTAAAATAAAATGACTGTATCGGGAGACGTATACCCAAATGGATTTTAAGTTGTCGGAGGTAGATTTCAGTGGCAAATGAATTTGTCCTTACTAAAAGAGGAAAACTTGAATTAGAGAAGCAGTTGGATTATTTGAAAGATGTGCGGCGTGCTGAAATATCGGAACAGATAAAAGAAGCGCGTTCGTTCGGAGACCTGAGCGAAAACGCAGAATATGCCGAAGCCAGGAACGAACAGTCCCGGGTGGAAGGGCGCATACGGGAACTGGAAAGCACGCTGACCCGTGCGACCGTCGTGGAGGACGGGGAAGTCAATCTGGGCCGCGTGAGCGTCGGGACCAAAGTGCGCATAGCCGATAAAGAGAGCAGCGAGGAAGAGACTTATCAGATACTGGGTTCCATGGAAACCAGTGCGACCAGCCATATTCTTTCCAACGAGTCGCCCGTGGGCAAGGCGCTTTTAGGCCATGGCGTGGGTGATGTGGTGGAAGTCAGGGCGCCGGGCGGCAAGATGCGCTTCACGATTTTGGAAATAACGAAAGCGGATTGAACGCTTTTTTACGAAGGATAGGAATCAAAAAAGAAGTTTCAAAGGATTTTATAATGGCAGACGATACGATGCGGCAAAACGGCAATAGCGACTCGGAGATAAACGTGCGCAGAAATAAACTGCTGGCCCTCCGCGAAAGCGGCTTAGACCCCTTCCAGATCACACGGTTTGAAAGGGAGCATACCGCGGCGCAACTCAAGCGCGATTTTCCCGCCTTCGAAGGAAAGCAAACCGGCGTGGCGGGCAGGATCCTCTCCAAGCGCGTGATGGGCAAGGCAAGCTTTTTCCATATACAGGACGGCAGCGGCACGATCCAGTGCTATGCCCGCAGAGACGTGTTGGGCGATGTGCCCTACGCCGCGTATAAAACGTACGATGTCGGCGATATCGTCGGTGTGGAGGGAGAAGTCTTCCGGACCCATGCCGGCGAGATCACCGTCAAGTGCGGGAAGATCACGCTGCTGGCCAAAGCCCTGTTGCCCCTGCCGGAAAAATTCCATGGACTTAAGGACCCCGATCTGCGTTACCGGCAGCGGTATGTGGATCTGATCGTGAACCCGGAAGTGCGGGAAACGTTCGAGAAGCGCTCCAGGATCCTCCGCTACATCCGCGAATTTTTGGACGACCGCGGGTATATGGAGGTGGATACGCCTATCCTGCACGGTACTGCGGGCGGCGCGACGGCCCGTCCGTTCGTTACGTACCATAATACGCTCAATATCCAGATGTACCTCCGGATCGCGACCGAACTGCACTTAAAAAGGCTGATCGTCGGGGGCTTGGAGAAAGTCTACGAGATCGGCCGTATCTTCCGCAACGAAGGTATGGATGTCAAACACAACCCGGAATTCACGACGCTGGAATTATACGAAGCGTATACGGATTACAGGGGAATGATGCGGCTGGCGGAAGACCTCTTCTCTTACTGTGCGAACAAACTGAACGGTACGACCAAGCTGACCTACCAGGGGCAGGAAATTGATCTTGCTTCTCCCTGGAAGCGCGTCACGATGGTCGACGCCGTGAAAGAATACACCGGCGCGGATTTCGGTGCGGCCGGGTCGGATGCCGAAGCGGCCTTGCTGGCCAAATCCATCGGCGTCCAAATGGATAAGAACAAAATGACGCGCGGCTATCTTTTGTACGCGGCGTTTGAGCAATTTGTGGAAGAGAAGCTTATACAGCCCACGTTCGTCATGGATTACCCCGTGGAGATATCTCCTCTTTCCAAGAAGAAATCCGGGGCTTCCTGGCTGACGGAGCGGTTCGAACTATTCATCACGGCGCGGGAAATGGCCAATGCCTTTTCCGAGCTGAACGACCCGGTCGATCAGAGGGAACGCTTTTTGCAGCAGCTCAAACAACGGGAGGCGGGGGACGACGAAGCGCATATGATGGACGAAGAATATATCACGGCGCTGGAGTACGGGATGCCGCCGACCGGGGGGATCGGGATCGGCATAGACCGGCTGGTCATGCTGTTCACCGATTCTTACTCGATCCGGGATGTGTTGCTGTTCCCCACGATGAAGCCAAAATCATAGGAGAATATCCGAAATGAAACCTGGTTACAAAAAATTTTTGATAGGCATAGCCCGGTTCTTCCTCTATATTTTGGGGAAGGCACTGATTGTAGCCGTAGCTGTCGTCCTGGTCTTTTTTGCTTTCCGTACGGCGGAGAACTCCAGCCAGGTTTATTTTATGGCAAAAGATGCGTTCTCGTTGCGGACCTCGGTGATCCTTACGCCGCTGAACAATGACGACACCGATCTTTTGCCCGGGTTGTTTACTGAGGAATATCTTAGAAAAAGCAGCCTCGATACCCAGACGACAAACAGCAGCTATACGGTTACGAGTTACGACCAGCGTACGGACGTCACGATCACTGTCATATTCGCCTGGCAGGACCATGCGAAGGTGCAGGTGAAAAACGTTGTGCAGGATATTTCTGCCAAAGTTTCTTCCTCGGTATTGGAAGTGAACGAAGTGGACCAATTCATCGAAAGCGGCATCTATTCCTTGTATGTGGTCAAAGACGAAGACGGTTCCTGGAAAGTGGAAGATATCGTGCTGGAAGAAGAGATCACGCCCGAGAGCGTCTATCCTATCCCGACGGTGACAGGCGAATCGGATAGCGGGATCATAGATGAGTCCGTGATGGATATGGAGCCGACCGAATGAGGATGGTATCCGGATAAAACGTTCAAAGCGGGTATTTGCCTTTGGGTAAATACCTTTTTTACTAAGAAGGTTTCCGGCCGGAAAGGAACAAAGGATGCAAGAGCAAGGGGTTCGTATGTGGATCAATAAAACGGGGGCGATGCTGGCGCCGATGGCCGGCGTCACAGACGCCGCTTTCCGCCGGATGGCGCAGGAGCAGGGAGCCTTGCTTACGTTTGGCGAGATGGTCAGTGCACAGGGTCTTTTGCATAACGGCCGCAAGACGCGGGCGCTCGTGCACATAGAACCGGAAGAAGGGAAAGTGGGCATCCAGCTGTTCGGCAAAGATCCGGCGGCGGTCGCCCATGCGATCCGCCTGCTGGAAGAAAAGCAAGGCGGGCGCATCGCCTGTTTCGATCTCAATATGGGTTGCCCTGTGCCCAAAATCGTGCGCAACGGCGAAGGTGCCGCGCTCATGAAAGACCCTGCGCTGGCGGAGCGGATCGTGCGCGCCGCAAAAGAGGCTTCCTCCTTGCCTGTTACGGTCAAATACAGGAAGGGGTTCGACAGCCGTACCGCCAACTATGTCGAGTTTGCCAGGATGCTGGAGGACGCGGGCGCGGACGCGATCACGCTGCATGGGCGGCTGCGGGAAGAATTTTACGGCGGGAAGGCCGATTGGGATGCCATCGCGGCGGTCAAGCGGGCGGTCTGTATCCCCGTGGTTGCCAACGGGGACGTCTTTTCGCCCGAAGATGCGGTGGCCATACTGGAAAAAACAGGGGCGGACGGCGTGATGGTCGCCCGGGGCGCGCTGGGCAATCCCTTTATTTTCGGGCAGATCGCGGCGTATCTTGCCAAAGGTTGCTATACGCTGCCCGGCCCTGTGCAGAAGGCGGCGGCGATGCGCCGGCATGCCGAACTCTGCCGGTCTGTCAAAGGGGAACGCTTGGCGATGATCCAATTCCGGAAACACGCCGCCTGGTACCTGAAGGGGGTGCCGGGCGCGGCCGCGCTGCGCAAAGCCGCGCTCAGTCTGAACCGCATGCGGGATCTGGAAGATTTCGTGGAGCAGGCGCTCGTTTTGATGCAAGGAACGCCCTGACCCTGTTCAACCGGGCGGGGGGATGGTATAATTCTTGATATTATGAGAAAAAAGGAGGCTGGCTATGGCTGCCATCGTGGTGGATTCCTGTTTCGATAAACAAACGTATACCGATTATTTCTGGTACGACAACCTGCATTCGATTTCCAAGACATGGGCGATCTGGGCGGCCGAAGGGTTTGCGGTCGCTTTTGCCGTTTTGCAGACGGTTACCGGGGGATTCTGGTATATACTTGCCGGCTGGGCGCTGGTAGTGTTTGCGCCGGTGCTGTGGCTGGCCGTGCTGCGGTTGCGCCTGCGCCGCTATCTGCGCGTCTCCGGGCTCGCGGAAAACCCGCTCCCCGTGCAGTATACGATCGGCAGCCGGCAGATCGCGTCGCTCAACAAGAAGACGGGCAAGCACCTCACGGTGCGCTGGCTCGACGTCGTCAAAGTCAAAGAAACAAAAGCATACTTTTTTTTGTATATAGACGGCAGCCATGCGATGGTGATCCGCAAAGCGCATGTCCCTAAAGACGCTCTTGCAGAGATCGCCGGCTGGGCCGCCAAAAGCAGAGAAGAGAGAGAATACGGCAAAGTGGTCAATACCCCTTTGCGATAGGAAGGTTTTTGTATGGGCTGGGAATGCGTTACGATTACGGCGGAACCGGAAGACACGGGGACGCTTACCGATATGTTGGTGGGAGAGGGTATTGCCGAGTTTGCGGTCATGGACCCGCGGGAGGCGGCGGAGCTTCTTTCCTCTTCTCTTTACCGCGATTATCTGGACGAGTCCATCCTTGCGCAGAAAAAAACGCGGATCAGCGTGTATGTGCAGGAAGGGGAAAGCGGTATGGAAAAACGGACAGCGCTGCGGCGTTTCCTTGTCGCCGCTTACCGGGCGGAGATCCCGGTCTCCCTGCATGTGGACGATGTGGCGCCCGATTGGATGGAAAACTGGAAGAAGTTTTTCAAGCCGCTGCCGGTGGGCAACAAGTTCATGATCAAGCCTTCCTGGGAAACGCTGGCGCAGCCGGGGGAGCGGCTCGTACTTGAGATCGACCCTTCTTCCAGTTTCGGCACGGGTTCGCACGAAACGACGCGCCTTTGCCTGGAAAACCTGGAAGGACTGGTTTTCCCCGGGGCGGAGGTGCTGGATATGGGCTGCGGCAGCGGGATACTGGGCGTGGGGGCCCTGCTGCTCGGCGCCGGGCGCGTGACGGCCGTCGATGTGGAAGCGGATGCGGTATGCGCCACCCGCAAGAATATGGAAGCGAACGGGATGCGCGCGGATCGGTATCGGGCGTTGTGCAGCGATCTGCTGCAGGACGACCCCGCCTGTGCAGCGCTAAAAGACCAGCCGTACGATATCATCGCCGCCAACATCGTGGCGGACGTGCTGATCGCCATGGCGCCGCGGCTTTTCCCTTTGCTCAAGCAAAACGGACGGCTTATTTTGTCGGGCGTCATATCCGAACGCCGCCGGGACGTGGAAGAAGCTTTTACAAAAGCGGGCTTTAGCGTAGACAAAGTACAGCAAGAGGGCGAATGGATGGCGCTCGTGCTGGAGCGTGTAAAATGAGGGCGGCCTACTATACCCTCGGCTGCAAAGTGAACCGCTATGAGACCGACGCGATGGCCGAACTGATGGAGAAGGCCGGTTTTCAGACTGTGGATTTTGGCGAAGATGCCGAAGTGTATATCATCAATACCTGTACGGTCACGGCAGTCGCCGATAAGAAATCCCGCCAGATGATCCATCGGGCGGCGGGCAAACCGGGCGCCGTGGTCTGCGTGTGCGGCTGCTTTGCGCAGCGCAATGCCGAACAGATCCTCGCATACCCGGGCGTGGACGCCGTCATCGGGTCGGCGAATAAAGACAGTGTGGTAAAGATCGTGCGGCGCGTCCTTGCGGGCGAACGCAAGGTAAATGCCGTGCAGGATATATCGAAACAGAAGGTATATGAGAAACTGCCTATTTCCAGGACGCGTGAACGGACGCGCGCGAATATCAAGATCAGCGACGGCTGCGACCGGTTCTGCAGCTACTGCATCATTCCCTATGTCCGCGGCCCGGTGCGTTCGCGGCCGATGGAGGATATCGTAAAAGAAGCCGCCCGCCTGGCGGGAAACGGCGTCCGGGAGATCGTGCTGACGGGCATCCATATCAGCTCATACGGCAAAGACTTGGCGGATACAGAGCTGGCCGGGCTGCTGTCTTTGCTGGACGAAGTGGAGGGGATAGAGCGGATCCGCCTGAGTTCGATGGAGCCCATGCGCCTGACGGAGGTTTTCTGCACGTCGATCGCCCGGCTGCATAAATTGTGCCCGCACTTTCACGTCTCCCTGCAAAGCGGCAGCAACGGCATCCTGTCCCGCATGCGGCGGCGCTACACGGCCGAACAATACGCGGCCTGCATAGAGAATATCCGGAAGGTCTTTCCCAATCCGGCGATCACGACGGACGTCATCACGGGGTTTCCGGGCGAGACGGAGGAGGAACATCGGGAGACGCTCACCTTTCTGCAAAAAATCGGTTTTTCCCGTCTGCATGTGTTCCCGTATTCCCGGCGGGAAGGCACCGCCGCGGCCCATTTGCCGGGGAGCGTCCCCAAAAAAGTGGGCAAAGCCCGGGCCGCGGAAGTGACCGCGCTGGGCAGAGCGATGGCCAGGGTCTATGCCCGCGGGTTCATCGGCCGGACGGAAGCGGTCCTCTTTGAAAAAAAGACCAAAGACAGCCTCTCTGAAGGCTATACGCCGCATTATCTGGCCGTGGAAGCGGACGGCACGCCGGGGGATATCCAAAATGTCTCGATAGAGGGCCTGCGGGATGGCGTTTTGTACGGGACTGTGGTAAAATGATGTTTCAGGAGGTAATCTCATGCAAGACTGTATCTTTTGCAAGATCGTAGAGGGCACGATCCCTTCCAAAAAGGCATACGAGGACGACCGGATATTGGCCTTTTACGATATTGATGCCAAAGCGCCCGTGCATGTGCTGATCATCCCGAAGGAGCATATCGGATCCATATTGGAACTTACGCAGGAAGACGCGCCGCTTATCGCCCATATCTTCGATGTGGCGGCACGGCTCGCCAGGGAGCTGGGGGTCGCGGAGGAAGGTTTCCGCATCGTGGCCAACACGGGGGAATCCGCGGGGCAGAGCGTACGGCACCTGCATTTCCACCTGCTGGGCGGCCGGGCATTCGGTTGGCCGCCGGGCTGAAAATACTGTCGGGCAAGCTTGACTTTGCGCGGGCGGTATACTATAATTATTTTTGTTGGTCGTGGTCTCTTATCAGAAAAAGGGTGCACGCCCCGGTGCAGAAGTTTCCGGTGTAAAGACCGGTGCAAGTTTTGCATAGCTGACTTGTAGGAGGGGGGGGAAAAGATGTCCGAAGTACGCGTTGGTGAAAACGAATCTTTAGAGAGCGCCCTTAGAAGGTTTAAAAGGAAATGTGCGCGCGCTGGTGTTTTGGCTGAAATCAGAAAGCGCGAACATTACGAGAAGCCCAGCGTCAAGAGAAAGAAAAAGGCTGAGGCTGCCAGGAAGAGAAAGCGTAAATAAAGAGGTTTTAAACAGCGGTCCGAAGAGGCCGCTGTTTTTGTATGCTCTTCTATGCCGCAAAGAAAAACATGTTATCCCTCCTCTCCACATAAAATGATACATAGGCGGTGGAGATATGGGGAAAAAAAACGGGAAGCGCCTGCGGATCCAGGCGGCCCGGGCGTTGGAATTCCCGCCCGAGACCATTGTCGCCGGGGTGAGTCTGAAACTGTTTGACAACACGGGTTGTACGGTCGAAGGACCCTACCATATTGGGACGTATTCGCAGACGAACCTGGAATTGAAGACAAAATTTGGTTCCGTGTATTTTACGGGGCGGGACATCGCGATCGAATATATGGCCCAAAATATACTTTCTTTCAGCGGGGAAATACAGAAAATCGAGTACCGTGGGTTTCCGATACCATAGAAGAGCGGCGGGGAGGGACAAAGATTGTCGTTGTTATGGTATTTTATTTTTGGATATGCTATTATTGAACTAGAAGCGGTGCGGGTGGAACACGCGCTCGGCCGTATAGCCGAGGCGGGTGTGGAGCTTGTGTCTATACGCAGGGATTCGTATACGGTTGTGCATGCGAAGGTGAAAAGCACCGATCTTAAAAAGCTGCGCCGTATACTTTCCGGCAGTGCGCGTGTGACGGTCGAAAAATACGGCGGCATACGCGCGTTGTTTTGGTTGCTGAAGCGGCACGTCGTGCTGGCTGCGGGCGCATTGCTCGCATTGCTGGCCGTTCTGGTCATTTCGTTTTTTTGTTTCAAGGTGGAGGTTGTGGGCACGGAGACTATCTCCCCCCAAGAACTTTGCCGTATTGTGGAAGAAAGCGGCGCCCGGCCGGTCATGCTGAAAAGCCGCATCGATATAGACGCTGTGGAGCGGGCCGTATGGAAGGCGTTCCCCGACCTCATCTATGTTTACGCCAGCTTTGACGGCGTGAGCCTAGTCGTAGAGGTGCGCGAAGGCGTGCCTGTGCCCGAGATATACGATACCCGGCCTTCGTCGGTCTACGCCTTATGCGACGGCGTGATCACCGAGATTATCGTATACAGCGGGAAAGCCGTTGCGTGCGTGGGAGACAGGGTGCGGAAGGGAGATCTGCTGATCACCGGGGAATACGAATCCAACGGGATGTCGTTCTCGGTCGCAGCGGGCGGACGGGTGACGGCCCGTACCGAATACATCTCCACCGTGGTTTCCGGCGCCGACTGCACCGAGCTGGTGCTGACAGGGAAGGTGGCTACGGAGCGCGTGATGCTCTTTTTAAACAACCGTATCCACTTATCCGGCGGCAACCCTTTTTCTCTGTTTACCGAGGAATCGCGGGTCACTTCGACACTCGGAGAAAACTACCCCGTGCAGATAGAGCTGCTCGAAGTCACTTACCGGGAAGCGGAGGCGGTTTATTCGGAAGAGAAAAAGCAGGCGGTCGTTACGGCTGCTAAAAAGGCTACCTATCAGCATATATGCAGCCTGCTTCCGGAGGATGCCGAAGTCTGCGCGGTCTACTCGTACGTGACGGATTCTGCTGAGGGGATTTTTATTACATTGACGGTGAGCGCATATGAACAGATCGGCGCGCGGGGCGGGGCTTTGGCCGCGCTTGTGCCGCGGTCTGCGGAATAGATATATTTTAAAGAAAGAAAGGACTTCTATTGGAAGAATATACAAAAGTCGAAATCAGCATACCTTTCGAAACGATGGAAGAGATGCGGGAGGTTTTCGGAAATCTGGACGCCAATATCCGCATGGTGGAGGAAGCGACGGGCGTATCCGTTGCGGCGGGCGACAGCAGCGCCGTGCTGACGGGCGCGTATAAGCAGGTGCAGGCTGCGCGGCAGGTGATAGAGAGCATACGCAGCCTTTACCGGAGCAAAGAGTACATAGACGAAAGCAAAGTCAGCTATCTGCTGGACCTGGCCAGGGAAGGCGAGCTCAAAGACGGCCTCCGCCTGATGAACGGCGTTGTGGCCATCACCAACCGCGGGAGGCCGGTCAAATGCAGGACGTTTGGGCAAAAGCGCTATATAGAAGCCATCGATAGCAACACGGTCACGTTCGCCATCGGTCCGGCCGGGACAGGCAAGACATACCTTGCGATGGCCAAAGCCGTCGTCGCGCTAAAAAATAAAGAAGTCTCGCGGATCATTCTGACGCGCCCCGCGGTGGAGGCGGGAGAAAAGCTGGGCTTTCTGCCGGGCGACCTGCAAAGCAAGGTCTTTCCGTATTTGCGGCCGTTGTACGACGCGCTGTATGAGTTCATGGGGCCCGAAGCGTATCAGAAGCTGATCGAAAACGGCGTGATCGAAGTCGCGCCGCTGGCGTATATGCGGGGGCGGACGCTGTCGGATGCGTTCATCATCTTGGACGAGGCGCAGAATTGCTCGATGGAACAGCTCAAAATGTTTTTGACCCGCTTTGGCGAAGGGTCCCGGGTCGTGCTGACGGGGGACATCACACAGATAGACTTGCCGGAGCGGCGCCGTTCCGGCCTGAAGAATATTGCGGATATGCTGGCCTATATCGACGGCATCGGTGTGGTCTACCTTACCAATAAAGACGTTGTCCGGCACAGGCTGGTCAAGGACATCGTGAATGCTTTTGAAAAATATGAGAAACATAGGAAATAAAGTAAGGCCAATTTTTTATCCGTGGAAAGGAAGTATATGAAAAAAAGTCGGCCCAAAGCCTCGGAACAAAAAAGAAAGTCCCGTGACACCCAAGGCAAACAGAGCGGGTTCAGGATCTTTTCCATCCTGCTCTACGTCCTGCTGTATGTGTTTTGTGTCGTGGCAGGGGTAAGCGGCTCTCTTTCGCAACAGTATGCGTACGAAGTGGGGAGCATCTGTGAAGAGACGATCACGGCCACCAAAGACGTGGTGGACGAATATACGACGGCGTTGCTGAAGGAAGAAGCCAAGCAGAAGGTGCCGCCCGTTTACCAGATGGACAACACGGTCGAGCTGCAATGCGAAAGCGATATTTTTTCCGTATTTTCTTCGGCGGAAGAAGTGCGCCAGCAGGCAAGGCAGATATACCTTGCGCTGCCCGAGAGCAGTTCGTATTTCCAGCCTTCGGCGATCGAATGGGAAACGATCCTGGCGGACAGCATGGGCCAATTGCGTGCGCTGGTGCCGACTTATATCACCGACCAGAACATCTATACCATTGCTTCGATGGAGAAGAAAGACCTGGCGGCGCTGGGCGACGCACTGGTAGAACAGGTGCGCCTGCAATTCACCGAAGGGATCACGCAGGATGCGCTTTCTTCCGTGCTGGAAACCATTCGCTCCAATTTTGTTTCCAACGGGTCGTTCTCTTCCGAAGAAGCCGGGTTGGCCCATGACATCGCCGGCAATACCGTAGTCGCAAACATGACGTATGATCTGGCGGCGACAGAGGCAAAAAAGGCGGCCGCCGCGGAGAACGTGGAAGACATCGTTTATCAGGAAGGGCAGAATATCGTCCTGAAGGGCGAGATCATATCCGAGGCGCAATACCGGCTGATCAAACAGCTCGGCCTTGCCAACACGGCTTTGACCGGTACGGCCCGCTGGGTTTTCGGTGCGCTGTTCCTGTTGCTCGTCTTTGTGGTGGCCGGCATGTATGCGTTCTTTACGGACAAGATGCTTTATGAGGACAGGAAAACGGTGCTGAGCGTCGTCTGCCTCACGGTATTGGCGGTCGTATTGAGCCTGGTTTGCAAACGGGTCGACCTGCGGCTTTGCCCCGTGTTTGTTTCGGTCATCATAGGCGCGGTCGTGCTGCAAAGGCGTACGGCGCTCTTCTACGGGTGCATTGCCAGCGTGATCGGCGCATTCGTCCTTTCGCCCAATAAAGCCTTTTTCTTTGATGAGCAGGTCCTGCGCTCCCTGTTGGCTCAGACGTTGGGTTCGCTCGTGGCCATCATGCTCCTGCGGAAGCGCCAGAGCCGGGGCGAGTATATATTAGCCGGTGTAGGCGCCGGTTTTTCGGCCATGCTTGTATATATAGGGTATGGCATCCTGAATTCGTTCACATGGAACCAGTATCTTATCGTGAGCCTGTATGCGCTGGCAAGCGGCGTCACCTGCGGTTTCCTCTCGGTGGGGATACTGCCCGTATGGGAATCGGTCTTTTCGTTGGCTACGCCCTCCAGGCTGCTGGAACTCACCAATCCGTCCCAGCCGTTGCTGCGTCGGCTCATCATCGAGGCGCCCGGCACCTATCATCACAGTATGATGGTGGCCAATCTGAGCGAGGCGGCGGCGGAAGCGGTGGGCGCGAACGCTCTTTTGACCAGGGTCGCGGCCTATTACCATGATGTCGGCAAATTATCCAACCCGCTGATGTTCAAAGAAAACCAGCTGAATATAGAGAACCCGCACGACCAGCTCACACCCTTGCAGAGCGCGGAGATCATCCGCCGGCATATCCCCGACGGCATCAAGCTCGCCGAAAAAAACAAGTTGCCGCGGGAGGTGGTCGAGGTGATGTCGCAGCACCATGGCGACGGACACGTGGGGTATTTCTATTATATGGCAAAAAAAGCGGGGGAATTGAAAGACGATGCGGATTTCCGCTATCAAAGCAAAAAACCGCAGACCAAAGAGGCAGGCATTTTGATGCTGGCGGACATCGTCGATGCCGCGATCCGCGCCAACCACGCGGCGGCGGCGCCCGATTTGTGGGAACAGATCGCCAAATTGGTGAAAACAAAATACGAGGAGGGCCAGTTGGATGATTGCCCGCTCACGATGCGTGACCTTGTGCGCATCATCAGCGCGTTTGCGCATGTGTTCGAAGGGGCGAGCCATCAGCGGATCGTCTATCCGGAAGGAGCAGCTTAAAAGAGACTTATGCCTATCAACAGATATGGCCGACGGGGGAAAAAGGCGGGCGCCCGTGTGGCTTTGATGCCCGGGCTTGCGATCGGCTTTTTTGAAAAAATACGGTTCCTCGGGGCAATGCGTACGGCCGCGGCCCGTGCGGCGGCGGTGGAAGACCTGTGGGCTTTCGATGTGGAGATCGTGCTGGCGGATAATTGTCTGTTACAGGATTTGAACAGGCGCTTTCGGGGTGTGGATGCGCCGACAGATGTGCTTTCTTTCCCGGCCAATGATATAAAGGGGCCGATTTCCGCCGCCTTGGCGGGCGGGTTTGTGCCGGAGCGGAGCGAAGACGGACGGCGCATATTCCTGGGAGATATCTATATTTCTCTGGAAAAGGCCAGGGAAAACGCATATGCGTACGGGAATACGGATCGGGAGGAGCTTTGTTTCCTGACCGTGCACGGGATGCTGCATCTGATGGGGTATGACCATATACGCACAGAGGACGAACATATCATGCGCGCACGGCAAAGAGAGATCCTCGGAAGGGATGCGCAGGCGGGAAAAGGAGACTGATTTTTGGGACAGGCTGCATACAGCCGGAAAGAAGGGTTATTTGGAATATCGTTCGGGATTTGTTTCCATCATGGGCAGCCCCAACGTGGGTAAATCTACATTGATGAACGCGCTGGTCGGGCAGAAGGTGGCTATCATTACAGACAAAGCCCAGACGACCAGGAACAAAGTGACGGGCATATTGACAAAAAATGCCTATCAGATCATATTTCTGGATACGCCGGGTATTCATACGCCCAAAAATCGGCTGGGCGAATACATGGTCCAGACGGCCTTTAAAGCGAACAGGGACGTGGACCTTACCGTCCTCGTCGTCGATGCCCAGGCAGGCGTAGGGCAGCGGGACGAAGGAATTTTGCAAAAAATCCGCTCACCCCATTTACTTGTCGTCCTCAATAAGGCCGACCTTGTGCCGGAAGCCGGCAGAGAGGCGCTGAAAGAAAAACTGGTGGAGCTTGGGGTAAAACCCGAGACCATTCTCTTTACTTCTGCAAAATATCATACCGGCCTCCGGGAACTGGAGTACAGTATTCTGTCGTTTTTGCCGCCCGGCCCCAGATATTACCCGGCGGATATGGTTACGGACCGCCCCGAGCGTTTCATTGCGGCGGAGATCATCCGGGAAAAGGCGCTCTTGCATCTGCGGGAAGAAGTGCCGCATGGAGTAGGGGTGGAGATCGAAAAAATAGAAGAATCCGAAAGCCTGACAAAGGTCGCAGCCATCATCTATTGCGAAAGAGAGTCCCATAAAGGCATCGTCATCGGGAAGAACGGTTTTATGTTGAAAAAAATCAGCACGGACGCGCGGCTGGACCTCGAAAAGCTGTTCGGGACGCATGTCTACCTGCGCATTTTTGTTAAAGTGAAACCCGATTGGCGAAATTCGGAATTTATGTTGAAAGAATTGGGTTATAAGGATTAAACTGCATAGGTTAATTTTACATGGTTTTCAGGCACCGCCCCGGGCAAACTAATTTTAAATACGGAAACGGAGACGGCCATGTTGAAAGATACAGTGTTTAAAATTTTTGAAAAGACGGGGAAGATCAACTATTTTTTATTGTACAGGTCTCTGCATGGCGGGGACGGGCGAGGCTAAGCACGCAAGATCATCGGGGGAAAAGTGGGAAACAATTCGCTTTGCATTGTTCTCAGGACATCCAATTACAAAGAAAACGATAAAATGCTCACGCTGTTTTCACAGGAATGGGGCAAAGTCGATGCGCTGGCAAGAGGGTGCAGGCGGTCTGAAAGTTCGCTGCTCGCCTCCTGCGATGTATTTTGCTGTTCTTTTTTTTCGTTCAATATTAAAAACGGCCGCTACTATGTCACGCAGGCGGTCCCCAGGACCAGTTTTTACGGGCTGCGCAAAAACATCAGGGCGCTCATGACGGCCATGCTCCTTGCCGAAGTGACGGAAAAGTGCATCCAGGCCGAACAGCCCAACCCGCGTTTGTTCGCGCTGTTTGCGAGTGCGCTGTATGCTCTTTCCAATGAGGAAGACTCTAAAAAAGTATTGCTTTTTTTTATTTATAAGCTGCTGGATGTTTTGGGGCTGCGCCCCGTATTGGATACCTGCGCGGTCTGCGGCGCAAAAGAAGTTGTTGCCGTGAACATCGCGGCCGGCGGAGCGGTTTGTGCCCATTGCCCCGGAGAACAGGTGGAAAAACGCTGCCTGGACGCCATACGTGCCGTGCTGGCCACGCCTTCCAAAGATATGTCCCGGATAGATATCCCGACCGACCCTTTTTTTTATGGCCTGTCCATCCGCTGGCTGGAAGGCGCGCTGGAATTCCGGCCCAAAACGTTGACATTGCTGTAAATGGCTATTTAGTGCCCTAATTGCAAATTTCATATTGTACTCGGGCGGTTTTTATTGTATAATTCTATACCGGATACAATATCTTTTGCTTTATTTTTTATATCTGATATGGTATTGTTTTATAGAATAGACAAGGAGGACTTGCGATGAGTAAAAAGTATGTTTATATGTTCAGCGAAGGGAACGCGTCCATGCGTAACCTGCTGGGCGGAAAGGGGGCGAACCTCGCAGAGATGACGAAAATCGGTCTGCCGGTTCCCCAGGGATTTACGATCACGACCGAGGCCTGCACAAGGTATTATGAGGACGGCAAGATGATCGCGCCCGAAATACTGGACGAGATCCAGGCCGCCGTTTCTAAGACGGAGAAGATCGTAGGCAAGAAATTTGGAGATCCTGAGAACCCTTTCCTGGTTTCCGTACGTTCCGGCGCCCGCGCTTCCATGCCTGGCATGATGGATACAATCCTGAACCTTGGGCTCAATGATATAGCGGTGGAAGGCGTCGTCAAGCAGACCGGCAACCCGCGGTTCGCCTACGACAGCTATCGCCGTTTCATACAGATGTTTTCGGATGTGGTCATGGGTGTGGAAAAGCCCAAGTTCGAAGCAATCTTAACCAAAGCGAAAAATAAAAAAGGTGTAATGCTCGATACACAGTTGGACGCCGGGGATATGAAAAACCTCGTACAGGAATTCAAAGCGCTGTATAAAAAAGAGATCGGCGAAGAATTCCCGCAGGATCCTTCCGTACAGATGCTGGAAGCGATCAAGGCCGTTTTCTTTTCCTGGGACAACCCGCGCGCCATCGTATACCGCAGGATCAATGATATCCCGAGCGACTGGGGCACCGCTGTAAACGTACAGGCCATGGTCTTCGGCAATATGGGAGACGACAGCGGCACAGGCGTTGCTTTCACAAGAGACCCGGCGACCGGTGAAAAAAGACTGTACGGCGAGTATCTTATGAATGCACAGGGCGAAGATGTCGTGGCCGGCATCCGTACGCCGCAGCCCATTTCTTCCCTCCAGGATACGCTGCCCGATGTATATACGCAATTCGTACAGATCGCAAGCACGTTGGAAGACCATTATGCGGATATGCAGGATATGGAGTTCACGATCGAACACGGCAAGCTTTTCATGCTGCAGACCAGGAATGGCAAGCGCACCGCGCCCGCCGCTTTGCAGATCGCGGTAGACCTTGTCAAGGAAGGCAAGATCACCAAAGAAGAGGCGATCTTGAAAGTGCAGCCGCAGCAGCTTGATTCGTTGCTGCACCCGCAGTTCGAACCCGCCGCCCTCAAGAAGGCAAAGCCCATAGCCAAAGGGCTGCCCGCTTCCCCCGGCGCTGCTTCCGGCAAGGCATATTTCAACGCCGATGATGCCGTCGCAGCCAAGGCAAGAGGAGAGAAAGTCATCCTCTGCCGGCAGGAAACTTCCCCGGAAGATATCGAAGGCATGCATGTTTCCGAAGGCATACTGACCGCAAGAGGCGGCCGGACATCCCACGCGGCCGTTGTTGCCCGCGGCATGGGCACCTGCTGTGTTGCCGGTTGCGGGGAAGTCATCATCAATGAAGAGACCAAGACCATGAAGCTGCCCAACGGCCGCACCATCAAAGAAGGCGACCCGATCTCTTTGGACGGCAGCACCGGCAATGTATATGCGGAGATCCTGAACACAGTGGAAGCGCAGATCACCGGGAATTTTGGCATTGTCATGGGTTGGGCGGACGAGCTTCGCCGGCTGAAAGTCCGCACCAATGCGGATACCCCCGAAGATGCGGCGCAGGCCATCAAGTTCGGCGCGGAAGGCGTAGGCCTTTGCCGTACCGAGCACATGTTCTTCGCGGAAGACCGTATCCCGGCCATGCGCGAGATGATCGTTTCCAAGACGATCGAGCAAAGGAAGACCGCGTTGGCCAAATTGCTCCCCATGCAGCGGGAAGACTTCATCGGCATCTACAAGGCGATGGGCGGGTTGCCCGTCACGATCCGCTTGCTGGATCCGCCGCTCCATGAATTCCTGCCCACGGCCGAGGAAGATATCCGCGTTTTGGCAGAAGAGATGGTTCTGCCGTATGAACAATTGGTCGATACCATCAACGGCCTGCACGAATTCAACCCCATGATGGGCCACAGGGGATGCCGCCTGGCCGTAACATATCCCGAGATCGCCGAAATGCAAACGCAGGCGATCATCGAAGCGGCGATCGCCGTCCGGAAAGAATGCGGCTACGATACCGTCCCCGAGATCATGGTCCCGCTGGTGGGCGATCTTAAAGAGTTCAAATACGTCAAGGACATCATCGTCAAGACCGCGAAAAAAGTCATGGACGAAGCCGGCGAAGACTTCCATTATAAAATTGGCACCATGATCGAGATCCCGCGGGCAGCGCTGCTGGCCGATGAGATCGCGACCGAAGCGGAGTTCTTCTCCTTCGGCACCAACGACCTGACCCAGATGACATTTGGCTTCTCCAGGGACGACGCCGGTAAATTCCTCGAAGATTATTACAACAGGAAAATCTACGAGTTTGACCCGTTCCAAAAGCTGGACCAGGCGGGCGTTGGCAAACTGGTAAAAATGGCTTGCAAGCTGGGCAAGAGCGTACGTCCCGATATCAAACTGGGTATCTGCGGCGAACACGGCGGCGATCCTTCGACCGTTATGTTCTGCAACGATGTGGGCCTTACGTACGTTTCCTGTTCGCCTTTCCGTGTCCCGATCGCAAGATTGGCCGCGGCGCACGCCATTGTGCTTGCCAAGGAAAACAAATAAAAACGCATACGATAGCGTAGGCAGCCAAAGCCCGGCACGACTTGTGCCGGGCTTTTCTTTGTATTCTTATTGTGAACGTGTGAAAAAAATGGTAGGATAAAATCACATATCCGCCTATATTTCGGCACTGGCCGGATGGAAACCCAAAAAGGGGAAGGCAGGAAAAAAAGGACACAAAAGGGAGGCATATGACGTATGAAAGTATTTATGAGTGTCGATATCGAAGGGACCGCCGGTTTTTCGCTGCGGGATGATTTCAGCCCGACGACAGCTTCCGGCATCTATTTTCAGCAGCAGCTTACCAGAAATGTCGCCGCCGCCTGCGAGGGCGCATTTGCCGCCGGGGCAACGCGCGTGGTCGTGCGCGATTCTCATGCCACCGGCACCAGCATTAATCCGGCCGGCCTGCCCGAAAACGAGCGCCTGCGCATCATCCGCGGCCTGCCGCACGACCTGTTCATCATGCTGGGAGGGCTGCAATACGACGATTACGATGCGGCCCTGTTCA
The DNA here is from genome assembly GCA_963665505.1 of Christensenellaceae bacterium. Classification (GTDB taxonomy): domain Bacteria; phylum Bacillota; class Clostridia; order Christensenellales; family Christensenellaceae; genus QANA01. The sequence goes on from OY762275.1 coordinate 1,119,272, forward strand.
TCGCGTCTCACTGCGGCGGGTATTCCAATGGGAACAACGTTTCCCATACGTTCAACCCGGCGCTTTTCCGTTTTACGATCAACGGAGTGGATATGAGCGAATTCACCATCGGCGCCATGATGGCCGCCTACTGCAATGTGCCCATCGTATTCCTGAGCGGCGATAAAGCTGCCTGCGAAGAAGCCGAGGCCGTTCTGCCCGGTATAAAGACGGTGGCCACGATGGAAATGATCTGCGGCAAAGCCAATATGTCCAAACATCCCGGCATCGTGGATAAAGAGATCCGCCAGGGCGTGGAGGAAGCGCTCTCCCGGGATTTCAGCCATCTTGTTCCCGCGCTGCCCGCACAGTTTGACGTATGCATGCAGTTCAAGGATCATGCGCAGTGCTTCAATTATTCCTTCTATCCCGGTACAGAACGCCTGGACAGCCGGACGCTCCGCTTCCGGGCCGACGATTATATGGAGGTCCTGCGCCTGGTGCATTTCACGCTGATTCCCAATCGCCCGAGCGAATTTTCGATCCGGTGACCAGCAAAACACGATATAAAAAAAGAGGCTCCCGGGAGCCTCTTTTTTATCACTTTATATACGGTTGACACCCGTCCTGACGGCCGCTTCCGAAACGGCTTGGGCGACGGTCCTGGCTACCCGCGGGTCAAATACGGCGGGGATGATATGATCTTTCTTCCGGTCGGCATCGGAGACCAGGCCGGCGATCGCATGGGCAGCGGCCACCTTCATTTCGTCGTTGATGTCGCTGGCACGGATGTCCAGGGCGCCGCGGAATATGCCGGGGAAGGCCAGCACGTTGTTGATCTGGTTGGGGAAGTCGCTTCTGCCCGTCCCGACGATGGCAGCGCCTGCCGAAAGGGCAAGGTCGGGCATGATCTCGGGGGTCGGGTTGGCCATCGCGAACACGATGGCGTCTCTATTCATGGAGCGGATCATATCCTGGCTCAGTATATTGGGGGCGGATACGCCGATGAATACGTCGGCGCCTTTGATGACTTCGGCCAGCACTCCGGTTTTCTTCCGGCGGTTGGAAATGCGCGCCAATTCCTGCTTGGCAGGGTTCAGGTCTTCTCTGCCTTCGTAGATCGCGCCTTTCCGGTCGCACATAATGACGTCTTGCAGGCCCGCTTTCCGCAGCAGTTTGATGATTGCGGTACCCGCCGCGCCTGCGCCGGATGTCACGACGCTGATGTCCGAGAACTGCTTGCCCACCAGCTTGAGCGCATTGAGGAGCGCCGCCAGCACAACGACGGCAGTACCGTGCTGGTCGTCGTGGAAGATGGGGATATCGCAGCATTGTTTCAATCTTTTTTCGATTTCAAAGCATCGTGGAGCGGAGATATCTTCTAGGTTGACGCCACCGAAGCTGCCCGCCAGCAGGCGGACCGTGTTTACGATATCGTCCACTTCTTTGCTGCGTATGCACAGCGGGATGGCATCCACGTCTCCGAAGCGCTTGAAAAGCGCGCATTTCCCCTCCATAACAGGCATGCCGGCTTCGGGCCCGATATCTCCCAGGCCGAGCACGGCCGTCCCGTCCGTGACGACGGCGACAAGGTTCCCCCGGCGCGTATATTTGTACGAAAGGTCGGTGTCTTTGGATATTTCCAGACAAGGCTCAGCCACGCCGGGTGTATACGCGACGGAAAGGTCGTCGGAATTATTGATCTCCGCTCTGCAGACGACTTCGATCTTGCCTTTCCATTTTTCATGTTGCCGCAATGCAAATTCTTTTTTATCCATATATATTCCCTTTCTTTTCCGGGTCAGGCGTACAGCACGTTGTCTATAAAATCTTTCAGGATCTGTGCGGAACGCCGGAGCGCCTGTGTTTCTTCTTCGCTGATCGAAAGTTCGAGCATGCGTACGATCCCGTGTGTATTGATGACGCAGGGCAGGCTGAACGCCACGTCCGATACGCCGTATACTTCCTCCTCCACGACGTGGCATACGGGCAAAACGGTATTGTCGTTTTCCAGTATGATGTCCACCACCCGGGAAGTATTGAGCGCGATCCCGTAATACGTTGCGCCTTTCAGCGAAATGACCGTGGCGCCCGCGTGCTTGACGCTTTCGCCGATCTCTTTTAAGCTGGACATCAGATCCAGCTTGTTGGTTTTGCAGAAATCCTGCAGCGGTATGCCCGCGATCATGACCATGCTCCAGATCGGCACCTGCGAATCGCCGTGTTCACCCAGGATATAGGCGTTCACGTCTCGTACGTCGACGCCGCATTTTTCGCTGATCAGGTAACGGAACCGGGCCGTATCCAGCAGCGTGCCCGTACCGATCACACGGTTGCGGGGAAGGCCGGATTCTTTCTGCACGACATACGTGAGGATGTCCACCGGATTGGAAATAACGATAATAATGGGATTTTCGGCATAGCGCATAATGGATTTTGTGATCTGGCGCGCAATGGAAACATTGGTTTTTGCGAGTTCCAGCCTTGTCTGGCCGGGTTTCCTGGGCATGCCCGCCGCTATGATGATGATGCCCGCGTCCGCACAGTCGCTGTACTCTCCCATGCGGATCGTGATCTGCTTGTAAAAGGCGATCCCATGGTTGATGTCCAGGGCACTGCCTTCCGCCCGTTCCCTGTTCACGTCGATCAAGACGACTTCGGATGCACTGCGGCTCAAAATAAGCGTATAGGCGACCGCCTCTCCCACTTTACCTGCGCCGACGATGACAACCTTGTTCTTTTTCTGATACGTCATGGCGAAAATCCTCCGCAAAATTTAAATATTTTTTCAGCCGGCGGTACCGGCATGCAAACGAACTGAAAAAGCCATATGCTTATACATTTGACAAATCACGGTAAGTTTATGAGCCCTGCAAAAAAATCACGGGACATTCCGCAAGGGGTAAGAGAAAAAGCATATTTGATTTATTTGAATTTGATTTATTTGAATTTAATATACTGTGTGCGGTAAGTCAAGTAGAAAATAAAAGTTACGGTTGCTCCCATATGTTTATCCGTAAAAATTTATCAATTATAATCTTTATAGTATCATGGAGGAAATAAAAAAGATATATCTAAATTTATATGCGCATATATGTGTAGATTTATTTTTCATTTTGTAATATAATGTCAATAATAAAAAAAATTTTCTCCGTTCTATTTCGACCAATTATTTATGGGTGAGACATGGAAAAATCAATTCAAAAAAAGACGGGAAACGATAAACGCCTGGTTATGAAGAAAACAACCCCCAGTATTATCGGGCTGGTTGTTTGCGGGGTTCTGCTGTTGTTTGCGGTTTTGTCCGTGGTGACGGCGGCGTGCGATTCCGCGAGCGGGGAGCTTCCTTCCATTTTCGGCTGGAGCATCTGCTCTTCCAACAATGCCTCTTCGGTTGTGGAAGAGGATGTCGCGCTTCTCGTACGGCTGGTAGACGGCGGTGCGGTGCAACAAGGCGATACGCTCGTGTTTTATTACGCGGAGGCGGAAACCGCAAACAAACTGTACCAGGGAGAGGTTTTTTCCTTTGAAGACGGCGTGTTCGAAGTCTACGTGAGCGATTCTCTTCCCAGCCTCTCGGTGGAAGCTTCGGCAGCATACGGGGTGGCGGCATGTTCCATCGGCCGTGTCGGCGGCTATCTCGTACAGATTATCGAGGGCCGGTATGGCATGATCCTGAGCATTGCCCTTACCGTTCTTCTTTTGTCGGTGATCATCCTGTTGATAGGCGATTACGCGAGCGCCAGGGCGCAGCGGAAAGTTGTCGCCGCCCTTTTGGATGCACGGGGGAAGGGAGAAATCCTCGCCGAAGAGCTGAACCTTGAAAAAGAGGACGCGCAGGACGGCGAAGAAGAGGACGAGGAAGACGAGGAAGATGAAGAAGACGAAGAAGACGACCGTCCGATGCTCCTCAAACCGTCCAAAACGCCGGAAGACCATATATTCAGCCCGATTCATAGGCGGATGCACAGCGTTCCCCTGCGCGAGACTTTCGTTTTAGGGACGTCTGTTGGGCAAACCGCCGCTGCTGGTCTGTCCAACGAGGAGCCCGTCCCGCACGAAGAAGACCCGGCCGCTGCACCGCAAGAGGATGCGCAGCCCGCCGCGCCCGTTATGCCGGCGGAACCGGAACAGCCCGCCGTGTCCGCGGTGCCTGTGCCGGCGGAAGAGCAGGAACAGCCCGTGCAAATTACAGAAAATACAGACGCAGAGGAAACCATACCTTCCTTTATGCATAAGGAAACGGGTATCTCTCCGCGGGAAATGTCCGGGACAGAACCCGAAGTGGATATAGAACCCGAAGTGGATACAGAACCCGAAGTGGATACAACACCCGAAGTGGATACAGAACCTGAAGCGGATACAACACCCGAAGCGGATACAACACCGGCGGAGGCGGACGAGCTTGCCGCGCCGGCCGGGATCGACTTGGAAAAAGGGACGGATACCGCCACAGGGGAACCGGAGGCTGCGCCGCCTGACAAACAGGAATCGCTTTCCCCAGCCGCTCCGATGGATTCCTTTGTCCGTGGGGCGATCCAGGACGCGCGGGTCAATATTGAAGTGTCCTGTGAAGAAAAAGAAGCCGAGCTTTTGAAGCGGCTGATCGATATGGCGGTGGAGAAACGCGGAAAATTCGATATATTCACCTCGATCAACAAAGATTCGGGGTGCATCCTGAAAATATGGTGCGGTTGGGAAGACATGCCGCTGGTTTCCTCCATCATCAAAGAATTCAAGAAGATCCGCTACGGGAAGGATTGACGGTGGAATATTTCACGCTCAACAACGGTCTTTTTGTCCCGGCAGTTTTTTTTGGCACGTACCATATCCAGGATACCCGCCCCATTTTGGAGGTGGTCCGGGATGCGTATGCCTGCGGTTACCGCGCACTGGATTCGGCTTCGTATTATAAAAATGAGGCGCTGTTAGGCGATGCGCTGCAAAAACTCGGGATAAGCGGCGAGGTGCTGCTTACCACCAAGGTCTGGAATGATGCGCAGGGCTATGATGCCACGGTTCGTTCTTTTGAAGAGAGCGAGAAAAGGCTGGGCAAAGTAGATATCTGTATGCTCCATTGGCCGGCGGCGGAGTTTTTGAGCCGTTGGAAGGCCCTCGAAGACATCTACCGGGCGGGCCGTGTGCGGGCGATCGGGGTCTCCAATTTCAAAAGGCATCATCTTCAGACACTGCTGGAAAGTGCAGATGTGCCGCCCGCGGTCGACCAGATAGAAGCCCATGCCTATTTCATGGATTGGGAGACAGTCTCTTTCTGCCGGAAAAACAACATTGCCGTGCAGGCATGGCGCCCGCTGATGCGCACCGGCCCTATGCTGCAAAACCGGCAGATCGCCCGTATCGGCAAAAAATACGGGAAGACGGCGGCGCAGGTCTGTCTGCGGTTTTTGGTGCAGTCCGGCCTGGGCGTGGTGCCTAAATCCGTGCATATCGAACGTATGCGGGAAAATCTGGATATTTTCGACTTTGCGTTGTCCAGGGAGGATATGCGCCTCCTTTCTTCGCTCAACACGGGCATCCGTACGGCAGGCGATCCGGACACCTTTATTTGACCTGCGCATTCTCCGGCCGGCCGTTGGTTTCGCAATCTTTTCTCCCTTTTGTTTCAGACGATTTTTATGGTATACTCAATATAGCGTAACATGTTGTTTCTATTTTTCATTGGAGGTTCGGGGATAAATGCCGAAAAGAATCTTGATCGTAGATGATGAACCGAATGTGATCAAAGGCCTGCGTTTCAACCTGGAGCAGCAGGAAGGGTATGAAATAGACGTCGCTTATGATGGGCAGGCGGCACTCGATCTATTCGATTCCGGCAAACACGATCTTATTTTGCTGGACCTCATGTTGCCCAAAGTGGATGGCATGGAGGTTTGCCAGCGGATCCGCAGCATCTGCGACGTACCCATCATCATGCTGACGGCCAAAGACGAGGATATCGACAAAATCATGGGCCTGGAATACGGGGCCGATGATTATATGACCAAACCGTTCAACATGCTGGAACTGAAGGCGCGCATCAAAAACATACTGCGCCGGGCCGATATCTCCAAAAATGAGAAAAACGTCGCAAGGGTAAAGGTAAAAGATATTTCCGTGGATTTCATCAACAGGACGGTGCTGATCGGCGGCAAAGAAGTATATCTGACAACCAAGGAATTCGATCTGCTGCAACTGCTCATCACAAGCAGGGGCAACGTTTTCAGCCGGGAAAAATTGCTCGAACAGATCTGGAAACAGAAGGGAGACCTCCGCACCGTGGATGTCCATATCCGGCGGCTCAGGGAAAAGGTCGAACCAAATCCGGCGCGGCCGGAATATATCATGACAAAATGGGGAGTGGGGTATTATTTCTCTGGTAAATAAGCTTTTCACCTCTATCAGATGGAGGTTCGTAATCCTATATCTTGTGGTGGTGGTGCTGTCCTTTGGGGTCGTAACGGTGATGACATCCGCCATCGTTGAAAACAGCCTGGTACAGCGGCGTGTAAGCGACTGCCTCCAGGCTGTCAATGATTTTTCCGTCTCCATTTCTTACGATCTGTCCGTCAATGATGCGCGCGACTTGTATGCCTCGGCCGTCAAAAAGGGGCTGGAGCTGTCGGGCAGGGTGCTTGTTTTAGACCGTTATGGGATCGTGCAGGTGGACAGCTTTTCCAATCTGAACGGCGCCCAGCTTCCCCTGCGCGAAGTTCTGGAAGTCCTGGGCGGAACAAAGGAAGCGTCTTATGGCTTTCATAAAGTGTATTCCGACGATACTTTTGTCTGGACGGGCTACTATACGTCCGTAGTAGTGGAAAATTCCGATATCATCGGGGCGGTTCTCTTTTCCCAGGACATACAGGATGTGATCGACGATACGAACGCCATCAGACAGGAATATATCCTGATCGATGCCGTCGCCACGGGCATTGTGGCCATGCTGTCGTACCTTTTTACCAATCATATTTCCAAGCCGCTGGAGGCGCTGCGGGTAGGTGCGCTGGCCCTTTCCCAGGGAAATTTTTCCAAACGGGTGGAGATCAGCGGCAACGACGAGGTGGCCAACCTCGGGAACGCGTTCAACACGATGGCGGCCCGGTTGGAAGATGTCGACAGGCAGCGCAGCGAATTCGTCTCCAATGCGTCCCACGAGCTTAAAACGCCGCTTTCTTCGATGAAGATCCTGGCGGAATCTGTTCTTTACCAGGACGGTCTGCCCGAAGCTGTCTATAAAGATTTCCTGGCCGACATCAATAAGGAGATCGACCGGCTGACCTGCCTGATCAACGATCTTTTGCTCATGACAAAATTACAGAATCTGAAGGGTGAGCAGCAGATGCAGCCTGCGGATGTGGACAGGATCGTGCGGGAAGTCATAAGGATGCTGCAAGTACTGGCCAACCGGAAGAACATCCGCGTGCATTTTGCGCCCGGCCTGAACGGCAGGCTGCTCTGCTTCCCGGTGCAGCTGCGCCAGGCGGTCAGCAATCTGCTGGACAACGCGATCAAATACACGCCTGCCGGCGGGAATGTCTATATCCGCACATTTAAAGACGGCGGGGAAGCAAAGATAGAAGTTATGGATACGGGCGAAGGGATCGAAAATTCGGAACTCAGCAATATTTTCGAACGTTTTTACCGGGTGGACAAAGCCCGTGCCCGGGAAACGGGGGGAACGGGGCTTGGACTGTATATCGTGCGGACGATCGCCATCATGCATGGCGGAAGGATAGATGTAAAGAGCAAAAAAGGGGAAGGCTCGGTCTTTACGTTCGTGATACCGGCCAGATTCTATAAAGGCGGAGATGCGCATTGAAAAAGCTGATTTGCGGTATTTTAACGGTGCTCCTGGTGCTCACGTTGTTCACGAGCTGCGTCGACCAGACGGAAGAAACGGGAGCAGTGATCCAGGTCGACCCGACGGAAGGTTCTTCCAACAAAGATGAATTTTCGGTCCTGCTCTATTTTGCCGATAAAGAGTATACCATGCTGGTAGGCGAAGAGAGGGTAGTCGATGTGCCCGTGAGCCAAAGGCTGGAATATTCTGTCCTGCACGAACTGATCGCCGGCCCGGTCATAACCGGCGCCTATTTCAACCAGATCCTGAATCCCGAGACCGACATCATCAGTATTTCCGAAAGTGAAAATGTTCTTTCCATTACGCTGAGCAGCGAATTTCTGGACTGGAGCTTCATCACATATCCCGATGTATCGGGCAACCTCGATATGATCAAGCGGCTGGCGGTTTATTCTGTCGTCAATACGGTCATAGAAGCTTCGGGCTGTTCGCGGGTACAGCTTTTGGTGGACAGGGAAGGGAGCGGCACCGGCCAGCGTATCTATCTGAACGAAATCGGCATGGGGGAAAGCGGTGTGCTCGAACCGCTGGGGCGGAATAGTTTTATTACCATGACGGCGGTCTATGTCCTGGAATCAGTGGCGGAGGCGCTCATCAGCAGAGAATATGCCGGCGCCTATGCGTATATCGCTTCGGCCGATGCGGAGGGGAACATAAGCCCCGAAGAAAGCGCTTTTGTCAATGCCATGCAGGAGTCGGAGATATTGTTGGAAGAATTTTCGGTTGTAGAGGTCGTGGAAAGCGTGAACAGCGACCGGCTGCTTCTGATGGTCGATTATGTGACCGATTCTCCGACGGCGGGGCGGAAAGTGCATGAAAACGTACCCGTACAGATGATCAAGGAAAACTCTATCTGGAAAATCACATACACGCAAGTGCAATCTCTTTTGGTTTAGGTAATTATGCGCCATACATGGATTTTGGTTTTGACGGCGGTGCTGCTCCTGCTGAGCAGTTGCACAACGCTGACGGAAAACAATACGATCTCCGACCTGTCTCCCGTCGATATGACGCCCGTGACGATCGAGCAGGAACGACAGCTTTTCAGCGCGTCGCTGTATTATTATAACGAAAACAAACAGCTGCTCTTCACGACGCAGGAATTAGAGGTAGAGGCCTGGGGCAATATGCCCGGGCTTGTATTCCAGGCTTTTGTGGACAGCCCGCTGGATCCCGGCGTGGGCAAATATGGGCCCGAGTTACGGCTGGCCGGCGTTGCGATCTCGGCAAACGTGGCCACCGTGTCGCTGACTTCCGTTTCTGAACTTTCGGAAAAGCAGTCGTTTTTTGTGGCGGTGGCCGCCGCCAACACGGCGCTCAATAATTTCTCGGTGCAGTATGCCAATATTGTCATAAATGGCGATCCCGTGTCTGTGAACGGAGTCCCGTGCGGTGTTTTCGAAAAAAAGGATGCGGGTGTGCAGGAGATTTATGATGCCTATAAAGAGGAATATGTCGCAGATAAAAATACATATGCGCTGGATGCGCCCCTGTATTTTTTAGATACCGACGGACAATATGCGCTTTGCGAAGTGCATAGTCTAGCGCTGGGTGCGGGTTCCGTCGAGCAAAGAGCGGCCGATATCCTGCAACAGCTTTCGATCGGGCCGGAAGATGTGTCCCTGCACAGCCCCGTACGGCGTTTTTTCTCCGTTCTATCCGCGGCGGATGCGGCGGGAACGGAAGATACGGCGGATGTGACGGAGACGGAAGAAACTGCCCCGGTGGAAGAAGAAGGTATCTCTGTCCAATATAGCGAAGACCGCCATACATTGTCTCTCAGGCACGCGGAGGCACTGTTTTCCGCAGGCCTGGAGGACGATCTCGAGGCGTGTCTCGCCTGTATCTATTATTCGATGACGGCGCTGTTGCCGGACATCTCCATGCTGGAATGTACATATGGGGAAACGACCTATTATATGGACGCCGCGCAGGCCCGGACCTACCTGGGCAACAGGATCACCATCTATCTGCCGGATAAAGACTTGAGCAAGCTGGAAGCGGTTTCCCGTGTGGTAAGAGAAAACATCTCGCTGGACTGGACGACCTATATCGAAGAGATCATGCGCGGGCCAATAGAATCGGACACGGGGCTGGTCTCGATTTTCTCAAAAGCCTTTTCTTCAGAAGACCTTCTTAGTTTAGAAGTCACCGAATCTTACGTGACGGTGAATTTCTCTTCCAAATTCCGTATCTATCTGGAAAGTATTCCTTCCAAGCGGCAGAACATGCTGGTCTATTCCATTGTGAACACGTTCTGCAATATTGATGCCGTGCAGGCGGTCCAATTCCTGATAGAAGGCGAACATGTCGGCAAAGTGAGCGAAACGCTGAATTTGTTTGCGCCCCTCCTGCCCAATATCGGGCTTGCCGCCTGAGGGAATGCTTGCTCAAAAAGAGCATGTGCTTTATAATGGAATAGACGTTTTTTGATTTGATTACCTTCAATGGGGAGTATTGCAAAATGTGGATTATCAATATGTTTCAGCAAAATCCCGCGATGGCCACCGTGTATCTGCTTTCTTTTTTGCTGGCCATGTGCGTTTCTATTTCTTTCCACGAATGCGCGCATGCGTACGTTGCTTATAAACTGGGCGACCCGACTGCCAAAAACCTGGGGCGGATGTCGCTGGATCCGATGCGCCATATCGATTGGTGGGGCGCGCTTTTGTTCCTGCTGGTAGGGATAGGCTGGGCCAAACCCGTGATCGTTTCTTCCAGGAACCTGAAAAATTTCAAACGGGATGATGTCCTGATCGCGCTGGCCGGACCTTTTATCAACCTGCTGCTCTCATTTATTTTTGCGGGCTTTTATTATTTTGTGCCGTCGGATATCTGGTGGTTGCATATGGTCTTATATATGCTTGTCAGTCTGAACGTGCAGTTTGCCGTATTCAATATATTGCCGTTGCCGCCGCTGGACGGCTTCCATCTCGTGACGAGTTTCTCGACCAAGAACTTTTTTAAGATCGTGCGGTTTTTGCAGAAATATGGGTATATACTGCTGGTCATCCTGCTGCTCACGGGCGTCCTGCCCTATGTGACCGGCCTGGTCTCCGACCTGCTGCTCGACCTGTATTCCAAATTCTACGGTTTGTTTGTATGACGTATGAATTGCGGCTTTCCAATTTCGAGGGTCCGCTTGATCTTTTGCTGCATCTGATCGGCAAGGCAAAGATACAGCCGCAGGATATTTTCGTTTCGGAAATAACCGAACAGTATCTTGCGTATATGGAGGAAGAGGAGTTGACCGACCTGGATGCGGCCAGCGAATTCCTGCAGATGGCCGCGACGCTGTTGTACATTAAATCCCGTTCCCTGTTGCCCAACCTTTCGGAAGAAGACGAAGAGGACGCGCTGCTGCTGGAGAATAGTCTGGTCGAACGCTTAAACGAGTACAAACGGTGCAAGGAATTGTCAGAAAGCCTGCGCCTGCTCGAAAAAGATTCGGAAGGACAGTACTATAAGCTGCCCGAAGAACTGTTTGCCGAAGAGCGGCGTCCGCGCTTTCTCAATGCCGATCTCCAGATGCTCCTTGCGGCCTATCTGCGCATGCTGCGCAGCAGGGAAAAGGCCGGGGCAGAGCCGCCGCCGATCATCCTGCATGCGGACGCCCTCAATCTGCAGACACAGGTCCGCGTGATCCTGGGCCGTCTCGCGATCAAGCCGCGCATGGATTTTGCCGCGCTGTTCTCAAAGGATCCTTCCCGGGAAGAGATCGCCGTCACGTTTTACGCGCTGCTGGAACTCCTGGCGCAGGAAAAAGTCGGGGTGCGGCAGGAACGTGCCTTCGGCAATATAGAAGTATTCAGAAGGAAAGAAAGCGTCCATGGATAAAAACAAACTTGTGGGTGTTTTGGAAAACATACTGTTCACCGCCGGGGATTCCGTGGCGGTTTCCGATATCGCGCAGGCGCTGGGCTGCGGCGAGGCGGAACTTTCCGCCGTGCTCGAAGAAGAGATCCGGGTACGGGAGTCGGCCCATGGCCTTATGATACGGCGTTTGGGCGACCGCGTGCAGTTGGCTACGCGCCCTGCGTATGCGCCGCTGCTGCAAAGCCTGTTTGGCGTCAAAAACGAAGAAGAGCTGACCCAGGCGATGATGGAGACGCTCTCCATCATCGCTTACCGGCAGCCCGTCACGCGCGCGGAGATCGAAGAAGTCCGCGGCGTCAATACAAGCTATACGCTGAACGCGCTGCTGGAAAAAAGACTGATCGCCGAAGCGGGCCGCAAAGAGGCGCTCGGGAGGCCCATCCTCTATGTCACAAGCGAAGGGTTCCTGCGGCATTTCGGCCTTTCCTCGGTGGATGAGCTGCCCCAGGAGAAATTGGCATAGAAGCGGGTTTTCTCAATTGTATAATGCGGTGAAAAACCGGTAAAAATATCCATGACCTTAGGAAGAAGGCGGGTCGTATGGATATTTTTTTATGGGTTTTTCTGCTGCTTGCCGCATTGTCTGTCGTCAAAGGTAAAATCGAACTCACCCCGGTCGAGAAGAAGCGGGGTTTTTTTGCCTTGCAAGTCTATTTTCTTTCCATAAAAGTATATAAGGCCGTTTTTTATGTCCGTTTCCGGCATTATATCCGCCCGGAAATCATAAAAGTTAAAAGACATGGGTTCAAAAAAATATACAGCTTCACTCTAAGAAAGCGCAAGCGCAAAGTATCCGTCCTCCGCCTGCTCAGGCCCCGGGATATCCGGCGGCTGGACGTCTGCATCACGGCCGGCACGGGAGACGCCGCCCTTACGGCGATACTCTGCGGCACCCTTGCTTCTGCGGTCCATGGCATGTATCAGGTCCTCGGTCTGAAAAACGCGACGCGTCAAATTTCTCCGGATTTTGAGAAGGCCGTATTAAACGTATCCGTATTTGGAATAGTAAGGATATCGATTGCAGATAGTATAGTTAGATTTTTGAAAGAAAAGAGGCGCAAATATGCATCCGATCGAAAATATTTTGAACATAACCATGTCTGAACTGAAAGCGATGGCGGACGTCAACACGATCGTGGGGAAACCTTTCGTAACGCCCGACGGCCAGACAATCATCCCCATTTCCAAGATCAGTATCGGCTTTGTCAGTGGCGGCGGGGAATATGCCGGCCCGCAAAAGGCCGATCCGCTTTCCCAAAGGCAGTATCCTTTTGCCGGCGGGAGCGGTGCGGGGCTGACCATCACGCCGATGTCGTTTGTCATTACCGGAAAAGAACCGCCGCGGTTACTGAACATCACGGACAGGGACCTCGCGGATAAGATCCTGGAACATATCCCGGATATGCTGTGCGAAATCAGCCGGATGTTCAAGAAAGAGGAGGAATGTGCGTGTGAGGGGGAAAGCATCTAACCCTAAAAAAACTGTCTGCCTGATCCTTGCCGTTGCCGTTGTTTTTTGCCTGATGCCGGTGGAAGCCGGGGCTTCCCCGGATATCAGCGCCAAAGCCTGTGCGTTGATAGAAGCCTCTACTAAGAGGATTCTTCTTTCCTATAATGGGGAAATACGGCTGCCCATGGCCAGTACGACCAAGATCATGACCTGTATTCTGGCGATTGAGAACGGAGATATGAACGCCGTTGTGGAGGTGGATGACCAGGCGGTCGGCGTAGAAGGTTCTTCGATGTATCTGCAAAAAGGGGAGAGTCTTACCCTGCGGGAATTGCTGTACGGGCTTATGCTCTGTTCGGGCAACGACGCCGCCGTCGCCGTTGCGGTCTATATCGGGGGCAGCGTGGAGAAGTTTGCAGAGATGATGAACGCGAAGGCAAGGAGCATCGGGGCGGCCGATACCAACTTTGTCACCCCCAACGGACTGCCCAATGACAACCACTATACGACGGCCATAGATCTGGCGCTGATCTCGGCATACGCGATGCAGAACCAGACGTTTAGAGAGATCGTTTCCACCGCTTCGATGGACCTGTCGGCGGATGAAGATTCGCCCGCCCGGTATCTTCGGAGCAAAAACAAGATCCTCTACCAGTATGAAGGCGGCAATGGCATCAAGACCGGCTATACCGATGCCGCGGGCAAATGCCTTTCGGCGGCGGCCTATCAGGAAGATATGCAGCTCATCGCGGTCGTGCTGAACGATTACGATATGTTTGCGGACTGTCAGGAACTGCTGGATTACGGTTTTCAGAATTACGATATGCTGCAGGTCGTATCCGCAGGGGAAAAACTCGGGGAAGTAAAAGTCGAAGAAGGCGTTGCCAAGGGTGTGGAAACGGTGGTCGGGGACGATATTATCTTGCCTTTGCGCGCGGAAGAGTATACTATAATAGAGAAGAAAATAAACTTGCTGGAAAGCGTACGGGCCCCTGTTACCGCGGGTATGACGGTCGGGCGTCTGGAGCTTTGGCTGGACGGGACCCTCTATGCCGTAAGCGACATTTTGACAGTCTCCGGCGTGTCGGAGAACACGTACGAGTTTAACCTCTTTAAAATACTGGATGATTGGCTCGGCCTGGCCGAGCGGAGGTGAAATGCGCATCGCAAAATACATGGCGGCCGCTGGCGTGGCTTCCCGCCGGAAGTCGGAAGAACTGATACGGCAGGGAAAGGTCAAAGTAAACGGGGCATTCATTTATCAGCCGGCCACCCTGGTGGACCCCGAGAAAGACGAAGTCTATGTCTCCGGCAGCAGGATAAGCATCCCGGCGGAAAAAATTTATATCATGTTTAATAAACCGGTCGGCTGTGTGGCTACCTGTGCGGACGAAAAAGGCAGGCGCACGGTCCTGGACTATATCAAAGGCATTGATGCGCGGATTTATCCGGTCGGGCGCCTGGATTTTACGACCGAAGGGTTGCTGTTGCTCACCAACGACGGGGAACTCACCAATATACTGACACATCCGCGGCATGCGGTTTCCAAACGGTATCTTGCGGTGGTGGATAGCCTGGTGACCCGGGAAGAGGCCGATGCGCTGGAAAAAGGCGTATTTCTCGACGGCAGCAAGACTGCGCCCGCCAAGATTAAAATACTGCGTGCCGCCCCCGACCGCACCGAGATGACGATCATCCTGCGCGAGGGAAAAAACAGAGAAGTGCGCCGGATGTTTGAGACGATCGGCAAACAGGTCGTTTTTTTGAAACGGATCAGCGTAGGGGATTTGAATCTTGGCCCCTTGAAAAAAGGAAAATTCCGTTTTCTGGAAAAGAGCGAAATAGAATATCTGAAAAATCTGTGAACACGGAAAGAAGAAACTGTATAAGAATGGCATTTTACGTTGGAAATGTGAAAAGTGGAAAAAATAAATAGAAAAAATAAGCAGGAAATAGGCAGTTTGTGTAGAAATACGAAATTGGCCTATTTTTTGGTTTTAGGATTTAAGATATATACGGAAGATTTAGGAGGAATCATTGATGAGTGAAAAAACTCAAACTATCGCACCAAAATCCGACAGATTCCATGTGCGGGCACGCATCCAGGCCATTTTGGATGCGGAGAGTTTCATTGAAACAGATAAATATCTGGAACGCTCCAATGCCGTGCTTGGGTATCCGGATGTCACCATTCCCGGCGAAGGCGTAGTAACCGGATGGGGGACGGTAGAGGGCCGTGCAATCTGTATCGCAGCCGAAGATTTTGCATCATTGGACGGCTCTTTTAGTGCCGCCCATGCGAACAAGATCGCGAGCGTGATCGATATGGCCGCCAAGTCCGGCCGGCCGGTGGTCTTGCTCTGGGATTCACAGGGCGCACGCCTGCAGGAAGGCGCCGCGGTATTGAACGCGTATGCCATGCTGATGAAAAAGCTTACGGATGTTTCGGGCGTGGTTCCGACCATATCGGTGGCGACGGGCGGGATGTTTGGTTCGGCGGCTTTTTTTGCGAGCCTTGCGGATTTCACCATAGTGGTGGAAAATTTGTCTTCTGTGGGCATTAAGGGCCCTACCGTAGTCGCCGCTTCTCTGGGCATAGATGCCGACGAGGAGAAAACAAACGGCGCGGCAGTACAGGCCGCGGCCGGGAATGCCCATTTTCTATGTAAAAACGAACAGGAAGCCTATGCGGTCGTCAAACGGTTGCTGGGTTGTCTTCCCTCCAATAACCTGGAAGAAGCACCTTTTACCATAAACGAGGACCCGTTGGACAGAAAAGTCGCGGCGGCCTCCGGTGATATGCGGGCACTGATCGGCGAAATCGCCGACAATAAGGAATTTTTCGAAGTCCAGGCCGGGTTTGGCAAAGAAATACTCACCGGTTTCGCAGCAATCGGCGGGGTTTCCGTCGGGGTTGTGGCAAATGCCGGGGGGTGTTATCTGGAACCGGACGCATGCGAAAAGGCGGCAAGGTTTGTACGCCTGCTGGATGCCTATCATATCCCGATCATGACCTTCGTGGACAACCTCGGTGCGAAAGTGTCTATGGAGCAGAGCGTTTTCCTGCGCGCGCTGGCCAAACTTGCCTACGCGTATGCCGAAGCGGGGACGCCTATGGTGAGCCTGATCGCGGGCAAAGCGATCGGCGAAGGGTATAGCGTGATGTCCAACAAAGGCAACGGTGCCGACGTGGTCTATGCGTTGCAGGGGGCCGAGATAGGCTGCCTGAACGCAGAAGCGGGCAGCATTATCCTCTATGGAGGCAGCAAGACCTCCGCAGACGAATATAAAGAGAATTTTTTAAGCCCGCTCTCCGCCGCCCGGCAAGGCGTGGTGGACGACGTGATCCGCCCGGAAGATACGCGCTTCCTGCTCATAAAAGCCGTGCAGGCGGCACTTGATAAACGGGAAGGCAAATTGCAAAAGAAACACGGCGTCATGCCGTTGTAATGGGGGGATACAGATGAATTTATTTGGCTTGTATTTTTCACCCGCCGAGTCGGTCCTGCTCTTCCTGTTTTTGCTCGTGGTATTGCTTTGTATCCTGATCCTGAAAAAACTTTCCGTCTTAAAAACGGAAGAGGAGGTCCTTCCCGTACGGCAGGCAGTCCCCGCCGTATCTGCGAAGGGAGAGGTGGAAGGCGAGATCGTCGCGGTGTTGACGGCGGCTGTTGCCATGATGATGGGCAAAGACGCCAAAGATATCAGGCTCTCTTCCGTGAGACGGGTGCAGGGAAAAACCGGCCGTTCGGCGTGGGCGCAGGCCGGCAGGATGGAACAATTGATAAAATATATCTGATCATATATGCAAATTATTTTGGAGGATTCAAATGCGTAGATTTTTGATAAATGTAAATGGCAAATCGTACGATGTCGCCGTAGAAGAAGTAAATGCGTCTGCCCAACAGCAGACGATGGCACCGGCAGCGCCGGCGCCCGCAGCACAGGCTGAGGCCCCCGCCGCCCCCGTACAGGCGTCGACCGTGGTCCCCGAGGGGACAAAGATCGAAGCACCCATGCCCGGCAATATCATCGAGATCAAAGTCGCCGTGGGGGACGAAGTTAAGGAAGGCGACGTCGTTATGATCATGGAAGCCATGAAGCTGGAGAACGAACTGCTGGCGCCGTGTTCCGGGAAGATATTGTCCATCAATACCACCAAGGGTTCCGTTGTGAACACCGGAGACACGCTGGGAGTCGTCGGTTGATGCCGTTGGGTACGCTGCGACTTGCCGGCAGATGTCCGGCCGGCGATTAGGAGGAACACGATATATGGGAAAAGTAAATATAACAGATACGATTTTGCGGGATGCCCACCAATCCCAGGCGGCGACCCGTATGAAAACGGAAGAAATGCTCAAGCCGGCCGCTTTGTTGGATAAAGCCGGATACTGGTCCCTGGAATGCTGGGGAGGCGCCACGTTCGACGCTTCTATGCGGTTTTTGCATGAGGACCCATGGGAGCGGCTCCGTAAGCTCCGGGTCACTATTCCCCATACGAAACTGCAGATGCTGCTGCGCGGGCAAAACCTGCTCGGGTATAAACACTATGCAGACGACGTGGTGGATTTTTTCGTAAAAAAGACAGTGGAAAACGGGATCGATATCATCCGTATTTTCGATGCGCTGAATGACATCCGCAACATGAAGGCTGCGATGGACGCCTCCAAAAAGTATGGCGCCTGGACCGAAGCGGCTATCTGCTATACGGTGAGCCCCGTGCATAACCAGCAGTATTTTGTAGACCTTGGGCTGGCGCTGCAGAAACAGGGCGCCGATTCCATCTGCATCAAGGATATGGCAAACCTGCTGCTGCCGTACGAAGCTTATAAACTGGTCAAGCGCATGAAGGAAAAGATCACCGTGCCCATCCACATCCATACGCATAACAAGAGCGGTACGGGCGATATGATTTACCTGAAGTCGATAGAAGCCGGTGCGGATATCGTGGACTGCGCGCTTTCGCCGTTTGCCAACGGGACGTCGCAGCCCTGTACGGAATCGCTGGTCGCGACCCTTATGGGCACGGAGTACGATACGGGCATAGATCTTGGCATATTGACAGAGGCTGCCAAGCTCTTATATCCGGTGGCGGACCGGCTCCGCAAGGAAGGCTATCTGGACCCCAAAGTGCTGGGCGTGGATATCAACACCTTGCTTTACCAGGTGCCCGGCGGCATGCTTTCCAACCTGATCAGCCAACTGAAAAACGCGAATGCTTCGGATAAATTGACGGCGGTGCTGGAAGAAGTCCCGCGGGTAAGGGAAGAATTCGGGTATCCGCCGCTCGTGACGCCCACCAGCCAGATCGTGGGCACGCAGGCCGTGCTCAACGTCCTGACGGGCGAACGCTACAAGATGGTCACGAAAGAATCCAAGGCCTTGCTGGAAGGCCAATACGGCAAACTTCCGGGCGAAGTCGACCCGGACGTCCGCAAGAAATGCATCGGCGATGCAAAGGTTATTACCGGCCGTCCGGCGGATGATATCGCCCCCGAGCTGGAGCAGTACAGGGAACTTCTAAAAGGCAAGGTTGAACAGGAAGAAGATATCCTTACGTATGCGATGTTCCCGCAGGCCGCCCCGAACTTTTTTGCCTACCGGCAGGCGCACCTGTATCAGGTCGATCCGTTGAAGCTGGACACAAAGAATCTGGTGCATCCCGTTTGATGTCCGGATGCCCCGGAAAAAAAGAAAAACATCAGGAGGAGATATGAAGATACTGCTCGTGAACGATGACGGCATCCATGGCGTCGGCTTGCTGGCGCTTGTAAAAGAACTTTACGGCAAACACGAACTCTTTGTCGTTGCACCCAAGGTGGAATGCAGCGGGAATTCCCACGCGCTTGTTTTCAACCGCCCGATCGCAGTCACCAAGACAACGATCCCTGGATATGAAGATATACCTGCCTATTATGTGGACGGCACGCCGGCCGATTGCGCCAGGCTCGCATACAAAGTCCTGTTGAAAGAGAAGCCGGATATTGTGCTTTCGGGCATCAACCGCGGACCAAACCTGGGCGTGAATATCCTTTGGTCGGGGACGCTTTCCGCGGCAGTCCAGGCGACATTGCACGGCGCCCGGGCGCTTGCGTTCAGCCATGTCTGTTTTAATAATGAGATGGAAGGGTTCGAAAAAGCCGCTGTGTTCGCACGCCGAATGGCGGAGATGGTGGACAGGTACGATTTCCCGATAGGTACGGTCCTGAATGTCAATTTCCCCAATCTGAACGAGGTGGACCCGAAAAAGGTCGTGGTAACCAAGATGAGCAATACCAACTGGTTCGGCGGGTATACGCTGGTCAATGTGGTGGACGAGAACACATCCGAATACAGGGTCCAGGGAGATTATCAGGCAGATGACGGTCCGGGCGACGACACGTATGAGATCCGGCAGGGCAACATATCCATCACGCCCATTTGGTACCAGTATACCGATATCCCTACGCTGGAAAAGATCAAATATCTGGAAGATATGCGGGTATAGTGGCGGCCGGTTCTGTATTTTCTGTTCGTTTTATGGTAAAATGAGACGGTACATGTACCGTCTCATTTTTATCTATTTTTTAGTATGTTCCAATAAAACAGACAGGTGTGGATTATGGAAAAATTAAATTTGTTGGATGAGATCGAGAGCAGGCTTTCCTCTTTTAGCAAAGGACAAAAAGCCATCGCCGCGTATATTTGCGAGAATTATGACAAGGCGGCGTTCATGACGGCGGGCACACTGGGCAGGGAGGTGGGCGTAAGCGAATCCACGGTCGTGCGCTTTGCCTATGCATTGGGTTACGAAGGCTACCCCAAGCTGCAGAAACACCTGCAGGAGATCATTAAAAACAAACTGACGAACGTACAGCGCCTCAACCTGATGGAAGGATTATCGACCGAAGAGATCATCGACACCGTGCTGAAGATGGAAATCAACAACATGAAGGCTACCCGGCGCACACTGGATGTGGAAAAAGTCAAAACCGTTGTCAAATACATCGTCAATGCCAAAAAAATCTATGTCATCGGTTTTCGGAGCAGCGCGCCGCTTGTGCAATTTTTAGTGTATTATCTGAGTTTCATATTTGAAAACCCGAAATCCATCACGCTGGGGACGGTGGATGTATATTCGCAGCTCATCCACGCCGGCAAAGAGGACGTGGTGATCGGCCTTGGCTTCCCGCGGTATTCAAGCCAGACGGTAGAAGGCTTGCGTTTTGCCAAACAGCGCGGCGCCAAGATCATCTCGATCACCGACAATGTCCTCTCTCCGCTGTATGAAGTGGCCGACGCCTGCATCCTCACCAAAAGCGAGATGAATTCTTTTGTGGATTCCCTGGTGGCGCCCTTGAGCATTATCAACGTGCTTATCATCATGATCGGGCTGGAAAAAAAGGAATCCCTGCTGGAAAATTTCAATGTGATGGAAAAACTCTGGCGGGAGAAGAATATCTATGCGATGCGCAACTACAAAGATGCGGATACGCAGGGCGGCGAGGAGTGAGCATTGAGAAAGACGGCAGTGATCGGCGGCGGGCCCGCCGGTATGATGGCCGCATTTGCCGCGGCGAAGACGGACGCAGTCGATTTGTATGAGAAAAACGAAAAGCTGGGCAAAAAACTATACCTGACCGGCAAAGGCAGGTGCAATCTCAGCAATACGGCCGAGCGGGAAGAATTCCTGCAAAACGTGATGCGCAATCCCCGGTTCCTCTACGGGGCATTCAGCCGCTTTTCCAATCGGGATCTGGTCGCCTTGCTGGAAACGCACGGCCTCCCGACGAAAGTGGAACGGGGCGGCCGCGTATTTCCTGTTTCAGATAAATCCAGCGACGTCATAAAAACACTTTCCGGCATGTTGGGTCAGGCAGGGGCAAGTGTTTTTTTGCATACGCATGTGGATGCAGTCCTTATAGAAAACGGCCGTGTGCTTGGTCTGCGCATGCAGGGGAAAACATATCCATATGATAAGGTCATATTGGCCACCGGCGGCCTTTCCTACCCGGCGACGGGCAGCAACGGGGAAGGGTACGAAATGGCTAGGGCCGCCGGCCACACGATACGGCAGCCGCGCCCGTCCCTCATCCCGCTGGTGGCCCGCGATGCGGCGCTGTGCAGACGGCTTACGGGCATATCTCTACGAAACGTCACGCTTTCTTTTTATGAAAAGGGAAAAAAGCGGTATGAAGAACTGGGGGAAATGTTGTTTACGCATTTCGGGCTGTCGGGGCCGCTGGTACTTTCGGCCAGCGCGCATATAGAGGACTATGCGTTTTGTGACACGCTTGTCCTGCTCGATCTGAAACCCGGGCTGGACGCGCAGAAACTGGACAAACGGATGCTGCGCGATTTTTCGGAAAACAGCAACAAAGAACTGAAGAACGCACTCTTCAAGCTGTTCCCGCGGGCGCTGTGCCCGGAAGTGGTCCTGCAGGCCGGCCTGGACGGAGAAAAAGCCGTGCATGCGGTCACACGGGAAGAACGCAGGCGCCTGATCGCGGCGATAAAAGCCTTCCGCGTGCCGATAGAAGGGACCAGGTGCATCGACGAAGCGATCATCACAAGAGGAGGCGTCGAGGTGAAAGAAGTCGATCCCTCCACCATGCAGAGCAAACTTGTAAAAGGACTGTACTTTGCGGGCGAGATGCTCGACCTCGACGCCTGCACGGGCGGGTATAACCTGCAGATCGCTTTTTCCACCGGATATCTGGCGGGCCTGGGGGTATGGATAGCGTAAAGGCGGATTGACAACCACTACCAAAAGTATTAAACTGAATAGTGAAAACATGAACAAATTTTACCTGATTTGAAAATGTAAATAGAAATCAAGGCCCGGTATCCGGGCTAAAGGAGGTGCGGGAGTTTTAGTGGACGGACTTTTGTGGACTATCATCGCAGGGGTTGCGGCATTGGCCGGCGGGTTGGCCGTCGGGTACGCATACCGGAAAAACATTGCGGAAAAAAAGATAGGCCGTGCGGAAGAAACCGTTGTGAAACTTATCGAAGATGCGCAGAAAAAGGCGGAATCTATAAGAAAAGAGACGGTTTTGGAAGCAAAAGACGAGATCCATAAACTCAGAGTTGAATTTAACAGAGAATCTAAAGTCAGACGTAATGAACAAATCAAGATAGAGAGACGACTTCTTGCAAGAGAAGAAACGCTGGACAAGAAAGCGGATGTTTTGGAGGGCAAGGAGTCTTCCCTGAATACCAAGCTCCAGGATGTCACTGTTTTAAAAGAAGATGTTTCCAAATTAAAGCAGCAGCAGATCGAAGAGCTGGAAAAAGTGGCGGAAATGTCGACCGATCAGGCGAAAGCACAGCTGATGGATAAAGTCGAACAGGAAGCTCGCAGGGATATGGCGGTCATGCTCCGCGACATCGAAACCTCTGCCAAGGAAGAAGCGGAAAAAAAGGCGAGGAACATTCTTTCCCTTGCGATACAAAGATGTGCCGCCGATCATGTAGCGGAAACGACGATCTCTGTTGTCTCGCTGCCGAACGATGAAATGAAGGGAAGAATCATCGGCAGGGAAGGCAGGAACATACGTGCGTTGGAGACGGCTACGGGGATCGACCTGATCATCGATGACACACCGGAAGCGGTGATTCTTTCCGGTTTTGATCCTATAAGAAGAGAAGTCGCAAGGATTGCCTTGGAGAAATTGATTATCGACGGAAGGATACACCCGGCCAGGATCGAAGAAATGGTCAATAAGGCCAAGAAAGAAGTCGATAACGAGATCAAAGAGGCGGGGAAAGCCGCGGTTTTCGATGTGGGCATACATTCGCTGCACCCGGAGCTCGTGAAATTACTGGGCAGGCTGCATTATCGCACAAGTTACGGCCAGAATGTGCTCAAGCACTCCCTGGAAGTAGCACATCTTGCCAGTATCATGGCGGATGAGATCGGTGCCGATGCGCGGCTGGCAAAACGGGCCGGGATTCTGCATGACATAGGCAAAGCGGTCGACCACGAAGTGGAAGGCTCTCATACGCAGATTGGGGCGGAACTCGCCATCAAATATAAAGAGAAGCCGGAAGTGGTCAATGCGATCGCCGCGCACCATGGCGATGTAGAGGCGAAGACGGTCGAGGCAGTCCTGGTACAGGCGGCCGATGCGATATCTGCCGCAAGGCCGGGCGCGAGAAGAGAATCTCTTGATAATTACGTTAAACGTTTGGAAGCTTTAGAGGAAATTGCAAATTCATTCAGCGGTGTTGAAAAGTCGTACGCCATACAGGCGGGCAGAGAAGTCAGAATCATCGTCAAACCAGAAGATGTGGATGAAGTCGGTACTGCAATCATGGCAAGAGACATCGTCAAAAAGATCGAGAAGGATCTGGATTATCCCGGACAGATTAAAGTCAATGTCATTCGGGAGACACGGTCTGTGGAATACGCAAAGTAAACATGTAGAACCAAAACGCCGGTACATTAATGTACCGGCGTTTTTATTTTGTGCTTCCGTAAAAAAGGAATTGGCGGACAGATGTCAAATAAAACAGATAGGAAAGTATGGTGTTTTTCATGAATCTGCGGGAATCTTTTTATAAAAGGGAACGCGCGACGCTTTCCCCCTATGCGATGTTGTGCGAAAACACGAAAGGCAGAGTGCGCCCCATACCGGAAAGCGAGGTGCGCACCGAATTCATGCGCGACCGGGACAGGATCGTGCACAGCAAAGCCTTCCGCCGGATGAAAGACAAAACGCAGGTGTTCATCAACCCGGAGGGCAGTCACTACCGGACAAGGCTTACCCACACGCTGGAAGTCTCGCAGATCGCCCGGACGATCGCCCGGTGCCTTTCGCTGAACGAAGACCTGACGGAAGCCGTCGCGCTTGGGCATGACCTTGGCCATACGCCGTTCGGACATGCCGGGGAAGCTGCCATTGCGGATTATTTTCGGCAGGCGGGGCAGGGCGGTCTTACGTTTGCGCACAACGAACAAAGCCTGCGCGTCGTGGAAAAACTGGAAAACGGGGCCGGGCTGAACCTGACCTATGAAGTCCGGGACGGCATTTTGAACCATAGGAGAAGCATGCGCCCGGCCACGCTGGAAGGTATGGCCGTTAATTATGCGGACCGGATTGCCTATCTGAACCACGACATCGACGACGCGCTGCGCGCGGGCATTATCACGGTGCCCGATCTGCCCAAAGACTGCATCCGCGTGCTGGGCGAAACACACAGCGGACGGATCAATACGATGCTCACCGATATCGTTTTCCACAGTCTGGACAAGCCGTTTTTGCAGATAAGCCCTGCCGTCGAACAGGCTACGCAGGCGCTGCGGGCATTCATGTTCGAAGCCGTTTATAAGGACAATGCGGCTAAGAACGAAGAGAAAAAAGTAAAAGACATCATCCATATGCTGATGGATTACTACGTCGCGCATACGCACGAACTGACCGAGGCGACCGAACAGCGGATCCTGCAGGACGGTGTGCTCGTGTGTGTGGCGGATTATATCGCCGGTATGACGGACAAGTTCGCGGTCACGAAATTCCAGGAACTGTTCGTCCCGCATGGCTGGACGCTTCTGTAACCGGCAGAGGCTGTTGGGAAGAGAGGGATTTTGGCTAAATTCAGTGAGGAATGGCTGGCGAAACTGCTGGCAAAAAACGATATCGCCGAAGTGATCGGCGAATATGTGCGTCTGGAAAAACGTGGCACGCGGCTTTGGGCATGCTGTCCCTGGCATCATGAGCGCAACGCGTCGTTTTGCGTGAGCCCGGATAAACAGATGTTTTATTGTTTTTCCTGTAAAAAAGGCGGGAACGTCATCACGTTCATTATGGAAAATGAGAAATTCACGTTCCCCGAAGCGGTCGCCTTTCTGGCGGAACGGGCAGGTATGGAGCTCCCGCAGTTTTCGGACGACGGAGAATATAAAAAAAGAAAAGAGTACAAAAAACGGCTTTCACAGATGATGAAGGAACTGGCCGTTTATTATAACCACAACCTGCTTTCCCCGGGCGGCAAGGAAGCCTTCGTCTATGTGGAAAAGCGCAAGATCTCCGAAGCGATATTGCCCTTTGGGCTGGGGTATGCAAAGAATATCTCCGACGGCGCCTACCGGTTCTTGCTGGAAAAGGGCTATACGCTAAAGGAAATGCTGGACGCGGGGGTCGTGCGCAGCAAGGACGGGCGCGTCTATGACTTTTTCCGCGACCGGGTCATGTTCCCGATACAGAACGTGTTCGGCGAGGTGATCGCCTTTGGCGGCCGCGTGATGGACGACGGCGAGCCCAAGTACCTCAATACGGGCGAAACCATCCTTTTCAATAAGCGATACAATCTGTATGCCCTGAATCTAGTGCGCAAAAAAAAGAACCTGCATAATATATTGCTGACCGAAGGGTATATGGATGTGGTCGCGCTGGCCGCCCGGGGCATCGGCAATTCCGTCGCCTCTTTGGGCACGGCGTTGACGCCGGAACAAGCCAGGCTGATCAAACGCTATACCAACCGTGTGTATCTTTGCTATGACGGCGACCAGGCGGGGATAAAGGCGGCGCTTCGCGCGATCGATATCCTGCAAAAGGAAGGCCTGCGTGTTTTTGTCATGCTGCTCCCGGAAGAACTGGATCCGGACGATTATATCAAAAAATATGGGGCATATAAATTCCGTGAAATGGGTAAACATGCGCTTGCGGGCATGGCGTTCAAACTGCAGGTGGCGCAGCGGGACTATGATATGGAGCAGCCCGACCAGGTGGTGGAATATGCCACCCAGGCGGTCGGGATGATCGCCGCGCTGGATAACGAGATAGAGAAGGAGCGCTTCCTTCGCCAACTCTCAAAAACCACAAAAATAAGCGAAAACACGTTGAAGATGCAACTTCTGAAAGGAAAACGGGAAAAAAGGTATAGTTTGCCTGTAAATGAGTTAAACTTGTTAAAAAAGAATAAGGAAGACGAGGAAAAGCTGATAGCGCTGCTGATGGAGCGGCCCGCACTCGTCCAGAAGGATGGGACGCTGTACGAAGGCCTGTTCCGGGATGCGTTATATAAAAGAATATATTCCTATATTTCCGGAGAAATAAAAAGAGGAATTATGCCTACTTGTGCCGAATTATTATCCGTATTTTCTGTCGAGAGCGGCAGGTTGGCCGAGCTTTTGGCAGAGGACATTCCAAATGAGATTACGGCAGAAGGCTACGCCGAGATGCTGGTACGAAAGTTGCGTATCGCCCGGCTGAAAGAAAAACGCGAACAACTGCTGACAGAAATCCGGTCGATCCAGGAAAAAACAAAACGGGAGGAATGGATGCGGCGTATCGCCGAAGTAAATTTGGAATTGCACAAAATCAGTGATACTATTTTTTAGAAGGTGAAATATATTGAAGACGGATGCGGCAAAACCCGTTAAGGGAGAGAAATATACGAAGCGCAGAAGCAGAAGAGAAGAAGAGCTGTTGAAAATCGTCGAATTTGCCAAAAGCAAAGGCGTGGTTACCTATGGGGAGATAACAGACATGCTCAAGGATATTCCGCTGAAGCCCGACGAGCTGGAGAAGCTCTATGATGTTCTGGAAGGCTTGAATATCGACATTATTGACGACGAACTGGAAGAAGAAATATCCCAGGAAGATGAAAAGACTCTGAAGACCGTGCCGGACAGCGTAAATATCGATGATCCGGTGCGCATGTACTTAAAAGAGATTGGCAAAGTTCCGCTGCTCACGGCCGACGAAGAGAAAGAATTGGCTATCCGCATGGGTCTGGGGGACGAAGAAGCCAAGCGCAAACTGGCGGAGGCAAACCTTCGCCTGGTCGTCAGTATAGCCAAACGCTATGTGGGCAGGGGCATGCTCTTTTTGGATCTTATCCAGGAGGGGAACCTTGGGCTGATCAAGGCGGTGGAAAAATTCGACTATACCAAAGGGTATAAATTTTCCACCTATGCGACCTGGTGGATCCGCCAGGCCATCACACGCGCCATTGCGGACCAGGCACGCACGATCCGTATCCCCGTGCATATGGTGGAGACGATCAATAAGCTGATCCGCGTATCCCGGCAGCTGCTGCAAAAGTATGGCAGAGACCCGCTCCCCGAAGAATTGGCCCGGGAAATGAACATCCCGGAAGAAAAAGTGCGCGAGATTCTGAAGATCGCGCAGGAACCGGTTTCTCTGGAGACGCCGATCGGGGAAGAGGAAGATAGCCATCTCGGCGATTTCATTCCCGATGAAGATGCGCCGGCCCCTGCGGACGCGGCCGCGTTCCTGCTCCTCAAGGAACAGTTGATGGATGTGCTGGACACGCTTACTCCCCGGGAAATGAAAGTGTTGAAATTGCGTTTCGGACTGGATGACGGGCGTGCGCGTACCCTTGAAGAAGTGGGCAAGGAATTCAAAGTCACAAGGGAGCGTATCCGGCAGATAGAAGCAAAGGCGCTGCGCAAATTGCGCCATCCAAGCAGAAGCAAAAAGCTGCGCGACTATCTCGAATGACCTGGTAAAATGACGAAGCGGTTCGTCATTTTTACTATGGGGAAATACTGTTCCCAAAAGGGAAGGAGTGCGTGCATGCTTTTTACCCCAAGGCTCCGCAAAATCATAGATCTATGCGTAAAGACCCGCGTGATCGCAGACATCGGCACCGACCATGGGCATACCTGCGCGGGTGTTTTGGAGCGGGGCCTGGCCGAAAAGGGGATCGCTTCGGATATCAGCGAAAAGTCTCTGGAAAAAGCCAAATGTTTTTTTTATGCTGCCGGACTGGCCGGCAGGACGGATTGCCGCCTGGGCGACGGGCTTTCGGTTCTGAACGAAGGAGAAGCCGGCGGCATCGTCATCTCGGGCATGGGCGCGCCGCTGATGGTCTCGCTGCTGGAAAAAGGGTTGCGCGTCGCCCGGTCCGCGGCGTATCTCATTCTTTCCCCGCATACATACCCGGAGAGACTGCGGCGCTTTCTGATCGCCGCGGGGTTTCTGATCGAAGTGGAGGATATGGCGCGGGAGGGCGGGAAATTCTACCCGATCCTCCGGGCTGCGCCCGGCAGTTCCGCGCCGTATTCTTTGCAGGAACTTCTTTTGGGGCGCTATGTGCGCCCGACAGCGGAATGGCGGTGCTATCTGGCCTGCAAGGTTTCACAGTACCGGCGGATCGCAGCGCGTGTAAAAACAGGCGCGCGGGCAGCGGAAGTCCGGGCCTGGCTGTCTGTTTTTGAAAAAGTACAAAAAGAATGGGAGGAATGGGGATGCAATACTTGACAACCGCGCAATTTGCCGCTATGATGGAAAACATCGCGCCGCTCGAAGCGGCCAGCGAATGGGACAACAGCGGTTTGTTGCTGGATCTTCAGACGCTCGTACGCAAGGTCCTTGTCTGCCTGGATGTGACCGAAACCGTCCTCGCCGAGGCAAAAAAAGGCGGGTTTGATACGATCGTGTCCCATCATCCGGCGGTGTTCGCGCCGATGCAGAAGTTCGCTCTAGATGACCCGGCGGCCAAGCGCCTGATCGGGGCGGTACGGGCCGGTGTGAACCTCTATGCGGCGCATACTTCCTACGATGCCGCGCCCGGTTCAGGGCTGAGTTATGCGCTGGGCCGGCAGATCGGCCTGGCCGATCTGCGGCCGCTGCATATCGAAAAGCAGGATGCGGGCGGAAAGATCGTTGCGGCCCTCGGTGTGCTCGGGCGGCTGGCGAAGCCTATGGATACGGCCGGATTCGCGGCGCATTTGAAAAAGACGCTGGGGACTCCCGTTCTTCGTGTGGCGGGCGGCTGCGGCAATATCGTAAAGGTGGCCTGTATGGGCGGCGCGGGCGGCGAATTTATAAAAGCCGCGGTCATGCAGGGCGTGGATGCCTATGTCGTGGGGGAAGTAAAGCATCACCATTGGGAAGAAGCGCGTTCTTACGGCCTCGCGCTTTTCGAAGCGGGGCATTACGATACGGAAGCGGTTTTTGTGCGGGAAATGTGCGAGAGTTTACAAAGATGTGCAAATGCGTTAAAATGTGATATGGAAGTATACGGCTCCGTAACAGGTGCTCGTCCTTATATATACATGTAGTCTGTCGCATCTGGTGCCGGTTGGTTAGTGTATATCTTTTTTATTATATTCGGAGGTGCCGTTGTGGAAAACTTAAATGATTTGTGGGAATACCAAAAAAGAGATATAGAATTGGATACCTTCAAAAAGCAGCTGAAAAATACGCCGACGCGTAAGCGGCTTTTGAAATTACAGCGCTATTTGAAGAATAGCCGAAAAAAACTGAATACGATCGAGAACAAGATCGTGCTCAAGCAAAGCGAGGTCTACGAACTGGAGCGGCAGTATACCACGCTCCTGGAAGACGTGGACGACCTGAACAAAGACATCAGTTATTATTCCGAGTGCGATGTGCAGGGATTGAAAAAAGAAGAAGTGGAAGAGTTTGTCGCGAAAGGCAAAAAGCTATATGGCGTTTCTTCTCAGATCCGGAAAGATATGGCTGCTCTGCGGGAAGAAATAGACGTGACGGATAAATTGTTAAAAGAACTTTTACAAAAAATGCGCGCGGCCAAGAAAGAATATGATACACTGAAAGTGAAGCATACCGAGGAACTGAACAGCGTAGCCGGCGAGGTAAAGGACCTGAAAGCCCGCGTGGCCGAAGTCGAAAAGAAACTTTCGCCCGCGCTGCTGAAGGAATATAAGCGCGTCAAGGAGATACGGCCGACCCCGGTCGCGATATTGCAGGATAACCGGTGCGCCGGCTGCAATATGCTGCTGCCTTCGGGCATGGCCGCTTCCGTGAAGAAGGCGGAGAAATTGACTTTCTGCGAAAACTGCGGAAGGATTTTGATCGTGTTGGAATGAATTTTTGAGCGGAACAGATGACTGCGCCCGTTATGGGTGAGGAAAGTCCGAGCACCAAAGGGCATGGACGCCGGGTAACGCCCGGTGGAGGCGACTCCAAGGAAAGTGCAACAGAGATATACCGCAGCGGGCATTCCGCTGCAAGGGTGGAAAGGCGAGGTAAGAGCTCACCGGGGCCTCAGGCAACTTTGGCCTCCTGTAAACCCCGTCCGGTGCAAGATTGGTATGGGAGCATTAAATAGCGGCCCGCTAAGCTCCATGTAATCGCTTGAGCCTGCTGGCAACTGCAGGCCTAGACAGATGGTCATCCGATACAGAACTCGGCTTATGGTCCGTCTCAAAAACAAAAACGCCACGGGTTCGTCCTGTGGCGTTTATGGAAGCAAAGAAATCCCTTTGGACAGGTGTTTTTCTATGGGAAACAGGCACTTGCGCAGGGGTAGGATATATGGTAGACTATACTGTGCCCTTAGGGCACAATAAAAAAGATGAATAGGACAGCGGACTCTAAAGCAGCTACTGCGGAAGAGCGGGAGGAAAACATGGCAACCATAAAAGAAATCGGGAAAAACAAAATCCAAATAAAATTCGAAATACCGGAATCGCTTTTCAAAACAGCATCGGATCAAGCATATAATAAAAACAAAGGGAAGTTTGTGGTGCCCGGTTTCAGAAAGGGCCATGTCCCTAGGACGGTGTTGGAAAACTATTATGGCGAAGGCGTCTTTTTTGAAGACACGTTCAACATCGCGTTCCCGGATGCGTATAGTGCGGCGATAAAAGAACAGAACCTGTTCGTTGTTTCCCGCCCGGAGAACGTGAACCTGGTTTCGATGGAAAAGGGCGAGCCTATCGTCGTCACGGCGGATGTGTTCGTGAAGCCCGAAGTGCAGCTCGGCGAATATAAAGGCATGGAAGTAGAATATGCGCCGGTGGCGTTCAGCGAAAAAGCGGTGGAAGAGGATATTCGTGCGACAAGGGAAAGAAACGCGCGTTATGAAGACGTTAAGCGCCCCGCTGCGGATGGAGACCGGGTGATCCTGGATTATACGGGCAGCGTGGATGGGAAAGCGTTCGAAGGCGGTACGGCTGAGGCGCAGACGCTCAACCTGGGGTCGGGGACTTTTATCCCCGGTTTTGAAAAACAGGTGGTCGGCCTGTCGGCCGGAGAGAGCAAACGCCTGGATGTGACTTTCCCGGAAGATTACCACGAGAAAAACCTGGCCGGCAAACTCGCCGTTTTTAACGTCAAAATAACGTCGGTAAAAGAAAAGCTTCTGCCCGAACCCGACGATGAATTCGCGCAGGACGTTTCCGAATTTGATACGTTTGACGAATATAAAAAAGACCTTACCGAAAAACTGCGGCAGAAGAACGAAGAGCAGAACAATATGCGGCTGGAAAGCGCCGTGATCGAAGCGGTCGTGAAGGCTTCCGCGGTGGATATCCCCGAACCGATGATCGATTCGCAGGTGGAAAGCCAGTTGCAGGAGATGACCTATAACCTGGCCTACCAGGGCGTGACGCTGGATAAATATCTGGAATATGTCGGGTCGACGATGGACGAACTGAAAAAACAACTGCGGCCGGGTGCCTCCCAGCGTGTAAAAACGCAGCTGGTGCTCGAGGCTGTGAAAGAAAAAGAAAACATCCAGCCCGCAGCGGAGGATGTGGAAAAGATGATGGCCGAATTTGCAGAAATGCAGAAGAAAACCATAGAGGAATATAAGGCGGCGATCGATCCGGAAGAGAAAGACTATATAGAGAACCGGGCGGCTTATCAGGCCCTGGGGCGTTTCCTTGTTTCCCAGGCAAAGACAATAGCGCCCAAACCGGCGGAACCGGCGCAGGCCCAGGAAGCCGCGACAGAAGCGACTGCCGGGGAAGGGCCGGCAAAGGAAGAAACACCGGCGGAGGCTTCTGAAGAGGCAGAAAATGCCGGCCAAGAAGCCTGAATATTTACGAAGGGATCAATTAGCAAAAAAAGGAGTTTTCAACAATGAGTTTTGTACCGATTGTAGTTGAGCAGACAAACCGGGGAGAACGTTCCTATGACATTTATTCGAGGCTTTTAAAAGACAGGATCGTATTTATTCCGGGGGAGATCAACGATATCACGGCCAATCTGGTCGTGGCGCAGCTCATCTTCCTGGAAGCGGAAGATCCGGAAAAAGATATTTTTATGTACATCAACAGCCCGGGCGGTTCTGTGAGTGCGGGGCTGGCAATATTTGATACGATGCAGTATGTCAAATGCGATGTTTCGACCATATGTATAGGTATGGCGGCATCTATGGGAGCCTTCTTATTGGCGGCCGGGGCAAAAGGCAAGCGCAAGGCGCTGCCCAACAGCGAGATCATGATCCACCAACCTTTAGGTGGAGCACAGGGGCAGGCGACGGATATAGAGATCCAGGCCCGCCAGATTTTAAGGGTAAAAAAACAACTGGCCCGGATATTGTCCGAAAGGACGGGGCAGGATATTGAAAAACTGAAGTTGGATATGGAGCGTGACTTTTACATGTCCGCGCAGGACGCGATGGCGTACGGTGTGATAGACGAGGTTATTCCAGCCAAAAGATAATGTTAAGAGGTGCTTATGAATAACAGACCAGACGATACAAAGCCGATCAAGTGCTCGTTTTGCGGTAAATACCAGGATCAGGTGCGCCGGATAGTCGCAGGGCCGGGTGTATATATCTGCGACGAGTGTGTCGAACTTTGTCAGGAAATCATAAATGAAGATTTTGAAACGGACGAGAGCCCGGATCTGAGCGATCTTCCAAAGCCCGCCGAGATCGTTGCGGCGTTAGATGATTATGTGATAGGCCAGGAAAGAGCGAAGAAGTACCTGGCGGTGGCCGTTTATAACCACTATAAACGGATCGCTTCGCCCCCCTCCAAGAAAAATGATGTGGAGCTTTCTAAAAGCAATATTCTGATGCTCGGTCCCACCGGCTGCGGCAAAACACTGCTTGCGCAGACACTTGCGCGCATATTGAAAGTGCCTTTTGCCATTGCGGATGCCACCAACCTTACCGAAGCCGGCTATGTGGGCGAAGATGTCGAAAACATACTCCTGCGGCTGATACAGGCTGCGGATTATAACATCGAAAAAGCGCAGAAAGGGATCATTTACCTGGATGAGGTGGATAAGATCGCCCGTAAAGGAGATAGCCCCTCCATCACGCGCGACGTCTCGGGCGAAGGTGTGCAGCAGGCGCTGCTGAAGATTCTGGAAGGGACGATCTCCAATGTGCCGCCGCAGGGCGGAAGGAAGCATCCTCACCAGGAATTTATACAGATCGATACGACCAATATCCTCTTTATCTGCGGCGGGGCGTTCGGCGGCCTCGAAGATATCATCGAGAAGAGAATCGGCAAAAAGACAATGGGCTTTGGCGCAGATGTAAAGCCGAAAAAGGAAAAGGACCTGGGGATGCTTTACAGCCATATCATGCCCGAAGACCTTTTGAAGTATGGGCTGATCCCTGAATTTGTCGGCAGGATGCCCATTATCGTGACGCTCGAAGGGCTGGATGAGCAAGCGCTGGTCAGTATTTTGACGGAACCGAAAAACGCCCTTACCAAGCAGTATAAGCGTCTGTTCGAACTGGACGGGATCGAGCTGCAGTTTGAGAAGGACGCGATTTCGGAGATCGCTAAATTGGCGATGGACCGGAACACGGGGGCTCGCGGTCTGCGGTCCATCATGGAATCCGCGATGATGGATGCCATGTACGAAGCGCCTTCCCAGGGGGATGTGAAGAAGTGTGTTGTGACGCGGGATTCCATACGTTTTGCAAAAAATATCAAAATGATACGGAAGGCGGAGCAACTGCCCGCCCGCGCTGAATAAAAGGTTTCGGAAGTGGCGTTGTTCATACGGCGCCACTTTTTTTGTCGGGCCGCCCATGTTGTGGGAGGGCCGTATTTATTATATAATGGGTATCGTAGAGAAAATTGTCTGTATGGGAGGATGAAGAATGATGCAAGGCGAGAAATTTGCCCTGCCCATGTTGCCCCTGCGGGGCATTGTGGTATTCCCCAGCACGATTACGAATTTTGAAGTGGTCCGGGAAACCTCTTTGAAAGCGCTGGACAAAGTAATGGAAAAAGATGCGCGGATCTTTTTGGTTACGCAAAAAAACCCGCGCATGGAATCGCCCGAACGGGAGGATATCTTTTCCGTCGGCGTGATCGCTAAGGTTCGGCATATCCTGAAAATCTCGGGGGGGATGGTACGTGTGCTTGCCGAAGGGCTCCAGCGGGCAAGACTGATCGAATATACATTGGAAGACTGCTATATGGCCACGGTCGAAGACTGTACGCAAAGTGCGTTCAAAGGAGAAAAAGCGGCCGCCTATATGCGCTCCCTTATCGAAAAATATGAAGAATTCGGCCTGGCGAGCAACCGTGTCTCGCAGGAGGCTCTGCTCGCGCTTTCAGAAATAAAGTCTCCCTCCCGGTTGGCCGACACCGTAGCGGTGGGGCTGGTCAAGGAGATCCCGGAAAAGCAGGGGATCCTGGAGACGCTGGATATAGAAGAACGGCTGCAAAAAGTGATCAATCACGCGGTACGCGAGAAAAATATCGCGATGATCGAGAGCGAGATCTCAAAAAAGACAAAATCCCGTTTGGAACAGACGCAGAAAGAGCATTACCTGCGCGAGCAGATCCGCTCGATCCAAAGTTCCCTCGGGGAAGAAGAAAATCCGGAAAGCGAAGCGGATAAGATCAAGGCATATGTCAAAACGATGCCCGTGGCCGAAGATACGAAAGAAAAGCTCCAAAAAGAAGCGGCCCGCATGGAGCATATGAACATGCAGTCTCCGGATTATAATGTGATGCTCAATTATTTCGAATGGATCATGGCGCTGCCTTTTAGGAAATATACCGTGGACGATATCGATATCGCGCGCGCAAAGAAAGCGCTCAACCGGCATCATTACGGTATGACAAAGGTCAAGGAGCGCATATTGGAATATCTGTCCATCTGCAAGCTCACCGGCAAGGTGCAGGGGAACATCTTATGTTTCATCGGCCCGCCCGGTGTCGGCAAGACTTCCATCGCAAAGGCGATCGCCGAGGCTATGGGCAGGAAATTCGTGCGTATGTCTCTCGGCGGCGTGCGGGACGAAGCCGAGATCCGCGGCCACCGCCGGACATACGTCGGGTCGATCCCGGGGCGCATCATATCCAATATCCGCCGTGCGGGCACGATGAACCCGGTGTTCTTGCTGGACGAGATCGATAAGATGGCCAGCGATTTTAGAGGCGACCCTACCGCGGCCCTGCTCGAAGTATTGGATGAAGAAGTGAACCAGACTTTTCAGGACCATTATCTGGATATCGATTTCGATCTGTCCGGTGTCATGTTCATCGCGACGGCCAATAATGCCGACGATATCCCGCCCGCCCTGTATGACCGTATGGAGATCATCGAGTTGGATAGCTATACGCCCTATGAGAAGGAGCAGATCGCGTTGCGGCACCTGATCTCCAAGCAGCTTGAAAAGCATGGGATGAATAAAGAGATATTGCATATACAGCCAAGCGCCGTGCGCGCCATTATAAGCGGCTATACCCGCGAAAGCGGCGTGCGTGAACTGGAACGCTGCATAGCGGACATTTGCCGGAAAGCGGCGAAGGCCTATGTGGAAAAAGGCGACAGAATACTTGTAAAAAAGAACAATCTGGTAAAATATCTGGGCAATCCCCGGTATATGGATACCAAACTTCCTAAAGAAGCGGCCGTAGGCACGGCGATCGGCCTTGCCTGGACGCGTGCGGGCGGGACGACGCTGCCCATCGAAGTCTCCGTTATGGAAGGTTCCGGCGAGACGGAGCTTACGGGCCAAATGGGCGATGTGATGAAGGAAAGCGCAAAGACCGCGATCTCTCTTGTCCGTTCGCATGCGGAAAGTCTGGGTATCTCGGCAGAGTTCCATAAGAAAAAAGATATCCATATCCATATTCCGGAGGGCGCCGTCCCCAAAGACGGACCTTCGGCGGGCATCACAATGGCGCTGGCCGTCGCTTCCGCGCTCTCGGGCAGAAAAGTACGCAGAGACATTGCGATGACGGGCGAAGTCACGCTTTCGGGCCACGTGCTCATGATCGGCGGCCTGCGGGAAAAAACCTTCGCCGCATACAGGGCGGGGATCTATAATGTGATACTCCCCAAAGACAATATGGTGGATCTTGAGGAGATCCCGAAAGAAATCCGCTCCAAGCTACATTTCTTTCCGGTGACGGAATTCCGCGAGGTCGTGGAAATAGGTTTGGGGCAGGAGAAACAGCATGCAGATTAGATCGGCGAAATTCGTGACCAGTCTGAAGGACGGTTTTGATACGTATAACACGACGCTTCCCGAAATAGCCGTCGTGGGTAGGTCAAACGTGGGGAAATCCTCGTTCATCAACATGGTCACCAATCAAAAAAGGCTCTCCAAAGTATCCAAGACGCCGGGCAAAACGCGGCTGGTCAATTATTTTCTGATCAACGAGTCGTTCTATCTGGTCGACCTCCCGGGGTATGGGTATGCCAATCTTTCCAAAGCGCAGAAAGAGACATGGGATGCGATGATGGGCCGTTATTTTCAGTATGCCGCCAACCTCCGCGCGGTGTTGGTGCTGATCGATATCCGCCGGGTGCCCACGGCGGAAGACAACCTGATGCTTGATCTTTTAGAGCACTATTCGATTCCATACATCGTAGCGGCGACAAAGGCCGATAAGATCGCAAAATCCAAGCGCAAGCATGCGTGCCGCCTGATCCAGAAGGCGCTCTCTCACCGCGGTTTGGGGGAAGTCCTTGCTTTTTCTTCTTACGATAAGACGGGCAAGGAAGCGCTGCTGTCCGCTCTCGGAGGTTTTGTGGAGGAGGCGGCCCCGTGAGCATCTATGCGATCGCCGACCTGCATCTTTCCACCGCCCTGGAAAAACCGATGGATATTTTCGGTTCCCATTGGAAGAACCATTGGGAGACGATCAAAAAAGACTGGCTGGAAAAAGTGACCAAAGACGATATCGTCGTGGTGGCGGGCGACCTCAGCTGGGCCATGAATTATACAAGCGCCCGCCCGGATCTGGACGCTATCTGCGCCTTGCCGGGAAAGAAGATACTGATCAAGGGGAACCACGATTATTGGCACGGTTCTCTCGCAAAAACGCGCGCGCTGCTGCATAACGATACGTATTTTCTTCAAAACGACGCGCGGCGGATAGGCGGGTATGTGTTTGCCGGTGCGCGCGGCTGGAAACAGCACGGCGATGAAAGCTTCACGCCCGAAGATGAAAAGATCTATGCGCGCGAGGTCGGCCGGCTCTCCCTCTCGCTCCGGGCGGCATCCCGGGAAAGGGGAGAGATCATCGGGGTGGCACATTTCCCGCCTTTCACGCAGAGCATGCGGGAAAGCGAATTTACCCGCCTGTATGCGCGCTACGGCGTAAAGACCGTTATTTACGGGCACCTGCACGGACCGCAGATAAAAAAGGCCGAATACGATGACGTAGTGATAGGGGGCATCCGGTATGTGCTTACCTCCTGCGATTACCTTGGTTTTTCGCTGGCCCGTATCCGCGAATAAGCCCTTTTAAATTGACTTTTACCCCTGGAAACTATATAATAAATTATTAACTGACATATAGTAAAAAAAGCGTATCGGGAGGCCGTGGTTTGAAACTATATAATTCATTATCGAGGGAAAAAGAAGAGTTTCTCCCCCTGCGGGAAGGCCATGTGGGCATGTATGTTTGCGGTCCCACGGTGTACAATTATTTTCATATCGGCAATGCGCGTCCCTTCATCGTTTTTGATACGTTTCGGCGCTATTTGGAATATTGCGGATATGACGTCACGTTCGTGCAGAACTTTACGGATATAGATGACAAAATGATCCGCGCCGCCCATGAACAGGGCATTACCGTCAAAGCGCTGGCCGACAGGTTCATCGCGGAGTATTTTAAAGACGCACAGGGCTTGAACGTCCGGCCGGCCACGGTACATCCCAGAGCGACCGAGCATATACAGCAGATCATTGCGCTGATCGGCCGCCTGATCGAAAAAGGCCATGCCTATCCGACAGAGTCGGGCGATGTATATTATTCTACCAGGACTTTCCCCGCGTATGGTAAATTGTCCGGCCAGGATCTGGAAGACCTTGAGGCCGGCGCGCGGGTAGAAATAAACGAAGAGAAAAAAGACCCGATGGATTTTGCCCTCTGGAAAGCAAAAAAGCCCGGAGAGCCTTATTGGGAGAGCCCGTTTGGTGAAGGTCGCCCCGGCTGGCATATCGAATGCAGCGCGATGAGCATGCAGTATCTGGGCGAGATGTTCGATATACACGGCGGCGGGATGGACCTGAAATTCCCGCACCATGAGAACGAGATCGCGCAGAGCGAAGGCGCCACCGGTAAACCCTTTGTCAAATATTGGGTGCATAACGGCTATATCAATATCGACAACAAGAAGATGAGCAAATCGCTCGGCAATTTCTTTACCGTGCGGGATCTTTCGAAGCGGTTCAATCTGCTTGCCGTCCGTCTGTTCATGCTTTCGGCGCATTACCGGAACCCGGTCAACTTTTCCATGGACCTGCTGGAGCAGGCGGAGGCCGCCTTGAAGCGGATCGACAACTGCATGGAGAATTTGTGTTATGTCGTTGAAAACGGCGAAAAGGCGGCGGATGCGGCGCTGCCCTTAAAAGAGTACAAGGCCCGCTTCCTGGCGGCGATGGAAGACGATCTGAATACGGCCGATGCCCTGGGTGTGCTCTTTGAGGCCGTAAAAGAAGCAAATATCTGTTTTGCCGATAAGCCGGACGCGGATCTGGCGCGCCAGACGCTTTCGCTCTTAAAAGAGCTGCTGGATGTGCTTGGCTTGGAAAAAGAGGCCTGCCAGACCGTACCGGACGAGATACTGGTGCTCGCCGAACAGCGCGACGCGGCCCGCAGAGAGAAGAATTGGGCGCTTGCCGATATATTGCGTGACCAGATAATACAAAAAGGTTACGAGATAAAAGACGGGGCCGACGGAACGAAAATCAGCAAACTGTAGGGAGTGCTATGGAAGATTTATACGATTTGATGGTATTGTTTACTTTGGTTCTCGGGGTATATTTCCTGGCTTGCGGCCTTCTGAAGAAAGGCGGCATCTACCGGAATAATTTCCCCAAAGAAATCAAGGAAGAAGTGAAAAAAAGCGTGAGCATCGTGGCTATTATCACAGGCAGTGTACTCACGGTGTCCAGCGTGCTGGAGATACTTTCCGTATTCAATCAGGATGTTGTCGTATATACGTCCATTGTGTTGTGTATAGGGGTCGTTGTCGTATACGGCATCTATTTCAGAAAAAAATTCGGGCGATATATCCGATAGGCGCTTGACGAACTCCCCTTTTTGTTTTTGTGTACTCTGAAAGCGCACAGATGCCGTGATCGTGCGCTTTTTTTCTGTTGTCCCATACGAACGAAAATAGCTGCAAACAATTTTTTCATAAGGGAGAGACGCAGTATGTATAAAATTATTTTAGATGCGATGGGCGGCGACAATGCGCCGGGTGCGACCATCCAGGGGGCGGTGTCCGCGGTATCCGAATTCCCGGATATCCATGTGGATCTTGTCGGTAAACGTGAGATCCTTGCGCCGATGCTGGAACAATATGCCTACGATAAGGACCGGATCGATATCGTTCATGCGTCGCAGGAAATCGAGATGGCCGAACCGCCCGTCCAGGCTGTCCGTACCAAGACCGATTCTTCGATGGTCGTCGGGTTGAGAATGGCCGCCGCGGGGGAGGGCGATGTATTCATCACGGCGGGCAGTACGGGCGCGACGGTAGCGGGAGGCACACTGATCGTACGGCGTATCCCAAAAGTGTTGCGGCCGGCGCTGGCACCGGTCTTGCCCACGGCCAAAGGCGGCATGCTGCTGATCGACTGCGGCGCCAATGTGGACTGCAAACCCGCGTATCTTGCGCAGTTTGGCGTCATGGGCAGCATCTATATGCAAACGCTGATGGGCGTGGAAGATCCGCGTGTCGGGCTGATCAACAACGGCGCCGAGGAAGAAAAGGGCGATACGCTGACCAAAGAAGCGTATCAGCTTTTAAAAGAGGCGGATATCCATTTTGTGGGCAATATTGAGGGAAGGGATCTGTTGCTCGGCAACTGCGATGTTGCGGTCTGCGACGGGTTTGTGGGCAATGTCCTGATGAAATTCATGGAAGGCTGCGCGAAATTCCTGTTCGGTTTGATCAAGGAAGAACTTTTGTCCAGCACGCGCACCAAACTCGGCGCTGCGCTTGCAAAGCCTGCTTTCCAAACGATCCGGAAGAAAATGGACTATTCCGAATATGGTGGGGCGCTCCTGCTGGGCGCGAATGCCGGGGTGATCAAAGCGCACGGGAGTTCGGACGCCAAGGCGATCAAAAACGCGGTCTTGCAGGCCAGGAATTTTGCGGAACGCCATGTCGTGGCGCTGATCAAAGAAAAGATCATGCAATTGGACCAAGAAGCAAAGGAGAGAAAAGTCAATGGATAAAAAATTCAAAAAAATCGTATTTGCCGCGTTGATGACGGCACTGGAATTTGTTGTCACTTATTCGGTGCGGATCCCGCTGCCCGTGATAAGCGGTGCCTATTTGAACGCAGGCGATTCGGTGGTGTATCTTGGCACATTTTTTTCCGGCGGGGTTTTTGCTGCGCTGGCGGCCGGCCTGGGCAGCGCGCTTTCTGATCTGTTTGCCGGGGCGGGGGCGTATGTGCTGCCCACGTTTATCATCAAAGGCCTCATGTCCGTCCTGTGCTGGGTCATTTACAAAAAAGGCAGCGGCGTATTCAACTATTTGTTTGGCAGCCTGGCGGCCGGCTTTTTGATGGTCGGCGGATATTTTATCGTCGAATGTTTCATGTACGGGGCGGCTGTGGCTGCGGTCTCCCTGCCCGGGAACTTTTTGCAGCTCGCTTTTGGCGTCGCTATTTCCGTGCCGGCCTATTTCGCGCTGAGAAAGGTGCCTGAAACGTTCAGACCCTAAATAAGGAGGTGCTCTATGGACCTTACCGTCATCGGGACGTATGGCCCTTTCCCGCCGGAAGGCGGGGCTTGCTCCTGTTATTTGCTGACGCTGGGGAACGACCGGCATATTGTACTGGATATGGGCCCGGGCACCCTTTCCCGTCTGCAAAGGTATGTTCCTTTGTCAAAAATCGATGCGGTTATCTTTTCTCACCTGCATTATGACCATATTTCCGATGCGTTCGTTCTAAAATATGCGCTGGATTTTCTGAAAAAACAGGGCGGAGTATCCGCGAAGATCCCCTTGTTTTTGCCAAAAACACCCGAACATATTGCGGATGGTATAGTAGACCCCGCGCTTTTTGATATTTCTTATATGACAGATGGGGCCGAGGTCTCTTTGTACGGCGCTTCGTTCCGTTTTGTGCGCATGCGGCACCCGGTGGAAGCTTACGCGATCTGCGTAACACAAAGCGGGAAGAAATTTGTCTATACGGGAGATACCGCGTATCATGCGGGTCTCCTTCCCATAGCGGACGGTGCGGACCTGCTTCTGATCGAGGCCGGCCTGTTGGAACAAGACCTGACGGATGCCCCTGCGCATCTTACGGTAGCACAAGCCTGCACACTGGGCAAAAGGGCCAAACATACGGTCCTGACGCATAAGATGCCTTTGTATACAAAGGAAGCGCTGGAAAAAGAAGCGCAAGGACACGCGGAATTTTCAGAATATGGAAAGCGGTACAATATCTGAAAAAAGAGAAGAGATTTTAGAAAAGAAGCCCGTGGTCAATCGACGGGCTTTGTTTTTCTGCGCCGCCGTTTTTACCCTGGGCGCTCTGCTAAGCGCCCGTTTGTCTTTGCCCGCAGCCCTGTATTTTGCATTGTCCGGGCTTTTTTTATTGGGAGGTGCGTTGCTGCGCAGACGCGCTTTTTCGCGCCTCCTATTGCTTGTCTGTATTTTCTTCTTGGGTATGGGCGGGACCGTGCTTTCCCTCAGCCCTGCTTACCCGGATCTGGACCTCACGGCTACGTATGCTCTCGAAGGCAGAGTTGTGCGCAAAACCGTGAAAGAAAGCTATGCGTTATACAAACTTTCCAATGTCCGGATAGAGGGCGCCGAGATAGAAGGTTCCGTGTTCCTGACGTCTTCATGTACGGCGTATGAGACCGACGACATACTCCTCTCTAAAGCAACGCTCTACCTCCCCGAGACGGCGGCATATGACGGCGGGTTCGACGATTTTTTGTATTGCCGTTCTCAAAACGTGCTGTTCCGGGCCCGCTCCGTTTCGGACGGCGTACAGGGCAGGGCGGAGGACCTTTGGGCGCAGATCAATACGCTGCGGAAAACCATAGGGGAAAAGATCGAAACTGTTTTTACCGGACAGGCCGCCCTTGCCAAAGCGTTAGTGACGGGGGATGAGGAAGATATCCTGGAAGATACGAAAGAACTCTTCAACCTTTCGGGCCTGACGCATATCCTTTCGATCTCCGGGTCGCACATCGTGATGATGGCCGCGGTATTTTCCTGGATATTGAAGCGGTGTAAGGCAGGCCGGCGGCTCAGCTTTGTGTTAAAGCAGGTTTTTTTGCTGTTTTATGCGGCATTCACGGGGTTCCGCGTATCTATCCTGCGCGCGGCGCTCATGTACGAGGCGGATATGACCGGCCGCTTCTTCGGACAGAAACGCGATCCGCTGACCTTTCTTTCCGCGGCGTATCTTGCGGTCGTGTTGCCTGCGCCGGCGCAAATATTCGAT
This sequence comes from Christensenellaceae bacterium, assembly GCA_963665505.1. GTDB lineage: Bacteria > Bacillota > Clostridia > Christensenellales > Christensenellaceae > QANA01. The sequence goes on from OY762275.1 coordinate 1,162,021, forward strand.
CTGGGGCTGCAACTTTCTTTCGGCGCAGTCTTCTCTATCCTTTGTCTGGCACCCGTGTTCTCCCGCTTTTTCCGGATAAAGAACAAATCGGTCGACGCCGTCCTTTCTTCCGGGCTGGCGGCCAACATCGGGCTGTTTCCCATCGTTGTCAATACGAACAACACGGTATGGGCGCCTGGTCTCCTGCTGAACACGGCGGCTACGTTGTATTCCCTGTTTTTGATCCCTGCGATGTCCGTTTTGACGGCCGTTTCTCTGTCACTGGGCGGTCAGATCCCATTTTTGGGCGCGGCGGGGGACTTTCTGATCGACTGCCTGGTGTGGATGGCAAGGATACCGCAGTTTTTCCCCGGGCTGTATTTTTATCTGCGGGATATTCCCGCGCTACTCAGCGTTATCTGGTTCGCCGTGATCTTCCTGTGCTCGGATAAAACCTTCTTCTCTAAAAAGGCAAAGCGGGTGTTCGCCGCGTTCACGGCCGTGGTAACCGTGCTGTGGCTCAACTTCCCCATATATCGCGGGAAGACCGTCCGGCTGGAATTTCTGGATTGTTCGGGGACCTGCGCGATCCTCTATACGGAAGAGGGCGGCGAGGTTCTGCTCGGCTCTTCGGCAAATAGCGACCTTACAAACTATGTGCTGAATAAAGGGATAGATTTTGATGCATCTTTTGTTATAATAAAAGATAAGGACAGCATGGAAGGCATGGAAGCGCTCTCTTCCATCGGGCGGGCGGGAGAAGTTTATGCTTCCAAAGAGATTGCCCGCGTGCTGAAAAACAAATACGGGATATCCGCGACCGTCATGCAGGGAGCCAACGTCCGGCTGAGCGAACGGTGCACATTGACCTTTATTTACAGAAAAACGGACGATACAAAGACTTATCCCGTTGGGATGTGTCTACAAGTGGACGGGCAGAACAGTTGCCTGTTCCTGAGCGAATATGTGGAGGCGCTGCCCGAAGGACTGGAGGGTTGTGCGATCCTTGATTACAGCGAAGCCCTGCGGACGGATATCTTTTCGCGGATCTCCTGCTCGTATGCGGTCGTACGCATGGAAGAATGGGGCGCCGCGCTGCGGTATGGTGCGCAGGACCTGCCGTACCGTCTGCTGAACACGTATGAAACGGGCAAACTGAGCGCCCGGATAGGCGAAAAGGTGACAATGGAGGGAATGTATGCGTGCGGCTGCGTTTTTGACTAATTTGGATGTATATAAGGACCGCAGCGTCTTTTTCATTGCGGGGACGGAACCTTACGTTGCGGATGCGTGCGCGGAAGGACTGCTCCGGGCGCTCCCGATACAGAACCAGGTATGGAATCTGCGCGTCTTCCGGGGAAAGGTCACCGGGGAAGACCTCCAGACCGCCTGTATGCAGGCGCCGCTGTTTTCGCCGGTGTGCGCGGTCTATCTGGATAATATCGATGTTTCCGAAGCGGCCTTGCATTTTCTGGATATTCTGAAGACGCTGCCGGCGGAAACCAAGCTGCTTATAAAATGGTTAAAAAAACCGGATATGCGGCAGAATGTCTATCAATTGCTTTTCCATCAGGCCGTGACCGTGGAAGCCGAAGCGCCCAAAGGCAAAGCGCTGGTTTCCTGGGTCGTGTCCATGGCGCGGCGGGCGGGCATCGTGCTGGATGCCGCGTTGGCCGGACTGATTTTAGAGATCTCCGGCGAGGATATGTACACCGTGAAAAATGAGATTGGCAAACTTTCGCAGCTGCGCCTGCAAACGCCGTCCAGGCAAGATATCGAGGCTCTTTTTTCCGCAACGACAGAATACGATGCCTTCAGTTTCCATACCGATATGCTGGCCGGGCGCTTTACATCCGCCTTCCGGACATTTGATAAACTGCAAAGGAACAGGGATGCCCTCAATCGGTTTATCGGGCTGATGGTTTCCAAATTTTCGCCGATGTATCTGGCCCGGCTCTGCCTGGATGCGGGGCTGAGCGGGCAAGCCGCCATCACCCGGCTGGTAGAAAAAGCGGGGATCAAGAACTATCCGGCGAAGCTGGCGGTCCGGGACTGCCGCCGTTTTACGCGCCGACAATTGGAAGATGCGCTGCGCCTGTTGGAAGAAATGGACTGCGCGGTCAAAACGGGCAAAGCCTTCATGGGGTTTCGGGCGGCGTTTCTCAAATTGTACGCCGCAGTATAAAAGAAAACAGGCATAAAAAAGCTTCCGTATACGGCGTACACGGAAGCGCACCTGTCGGTTTATAATGCGGCGCCCGTTATTTTGCGGCGGCCTGCATTTTTTTTGCCAGCTGCTGTTTTGCATGGCCGGCTTTATTTTTGTGGATGATCCCTTTTGTGACGGCTTTATCCACGCTGCTGACCGTTTCTCTATATAGTGCCTCCGGATTTTCCGGCTTTTCGGAACTTACGGCGGCATTGAATTTCTTTATCTGCGTTTTCAGGGTAGAACGAATGATTTTGTTTTGCTCGGTTTTTTTCTCAGTAATTTTTATACGCTTTTTGGCCGATTTGATATTAGCCATAGTTTCACCTCGTCACAATATTTAAAATTAACAGTAAAATACTATCATACATACGGCCCGATTGCAAGGATTTTTGCGGGGGTTTTTACGCATACTAGAAAATACTATGCACAGACAGGAGTTGTTTTATGAAAAATATCCGTACGGATTTGGCGCTGGAACTGAGCGAAAAGTTCGCGAAACCGCCCGCGGGCGTTCGGTCCGAGACAAAAGATCTGGAGGACGGGACGGTCTATACCAAGGTGTTTATCGATACCGAAGAAGCCGGCCGACAGATGGGCAAACCCAAGGGCCGTTATTTTATGATGGAAACAGGCGATATGGCCGCTAAAAGCCGGGAAGAGCTGCATCAGGCGGCCCGCCATACGGCGGAAGCCATTTCTGAAATGCTGGGCGGCCGTAAATGCCAAAAAATACTGGTAGTGGGGCTGGGGAACAGGGGCATCACGCCCGACGCCTTCGGGCCAAAAGTCTGCGAAAAACTGTTCGTCACCCGCCATTTGAAGGCAGTCTTTCCGGATCTGTTCAAAAAGGAATATTCCGAAGTCAGCGCAATCAGCCCCGGTGTGCTGGGTACGACCGGCATAGAGACCGGAGAGATCATATGCGGCCTCTCGGATCATTTACGGCCCGATGTGATCATCGCGGTGGATTCGCTTGCTTCCCAAAAGACCGACCGGATCGGCAGCAGCGTACAGGTGTCGGATACGGGCATAGCGCCGGGTTCGGGCTTGGGCAATCATCGCAAGGAACTGAGCGAGAAAAATTTGGGCGTAAAGGTGATATCGATAGGCGTACCCATGGTCACACACGCCGCAGTGATCGCCTGCGATCTGCTGGAAGCCGCTTTCGAAAAAACGGTGGAAGAGGAGGATGTGAACGGAGTGTTCTCGGCCATCCACGCGGCGAATGGGTCCGAACTGATCGTGACGCCGAAAAACATTGACAGTATCGTGGAAAAAGCGTCCGTCATGGTCTCTATGGCGCTCAATATGGCGCTGAACCCGGGTTTTGACGCCGATCTGATTTCCGAGATCGCCGATATCTGATGGCATGAACCTCCTTTCCCCCGAATAAAATGATAGGGGTGAAGGAGGCTCCAATGAAAACAAGAAAATTCAATGGATTCGGCATTCTGGTTGTATTTTGCCTGACGATATTCGTATGTTTGGTACAGAGCATTGTAAGCGGCGCCGATGCCTCGGCGTCGATGTTTACGCTGTATCCAACAACGGAAGAAACGGTGAAGAAAGAAAACCTGTCGTCATTGCTCCTTCCGTTTTACAGCGGAGAAACGCTGCCCGTCACTGCCGATGGGAATGTGTCGGACTTGCTGTACCCTTCGGAAGAGACCTCTCTGGATGATATTGACCTGAACGCCATCGAGGCGACGACCTATGAGATCGCGGGCAGTGTAAACATATTGATCTACCATACCCATACGACCGAGGCTTACCGCATGGATGGAACATATACCTATGCGGCATCCGATAACAGCCGCACGCGGGAAAACGATAAAAATGTCGTCGCGGTCGGGGAAGAATTGAAAAACCAGCTGGAAAGCATGGGATTTTCGGTACTGCACGATACGACCGATCATGAACCGCCTAAGCTTTCCACGGCGTACGAGCGCTCGCTCACGACGATGCTGGCGTATCAGGAGCAGTATCCGGATATCGATATCTTCATCGATATCCACCGCGACGCCGCCGATGTCGAGGAAGACCAGGACGACGTGGTGGTTATAAACGGCGTGCGGTGTGCGCGGCTGATGTTTGTGGTGGGCAGAGGAGACGACTACGAAGATAAGCCGGATTTCCTTTCCAATTATACGTTCGCAAAGTCCGTAACGCTTGCTCTCGAATCGATCCAAACGAATTTTACCCGTGCCATCCGCGTAAAAAAAGGCCGTTACAACCAACAGGTGAGCAATATGTGCCTGCTGGTCGAAGTCGGGCACAACGCCAATACCCTGCAGGAGGCGATGAGCGCCGTTCCATATCTTGCGCAGGCGATCGCCGGCGTCGTGTCCGTGGTTGCCTAACGGGCACCTTGGGCGTATAATGATTTTGTAGCAAAAATATAGGCGGTTGGAGACACGGTATGGAGAATAAGGAGCGGCCGATCGGCTTTTTCGATTCGGGTGTCGGCGGGCTTTCCGTTTTAAAACACGCGATGCGCGAACTGCCGCAGGAAAATTTCATTTTTTATGGGGATAACGGGCATGTGCCCTATGGAGAGAAATCCCCCCGGGAAATCCGCCGCTTGACGATACAGGCCTGCGATCAGCTTTTTTATAAGGGCGTAAAAACGATTCTCGTCGCCTGCAATACGGCGACCAGCGCCGCGATTCTTGCCATGCGCGAAAAATACCGTTTCCCCGTCATCAGCATGGAGCCGGCGATAAAACCTGCCTGCGCGTCTGAACTGACGGGGAAGATCGTTGTGCTGGCGACCCCCGGCACGCTTGCCAGCGCGCGCTATAAACGGCTTGTGCAGCGGGTGGGCTGCGGGAAACGTCTGCTCGATATCCCCTGCGGCGGCCTGGCCGATATGCTGGAATCCGGCGATTTTGAAAACCCCGCGCTGGATGCCTATTTGGAAGAAAAGCTCCGTCCGTTGGCGGGCGAAGTTGTCCGCGGGATCGTGATCGGCTGCACGCATTATTCTTTTATTGCCGAAAAGATCCGGGCGGCGGCCGCCAAAGCATTCCGAGGCGATTGCACGCTCTATGACGGCATGTATGGTACCGTCCGGCATCTCAAACAGACGCTGACGGACATGGATATGCTGAGCCCCGGCCCGGGCGGCGCTCTGCAATGTTATTCTTCAGGTGGGGAGACTTCGCTCGCCATCATACATAAAATATTAAATGGCTGAGGTGTATTGAGTTTTTTTAGAGCCTATTGTATGATAGAAGAAAGCACAATCCGTTGTGCCTGCAGAGAAAATATAAACAAGCTGTTGTTGTATGCGGCTGTATAGGGAGGCGTATCTATGCTTACGGAAAATGCCGTAAAAGTTCTGGAAAGGCGCTATCTGGCCAAAGATGCCGAGGGGAAACTGATCGAGACCTGCGACGGCATGTTCTGCCGGGTGGCTTCTGCCATCGCGGCGGGGGACAAGCTTTACGATAAAGATGCAGACACCGCCGCCATCGGGCAGGAATTTCGAGAAATGATGGAACGGCTTGCATTCATGCCCAATTCCCCGACGCTGATGAACGCCGGCCGGCCGCTCGGGCAGCTTTCCGCGTGTTTTGTGCTCCCTGTCGGGGACAGCATGGAAGAGATATTCGACGCCGTCAAAAACGCCGCGCTGATCCATAAAAGCGGCGGGGGGACCGGTTTTAGTTTTTCCCGTCTGCGCCCGGCCGGGGCATCGGTCAATTCCACCGGCGGTATCGCGAGCGGCCCCATCAGCTTTTTGAAAGTTTTCAACGCCGCTACGGAAGCGGTCAAGCAGGGCGGTACGCGCCGCGGCGCCAATATGGGCATATTGCGGGTGGACCACCCGGACATATTGGATTTTATAAAATGCAAGCAGGACAATAACGAGATCACCAATTTCAATATCAGCGTGGGCATTACCGAGAAATTCATGGAAGCAGTCAAAAAAGGCGAGGACTATGACCTGATCGACCCGCATACCAAAAAGATTACGGGCACGCTACATGCCAAAGACGTGTTCGATCTGATCGTGTACATGGCGCATAAAAACGGCGAACCGGGCATCGTTTTCCTGGACAGGCTCAATAAGGACAACGTGGTTCCGCAGATAGCCAGGATCGAAAGTACAAACCCGTGCGGGGAACAGCCGCTGCTGCCTTACGAGAGCTGCAACCTTGGCTCGATCAATCTGAATGCGTTTGTAAAAGACGCTGCGTTCGACTATGCAGCCATGCGGGCGGTCGTATGCAAAGCCGTGCATTTTTTGGATAATGTCATCACCGTCAATAGATATCCGTTGCCCGAGATCGAAAAGATGACCAAGAACCTGCGCAAAATAGGGTTGGGCGTCATGGGGTTTGCGGATGTTCTCTATAAGCTGGGCATCCCCTATAATTCCGAAGAAGCCGTCGCCCTCGCGCGTGAGATCATGTGCACGATCCAGCAGACGGCCAAGGCCGCTTCGGCAGCGCTTGCGGAAAAGCGCGGCGCTTTCCCGCTGTTTTCAAAGAGCACGCTCAAAGACGGTGCGCCGCTTCGGAATGCGACCGTCACGACCATCGCCCCCACCGGTACGATTTCCATCATCTGCGGCGCTTCGAGCGGCATCGAGCCGGTGTTCGCACTGGTCTATGTGCGCAATGTCATGGACGATGACAAACTGTTGGAAGTACACCCGTATTTCGAACAGGTGGCAAAAGAGCGGGGCTTTTATTCCAAAGAATTGATGGAAGAAGTGGCGGAGAAGGGCAGCCTGCACGATATCGATGCCGTGCCCGAAGATATCAGGCGGCTGTTCGTGACGGCGCACGATATAGAACCCGAGTACCATATCCGCATGCAGGCGGCGTTCCAGGAATATACGGACAACGCCGTCTCCAAAACGGTGAACTTTAAGCATTCCGCAACGATAGAAGACGTAGCCAAAGTATACGAGATGGCCTATGAACTGGGCTGCAAGGGCGTAACGATCTACCGGGACGGCAGCCGGGCCGCACAGGTCCTGACAGTCGGTACCGGAAAAGAAAAGAAGGGCGATTCGGCTGTTAGTGCAGAATACGGGAATATCCGGCCACGCGAGAGGCCAAAAGTCACACAGGGCGTCACGCAGAAGATCAGGATCGGCTGCGGCAACCTGTACGTTACGGTGAACTACGACGATAACGGTATCTGCGAAGTTTTTACCAACGTAGGCAGGGCGGGCGGCTGTCCTTCCCAGTCCGAGGCGACGAGCAGGCTGATCTCTATGGCGCTCCGTTCGGGCATGGACATCAACGTGATCATCGAGCAGCTGCGGGGCATACGCTGTCTTTCCACGCTGCGGCGCAAAGGGGTAAGCGTGCTTTCCTGCCCGGATGCCATCGGCCGGGCACTGGAACAGGTCATGAATATGCGCAACGGGAAGGAATTGGTCCCCGTAGAATCGCAGAAAGTATCCAGACGCCCCACGATGCCGCTCGGCCCGGAAAATGCAAAGCGTATCTGCCCGGACTGCGGCGCGATACTGGAGGCGGAGGGTGGTTGCAACATATGCAAAAATTGCGGATATTCGCATTGCGGTTGATAAGACCGGAGGGAACCTTTGACCGTACCCGGGCGTCTAATAGATAGTGATGGGATGAACGAAAGAAAAAGTGGCTAAAAGGTTTTGTGGGACGGGTGATTGCATGGATTGCGCAAAAGCGGCGGAATTGATCAACCAATATATAGACGGGCAACTGAGCGAAAGCGAGCTTTCTGCGCTCAGAGAGCATTTGCGGACGTGTGCGGCCTGCGGGCGGATTTTATCTCAATATGAGACGCTGGCGGAAGAGATGCACGCGCTTTCTTTGCCGACGCCCGATATCGTGACGCCGGCCCTCCTGAAGATCAAAGCGGCAAAGGCAAAAAAGCATGCGCGCTATAAGTTCTATTATGCCGCCGCAGCGGTGGCCGCCTGTTTTGTGATCGGCTTCGCCGTACTGCGTTTCATGGGTATGGGAGGAAGCGGCCGGTATGAATCCGCGGCGCTCTACGAAACGGCGGAGGACGCGGGCGTTTTGGAAGAAAACGAGGCGCGGGAAAACGAGAAAAGCGGAGGCCTGCAGGCCGGTGTGCCCCCATCGGGGACGTTTGGGGAAGATTTTTCCCCAAATACGTATTCAACAGATGCGGAAGAGACGGAGATTTTTTACCTCAGCCCGGAAGATGCGTCGCTTTTTCTCGCGGAACTGCACGCTTTGTGCGGGATCCCCCAGGAAGACTTCGCCACCAGCCGGGAGGACGGATATCTTGTGGATATCTCGGGGATACGGTCGTCGGCGGAGGCGGCTCTTTTGGTCATCGGCGTAGAGGCCGACCTCGGCGATGTTACACAGATACAGATATTTTTCATATGAATCCATAAGACAAGCAGCCTGTATCCGCAGGCTGCTTTTGGCTGTCTTTATCTGTACCCCTATAGGGTGATTTCTAAAACATAAATCCGGAAACGGCATATTATACAACAAATCGAGGTGATAGTATATATGCCAAGCAGGGGAGAAATTTATTTCGCAGATCTGAACCCGGTCATGGGTTCGGAACAGGGCGGCGTGCGTCCTGTGCTTATCATACAGAACAATGTCGGCAACAGGTATAGCCCGACGGTCATCGCCGCGGCGATTACATCCAGCGAAAAAAAGGGAAATCAACCGACGCATATCCTGCTGGACGGGATAAAAGGGCTTGCAGGCAGGAGTTATATCCTGCTGGAGCAGCTCAGGACACTGGATAAGCGCCGTCTTCTGAATAAAGTGGCCGTGCTTCCCGAAGAAGTGCAGAGAAAAGTGGATGCGGCGCTTATGGTCAGTATCGGCGTGAGCTGTGCCGGTACGGAGTAGGGCTGTCTTTTGGGGCACAGGAACCTGTGCCCGTTTTTTATGCCGGTTTTTGAGAAATAGGTTTTAATGAGTTGAATTATAAGAGTGCATATTGTAAAATAAGATACAAGTATGGTCCCGGATGGACAGGCCCGCGGGCATACGCAGAAAAAACGGGGGCGTGAGACGATTTTTATGTATTTTACCGTGATGACAAATTCCCCGGAGGAGACTTTTTCGGTGGCGGAAAAACTGGCCGGGACGTTCCGCGGCGGCGAAGTGGTCGCTTTGGTCGGCGGGCTGGGGGCGGGCAAGACCGTCTTTGCCAAAGGGATCGCCTCGGGGCTGCAGGTCAAAGAAAAAGTTTTGAGCCCCACGTTCACGATTGTACGCGAATACACCGGGCGGCTGGGACTTAATCATTTTGATTTTTACAGGCTGGGCAGCCAGCAAGAACTGGCCGATATAGGCTTTGAGGAATATCTGCACGGCGGCGTGAATGTGATAGAATGGGCCGACTTGTTCCCGGATGTTCTCCCGCGGGATGCGATCCGCGTGGAGATCGTTCCTTTGGGGGATAAAAAACGCAAGATACGCATAGGCGGCTATGCGTTGGATTTGGAGGCGCGCAGGGTTTGAACATACTTTCCATAGATACTTCGGGTGGCGCCTGTTCCGCGGCAACATCCCGGGACGGGGCTCTGGTTGCGGAGAAATACATGCATATCGGCTTCAATCATTCGGTCGTCCTGATGCCCCTGGTAGACGATCTCCTGCGGACGGCGGGCGTCTCCATGCAGGAAATCGGCCTTTTCGCCGTAACGATCGGGCCCGGCTCCTTCACGGGGCTGCGGATCGGCGTGAGCACGGTCAAGGCTTTCGCGCAGGCAACGGGCAAACCGGTGGCGCCCGTCGGTACGCTGGATCTGCTGGCGCAGAATTTCAGTGCGTTCCCCGGTATCCTGTGCCCCATGCTCGATGCGCGCCGCGACAGGGTCTATACCTGCGTGTACCGGCAGGGCAAAAAGATCTTGCAGGACACGGTGGAACCCATAGGCTCTCTTGCCGAACGGTTGTCGAAGGAACCAGCCCAACCCCTTTTGTTTCTGGGCGACGGTGTGGATGTCTATAAAGATTTTTTCACGGCGTCCTTTCCGCGGGCGCTGTTTGCGCCCGAATTTTTGCGCTATCAGCGGGCCTCTGCGGCGATGGATCTTGCCGCGGCGGCTTTTGCGGAAGGACGTGCGCTTTCCTGTTTTGACGTGCGCCTGCAATATCTGACAAAATCGCAGGCGGAGCGGAATTTGCGAAGGTAACGGCATGGCGGAGATAAAAAAGGCGGACCTGGGCGACTTGACCGATGTGTTTTTTTTGGAATCTTCCTGTTTTTCCTCTCATTGGCCGATTGAGATTCTCTATGCGGATATTTGTCTGTACGAACATCCCTATTTTATCCTGCGGGAAAAAGGTGCGCCCGTCGGATATGCGGGTATGAGCATCGTTCTGGACGAAGCGCATCTGCGCAAGATCTGCGTAACGGAGCCTTTCCGCCGACGCGGATACGGCGGTCTGCTGCTGCATACGATGATAGACGAAGCCAAAGGATGCGGGGCGAAAAGCATGACGCTGGAAGTCCGGCGCGACAACGCCGGCGCCATCGCGTTTTATGAGGGTTTTGGTTTTGAACCGGCTGGCATACGGAAAAAATATTATGAAAATAAGGGAGATGCGCTGATCATGTGGAACTATGATCTGTACGCATGAAACACTGTTTCGATGAATATCTGTATCCAAGGACAAAAAATCCATTATGTTGTTTCCGGCGAGGGGAGCCCTGTGCTGCTGCTCCATGGGTGGGGCGCCTGTATCGCAAGTTTCGCGCCCATCATGAACGAGCTGCAGAAATACAGGCGGGTCGTCGCGTTGGATTTTCCCGGGTTCGGAGAAAGCGCGCCGCTCGAAAAAACCTTTTGCGTAGACGATTATACCGCGATCACGGCCGCCTTTATCCGTGCCCTCGGGATCGCCGGGGCAGATATCATCGCCCATTCCTTCGGGGGCAGGGTGGCCATCCTGCTGGCGTCCAAATATCCGGAATTGGTGGGCAGGATCGTTTTTACTGATGCGGCGGGCGTGCGCCCCAGGCGGGGCTGCAAGTATTATTTCAAAACGTATACGTATAAAGTGCTGAAAAAGCTCTCGGGCAGTGCGTCCGGGGTCAGGCTTTGTAAGCTGTTTGGCATCGATGTCAAAAAGAAGATACAGAACGCCGGTTCGGAAGATTACCGGGCGCTTTCCGGGCCGATGCGTGCGACGTTTGTAAGCGTGGTCAATCAAGACCTCACCCCGTACCTTTCTTCCATAAAGGCGCCTTCCCTGTTGATCTATGGCAGGGAAGACAAGGAAACGCCCGTGCGGTACGGTGAGATCATGGAGAAACATATCCCCGATGCCGGCCTGGTCGTGCTCGAGCATGCGGGGCACTATTCGTATCTGGATCAATTTGCGCGTTATATGGCGGTCGTCAAGGTTTTTCTGGGGGTAACTTCGTGATAGTATCTTATTTATTGGCGTTTTTGGCGGCGGCGTTTTGCTTTGCCGCCAGCATACATTTCTGTCATATGTTCCAACTGGAAGGCTATAAGCCTAAGGGGTACTTCCGCTGGCTGGGGGAAGCCGGCGTGCAGCGGATGTTCTATGTGTTTATACTGGCCGGCCTTTTTATCGCTGCTTCGGTGTTTTCCGCCGTGCAGATGATGCTGGCCGCGACATCTTCCTCCCCGCTGTTTTGGATATTGGCCTGGGTGTTTATCGCGCTGTTCGTTTTGCTGGGCGGTTTGTTTGTCCGTAAATACACTGTAAAGAACGCCAAAAAACCGTTGGTCTATACGGCGAGGGTGAAACGCCTGCTTGGGACGGAAGCGCTCCTTCTGCTTTCTTTGGCGTACGCGGGCGCGGTCGGGGGCGTGGGTATCCTGGGCATTATGATTTTGCTGTGCCCGCTATGGATCCTGTTCGCCAATGCGCTCAATACGCCGGCGGAACGCCTGGCAAAACACTACTATTTTAGAGATGCGCAGGAAAAGCTGTCCGCCCGCAATGATATGCTCAAAATAGGCATCACGGGCAGTTATGGGAAGACCAGCACAAAATTTATACTGGGGACGATCCTTTCCGAGAAATATGCCGTGCTTGTGCCGCCCGGGAGCTATAATACCCCGATGGGGCTGGCCCGGGTCGTACGCGAACAGATGACGCCGGCGCATCAGGTCTTTCTGGCGGAAATGGGCGCAAAAAATATAGGGGACATCCGGGAGCTCGTAGAGCTGGTCAAGCCTCGCTACGGGATCATTACCTCCGTCGGGCCCCAGCATCTGGAAAGTTTCAAGACGATAAAGAATGTGGGAAAAACGAAATATGAGCTGATCGAAGGACTGCCGCAGGATGGCTGTGCCTTCTTTGTGAATGACGGCGCCGTTGCCAAGCAGCTTTATGATAAGACTGCAATCAAAAAATACCTGTACGCGATCGCGTCCGAGCAGGCCGAATGGGACGTTGCCGCCAAAGATATAAAAACCGGCCCCGCCGGCAGCACGTTTACCGTTGCCTATAAGGGGGGCGGGTTTACGGTCGGCACAAAACTGCTGGGCCGGAACAATGTGCGCAATATCGTAGGCAGCATCACGGTCGCGCTGGAGCTCGGGCTTTCGGAAGAAGAGATCATCCGCGGGGTATCCAAGATACAGCCCGTCGAGCACCGGCTGCAGATCCTGCCCGGGACCAACGGCGTGACCGTGATAGACGATGCGTTCAATGCAAACCCGGAAGGCGCCCGTATCGCGATGGAGGTCCTGGCCGGATTTTCCGGGCGGAAATTCGTCGTTACGCCCGGCATGATAGAACTGGGTGAAGCCGAAGCGCGCGAGAATGCCCTTTTTGGGGAAAGAATGGCCGCCGCGGCGGATTATGTTTTTCTGGTGGGGCCCAGGCACACACAGCCCATTTTTCAGGGGTTGGAAAAAGCGGGTTTTGACATGCGCCGCGTGTTTGTGGTAGATTCTCTTGCAGATGCTTCGGCAGGGATGGCAAAACTGTTGCGGACGGGCGATGTCGTCCTGTTCGAGAATGATCTGCCCGATAACTATAACGAACTGTGAAAGGGGAAAATAATGATAAATCTTGCGGTGTTTTTCGGAGGGAGGACGTCTGAACACGATGTGTCGATCATTACGGGCACGCAGCTGATCGAGAATGCGGATAAGAGCAAATATCGCATACAGCCCGTGTATATTTCCCGCGAAGGCGAATGGTATACCGGCACACCGCTGGCAGACGCCAAATTCTATTTGAACCCGGATTTGAACAGAAAGGGGATCGACAAAGTCTTTTTGAGCCCGGCCGCCGGCAGCAGGGAACTCATAAAAAAGACTGCTTTTGGTTTCCGGCCTGTTTTTTTCATAGATGTCGCCGTGATCGCCATGCACGGCATGCACGGCGAAGATGGTACGTTGCAGGGCCTCTTCGAACTGGCGGATCTTCCGTATACGAGCGCCGGCATCACCGGCAGCGCTGCGGGCATGGATAAGATCGTTATGAAAGCCGCGTTCAAAGGATTGGGCATTCCCGTGCTGGATTGTGTTTATTTCGAAAGGACGGAGTATCTGAAAGATAAGGATGCCGTGCTCGCCAAAGTCGAAAACACGTCCCCGTATCCCGTTATCGTCAAACCCGCCAATCTTGGGTCCAGCATAGGCATTTCCCGGGCGGCAGACCGGCCGTCCCTGATCCAAGGCATAGAAGTCGCGATCAGCTACGACCGGCGCATACTTGTGGAACCGGCCATCACCGACCTGACGGAAATCAACTGCGCCGTACTGGGGGAAGGCGGCGACGCCCTTCCCAGTTTATTGGAACAGCCCGTCAGTGCCAAGGCCGTCTTGGATTTCAGCGAGAAATACTTAAAAGGCGCCGCCGCCAAAGGCATGAAATCCCTGGACCGTATCCTGCCCGCCAAACTCCCGAAAGAGACCGAGGAAGCGATCAAGACCTATTCGCTTGAGATATTCAAAGGCCTGGATATGAAGGGCGTTGTGCGCATCGATTTTATGATCGATAACGCAAATCATAAGCTGTATGCGAACGAAGTCAACACGATCCCCGGGTCGATGGCTTTCTATTTGTTTGAACCGGCAGGTATCCCGTATCCCAAGTTGATCGATCGGCTGGTTGATGTCGCCCTTAAACGGCATGAAGAAAAACTTGCGACCAACTTTGCCTTTGATTCCGAGATTTTGAAAAAAATCGGCAAGGGGACCAAGGCGGGGACAAAAAGCAAGTAAACCCCCCCCGGGTTTTTAAAAAAGGAAGGAAGCGCCATATGGGCCCGCAAAGTATTTGCCCCATAAAAAGTACCGCGTACAGGCGGTACTTTTTTTTGCGAAAATTTCTTTTAAAAAATATTGACGGGTATCCGGTGTGCGTGTATACTAAATTAATAAGCGCTTAACTGTTATGCGCTTAATATTTTCGAAAAAGGAGCCTGGCCATGCAAGACATTTATCAGACATTGGTGAATCTGTTGAACAATATCCATCTTTTCAGAAGGCTGTTGCTACAAAAAGAAATAACCTGCAAGAATGTTTATGTCCGCCAGCTTCCAATTCTGAATTATATTATCCTGCATGACGGATGTACGCAGGTGGAGATCGCGCGCGCCTTATATGTCTCGCCGGCGTCCATCGCGCTTTCTACCAAACGGCTGCAAAAAGGGGGATTTTTGAAAAAAGAAGCGGATAGGAAGAGTTTACGGCGCAATGTCCTAACGATCACCAAAAAAGGCAAGGAAGCGGCCGATGCATGCAAGGCGACTTTCCAGAAGATCAACGAAAAGATGTTCGAGGGATTTACGCGGGAGGAACTGGAAAGTTTCCAGCAATATACGGACAGGGTTTTATACAATCTGTCCGGGGATGAGGGCCGGAAAGTGGACCCCATTGCCAGAATGGCATTGATCAATCAAATAAAACAAAAACATAATGGGAAAGACAAAACGGAGGGAAAGAATGTTTAAGCGGCTATGGGTATTACTGGAGGAATACAGGAAATATGCTATCCTGACCCCGCTGTTCGTGGTAGCAGAAATCGTATTCGACCTGGTAATCCCGATTCTGATGTCCGATATCATCGATATCGGCATCAATGGGGACGGCGGGGTGAGTTACGTTATACGGCACGGCATCTACATGGTGCTGCTGGCGTTTGTATCACTGGGTTTTGGCGCAACATCAGGTTTTTTCGGCGCCAAAGCAAGTTCGGGGCTTTCTAAAAAAATTCGTACCAACGTATTCAATAAGATACAGGATTTTTCCTTTGGGAATATAGACAAATTTACGACTCCGTCCCTTGTGACAAGGCTGACGGGGGACGTCAGGAACGTCAGTATGGCGTTTATGATGGCGCTCCGGATACTCGTACGGGCGCCGATCATGGTGTCGCTCACCACGATCCTTGCGACGACGATCAATGCAAGGCTGGCGCTGGTCTTTTTCGCAGCCATACCCTTGCTGGGCACGTCTCTTTACTTGGTGTTCAAAAACGCGCATCCGCTCTTTTTGGTCATGATGAAAAAGTACGATAAGATGAACGCGGATATCCAGGAAAACCTGATCGGTATCCGTGTGGTAAAGACTTTCGTCCGTGCGGATTATGAGATCGATAAATTCCAGCATTCCGCGCTCGATGTGCAGCAAACGCAGTCCAAAGCCGAGAAGATCCTTGCGTTCAATATGGCGGTTTTCGAACTCATCATGTACGGGTGTATGATCGCGATCTCCTGGTTCGGCGGGAAACTGATCATCAGCGGCGATATGTCCACAGGCGATTTTATGCGCTACATGAGCTATATCGGGCAGATACTCATGTCCCTTATGATGATCAGCATGGCGCTCGTGCAGTTTGTCATGTCGGAAAGCTCCGCCGACAGGATATTTGAAGTCCTGGATGAAGAGGTGGAACTCAAAGATCCCCCAGCGACCGATAAAACCCTCCGGGATGGTTCCGTCGTATTCGACAACACTTATTTCAGCTATAGTAAGGGGAGTGAAAAATCGACGTTGGAAGATATCGATCTGACGATCGCTTCGGGCGAGGTGATCGGCATCATCGGCGGCACAGGTTCGGGCAAGACCTCCCTTGTGCAGCTGATCCCACGGTTCTATGACGTTGCGGACGGCAGCGTAAAAGTCGGCGGCAATGATGTGCGGGAATATACCCGGCACCATCTGCGCGAAAATATCGGTATGGTATTGCAGAAAAACGTATTGTTTTCCGGCACGATTATGGAGAACCTCCGTTGGGGCAACGAACAGGCAAGCGACGAGGATGTTTATGCGGCGTGCCGGGCGGCACAGGCACATGACTTTATCCTTTCTTTCCCCAAAGGATACGATACGTATCTGGGGCAGGGCGGCGTGAACCTTTCCGGCGGGCAGAAGCAGCGGGTGTGTATCGCGCGGGCGCTTGTCAAAAAGCCTAAAATCATGATCCTCGACGACAGCACCAGCGCAGTGGATACCGATACGGACAGCCGCATCCGGAAGGCCTTCAGGACGAACCTCGCCGGTATGACGACCATCATCATCGCGCAGCGCATCGCCTCGGTCATGGATGCGGACAGGATCGTGATCCTGGACGAAGGAAAGATCAGGAAGGTCGGTACGCATGCGGAACTGCTCGAATCGAGCGAGATATATAGAGACTTATACGAATCACAGCAAAAGGGGGTCGCATAATATGGAGCGCAGATATCCAAGAGGTAGGACGGCCCGCCCTGAAAATATGAAAGGGACGATTGCAAGGATCTTGAAGTACATGTTTTCCTTCAAAACGCATGTCGTCTTTATACTGCTTACCATAACGCTCAACGCGCTTGCGCTGGTCGCCAGTTCTTATTTTATAAAGCCGCTGATCAACAATTATATCGTTCCGCTCATCGGCCAGCAAAATCCGGATTTTTCCGGGATGGTGAATATGATCCTGCTGATGGCGGCGATCTACCTGAGCGGCGCTTTGTCCGGCTATGTTTTTCATAGGCTGATGGTGCATGTTTCCACCGGGACGCTGTACAAGATGCGGATCGACCTTTTTACTAAATTACAGACGCTGCCTATACAATATTATGATACGCATGTCCATGGCGAGATCATGAGCCGTTTCACAAATGACACGGATACGATGCGGCAGATGCTCAGTATGGTGTTCCCGCAGGTTTTTTCTTCCATCATATCGGTCGTTGCGACATTCGTCGTCATGTTGACGCTGAGTCTGCCGCTCACCGCCATTGCTATCGGTATGCTGATGGTCATGATCTTTTTGATTTATCAGTTGAGCAGCAGGAGCCAGAAATATTTCCGGAAGGTACAGCAAGCGGTCGGCGAGCTGAACGGGTTTTCCGAAGAAATAATTGGCGGGCAAAAAGAGGTGAAAGTGTTCTGCCGGGAAGAATCGACCAAGGAGCAATTCGAGGTCATAAACGAAACGCTCAGGGAATCCGGGCAGTATGCGCAGGGGTTCTCGGGCATGATGATGCCCATCATGATGAACCTTTCCTATATCACGTATGCACTTTCCGCGGCGGTAGGCGCACTGATGGCGATCAACGGAAACATAGACCTCGGGTCCATCGCTTCTTTTCTGAACTACGCCCGTTCGTTCTCCCGTCCGATCACGCGGCTTTCCAGCCAGATCAACTATGTGTTGGCCGCACTGGCCGGCGCGGAGCGGGTATTCAAATTGATGGATACGCTGCCCGAAGTGGACCAGGGAAACGTTATGCTGGTCAACGCGGTCGTGGATGACGAAGGCCATATTTCCGAAACAGACAAACGTACGGGCCGCTGGGCATGGAAAGTTCCCCTCAAAGAGGGCGGTTACAGGTATGTGGAGCTCAAGGGAGACGTGCGCTTCGAAAATGTCGTCTTTGGGTATGAACCGGACAAAACCGTGCTGGACGGTATATCCCTGTATGCCAAACCGGGGCAGAAGATCGCATTCGTCGGCTCCACCGGCGCAGGCAAAACTACGATCACAAACCTTATCAACCGGTTCTACGATGTGCCCGACGGCAAGATACGCTATGACGGCGTCAATATCAACCGTATAAAAAAAGCCGACCTGCGGCGTTCGCTCGGCATGGTCCTGCAGGATGTCAACCTGTTTACAGGTACGGTCAAGGACAATATCCGCTTCGGGAACCTGGAAGCGACCGACGAACAGATCGTAGAGGCCGCAACGCTTGCCAACGCCGATTCGTTCATCAGGAGGCTTCCCAACGGATACGATACGATGATCGAAGCGAACGGTGCAAACTTGAGCCAGGGCCAGCGGCAGCTCATCGCGATTGCGCGTGCGGCTGTGGCGGACCCGCCGGTGCTGGTGTTGGACGAGGCGACAAGTTCCATCGATACCCGTACGGAACACCTGATCGAAGAAGGGATGGATAAGCTGATGGAGGGCAAGACGGTATTTGTCATCGCCCATAGGCTGTCCACGGTTCGGAACGCCAACGCGATATTGGTCCTGGAACAGGGAAAGATCATAGAGCGTGGCAACCATGAATCGCTGCTGGCCGCCAAGGGCAGATATTACCAGCTCTATACCGGTATTGCAGAACTCGAATAAAACTAAAATTGCAGCAAAAAAAGAGCGGAGAAACCCGCCCTTTTTTGCTTGCTTCTCATTGCCGCCGGAAGAGCGCTTTTAGTCGCGCGTCGTTTTTCTGCAGGCGGGACTGTGTTTCTGCCCTGTCTATGGAGATATCCACGACGTCGCCTTCTTTAGGGGATAGTGGCAGGAAGAGAGTTTTGGGTACCGGCAGGATCGTCTTGTCTTCCATTTCCACCAGTGCGAAATCTCCTTCGAACCGGTCGATCACAACTTTCATGTCTTCTCCTTTACTTGTCTGTGTGTCAATTGGAAAAACAGTGCTGACAAGCGGTGTAGCCCAGGGCGATCGCATCCTTCAGGGCTATTTTCTGCCTGCTTTCCGAGAGATACGGGCAGTCGGCCCGGTGGTACGTGGTGCCTGTCTTTGTGATATACACATAATCCATCGTGGAAGCTGTGGAAACGGGAAGCTCCCCTTCCTTATCAAAAGAAATGCTGCTTCCGTCGGACGTGGCGAGGATGGTGCCCAGTTCGTCCGTCCTGTATGTCAGGATACCGTAAGCATACAGCAGATCCAGTGTTTCCGTATGCGGGTGTCCATAACTGTTGTCCAGACCGCAGGAAATCACCGCATAAGATGGGTTTACGGCCAGCAGGAACTCTTCCGAAGTGGAAGTGTTGCTGCCATGGTGTCCGATCTTCAACACGTCGGCGGACAGGTCTTCCGTATCATAGAGGGCCAGGATATCTGCTTCGGCGACGGAAGTGGCATCGCCCATGAATAAGAACGAAGTATCGCCATAGGTGAGTTTGAGCACGGCGGAAAAATCGTTCAAATCTTCGTAACTGTTTGTTGCCGGCCCCAAAAAAGTGCAGGCGACGGAAGCGGAAAACTCCACGGTAACGCCGGATTCCGCCTTGTACAACGGAATTTCTTCGCGTTCGATATAGGTCAGCAGCGCCGTGAACGTGGCCGTGGTGGTGGAAACGTTGGGTATATAGAGTTTACCGACCGGGTAGTTTTCCAGGATGTATTGTATGCCACCGATATGGTCGGAATGCGGGTGGGTCGCGATAAGTATGTCGATCTCACAAATACCGTACGCCGAAAGGACCGTGCCGACCGCTTCCCGCGCGGTCTTTTCACCGGCGTCTATCAGCATGCTGTCTCCTTCTGGTGAGAGAATAAGGATGCTGTCGCCCTGGCCGACGTCAATAAACACGACTTGCAAAATACCGGCAGAGACGTCGGTTCCGGCGGACGGGTCGTCGGTGTATGCGCCGGCACCGGCGGGAAGTGCGTCGCCTTCCGGAAATAAGCCGCCCGCACAGGCGGAGAAGAATAAAACGATGCATGTGAGCGTAAACAGGAGAGTCAGCCGTTTTTTGCGTTTCATGTACGATCCTCATTTCCGTTTTTGGGAAAATTTTCTAGAAAAAAGCGGGTTTTTGCAATAATGCGTACAAACAAAGCGAAAGCATGATCTGGAAGAAGAGTATCAACGGGATGCCCCGGGTGAATTTTTTATGTTTTGTTTTATGATGGAAGGCGTACATGGCGAGGAGTAACCCAAAAGAACCGCCTACTATTGCGAGCGCAAAGAAGCGGCTCTCACGGATACGCCTGTGCCCGTGTACGGCAAAATATTTGTCCAGCCCGCATAAACAGGCGGAGACCAGATTAATACTGCATAGATAGATACCAATATACCGGTAAAGCATAGATCCATCTCCAGTATATACTACTCCCTTTTCCCGCGCAATGCATTCCAAAAAAACTGTTTTATTCACCGGACAGGTAGGATATACTGCTTTTTAAACCGATAAAAGGGGCGGAGGTCTTTAATAAAATGAACCAGAAGATCATAGAAGTTGCGTGGCAGATAAGGGAAATGCGGGAAATCATGAAAAAGATGCCCGGTGAGATCGCGGAGAAAGCGGGCATCCCCATCGAAGAATATAAAAAATATGAGAGCGGGGAATTGGATATCCCCATCAGCGCGATTTATTCCGCGGCATCCGCGCTGGAGGTCGATCCCACGGTGCTGCTGACCGGCGAGACGCCCCGCATGAAACAGCATACGATCACGCGCAAAGGCAAAGGAATTTCCATAGAACGCTGCAAGGAATACCGCTTTTCGGCGCTGGCCCATAATTTCATTAACCGGATCATGGACCCGATGATCGTGGAATTGCTGACTAAAGATACGCCGCCCGAACTGGTGCCGCACAAAGGACAGGAATTCAACTATGTTCTGAAAGGGGAGGTCATTGTCCTGTATGGAGACCACAGATTCCAATTGTCTCAAGGCGACAGCATTTATTTTGACCCGAAAGTGCCCCATGGCCAGATGACGGAAAAAGGATATGCGAAATTTCTTACGGTGATCATGGATTAAATGACGGGAGGCTTGCCAAAAGACATTATGGATATCATGCTGAAAAAATATTTGCCACGGACAGAATTTACTTCTTACGAAGACTTCAAAACCAATTACCGGGTCAATATCCCCCCGGATTTCAATTTTGCCTACGACATCATGGACAGCTGGGCCAGGACCTGTCCGGACGATCCGGCACTGTATTGGTGTGACGAATAGGGCAACGATACAATTCTCTCGTTTGCCGGGATCAAACGCCTGAGCGATAAGACAGCGAATGCGCTGAAAGACCTGGGGGATACGCAAAGGCGACCGCGTCATGCTCCTGTTGATGCAGCGCATAGAAGTCTGGACCTGCATGCTGGCGCTGCAGAAGCCGGATGCCGTTATTATCCCCGTTACCTGCTTGCTTACGGCCAAAGACATCGTTTATCGGTGCAACCAGGCGGAGATAAAGAGTGGATACTGCGGTCGTGAAGAAACATGTGGAGGAAGCGCTGAAGGCCTGCAGGACGGTCGAAACCGTATGCATCGTAGGGGAAAATACGGGCGGCTGCATAGATTTTCGCAAAGCTGTGGAACGGGCGGACGAACATTTTATGCGCCCGACAGGAGAAGATGCCCTCAAGACATCCGAACCCATGCTCATTTATTTCACTTCCGGAACGGCGGGGATGCCCAAAATGATCCCGCACGATTTTTCTTATCCGCTGGGGCATATCGTCACGGCCAGATACTGGCAGCACGCGCGTAAAGGCGCCCGGCATATGGTCTTTGCCGATTCGGGCTGGGCAAAGTTCGACTGGGGGAAAATCTATGGCCAATGGATATGCGGCGCAGTGACCGCCGCGCCGGACCCCGTCCGGGGGCAGGTAGTCAAGGCGACGATCATCCTGTATAAAAGCTATCGGCCGAGCCAGACGCTGAAAAAAGAGATCCAGGACCATGTGAAACGCGTGACGGCACCTTACAAATATCCGCGTATCGTCGAGTTTGTCGAAAAATTGTCCAAAACTGCCAGTGGAGAAATACGCCGGGTTTCCATCCGGGAAAGAGACCGGCATAAAGAGTAAGTTCATAAAAAATTTCTTGTTTTGCTGTGCCATAGCTCTCGTTTTTTACCAGAGGACTTATTGACAATGCCTTTGTCAGAGTATATTATTTATATGAATAAGACGTATTTTCAGCAGAGAAAAAATCGGTGCGTTCAGTAACGGGAGGAAACGGAATGCCTTTGGAATTGGATACCGGAAACGGGAATTTTGCAAAAATAAAAGTAATCGGCGTAGGCGGCGGCGGAAGCAATGCCGTGAACAGAATGGTTTCCTATGGATTGGAAGGTGCCGAATTTATCGTGGTCAATACCGATAAACAGGCATTGTATTTAAGTAAGGCACCGCAAAAAATCCAGATCGGGGAAAAGCTCACAAAAGGCCTGGGTTCCGGCGCAGACCCTGAAATAGGGCAGAAAGCAGCAGAAGAGAGCCGGGAAGACCTGGAACAGGCCATCAAGGGAGCCGACCTTGTCTTCATAGCCGCGGGACTGGGCGGAGGAACGGGTACGGGCGCCGCGCCCATTATAGCGGATATCGCACGTTCCTGTGAAGCACTGACCGTTGCGTTTGTCACGATGCCGTTTTGGTTTGAAGGAAAGCCGCGTAACCGGATCGCCGAAGAAGGTTTCCGTAATCTATTGGAGAAAGTGGATAGCATCGTGAAGATCCCCAACGACAAACTCCTGGAGATCATGGGGAAAAATACACCGCTGATGGAATCTTTCAGGCTGGCGGATGATGCCCTACGTCAAGGGATACAGGGATTGACCGAGTTGATTGCCAAGCCGGCGCTCATCAACCTTGACTTTGCCGACGTCCGTTCCGTCATGAAGGAACATGGGACGGCCCATATGGGCATCGGCGTCGCCTACGGCGACAACAAAGTGGTAGATGCGACAAAGCAGGCGGTTTTAAGCCCGCTGCTCGATACTACAATACAGGGGGCCAAAGGGGTCATCTTCAACATCATTATGGACAAGACCTGCGGCCTTGCGGAAATCGAAGAAGCCGTCAAACTGGTGCAGGATGCTGCGGATGAAAACGCAAACATCTTTATCGGTGCGGATATCGATATGGAACTGGACGACGAAGTCCGCGTGACCGTGATCGCCACCGGGTTTGGCCAGGAACCTGTTTCCGCTGCGGTGGATGTCCGCAAGACTGTAAACGAGAAGGTCAGCGGCTATAACAGGAGCACGTTCAGTGCCAGTAAAACGATCGAAGGTAAGAAGTTTGACTATTTGGAGGATGAGGAGCCGGAACTCCCATTGTTTTTGAAAAAGTCCCCCAAAAGGATCCAAATGGACGATTGATCTATACAATAGGGAGGCCGGCTGAGAAGCCGGCCTGTTTTTTCTCAAGAGGTTTCTATTGAAAAAAAAGCGAAAGGCCGTACATACAGAAGTACCGATAAAACAACCCGATATTTCCGTAGGGCTGACGGAAGAGGCCGTTCAGCAGCGTGTTTGCCTTGGCCTGGATAACAGCGATGCGAAGATCCGGGCAAAGTCTGTTTTCAATATCCTGAAAGAGAACGTATTCACGCCGTTCAACCTGCTGAGCGCCATACTCGGCTTATTTGTTTTGCTCTCCGGGCCCAAGCAGAACGCGACGTTCCTGGTCGTGGTGTTCATCAACCTGTTCGTCGGGACGATACAGCAGTTGCGGGCCAAAGTCGCGGTGGAAAAGCTGTCGCTGCTTTCCAAAATCAAGATCAAGGTGTTGCGGGACGGGGTCGAACAAGACGTTGACGTCGACCGGGTCGTGCTGCATGATATCCTTATCCTGAAGCCGGGCAACCAGATACCGGCCGATGCGGTCGTCGTGTCCGGTTTCTGCGAGGTCGATGAATCCCTGCTGACGGGAGAATCGGACGCGGTCTATAAAATGCCCGGGGAAAAACTGCTTTCCGGCAGCTACGTTTTTTCGGGCACCTGCAAAGCGATGGCGGAAAAAGTGGGCAAGGAAAGCTATGCCGCAGCCCTTGCCAACAGCACCCGCGGGATAAAAAAAATAAATTCCGAGATCCTGAATTTTTATGATAAAATCATTAAATTCCTGGGCATTTTCATTATTGTTTTGGGTGTGTTGTTGTTCTTGAAGCAATATTTTATTTTGCATGATTCGATCCATCAGGTTACCCTTTCTACCGCGGCCGCCATTATCGGGATGATACCCGAAGGCCTGGTCCTGCTGACCAATGTTGTGCTCGCGGTCGGCGTCATGGACCTGTCGCGCAAAAAGATGCTTGTACAGGAGATGTACTGTATCGAGACGCTGGCCCGCGTCAACGTCCTGTGTATTGATAAGACCGGGACGATCACGGAAGGGAAAGCCTATGTTTCGGATATCGTTCCGCTCAGGGAAGATGTCGACCCGGCGCGTATTCTCCGGGAAACCATATGGGCGATAGGAGATGTCAACAATACGGCGCTCGCGATAAAAAATAAATTTCCTGCACAGAGGGCCTGGCTGGCGGAGGCAACGGTCCCGTTTTCTCCGATAAGAAAGTGGAGCGGTGCGAGTTTCCCGGGCAAAGGGAGCTATCTTTTGGGCGCGCCTGAAATTTTGCTGCGGAACGTAGTGGGAGATACGTCGGCTGTCTCGGCGAAATTGCAGGAATATGCGGCGCATGGAGCGCGTACGGTTTTGCTCGTGCACAGCGATGAAAAACTTGCTTTACAGGAGAATACGCACGATACCGGGCTCCCCGGAGAGGTTCAGCCGGTCGCGATCGTTCTGCTGGAAGACTGCATCCGGGAAGAATCCGCCCCTATTTTCCGGTTTTTCCAAAAAGAAGGCGTCGATATCAAGATCATATCCGGCGATGCCGCCAACGTCGCATATTCCGTGGCGGAAAAAGCGGGCGTGCGGAATCTGTCCGGGTATATCGATACGTTTGATTTGACGGAAGAGGAATTGAAAGCCGCCGTCTCGCGGTATTCCGTATTCGGCAGGGTTTCGCCGGAGCAAAAGAAACTGATCGTACGTACGTTAAAAGAAAACGGGAACGTGGTCGCCATGATGGGAGACGGCGTAAACGATATCCTTGCCCTGAGAGAGGCCGATTGCAGCATCGCGATCGCTTCGGGCAGCAATGCGGTCCGGTTGATCTCGCAGATCGTGCTGCTGGATTCCAATTTGTATTCGCTGTACTATGTAGTCATGAAGGGCAGAAAAGTCATCAACAATATCAAGCGGTCGGCTTCTCTTTTCCTGGTCAAGACCATCTTTTCCTGTCTGCTGTCGGTGGCTTTTCTGTTTTTGCCTATTTCCTATCCGTTTTTGCCCATCCAATTGTCGCTGGTAAGTTCGCTCTGCGTGGGGATCCCGTCCTTTTTCCTCGCGATGCAGCCAAATACCAAGCGGGTGACGGGCAGCCTGCTCGGCAGTATCCTGCACTATGCGCTGCCGGGGGCGCTTTGCGTCTGCGTATATGTTATCGGCATAAGCATATTGGGCAAGATCCTTGCCTTCAGCCAGGAACAGGTCTCCACTTTGTGCACGCTGGCGACCGGCGTCTCTACGTTTTATGTCCTGGGCAGAATATCCCAACCATTCAACCTGCCCAGGTTGTTCCTATTGCTTACCTTAGCAACGGGCTTTACGGCCGCCGTCCTGTTTTTCAAAGGTATTTTCTTTTTCTCGGGAATCGGAGGGATCATGTGGCCGATTCTAGGCGTGGTAGCCACCTCCGTTCCGTTTCTGAACAGTTTGTTTACCAGGTTTGCCAGGAAAATAGCGGAGAAACACCGCCGCTGAGGCCGCGTGCTTTTTTTGCGCCCGGCGTAACAGCCGACGCGGAAAATCTGTTGCAAAACAGGGCGGAAGGATGCTATTATAAATATGTTTCCTATATCGTGCTTTTTATTTTTGTAGGGAAATTTGGAAAGGAGAGGGAAATGATCAAAGAAATTGCAGGCCAGATCATGGAAGAGATCGATACCTGCGTGCAAAAAGTGGACAGCGATATTTTAAGAAAAATGTTCACAGAAATGCACGCCGCGAATCGGATCTTTTTCTTTGGGATCGGCAGGTCTCTTCTGGCGGCCAAGTATTTCGCGATGCGCCTGATGCATTTTGGCTATCGGGTCCATATCGTGGGCGATGCGACTTGTCCGGCAATAGAAGGCGGAGACGTTTTTATCGTCGTTTCCGGCACCGGCGAGACAAAATCCTGTCTCGATATGGTGAAAAAGTGTAGAGAGATCGAGGATATCAAAGTCATATTGCTCACAGCCGCCGCGGATTCTTCTATCGGAAAGCTGGCGGATATCACGCTTCAGTTGGATTGTCCCGTACCGGGTGTGGAAAGCGGTGTCGCTTCCATACAGCCGTACGGGTCTCTTTTTGAACAAGGCGTGTTGTATGCCACCGATGCCTGGCTCCAGGATTATTTTGTCGAAAGGCTTGGCCGGTTTAATATGAAAGGGACTCCGTTGCATGCCAACCTTGAATAGCAGGCGACGTTGCAGAAAATTTTTAGGAGAAAATCAATGATCAAAGAATTAGCGTATGAAATTATGGATGAAATGGATACGGTTGTAAAGGATGTCGACGAAGATATCCTGCGGAAGATATTTTCCATGATCCATGGCGCCAAAAGGATTTTTTTCCAGGGCGTAGGCAGGCAGCTGCTGACCATCAAATATTTTGCGCAGCGCCTGATGCATTTGGGGTATAAAGTATATATCGTGGGAGATATTTCCTGCCCTGCTATCCAAAAAGGCGATGCGTTCGTCGTCGTTTCCGGTACCGGAGAAGAAGAAGCGTCTTTACGGATGGCTAAGAAGTGTAAAGAGATCGGGGATATCAGCATCCTATTGGTGACGGCTGCACCCTCTTCCTCTATCGGCGCGCTTGCCGATATTACGCTCAGACTCAATGCGCCGGTTCCCACGCCCGAAGAAGACCATACTTCCGTTCAGCCCTACGGTACCCTTTTTGAACAGGGCGTGCTGTTCGTCATGGACTGCGGCATGTCGCATTACTTCATGGATCGGCTTGGGATGACGCTTCGCTCCGGCAACCCCATTCATGCGAATTTACAATAAAAAACCACATAGATTGTTTTTTTCTCAGGAGGGAAAAATATGAAAATTCAATTTGCTATCGACGGGATCACATTGGGGCAGGGGATCAACCTTGCAAATAAAATCAGGAAATATTTGGATATTATAGAGATAGGGGATGGCACGCTCATGCGCTATTCCAATGCCGGTATCACGATCTTAAAGGACGCATTCCCGGAAAAGAAAATACTGGCGGACTGTAAGATCATGGACGGCGGTTATGGGCAAGGGATGCGGGCGTTTGATGCCGGCGCCGATATCGTTACCTGCTGCCTTGTGTCCGACCCGGAATGTTCCCGTGGCTTGGTCCGCGCCGCAAAAGAAGCCGGGAAAGAATCCTGGCTGGACCTGATCGGGGTAGACCCCAAGGATTATCACAAGTATGTTGATTTTGTCAACGAAGTACAGCCCGATTATGTCTGCCCGCATTTGAGCGGCGGTATGTTCAGGGGAGAAGCCGGCGTACAGGCCAGAAAAGACGCGATGAAACTGGTGAGCACCTTGGGATTCAAGACGAATATCGTGCTTTCCGGCGGTCTCACACTGGAGTATCTGCCGGAGATACTCGCCTGCCACCCGCATCACATCAATCTCGGCGGCGCATTGCTAAAAGCGGAAGACCCCGTCTCTGTTGCCAAGGCTTTCTATGAAGCCTGAAATGAGATAGATACGTAAAAATTCAAACTAATGGAGTGTAAAAATGAAAATTCAGTTTGCAATCGACGGCCCCCCTATTGAAAAAGCGATCGAAATCGCGAAGAAGATCCGAAACTACATCGACATCATAGAATTGGGCGAGGGGATGATTGCTAGGTATTCACTTGGTCTTGTCACTATGTTCAAATCTATTTTCCCGGAGAAAAAGATTTTGGCCGATATGAAACTGATGGACGATGGGTATCATATCGCGAAATACGTTCTTGCTGCCGGGGCTGATATCGTAACCGGGTGTGTTGTCGCGTCGGAAGGAACTTCCCGCGGCATCGTACAGGCTGCAAAAGAAGTAGAGAAAGAGTCCTGGCTGGACCTGATCGCCGTGCCCGCGGACGACTATGCTAAATATGTCGAGTATATCAATTCGATCGGGCCAGATTATGTCTGTGCGCATATGGCGTCGGACATCTCCAAGATCGGAAGCAAGGGACACGCCGATGCGAAAAAACGCATGATCGAGATGATCTCGAAATTAGGCTTTACTTCTAAAATAGTTCTTTCAGGCGGCATTACCGTGGAAGATATCCCGGTCATACGTGCCTGTAACCCGCATCACGTCAATATCGGCAGTGCATTTTACAAGACAGATGACCCGGCGGCGGTTGCAAAAATATTTGCGGATGCGTAAAACGCGGGCGGTGCCGAAGATCGGGGCCCGGCACTTGTTGAAATAGTCAGAGGTTCCGTGGATATCACGGAACGAGGCATAAGGTTTTTAGGGACATACGGCTATAAATTGATAAGAGCATCCCGGGACACGCTTCCGGCCTTATCGTCGGTCACAAAAAGACACATGCTTCCAGGGCTGTTCAGGAAGCCGGGCGAATTATGCAGGAAGGAAAAAGAATATGATCAAAGAATATTGCGTAGAAGGGATTGAAGGTTGCAGGAAAATCATCGCGGCATTAGATGAAGAGACGTTGCAAAAAATCGCCGACCTGATGGTTTTGTCCTGCAATGTTTTTATCTATGGTCCGGAATGTTCCGGGTTTGCTCTGATGGCATTGGTTGCAAGGCTGCGCCAACTGGGGGTCCGTGCGTATCTGGTGGAAGAATCGCCGCCGGCGCCGTCGGTGCGGGAAGGGGATCTGGTGATCATCGTTTCGCCGGATGGTGAAACGCGTACTGCGATCACCTTTATCAATACCGCCCTGCGTATCCCGGGCATAGAGTATGTGCTCATTACGATGAATCCTGCGTCTTCCCTCAGGGAGAAAGCGGCGGAAACCCTTGTCATGGGTTCTGATAAATCGGAGGCGCTGACTTTTGAATTAAAGAAATATGTGGAGTGGTCTGAATTTATCGTTTTTGACGCGATGGTTTTGTATCTTATGAAAAAGTTGGGCATCAGCCGTGAAAAAATGCTGGCGCGTTCACCCAATCTTTAGGATAGGATCGTTTTGAAAGGGGATACGAAATGAAAAATTATTGGTTGGAACGCAGCGAAGACCTGAAGACGATCACTAGTGCCATGGATGAAGAAAGCCTGCGGAGAATCGCGGACAAGATATTGAACGCCAACAATGTGTTGGTCACCGGGTTGGGCAGGTCACGACTCTCTATCATGGGTTTTGCCACGCGGCTTTGCCAGATGGGCATCCGGGCGCATGTGACGGGCGATGTCACGACCCCTTCTCTGCATAAGGGGGATATTCTCATTATTGGCTCTTCCTCCGGAGAAACTTCCACGCTGGTGAGTTTTGCGAAAAAGGCCGTTTCGGTGGATGCGGAGATCATACTTTTCACCGCGAGGAAAGAATCTACGATCGCCTCGTATGCTTCTGAGATCTTTGTGATCGATTCCGAGCGCAAAGACCTGCAAAAACCGTCCGGGAACTACTGCGAATATGGCGTGGCTTTGGCGTACGAAGCGCTTGCTACATACCTGATGCGTAAAAAAGGCCTTACACCGGACGATCTGAAGAAAAAACTCACGAACCTGTGTTAGTCCCGGGGAGAAAAGGAGAGCATGATGGATACTTTCAAATATAAAAGCTGTGTAGATACGTTGCGGCAGGTCCTGCAGGATTTTGATTTCGAAAATCTTCAAAAGATTGCGGACATGATAGACGCGGCCAATCATGTGTACGTGGTGGGGCGCGGACGTTCCCGCCAGACCGCCATGAATTTCGGGTCGCATCTTTCCGACATCCGCGACCATGTGTACGTGGTGGGCGGCCCTACGGCGCCTCCGGTCAAACCGGGCGACCTGCTTGTATTGAGCTCGGGTTCCGGGCGGACCCCTACGCTGGGGGAGTATGCGGACATCTGCGAAAAACAGGGCGTGGATTATGTGTTGTTTACGGCTTCGCCCGATTCCGTTATCGCAAAAAAGGCTACGGCGCGCTTTTTGGTACTGAACAGGGCCCGGGAAGAAATGAAGCAATTGTTCGGCGAATTTTACGCCTATTACGATTATCCTACGGTTTTGGCGTTCGCAACGGTCATCCTTTACCTGATGCGCAAGCATAATCTGTCCAAAGACGATCTGGCGAAGAATTGCGCGAACCTGTCGTAAAGAAGGCTGAGAAAACAAAAAAACGAGCAAAAAGAAAATGTCCGTGATATTCGTATTGCGGACATTTTTTTCTGTATGCGAAAGTGCCGGTTCTTTCTTTCAAAAAAGCCCGGGATATGATATGATAAAAGCAAATCGGCAGAAGGAGGCAGCATGCAGTCCTGTCCCTATAAACTGATACGAAGGTTCAGAAAAACTGTATTGATCCGTATTACGGACGAGGCGGAAGTCGAAGTGTTTGCCCCCAAAAAGCTGGATGTGCGCGCGATCGACGAATTCGTCGCCGAGAAACGGGATTGGATCGAACAGAAGCTTAAATCTGCACGCGAAGTCTTAGAAAAAAGACGGCTTTACCGGATGCAGACGTTGGATTTTCTGGGCAAGGAATATCCGGTAAAAATCTATGACGGGCCTTCGGTGCTGTTCGACGGAGATTGTTTCTTGCTTCCGGACGTGGAAGAAAGCGAAAAACGCGCGCTGGCAAAGGCATGGTATAAGAAACAGGCTAGAGAGCTCCTGGCGAGGCGGGCGGTGCTTTTTGCAGAAAAAATGGGCTGCACCTATGCTTCCCTGAAAGTGACGAGCGCCCGGAAACGCTGGGGTTCTTATACGGCCAAGAACAACCTGAATTTCTCCTGGCGGCTGATCCTGGCGCCCGGGGATGCGATCGATTACGTAGTCATACACGAACTCGCACATGCAAAATTCAAAAAACACGATCGTGCGTTTTACGATTTTGTTTCGTCCTATTGCGAGAATTACAAGGAACGGGAAAAAATTCTAAGGCAACTGGGCGCGAAATTATCCGTACAAAATTGGTAGCAGGAAAAAAAGAACTGCCTGAAACCTTGTATGGTACGGGCGGTTCTTTTACGACAGAATAAGAATGGTGCCGAAGGCCGGACTCGAACCGGCATGGTGTCGCCACCGGTGGATTTTGAGTCCACTACGTCTGCCAATTTCATCACTTCGGCTCGCATTGTCAATACTACCATACTCTTTTTATCCAGTCAAGAAATAAGTGTGTGGAAATAAAAGCGAAAAAAGCGTAGGACATTTATGGATGAACAAATGCTTGTCGACAAGGCAAAGAACGGGGATGTTGCGTCGTTTGAGGCCCTGGTCAGGAAGTATCAGAGCAGACTGTATGCGTTGGCCTTCCGGATGGTGGGGAACCCGGAAGATGCATTTGACGTCTCACAGGACGCTATCCTGAAAGTCTATAAATATATCGGCAGTTTTCACGAAAAATCGGCTTTTTCGACTTGGCTGTATGCGATCACGAGAAATACCGCGCTGGATTTCCTGCGTAAGCGTAAAAAAAGGTTTTTCTCCGAAACAAAGCTGTGCGCGTACACCGAAGCCGATTTTGTGCGCGTATATGGGGAAACGCCGGAAGATTCTCTGGAAAAGAAAGAAAAAAGACGGCTGCTGGTCTCCCTGATACGAGATCTGCCCAAACCGCAGCGGGACGTCGTGATATTGCGGGATATAGATGGGTATTCTTACAAAGAGATCACCGAAATACTGGGAGTTTCGCTGGGCACGGTGAAATCCCGTTTGTTCCGGGCCAGGGAAACGCTGCGCACGTTGTATACGGATGGGGAATAGGTGGCCGGGAATAGGGCCGTATCGTGTAAACGAAAGGGTATTATGGAAAATTTACTGATGATGATAGATGGAAACAGCTTGATATTCCGCGCTTTCCATGCATTGCCGGCGATGAACCGGAAAGACGGCACACAGACGAATGCGGCGTATGGTTTTTTTTCGATGTTGCTGCATTTGCTGGACGAATACGCGCCCACGTATCTTGCCGTTGCGTTCGACAGGAAGGAGCCTACTTTCCGCAAGAAGATGTACGGCCCTTATAAAGCCAACCGCAAAAAACCGCCCGAAGAATTGCTGATGCAGCTCCCGTTGATCAAGAAGGCACTGGAAGACCTGCATGTTCCGATCCTGGAGCTGGCCGGATACGAGGCGGACGATATCATCGGGACGGTGACGGCCCGGGCGGAAGAAGCAGGCATCGCGTCGTTCATATTGACCGGAGATAAAGATGCGCTGCAGTTGGTATCTGAACAGACGCAGGTGCTTTTGACCAAAACGGGCGTCAGCAATGTAGAATTGTACGATGCCGCACACATCGGGGAAGTTTATGGGATAACTCCCCCGCAGATCGTCGATATGAAAGGGCTTATGGGCGATCCATCCGATAATATCCCCGGTATCCGTGGCGTCGGCGAAAAGACCGCCTGCAAGCTTCTAAAGCAGTTTCCTTCTGTCGAAGACCTGTATGCCCATATAAAAGAACTTCCGGAGAATAAACTGCGGGAGAAGATCGAAGCCGGGCGGGAAAGCGCGCTTCTTTCCAAGAAACTCGCCGCGATCGAACGGTATGCACCTCTTTCTGTGGATCTGAAAACGCTTGTTTTTAACGGATTGGACCCGGCCGCGACGTACGATATGCTCGTTTCTTTTGAATTTTTCTCCATCGTCAAAAGGCGCGGTCTGCAAAAACAGACGGGGGAACCGCTTGCCTTATTTCCCATCGAGACAACGGATACTCTCCTGCAACTAAAAAAAGAGGCAGAACAGACGAAAACACTGGCGGTCTGCCGCCTGGGGGAGACGCTCTATTTTTCCGCGGCCCGGGGCAAAGAATATTCCCTGCAGTCGGACAGTCCGCTGCTGGAAGATACGCTCAGGTCGCTGCAGCCCGTTTTGGATTCCCCGCAGGCACAGTTGATTATTCATGACGCAAAAGATTTTCTGCATTTCTGTTATGCGAAGGGCGTAACGTTCACCGCTGGTTTTTTTGATACGATGCTTGCCGAATATGTCCTGGACCCGACGCAGCGGGATTTCTCCTTTCCCCGCCTCACGGGACATTATGCCGCCCGGGGAAACGCTTCCGCTTTATTTCCGATCGCCCAAAAGCAGCGTGCCGGGATCGAAACGCACGGACTTTCCTATATCCTGTATACGATCGAATTGCCGCTGTGCCGCGTGCTGTATGCGATGGAAACGGACGGCTTCAAGGTGGATGTCCCGCTGTTGGAAGAATTTTCGGCCGACTATGAAAAGCGGATACAGGTCGCGACGGAAGAGGTCTATCGTCTGGCAGGTACCCGCGATTTCAATATCTCCTCGACCAAACAACTGGGCGTGATCCTCTTCGAGAAGCTTGGCCTGCCGGTCATCAAAAAGACCAAAACAGGGTATTCGACGGCTGCCGAAGTCCTGGAAAAGCTGGCGGACAGGCATCCTATCATAGAAAAGATAATGGAATACCGGCTGCTCACTAAAATAAAAAGCACGTATATAGACGGTCTTTTAGGCCTGGCAGACCCTTCGACGCACAAAGTATATACGACCTTCAGCCAGACAGCCACGGCGACAGGCCGCATCTCCAGCATAGAACCCAACTTGCAGAACATTCCCGTACGTTCGGAATTCACTTCGCAGATCCGCGCATCCTTTATCCCTTCCGCGGCGGGCCGCAAGATCGTCTCGGCCGACTATTCCCAGATAGAGCTGCGGATCCTGGCGCATATCTCTAAAGACGTCCATATGTGCGATGCGTTCAATAAAGGGGAAGATATCCACGCGAGAACGGCGTCGCAGGTGTTCGGCGTGCCGTTAGAAGAAGTGACGCCCGAAATGCGCGGCAGCTCCAAAGCGGTCAATTTCGGTATCGTCTACGGGATCAGCGATTTCGGCCTGGCCAGGAACCTGGGGATCCCGCGCTATAAGGCGGAAGAATATATCAATAAATATCTCAACGAATTTTCAGGCGTGCGCCGCTATATGAAAGAAGTCGTCGAACATGCGAAGGAAGACGGTTATGTAAAGACGCTGTATGGGCGCATCCGGTATATAAAAGAATTGCGTTCCTCCAATTACAATACACGTTCTTTCGGGGAACGCGCCGCGCTGAACACGCCCATCCAGGGCACGGCGGCGGATATCATAAAGATCGCGATGATTCAGGTATTCGCGCAATTTAAGAAAGGCGGTTTGTCTTCCCGGCTGATCTCGCAGGTGCACGACGAACTGATCGTGGATGCGGCCGGAGATGAGGTGGAAGCGGTAAAACAGATCCTGAAAGATACGATGGAACACGTCGTGCAGCTGGATGTCCCGCTGAAAGTCAACATCGCGGTCGGGGATACTTGGGCGGAGGCGAAATAATTTGAGGTATGTGATTGGGCTGACCGGCAAAATCGCAAGCGGAAAATCGTGCGTTTCCCGTATGTTGTGGGAAAAGGGCGCCTATGGCATCGACGCGGATAAAATTGCCCGTGATATGCTGAAAAAAGGTGCGCCGGCATATATAAGTGTGGTACAATATTTTGGCGGCGAGTATCTGGACGCAAACGGAGAGATCGACCGGCACAGGTTGGGGCAGCGTGTTTTTTCCTCAAAACAGGATCTCTTAAAGCTCAACGAACTCACGCATCCCCCCATTATACGGCAGATCCAAAAGATGCTATCCCAAAGGGAGGGTATAATCGTGCTCGAAGCGGTCTATCTGATAGGGACGGCCCTGGCGGAATGCTGCAACGAGATATGGGTGGTGGAAGCGCCCGAAGAGGTGCGCTTGTCCCGCATCATGGCACGGGACGGCCTTTCAAAAGAAGACGCATGGGCACGTATCTGCGCGCAAAAAACAGATGCGGAAAATTCTTCCATACCGGTATACAAAATCCCGAATACCGGCGGGATCCAGGCGCTCGGCGACTCAGTGGACGCTTTATATGAACATGTGGGGAAATAATGGCTAAACGGACAAAGACCGTGTTTATCCTAAGTGTGCTGGTTTTATTGGTAATGCTGCTGTTGGCATTGCTGTATGTATATTGCCTGTACAAATATCCGCTGCGCTATGAGGCACTGATCGCGAAATACGCCGAAGAGTTCTCGCTGGACCCGTATCTGGTGGCCACTGTGATATGGGCGGAAAGCCACTATAATGAGACGATCGTTTCCTCGAGCGGCGCGGTCGGCCTTATGCAGATCATGCCCGAGACCGGAGAATGGATCGCCGAAAAACTCGGCGTGCAGGATTTCAAATCAGACATGCTCTTTTCAGCGGATACCAATATACGCTTTGGCTGCTGGTATCTTTCGTATCTGGAAAGCAAATTCGACGGTGATATGATAAAAATACTGGCGGGCTACAACGCGGGTCCGAACAAAGTCCAGCAATGGCAGGAAGAATGGGGAGAAGAGTATTCGCCTTTGTGGGAAGATATTCCCTATGAGGAAACAAAGAACTATGTCAAAAAAATACAAAATACACAAAAAATCTATCAACTTTTATATAACCTTGATTAAGCGGACTTTCATTTTTCTTTTGGCTCTGGCGGTATGCGGCTGCGGCGCGCAGGAAGAAGCGATCGATATCTTAAACGATAACGCGAGCCTGAACACAGCGGAGCAATTGCCTATGCCTTCGCAGAGCGCCGACGCGACGGTGGAACTTGTGCTTGGCATATCTGAAAAGGCCGAGATGCTGCACCCCTTGGCCGTAAAAGACGAAGATCTCTTCAATATCTATTCGCTTATTTTGGAACCCGGGCTTCGTTTAAATACGGAAGGCAAGTTTGAAGCTTGCATCATAGAAGACTGGGAAGTAGATGATTCGGGCTGTGTCTATACGTTCCACATACGCCAGGGGGTTACATTCCACAGCGGTTACGGGACGGTCGATGCGGACGATCTGCTGTATTGCCTCGATAAGATCATGCGCGCCCAAGCGTCTGATTGTATCTATGCCAGATACAAAGATAAAGTTTTGTCCTACCGGAAAATCGACGACTATACGATAGAACTCACGGCTTCGGAAAAGAGCCGGGATATCCTCTATTTGATGACGTTCCCGGTTCTGCCCGAGACATATTATCAATCCGTCAAACTGACGGCGAACGCCCTGCCGGTGGGGACAGGCCCGTATCTGTTTTCCGATTACGCAGCGGAAGACGGGTTTGTTCTTGTCCGAAACGAACATTGGTGGAAGAGCCTGCCCGTATATACTACGATCTATGTAAAACCGCTGGATGTTTCGAGTATCACGGTTGGCAACACCGTTCTGGAGGATTTTGATGCGGTAACGACCTCTCTTTTCACCGCGACCAGCAATTCCGTTGCCGGGAAAAGGAATATAAATTTCATTGTGACGCCGTATCTGGATTGCCTCGTGCCAAATATTTCCGACCGATTTTTGAAAGATGCGGCTATCCGCCGTGCAGTCTCGTATGCGATCAACCGGAGCACGCTCATCTCCTCTGCTTTGATGGGGTCGGGCGAAGCGACGGCGACACCGCTCAGCCCAACTTTCTGGGCGACTTCCGATTCTTCCTGCGCGGCCATCTCCTATAACGTGGAAGCGGCCGGCGCCATACTGGACGGAGCCGGATATTTTTTGGATAAAACGACCGGTTTGCGGTTCGTCTATAATGCGGACGGAACAAAAAACTACATACAGTTGCAACTTCTTTATCAGGAAGGGACGGAATCGGAATACAAAAAGAGCGTGGCCGAATTGATACAATCTGACCTCGCAAAGGTCGGCATCGGCGTCACGTTGGTCAAAAAATCGGCGGAGGACTATAAAAAGCTACTCGAAAAAGGTAGTTTCGATCTGTGTCTTTGCAATTTCTCGATGTATATCAACAACGATGTCGCCTTTTTGTTTGAAGACCCCTATAATTATGGGGACTATTCCAGCCGCGAATTGAAAACGCTCCTTTCCGCCTGTGCTTCCGCCATTACGGAGGAAGAAGTGCGGGCTGCGTTTTGTGCGCTGCAGGAAGAACTGCTGGAAAGCATGCCCATCATCGGGCTGTATTTCAAGGAACATGCGCTGATCGTACGGGCGGATATTTCCGTCCCTACCAAATTGATGTTTAGAAGCGTGTACGCCAGTATAAACCAGTGGTCATGACCTTTCCGGTTTTTATCCGTATAAAAAAAGGGAAAACAGGCATACTAATCCTGATTTTTTAGAGGAGGACCTATTCTATGCCTGAAAAACTTACGCCGAATTACAATGTCAGATGCACCGTGGCCAATTGTGCAAACCACTGCCCTTCGGAAGAGTACTGTGGTTTGGATTCCATCTGCATCGGGTCGCACGAACCGCACCCGGATACAGGGGAATGCACAGATTGTCAGTCTTTTGTAAAAAAATAAACAAACGGAACGAAAAAGACAAAAGAAGCCGGGGTTGCAACCCCGGCTTCTTTCGTCAGTTAAATCGTACCGTTTTTATACAACGCGATGACAAGGTCCACCATCCTGCCATAACTCCGCATCCCGTCTTCCACACCGTTTTGGGAAAGATAGTCCTCGTAAATGTCCTGACTTTTCTCAGAAAATTCGGTCCTGAATTCGTCCCAGTAAGAAGACTGATAAGAATAGTCTCTTTTCACACCGGGAGAAAGCGAATCATACAGTGCATTATAGTCTGCGGACGAGACGTCGCCCAGGGCATTCAGGGCATAGGATAACGCAAAGACATTCGCCGAATAGGCATAATCGGCTTCGTCGGATTGGGAAAGCACATACCAAGAAATGAAATTTGCCTCGTCCTCCCGGGCAAAGCCCTGCAGGTGAGCATATTCGTGTGCGGCGACCGCGGCGAAGTAAAGGTCGGGCATCTGCATATTCACGTTGGCTTCGAACGTAAAGGGCGAATAGATCCCTGTCGTCAAGGTGAGGGAGAGAAGGTTCTTGGTGAATACTTTTTTTACCTGCGACTTTACACAGGCATTCATATAATCGGGGGCATAGGCGTCGTATAGGTCGCCGATGCTTGCCAGGACGGTCGCGCGCGGAATGGAAAGCTGGAAAACGTCGTTCCCGTCTTCCGCCACTTCTTCGCGCAGGCTGTTCGCGCGTTCAATCAGCACTTCGCAGGTCTCTTTTAGTTCCCGGGTCGTATATTCGGTCGTTTCGATCCCCATCGAATCCGCCAACGGGAGCCTGGCATAATTCAGCCCCCAGAAAAAGACGAACACGGTGTAAAGCAGGCACAGCACGATAATGAAGGAAAGGATGCGCTTGCCCACATTATAGAGCCTGAAACCGACCGGCTTGAAGAATGCGCATACGATATAAACGAGGAAGAATAAAACGGCGGCGACAAACAGGTACAAGAGGATCTCGGCCGCGCTGAATGAAAAAGAGGAAGTCAACCCGCCGATCCAGTTGGAGAGGACAGGGTATATCTTCCGGGAATAGACCGTTTCGGTGAGAAAGGGAAACGAAAATGCGATTTTTTGTACGATGAACGCAAAGACGGCGCATAGGGATATCGCTGCCAGTTTCAATAATTTTCCTATCATATGTGCTTCTCCGTTACGTTATGTTTATTCTATAACGCCCGGCCGGAATAATCAAATCCATACGGAAAAATTCACAAACGTTCAGGGCTGGAACTTTTTGATGAGAGATTCCACCCATAAGCGGTTGGGACTTTCGATAATCGCGAACGGTTCTTCCGAAGCGCTGTCTTCCCCGTATAGGAAAATGGAAGGGCCGGAACGGTCTTCGTCGGCGAATACCTGCAAATAAAACAGCACATAGGGTTTATATCCATCTTTATAGATGAGAAGCGTGACTTCCCCCCATGGTTTTTTTAAAATATTGTCGAAGCGGGCATCATAGATCACCGGCACCGCAACAGCGCCGGTTTTCCCCGAAACGTCGGTCTTGTATTGGAGGCCCGTTTCGGCCACGACGACGACTGCGTCTTCTATCGGCATATTGGTAAGGCCGTCAAAAACAGCGGGAGAAACCGTGGCCGTGGCGCGCACGCTGGAGACGGTGGCCACGGCGTCCGCAGTTTCTTCCTGGCCGGTCGCCAGGTTGAAAAGCGCGGCCGAAGCGGCGGTAAGCGAAAGGCATATGAAGAGCGAAGCGAGCAGGATTCCCTTTTTGTTTTCCGTATGGTTTATATATTTCACAAGCGTATCCCTTTTTTCTTAAACTTATGTTACTATAAT
This sequence comes from Christensenellaceae bacterium, assembly GCA_963665505.1. Lineage (GTDB taxonomy): Bacteria > Bacillota > Clostridia > Christensenellales > Christensenellaceae > QANA01. Next base: position 1,201,450 of record OY762275.1, read on the forward strand.
AGAAAGTTAGAACCTATGGGAGGTGTGGGATGTATCACTTTTTTGCGTATCTTTCCAAAATGAAACACATCAAGCGCTGGGGCCTTATGCGCAATACGGAAACCGAAAACATCAAGGAACATTCCTTCGATGTCGCCGTGACCGCGCATGCGCTTGCCTGCATTTCCAATGCGTATTTCGGGGGCGGCGTGGATGCCTGCCATGTGATGGCGCTGGGCATGTTCCACGAAGCGGGGGAACTCATCACGGGAGACTTGCCCACACCGATCAAGTATTACAATCCACAGATCAGAAACGCGTACGACGAGATCGAAAAGATCGCGCAGCGGAAAATACTGGGTATGCTTCCGCCCGCGTTACAGGCGAACTACGCGCCTTTTATCCTGCATGAGAAAGATGCGTCCTACCGGCTGGTAAAAGCGGCGGACAAGATATGCGCCTATATCAAATGCATCGAGGAACTGAAGTCCGGCAATGCGGAATTCGAGAAGGCCAAAACAAAGATCGCCGGGGAGATCGCGGCCATGGACGACCCGGCCGTCGGTTATTTCATGGAAAATTTTCTGCCGAGCTATGCACTGACGTTGGACGAACTGAATTAGATTCCTGTTGCAAAGTGGGCGTATGCATGCTAAAATAAATAAATAAATGCGTGTATAGCAAGAAAAAAAGCGCGTTCCAGAGAAAAGGGGAGAATTCGGTGCGACCCCTTTCGCGCGTAACCCGTCTTGTGAAGGCAGCAGGGGAGAAACCCTGACGTAGGCAGCGTTAATGCAGAAATGAGATTCGGCCGGCGTATCGTGCCGAAAGTAAGGTGGTACCGCGGTCTTTCGCCCTTATAAGAGTGAAAGGCCTTTTTTATTTGGGGGGCATTGCAATGGCAAAAGAAAAGAAAGAATTTGTGGAACAGATAACTTCGCAGAAAGACGATTTTTCCCGTTGGTATACCGATGTGATCATGAAGGCCGACATGGTGGATTATTCCGACGTCAAGGGTTGCATGGTCATCAAACAATACGGATATGGGATCTGGGAATTGATGCAGAAAGAAATGGACGCGCGTTTCAAGGCCACCGGCCATAAAAATGCCTATTTCCCGCTGCTCATCCCCGAATCGTTGCTGAATAAGGAGAGCGAGCACGTCGAAGGGTTCGCGCCGGAAGTGGCATGGGTCACCCACGGCGGCAAGGAAAAGCTGGCCGAACGGCTGTGCATACGCCCCACGTCTGAAACGATCATTTGTTCCATGTATTCCAAATGGGTGCAGTCTTACCGGGATTTGCCCATCCTGCTCAACCAGTGGTGCAACGTCGTGCGCTGGGAGAAGACGACCAGGCCTTTCCTGCGCACATCGGAATTCCTTTGGCAGGAAGGCCATACCGTGCATGCCACGCAGCAGGAGGCGGAGGAAGAAGCCGTCCGCATGCTGCATGTGTACAAAGACTTTGCCGAGAACGTATTGGCCATCCCCGTCATTATGGGCCGGAAGAGCGAAAAAGAGAAATTCGCAGGGGCCGACCACACCTATACGATAGAGGCCATGATGCTGGACGGCCGGGCGCTCCAGATGGGGACATCGCATAATCTGGGGCAGAATTTTGCCAAGGTATTCGATATCAAATATCTGAGCAAGGACGGCAAGCAGGAATATGTCTGGCAGACATCCTGGGGGACCTCGACCCGCATGATAGGCGGGCTCATCATGGTCCACGGCGACGACCGGGGTTTGAAGCTGCCGCCCAAAGTGGCGCCCATCCAATGCATGGTGGTGCCTATCGGCATGCATAAGGAAGGCGTGCTGGGAAAAGCAAGGGAAGTATGCGCGTCCCTGCAGGCCGCCGGGTTGCGTGCGGAAATAGATGAACGCGAACAAAGCGCCGGCTGGAAATTCAACGACTGCGAATTGCGTGGGATCCCCGTGCGGCTGGAGGTCGGCCCGCGGGATATCGCGGCCGGCAAAGCGGTCGCGGTCAGGCGGGATACATTTGAAAAGATCTCCGTACCTTTGCAGGGCCTGGAGGACTATCTCAGGGAACTGCTGGCAGATATCCATAAAAATATGCTGGCAACCGCCAGGGCATACAGGGACGCGCATACGTATACGGCAAAGACTTTCGAAGAGTTGGTGGCGGGAATCGAAAAAGGCGGTTTTGTCAAGGCGCCGTGGTGCGGCAAAACAGACTGCGAATTGGAAATAAAGGCCAAGACCGGCATCACGACCCGTTGTATGCCTTTTGGCGAAGAGGAGGGAACCTCCGGCACGTGCGTACACTGCGGGAAGCCCGCCCAAAAAATGATGTATTTCGCCAAAGCGTATTGAATAGAACGCTGTAAAAAATGCCCGTAGGCGTACGGGCATTTTTTATATGCTTTTTTATGAAAGAAGATCAGAGATTTTCCACCGCATGGAGACAAGCGCGCATTTTCTCCACGTCGAATCTTGGGTTATGGCAGTCTCCCTCTATATGGATGCCGAATAATTTGCATGATTTTTCCAGGGATAAAACCCGGCTGGCTACCTTTACGCACGCATCGACATTTTTGATCTTGAAGAAATTATACAGGTCGTTCCCGAAAGATTTTTTGATGAACAGCGCGTCGGTATCGCCGTACGTGTAGATCTTTTTCGCCCTGGCGAACATGTCGATAAAATATCGCTCGTAACTCCGGATATGCTTGGCCTCGCAGATCTCGTCGATAGAGTAGGTGAGCAGCTTATTGTAAACGTGGCTCCAGAGCCTGCGGACATATTTCGCATCGGAAAAGGGTTTTGCAACGCCTTCGTAGATGATCACTTCGTTTTCGCAGACCAATTCTCCATACCAGCCGCAGATGCGCATGTTCATCGCTTCGAAGTCGATGTACAGCGTCGGCTGGAACAAGGGCGACTCAGGCTCTTTCGCTTTCTGCTTATAGAGGTTAAAAACTGCGCTGGCCGGACCGAACGTATGTTTTATAATATTCTCATACTTGCCGTCGGGCAGTATCACATCGGTTTTTCTAAAAAGTTCACTGAAAAAACCGGCCATTTTCCCGATATACTCAAAATCTTTTAACTGTTTTTTTGTATACGGTGAATTATAAAAATCGGAAGGCTGCAACTTATCCAGCGAGGCAGTGCTTTTGAAGGGACGCGCGCCGCCGTTGAAGTAGGTATCATTTGCATTTTCATGCATTTCCCATGCGCAGATTTTTTCTTTTACCGTGAATAATTTAATATTTAACGAAATTTTATATCATCCTATCTTTTATCTTTATAGTAAACATAAAAAATATACCATATTTTATTCTTTTTTGCAAAGGAAATCAATTTTTGGCGAACAGCGGAGAAAATCGTTTTTCCCTTATACGATTTTTTGAAATCGAAGAGTAGGGTTTTTGTATGTTACAACTTTTCCAGTCATGCATATTGTAATACTACAAGATTTTAAAAATCAAATGGAATTACACAGCGGAAAGGGAAAAGTATGGTGAAAATCGTCCAGAATTATACTACAAAAAACGATGGGTACAAATATAACGGCGTGTTGGACCCCAAAGGCATCATGATCCATTCGACCGCCACCCCCGGGGTCATGGCCGCGGATTTCAGAGACCGCTTCGACATGCCCGGTCTTAAAAAATCCGTACACGCCTTTGTAGACGATGCGGTCTGTATACAGTGCCTGCCATGGAACAAAAAAGCGGGGCATTGCCTGCTTAGCGGCAACGACACGCACCTCGGCATAGAAATGTGTGAACCCAAAGAATGGCAGACCGACAAGATTTATTTTGATAAGGTGTACGCCAATACGATGGATGTTTCCGTTTATCTGTGCGAACTGTTCGCGCTGACGGAAAAAAATATCCTTTCCCACGCGGAAGGATATAAACTAGGGATCGCTTCCAATCATGCGGACGTCGGCCATTGGTTCCCGCTGTTTGATACCGATATGGACGATTTCCGGGAAGACGTACGGGCGGCCTTATCGGCGAAGAAGGAAACCGTGAAAGGCTTGCAGCGTGCGCTGAACGCATCGTATGACACGAAACTGGCCGTGGACGGCATCATCGGCACCAAAACGACCGCCGCCGTGACGGCGCATCATCTGTATTATAAGAGCAAAATGATGAAGAACGAGTATGTGAAGTGGGTGCAGAGCAGACTCGTTTCCAAAGGGCATGATTGCGGAGAAACGGGGATAGACGGGATATATGGCAAAAACACAAAAACCGCAGTGGTTGTTTTCCAAAAAGAGAATAATTTGTTACAGGATGGAATTGTTGGCATAAAAACAGTATCTGTCCTTGTAAAATAGAACAGGGGAGGCACAAAACGGCGGTCTGTGCTGCCAAACCGCATACATGCAATAAGGAGGTGAACGGCATTGGATATTTCAGAGTTTATAAAACCCGAACTTTTTGTACTGGTGCCCGTACTGTATTTGGTCGGGATGGGCATCAAAAAATCCAATATCAAAAGTAAGTTCATACCCCTCATACTTGGTTTGACGGGTATCTTTCTGGCTTTGCTCTATATGCTTACGATCCAGCCATTCGGCATAAATTCCATTTTTGCCGCCATTACGCAAGGGATCTTATGCGCAGGGCTTTCTGTGTACGCAAACCAAATGTTTAAACAACTGAAAAAAACGGAATGAACGGGTACGGAGGCGATATTCATATGGATCAAGGAATTTTGACGGCCATCCTGGCGTTTGTCGGCACCTTGGTCGGCTCGCTCAGCGGCGTGCTTGCCAGCGCCAGATTGACCAACTTCCGGCTGCAGCAATTGGAAAAAAAAGTTGAGCTGCACAACAAACTTGTCGAGCGGGTTGCCGCGGTCGAACAGCAGAGCAAAGGCAATACGCAGAGAATCGATGCAATAGAAAAAATCTTATGACACAAAGGGCAGGCGAACGCCTGCCCTTGCTGCATAAAACCTTTCGGTTAAGAATTCTTTTCTTCCAAAATCCAATCGATAAACCGTACGATCAGCCTTCTTTCTCTGCTGTTGCATTTCTCTATTTTTTTTGCGATCGTGTCCGCAAGATACGCCGTGGATGAATAGACCGAACCAAGCAGAAGGTAGTCGGGCGTTACGTTCAAAGCAGAACAAATCTTCACCAGGGTTTCTAAACTGGGAATAGAATACCGGTTTTCTATATTGGAAATATAGTTGCCGCTCATTCCTATTTTTTCGGCCAACTGCTCCTGGGTCAGACTATTCTTTTTTCGTTCTCTGGCTATTCTTCGCCCAACTTCTTTATAATCGATTTCCATAGATTAACACTAACAATAAACCGGGAAAATTTTAATACATTATAAGAGTATATACACTTGACATTTGAATTATACACAAATATAATGAGAAGGTAATTACATTTTTAATCCGAAAGCAAATAAAAGGCAACCCGGAAAGCGGCGTACATGCGGGAAGTTTCCATCCGGCGGCAAAAGAGAGTATTTGCATGTAAAAGCTGCGAGTATGGACGGAAAAGAGGAAAATGGCAAATATGCGATTGTATATCATCGTATTCGTGATAATTAGTCTGGTTGCGGTTATCAGTATCAATCATATGACGAATTAGCCATAGGTATAGGGGAAATGGATCCGGACAATACTGCCAATGTGGAGGAATGGGAACTTATTCGAGATTTTTTCGTCTTTTCATATAGAACAACATATTAGGAGTGTTTTATATGAGGAAAAGTATGCGGATAACGGTTCTGTTCATAAGCTCCGTTCTTGTTTTCACGGCGGGGTGCTGCGTCGGACATTCTATCTGGAAAGACGATGCGGAAGAAATGGCCCAAACGTTCTATGCCGAGATAACTTCGATCGACGGCACACATTTTGCCGTGGAAGGGCTTGCTGTCAACGATATCAACCACCGCGGTTCGTTTACGTTCGACAGTACGGACGAGACGCAATTTATGTGGAGGGGCACAGAGATCGATGTGTCCGATCTTTTGATTGGCGATACTATTTCTATTACTTACAATGGGGTAATGTTGGAAACTTACCCCGTGACCATTTTGGGCGTCGAGCGCATATCTTTGCTTTCGGATAGGTGAGGGTCGTTTCATTGATGAAGATAAGTTCCCCAAAAAACAACAAACCAGCGAAGGAAAGTTTCTTCGCTGGTTTGTGTCAACAGACTGGGTCAGGTCAGCTTTTCGATTTCTTCTTCTACTTCCCCGGCGCCCTCCGCGTAGAACGCTTCTTCCGCAGGTTCCAGTTCTTTCAGGAGACGGAGGAATTCTCCGGCATGGACCCTTTCTTCATCGGCGATATCCTTCAAAACCGTGATCGCCAATTTATTGTCCGTAGATTCGGCGAGTTGCATATATAGCTGAATCGCCTCATACTCAGCCGCGACCATGAAGCGAATCGACCGAACGAGTTCCGCATCCGTGAGCTTCCTTTTATTCGCAAGTCCTGCAAAGGGTTTTCCAAAATCTGGCATACTGTAAGCCTCCTTCATATCCGTTTGTATTTTGTATAATGGCTTCATACAAAACTAATATATAGTTCGACAAAATGTGAAAGAGTTCCTTTATGTCTCAAAAATATTGCGGCCGGTTCATTTCGGGATAAGTCCCGACGCAAAGCGGATTCTCTGCCGGAAGATTTTTATTGCCACGGCGGAAAGATCGTGCACATCGCCCGGGAAACGCTTGCGGGCCTGGAACGCTGGAGGCTTTAGCAGGGTAAAAAAAGCTCGGATATAGAAAATTTTAAAAAATTCCCGTATATTGAACATATTTTTCTTGACAGCAGGCAGGCAGTATGATATTTTTAATGTGTATTCAAATTGATTTCTCTGATCTCGCAATTTTTTTTGTAAGTCATTGTTTATTAATGGTTTACGTGGAAAGCGGGTCTTTGTTTTTATTTGGTACAAATATTTTTTTTGGAGGTACCTATGAAAGGTACAGTTAAATGGTTCAATGATCAAAAAGGGTTTGGGTTCATTTCCAATGACGACGGCGGCGAGGATGTGTTTGTACATTTCTCTGCGATTGCCTCAAGCGGTTTCAGGTCTTTACAGGAAGGGCAAAAGGTAACTTTTGACGTCGAGACAGACCCGAAAAACAGCAGTAAACTCAGGGCGGTTAACGTAACGGTAGACTAAGCAGCCGAACTATCGGAATGCTTGTCACATAAAAGAAAAACAATACGGCGCGTATCTACGCGCCGTATTGTTTATTTTGCAGAATGTTTTTCGGTATCAGATGGACAGGAGCGGATGCCAGCTATTTTTTGAAGCGCATATTATAGCAACGTTCGGTAAAACCAACGGATTTCCAGAACGAAATGCCCCTCTTGTTCCAGACATAAACATCTATATCGATTTCTTGGACCTGTAGGCAGGCAAGCAGAGCATAAAACGCCGCTTTACCATACCCCCTTCTGCGGTTTTCGCGGCAGATGAAAAATTGGCGCAGATAAAAGGGTGTTTTCGTCATGTTTACCAGCGCATACCCAACACGCGCGCCGGCCGCTTCAAAGAGGAATGCTTTGTAGCCAGAGCGGAGGAACCCGGCCATACGCTCTTCCAATTGAGGTAGGCTCATCGTATTTTCGGCTTGTTCATCTTCGATAAGCATGCGGTTCAATCGTGCCAATTCCGCAATATGATCGGGTGTGGCGGCAAGGATATTGATCATTTCAAGAACTCCTTCTTTTCATTCTTTCACGTACAATAAACGATTTGTAAGCATTTGATAAACATAAAAAGCCTCTTTGAATCGGGTAAATTGTCCGTAATGTATAATTATAATATTGTATAGCTAGATAATAACATTCGGATGATAGAAACACAATAATTTTGCATGTCACCCCAGCGGAAGGCGGTCATGGGAATCATTAAGAAAATAGGGGTATAGTGCATGCTTTTTTATCAGTGTATAAATGATCTCTGAGGTTCAGTGATCGTCACATTTTGTAAAAAAGAGGAAATCAATATATGAATGTATAATTTAAAAGTTAATATCTATTTAAAAGAAAGAAGAGTATCTGAAGGAGGGGTAAAAATGACAGATAAAAGTACAATGATTGTTGATATAAAACGAAGTAAATTTATTATTACAGATTTAACAAATAACAATTTAGGGGCTTATTATGAAGCTGGGTATGCGGCAGGAAGGGGTTTACCAGTTATAAAATGTTGCTCGCAAGAATGGTTTGATAAGATCCATTTTGATGTTAATCATGATAGCTTCATAATTTATTCTGATTTAGCTGATTATAGAGATAAATTAAAAAAACGTATTAGAGCGACAATTCCCAATGCTATTTTAGAAGGTTAATAAACTCTTTTCTACTTACGGGCAGGACAACCGTTATATTTCCTTCGCCTCCATCAGCTTCAGCGCTGTCCATGTACAGTGATTTCTCATGCGGGGAATAAAAGAACAGGCACAGTACATCCTTACTCTTTTTGTCATAAAATATAGTCAAAATCATATTGTACATGAAGAAAAGAACATCAGGAGTAAGAAAAAACCGCTCTATCAAGCGGTTTTTCTGGTGCGTCATCAGGGACTCGAACCCTGGACACCCTGATTAAGAGTCAGGTGCTCTCCCAACTGAGCTAATGACGCATTTTTGGAGCGGGTGATGGGAATCGAACCCACGTAGCCAGCTTGGAAGGCTGGAACTCTACCATTGAGCTACACCCGCGTGTCAGCAAGCCAGCATATGAAAAATCCCCTGTCACAGCCGCTTTTCAGCGACGTCCTTTATTATATATTTTTGCTTTTGAGTTGTCAATAGAAAGTCTTTTAGCGCTTTGCAGGCCGTTTTACAAAGACCAGCCCAGTATCTGGCGCAGCGATTTGCGCGTATGTTTCTCCCGCCCGACGAGAGGCTCTGCATGCAACAGCGAGCTCAGCACAGATTCCTCTACGCATTCACAGACCGCGCGGAAGGGGATGTCCATATAATCTTCATGCAGGAAACTGCCTTGCAGCAAAGGCGTATCGGCGAAATGGGGGACCGGGTTAGCGGTACTGAAGGCGAGGACGATCTCTCCGCTGCCATTGCCAGTGATACCGCCCGTGCGCGCGAGGCCATTCTGGGCGCGGCGTGAGATGCGCAAAAGCTGGCGATACGACAAGGGGGCGTCGGTAGCCAATACAATGATAACGGAACCTTTATCCGGTTCGGCCGGCAGGGAGAGCGTATGTTCGCCGATTCTTTCCCCGCAGATGGTGAGGTCGTGGAAGGCCCCGAAATTGGTCAGGAGCAATGCGCCCAGGGTATAGTGCCCGCCGCCCAGGTCCATTATGCGGGAAGCTGAGCCGATTCCGCCTTTGAGGGAATAGCAGTTCATGCCTGTGCCGGCCCCGACGGCTCCTTCCGCAAAGTCTCCGGAGGCGGCTGCAAGGGCGGCAAAAGCGTCCTGTTCGCTGATCGGCATCGAGCGGATCGTATTTAAATACCCGTCGTTGCATTCCAGCACAAGCGGATTTACCGTCCCGGTCGTAAGGCCGATCTCGGGGTTGCGTGCCAGCATATAGTTGATCAGCGCGTTCATGCACGTTCCCACGGCAAAGGTATTGCTCAGCAGGATCGGTGTTTCCAGCGTGCCCAGTTCGTTCACCTGCGTCAACCCCACGCTTTTCCCAAACCCGTTGATGACGTGCGCCGCCGCGGGAAGCTTATGGCGGAACAGGTTATCTTTCCGGGGCAATATCGCGGTGACGCCTGTAAATATGCCTGCGTCCGCCCGGCGGATTGTCCTGTGCCCGACCGTCACACCGGGCACGTCCGTAATTAGATTTTTATTACCACATGCCATGCTGCGCTTAAGCTTTATACGTTTTTCGTTCTGTATGCCCATAGGTACACGCTCCCGGAAACAATACCCTTATTATAGCATACCGGAGATTTGTTTTACATTAAGATAGGCACTAAAAAAGCACTCCTATGGGAGGCAGTGCTTTTAAAAGTTAACATCTTCTGTTTTTATTGATTTGACTAAAAAGACAGAAAAAGAGGGATAGACATTTGATTGCCTTGTTTTTTTCTTGCCTCCATGGTTTGCAGGAAGACGGCGTATTACAGAGTACAGCGCTCGCTTTTGCGGAAAACGTCAGCGGAAAGCGGATGCACAGCATCTGTTCCACCATATAGGTGTTCCCTGGAATTTGAGGAGAGCAGGGCTGAAAATGGAGCTTGCCGAATATGTACTTTTATTACGTTGGTTACAATATGTAACTCTGCCAATAAAGCCGGGCAGGAAAGAAATATATTGTAACAACGGGCAAAAGTTTGTTATAATTTAGAAAATACGTCGCGCCGGAACTTTTGCGCGTTGGGTCTGGAGGATGAGGATGTCCCTTGCTGCGGTTCTGTTGGGACGTATGGGATATGCGGAAGCGCTTGCCCTGCAGGAAAAATTAGTCGCCCTGCGGCAGCAGCAACGTATCCCGGATACGTTGCTGCTGGTAGAACATCCGCCCGTCCTGACGGTCGGTAGGGGCGGCAAGCAGGAAAATATCCTTGTTCCCCAAACGTTCATCCGGGAAGCCGGCGTATCCGTCTACCCTGTGACGCGCGGGGGAGACGTGACTTACCATGGGCCGGGGCAGATCGTCGGATACCCGATCCTCGATCTGAAAGCGCGGGGCATCGGCATCCGCGCCTATGTCTGGGATATCGAGGAGGTTTTTATCCGCTTGCTTGCGCGGGAATTCGGGATAGAAGCGCACCGTGAAACCAAGAAATATACAGGCGTATGGGTGGGCAACGCTAAGATCACCGCGATCGGGATCGCTGTGCAGCGGTGGGTGAGCATGCATGGGTTTGCTTTCAATGTGAATACCGACTTGTCTCATTTTGGCTGGATCCGTCCGTGCGGGATTACGGACAGAGGCGTGACCTCGTTACAGAGGATTCTGGGCAAAAAGCAGAACCTGGAAAAAGTAGACCGGATGGTCTTATCCTACTTTGGGCAGGTATTCAAGGAGTTGCCCAAAGTCGTGGATATCTCGGAATTACTGGGAGGTGAGCCGTTTGGAGAAAAAGACACCGCAACGCAAACCGGACTGGCTTAGAATAAAGATACAGACGGGGGAAAAGCAGCAGCAGGTCATGGAACTGATGCAGAGTCTGTCTCTGCATACGGTATGCGGGGAAGCAAATTGCCCCAATCTGATGGAATGCTTCGGGAGAGGTACGGCGGCTTTTATGATCCTGGGCCGGTATTGTACGCGCAACTGCACGTTCTGCTGTGTGGAAAAAAATGTTCCGCTGCCGCCGGACGAAGAAGAACCGGCACATGTGGCGCATGCGGTGCGGCAGTTGGGGCTGAAGCATGTCGTGGTCACATCCGTCACCAGGGACGACTTGCCGGACGGGGGCGCCGCGCATTTTGCCAGGACGATCGAAGAGATACGCCGGCAGGATCCGCAGGTGGTCATAGAAGTGTTGATCCCGGATTTTAAGGGGGATCCTTCGGCGCTGGCGACGGTCCTGGCGGCACGGCCGCATATCCTCAACCATAATGTGGAGACGGTGCCGCGGCTTTATCCGGAAGTACGGCCAATGGCAGTATACGAAAGGTCGATAGGCCTGCTTGCTTCCGTAAAGAAGAGCGTCCCCGCTATGTATACGAAATCCGGATTCATGCTGGGATTGGGCGAAACGGGGGCTGAAGTGCGGGCGCTCCTTGCGGATCTGCGCAAAGCAGGGTGCGATTTTCTGACGATCGGGCAGTATCTGGCTCCTTCTAAAAAACATCACCCGGTCGTGGAATATGTCCATCCTTCCATATTTGCAGAATATAAAGAAATTGCGCTTTCCCTGGGTTTTCTATATGTCTCTTCCGGTCCGCTGGTTCGAAGCTCCTATCAGGCGGATAAGGCGGCAGAGTATATGTGAATGCCGCACCGGACTCGTTTTCAGGCGATGTTGCCCCGGCTTTCCAACGGGGGGACGCAAGCAAAAAGCAACAGCTGTATATACAGCTGTTGCTTTTTTAAAGATTTTGTGTATAATAGGGGAAAAGACCTGCGTCTTTAAAAGATTTGGGAGAAGTGTGTTTTCGTGAAAGCAAACAATCGACGCAAAAAAATACTGAGTATTATCAGGAAGTCCGCCATCCCCGTGACGGGCAAAGAGCTCGCCGCCCTGTTGCAGGTCACCAGGCAGGTGATCGTACAGGATATCGCGCTCCTGCGCGCGGAAGGAGAGGCTGTATTTGCGACTTCTTCCGGTTATCTGCTGGTGGATTCCGCTTTTCAAAAACGCCCGATCAAAGTTTTTACCTGCCGGCACAAGACGTTGGAGGAGGCGGAAAAGGAATTGATGATCATCGTGCAGAACGGCGGCCGGGTACGCGACGTGATCATTGAACACCCGATCTACGGGGAAATCACGGGCGCGCTGATGATCGATACGCCTGCCGCCGTAAAAAATCTCATTGAGCGCCTGCGCAGGAAAGATTCGCTGATGCTTTCTTCCATTACGGACGGGGCTCATATGCATACGGTCGATGCAAAGACCGCCGAATCTTTGGAGATGATTGAGGCGAATTTGCAGGAAGCCGGGATACTTATTTGATGTTTACACAGAATAAAATAACAAAAGAATGAAGGGGAAAACATTTTGCAGAATCCAAACATACTCGAACGCATACGAGGACTGAAAAAGGAACGCAATGCAGTGCTGCTTGCGCATTTGTATCAACTGCCGGAAATCCAGGACATCGCCGATTTCGTCGGGGATTCTTTGGATCTCAGCCGCAAGGCAAGGGAAACGCAAGCCGACGTGATCGTTTTTTGCGGGGTCCGGTTCATGGCAGAGACGGCGAAAATCTTAAACCCGGGCAAAACCGTGCTGCTGCCCAGGAAAAACGCAGGTTGCCCTATGGCCGATACGATCACGCCCGAGGATATCGCGCGCCTGAAACAACGACATCCGGGGGCTGCGGTCGTGTGTTATGTGAATTCCAGCGCGGGGACGAAAGCGCTGAGCGATATATGCTGCACCTCTTCCAATGCGGTAAAAATCACCGCTTCGCTAAAAGAAAAAGAGATCATCTTTGTGCCGGATAAAAACCTGGGGCAATATGTCGCGCGGTTTTTACCGGAAAAACACGTGATCCTCTGGGACGGTTCCTGTCCTGTCCACGATTCCGTTTCCGTGGCGGATGTGCAAAAGGCGCAGGCCGCCTTTCCGGGTGCGCCGGTGCTGGCACACCCCGAATGCAGGCCGGAAGTATTGGCCCTGGCAGATTTTACCGGCAGTACGTCGCAGATCATCGACTATGCCGTACAGTCCGAGCAGCAGGCGTTCATCATCCTCACGGAAAGCGGCGTGCTGCACCGTCTGCGGCAGGTGTGCCCGGGAAAACAATTCTATATGCTGCATCCGGCGATGGTTTGCCCGGATATGAAAGTCACGACGCTTTCTGATGTCTATGATGCGCTTTATGAAATGCAGTATCCCGTCGAATTGGACAAACGGGTGATCGGGCAGGCGGCTGTCTGCCTGGATCGAATGCTTGCGGTCTGAGGGAAAGGCGGGAACATGAAAACACATATGTTTCATTGTACGATAGAAGACGCGGCCCGTGTGGATGCGGATGTCGTGATCGTGGGCAGCGGAGTGGCTGGCATCTATACCGCCCTGAACCTGGACCCGTGTTTGCGTTGCGTGGTGTTGAACAAAGCCGGTAAGCAGCACAGCAATTCCATGTATGCGCAGGGCGGGATCGCTACGGTGATCTCCGACAACAGGCAACAGGACGATCCCGAACAACATCTGGCGGACACGCTGACGGCGGGCGCAGGCTTATGCGACGAAAAAGCCGTCCGCATCCTGGTAGGGGAAGCGTGGAGCAATATACAGCAGCTGATCCGTTTGCAGGTTCCCTTCGATACCAATGCCGACGGCAATCTGTTGCTGACACGGGAAGGCGGGCATCATAAAAACCGTATTTTACATTGCGGCGGGGACGCGACTGGTCTGTACATGACAAGAAGTCTGCTGGCGGCCGCCGCAAAAAGGGAAAATATAAAAATATATGACGATATCTTTCTTTCGGATATCCTGCTGGATCAGAACGACCGTGTGTGCGGTGTGCTTGCGCTGGATGAAGACGAGCGGCCCTGTTATTTTTCCGCACCCGTGGTCGTGATCGCTTCGGGCGGTATCGGTCGGGTATACCGGAAGAGTACGAACGCGATCTGTGCGACCGGCGACGGCATCGCAGCCGCCAGTCGGGCCGGCGCGGCGCTGAAGGGGATGGAATTCGTACAGTTCCATCCAACGGCATTGCTGCAACCCGCCGCAGACGGACGCTACTTCCTGATTTCCGAAGCCCTGCGGGGCGAAGGCGCGATCCTGCGGGATAGCGAAGGACGGGCGTTTATGCAGGGCGTGCACCCGCTGGCCGATCTGGCGCCCCGGGACATCGTATCCCGCGCCATCGTGGAAGAAATGCGTCGGCAAAATTTTTCCCACGTGTTTTTGGATACTACGAACAGGCCGCGGGAATTTCTGGAGAAACGTTTCCCCACGATCTTTTTCGAATGCCTGCACCGGGGGTTGGATATTTCCCGCGAATGGATCCCCGTTTTGCCGGTGCAGCATTATTTTATGGGCGGTATTCGGACCGATACAGACGCCAGGACCAATCTGGATGGCCTTTACGCCTGCGGGGAAGCAGCCTGTACGGGGGTGCACGGGGCAAACAGACTGGCCAGCAATTCGCTGCTGGAATGCCTGGTCTTTGGCAGGCGGTGTGCGCGGCATATCAACGGATCTGACCTTTCGCCGCGTAAAGCCCCGGTTTTTGCGGATTTTACCGGAAAAAAAGAGAAACAACCCGATTTTCAGGCATATAGCCGGGAGATCCGCACGTTGATGACGCAGAAATGCGGAATCATACGCAATGGAAAAGAACTAAGGGAGGCGGCCGACCGGATCCGGGAGATACTGGACCGGCTGCATGGGCTGGAACTTTCCACCAAGCAGGGTCAGGAAGCGTATAACCGGGCGATGATCGCGCAGGCTGTCCTGCGGGCAAGCCTGCTGCGCAAAGAAAGCGTGGGCGCGCATTACAGGAGCGACGACCCATCCATAGGAGGGAACGAACATGCTGCATTTATTTTTGCAAGATGATTGCATCCGGCGGGCGCTGGAAGAAGACATCGGCCAGGGGGATATCACGACGGTATCCACGGTACCGGCGGATAAAGTGATCCGCGGGCGTTTTATCGCCAAAGAAGAGGGCGTGATCTGCGGGTTTCCCGTCGCAGAGCGTGTTTTTGCGTTGCTCGACGATGCCGTGCAGATCAAATTGCATACGCAGGAAGGTCGTCGGGTGAAAAAAGGGGATGTCATCGCGGAGATCGAAGGTCCCGCGCAAAGTATCCTGATGGGCGAGCGGGTCGCGCTGAATTTTTTGCAGCGGCTCAGCGGGATCGCCACGCATACCCAGGCAGCCGTACGGCAGGTCGCGGGAACGAAAGCGCGCATCACCGATACGCGCAAGACCACCCCCGGGCTGCGCAGTTTGGAAAAGTATGCGGTACGTATCGGCGGAGGTGCCAACCATCGGTTCAATCTGGCGGACGGGATCCTGATCAAGGACAACCATATCGCCGCTGCAGGCGGGATATGCCCGGCCGTTACCCAGGCGAGAAAAGCGGCAACCCATATGCTCAAAATAGAAGTGGAAGTGGAAACGTTCGCACAGATCGAAGAAGCGCTGCAATGCGGGGCGGATATCATCATGCTGGACAATATGCCGATAGAGGATATGAAAAAAGCGGTGGATATCATCGGCGGATGCGCACTGGTAGAGGCTTCGGGCAATATGGGGGATAAAGACCTGCTCGCCGTGGCGGAAACCGGCGTGGACATCATTTCCATCGGCGCGCTGACGCATACGGTCCGGGCCATGGATATCAGCCTGCGGTTTGCCGCTTTCTGAAAAACCTGGTTTGATCAAATTAAAGCAGCCGTCCTTTCGTTAAGGAGCGGCTGCTTTATTTGTTCTTGGGTTTAGAGAGAGCCTGCGCGCTCCACCGCGTCTTTCATACCGCGTACATATCGAAACAATGGTTTTTCCGCTTCCGTCCCGTACTTCGCGATAAGGTCCACGATCGCGCTGCCCACAATGGCACCGTCCGAAAGGCGGGCCATCGCTTCCGCCTGTCCGGGGGTATGGATGCCGAAGCCGATGGCGATAGGCAAGTCGGTTTCTTTCCGGATGATTTCTATGATCGTTCCCAGGTCGGTGGTGATCTCGCTGCGTGTGCCCGTTACCCCCATTGAGGAGACGAGGTACATGAACCCGGCCGCGTCTTTGGCGATGTGCCGGATGCGCTGCCTGGAAGTGGGCGCGATCAGCGAAATGACGTCCACGCCGTGTGCGGCCGCTGTTGCGGCTATTTCGTCTTTTTCCTCATAGGGCATATCGGGGACGATGATACCGTCCACCCCCAGCGCTTCACAGCGGGAAAAGAACGCCGTATACCCGTAGCGGAACACCGGGTTCAGGTAGGTAAGGAACACAAGGGGGATATTGCTTTTTTCGCGTACTGCGGCTGCGATGGAGAACACGCCTTCCGTATCCATGCCGGCCTTTAGCGCGCGGATATTGGCCGCCTGTATGGTCGGGCCTTCGGCGATCGGGTCTGAAAAGGGAATCCCGATCTCGATGAGGTCCGCCCCGGCCTTTTCCATCGCCAGGATGTAGTCTACCGTCTTTTGTGCGGACGGATCGCCCGCCGTGAGGAACCCGATAAAGGCCTTATGGCCCGCAAATGCTCTTTTGATCTTACTCATGGATAGTTTTCCCCCTGTATCTCGCGATCGAAGCCACGTCTTTGTCTCCGCGCCCGGAGAGGCAGACGAGCAGGCTGTCTTGTTTGCTGAACTGCGATGCGATATTCATGACCTGCGCCACGGCATGCGCGCTTTCGATGGCACAGACGATGCCTTCGGTGCGGGCCAGGTATTCGAAGGCCCCGACCGCTTCTTCATCGGTGATGGCCACATATTCCGCCCGGCCGCTATCATGTAAATACGCGTGCTCCGGCCCGATGCCCGGGTAATCCAACCCGGCCGAGATAGAATAGACCGGTGCGATTTGTCCTTCGCCGTTCTGGCAGAAATATGATTTCATCCCGTGGAAAATGCCGACAGACCCCTGGGCGAGGGAAGCGGCGTGAAACCCGGTATCGAGTCCGCGGCCCGCGGCTTCGCAGCCGATCAGACGGACGCCCGCATCCGGGATGAAATCATAAAACATACCGATGGAGTTGCTCCCGCCCCCCACGCAGGCGACGACGGCGGCGGGGAGCTTGCCTTCTTTTTCCAATATCTGCGCGCGGGCTTCTTTGCCGATCACGCTTTGGAAATCCCGTACGATCATGGGGAAGGGGTGCGGCCCCACGACCGAACCCAACAGATAATGGGTGTCGTATACCCGTTTGCTCCATTCGCGCATGGTTTCGTTGACGGCGTCTTTCAGCGTCATCGTGCCGCTGGTCACGGGGTGTACCTTTGCGCCTAAAAGTTCCATCCGGTATACGTTCAGCGCCTGGCGCTCGGTATCTTCCTTGCCCATGAAGACTTCGCATTCCATATCCATCAATGCCGCTACGGTGGCCGTAGCGACGCCGTGTTGCCCTGCGCCTGTTTCGGCAAGCAGGCGCGTTTTGCCCATTTTTTTGGCGAGTAACGCCTGCCCCAACGCATTGTTGATCTTATGGGCGCCCGTGTGGTTCAGGTCTTCGCGTTTGAGATAGATTTTTGCGCCGCCCAGGTCTTCGCTCATCCTTTTGGCGTAATACAGCAGGGAAGGACGTCCGACATAATTCTGCAACAGGTCGTTCAGTTCCGCGATAAACGCCGGGTCTTTTTTCAGGGCTGTATAACATTCTTCTATATGAAGCATCTCGTTCATCAGCGTTTCCGCGATGTATTGTCCTCCGTACTCTCCGTACCGTCCTTTACGCATTTCGAATCCTCCTGATGATGGCCTCTATTTTTGCATAGTCTTTTAATCCGCCCGTTTCCACGCCGCTGCTGATATCCACGGCATAGGGACGTGTCCGCCGTATCGCTTCTTCAATATTCCCTATATGCAGTCCGCCGGCCAGGAAAAAAGGCTTAAGGCTTTGCCCGACCAGACGCCAGTCGAAAGAACGGCCGGTGCCGCCCGTACCGTGGTCTAAAAGCAGGAAATCCGCGGCGGAAACCTGCCATTTTTCGATGTCTTCCCCGCGCGTCACGGAAACCGCTTTTATTACGGGAAGGCCTGTGTGTTCTCGGATGTGACGGATATAGGTTTCGTCTTCGCTGCCGTGTAATTGAACCAAATCAAGTATTCCGCTGTCCGCGACGGAAAAGATGCGGGCCGGATCGGCGTTTTGAAACACGCCGACCGTGCGTATGGTTTGAGAAAGCTTGGCGTGCAGGGCGGCCGCTTTTTCGAGGTCAACCTGCCTGCGGCTGGGGGCAAACACAAAACCGATATAATCCGGCAGCACTTGATTGGCCGCCGCGATATCTTCCGGGCGGGAAAGCCCGCAGATCTTTATTTTGGTCATGGCAGATCCCCCCGCAGCCGGGCGAGCGCCGCTTTCTTATCGCGCTGGCGCATCAGCGTTTCTCCGATCAGTACGGCATCGACGGCATTTTCACGCAGCATGCGGATGTCTTGGGCGTTTTGTATCCCGCTTTCCGCAACGTACAGGATCTCGCGGGGGATGATCCGGCGTAGCCGGATGCAAGTCTGTATGTCTACTTTGAAAGTCTTTAAATCCCGATTATTTACGCCGATGATCCGGGCGCCCGCCTGCAGCGCCGTATCCGCTTCTTGTTCCGTATGTACTTCTACGAGGACAGAAAGCCCTAAACTATGCGCGACACGGATGTATGCCTGCAGCGTATCCGCCGAAAGCAGCGCACAGATCAGGAGCACGGCCGAAGCCCCCATACACTTTGCCTCATAGAGCATATAGCTGTCCACCGTGAAGTCTTTGCGCAGGATGGGGATGCGTACGGCCCGGCTTATTTCACGCAGATAGTCGTCGCGCCCTAAAAAATAGTATGGTTCCGTAAGGCAGGATATCGCCGCGGCGCCGGCTTCTTCGTATTCTTTTGCGATCTTCACATAAGGAAATTCCGGGGCGATCAACCCTTTGGAAGGAGAGGCTTTTTTTACCTCGCAGATAAAGGAAAGCCCGGGTGCAGCCAACGCTTTTTCAAACGGAAATCCGGTTTGATTGCCCATGGCTTCCGCGGCGGCCCTTATTTTGGGCAAAGGTACTTTTTGTTTGTTTTCTTCTACGCGAAGCAGGGTGCGCGCCGCGATTTCGTCCAAAATCATATGGGCACCTCCTTATTCCCTGTTGGAATATTCGATGAACTCGTTCAGTTTGCGCATGGCTTTTCCGCTGTCAATGAGCATTTCGGCCAGGCGTATGCCGTCTGCCAGTACGTTGCATGCAGCCGCCACATATAGCCCGGCGGCCGAATTCAGCAGGACGGCGTCCCGCCGCGGGCCTTTTTCGCCCTCCAGGATCGCGCGCGTAATCGCGGCGTTTTCTTCGGGCGTCCCGCCGATAAGGTCTTCTTTTTTGCACCGTTCGAAGCCAAATTGTTCCGGGCGGATAGAATAAGAATGCAGTTTGCCGTCTCTGATCTCGCAGACGGAGGTCGGGGCGCTCATCGAGATTTCATCCAAGCCGTCCTGCCCGTAGACGACCATCGCGTTTTTCACGCCAAGATTACTTAGTACGCGGGCCAACGGTTCTACCAGCGTCTGGTCGTAGACGCCCATGACCTGCAGGGTCGCGCCTGCCGGGTTTGCCAGCGGCCCCAGGATGTTGAAGATCGTGCGGATCCCGAGTTCGCGCCGGACAGGCGCCACATATTTCATCGCAATATGGTAGTTTTGTGCAAAAAGGAAACAAATGCCGATCTCGCGCAGCAGTTCGGCGCTCTTTTCCGGAGAGACCTTAATATTCACACCCAGCGTTTCCAGGACGTCAGCGGCGCCACATTTACTTGAAGCCGCGCGGTTGCCGTGTTTGGCGACGGGGACGCCTCCCGCCGCGATCACCAACGCGGAGGTTGTCGATATGTTGAAAGAATTGGATCCGTCTCCGCCGGTCCCCACGATCTCCAGTACGTCCATCTCGTGCAGCAGGCGTATACAATGCGCGCGCATACCGGCGGCGGAAGCCGTGATCTCTTCGATCGTTTCTCCCTTCATGGACATGGCGGTCAGATACGCGCTCATCTGCACGGGCGTCGCTTTGCCGCGCATGATCTCGTCCATGACCTCTTTGGCCATTTCATAGCCGATATCTTCTCTTTTTGCCAATTTTGTGATCGCTTCTCTGATCATACGGTATATACCTCCAAAAAGTTTTTGACGATCTTCTTCCCGCACGGGGTTAAGATAGATTCGGGGTGGAACTGCAGACCGAAAACAGGGTATTCTTTGTGCTGCACAGCCATAACTTCGCCGTCGTCCGTCTCTGCAATGATTTGCAGCTCTTTGGGGACTGTCTCGCGGACCGCGGCCAGGGAATGATACCTTGCCGCAGGGAATCGCCGTTCCAGTCCCCGGAAGAGCGGGCTGGCTATATCCACGGATACGACGGACGTTTTCCCGTGCATGATCCGTTTGGCGTACGATATCATCGCCCCGTATACTTCGCAGATGGCCTGATGCCCCAGGCAAACGCCCAGGATAGGGACCTTCCCGGCAAAATACCGTACGGTATCTTCGCAAACACCTGCGTCGGCCGGCCTGCCGGGGCCGGGCGAAAGCAGGATGGCCTGCGGCTGCAGCGTTTCGATCTCCGCAACGCTAAGAACATCGTTGCGGACAACGCGTATATCCGGCTGTATGGAGCCGACCAGTTGGTACAGGTTATATGAAAAGCTGTCGTAATTGTCTATCAGTACAATCATTTGTCTATACCCTCCTCGGCTTTTTCTATCGCGTCGATCACGGCTTTCGCCTTGTTCAGACATTCCTGGCGTTCTTTTTCCGGAACGCTGTCCGCGACGATGCCCGCGCCCGAACGGACAAAAACCTTGCCGTTTTTCTTGAAGGCAATCCGTATGGCGATGCATGTGTCCAGATTCCCGGCAAAATCCAGGTATCCGATGGCGCCGCCGTAGATGCCGCGCTTATTGTTCTCAAGTTCGTTGATTATTTCGCAGGCACGGATCTTGGGCGCGCCCGAGAGCGTACCGGCCGGAAGGACTGCGGCGACCGTATCGAGCGCATCTTTCTTGGGTAAAATCTGGCCGGATACGGTGGAACCGATGTGCATGACATGCGAAAACCGCTCGACAGACAGGTGCTTTTCGACTTTAACGGATCCAAGCACCGCGATACGGCCGAGGTCGTTGCGGCCGAGGTCTACCAGCATATTGTGTTCCGCGAGTTCCTTTTCGTCAGAAAGCAGCTCTTTCTCCAATGCGTTGTCTTCGGCTTCGGTGCGGCCGCGGGGCCGGGTTCCGGCCAGCGGGAAAGTGAACAGTTTGCCGTTTTCCAGTTTTACCAACGTCTCGGGGGAAGCCCCCGCGATCTCGATATCATCGCTGGAAAAATAGAACATATACGGCGAAGGATTGGTCGTGCGCAGGATACGGTAAGCGTCCAGCAAGCTGCCCTCCATTTTTGCCTGCAACCGGTTGGAAAGCACGACCTGGAAAATATCGCCTTCTCGGATGTAGGCTTTGGCTTTTTCCACCATGGAACAGAATGCTTTCCGGCTGAACAGGGGAGAGAAGGCCGATTGCAGGCGGGGTGGCTCGTTCTTTGCCGGCTGTCCCGTGCGTATCAGGGAAGCGAGGTTCTCCAGCGAGCGCAACGCTTTGTTATACTCGGTTTCCAGCGCGTCTGTTTTGGCATTGGCGATCAGGATGATCTTCTGGCGCAGATTGTCAAAACAGATCACCTGGTCGAAAAGCATCAGGTCCACGTCTTTGAACTTTTCCTCGTCCAGGGCATCCAGTTTCAGGGAAGGTTCCGCATATTTGATATAGTCATATGAAAAATAGCCGACCAGTCCGCCGGTGAAAGAAGGCAGGCCCGGTATGCACGGGCTCTTGTATTCGGCAAGGAGCTGCCGCAAAAGCGTTTCCGGGTGTTTTGTTTCAACGGATACGGAAGTACCGTTTCGGATCGTTGCTTTGCCGTCCGTACAGGTGAATTCCAGCTTGGGGTCAAACCCGAGAAACGTATATCTGCCCCATTTCTTGGCGTCCTCCACGCTTTCCAGCATATAGCAATGTCGGCTGACATTTTTCAGGATACGCAGGACTTCGATGGGTGTCTTGCTGTCCGCGTATAATTCACGGCTCACGGGGATCGCTTTATACCCGCCCGTTGCGGCCAAGACTTTTGCTTCTTGCAGACTGGGGAAATACATCGGCCATTAACCTCCTTTAATAAACAAAAAACCCGTCCTCGACAGAAATTCTGTCAAGGACGGGTAAAAGATACTCGTGGTGCCACCTTGATTCATGGATAACCCATGCGCTTAGCGGAATACAGATTATATTCCCGGCAACTGACGTATGCCTTACGTCGCAGAGTACTTGGCAAAAGCCTTTGACTGCGCCCTCGGTGGGCCATTTAGCAGTTTGTTTCCTGTCCGTTCTCATCGCTACGGACTCTCTGTCAGGGCATAGACTATTTTTATTTCCACTTCAGCGGTTTCAATTTATACTATTTGGTTATACTATATAGGGTGTCGGTATTTCTGTCAAGGTTTTTTCTGTTCTTTTGCCAAAAGAGCAGAAAACGGGGAACGGCCGGGGACAAAAATGCTTGCTTTTTTCTGAAAACCACTTATAATAAAATGTGAAATCTGAATTATGGAATATATGTCTTCAGGGCAGGGTGAAATTCCCGATCGGCGGTAAAGTCCGCGCGTGGCATTGGTTGCAGAACCGGTTAGATTCCGGTACCGACAGTATAGTCTGGATGAAAGAAGATGTGTTGAAAATCACCGCTTCAAATAACAAACACCGAAAAGACATTTCTTTTTCAGGTGTTTAACTTTATTTTAGGAGGTCGATTTTTATGACAGCAAGAAAACTCACCACGATGGCTATGTTTATCGCACTTTCCGTCGCATTCGTCTGGCTGATCCATTTCCCGATTTTTCCGGCCGCTTCTTTTTTGGAATATGACCCGGCAGATATCCCGATCCTTATCGGTACCTTTGCCTATGGGCCGCTTGCCGGCCTTATCCTTACGGCTGTCGCAGCCACTATTCAAGGGTTGACCGTCAGCGCCATCAGCGGTTTTTACGGTATCCTTATGCATTTTATCGCCACCGGGACATATGTGCTTGTGGCTGGCCTGCTCTACCAGCGCAAAAAGACCCGCGGTGTTGCGGCGGTCGCACTTATAAGCGGCACCCTTGCAATGGCGCTCGTCATGGCCGCTGCCAACCTTGTTGTCACGCCGTTGTTTCTGGGGACGCCCGTGGACGTCGTGCAAGATATGCTTTTGCCCATTATCGTTCCTTTCAACCTGATCAAGGCGGGGATCAACGGGGTATTGACGTTTGCTCTGTATAAAATAGTCTCCCGGTTCATCAAAAGAGAAAAAAAACAGTCTGTTCCCGTTTGAAAATGAAACATGTATGCATTTGATCCGGAAGATACCTTCCGGATCTTTTGTTTTTCTGTCGTTTTGTGTTTTCACATCGGCAAGGATACCTGCATATAATGAGGCAGAATAAAAGAGGGGGGATGTTATGTATCGTCAAAATATGTATTCCATGCAGCTTCCGCTGCTCGGCACCATGACGCAACGGCAACTCATGGATACGCTGTACAACTCGATCGTCGGCGAAGCGACTGCAGCCGAATTTTATGGCAGATTGGAACAGGATGCGCCCGATGACTTGCATCGGGATTTCATCGAAGACGCAAGAACAGATGAATTGGACCATCTGTCTCATTTCCAAAGATTATATGAACAATATTTCGGCCCGGTGCCGGAATATACCGTGGATCCCGTCCAATACCCAAGCTACAAAGAAGGCTTGCTGATGGCGCTCAAGGACGAGTTGGATACAGTGGGTTTCTACAAGGATGCACAATTATCCACACGGGACCGTTTGGTAAGGGACACCTATTATTATGCGATGGTGGATGAATTGGAGCATGCCGTAAGGTTCAGCACGTTATATAACAGCACCTAAAGGAAGGCGCGATAGCAATCTACATATTTTTTGACGGCAAGCCCCTGTATCGGGCTTGCTTTTTTACGTACTTTTTATCGCTTTTCCGCTTTTTCTGTGGTACGCTAAATATAACTAAAAAATGAGAGGAACGCCCATGGAGACTTTATTCTATTATGAGACACCGCTGGGAAAGATGGCCATTTGTGAAAACGGAACGGCCATCACGCATATATCCCTCACCCAAACTTCTTCTTTAAAAGAGGAGAGGATGATCCGGCAGACGCCTCTTATCCGGCAGGCCATCCTGCAGCTCCGCCAATACTTTGCCGGCAGCAGAAAGCATTTTGAACTGCCCCTCTGTGCGCGGGGCACGGAATTCCAGCAATCCGTCTGGGAGGTGTTGCGCACGATCCCTTACGGTCAGACGCGCAGCTATAAAGAAGTCGCCGTGGCGCTTGGGAACCCGAACGCAGCTCGGGCGGTCGGGATGGCCAATCACAACAACCCGATCACGATCGTGATCCCTTGCCACCGCGTGATCGGTTCGGACGGCAGCCTGGTCGGGTTTGGTCCGGGGATCGATGTGAAAAAGCGGCTGTTGGCTCTGGAAAAAGAGAAGATCTGAAGCGTCCCGCTTCTTTTCGGCGGGTATCGACGCATATATAGTATCGCAGAGGTAAGCAAAGCGGCACGCAGTATTCCGCACGGAAATTTTCCTGTTCCTGTTTTGCAAAAAAGAAAAGGTGGTATATTCTAAAATAGAGAAAGTTTACAGATTCCATCACCATCTATAAAATACGTCTGCATCTGCGGGCGTGTTTTTATACAAATATCTATCTATTTTTCAGATATTTCTGGTTTTTCATAGGAATAATTGTGTTATAAATCGGATTTTTATGAGGTATGAAATGAGACTGAAAGCTGCTATGAAGAGATTTTTTTCTGATCTCAACAGGGATGCCCTGAAATTTTCGGCTCTGCAGTTCACATTTTGGTTGGCAATCGCGGTAGGCAATAACCTCACTGTGTTTATGCGATCAATTGGGTACAGTGCTTCCACCGTGGGGTTCATCAATGCAATGGCTTCCGTGGTCGGTATTTTTGCCATGCCGTTTTGGGGCATGATGAGCGATAAGTTCAATTCTCTGAAAAAAATCATCATTTTCTTATTCGTTGCCGGTGCGGCGACTTTTTTATTGGTTCCGGTAAGTGCAGGTTTTCAAATTTTCGGGATACCACTTCTCATGCTTCTTATTCCCTGTATGTCTTTTTTTAGATACCCGTTTTTTTCGTTGTCCGATAATTGGTTTGTGCAAAGCTCTAATAAAAAGGGATTGCATTTTGGGCCTATTCGCGCACTGGGTTCCTTATCTTATGCGGCAGGAGGAATATTAACCAGTATACTGATCCGCTACATTGAGATCCCGTTTGCATTTTATATAAGCTCAGGATTGTTCATTTTTGTGATATGGATCAGTTTCCATATCGATGATGTTGCCACGGAAAAAGAAAAGAATAAGAAACATCTGACCCTGAAAGAATTGCACGTCGGGAGCCTTTTCAAAAATTACTATTATATGATTTTTTTAGTGTTTGCTTTTTGCTTGTCGATCATGGTTACTTGCGATAATAGTTTCCTGGCATTCTTGCTAGATGTGACGGGCAGCAAAGTAACGGATTTCGGGATCGTTTCAGGGTTCCGTTCGCTGTTGGAGATTCCTCTGCTTCTTTTGTTCGGTAAACTTAGGAAAAAGTATCCTTTGCATAAATTAGCGATTGCTGCGGGTATTTTGTATTCCCTGAGCGCTGTCCTGACAGGTTTGTTCTCAAAGGACATTTGGTCGATCCTTCTTTTCTCCGTTTTCAATGGAATGGCTTCCGGAGGCTGGATCGCTTGCGCAGCCAACTATGTGTATATGCTCTCTTCGAAAAATCTGAAGGCGACGGCACAGACCATCTTAGGGGCAGCTTCTTCCTCTGCAGGGATCGTGGGCAACCTGGTGGGCGGCGTATTGATCGACGGGGTCGGGGCGAAAAATTTCTATGTCCTCATTGGCGTGTTTCTGATTTTAGCTACTTTCGCCTATACAATGCTGCACTATCTTGCGCAAAAAAAGAAAATAGCGGAGTTCCCGGAAGCGGAAAGAGCCGCGGCAGAATCATAAAAACACATATAAAAAACAGGTGGCGTGTTTTTTTCACGTCCGCCTGTTTTTAGCTTTCCTGCTGCAATAATTTTGGGTCGAAAACCAGGTTCTTTTTAACCAGGCTGGCATAGCGCCCCAGGATCTGCTCTACCACTGTTTCCCAGGGGACAGGCAGCGTTTTTTTCGCCTGCATGCCCACTGTTTTTATCAATGCCGGCGCCGATAACAAGCGCTCCAACGCTTTGGCTAGTTCTAAAGAGGTATCTCCGCATAAAAAACCGTTCTTGCCGTCGTAGATATTTTCTGCTGCACAGCTGTCTCTTATGACCACGGAGGGAGTCTCCATCGCAGCTGCTTCGCGGGTCACCAGCCCCGAGGTATCGTACAGGGAAGGGAAGACGAACAAAGCGGCGCGGTAGTAGAGGGCATTGAGGATATTGACATCGGATATATGCCCGGTGAAGAGGACATCTTCCTGTTCCTGCAGCCCGAGTTTCTCCGCGGTGGTTTTTACCTCTTCCAGATGCGGGCCCTGGCCCGCAAAAACCAGGCGAAATGCTTTTTTGCTTTTTTTCAGGAGCGCAGCGGCCTCCAGAATGCGCAAAATATTCTTTTTCCAATTCATTTGCCCAACATACAGCAAAACCGGCTTCCCATCCTCCGGCGTATATTTTTTGTTGACTTCGCACAGTGCATCCGGATCAAGCGGCCGGATATTCGTTCCGTTGGGAATGACCCGGACATCCCCTTTGAATCCATAGCTCCCTAACGTATCTGCGGAAGAGTTGCTCATCGTCCATACTTCGTCGCAACGGTTATAAAAATCCACGACGTATTTTGTGCCGATCTCCGCCAAGGAATGCCGCTTCGTTATCTGTAGGAAATCATCGTAATATTTGGAATGGAACGTGCCGACCAGCGGCAGGTTCCGTTTGAAGGCCAGGCGGGCACCCGCTATGCCGGCGGAAAAGGGGCTGTGCACATGTACAACGTCCAGCCGGACCATATCAATCCGGTCATTGAAATGTTTGTCCAGCATAGGTACGCCCGTTCTGTACTGTGAGATGCCGGGAAGCGACTTACTGTTGAATTCGACCAACTCAAAAGGATATCCCCCCCGGAACCCGGTTTGGTTCATAGGGGCGATCACATAACATTCATGCCCCTTTTTACTGAGAGAACAGGCATAATTATATACGACACGGCCTACGCCATCGGTTATGGGCAAAAAAGAGTCGGTAAATTCGCCTATGCGCAAGACTATGTTCACTCTCCTTTATTGGTATCAGTTTATTGTACCGCTTTCCCTTCGACGGGAAGTTTCAGTACTGTAAATTTTGTATGAACAAGAGCCGTCCCCATCGTGTTCCGGCGGGGACCACCCGTTTATAGTATTGGGATTTACAGGGGAACTTATAACGGGTCCCCCATACTTTTTGCATTTTTCCCAGATCTTTCCGGCAAAGCGGCAAGAAACAGCAGGCCCCATTATTTCCCCGGTTTTGTTGTCTTCGTATCCATAGCTTTTTCCAGCGCCGCTGCGAGCTGGTCCGGGCAGGAGGTAGGTTTCCCGCCGCAGCGGATCCCTTTAAAACGGGCGACGACATCTTTTGCATCCATGCCTGTCACCAGCGCTGTGATCCCTTTCAGGTTCCCATTACACCCTCCGGTGAAGGCTACCTTTCGGATCGTGGTATCTTCCAGCTCTATATCGATCTTTCTTGAACAAGTCCCCTTGGTTTTATAACAAATATGCATAGTATTCTGATCCATCCCAGGCATTATTTAGGTAAAGACATCTGTGAAATCTATTTTATAGGTAAAACGCACTTTTTGCAAATGGAAGATCGTATGCCAACTATGTGTGCCGACATTGAAAAGCGGTGCGGATTGTGCTATGCTGAATACGCAGTTGGAACATTCTCGAAACACAGGAGACCGCATTGAAAAGAATAGGGAACAAGAACGAAATCGTTTTATCAACGGGGGGGATCCCTTTTTTGCTGTATTATGGCATACCTGCCCTCTTGGTTTTATGCGTGGTTTCAGGGGTGGGCGTTCTGATCGCGCTCATATGCCGTGCGCGTAAAGCGGGCGGCGCACAGAAGCAAACACAGGAAAAGCCCGAACCCGAGCAGGGAACAGCCGATACAAAAGAACAGTAAAAGGAATAGCGGCCCTTGAGGCCGCTATTTTTAGTGTTTCACTTCGCTTTTATGTTCTTCGTAAAATTTCAGATATTTGCCGTACTGCTTCCGTATCATGGAAGGGACGTCCATTTCATAGGGGCACCTGGAAGAACAGGTCCCGCAGTGCAGGCAACTGTCCACAACCTTCAGTTTTTCGTAATATTCGTCGGAGATGAACTTTGCGTACGGCGAACGCGTGCAAAGCAGGTGGAGCCTGGCAACCGTGGGAATCTCAATCCCGACGGGACAGGGCATGCAATATCCGCAGGCACGGCAAAATTCCCCGGCAAATTCCGTCCGTTCTTTCTCGATCAGTTTTTTCAGTGCTTCGTCCAGTACCGGCGGGTCGGCGTCCAGGGCAAGGAATTCGTCCAATTCTTCCTGCCGCTGTATCCCATAGATGGGGACTGC
Source organism: Christensenellaceae bacterium (assembly GCA_963665505.1). Taxonomy (GTDB): domain Bacteria; phylum Bacillota; class Clostridia; order Christensenellales; family Christensenellaceae; genus QANA01. Next base: position 1,230,374 of record OY762275.1, read on the forward strand.
GTATTCGACCTGCTGCATAAACGCAAATACCGCTTTGGCGCTGCTGCATAAACCGCCGGAAAGGGCTTTCATCGCGATAAAACCGACGTCGTTCTGCCGGCAAAGTTCCACCAAGGCAACATCTTTTTCGGAGGAGAGGTACGAGAGGGGAAATTGGACGGTGTCAAACAGACCGCTCGTGGCGGCGGCCTGGGCCACGTCGAACCTGTGCGCCGTGATCCCGATATGGCGGATCTTCCCCTGTTTTTTTGCCTCCAGCATACCGGCGTATACCGAATCTTTGTCATCCGGGTTGGGCAGGGCGGGCGCATTATGCATCTGGCAAATATCGATATAGTCTGTTTTCAGGTTTTTCAGGCTTGTGTCCAGTTCTTCCTGCATTTGTTTTTTGGAACGCGCCAACGTTTTGGTGGAGATCACGATATCGTGCCGCACGGAGGAAAGCGCGGCACCCAGTTTTTCTTCGCTGTCCGTGTAGGCGCGGGCAGTATCAAAATAATTGATTCCGCCGTCGTATGCGTTCCGAAGGATGGAAACGGCGGCGGATTTATTTATCCTTTGGATAGGCAATGCGCCGAACGATGTCTTGGTGACGTAAAGGTCTGTTCTGCCGAGCCGGACTTTTCTCATAGAGAATCCCTCCCAGTGTTTTGAAATTTTGTCCTTATTATACCATGAAACTTGTCCGGTGAAAATAAATACCGCTCCTCCGGGAGCGGTATAGCGTCCATCTTTCATGGTGCTGTGTCTCAGGAAGAACTTTCCGCCGACGCATCATCCTCCGTGTCGTCTTCTGTTTTATCCAGCACCTCATAGTAATCATCCAGATAAGATTCGTATTTTTCCGGATATGTTTTTACGTTCATCTCGTCCCACCAGGAAAGGATAAGGTCATAGAACGTATCGTCCTGCTTATTTACAAGCAGGTCCGCAGCGACGTCTTCCTGTACGTCTTGATAGTCGACCGCTCCTTCCTGCAATTCTTCTTCCAGCCGGATGATGTGATATCCGCTGGTCGTTGCGACCAGCCCGCTGATATCCCCGGGGTTCTCCAATGCGAAAGAGGCTTCTATAAAGCTGGAATCATAACTTGTGCTGTCTTCGTAAAGGACATACCCGTCCGGATAATAATAAAGCCCGGTTGTATCGTCGGAGACTTCTTCCATCAAGTCGTCAAATGTAGAAGCGCCGTTCCGTATGCTGTCCAGCACTTCCTGCGCTTCCGCCTGTATGCCGGCCAGGGCTTCCGTATCGTCGTTTTCGGAAAGATCCGCGATCTCGGCGGAAGTGTCGGAATCAAACGCGATCAGGATATGCTTTACGCGGCGGAAACCGGCCGGCGTATAGTAAATCGTTTCTCCGCGCAAATAGTCGTCTTCGAAGGAGGAGGGATCTTCCGTATATGTTTCTTTGGCAGATTCGACCAGCCTATTATATTCTTCCTCGACTTCTTCGTCGCTGACCGCCAGGTCCTTGGTATAATACGCGTAGACCTTGTCGTATACGAGGGACTCGGTATAATATTCCCGCAGTTCGTTTTCCACGTATCCTTCTTTGATCAGCTCCACGTTCACCAGCATATCGATCTCGGAATCGGTAGCGTCCGGATTGTCCGCGATGATATCTTCTTCAATGTTGGACCTGCCGTACTCCATATCGGAAGAGACGCTTTCTTCGACCGCATCGCTTTCTTCATCCGTCAGTTCATAGAATCCGAGTTCCTCGCCTTTGACAAGGACGACCTCGCTTGAGACCAGCGATTCAAAATGCCATTCGGCGATCAGATCGACATACGTCCGGTAAGAAGAATCTGAAACATCAATGCCATACATATAGAGCCAATAATCCAGCCCCTCCAGGAATTCGTCCAGGTATAATTCTCTGTCTTCCACTTTCGCAATCAAGGTTTTGCTTGTACCCTTGCTTGTGCTGCATGCGCTGCACAAAGGCAGCATCATCAACACAAGAATAAAGCTGAGTATTTTTTTCATGTAGATCCGTATCCTTTACTTAACATTCAATCCAGGGAAAATGCCTCTGCAATACTATTTTCTATTTTAATTTAAGTATTATCGCTTTATTTATGATAACATACCGCCGACAGGAACAGATATGATGAAATTGTAAATTCCTGCAGGATTGTCTCCGCAGAGCTTGCAGCATATGCTTTGCTTATTTACAGCGGCCTCCAAATACTATATTATGTTGGTAGAGGCGCAGGATGCTGCGTAAAGAATTTGTCGCATGGATCGGGAAGTGAAGAATGTTTATGTGTTGTGAGAAAAATCCGGAAACGCAACAAGAAAATGTAAAACCTGGAACGGGTGCCTCCATGGAAAAGAAGCAGGCAACCAATACCGGAAAGATAAAAAAACGCCAGCCCACCACTTACCTGAACGGTCTGTTGGGAGCGGTCGGCGGGGCCATCGTCGGTTTGATCCTGTGGGTCGCCGTGGCTTATTTTGTAGGGGGAAACCTCCACATTGCCTTTGGGTTTGTGCTGGTCCTCTGCGTTTTTTACGGATATTTCCTGGCCGGGGGCAAAAACGGCCGCGGATTTTACCCGATGTTCCTAACGGTATCACTCTTGTTTGCCCTCGTCGCATTTTTTACGGCTGTTACGGTAAACTATATAGGGAACATGGGTCTCGTGGGCACGGACAGCTTCACATCTTACGCCCGGGCGTCTTACGGAGGAAATGAGATACAGGCGTATCTGGATATTTTTGTAACCTGCCTGGGAATTGTTTTTGAAACGTTTGCCAATTATTTGAAAGACTTTTTTGCAATGCTGGTATTCCTGTGCGCGGGGATCGTACACTATTGCGTAAATAAAAACAGGGTTCTCGGTGAACCCGGAAATATAGACACTGTACCGGAAAAAGACAGTGTGCAAGAAACAGTCGCATCGGATACGGAAGAACCCGGCGCGGACGAATAAGGGAGGATAAAATACTATGGGTTGGATCATCGGCATCGTCATTGCCGCGTTGGTTCTCATTGTGATCATATGGGCGATCGCGGCGTATAACAGTTTTGTCAGGGGCAGGAACAAGGCGGAAGAAGCCTATTCCACAATGGATGTCTACCTGAAGAAACGTTTCGACCTTTTGCCCAATCTGGTCGAGACGGTAAAGGGCTATGCTGCGCACGAAAAGGAGACACTGGACAGAGTGATCCGCGCAAGGCAGGGCGTTTCTGCCGCGGCGACCGATGCGGAACGGCTGCAAAAAGAAAACCAGCTTACTTCCACGCTCCGTACGTTGTTTGCCGTAGCGGAAGCATATCCCGATCTGAAGGCCAATACGAATTTCATGAATCTGCAGGGACAGCTGAACCAGATCGAAGAGGATATTGCGAACAGCAGGAAATACTACAATGCCGTGGTGCGAGATTTCAATACCCGGCTGCAGTCTTTCCCCGGCAACATAATCGCCGGTATGTTCCACTTCAGCACAATGCCTTTATATGAAGTGGAAGATGCGGCGGAGAGGCAAAACGTAAAAGTACAATTCTAACTTTGTGTTTCGGGCCGGAAGCTATTTTCCGGCCTTACTTTTTGGTTCGAGAGGTTTTATATGCGTAAATTTAAATGGATGGCGACCCTCGGCGTTTTGTTCCTTCTGACATTCTTGTTTTTTATTCCGCAGGCATCGGCCGGGCTGGGCGGTTTTGATACGCTGGATTACGATGTGGAGGTCTATGTCGACAGCCGGAATGTCTATATGATACAGGAAAACATCGCCGTCGATTTTTGGGAATATCATCATGGGATATACCGGTATATCCCCGTATTAGGTACGATCCGCACGGAGGGTGGAAAAGCTGAGAAGTTCCTTACGCCCATTACCGACGTCAACGTGCCGGGTTACGAATATAGCGTCTATAACGAGGCGGGCAACTGCATCATCCGCGTGGGCAGCGAATACCAGACGGTCTACGGAAATCAAACATATTCCTTGTCCTATGCTTTGAACGTGGGAAAGGATCATACCGACACGTATGACTTTTTCTATTTGAACGCGATCCCGACCGATTGGGAGACGCCGATCAACAGCGCCGAAATCACGGTCCATATGCCGTTCGAGTTCGACGCATCCAATTTGATCGTATATGTGGGCAAAGCCGGCTCTTCCTATACGGGCGGGGTGGAATATATGGTCTCGGGCAATACGATCACCTGCAAGACCACGCGCACATTGGGTTATGGGGAAGGCGTCAGCGTATACATCAAGTTACCGGAAGGCTACTTCACCGACGCGAAAGGGTATCTAAACGTTTTTGATATCGCCCTTATCTTTTTCTCGCTCGGCATAGGCGCCGTGATCGTCCTGCTGTACCTGAAATACGGCAAAGATAAAAAGCCGGTGGATACGGTAGAATTTTACCCGCCCGACAATATCAACCCCGCCGAAGCGGGATATATCCTCGACGGTACGGCCGACAAAAAAGACATCCTCTCCCTCGTCATCTATTGGGCGGACAGAGGGTATATCCGGATTACGGAAGACGAGAAAGGGATCATGCTGTATAAGCTCGCGTCCCTCGGCAGCGATGCAACGGATTACGAACGGGTGCTTTTCAACGGGATCTTTGCTTACGGCAGGAACAGCGTGAGCCTGGATTCTCTTACCAATAAATTGTACGATAAAGTAAACCGGGCAAAAGTCCTGCTGGATAAAGGGATGAGCTACAAAGTATATAATAAAAAAAGCCTGAAATATAAGGCGCTCTCTTCTTTCCTCATCGCGATCCTGCTGGTGGCACTGCAATTCCGCTGGGTCGTGCTGCTCTACCAGAGTTTTTCAGAAATCCTATGGCCCTCCCTTATTTTTATCGGGGGATTTTTCCTGGGACACCTCCTTCTTTCCATCGCAATCGATAAAAAAGCCGGCAAATCTAACGCCTATTTTGTTACGATGTGTATCCTGGCCTACCTGTTCTCCGGAGCCGCTGCCGTTGCCAACTGCCTGTTTGCGATCGTCACGGGGTACGACCCCTATTATGTGAGCGTGGTCGTTTCTCTGGTCGCATTGGTGGCCATGTCGTTCAGCGCGGCGACAAAACAGTGGACAGAATACGGCTACACGATGACCGGCAGGCTGAAAGGCTTCAAATATTTCATCGAAACGACCGAAGCCGAACGCCTGCGGGCCATGGTAGAGCAGGACCCCGCTTATTTTTACCGGATACTGCCGTACGCTTATGTGATGGGCGTGAGTGAGAAGTGGGCAAAACACTTTGAAACGATCGCGATGGCACCGCCTGCCTGGTATTACGGGCCGGCCAACTATTATATGGGCGGCGGGTATTTCAATACCGTCTTCTTCATACATACATTTGGGCATTCTATGCGCCGCATCAATACCGCGATGATTTCCGTACCGCGCTCCAGCGGCGGCAGCTTCAGCGGCGGCGGTGGTTTTGGCGGTGGCGGCGGTTCGGGCGGCGGCTTTGGCGGCGGCGGCGGTGGAAGCTGGTAAGCGCAACTTTGCACTCACAAGAAAGAATATATATATATATATATAGGCTATCATAAGTTGAAAAAACGCTTCTGTCCGGCAAAGATTTTATATCTGTCGGATAAATACCGCGCAGGTGAAGAGGAAAGGGATACGATGGATACAAAAATAAAAATGCAAATTCCCCTTGTCGAGATGGATGGGGATGAAATGACCCGCATCATCTGGAAAGAAATCAAAGACGTACTGCTTCTGCCTTTTATCGACCTGAAAACCAAATATTACGACCTGGGTTTGAAAAACAGGGATATGACGGGGGACGGCGTGACTACCAAAGCTGCGCTGGCCATCAAAAAGTACGGTGTGGGCGTGAAATGCGCCACCATTACGCCCAATGCGCAGCGTGTCAGCGAATATCAGCTAAAAGAACTGTATAAAAGCCCGAATGCAACGATCCGGGGCATACTGGACGGAACGGTTTTTCGGACACCCATCCTTGTAAAGGGGATCAGCCCGTATGTCCGCGGCTGGACCCGGCCGATCACGATCGCCCGGCATGCCTTCGGCGATATCTACAAAGCGGTGGAAGCAAAAGTACCGGGGAATGCGAAGGCCGAACTCGTCATCACCAAGGCGGGTACGGAGGAACGCCTGCCCATCGCCGCCTATAATGAGAACGGCGGCGTGGCCATGGGCATGTTCAACACGACGGATTCCATCCGCAGCTTTGCCCGGAGCTGTTTCAAGTTTGCATTGGACGAGCGCAAAGACCTTTGGTTCTCCGCCAAAGACACAATCTCCAAAAAATACGACCATACTTTTAAAGATATCTTCCAGGAGATGTATGAAAAAGACTTTGCGGCCGATTTCCAAAAAGCGGGGATCACCTATTTTTATACGCTCATCGACGATGCCGTGGCACGCGTGGTCCGTTCTTCCGGCGGATTTATCTGGGCGCTGAAGAACTACGACGGAGACGTCATGAGCGATATGGTCGCAACGGCTTTTGGCAGCTTGGCCATGATGACCTCGGTATTGGTATCTCCCGAAGGCAATTACGAATACGAAGCGGCGCATGGGACCGTGACCCGGCACTATTACAGATACCGCAAGGGGGAAGAGACCTCCACAAACTCGGTCGCGACGATCTTTGCCTGGACGGGCGCTCTGAAAAAAAGAGGACAGCTCGACGGCAATGCGGCGCTCGCGGAATTTGCTTCCGCGCTTGAAAAAGCCACGCTCTTAGTCATCGAAGAAGGCGTGATGACCAAAGACCTTGCGGCTCTGACGAGCATGGAAAATGTCCGGGCAGTCGATACTTTCTCCTATATCCGGGCGGTCAAAGACAAATTGGAAGCAATGTATCGGTAACCAGGAAACAAACCTGAAAGACATGAAAACGGGCATGAGGTGTTTGCTTTATGCCCTTTTCCTATATGATGTCCCGCGAAAAATTTTGTTTGCATTTTGCTGGTTTATTATATACTATTGGTATGATATTCACATATGAAAAAAAGCAGTATGGGAACGGAACGAACGGAGGAACATATGCCGGAACAGAGAAACATCCGGAATTTTTGTATCATCGCGCATATTGACCATGGGAAGTCCACATTGGCCGACCGGTTGATCGAACAGACGCATACGGTCGCCCCGCGGGATATGGAAGACAGGATCCTGGACCGGATGGACCTAGAAAGGGAACGCGGCATCACGATCAAATCCCAGGCGATCAGCATGCAGCACAAAAAAGACGATATTATCTATACATATAACCTGATAGATACGCCCGGTCATGTGGATTTTACATATGAAGTTTCGCGTGCGCTGGCAGCCTGCGAAGGGGCGATTCTTGTGGTGGACGCGACCCAGGGGGTGGAAGCGCAGACGCTGGCAAACGTTTATTTGGCGCTGGATCATGATCTGGAAATTTTCCCCGTGATCAACAAGATAGACCTGGCCTCCGCCCGCCCGGAAGAAGTTGCAAAAGAGATAGAAGACATCATCGGGCTGGATTGCAGCTACGCCCCGCGTATCAGCGCCAAAGAAGGGATCGGGATCAAAAAAGTCCTAGACGGGATCGCAGACTATCTTCCGGCACCAAAAGGTGATGAACAAAAACCTCTGCGGGCACTGATATTTGATTCTCTGTATGATAATTATAAAGGGGCCATCAGTTTTGTCCGCATGATGGACGGCACCGTAGAACCGGGCACGGCAATCCGTCTGATGGCGGCGAACAAAGAGTATCTTGTTACGGAAGTCGGCATTTTCAGCCCCGGGTTCCACGCGATGCAGGCACTCCATGCAGGAGACGTAGGCTATATCGCCGCCAGCATAAAGACCGTGGCCGACACACGGGTGGGCGATACGATCACTTCCGTGGAAAACCCGGCCGGAGAGCCGTTGCCCGGGTATAAAAAAGTCACGCCCGTCGTATTCTGCGGGATATATCCGGCCGACGGCGCAGATTTCGACACGCTCAAGGACGCGCTGGAAAAATTACATTTAAACGATGCTTCTCTCAGTTTTGAACCGGAGACATCCGCGGCGCTGGGCTTTGGTTTCCGGTGTGGTTTTTTGGGCCTGCTGCATATGGATATCATCCAGCAGCGGATCGAACGGGAATTCGATCTGGATATCGTGACGACGGCTCCCAGCGTAAGCTATAAAGCCGTCCTCACAGACGGTGAGATACGAACCGTAGAGAACCCTTCCAATATGCCGGATGCCTCTCTTATCGCGTATATGGAAGAACCGATCGCTTCGGTCTCGGTCATGACGCCCGACGAGTATGTCGGTGCAATCATGGAGATCTGCCAAAATAAACGGGGCGTGTTCAAAAATATGGAGTATATCGAGAATTCCCGCGTAGCGATCCATTACGATATTCCTTTGAACGAGATTATCTACGACTTCTTTGATACGCTCAAATCCCGTAGCAGGGGATACGCTTCCATGGATTACGAGATCAACGGGTATAAACGCAGCGAACTTGTGAAGCTGGATATGCTTTTGAACGGAGAGATCTGCGACGCCCTTTCCATCATCGTGCACAAAGACCAGGCCTATGCGCGCGGGCGCGCGATCGCACAGCGCCTGAAAGAAGTCATCCCGCGGCAGATGTTTGAAGTGCCCATCCAGGCGGCGATCGGCGGCAAGGTCATTGCACGAGAAACCGTAAAAGCCCTGCGCAAGGACGTGCTCGCAAAATGTTACGGCGGCGATATCTCCCGCAAGAAAAAATTGCTGGAGAAACAAAAAGAAGGCAAAAAGCGGATGCGGCAGATCGGCAGCGTCGAGGTGCCCTCCGAAGCATTCATGACCATATTGAAGCTGGATGATTGAAGCATGAAAGAGGGCAAACGCGGGCTGTACATTCACATTCCCTATTGTGCGAGCAAATGCGCCTACTGTGACTTCGTCTCGTATGTGGGCCGGGAAGACACGATGGAGGCGTATCTTTGCGCCGTGGTCGCCGAAGCCCGGAAATATGCCGGCGCAACGGTGGATACCGTATATATAGGAGGGGGGACCCCTTCTTTTCTGAAAACGGGGTGTGTTTCGAGGCTCCTGGAAGGTGTAGCGAAGTATATCCGGATCGACTGGGATGCAGAGGTTTCCCTTGAGGCCAACCCGAATTCTCTGTGCCCTGAAAAAGCAAGGGAATATAAGCGCACCGGGGTCAACCGCCTCAGCATCGGTTTGCAGACCATACAGGACCGGCTGTTGAAAACCATCGGGCGTACCCACGTTTATGCCGATTTCTTGCGTGCGCTGGACGCCGCCCTGGCCGCGGGTATTGCCAACATCAACGCAGACCTTATTTATTCGCTGCCCGGCGAACAGATACGCGACGCTTTGGAAAGTGCGGAAACACTTTCCAGACTGCCGTTGACCCATGTGTCCGCCTATGCGCTCAAGTTGGAAAAAGGCGTGCCTCTGTACGGGGCCGCATTGCCCGGGGAAGCCGCGGACAGAGCGATGTTTTATGCCGTTAAACAGGTGTTGGAAGACGCCGGCTTTGCCCGCTATGAGATTTCGAACTTTGCCAAAAAAGGGTATGCCTGCGCGCATAACCTGAAGTACTGGCGGGTGGAGGAATATATTGGCCTGGGGGCGGCGGCCCATTCTTTTTACCAGGGAGTCCGGTACGCCAATACAAAAGAGCTGGACACCTATATTGCGCATGCGGCACAGCCGGATGGCGCCGTCTGTTACCGGGAACCGGCCGAACCTTTGTTTGAGAAAATCATGCTCAAGACAAGGTTGTGTGAAGGGATCGGGCGCATGGAACTTCCCGGCACGGGGAAATTCGACGCGGCCCTGGCAAGGATGGCCAGTTTTGGGCTTTGCCGGGTGGGCGACCGGGTCACCCTGACCGATAAAGGGATGGATCTACACGATTTTTTCGTCACCGAATTGCTCGCCTGTCTATAAAAAAACAGCATAAAATACATTAGCACTTTATTAATGATTTCGTAACAAAAAGCTATTGACGAAATTGGGAAAGAGTGCTATTTTTATAGTACGCGTTAGCACTCGCCTTCAATGAGTGCTAACAAATACGGAACGGAAAGGAGGCAGATATGTCTATTACAAAACGCCAGATGTATATACTGAAGGCAATCATAGACGACTATATTCTGACCGGCGTACCGGTCGGTTCCAGGACGCTTTCCAAAAGAGAAGACATCCATGTCAGTTCTGCCACTATCCGGAACGATATGGCCGACCTGGAAGAAGGGGGATACCTGGAGCAGCCCTATACGTCCGCCGGCAGAAAACCTTCCGTTAAAGCATACAGACTGTATGTCGATACATTGATGCACGTCTCAAAGTTGTCCGAAGAAGATATCAAATTTGTCCGGGAATATCTGAATTATAAGCTGAATCAGCTTGAAAGCGTGATCGACGCAACCGCAAAGGTATTGTCCGAACTGACAAATCTGACGTCCATCGTGCTTGCGCCCCAGCTCAGCAGGATCGAATTGAAGCGCATACAAATCGTCCGTGTTTCCGAAAAGAAGGTGCTGGCGATATTTGTTTTCAATACGGGCATCGTCAAAGACGTACTGCTCAACATTCCCAGGGACGTCGATGTACCGTATCTGGAAATGCTTTCGAACATACTCACGGAAAAGGTCGCGAACCTGCGTTTACCCGAGGCGCTGATGGAGGTGCGCCAGGGAATGCGCGGGGAGATGGAATCGCATCGTGCATTTATGGAAAAGCTGCTGGATTCCATTGTGTTTTCCATACAGAATAAATCTGCCAAAGACGTGGTGTTGGGCGGCACACAGAACATATTCAATTATCCGGAGTACAGAGATGTGGAAAAGGCGAAAAATTTCCTCTCTCTGCTCGAAACCAAAGATACCCTCTACGACCTGCTGACGCGGGCTTCAGATATGGAGTTCACGGTAAAGATCGGGACAGAAAACAGCATACCGGAACTAAAAGATATGAGTATCGTTACGGCGACTTATAATATAGGCGGCGAAAAAATCGGGTCTTTCGGCGTGATCGGCCCGACGCGTATGGATTATGCAAGGATATACTCCATACTCAGGTTCGTCGGTGCAAGCATCAACGAGATATTGGTGTATTATTTGAATTCCAATGACAAAACATAAGCGGGGGATATACATGAAAAAAAGCGAACAGCAAGAGCAAAAAAAACAGGCCTTGCCGGAAAAAGATACACCCGGGCCGGAAGACGGCGTTGCCGGCACGGCGCTGAAAGAAGAGACGGACCAGAAGGAAGCACGGGAAGAAACAACTGAAGAGAGCAAAACGGCGGAAGAAGAAGTACCAACGGAGATTTCTCCTTTGGAAAAAGCCGAACGGGAGAGAGACGAATTCAAAGACGCGCTCATCCAGGAACGGGCCAACTTCGAAAATTACAAACGGAGGAATACCGCCGCGATCGAAAATACATATAGAATGGCGGCATTGGATACGGCCGTGAAATTCCTGCCCGTCCTGGACAATATGGAGCGCGCTCTGGAAGCATTGGAAGATTCCCCTGTGAAAACCGGCGTCGAGTTGGTGAAGAAAGAGCTCAACAAAACGTTCGATGCTCTGGGGGTCCAGGCGATCGATGCGCTGGGCAAAACATTCGATCCGGCCATGCACCATGCCGTCATGCAGGTGGAACCCGAGAGCGGAGAAAAAAGCGGTATTGTCAAGTCCGTGCTGCAAAAAGGATATAGGGCGGATGGCCGTGTGCTGCGCCCCTGTATCGTGACCGTGACAAAATAAGCATAAAAAATATAATTTACTATAAAAAATCATATTTGTTTAGACATAAAGGAGGACATAATTGTGGGCAAAATTATAGGGATTGACCTTGGTACGACCAATAGCTGTGTGGCTGTCATGGAAGGAAGCGAACCGATGGTTATACCAAACGCGGAAGGCGCCCGTACAACCGCTTCCGTCGTGGCATTTACAAAGAATGGCGAAAGACTGGTGGGACAGATAGCCAAACGTCAGGCAATCACAAACCCTGAACGGACGATCTCTTCCATAAAAAGAGATATGGGGTCCGACAGAAGGATCCTGATCGATGGCAAATCGTATTCTCCCCAGGAAATATCGGCCATGATCCTTACAAAATTAAAGACCGACGCGGAGAGCTATCTCGGTGAGAAGATCACCCAGGCTGTTATAACGGTCCCCGCATATTTTTCAGACGCACAACGCCAGGCAACAAAAGATGCCGGCAAGATAGCCGGCCTGGAAGTCATGCGCATCATCAACGAACCTACGGCCGCCGCGCTTTCTTATGGGCTGGATAAAAACGTAAACCAAAAGATACTCGTATACGACCTGGGCGGCGGGACATTCGACGTCTCCCTGCTGGAAATCGGTGACGACGTCATTGAGGTGTTGGCGACAAACGGCGATACCCATCTTGGCGGCGACGATTTTGACCAACGAATCATGGACTGGATGGTGTCTGAATTCAAAAAAACCGAAGGTATCGACCTTTCCAACGACAGAGCTGCGATGCAGCGCCTGAAGGACGCAGCGGAAAAGGCGAAAATCGACCTTTCCGGCGTATTGCAGAGCAACATCAGCCTGCCCTTTATCGCAATGGATACATCCGGCCCCAAACATCTGGATATCACGCTGACCAGGGCACAATTCGATAAATTGACAGAAGAGCTCGTGCAAAGGACGGTCCAGCCGGTCAAAAATGCGCTCTCGGACGCCGGCCTCACGCCCGACAAGATCGACAAAGTCATACTGGTCGGCGGTTCTACCCGTACGCCTGCCGTGCAGACCATCGTGAAAAAAATAACCGGCCAGGAGCCCTATAAGGGAATCAATCCGGATGAATGCGTCGCCATGGGCGCTGCCATTCAGGCCGGCGTTTTGAGCGGAGAAGTCAAAGATATCCTGCTGCTGGATGTTACGCCGCTTTCCCTTGGCATCGAGACATTGGGCGGCGTATTCACAAAGCTGATAGACAGGAACACGACCATCCCTGCGAAAAAGAGCCAAGTATTCTCGACCGCAGCCGATGGGCAGACAAGTGTGGAAGTGCATGTTTTACAAGGCGAACGGCAGATGGCGCAGTACAATAAAACGCTGGGCCGGTTTACCCTCACCGGGATACCGCCCGCGCCCCGCGGCATACCGCAGATAGAAGTCACTTTTGATATCGACGTGAACGGGATCGCCCATGTGTCCGCAAAAGACCTGGGGACCGGGAACCAGCAAAACATCACGATCACCGCATCTACCAATCTGTCGGATAACGAAGTCGACCAGGCCGTCAAGGACGCGGAAAAATTCGCGGAGGAAGATAAAAAGCGCAAAGAAGAAATTGAAATACGGAACAATGCGGATTCGCTGATATACCAGACGGAAAAAACAATTAAGGATATGGGAAGCAAGATCAGCTCTGCAGATAAAGACGCGCTTGAGAAAAAGATAGAAGAATTGCGCAAAGCCCTTGCCGGTAAGGATTCCGCCGCGATCAAGTCTGCTTCCGAAGCGCTTTCCACGACTTCTTATCAGGTATTTGGCAAAATCTACAGCAATGTCAATAATGAGAACCAGGCGACCGGCGGCACCGGAGCCAAACAGGACGATACGGTTGTCGATGCGGATTATGAAGTGGTAGATAAAGATAAAGACAAATAATCCTTTCTCACATCACCATATAAAAAGGGAAGGCGAATTCTTCGCCTTTCTTTATGTGAGGAAGAAAACTTCCAGCATTTAATAAGGCGGAATGAAACTTGGCAAACAAAGACTATTACGAAGTATTGGGCGTTTCCAAAGACGCCGGCACAGAGGAAATAAAAAAAGCATATCGGCAACTGGCCAAAAAGTACCATCCCGATTTCAACAAAGACGATAAAAGTGCCGCGGAGAAATTTCGGGAGGTTAACGAGGCCTATGAAGTATTGTCCAACGATCAAAAACGCGCGCAATACGATACGTATGGCGCATCCGCCTTTAATAACGGGGGCGCAGGGCCAGGCGGCGCAAACGCTTCCGGGTTTAGAGGCTTTGGCGGTTTTGGTGATTTTGGCGATATCTTTGAGAGCTTTTTCGGCGGTGGCGCAAGAAGAACCGGACCTCTGAGAGGAAGCGACGTACAGGCCAATCTTCGGATCACATTTGAGGAAGCTGCTTTTGGGGTAAAAAAAGAGGTTAGCGTCACGCGTATAGAGCCTTGCGACCAATGTAACGGGACAGGAGCAAAACCCGGCAGCACCGTAAAAACGTGCCCCACATGCGGAGGTTCCGGGCAGGTGCGGCAGGAGCAGCGCACAGTCTTTGGCAATATTATGAATGTTACCACCTGTCCGACTTGCGGCGGACGGGGACAGATCTTCGAAACACCGTGCGAAAAATGCAGAGGAAAGGGCAGAGTATCACAAAAACGCAAGATTCATGTCAATATCCCCGCCGGGATAGATGACGGGCAAGTCCTCACGCTGACCGGGCAGGGGAATGCCGGGGAACGTGGCGGCTCCCCGGGCGACCTGTTGCTTTATATTTCGGTACGACCGCATAAATTGTTCCGGCGCGAAGGGGTCAACCTGTATATCGATATGCCGATCAGTTTTGGGCAGGCTGCCTTAGGTTCCGAACTGGAAGTCCCCACGTTAACGGGCAGCGTAAAATACAAAATTGCACCGGGAACGCAGACCGGTACGGTTTTCCGGCTGCGCGACCAGGGGATCCCGTATTTGCGGCAGAACAAAAAAGGCGACCTGTTTGTCAAAATGAACGTAGTCATTCCCAGAAAACTTACGGAAAAGCAGAAAGAATTGATTGCGGAACTGGAAGGAACGACGTACGATGTAAAAAAAGGAAAAGGGATATTCAAAAAATAACTGTTTTAAATGAGCGAAAAACATTTTTCGCTTATTTTTTCAGTTTTTTGTAACATATTTCTACTATCTGTCTATGAAATCTGTTTAAATACCTTTAGAAACACGGTATAATTAATATGTAACATAGTTATTCATCGTATAGTCGAAAATGAATTCGCCATGGAGAAATTGCCTTTATGAAAATGAGACAACGAGAAATCTTGAATAAAATAAATGCCGATTTTGCAAGGGATAAAGAGGCGCAGGATGCATATATCGCTCGGAAGATCGATCTGATCAAATCTTCTATAAAAGAATATTTGGCCTATTCTTCCGCAAAAGGGTATGTCCTTTCTCTCACCGGCGGGATAGATAGTTTCGTTTGCGCCGCTCTGACGGCCGATGCCCTGAAGGGAATGGGAGCGGCGTTGCATATTCTGCTGCTGCCGACCGATATCGAGGGAAATGCCCATAGTCTTCAGGCCTGTGCAGAAGCGCTGTTGGCACAGTTTGACAATCTGACGTTTGAGACACTCTCTTTACAGCCGGCATTCGATACGGTTGAAAATGATTTCAAAAAAAGCATGTATGCGGTCCAATTAGATAAATATGGTATTGCAGATACGCTGGCACGTTTGCGCATGGTCTATAAATACGCGCTTTCCAGAGGCTTTTTGGTCGTGGGAACGATTCATGCGGCAGAAAAAATTGTCGGCCAATTCAGTAAATACGGTGATACGGCTGCGGATTTTGAGCCGATCATCGACTTGGTGAAAATGGACATCTACGACATCGCGCGCGTTTATCACGCGCCGGACTGTGTGTTGGAGCAGCGTCCGGGCGCAGGGTTCGAATTATCCGAATATGAAGATGCCGGCGAATATGTGACCTATCCGGACTTGTCGCTGTATTTAGCGGGGCACCTTCTGGAAAAAGAAAAAATGCAACGCATTGTTTCCCTGTATGATAAAACCGTATACAAGCGTAATTTTCCGGCTTCTCCCGTAAACACCTGGTGGAAACGGCAGACGCAGGATACAACGCTTATCCTTGTGGATATGATCCATGCGTTCGTAGACGGTAGTATGCCCTGCGCCGACGCACAGAAGGCGGTGGAGTTTGCCGTCGAATATATCGACGCACATCCCCATATGCGCGTACTGTATGTGCGGGACGCGCATCCGTTCGATCATTGTTCTTTCACGGAAAACGGAGGCGCCTTCCCGGTACATGCCGTTGCAGGCACACCGGATGATGCGTTCACACCGGAATTCTACACAATACAAAAAACGATCAATTCTCCTTTGGAACGGTATAACGTTTTCAACAAGGGAATGGATAGATTCAAGGAAGAGTTTTCCGGTTTCAGCGCCATCAACGAGAATTACGGCGCATTGAAATACAATCTGACCTACAATGTTGTCGTCGGTGGGATCGCAACAGAGTTTTGCGTGCTGCATACGGTGGAGAATCTGGTAAAAAACGGTTTCCACGTAACTGTTTTGAAAGATGCGTTGGCTTATATCAATAAAGACGATCACGCCGCCGCGCTGCAAAAAATGGCGGATATGGGCGTCGTGATCGTTTAGACTTATATAACGGAGGGAAAAGGAAAATTGAGCAAAAGCAACAAGAACGATGAAAATATTTTTGCGGAAGAAAGGAAACAACTGATCATCAATCTGGTCAATAAGCAGGTAAAGACGACCGTTTCGGACCTATGCGCGGAATTCAACGTCTCGCCGGCCACGATACGGAACGACCTGCGGGAGCTTGAATTTGCAGGGCTTTTGAAGCGTACGCACGGCGGCGCCATCAGCAACAAAAAGGCCAGCTTTGACAAGCCTTATCAGGCCAGGCTTGTCGAATACAAAGCGGAAAAACAGGCGATTGGGAAATTGGCGTCCACGATGGTGCAGAAAGGCGATAAAATCATCATAGACGTCGGCACCACCACGATCGAGTTGGCTATGTGCATCGCCAATATCCCGGATCTTACGGTCGTGACCAACGACCTGCAGGTCGCTTATTATCTTGGTGCACACTCCGATGCGTTCCTATTGGTTACGGGCGGTTTTTTGCGCCCCCGGTATAACAACCTGTATGGCGAGATCGCGATCCGCTCCCTCGAGGGGATCAACGTGGACAAAGCTTTCTTCTCCGCGGAGGCGATCTCCCTGGAAAAAGGTGCCACCAATACGAATGTAAATGTGGCTTTACTGAAAAGCGAATATGTGAAACACACCGATCAGGTGATCGTGTTGTGCGACCACACGAAATTTGGGAAATCCGCTTTTTACAAGTTCGCCGATATTGAAGACATCGATATTATCGTGACAGACGAATATACGGACAAAAAAACACTGGAGCAGTACAGCAACCATAATATAGATATGGAGATTGCCCGTCTGGAAAAACCAGGAACAAAAGCAAACGACTGAAGAGCCGCAAACTCCAAGGCCCGGAATTGGGGTTCTTTTTATACTATTCTATTCATCCGTATTTGCAAATACACATATTCTGAGGTGGATTGCATATGCTGGAGTGGATTAAGAAAAACATGCGGATCAAGAACAACATTTGGTATATAGGGTTTCCCGCCGTATACATGTTTTTTGCGGGAACCCTGGCATGGATATTCGCATTGCGCGGGAAATGGTTTTCCAACAGTTTGCTCGCCCCGCCGGCATGGCTGTTCCTCACTATTTGGCTCGTCGTTTTCGGATTGTTGGCCGCATCGATGGCCAACCTACTGGTCAAATTGAAAAACCCGAACACGCTTATTTTCCTGCATATACTGAACGGGGCGCTGTGTGCACTTTATTCCTATCTGTTTTTTTATGTGGAAACTATGCCGGGTACGCTCTTTCTTTGCACGCTCATGCTTACCCTAAGCTTTTTCATCCTGAAATTCACGTTGGACCGCGATAAACCGGCGGCCCTTTTCTTCCTCCCTTACATAGGCTGGCTGGCGTTTCTCACAGCGCTGTTGTACAACTTGACGTTATTTGCCTGATTCTGTACTTTTTTATCGTTGCATATTCTTGCAAAATCGAGTATAATATCTAAATAAATATGTCGGGTATCCTTTCCAAACAGCATATACGGTCTTTTCTTGCGCTACAAATCCGTGTGACAAATATCTTTTGAGTTTGATCATATGGCAAACCGCATGAAATCCGTATGATGCGTACATAAGGAATCCGAACGGAGGTTAAAAATGAAAAAGAAGATCTATGCGATCGCCATAACAGGTATGTTGATGGCAGTTACTCTCGTACTCAGTTTGACCAACATCGGGATCATCTCCATACCGCCCGCGAATGTCACGACTATGCATATCCCCGTTATCATCGGGACGCTTGTTTGCGGTTTGAATGTCGGCCTGTCGCTCAGTTTGATTTTTGGTCTTACGAGCGTGTATAAGGCGTTCACGGCAACTTCTGCGTTGGTCGCGCCGCTGATGGAACAAAGCCCCGTCTTAGTGATCGTCATGGCGATCGGCGCAAGGCTGTTGATCCCGGTCGTCACCCATTTGGTGTATATGGCTTTCCAGAAAAAGAAACATGCCCATATCGGGACGGGCGTGGCCGCCGTTGCGGGGACACTCACAAACACGGTATGTTATCTGGGCCTGATGCTTTTATTCTATGTGCTGACGGGCATCGATTCGGCAACGGTTTTAGGCATTATCGCAGGCGTAGGGGCCTTGAACGGTTCGCTGGAAGCTTTGGCGGCCCTGATCCTGTGCACCCCCATCGTCATTGCGGTCAGGAAGAAATTCCCGCAAATTCCCGCGATGTTCAGTAAAAAAACGAATACCAAGGAAACCATCGGTTAAAAGGAAAATCATGCTTCTTGCTATAGATATCGGCAACACCAATGTAAAGTTCGGGCTTTTCGGCAATAAAAACTTGGTCAATTCGTGGCGTATGGCCACGAAGATCGACAGGACATCGGATGAGATAGGGATAAAGGTCATATCTTTTTTCGATTATCTTCATATTGCCCCCAGCCGCATACAGGATATCATCATTTCTTCCGTCATACCTTCGGTCAACTACACGTTTGAACATATGTGCAGGACGTTCTTTCAAAAAGAGCCTTACTTTGTAGAGCCGGGTATCAAAACGGGGATCAATATCCTGTATGATAATCCTAAAGAGCTTGGTTCCGACCGGATCGTCAATGCGGTCGCCGCCTATGAAAAGTATGGAGGGCCGTGCATTACCGTGGATTTCGGTACGGCCACCACATTTGGTGCGATATCTGAAAAAGGAGAATTTTTGGGCGGGGCAATCTGCCCGGGCATCAAAGTATCTTCCGAAGCCTTGGTGACAAGCGCCGCAAAATTGCCGAGAATCGAATTGAATAAACCCAAAACAGTGATCAATACGAATACGGTCACTTGCATGCAGTCCGGGATCATTTACGGGTATGTCGGCCAGGTGGATTATATCCTGCGCAAGATGAAGGCCGAATTGGGTGGAAACGCAAAAGTGATCGCGACCGGGGGACTTGCAAATACGATCGCGGCGGAAACGCAGATGATAGACGTGATCGACAGTTTGCTTACGCTGCATGGATTATATATCATTTATAATAAAAACGTCGGCAAGCCGTTAGGTGAATTGAATCATACAGTTGCGGCGGCTCAGGAGTGTAAAAAATGAGAGTTGTTCAAATAGGCATCATGGGGATGGGGACTGTCGGTTCGGGCGTATATAAAGTACTTGCTTCCGAAGGGGCGAATATCGCGCACAAGGAAGGTTTCAAGATCAAAATAAAAAAAGTGCTTGCCCTCGATTATTCGATAGAAATCCCTGCGGAAAAAAAGGCAAAAAACGTAGAAGAATTGGCGAATGATCCTGAAATCGAAATCGTTGTGGAAGTCATGGGCGGTATCGAACCGGCTAAGAGTTTCATATTGAAAATGTTCAAGGCGGGGAAATCGGTCGTCTCTGCAAATAAGCAGTTGATTTCAAACTATTGGCCGGAATTGGAGCACAGTGCCAAAGAGACCGGCGCCGGTTTCTATTTTGAAGCGAGCGTCGGCGGCGGTATCCCTATCCTGCGCGCCATAGAAGATTCTCTGCAGGCCAATACCATCCATTCTATTTATGCCATCATCAATGGGACAACCAACTACATTCTTACCAAAATGTCGGAAGAAGGCCGGGAATACGGCGATGTGCTGAAAGAAGCGCAAAAACTCGGATATGCGGAAGCGGATCCGACCGCCGATGTCGACGGCTTCGACGCTACCTATAAACTTTCCATATTGGCGTCGATGGCTTTCCATGCGCGGCTTCCGGTCGAATACATCTACCGCGAAGGTATCCGCAATATTATCAAACGGGATATTGGCTATGCAAAAGAACTCGGATATGAGATCAAATTGTTGGCGATCGCCAAACGAATTGACAACGATATCGAATTACGCGTCCACCCGACCATGATCCCGTTTTCCAGCCCGCTTGCGAACGTGCGCGATTCTTTCAACGCGATCCTTATGAACGGGAGTGCGGTGGGGGACATCATGTTTTACGGCAGAGGGGCCGGAGACCTGCCCACAGCCAGTGCGATCATATCGGATATCATCTATGCGGCACAGCTGCCCCAACAAAAATATGCGACTTTTGAAAACAGCAGCGGGAAGGTATCGCCCATTCTCTCCTTTGAAAAAAATTGGGAAACAGGCTACTATATCCGCCTGCGTCTTTTAAACCGGCCCGGCACGCTTTCCCGTGTGACCAAAGTCATGGGAGATTTCGGGATCAGTATTTCTTCCGTCATGCAAAAAGACTCGCAGGGAAAATACGCGACGGTGCTCTTTGTGACGCATAAGGCCAGAGAGCAGGATATGCAGAATGCCCTGCATGTGATTTCCGGGCTGCCGGAAGTCAATAAGGTCGGCGCGCTGATCCGCGTGGAGGAATAAAACAAATAAGCAAGTGCAAAATAAAAGGCCGGGACGTTTGTCCCGGCCTTTTTCTATTGTCCGACGATTCACATATATTCCTGCAAAATGGCTTTGCCGAGACTTGTTATCGTATCCTCGGGCGTACAGGCATATTCGCTCAGGCAAGCAGCCGCGTATTCTCCCGCTTTTCCGCAAAGATACGCCGCGCCGTACGCCGCCTCCGCCGGGGGCAGTCCCTGCGCCAGGAAGGCGCCGATGACACCGGTCAGCACATCGCCGGAACCGCCTTTGGCCATCCCGGGCGTACCGGCCGTCACAATATATGTGGAGGTCCCGTTTGTGATGATGCTGGTTGCCCCTTTAAGCAATACGACGATCTTGTGCTCTTCCGCAAAAGCGGTCGCGCAGGCGATCGGATCCGCCGCGATTTTTCCCATTGCAAGGCTGGAAAGCCGGGCAAATTCCCCGATATGCGGCGTAAGCACCGTATTTCTGCCAAAAGCCGGCAATCGTTCCGAAAGTAAAGTGAGCGCATCCGCATCGATTACTTTAGGGATATTCAAACCTGCCAAATCGCGGATGATTGCGCCGGTAGCAGCGGCGCGTCCGATACCAGGCCCCGCCGCGACGGCCGTATAGGCTTCCAGCGGCACATCCCGCGGCGTATCGGCGGCAATGTAGTCCGGCTCTTTGGAAATACAGCGCGCAATAGCGGGCGCCACCGTTTTTTGCGCGATATCGCAGACATAACGGCACCCGAGCAGCGTCGTAAGCCCGGCTCCACCGGCAAGGGCCGCTTTAAGCGCCAGGATCGCGGCTCCCGCCATCCCTTTGGACCCCGCCAGAACGGCCAGTCTTCCGTAAGTGCCTTTGTAAGAATCTGCTTCCCGCAGCGGCAGCCTATACTTGTTTACCCATTTTGTCGGCAGAGGAGGCCTGCCGGCATCTACCCCGATCGGGGCGACCGTAAGTATACCCGTATGTGCCCGCCCCGGAAAAAGCAGATGGCCCGGTTTTGCATAGCCAAACGTTACTGTATAGTCGGCCCAAACTGCTTTCTCGCCTGCGCCCGTATCTGCGGATATCCCGGAAGGGATGTCGATCGAGAAAACAGTTGCTTTATGCGCGTTGATCCGCTCGATGATCTTTCCAGGCAAGCCCTGCGCCGCTCTGTGCAGTCCTGTGCCAAAAAGCCCGTCGACGATTGCCGCGGCATCCTTGCTGAAGAATGACGGAAGCGAATCTTCCGTCAGAAACGTAAGCCGGTCCGTATGCGTAAAAAAACGCAGGTTTTGTGCCGCGTCTGCCGGTAATGCGGGGGAGAGGGCCCCGATATATACGTCGTAGCCCTGCGTCAGCAATATGCGACCCACGGCCAAGGCATCGCCGCCGTTATTGCCGCTGCCCGCCACGCAAAGGACCAAACTGCCCTGCGGCAGGACTTCCATGATTTTTTTTGATACCGCCGCGGCTGCCTGCTCCATCAGGACAAGGCCGGGTATTTCCAGCGTATCCATCATGAACGCATCTATTTTTTTCGCTTCTGAAGACATCGTGATATCCAGCATCGCAGTTCCTTTCTCATAGGTGAATTATCTCCATTATACGAAAAATATACAAAAAATAAAAGTGAATGTGTGTTTAAGTAAAGAAAAATCCGTTTAAAATAAAAATATAAGTTGTATTATGGTCGGTCGTTCAGTTTTCTGCAAAAATATTGCAATAGTATGAATCTAATTACCGCACGGAGTTTTTGTTATGGTGAAAACAAGGATTTTTGGTAAGAATCTATACACGTACAGAGTACAGTCACAGCTTACCCAACGTGAGGTGGCAGATAAAATAGGGGTGCGGCAACAAACCGTAGCGGCCTGGGAGACCAGCCGTTCCACGCCTTCTCCGGACGTGATTTGCTCTCTGGCAAAAATTTTTGGCATCACAACGGATGAATTATTGCTTGTTCCCCGAGAGAGAGAGAAGAACTGGCTCAAGCGCCGTATCATGGTGCCGGTCGTACAGGCGATCAAGGAGAAGATCGACTCCTATACGGAAAAAGATATCGAAGGATTCGATTTGATTGAGGGCGAATATGGCGTCGAATATTTTTTCTACAAAATGGCCGACAACAGTATGGAACCCAAGATATTCCCCGGCGATCTGCTCCTGTTTGAACTTTGTTCGGATGTCGCGAGTGGGGAAGTCGCCGCCGTGATCCTGGAAGACGGTACCGGCGTTATCCGCAAAGTGATCAAACATAACCAGGGGGTCTTGTTCCTGCCCTTGTCGAACGATCATCCGATACGGTTTATCCCAAATGACGGCGCCTTTATGCCTAAGATCGTGGGACGATTGGTAAAAATGCAACGGCAATGGTAAAAATTTTTGTTTTAGGTAGATCTGACAAAGCAGCCTTGCTGCTTTGTTTTTATTTCATGGAATAAAATAAAAAACAGCACCTGATTTTTTTTGTCGGTCTTATGCGCCGTGTGGACAAACACATTCCCCAATGCTATAATTGAATAATGCAGGCATTAAGGCATATAAATATTCTATATGCCCTAAGTTATGAAAATATAAGGTGTACGCGCAAGATTTTGCCGTTTAAGGGAAACAGGTGTGAAACCTGTGCGAACTCGTCGCTGTAACGGAGGAGCGCTGCCCCCAAAATCGTCACTGGGAAACTGGGAAGACAGGGGAAGCGCCATGATACCGGAGCCAGAAGACCTGCCTTATGTTTATGTACCGATCACCACGAGATTTTGGAGAACGTACGTCTTAGCTGAAAAGATTGTATTTTTCGTGCAAATTTGCACAGGTCCTCCAATATCCTCCGGGCAAGCCTGCGAAGAAAAATGGGAGGATATTTTTATGGAAAGACAAAAACAAAAGCGCTTCCTATGGATAGCTATCGCTTGCCTAGTCGTGCTGATGGCCGCGTTTGCCACGATCTATGCGCTCACCCAGCCGGAGACTTCCGTAGGCGCCAAAACCATCACCATTTCCGTCGTCGTCCCAGACGAGGATCCGCAGCTTTTCACTATCCATACGGATGAAGAGTATCTGCGCGGTGCGCTGGAACAAGAAGATTTGGTTTCCGGTTCTGAGAGTGAATACGGCCTCTATGTGGAAACAGTGAGTGGCATCAAAGTCGATTCCGAAAAGAACGAATGGTGGTGCTTCACCCAAGATGGAGAGACCCTCCTGACCGGCGTGGACACGACCCCGATCGAAGACGGAGATTCTTTCGAGATCACACTTTCTACGTATTAAATACATGAAACACGTGGCATTGTAGCATGAAACTGAAGCTAAAGCCAAAAGACATCGCCATTGTCGGGATAACAAGCGCGATCATGCTGTTATCGCAAGTCGCTTTTTCATTTTTGCCCAATATTGAATTGGTGTCTTTGTTTATCATTCTTTTTACGCGGAATTTCGGCAGGAAAATGCTGTATTCCATCTATATCTTCGTCCTGCTGGAAGGGGTCCTTTACGGGTTTGGCATCTGGTGGATCATGTATCTGTACATCTGGGCCATTCTATACCTGCTCGTACGGATCTTCCGCCGCCTGTCCTTTTCCCTTACCTGGGCGATCATCTCGGGCATCTATGGGCTTTGTTTCGGTGCGCTATGTTCGATCCCCTATTTCTTCATATCCGGCATCGGCGGGGGCATCGCCTACTTTGTATCCGGGCTCCCGTTCGATATCCTCCATTGTGTGGGAAACTTTGTGACGGCCTTGTTCTTGCTCAAACCGCTGGATATCGTTCTGAAGAAATTATTGAAAACAGACCTGTGAGCAGGAGCAAAAGAGGCGCGGGATATCCCGCGCCTCTTTTTTATAACGGCCCCCGGAAAAAAGTTTCTGTTTCGCCATATAGACAAACCGGTATAAAATGGCCTATACTGAAAAAAGGAAAAAAGGTCGGGAGGAGCAGCATGCCTAATTTGATGCAGCAATGTATAGAAAGACAACCCCAGGCGATTCTTTCCGTATTGGGACATAAAGAGCAGATCTTCAATCCTTTTTTAGATATATTTGCAAAAGCAGATTTTCGGGATATCCTTCTGATCGGGTCGGGAAGTTCTTTCCATGCGGCCAATATGGCCCGCCCGTATATGGAGACACTTCTGCAAATGCCCGTATATCCCGCTACCCCTACCCGGCTGCCGTATATGGACGGGTCCGATGCATCCCATCGCATCGTCATCGGAATATCCGAATCGGGCCGCAGCACCAATACGCTTTCCGCTTTGGAACAACTAAAACACAAAGGCTATTTTATTGTCGGGATAACGGAACGCGACGATTCGCCCATTGGGCAAATGGCGGATATGCCTATCCGGTTGTATGCGGGTCCGGAGCCAGCTTTACAAAAGACGATGAGCGTGCTCGCCTCGCTGTTGACACTGGAGATATTGGCGCTGGAACTTGCATTTTCCAAAAACCTGACCGCGGATACGGTCCGCCATGCATTTTATACAAAAATCCGGGAAGTAGCCCACGCTATGCCGGAGAATATTGCATGTGCAAAACGCTGGTACCGGCAGAACCTCTGCACTTTAAAAAATTCAGAGTATATTTTGATAACCGGGCAGCACGGCAGGGCTGCCATCGGGGGAGAAGGCGCGCTCAAATTAGTCGAGACGATCCGTCGCCCCGCCTTTGCTTATGATTTCGAAGAATTCTTACATGGCCCGACGGGGCTTTTCTGCAGCAAAACGCAAATGTTTTTCCTCACAGCGCCCTGGGATGAAATCAGGCGCCAGACGCGTTTAAAAAGATTATGTGAAAGTGCCGGCTGTACAGCCTATACGATCTCTCTCGGAGATACCGCGGCCACACAAGGCCGGGACATCTTGCTGAAAAGCGTACAGAGCGCTTGTTTTGCGCCGTATGAAATGCTTATCCCCCTGCAGATACTAAGCGCCTATCTATCGGAAGAAGAAAGGATCGACATCGACAGGGAGCATTTCCCGGGTCTCTATTCCGATCTCGGCAGCAAAGTCCAAGGACAGCCTTGAACTTGTTTCAATCGCATGCCAAAAAAGTACGGCACAGCAACGGTTCTTCAAGCTTCCCGCATAGTCTTGGAAAATTTTCAATTTGTTATAAGCAAAAAAAATTGTAAATGAAAAATGCGTATGTTAAGATACATTTGTTGATCTTGATCCGATAAATAAGGAGATCCGATGGAAAAAAAGACGGTCCTATATGATATACATGTACGGGCAGGCGGAAAGATCGTTTCTTTCGGCGGATATCTGCTGCCGGTCCAATACAAAACCGGCATCTTGCAAGAACATGCCGCCGTACGGAACGCCGCCGGGCTATTTGATGTTTCCCATATGGGGGAAATAACCGTCCGGGGAAAAGACGCCCTGCAAAACCTGAATTATCTTTTGACAAACGATTTCTCCGACATGCGTGACGGCCGGATACGCTACAGCCCCATGTGTTATGCAGAAGGGGGCGTAGTGGATGACCTGCTTGTTTATAAATGCGGGGAAAACCGCTATATGCTTTGCGTGAACGCCTCCAATAAGGACAAAGACTACGCCTGGATCCAAAAGAATCTGTTCGGAGACGTCCGCGCGGAAGACATTTCCGAAAGCGTCTGTCAGATCGCTTTACAGGGGCCGCGTGCCACGGACATCCTGCAAAAATGCATGGAACAAAAATATATCCCCCAAAAATATTATACGTTTATCGGAAACGCTTTCCTGCAGGGGATTCCCTGTATCCTCTCCAGGACGGGCTATACCGGGGAAAATGGCTACGAAATCTACGCGGAGAACGTCTACGCAAAAATACTATGGAATATCCTTATGGAAGCCGGCGAAGCATATGCTTTGTTGCCATGCGGCTTAGGCAGCAGGGATACGCTGCGTCTGGAAGCATCCATGCCTTTGTATGGGCATGAGATCACCAGGGACATCACGCCGATGGAAGCGGGGCTGGGTATGTTCGTAAAAATGGGGAAGCCCGATTTCATAGGCAAAAAGGCGCTTGCTTTCCCGCCCAAAAGAGAAAGGATCGGCCTGCGGCTGATCGACCGGGGCATAGCCCGGGAAGGGGCGAAAGTATTCGCGAGCGGAGAAGAGGTCGGTTACGTGACATCCGGGACATCGTCGCCGACGCTGCATTATTCTATCGCGATGGCGCTTGTCGATACAAACAGGCGGGGCGGATTGACGGTGGAGGTACGCGGCAAATGTTTGGCTGCAGAAGAAACGACCATGCCGTTTTATAAGAGGCAATAGATGGAGGAACAGATGTTATGATTATCCCTAAAGAACTGATGTACACAAAGACCCACGAATGGATACAGTTCCTGGAAAACGGAAATGTACGGGTCGGCATTACGGACCATGCCCAGGAAGCGATGGGCGATATCGTTTTCGTAGAGCTGCCGCAGGAAGGCGATACGTTCGATACGGGAGATTCCATCGCTGTGGTGGAATCTGTCAAGGCGGTATCGGATATCTATGCGCCGGTGGGCGGCAATGTCGTTGCCGTGAATGAGGCGCTGGCCGATGCCCCTGAACTTCTCAATGACGATTGCTACCAGGCATGGATCGCGGAGTTGGAAGACGAGCAGGAAGAAGACCTGCTGACGCCGGAGGAATACGAAGAGCTGCTCACATCGGAGGAATAAATAGCATGGAATATATCCCCAATACGCCCTCCGAAAGAAAATCCATGCTTCATGCGATCGGCATGGAGCATTTTGAAGACCTATATTCCTCCGTGCCGGAAAAAGTCTATTTGCAGCGGCCGCTTGCCCTCGGGAAAGGGATGCCCGAAATGGAACTCGTGAAAAAGATCCACTCGATTTCCGAGAAAAACAAGGTATACCCGGTCCTATTCCGCGGAGCCGGCGCGTATAAACACTTCATACCCGCCGTCGTAGACAGCCTCTCCGCACGGGGAGAATTCCTGACCGCGTATACGCCTTACCAGGCGGAATTGAGCCAGGGGATCCTGCAGGCGATCTTTGAATACCAGACCATGATTTGCGAGATCACGGGGATGGATGTTTCCAACGCATCCGTGTATGACGGCGCGACCGCCGCCGGCGAAGCCGCCGTCATGCTAAAAAACAAGAAGAGAAATACGATTCTGGTCTCCGGCGCGGCCAACCCGCAGGTCATAGAGACGATCCGGACGTATGCCATTCCGGCCGGCCTCTTTGTCAAGCCGATTGCCGTTACAGAAGGCGCTACCGATCTGCAGGATTTGGCCGATAAATTAGACGGGCAGACGGCCGGCGTTTATATTGCCCAGCCCAATTATTTCGGCGTTCTGGAAAATATGGAAGAGGCGGTGCGTATCGTACATCAGGCTGGTGCAAAACTGATCGCCGGCGTATACCCGGTGTCTCTTGGGATACTGAAATCCCCGGGAGAATACGGGGCGGATATTGCCGTAGGCGACGGACAGCCACTCGGGATCCCTCTGTCGTTTGGTGGCCCCGGGTTTGGGTTTATGGCTGCCACGGGGAAAAATATGCGAAAACTACCGGGCAGGATCGTGGGAGAAACCAAAGATACCGCCGGGAAACTGGCATTTGTGCTGACACTGCAGGCGAGAGAACAGCATATCCGGCGCGAAAAAGCATCTAGCAACATTTGCTCCAATCAAGCTTGGTGTGCGCTTCGAAGCGCGATTTATATGAGCGCTGTGGGCAAAAGCGGGTTTACCTCGGTCGCGCGGCATTGTTACGCCAATGCGCACTATCTGGCGGCACAACTTGCCAAAAAAGGATTCACCCGCGTATATGAAAAAGACTTTTTCAACGAATTTGTAACAAAACTACCTATCCCGGCAGATGTACTGCAAAATAAACTGGATCCGTCCGGTATTCTTACGGGCCTGCCCATAGAAAGCGGAAAAATGCTTTGGTGTGCGACCGAACTGACGGGTAAAGAAGAGATTGACAGGCTGGTCTCTGCGATATCGGAGGTGTGCTGATGGAACGGAAAGCAAAGCTGATTTTTGAGACCAGTAAAGAAGGCAGGCAAACAGTCACACTCCCTGAAAATGAACTTCTCAGGGACTATGGACCGCCGGAAGAGATCCTGCGCAAAGTTGAAGCAAGGCTGCCCGAAGTTGCCGAAGTCGACCTCGTGCGCCATTATATGGCCCTTTCCAAGAAAGCGTTCGGCGTAGACGACGGATTTTATCCGCTGGGTTCGTGTACGATGAAATATAACCCGAAAGTAAACGAAGCACTGGCCAACCTGGAAGGCTTCCGAGAAATACATCCGCTGCAGGATATAGAGACCGTGCAAGGTGCTTTGCAGGTCATGTACGAAATGCAAACGGCTTTGTCCGAAATAGCCGGCATGGATACGACCTGCCTGTTGCCGGCTGCCGGCGCGCATGGAGAATGGACAGGGCTGCAGATCATCCGGGCCTACCACCTGCATAACAAAGACCTGAAGCGCAGCAAGATCCTCGTACCGGATTCGGCGCACGGCACAAACCCGGCCAGCGCCGCCATGTGCGGGTTCGAAGTCGTCAATATCCCTTCGGACGCCCAGGGCTATGTCGATCTGGCCGCGCTGGAGGCAGCCGCCGGGGAAGATACTGCGGCCTTCATGCTGACCAACCCCAATACGCTTGGGTTGTTCGACAAAAACATAGTGGAAATCTCCCGGATCATACACGCGGCAGGGGGACTCCTATATTATGACGGTGCGAACATGAACGCCATCATGGGCGTGACCCGCCCGGGAGATATGGGGTTCGATGTAATGCACTGGAACGTACACAAAACGCTTTCCACACCGCACGGCGGCGGCGGCCCCGGGTGCGGCCCGGTCAGCTGCAAAGATTTCCTGAAAAAGTTCATGCCCATCCCTTCCGTGGAAAAAACAGAAGAGGGATTCACGCTGTGTTTTGACATACCTGAGAGCATCGGCCGCATCAAGCTTTTTTATGGGAATTTCTTGGTCGCATTGAAAGGGTATTGTTATATATGCGCGTTGGGCGCAAAGGGCCTGAAGGAAGCTTCGGAAAACGCCGTGCTGCATGCGAACTATCTGCTGCACAGTCTGGCGGAGTATTCCGATTTCCACTATCCTGCACCGTGTATGCATGAATTCGTGCTTTCCATGCAGACGGTCCGGAAAGAATACGGCGTTTCCGCATTGGATATCGCAAAAGCGATGATCGATGCCGGTATGCATCCGCCGACGATGTATTTCCCGCTGATCGTTCACGAAGCGCTGATGTTCGAACCGACCGAAACCGAATCCCGGGAAACGCTGGACCATTGCATCACCGTTATGAGAGAAATCATGCGGACGGCGCAAACAGACCCCGCGGCACTGCACCGGGCGCCCGTTTCCACACCGGTCGGGCGGTTGGATGAAGTCGGCGCGGCGCGAAACCCCGTTTTGAAATATCCATTCTAACCAAGAAAAGCACTGTTTCAAACGGTGCTTTTCTTGTATCCGGGCTTTGGGGCGTTTTCCCTGTACCCCAGATATTGACTTTTCTCTGTTTGTACTGTATATTTTATAGTTAGAACTTGAAAAGCACATAGCTGTTAGGAGGTATCCATGCGCTTGCTTTTGAAAGGGGCGGAAGTCTTTACAGAAAATGGCATTTCTGCAAATGATATTTCCATTTCCGGCGGCAAGATCCAAAAAATTGCGCCACATATCCCAACGGAAGGCTTTGAGAAAGTTCTTTATTTAGACCACCTGCTCATCATACCGGGTTTTTCAGATGTACATGTACATTTGAGAGAACCCGGTTTTTCGTATAAGGAGACGATCGACTCCGGCACAATGGCGGCGGCGCGGGCCGGGTACACGGCTCTCTGCGCCATGCCCAACCTGAACCCGCCGCCCGATTCGGTGCGCAATTTGGGGGTAGAGCTGGATCGTATTGTCCATACGGCCCATGTGCATGTGTATCCGTATGGAACGATTACCAAAGCACAGCAGGGGCGGGAACTTTCCGATATGGAAGGATTGAGAAATTCTGTCGTCGCTTTTTCAGACGACGGCGTGGGCGTCCAGGATGAAGCCATGATGCGCAAAGCCATGCAAAAAGCAGCGTCTCTTGGCAAAATCATCGCCGCCCATACGGAAAATGATGCGCTGCTCTCCGGCGGATTTGTGCACCAGGGCAAGTTTGCGAAGAGGCATGGGTATGCCGGCATTCCTTCCGCCTGCGAATGGACACAAATAAAAAGAGACCTGGCCCTGGTCGAAGAAACGGGTTGCCGGTACCATGTGTGCCACATCTCTACAAAAGAAAGCGTCGCGCTTATTGCGGAGGCCAAGGCCAAAGGCCTGCCGGTCACCTGCGAGACGGCGCCGCACTATCTGCTGCTTTGCGACGAAGATATTAAGGATTCGGGAGATTTCAAAATGAACCCGCCCATACGTGCGGCGGAAGACAAAGAGGCGCTCATCGAAGGCATTAAAACCGGTGTGATCGACACGATCGCCACCGACCATGCGCCGCACACGAAAGAGGAAAAAGAAAAAGGGTTGAAGGACAGCGTCAATGGGATCGTCGGCTTGGAGACTGCCTTTCCCGTGCTGTATACAAAGTTGGTAAAAACAGACGTTTTGTCTCTGGAAAAACTGCTCTTCTTGATGTGTATCGCCCCGCGCAGGATATTCGGGCTGCCCGTCGGCATGTACGCCGGCGCCCCCGCAGATCTTGCAGTGCTCGACCTTACAGCAAATTATAAAATAAACCCGGACACATTTTATTCCAAAGGAAAGAGCACACCCTTTACGGGGTGGCCCGTGTCGGGGGAAAACATCATGACTTTTTTAGCGGGCAAGCAGATCTATTGTAAAGACCCGGCGCTTACTTATGTACATGCTTGAGCGGAGATGACGATGAAAGAACAAGATATTTATACGATCCTGCAGAATACATCCATCGCGAAGGACGTTTACAAAATGGTGTTGGCGGGCGACACCCAAAAGATCAAGAAGCCGGGACAATTTGTGAACATAGAGATCCCGGAATTTTTCCTGCGCCGTCCGCTGTCGGTCTGCGATTGGCAAGACGGGCAGTTCACGCTCATCTACAAAACAGTCGGACAGGGAACGCAAGCCCTGGCAAAAATGCCCGCGGGACAAGCCTTGGATATCTTGACAGGGCTGGGGAACGGGTTTAGCGTATCGCAATGCGGCCAAACGACCCTGCTTGTCGGGGGCGGCGTTGGGGTGCCGCCGCTGTACGCATTGGCCAAGGCATTGCTCCGGGCGAAAAAGACACCTGTCGCCATGCTTGGGTTCAATACGAAAGAAGAAATTTTTTTAGAAAAAGAGTTTGTATCATTGGGTATCCGCACATACGTCGCGACAATGGACGGTTCCTATGGCCTGAAAGGATTGGTCACAGATGTGCTCGCCCAAATTCGTGGGGATTATTTTTGCGCCTGCGGCCCGCTGCCCATGCTGCAGGCGGTCTGCACCGTCTGCGATTTTGACGGGCAGCTCAGCTTCGAAGAGCGCATGGGGTGCGGGTTCGGGGCGTGCATGTGCTGCAGCATCCTGACAAGAAAAGGCCCCAAGCGTATCTGTAAGGAAGGCCCCGTCCTGTTGAAAGAGGAAATACTATGGCAGTAGACACAAGTGTAACCCTATGCGGCGTGACCCTCGAAAACCCGGTCATACCTGCCAGCGGCACGTTTGGGTACGGCTGGGATTACCGCGACTTTTACGACATCAACATACTGGGTGCGTTCTCTTTCAAAGGCACCACGAAAGAGCCGCGTTTCGGAAACCCCACACCGCGGGTCGCGGACTGTACGGCGGGCATGATCAATGCCGTAGGCCTGCAAAACCCGGGGATCCATGCCGTGATAGAAGAGGAACTCCCGCGATTGGCCTCCCTTTATAGCAAACCACTGATCGCCAATATCAGCGGCTTTTCCATCGAGGAATATGTTTATTGCAGCCAGCTGATCGATCGGGAGGCGCAGGTGGACATCATAGAAGTCAATATCAGTTGTCCCAACGTGCATAACGGCGGCATGAGCTTTGGCCTGGACCCTGTAAACGCGGCTGCGGTCACCAAAGCGGTGAAAGCGGTCACAAAAAAGCCGGTCTTTCTCAAATTGAGTCCCAACGTCAGCGATATCGCGCTGATCGCCCGGGCCTGCGAAGACGCCGGGGCCGACGGCATCAGCCTCATCAATACGCTGCTCGGCATGCGCATCGATCTGAAGACCGGAAAACCCGTAATCGCCAATACGTTCGGCGGGTTTTCCGGGCCGGCCATCTTTCCGGTAGCGCTGCGTATGGTCTATCAGGTATATGAGGCCGTTCATATCCCGATCATGGGCATGGGGGGCGTCTGTACCGCCAAAGATGTGATCGAAATGGTGCTGGCGGGCGCGACCGCCGTTCAGATAGGCGCGGCCAACCTGAAAAACCCATATGTCTGCCGGGAGATCATCCAAACACTTCCCGAAGAAATGGGACGCTTGGGCGTTCCGCGGCTGGCTGCATTGACAGGAGGAGCACACAAATGAAAAGAGACGTTATTATAGCGCTGGATTTCCCTAATGGAGAAAAAACGTTGCAATTTTTGGACCGGTTCCACGAAACTAAACCTTTTGTAAAAGTGGGCATGGAGTTGTTTTATGCCGAAGGCGTGCCTATCGTACGGGAAATCAAACGCCGCGGACATCATATATTCTTGGATCTGAAGCTGCATGATATCCCCCATACGGTCGAGCGGGCCATGTCCGTTTTGTCGCGCATGCAGGTGGATATGTGCAGTCTGCACGCGGCTGGCACGATAGAAATGATGAAGGCGGCCGTAGCCGGCGCAACGCGTGAAGACGGTACGCGGCCCAAGCTCCTGGCCATCACGCAGCTCACATCGACCAGCGAAGAACGCATGAAAGCTGAACTCCTGATCGATGCGCCGATGGAAACGGTCGTCCTCAAATACGCGGCCAATGCGCTGGAGGCCGGCGTCGATGGGATCGTCTGCTCTCCCTTGGAAGCGGGTACGGTGAAAAAGGCTTGCGGACCGGATTTTCTGGCCGTCACGCCGGGCATACGCTTTGCCGGCAATGCCAGGGGCGACCAGGTACGGGTGACCACACCGGCCAAGGCAAGACAGATCGGTTCGGACTACATCGTCGTCGGCCGCTCGATCACAGAGGCGAAAGACCCCATCGCAGCGTATAACAGATGCATGCAGGAATTTGCATATTGATAGGGAGGGTACTATATGGAGACTAAAAGAAGGATCGCAAAAGGCCTGCTTTCCGTCGGCGCCGTTTTTTTGCGGCCGGCAGAACCATTCACCTGGGCAAGCGGCATCAAAAGCCCGATCTATTGCGACAACCGCATAACGCTTGCCTTTCCTGAACTGCGAACGGATATAGAAAAGTCGCTGGCCGAGACAATCCGCACAAAATACCCGGATTGCGAGGCCCTGATGGGGACCAGCACGGCCGGCATTCCGCATGCGGCCATCGTGTCGCACCTGATGGGGCTTCCGATGGGATACGTACGGGGCGGCGCGAAAGACCATGGGCGTAAAAACCAGATAGAGGGGCGTCTCTCGCCCGGGGAAAAAGTCGTAGTGATAGAAGACCTGATCTCTACCGGCGGCAGTGTGCTGGGAGTCGTGGATATTTTGCGGAAGGCCGGCGCACACGTCTTGGGGATCGCCAGTATTTTCACGTACCAAATGCGCAAGGCGGCGGAACGTCTACAGGCCGCCGATGTAAAATACAACAGCCTGTCCGATTTCGACACGCTGACCGAAGTGGCGGCGGAAGAGGGTTACATACAAACAAACGACATACGGAAACTGCGCGCGTTTCGCGACGATCCATCCGACGAAAGCTGGATGAAATGAACAGGAGGTATGCATGCGTCATTTGATTGATATTAAAGACTTCACCGTAGGGGAGATCGAACAACTCTTGTCCACTGCGGAAGATATCATTGAAAACAGGGACAAATATGCGGATACCTGCCGCAGAAAAAAGCTGGCAACATTGTTTTTTGAACCGAGCACCCGTACGCGGCTGAGCTTCGAGGCGGCCATGCTGGAGATGGGGGGCGGTGTGATCGGGTTCTCTTCCGCAAGCTCCAGCTCCACGGTAAAAGGGGAAAGCGTATCGGATACGGTGCGCACGGTAAGCTGTTATGCGGATATCATCGCCATGCGGCACCCGAAGGAGGGTGCGCCGCTGGCTGCTTCGATGCGGGCAACCGTGCCCGTCATAAACGCAGGCGATGGAGGGCACAACCACCCTACGCAGACGCTGACAGACTTGTTTACCATCCAGCGGGAAAAAGGCCGGCTGTCCGATATGACGGTCGGGTTCTGCGGGGACCTGAAGTTTGGGCGCACCGTCCATTCGCTGATAACGGCCCTTTGCCGCTATCCCGGCATCCGGTTCATCCTGGTTTCTCCAAAAGAACTGCAGGTACCGGATTACATTAAGGAAGAAGTGGCGGGCTGCACAGCTTCCCTGAAAGAAACAGAGTCTTTGGACGAAGTGATAGGGGAGTTGGATATCCTTTATATGACCCGCGTTCAAAAAGAACGTTTCTTCAACGAAGCGGACTATATCCGCCTGAAAGACAGCTATATTTTGAATAGAGAAAAATTAAAATACGCCAAAGAAGACCTGTGCATCATGCATCCGTTACCCCGAGTAAACGAGATCTCGGTCAAAGTGGATGAGGACCCGCGGGCATGCTATTTCAAGCAGGTCGAATATGGAAAATTCGTCCGTATGGCGCTTATCCTGAAGCTCTTGGGAATCGAGGTGTCAGCATGAATATCGACAGTATTACTTCCGGCATTGTTTTGGACCATATCAAGGCAGGTAAAAGCATGGAGATCTATCAGTTCCTGCATTTGGACAAGCTGAATTGCAGCGTTGCCATCATCAAGAATGTAAAAAGTACAAAAATGGGCAGAAAAGATATCATCAAGATCGACGACGAGATCGAGGTGAATCTGGACGTCCTGGGCTACATTGATCCCGGCATCACGATCAATATCATCAGGAACGAGAAGGTCATCGAAAAGAAAAAATTGAAACTGCCCAGGAAACTCGTCAATGTGATCCAATGCAAGAATCCCAGGTGCATCACTTCGATGGGGAATGAGATCGACCAGATTTTTGTCCTCTCCGACGAGAAGAAAGGGATTTACCGCTGCCTGTATTGCGAAACGGCAAGTTCGCCCAGGTAACGCTCTTAACTATTCTGCCCATCGGGCAATTCTCATATAAAAAACAGCAGGGAAAGCTTTCCTTGCTGTTTTTACTTTTTTATTTTGCCTGTCTTTTATGCTTCCGATTCGTCTTTTTGCTCAACTTTTTTCTTTTTGCCGCCGATACTGAGCAACAGGTTCAAAATGATCCCAAATACTGCGGCGCCGGCAACGCACGGAATGCTGCTGCCGAACAGGAAGGGGATGTTCCCGCTTTGATCAAACCCGTATTTGCCGCCGATCCCTATGATCATGATAGAAGCGATAACGGCAATATTCTTTGCGCTGAACATATCCGCCTTTTTTTCGATCATGATGGCAATGCCCTGGGCTGCGATCGCGCCGAACAGGAAGATCTCAAGCCCGCCGATGACGGAGAAGGGAATGGCGTAAATCGCGTTTACAAGGGGGGTAAAACAGGCCAAAAGCATGGCGATGATAGAGGCGACGATCAAAACCGGAATGGAGAACACTTTCGTGATCGCCATCGTGCTGATGTTCTCGCCGTAATTTGTGCCGGCAGGGCCGCCTACGAAACCGGAGATCATATCCCCGATACCATCGCCGATCAGGTTGATATCCAGCTTGTCTGCCAGATTATATTTTTTGTCGGATTTCTTCTTGGCGGCAAGGTCGTTCACATAAATATCCAGCTGGT
Source organism: Christensenellaceae bacterium (assembly GCA_963665505.1). Lineage (GTDB taxonomy): Bacteria > Bacillota > Clostridia > Christensenellales > Christensenellaceae > QANA01. The sequence goes on from OY762275.1 coordinate 1,266,997, forward strand.
AGATATGTGCAGTGGATTCGGGTATTGTCGCGATTGCGATCGGCATGATCGCCGCAACTGCCTGCCAGGAAGCCTTGGGCAGCGTGAAAATCGGCAGGGAGAAAACGCCGGAGCTCGCGGTCTCGGGCAACACACGGAAGAGGTCTATCCCGGTCACTGCCCTTATGATCAGGGCGGTTATGCAACCAAGCGCAGGCCCGAAGATGAGAGGAAGCTGTCCCAAAAAGCCTTTCAGATAAACGGAGAATAGTATGGTGGAGAGCAACGTCACAAGCGCACAGACCCATGCGAGGTTGTTCGCAAGGCTTATCTGCGATTCCGTAATACTCATCGTACCCGCCGCATCTATCGCGATAGAAGAAGCATCGCTCATCGCATTCGCGGAAAGAGTAAGGCCGATCACCATGGCAATGGGACCCGTGATGGTCGGGGGCAATATCTTTTCGATGATATCACGGCCTGCCCATTTTACAAGTAATCCGGCTGCGATTGAAACAAAGCCGGACATGATGATCCCAAACTGGGCATATGATATTTTTGTGTTCAGGTCTAATCCCGCCATAGAATCCGCGGCCATCAGACCAATGATCGCCGACAAATAGGAAAAGCTGGACCCGTAATAGAGAGGAATTTTCCTTCCGGTGATAAAGATAAAACAGAGAGTCGCTAAGCCGCTGGCAAAAATAGTAGTGGAAATGTGAAAGCCTGTGATAATTGCTACGGTGACGGTAGCAGGGAACATTACAATGACTTGCTGGATCGCATACAGCAGCAGTTTCATAAACGGCGGCCGTTCATCTGGTAAATATCCCATGGATTGATTTTTCGTGGACATTCTCCTTCTCCTTTTTTTGTAGTGCTTAATGTGCTTTTCAGCACAAAATGCCTATTTCATTGCAGGGAAAAACTCCCCCATAAAAATCCCGCGCATAAATTGTCGGGGAATTGTGCGTACCTTATGGTGATTTACACTTGCAAAACACAGGCAAAAAACGAAAACAATATCTATAAAATAATAAGAATAAGGATTTAATTTAAATACGGTTTTTTTAACCTTTCCAAAATACTATACAATGCCGGCGTGTTTTTGTAAATAGTTTTTTAAACAAATCATGAATATTCTTTGAATTTTTATCTTTTTTCCCCATAAAAAAAACACAGGGGCTTGCCCCTGTGTCTATCGTTCTCATTCGCTTAGAGTCCCATTGAGGAAGGCAAACACCTGCTCAACGGCGAGCCGGATAAATTCCGCAAGGCTTTTTTCCTGCACACCCACCACCATAATGTTACATCTATTCACAGGTATCAGGATCTTGAGCGCAGGAGAAGCAGCAATCGCCCGCGCCATCGCGGGGGTGATTTCTCCCAACAGGGAGTTGGCAACAAGAATACCCACGGGGCCGACGATCAGGTCCGCATCCGCAGCGTTATATAACACAGGGTTTTCTCCGGTCGCGCCCTGCTCGGCGCCTGCTTTCAACATGGTGGAAGTGGCGATACTGTTGGTCCCTATCGCGATCAGCAGCAACGCGGGCGTCTTCATTTTTATCTGTTCCACGAGCATACGTCCGATGCGCCCACCCTGGCCATCGACAATAAGGATTTTTTTATTTTGTTTTACCATACTGAAAAAAACATAGCATTTTTACAAAAAATTGTCAAATCTGAAATAGATGCGCCATATAAAAACCCAAGAACGATCCGATACGTTCCGGTTTCCATTTATCTGTCATTACCCCGCTTCTTTTTCCATATATTTTATTTAAGGAACATAGCATGCACAAACTGCGTAGTATGCATTAGAGAAAGCCTGCTTTAGGGGAGTCATGTATGAGAAGATGGAATGCGGGGAAAATCCTGGGATGTGTATTTTTACTGGCGGGGCTCCTCATTTTACTTATTTTTCTGCCTTGCTGGGTGTGGTTTGTGCTGGCCGGGATCGTTTTGATGGTTTTGGGGATTTTGTTGTTCAGAAAATGCTGAAAAAAAGGGAGGAGGAAATATGTTTAAAGTCTATTGCATAAAACCGCCCAGATTCATTCGGGCGATCCTGAGATTTTTCTTTCGGTAAGCAATAAAAAATAAATAGTATACAATAAAATACGGCTGTAGTGTCTACAGCCGTATTTTATATGCTGTTATTGCATGAACGAACTTTCTTATATCGAACGCTGCACTTTCCCGGAACGCAAGCAACGGGTACAAACGTACATCTTCTTTTTCGTACCGTTTTGATCGATGACACTGACCCTTTGTACATTTGGAGCCCATTTTCTCTTTGTCTTTTTATTGGAGTGGGAAACGTTGTTTCCGGAAACAACCCCTTTATGGCAAATTTCGCAGTATTTGGCCATTTCTCACACCTCCTCCGTATTTTTCTTTTTTTGCAACAGACAACATTTTATCATGCATACAGGCGAAATGCAAGGGATTTTCCTATCGCAGAGCATGAAAATTAGTTAATTTGCTTGAAATTTGGGCGGGATATAAGATATAATCAGAGCAGAAAACAATGACAAAAGGAGGATGTGTCGTGAGCGCTGTATTGGAAAATAAACTTGGAAGCATCACTTATACAGACGATTACATTGGTTCTCTTGTTGGTCTTACAGCAACGGAGTGCTATGGGGTAGTGGGCATGGCCTCTCAGAAAGTCACGGATGGGATTGTCGAATTGCTCGGCAGAGACAATTTAAAGCGTGGTGTCAAAATTCATACAGATGATTCACACTCTCTTCGGATAGACCTTTTTATCATTGTGCAATATGGTGTATCCATAACGGCTATGGCAAACAGCATCATTGAGACCGTTAAATATTCTATTGAACGTGCCACAGGTCTGCTTGTACATGGTGTTAACGTAATTGTCAGTGGTATAAGAGTGCAAAAATAGTGTTTGAGGAGGATGTGTTTTGACAGACTTTCGTATAGGGGCTGAGCTCTTCAAAGACATGATGATTTCGGCCGCCAATTATTTGGAACATAATAAAAAATTAATCAATGATCTGAATGTGTTTCCCGTACCGGATGGTGATACGGGAACAAATATGCTGCTGACAATTGTTTCCGCCGTAAAAGAAATCACATCCATAGACATAGAAAAAACGGATAAAATAGGCATATTGATGCAGGCGATAAGCGACGGGGCCCTGAAAGGCGCAAGAGGGAATTCTGGCGTCATTCTTTCCCAGTTGTTCAGAGGGTTTGCCAAAAGTGTCCCTCCGGATACGGAAGAACTTTCCGCTGCAGATTTTGCCCTGGCGATGGAACAAGGCGCACAAACGGCGTATAAGGCCGTGATGAAACCTAAGGAAGGAACGATCCTGACCGTTGCCCGCAGCATGGCGGAAGAAGCGCGGCGGCAAGCCGATAGCGGTGCAGATGTTTTCGCACTGATGAACGGTGTGATAGAAAAAGGGCAGAGTACGCTGAAAAAAACGCCCGAATTGCTGGCGGTATTGCGCGAAGCAGGCGTTGTAGATGCCGGGGGCGCCGGATTGCTGGTGATCTACAAAGGATTCAAAATGGCTTTGGACGGAGAAGAAGTAACCGACGACCTTGATCTCGCCGCCCCTGCCAGCTTACCTGCGGCCGCGATGACGAATATCAGTACCGCAAATATCGAATTCCAGTATTGTACGGAATTTTTCATCACCAACCTGATAAACGGAGTCACGGAAGAAACAATCGATAAACTGCGCGATAAACTTTCCCGTATAGGAGACAGCCTTGTTGTAGTCGGGGACAGCGCGCTTATCAAAGTGCACGTACATACAAATATGCCCGGCAAGGCGCTCCAATATGCAACGCGCCTGGGAGAACTCTCCCGTGTCAAGATCGACAATATGAAAGAACAGCACAATTCAATCACCGGATTGTCTCCTGCGCGTCCTAAAAAACCTATCTCTATCGTTGCGGTCTGTGCAGGAGAAGGGCTTGCCAATATATTCCGAGATTACAGAGTGGACGAATTGATTGCCGGCGGCCAATCTATGAACCCAAGTACGGAAGATATCAAGAAAGCCATTGAAAATGCCCCTTCCGATCACGTGATCGTACTGCCCAACAACAAGAACATCATACTGGCCGCAGAACAGGCGGGGAAGCTCGTCGATAAAGACGTCCATGTCCTGCCCACAAAATCTTTCCCGCAAGGGTTAAGCACCGTGCTGATGTACAACGAAGGCTCTTCTCTCGAAGAAAATCTGAAAGAGATGACCTCCGCTCTGGATAAAGTAAAGTCGGCCTGCGTTACCCGCGCTATCCGGGATAGCCGCACAAACGGTTTTGTAATAAAAGAAGGCGAATATATAGCGATCCTGGAAGATGACATCGTCTCGCATGGGACGGACATAACCGTGCTTACCAAAGACCTGATGAAAAAAATGGTCGATGATGAAGATGCCGTCATCACGCTGTACTATGGCCAAGGGATTGCCGAAGAAGACGCCCGTGCCCTGGCTGATGAGATCGGCCGTCTGTACAAAGACCTGGATATGGAAGTGTATAACGGCGGCCAGCCAATTTACGATTATATACTTTCGGTGGAATGATTGTACCAGATATAAGAAAGCGGGCGATAGGCCCGCTTTTGCTGTTATAGGAGAAATTTGTCGAAAAAAGGAGACAACTACATGGAAGGCGACGCCAACGTCACACAGCTCGGCGGCGTGGGAACAAAAACGGCTAAATCTCTGGAAAAACTGAACATATTTACCGTTGAGGACCTGCTTTTCCACTTGCCGGCCTACTACAAAGATCTGCGCAAAACCGTCCCGCTTGCTCATATCGAAAACAAAGAAGATACCGCCGCCGTCATCCGTGCTTCCGTGACCACCCCGCCGCGATGGATCAAACGGATGGGCAAATTCAGCGTGTTCACATTCGAAGTGGCCGACGGTACGGGCGTATTGGACATCAACCTGTTCAATTTGCCTTTTTTGTTCGGCAAATATAAGCCCGGACAGTCCTTTCTGTTTTTTGGGAAAATTAAATTGTTCCGGGAAAGACCGCAGATGGACAACCCGGAAATTTTCCCCGTCGAGAAACCGCCCGGTATTTTAGCGTATTATCCTTTGACGGCAGGCATCACGCAGCGGAAGATGCGCCTCATGATGAAAAATGCGCTTGCGGCCCTGGAAGAGCAGCCGGCATATTCCTCTGCTTTCTGCCGCACCGTCCCGATACAAACCGATAAAACGGATTTCAGGATGCTGCATCTCCCTGCGGATGAAGAAGAGCCTTTGACCGCGCGCAAAAGCCTCGTTTGGAAAGAACTATTATTGTTCAATCGGATGATCGATCTGTCCGGGCACGATAAGAAAGAACGGGAACCTCTTCCTATCCCGGAAAATGCGGTCGAAGCATACATAGGAAAGCTGCCTTTCACTTGTACGGGGGCACAACTGCGAAGCATACAGGAGATCGCCCGCGATCTTTCCCGGCCTTTCCCTGCGAACCGGCTGGTGCAGGGGGATGTGGGGTCGGGGAAAACGGCCGTCGCGCTGTTCGCTGCCTTTGCTGTATCCTTATTGGGGGCGCAGAGCATCATCATGGCCCCGACCGAACTGCTGGCGGAACAGCATTTTGCCTTTGCCCAGGAAATATTCGGGCCGGGCGCAGCTTTGCTCACCGGTTCCACCGGAAAAAAGGAACGCGGCTATATCGCGGCAGGGTTGGCGGACGGAAGCATACAAGTCCTCATCAGCACCCATGCCGTCCTATATGCGCCCTATCCATTCAAAAACCTGCAGGTCCTGATCATCGACGAACAACACAGGTTCGGCGTACTGCAGCGGTCGCTTCTTGTGCGTAAAAACCCGACGGTACACTCCATCATCTTATCGGCCACTCCGATCCCGCGCTCGTTGGCGATCGTTTTATATGGAAAAGCCGATATCTCTATATTGGACGAAATGCCGCCCGGGCGTCTGCCGGTCAAAACTTTCCTTGTAGGCCCAAACAAACGGCCCGATATGTACGACTGGATCTTCGCGCAGGTAAGAAAAGGGGAGAAGGCCTATATCATTTGTCCGCTGTTGGAGCCTTCGGAAGGCCTGCCTTATCTTTCAGTGACGGAACTATACGCGGAATTATCCGCGCGCTTTAAAGACACGCCGATGGAAGTATTGCATGGGAAATTGCCCTCTAAAACAAAACAGGGGATCATCCAGCGTTTTCGCAGCGGGGAAACGCCCGTCCTTATTTCGACTACGGTCGTGGAAGTAGGCGTAGACGTATCCGATGCGACGATCGTCGCGGTGGAAAATGCGGACGCCTTCGGCCTTTCGCAATTGCACCAGATCCGGGGGCGGGTAGGCAGAGGCAAAAAAGAATCCTACTGTTATTTTTTGACAAATGGCAGCAGTCTGGAACGGCTGAAAATATTGAAAGACTGTTCCGATGGATTTGAAATCGCAAAAAAAGACCTGCAATTCCGGGGCGCGGGGGAGTTCTTCGGTACACGCCAGCACGGAGAAACCACTTTCAGGGTCGCCGATATCGTCCAAGACGCGGATATCTTCCTCCAGGTCAGAACAAATATCGACCAAATGCAACAAAAATTCCCCCGGGATTACCGTCTGCTGACGGCTCTTGCCCGGGAGAATGCAAAGAAAGGCAGATACCTATCCGTATAGAACAAGGAAAAAAGCTGAGATATCAGTTTTCCTCCTGTTTTTCTTTATTTTTCCAATACTTGCTTCCATCCGGCACGCGCTTCAGATAACCGGTTTCGATCAGGCCCCGGCGCAGCAGGAAATAGTCCCCAAAAGTATGCCACTTTTCCAGAATGGCATTTACCTCTTTTTCTGTATAGTTTTTATCGTATAGAAATTTATCCGCCAGATACGCATACGCAAGCATCTTCAACGTATATTTCCCCGGCCACTGTTTGAGCCTTCCTTCTTCGTCTAAATACCGTTCTATTCCTTTTGGCATTGTTTTTCCTTTCTGTTTTATATATTTGTTAGGAACAAAGACCGTTCGTATAGGGGCAAGCTGTCAGTTCGCCGCTTTTTTTGCATCCACACGGATGCGGCGGTAGTCCGCATACCAGGTACCTTCTCTCCAAAGGAACGGCGCCAACTTTTCCTCCATTGCGAGAAGGACCGCGTTTCTTTCCGCCGGCGCGAGCGCGGCGATATCTTCTGCAAAAAACTGTGTGACCCAATTCCTTAAGCCAACCCGTCCGTCTTTGAGTGCGGTGGGGCGGTCGAACTCCACGACGGAAGACACTTGAAACCCCGCCTGCTCCAACATTTTTGCATATTCTTCTTTTGTAGGGAAAAAGAACGGAGAAGTGTATGTATAGTGATAGCCAAGGGCCGCTTCCGAAAAAGCCTGCTGTATCCGGGAGATATTTCCGTGTGCGCCGAATTCGCACAGGAGCCGCCCATTTTCTTTCAGCGCCGTACAGATACTTGCCAACAATGCGGCTTGGTCGGGGATCCAGTGAAACACCGCATTGGAAAACACCGTATCAAAATACGCCCGATAGGAAAGTTTTGTCGCATCCATTTGGTAAAAAGACAGGCTGGGATAGTTTTTCTTTGCCTGCCGTATCATGGCAGGGGAGGCATCTATGCCGATCACCTTTGCTCCCTTCTGGGAAAGCGCAACTGTCAGTTCTCCGGGACCGCACCCCAGGTCCAGCAGGACTTGTCCTTTGTCCCGGTTGACCAGATCGATCAGGGCTTTCCCATATTCCGCTACGAATCCGTGTTTTTCTCTATATAGGTCGGCATTCCATTCCATGATAGACCCCCGCTTTTTATTTTTCTACGATAGCACCGGCTTCCAAAGGATATTCACAGCAACCGGGATTTGACACGGCCCCTTATCCTAAACGGAGTTTCCGAATTCCCGAACCGGATCCGGAATCACCGTTTCTTTTGCCTTTTTATGCTGTTCTGCCGCTAAAAAAGGGGCGGGCAGCATACCGGGCCGCAATGTATAAAACAAATCCGGACCCTCCGTCAACAGATTTTCCCTGTTTTAGCGGGATCCGGATGATGTGCGTCTGGTGCGGACGAAAGGGTTTGAACCTTCACGCCAAAGGCACCAGATCCTAAGTCTGGCGCGTCTGCCAATTCCGCCACGCCCGCATATGTCCAAGCACAAAAATATCATATAGTAGGTATAAAAAAAAGTCAAGGCACGGTTTCTTCCTGCTGCCGGTCAAGGAAATCTTCCAGTTCCTGCAGCTTTGTTTTCAGGTCTGCAATATTCTTCCGGACCTGCGCATGCTCTGTCTTTTTGTTCGAAGGGGCAAGCGCGATTTGCAGGTTCAGTTTGCGCGCCGCATTCAAGAGTAACCGGCTATACGTCAAAAGATCGGGAGGCGGATTCAATTCAAAATTGGGGGATGCTTCTTCTTTTTTCATATATTCACCATGATTCGTATTTTATTATAGTATAGGCGGGTATATCTTTCAAGATATGCCCGCCGGCCGCCTATTCTTTAAAACTGTTTATGACCGATTCTATCTGCATTGCAAACAGGTAGGCCATATACAGGAAGGAAAGGCTACACAGAAACGTCGCAGCGGTCCCCGTCAGTTGATTTTTATATGTTGTGGCGGCAAATACCGAGCAGAGAAGAGATGCTGTTGAAAACGCGGTGATACGGACGCCATATTCCCGTAGGGACCAAATGAGGCCGAGAGATTTGCCCGTAGTCGCATAGATAGAGAGCATCAGTTCCAAAAACAATACCACCGCGGAAAAGACCGATATCCCATACGTTATGGAAGATCCGATCAGGATATACTTTGAAGCCCGGAGCGCGGCAAGCCCTATGCTCAGAACTGTGCACAGGATGAATGGTATACTCTTTTTTTTCATTGTATTCACTTCCTTATGATTGTTCGTGTACAGATACGTTTTATACTTATACTAATTAATATGCGGGAATACACCGCTCTGTGTGGTTTTCTTTTGATTTGCAAAACCGCGGGCGGATTTGCTATAATGTGTTGTACAGTGAGCAAAGGAAACGTTTTTTATGGCAGTGACAAACCCAGATTCCATAGATGGCATCCAGATAAACAAGCAAACAGGCGCAGCTCTGCTCCTCATCCGGGACGACCTCGGATGGAGCGAAAAAGTAGAATACGCACACCTGATGGCACTCCAGAATAAGGTCAATCTATACGTCGATTTTGTCGAAAGCGGCCGTCTGTTTTCAGAGATGCCCGCAGCGAAAAAACGGCCGGTCGAGATCCTGGTCGTCTTCTCGCACGCGCCGACCGCTCAAGGGGAAGAATTCTTCCGCGTAGTCAATGATATATTAAAAGATACGGATATCCGGCTTTCTTATCGGGTAGAGGAAACAGAGGCACAGCAGTAACATGTTCTTTACCGTCGCCGGAAGAAGGGTGTTCTTCTATGTATGAAAAAATTTGTCATGTGATCGGCGCGGGGGATTTTTTCGATCGGCCGATCATCCCTGCAAAGGACGACTATACCATCGCGGTGGATGGGGGATACCGCTATACGCAAAAGATCGGGCTGAAAACCGATATGCTCATCGGTGATTTCGATTCTCTGCCCGAAAAACCCGTGCACCCCAATATCGTCCTGCTGCCTAAGGAAAAAGACGATACCGATATGCTCGTCGCCCTGCGGCGCGGGCTTTCCCTTGGGTTTCGCGTATTCTATATCTACGGAGGGACGGGCGGCCGGTTGGAACATACCTTGGCCAATATTCAGTGCCTGGCGTATCTTTCAAAAAAGCAGGCACGGGGGTATCTCTTTGGGGAAAGCACCGTGACCACCGCCCTGACGGATACCGCCATCATATTTGGGCCAAATTACCGGGGCTATGTTTCCATGTTTTCACACAGCGATGTTTCCTATGGGGTTTCTATTCGCTGCCTGAAGTACGAACTGGACAATGTCCGCCTCACCAATGAATTCCCGCTTGGCATCAGCAACGAATTCACCGGACAAGAAAGCAGCATATCCGTAAAAAAAGGTACGCTGCTCATCCTCTTTCCGTATTTAAAGAGCGAATTTCATAAATAAAAATGCTTTTTCCGTTATATATGGGGTAAATAGTATGCAGAGGATCTCTTTTCGCGCAGCCATTTTCGATCTGGATGGCACAATCCTGGATTCTATGGGGCTATGGAATAAAATAGGCGCCGATTTTTTGGCAAAACGAAATCTGGCGCTGCCGCCCGGATATGCAAAAGAACTGTACCCAAGGGATTTCCGGCAGGCAGCCGCTTATACGATACGCCTGTTTGGGTTACAGGAAAAACCGGAAGCAATCATGGAAGAGTGGAACAGGCTGGCCCTTTATGCGTATGGCCACACGATCCCTTTGAAACCATATGCAAAAGAATATCTTGTGCTTCTCCATTCCCTGGGAATCAAGTTGGGCGTTGCAACCAGTCTTCCCAAACTCCTGTATGAACCGGTCCTTTTGAAGCACGGCCTATATGAATTGTTTGACGCATGTTGTTCTACCGAAGAGGTAGGAAAGGGGAAAGACTGGCCGGACATATTCCTTTTGGCCGCCCGCCGCCTTTGTGTGCACCCGCAGGACTGCATCGTATTGGAAGACACGCTACAGGGCGTGCGCAGTGCCAAAAAGACAGGCATGCGGGTTTTTGGCGTATATGACCGCTATGCAGAGGCAGACCGTCTTCGGATCGAACAGGCTGCCGACGGATATCTGTATTCTCTGTCTGAAGCGCCGCTTCCGCGGCCGCAGGCACAATAACATTCATACATTTTCGATATAGGCACCGGTCTTGTCCAGCTCCACGGGGATAACCCTCCATTCGCCGGGAATACCTTTTAGCGCATCCCCAAACAAACGGGTAAAATCTGCCAGCTTTTTTTTATTTACAAAAGTAATCATGCTGGGGCCCGCGCCCGAAAGGCAGGCGCCGTAGGCGCCCAGGCGCCGGGCAGCCTGTACGATATCGTCAAACCCCGGAATAAAGTGTTTTCTGTACGGTTGATGCAGCCTGTCCTCTAACGCCTGGTCCAGCAGAGTATATTCGCCGGAATACAGCGCAGAGATCAACAGCGCCATACAGGCGATGTTGTTCACCGCATCGACCATCGGCAACAGGGCGGGCAGGACTTTCCTGGAATCTTTTGTCTTGAGCGAAAGTTTAGGAACAGCGATGCAGACGGCAAGATCTTCTTTTAGGGGTATCCGATGGGTAAACATAGCGTTCCCATTCTTTCGGCTGATGCAAAAGCCGCCATATAAAACCGGTGCCGCATTATCGGGATGTCCTTCCAATGCGGTCGCAATCTCCAGCATTTCCTTCTTGGAAAGATCTGCTTGCAGCACGTTGTCTGCAATCAGGATACCGCCCACAATGCAGGCGGCGGAACTCCCAAGGCCGCTCGCCATAGGGATCCTGTTGTATTGCCGTAGATGCAACGGCGGCAGTTTTTTGCCCAATATTTCCGCCGTTTTTACGGCGGCGACATATACCAGGTTTGTTGCGTCGCAGGGAATAGCGTCGTTCGGCGTCACCTGTTCTATGATAAGCGGACCCTGTGAAACGGAAAAATCAATCGTATTGAATAGAGAAAGAGAAAGCCCCGCCACATCAAATCCAACCCCTATATTTGCACTGCTGGCCGGTATATGTACCTTTACCATATGTTACTCCTATGATGCGTTCAATATATAGAGTATAACATGAATTTTGCAGAACGAAATCAAAATATTAAAAAATATATCGCCGTACCCAAATAAAAGCTTTTTAAAAAGTTGTTTATTTTTAATGATAAATCTGATATGATTTAACATGTAGGTATTTTTCCTTTTGTCTGTTTTTTCGCATATTATTTTTTTAATTTTCTATAAATACGCTATTTGTATACGAATGGAATGGGAGGATACTCATGAAGGTTTACGATGCCGCAAACATTAAAAACATCGCTGTTGTTGGCCATGGTGGGGACGGGAAAACCACGCTCGTTGAAAGTTTCCTATATGATTCCGGTGCACTGGAACGTAAAGGGAGAGTGGAAGACGGCAATACGACAACAGACTATGATCCTGAAGAAATAAGAAGGCATTTTTCTCTTTCGGCCGCGTTGGCACCCGTAGAATGGAAAGGCTGTAAACTGAACTTCATCGATGCGCCCGGATATTTTGATTTCGTAGGCGAGGCGATTGAAGCTTATTATCTGGCGGATTCCGCCCTCATACTCATCAATGCTTCCGCAGGGCTGGAGGTCGGGACAGAAAAAGCATACATATATTGTAAAAAAGCATCCAAGCCAATGGCTTTTGTTGTAAACCAAATGGATAAGGAACATGCGGATTTCATCAAAATCATCCATGCCATGCGGGAGAAATTTGGTGCGGGCGTTACGCCATTGCAAGTACCCATCCTTACGGGCAATGCATACCAGGGATATATCGATATCCTCGAGAATACCGCATATACCTTCCATAAAGATAGCCTCCAGACAACGGAGATCCCCAAAGAAATGAAGGCCCTGGTCGAAGAATACAGGGAAACTTTGATCGAGAACGCAGCAAGCAGCGACGATGCGCTCATGGAAAAATATTTCGAAGGAGAAGCATTGGAAAAGGAAGATATCCTTTCCGGGCTGAATGAGGGAATGCGAAACCTGGAGATCTTGCCCGTATTCGTTTGTTCCGCGTTTATGGATTACGGTGTGAGAGAACTGCTCGATGGTCTGCTTATGCTGATGCCCTACGCCTCCGAAGCCAAGCCTGTCCATGCCCTCGATGCCCAAAAACAGGACATCGAAGTTTCGGTCATGGATGACGGGCCGTTCGCCGCGCAAATTTACAAAACAATCGCCGACCAGTTTGTCGGCAAGATCAGTATCATTAAAGTTTTAAGAGGTTCTCTTAAAAACGAGACGCCCATTTACAATGTGAATTTTGATAAATCTGAGAAATTCAGCAATCTGGCCGTTATGACAGGGAAAAACCTCTCTTCTGTCGATGTCCTGCATGCGGGAGACATCGGCGCTCTTACCAAACTACAATATTCCGTAACGGGGGATACCTTGGCGGATCCTGCGGATAAAATTCAGTTCGATCCCCCTGTGTTCGAGGCCCCTTCCATTTCCTTTGCAGTGAGCGCCAAAAACCAGGGAGAAGAGGAGAAAGTCTTCTCCGGGCTGCACAGACTGGAAGAGGAAGACCCGACTTTCACAGTCGGCAAAAATGCAGAGACAGGGGATATGCTCTTGAACGGCATCGGCGAAATGCACCTGGACGTCATATGCAGAAAACTTAAAAACAAGTTCGGCGTGGAGGCCGTATTAAAAGAACCTAAGGTGGCATACCGTGAAACCATCAAAAAAATGGCCGAGGCGGAAGGCAAGCATAAAAAGCAGTCCGGCGGCGCAGGGCAGTATGGTGTCGTAAAGATCCGCTTTGAGCCTATAACGGATGGGTCTGCCGATTTTGAATTTGTCAATGCGATCGTCGGCGGCGTCGTACCCAGAGAATTTATCCCTGCGGTCGAAAAAGGCCTGCGTGAAAGTATAACCCAGGGTGTGCTGGCCGGGTACCCAATGGTAAATATCCGGGCGACATTGTTCGATGGCAAATACCACCCGGTGGATTCAAAAGAAGTCGCCTTCAAATCTGCCGCCCGGCTTGCCTATAAAGCCGCCTGTACGGAAGCCGACCCGATCTTGCTGGAGCCGATTGAAAAAGTGGAAGTCCATGTGCCCGACGAGTACATGGGCGATATCATCGGCGATCTGAACCGCCGGCGGGGCCGGATCCTGGGTATGAACCCTTGCGAAGAGGGACAGCAGATCGTCGCGGAAGTGCCTATGTGCGAGATGACAAAATATGCGACCGACCTGCGTTCCATGACGCAAGCCAGAGGTTCCTTCCGAACCGAATTCCTGCGGTATGAAGAAATACCGGCACAGCTTATGGCCAAAGTGATAGAAGAGGCCAAAAAGGCAGCAGAGAACGATAAATAACGCATAAAAGAGGCCGCGTAGTTCCATTACGCGGCCTCTTTTATTTATGCACAGGAAAATGAAACGCCCTCCATTCTCAACATGCGAAAAGTATTTTCAGTTCTTTTTCTCCCTCCGTTTTTCGGAAAAATATTCTTTCAGCAGCAAAGAGCAGGGTTCTGTAAGGATACCGCCCGTCACTTCGGGTTTGTGGTTCAGGCCATATCTGTTCAGATCCAACAAACTGCCAAAAGCGCCTGCTTTTTTATCATATGCGCCGAAATATACTTTTTCTATACGTGCATTGACGATTGCGCCGGCACACATCGGGCAGGGTTCGAGCGTCACATACAGTTCGGCGCCGGTCAGGCGCCAGCCCCGGCACTTTTTCGCAGCCTTTGAAATCGCCAGGATCTCGGCGTGCGCGCAGGGATTTTTTTTGCTTTCCTTTTGGTTATGTGCTTTCGCGATCACTTTCCCATCCCGCACGATGATACAGCCGACGGGCACTTCATCGGTACGGCGGGCTTTTTTTGCTTCACGCAGCGCCATTCGCATGAATTTTTCCGGCAGGGTATCAAAGGAAGTATCCGGCATATCCTATTTCTCCAAAGCGGCCAGTATATCGGCAACGCTGTGCAGGATATAGTCGGGGCAGATGTGCGATTCCTTGATATCTTCGAGGGAGATCTCGCCCGAAAGCACAGCGATCCCCACGATTCCGCCCGCCGCGGCCGTGGCAAGATCCGTATACATCCTGTCCCCGACAATCGCCGTTTTTTCAGGGGCACTGTGGGCCACATCCAAAATATACTGTACCGTTTCCATATACGGCTTCCCGGTGAATTTGGCCATAACGCCGGTCGCATTTTCGATCATACGGCAGATCGAACCGCAATCCGGCAAAAATTCTCCGTTTTCGATCGGACATATTTTGTCTATATTGGTGGCAAGGAAGGGGACACCGTGCGCGATGAGCCGGCAAGCCGCCGTCACTTTTTCAAAAGTGAGCGTTGTATCAAACGCGACCACGACGGCATCTGCCGTTTTGCTATCTGCCGGCAGCAATTCGATGCCGGCGGCCGAGAATTGCGCCTGCAGGTCAGGCGTGCCCACCAGATAGATCTTAGGCGCATGCGGGTACCTCTGTTTCAGATAATGGATCATGACATCGCCCGAAGTCATGATATTCTTTCTTTCAATTCCTTTGAATCCCAGCCGCTGCAATTTTTTCACATAGCTTTCCGGAGATTTCGAGGAATTGTTCGTAAAGAAAAAGAATTCCGTCCCGCGTTTTTGCAGTTCCTGAATCAAATCCAGAGCGCCCTCTATGGGCGTGTCCCCCAGATAGATGGTCCCATCCATGTCAAATACAAAACACTCTATTTTTTTTAAAGAAACAACCATGCTGCCGTATATCCTTTGCAATGTATCATAGTGTGTCGACGAAAGTTAAATCCGAGGCTTTGACGCCCGGATAAGAGAGTTCTATATCATATACCTCAAACAGCGCATATACGTTCTGCAGGATATATTCTTCCATTTGGATCGGGTCCGTTATATTGCCGTATACATCGGCAATATCTTCCAAAAGCAAACTGACATTGTAATCCAGCAGGGAATCCGAAACAGCCCATTCCTTATATGCATCATCGCCCAGCCCCAGTTCCTGCTGGAGCGTCTCGGAAAAAAGCTTTTCCGTCCCATATATTTCTTCATCGGAAAGCTCTTCCATGTGATTGTCGAATTCTTCGTATAAAGAGTCCTTGTCGTACCCGACGTTATACAGCTCGGCAAAATACGAAAGAATATATCTTTCCGCCGATTTTATAAACAACTCGTCTTCTGCGGAAATTTCCGTTCCTTTGACATCCGCCGATACCTGCTGTTCGATCAGCAGCCTTTGGAAATCGAGTACCGTCATGACTACCTGGCCGTCAATCGTGAGCAATGGGTCTTCCGGCAGCAGGGAAGAAACCGTGTCCTTCTTCGCACAACCGCAGAAAACAAATAATAACAATACCGTAAGAAACAACAAAAAATATTTCTTCATTTTTTTCCTGTTTTTGAATTAAGCCATATGCGCCACAAAGAAGCCTGCCCACGCTCTTTTTATTATACCTGCCCTTATGAAAAGCCGCAAGCCCACCGCTAAAATGTTGCAGATCATTTACACAGAACCTTTTTCAGGAATTCTCCCGTTGCGCTTTGCGGCATATCGGAAATTTCTTCGGGCGTACCGGTTGCGATGACCCACCCGCCTTCCTCTCCACCTTCCGGGCCAAGATCGATCACATAGTCTGCCGACTTGACCACATCCAGATTGTGTTCAATAACAACGATGGTATTTCCCATATCGGCAAGCTGAGCCAGGATGTTCAGAAGTTTTCTCACATCGTGCGCATGCAGTCCCGTCGTAGGCTCGTCCAAAATAAAGAGTGTATTCCCGGTCTGCCGGCGGGAAAGATAAGCAGCCAATTTGATCCGCTGCGCTTCGCCGCCCGAAAGTGTCGTAGAAGATTGTCCGAGTTTTATATACGTCAATCCCACATCCTTCAGCACACGCAGGATCTGCTCGATCTTGGGTACATTTTTGAAGAATTCATACGCATCATCCACCGTCATATTCAGCACATCATAAATATTTTTCCCCTTATAATGGACTTCAAGCGTTTCTTTTGTGTACCGCATGCCCTTGCAGACTTCGCAGGGGACGTAAACATCCGGCAAAAAACTCATGCCGATCTTTATGATGCCGTCTCCTTTACAGGCCTCACAACGCCCGCCCTTGACGTTGAAAGAGAAGCGGCCTTTATTATACCCGCGTGCTCTTGCATCGGCTGTGAGCGCAAAAATATTCCGTATATGATCAAACACGCCCGTATACGTCGCCGGGTTGGAGCGGGGCGTACGCCCGATGGGGGATTGATCGATGTTTACGACCTTGTCGATCTTTTCCAGCCCTGATATGTCCGTAAATTTTCCCGGGCGTACTTTGGAACCGTTCAGCCTCCGTGCGGTTGCTTTATACAGGACCTCGTCGACAAGCGTGGATTTCCCGCTGCCCGATACCCCCGTAATCGCGGTGATCACGCCGATCGGGATATCCACATCGATATTTTTAAGATTATGCTCTCTTGCGCCCGTGATGTGTATATACCCCTGGTCTCTCTTTCTTCTGGATACGGGTACGGGTATCTTCCGTCTGCCGGCAAGGTAATCTCCCGTCAGAGAGTTTTTGTTCGCCATGATTTCCGCCGGCGTACCCTGCGCCACGACTCTGCCGCCGTAAATGCCGGCACCTGGGCCGATATCCACAATATAATCCGAGGCAAGCATCGTTTCTTCGTCGTGTTCTACGATCAAGAGCGTATTTCCCTGGTCTCTTAGATTTTTCAGCGTGGCCAGAAGCTTTGCATTATCCCGTTGGTGCAACCCGATACTCGGCTCGTCTAAAATATATAGAACGCCCACCAACCCGGAACCGATCTGCGTGGCCAGGCGTATCCGCTGCGCTTCGCCGCCCGAAAGCGTTCCCGCGGAACGGGAGAGGGTCAGATAGCCCAAGCCGACATCGACCAGAAAATCCAGCCGCGCATTGAGTTCTTTCAATACCCGGTCTGCTACGGCCTGCTGCCGCTGGTTGAGTTTGAGCGCATTCAAAAACGCCTTCGCGTCCACGATCGACATATCGGAAAGCTCGGCGATATTGATGCCGCCCAGTTTGACGGCCAGCGTTTCTTTCCGGTATCGCTGTCCGCCGCAGTCATGGCAGGGCATCTCGTACATATAACGGCGGATCTCCGTTTTTACGCCTTCGGAGGTTGTCTCGTTGAAACGGCGCTCCAGATTGGTGGCAATCCCTTCAAACGGACGTTTGTAATGTGAGACGCCGTTACTGTTCTTATACTCTATCGGGATCGCTTCCTCTCCCGAACCATACAAGACGATTTGTTTTGCAGTCTCCGGTAAATCTTTCCATGCCGTATACATGGAAAAACCATAGTGTTTTGCCACAGCGGCAACCTGCTGCCGGTTCCATTTGTCCCAAACCGAAAGGTTCCAACCGCTGACTTTTACCGCACCCTGCGCAAGCGATAGATTCGGGTCGGACACTACCAGGTTTTCATCGACTTTCAAAAGAATGCCCAGCCCGGTACAAGTCGGGCAGGCACCGAAAGGACTGTTAAAGGAAAACATCCTGGGCGATATCTCTTCGATGCTGACGCCGCAGTCCGAGCAGGAATAATTTTCATTGAACAACAATTCTTCACCGGTATCCGCATCCTGCACGATCGCAAGTCCTTTGGAGAGGCGAAGAGACGTTTCCAAAGAATCTGCCAGCCGCCTGTCCACATCCGGCCGGAGCCTCAGTCTGTCTACGATGACCTCGATCGTGTGCCTATTATTTTTAACCAAATGGAATTCTTCTTCCAACTGGTGCAACTCTCCGTCGATCCGCACCCGTGAAAATCCGCTTTTCGTCAGATCTTCCAATACTTTTTTATGTTCGCCTTTTTTAGCGCGGATCACGGGAGAAAGGATATGGAGCCGGGTATTTTCATCCCACGCGTGGATCTGCTCGATCATCTGGTCCACCGTCTGGCGTTCGATGGGCTTCCCGCACTTGGTGCAGTGGGGGATGCCGGCCCGCGCAAACAGGATACGCAGGTAATCCTGTATCTCCGTCACCGTGCCCACCGTAGAACGCGGGTTTCGGCTGGTCGTTTTCTGGTCGATGGAAATAGCGGGGGAAAGACCTTCGATGGATTCCACATCGGGTTTTTCCATCTGTCCCAAAAACTGACGGGCATAGGAAGAAAGCGATTCCACATACCGCCGTTGCCCTTCGGCATAGATCGTATCGAACGCAAGGGAAGACTTCCCACTCCCCGAAATACCCGTTATCACGATAAATTTATTGCGCGGAAGGTCCAGACTGATGTTTTTAAGATTATGTTCTTTCGCGCCCTTGATGCGTATATATTGATCCAAAATATTTTTATCCTTATCTATCTTATTTTTGCTTCTTCAATTTTTTGATTTTGTCACGCAAGGCCGCCGCCACTTCGAATTCCAGCGCAGCCGCCGCTTCTTTCATTTGTTTTTCCAGAATCGCAATATTTTTTTCCTCAAACCCAATGTCCTTGATGTCGATCTTTTGGCTCTCGACCTGATGGGAAAGCTCCAAATCCATATTTACTTCCTTCACGACGGAAGCCGGCGTGATGCCGTGCGCTTCATTATATACCTGCTGCAACTGACGGCGACGTTCCGTTTCCTGTACGGCGCTCCGGATGGACCTCGTCATGGTATCTGCATACAATATGACCTTGCCTTCGACATTGCGGGCCGCACGGCCGATCGTTTGTATCAAAGAAGTCTCATTGCGCAGGAATCCTTCTTTATCGGCATCCAGAATGGCGACCAGGGCAACTTCCGGGATATCCAAACCTTCCCGCAACAGATTGATGCCTACCAGCACATCGAATTCGCCCAGCCGTAAGCCACGCACGATATCGATCCGTTCCATCGTATCGATATCCGAATGCATGTACCGCACTTTAACGCCCATCTCCGCCAGATAATCCGTCAACCGCTCGGCCAGTTTTTTTGTCAGCGTCGTGACCAGCACACGGAAGCCTTTTTTCGTGACTTCGCGGATTTCCACCAGCAGATCGTCCAACTGATTTTCCACCGGACGGACCAATACTTCGGGATCCAGCAGGCCCGTGGGACGCACGATCTGCTCTACGATCGCATCTCCCGCCAGTTTCTTTTCGTATTCGGCGGGCGTGGCGGAACAGTAGATCACCTGATGGATATGCGCATTGAATTCGGCAAATGTAAGCGGCCGGTTATCTGCCGCCGCCGGCAGACGGAAACCGTATTTTATCAGCATTTCCTTCCGGGCTTTGTCTCCGTTGTACATGCCCCGTACCTGCGGGAGCGTCACATGGGACTCGTCCACGAACAAAAGATAATCGTCCGGGAAAAAGTCCATGAGGGTATAAGGTGGTTCGCCCGGTTTGCGCCCGTCGAAATAACGGGAATAGTTTTCGATGCCCGAACAGGAACCGATCTCTGAAAGCATTTCCATATCGTACGTGGTGCGCTGGAGAATCCGTTCCGCCTCAAGGTATTTTTCTTTTTGTTTGAACATCTCGGCCTGGGCAAGCATATCCGCCTTGATCTGCGGTATCTTGGATAAGATGCGTTCTCTGCCGATCGCATAATGGGTGGCGGGGAAGACCATCGCATAGCTGACGGAGAGCAGGGGTTTGCCCGTAACGACATCCACTTCCAGTATCCGGTCGACCTCATCGCCGAAAAACTCTACCCGCAGCGCTTTGGAAAGTCCGCTCATCGGGAATATCTCCACGATATCGCCGCGCACACGGAACGTGCCCCGGGTAAACTCTATATCGTTTCTCTTGAAATTTATGGCGACCAGCTCGTCCAGCAGCGTATCTCTGTTCAACGTTTGCCCCACGCGCAGAGAGACCGTCGCCGTTTTATAATCTTCCGGCGCGCCGATGCCATAAATGCAGGAGACGCTTGCGACCACGATGACATCCCGCCTTTCCAGCAGGGCGGAAGTCGCGCTGTGGCGCATCCGGTCGATCTCCTCATTCATGCTGGAATCTTTTTCGATGTATAGATCGCGTTTTTCGATATAAGCCTCGGGTTGATAATAATCGTAATAACTAACGAAAAATTCCACGGCATTATGGGGAAAGAACTCTTTGAACTCACCGCAAAGCTGTGCCGCCAGCGTTTTATTGTGCGCAAGCACCAGTGTCGGCCGCTGCGTCTTTTCAATAACGTTGGCCATCGTGAAGGTTTTGCCCGAACCCGTGACGCCCAGCAATACCTGCCGCTTTATATTTTTGTTTATCCCGTCGACAAGCGCGTCGATCGCCTGGGGCTGTCCGCCCGCCGGTTTGAATTTCGATTCCAGTATGAAACGGTTCAAATAAAAACTCCTTGCTTATGTTAAAATACATTGTTTACTATTATAGCAACATTCCGTCTATTGTAAATAAGTGCCGACTGCCGCATCTTTCTTTCGGACAAATTCTCGGGCAGACACATCCGTTTTTATGCCGGCTCACTCCGAAGGGAAATCTTTGCCCAAACAACAGAGTGTATACTCGATAATGATAACACATATGTTTCTTTTAAGCAATACGCGGCGTAAAAAAATAAGTGTGCATTTCTTCTAAGAAACACTCGCTTCACGCATACCGTCCGTTTTTCGCAGCTTTTTCTTCCATCTCTGCCAAAAGCGCCGGATCCGGCACGACCTGCAGGGAACGCTGGTTTTTATACAATACCATCCCCGGCCTTGCGCCTTTTTGCTTCCACACGTTTGCTTTTTTTGTATAGTCCACCGTGACTTTCCCGGCATCTTTGCCTCTGGAAAGGGTGGCGGCGATAACGGCCGCTTCCAGGATATCGGTTTCCGACGGATCTTTTCCTTTTGTGAAAAGGAGCACATGTGAACCGGGCATATTCTTTGCGTGAAACCAAAGTTCTTTCTCCGAAGCGATTTTTGTCGTCAAAACGTCGTTCTGGCGGCTGTTTTTGCCGGCGAGAACTAAAAACCCGCCGCTCGTACAAAAGCGTTTTGGCGCCTCCAGGGGGTCTCTTTCGGCGGGCTTGTGTTTGGCTTCGGTTTGGATATACCCGTATTTTACAAGTGTCGCCCGGGTTTCCTGCAGGCTCTCCTTGTCGGCGGCTGTCAGGAGATCATATTCCAGCGCCCGCAAAAACTCCAGTTCTTCCGCATACGTTGCCGCCCGCGTCTTTGCGACAACCGCGCCTTTTTTCATTTTGGATGCGCGTTTATAATATCTGCCCGCATTCTGCGCGGGGGAGAGGGAAGGGTCTAACGGGATCAGGATATCGCCGTTTGTGTAATAATTGAATACCTGTGCCGCCGCGGCTCCTTTTTTCAGCCGGTAGAGGTTCGCCGACAGCAGTTCGCCGTAGGCAAAGAACTTTTTTGCATCCTCTCCGGCCTGCACGGTTTCCAATTGTATCTTCAGTTTCTTTTCCACGCGGGCGATATCTTTCCCGATGATTTTCAGCAGGTCCGACCGTGCGGATTCCAGCGTCTGCACGGCTTCGCGCATCGTGTAAAAAGCGTCTATCATGGCGTTCACGGACGAAAAGCATTTTCTTTTTTCCGCAGGATACTGCCCGCAGGGAAGCGCCGAGAAAAAGACGGGCAATTCTTCCATATTCGTCTGCAAACAGGGGTTCGGCCGGCATACCGCCCGTTCAATATAATTTTGCATATGAGCGGCAAACCCGGGGATTTCTTTTCCGGCAAGGACCGGAAGGAAAGCTTCTCCAAAATACGTATATACGAGTTCTTTTGCAATGGCCGGGGAAACCCCCTGTATCTTTTTCACGATGCCGTAAGGCAGCTCCACATTCGCCAGCAAAGCAGCCAGTTCACTCTTATCGGTCGCCAGCGGATCTATCTTATCCGTTTCAGGCAACGCATATTTCTTGCCGGGCAACACCTGCCGTATACTGCTCGTATCCAAGGATACGTGCCGTATGCTGTCCAATATCTTTTCCTCGGTGTCCAGCAATATGATATTACTGTATTTGCCCATTAATTCCGCTGCCAGCGTATAAACGCAGGAAAAACCCATTTCGTCCCGCGCTTCTATTCGGATATGCACGATCCTATCCAGCCCAAACTGCATTATATTGGCGATCCGTCCGCCCACCAGATGTTTCCGGAGGACCATGCAGAAATTCGGGGCTTTCTGCGGATTGGTTTTGAACGCTTCTGTTAAATGGATACGGCAGTCGGAACCGGAAGCGGAAATGAGCAGACGTTTTTTCCCTTCGCCGGAATGCAGTTGCAGCAGCACCGCATCTCTCGCAGGCTGATAGATTTTTTCTATTTTCGCGCCATATAAAGAATGCAGCTCTATTACGGCAGCTGCCAGCGTAATCCCGTCAATGATCATAGTTGCCTCTCTTTCGACATGCTACCATTATACCTCTTTTTTAGGAGTGTGCCAACCGGCCGCTTATTGCATTATTTTATGCGTATGTTACAATAAATATCGAAAAATACGCTAAGCGACAGGAGGCAATTATGTCGAGGATAGACGGACGCGCTCCGGATCAGCTCAGGAATCTGCACATCACGCCGGGATTCATGCCCAATTCTGGAGGATCCTGTTTTATCGAATGGGGGAACACGCGCGTCCTTGTAACGGCAAACGCCGATTGGAAGATCCCGCCTTTCCTGGAAGGGACGGGGCGCGGATGGCTGACCGCGGAATATGCGATGCTGCCTGGATCCACCGGTGTGCGCAAAGCACGTGAGCGTCTGCGCAGCGATTCCCGCAGCATAGAGATCCAGCGGCTGATCGGCCGCAGTCTCCGCTCCATTATGGATTTTACCGCTATCCCGCAGATCACGATCACCGTAGACGCGGATGTGGTGCAGGCGGACGGCGGCACGCGTACGGCTTCCATCACGGGCGGGTATGTCGCAGTCGCCCTGCTCATAAAAAAACTCCTTACGGACGGATTGATCGAGAGAAGTCCGCTGGGCACTTACCTTGCCGCGGTCTCGGCAGGCATCTTAAACGAGACACCCCTGCTTGACCTGTGCTACCAGGAAGATTCCCGTGCCCAGGCCGATATGAACTACGTCGCGGCAGAATCCGGCGACGTTTGCGAAATACAGATATCCGGGGAGAAACGACCCGTCAGCCCGGAGGAGCTTTCCGCTCTTTTTGCGCTGTGCAAAAAAGGCGTCCGCGCGCTTATCGATATCCAAAAGGAGATACTGGAGAAATGAGAAAACTCGTCATTGCTACCGGAAATCCCGGTAAAGTACGAGAAATAAAAGCGATTTTGCACGATAGCTACGATGCGGTCGTTTCCATGAGGGAAGAGGGGATCAAAATCGATATCATCGAAGATGCCGATTCTTTTCTGGGAAACGCAGCAAAAAAAGCGCTCGCCGTGAGCCTGTGTACAAAATGGGACGTTGTCGCAGACGATTCCGGGCTTTGTGTGGAAGGCCTGGGGGGACGCCCGGGCGTATATTCCGCAAGATATTCCGCCGGCGGTACAGACAAAGGCAACAACCAAAAACTGGTCGAAGAAGTTTCCTTATTGGAGGAGCAGCAGAGAAAAGCGTATTATGCCTGCGCGATCGTACTTGCCCGGCAGGGGAAAAAGGTCTTCCAGTGCGAAGGCCGGTGTTACGGACAAATCATCCTGCAGCCCCGGGGAACACAGGGGTTCGGCTACGACCCCTACTTTTATCTGCCGGCATATAAAAAAACATTTGGAGAACTGGATCCCGCCATCAAAAACAAAATCAGCCACCGCGCCGTTGCACTCGAGGAATTCAGGCACTTTGCAGAAGGGGAGACCGCTTCCAAAAAAGTATGAAGAAAATATTGGTTGTCGCCGACACACATAAAA
This sequence comes from Christensenellaceae bacterium, assembly GCA_963665505.1. Lineage (GTDB taxonomy): Bacteria > Bacillota > Clostridia > Christensenellales > Christensenellaceae > QANA01. The sequence goes on from OY762275.1 coordinate 1,291,408, forward strand.
ATACGCTTGCTCTGAAAAGAGCGTATCGGCAAGCGGGCAAGATCGATTATTTGTTTCATCTGGGCGACAGCGCGTCGGATACGGCGGGCCTCGGCGATATCAAACCCGTACAGGTTTTGCGCGTCCGCGGGAACTGCGACTTCAGCAGCGCAAAGCTACAGGAAGAGATCTATCTCTGCGGTCAGAAGATCCTGTTGCTCCACGGGCATACCAAACGCGTAAAATATTCTCTGACCATGCTCGGCCTGTTTGCGGACGAGCAACAGGCCGAGGCGGTGCTATTCGGGCATACGCATATCCCCTGCATAGCGTACTCGCATGCGGGCCGGCTCTTATTCAACCCGGGCAGTCTGGGCGAACCCAGGAACGGCAAGCCGACGTTCGGCTTGCTTCTCGTCACAAAGGACGGTATTTTCCCAAAAATCGTGACGCTCGGTTGAGCAATATATTCATATAAGAACCGTCTTTTTATTTTTACTCATAGATTTTAAATATACCCGGAAGACACCGTTTGCATCACAGGTTGCCAGCAGGACTTTTTTGATTTCTTTTATGCCGTTTGCGGAAAGTTCTTTCTCCAGCCAGTTCCTATCTCTCCCGGCTTTCTGCAGGTTTTCTTTCATTACTTTGCCGTCCATGATCACATTGGCAACGATATCCTCCTGCGTGGGGGACAGGCCCATATCCGAAGGGAGTACCGGGCGATTTGCGGAAACCGGGATGAAACTGATTTTCCCGTTGGATTCCAAGATAGCCATATGGATATTCGCCAGGTCGAAGTACCCGTTTATCCGGCATTGCGTCAGGAATTCACAAAGATCCATTTTCGCATAGCGCATGTTGTTATAGTAAAAAGTATTGTCGCTGAATAAGACAACCGGAGAGCCGGTGATCCATCTCCGCAAGAGGATAGACCTGTCCGTCAATTCAGAAAACAGGATCGTAAAGATCGCATAGATCGCAATGGCGACCACAAATTCCCATATGCCGATATTAAGAGCGCCCGCGATCGCCATATCGGCGGCGATCGACCCGATCGTTATGCTCGTCGTATAGTCGAAAACGCTCAATTGAGACATCTCTCTGCGGCCTATGAGTTTCGCAAATAAGAACAATGTAAAAAATGACAGGATTGGTGTTGCAACCACACGTAAAATTTCGCTGTACATACCGTTAGATTGCGCAGATTGCCTGAAAATATGTACGCACGCCTCTCTTGATAAATCCACAGCTGTTTTCCCAAAGGTCTTCCGAGTAGATCAAACCGGGCGCGCCCGTTATAGCGCGAGAGTATGCGTTTGCTTTGCGCAGTGGGTGTACTTGATGAGGCCGGCATTGTGAAACGTCGACCCGGCATTGTGAAACGTCGACAAAGTGAGGTGGTAACACGGGATTTGGCACCTACTTCCGATTGGCAGGCCCGCCTCGTGCAGCAATTCCGCAAGGACCTCGGGGACAGCCTGTAAAAAGGGCTTAGATATTTCAGGGGCATATCTATCATTTATGACGATGGAACAGTCCTGTCCCGTTATCCTTTTTCACAAACAAAAAAACCGCTTAATTATAAGCGTTTTTTTTGGCAGGGGAGACGCGAATCGAACACGCAACCTACGGTTTTGGAGACCGTTGCTCTACCAATTGAGCTACTCCCCTTTACAATCGACAACGTATTGAATTATAATATAATTGTATACAATCGTCAAGGCATTTTGTGTTGTGTTCTTTAAGAGGAGGGGGAATTTTTTCATGAGCATGAAAACCTACAAGCTTGGGTTCATCGGTGCCGGAAATATGGCGGAAGCAATCTTTTCCGGGATCATAAGCAAAAATTTTACAGTCCCTGAAAACATCTATGCGTACGATATAAACAGCAGAAAACTCATACAGCATCAAATGACATACAATATCAATACCTGCGAGTCCGAGCAGGACGTCGTGGATTCCGCCGACATTATCTGGCTTGCCGTAAAACCAAATGTGGCGCCCGGCGTACTGAAAAAAATCGATATCACAGGGAAAAGCCTCGTCTCTATCGTGGCAGGGTTGTCTTATGAAGAGATCCGGAAAAATCTTCCCACCAAAAACCCCGCTTTGCTGCGCACGATGCCCAACACGCCGTTTATGGCAGGGGAGGGTGCGATCGCCTTTGCCAAACCCTATACCGTGAGCGAAGAAACAGTTTCCTTTGTGGAAAAGGCGTTTTCTTCCATAGGGATCGTGGAATATGTGGAGGAAAAATTAATTAACGCCGTTACCGGCGTAAGCGGCAGCGGCCCCGCCTATGTATACATCTTTATCGATGCGCTCGCCGATGCAGGCGTGAAACATGGTTTGCCCAGAAAGATAGCCCTCGAGCTTGCGGCACAAACTGTCCTAGGTTCTGCGAAAATGGTATTGAAAACCAACAAGCATCCAGACCAGCTAAAAGACGATGTTTGTTCGCCCGGCGGCACCACCATCGAGGCTGTGGCAAAACTGGAAGAATATGGAATGCGCAATGCGATCATCCAAGCAGTGGATGCCTGTGTGGCAAAAGCGTATCAATTATAATCCGCATGGGAGAAACACAGTTGAAACATGTCGATATCTATTGTGATGGAGCCTGTTCGGGTAACCCCGGCCCCGGAGGATGGGGCGCCGTACTGATTTATAAGGGTACGGAAAAGGAACTATCCGGATTTTCCTCCGAATCCACAAACAACCGGATGGAAATGACCGCCGCCATCATGGCCTTAGGCGCCCTGAAAGAACAATGCGATGTGACGATATATACGGACAGCGCCTATCTCTGCAACGCATTCAATAACGGCTGGACAATCGCATGGCAACAGAATGACTGGATGAATTCCAAAAAAAGGCCCGTGGAAAATAAAGACCTTTGGATGCTTTTGCTGAACAAAACAAAAGAACATAAAATCAACTGGATAAAAGTCAAAGGGCATTCCGACGACAAATACAACAATGTCTGCGATGCATTGGCGACCCGGCAGATCAAAGCGAACACAAAGAAAGAAAAAACAGAAAAATCATTATAATAAAGGTCATACGGGCGGGGAACAAGCGTTTCTCCAACATGTAACTATTCGTAAAACACAAGTTTTACGAATAGTTATTGCTTTTTATCTGACTTTTTGCTACACTGAATACATAAAATCAAAAACCAATCTTTTCCGGTCGTTTTTTACAAACATAAAAAAGAAGGTGCTTTTTATGGATACGCCCCGCCGTTCTTTCCACGAGCAACACACGATCGACATCATCAAAAAAATACGGACCCTCTCGGAAGATATGCCAAACTGGTTTCTGGATTTTCTGCGCGCGTCCGAAACGACGTTGGCACCGCTTACCCGTTTGAATTATTGTTTTGATACGCGCATCTTCCTGAATTATCTCGTCCGGGAAAATAAGCATTTTGCCGGTTATAAGACTCGGGAGATCACTCCGGAGATGTTGGATACCCTTACGCTCACCGATCTGGAGATCTACGTGGAATACCTCGGGTATTATATCAAGCCCAACGACACGGAGTATGAAAACGGCGAACACGGAAAAGCACGGAAAATCGCCAGCCTGCGTTCGCTCTTCAAATATCTTTATAAAAAAGGCCGCATTCAGGAAAATCCTTCCGAACTTTTGGACATGCCCAAACTTCATGAGAAAAATATCATACGCCTTTCCGCGGACGAAGTATCGGCGCTGGTATCGGCCATCGAAAGCGGCGACGGCCTTACGGCGCGGCAAAAATCCTACCACAAACATACCTGCAAGCGCGATATCGCGATCGTGGTCTTGTTTTTGACAACGGGCATCCGGATCAGCGAGCTGGTCGGACTGAACATCCTCGATATTCACTTTAAAGACCATTCTTTTAAAATCACCCGAAAAGGCGGGAACCAAAGTATCCTGTATTTTGGCCCGGAAACCGAAGCGGCATTGTCCGTATATCTGGAAGAACGAAAAATTAAAGGGGAATACACGCTCAGCTCTCCCCTCTTTTTATCCATGCAAAACAAGAGGATTACCGTGCGTGCGGTTGAAAACCTGGTAAAAAAATATGCAAAGATCGTCTCTCCCTTAAAGAACATTTCCCCGCATAAATTGCGGAGCACCTACGGGACAATGCTTTACCAAAATACGGGCGACATTTATCTCGTCGCCGATGTTTTGGGCCATAAGGATATCAACACCACCAAAAAACACTATGCCGCCATGGCCGAGGAAAACAGGAAAATGGCCGCTAAAGCCATTCGGCTGCGAAACGGCCCGGCTGAAACCGAAGATTGAGCGCGAAAAAGCAGCGGAACGGTGCCTATTATAGTGTATATTCTGAGGTGTCAAATGAAAAAAGTGATTCTGATCGGGGGCAGCCCGATGACCGGAAAATCGAGCATATCCGCTCTGATAGCGGCAAAATTAAAGTACCCCTGCCTTTCTACAGACGATATCGGAGAAATCGTACAGACCGCCGCGGGCATAGACCCGATGCGTGGGAAAGATCACACGGCATATTATGCGGAGACACCAAAGGAACAGCTGATCGCCGATACCCACGTTTATCACAAAGCACTGTGCCCAGCCATCCGAAGGCTGATAGAAATACACTGCACCTGGAGTACGCCCCTGCTGTTGGAAGGATGGGCACTTTACCCGCGATTCGTCAGCCGGTTGCCCTATGAAAACATCACTTCCCTATGGCTGATCGCCGCCGACGGCGTATTGGAAACCCGGCTGAAAAAAAATATGGGCTTTCTGCAAAACGCAAAAAAACCCGCTTTAGCCGCAAAAAACTATCTATTGCGCTCTTTATGGCACAATGACGCATTGCTGGCGCAGTGCCGGGCCTATGCAAAACCTTACCTGTTTGTCGACGGGAAAAAAACGCCGGAACAGCTGGCCAAACAGGTTTTTTCAGCGCTGGCACAGCCTGCATCCATGTAAAGACCGGCTAAAATATTTTCATATCCCGCAAAGCCAACATAAGCGAAAGTTTGATGCTTTCTATCGTCAGCCCACCCTGATAGTAGGCGGTATACGGGGGTTTTATAGGCGCGTCGGCCGAAAGCTCGATCGTGCTTCCCTGTACGAAACTGCCCGATGCCATGATCACTTTATCCTCGTAGCCGGGCATATCTTCGGCATAGGGAACGGCGTTATGGTCAACCGGAGAAGCCGCCTGCACCGCCCGTATAAAAGCGGTCAGTTCCTTTTCCGTTTTCATTGTGATAGCCTGCGTGATGTCCGAACGGACCGTCCCGTTTTCAGGACAAACACTGTACCCCAGGGAAGAAAAAACCTCCGCGAACAGCATCGCCCCAACCATAGAAGTATACACGATCGTCGGCGCCATATAGACTCCCTGGAAAAATGCACGGTACCCGGGCGCATAAGAACCGATCTCCTTGCCTGTGGCCGGCGTGGTAAAACGCAGGGCGATAGTTTCCATGGCTTTTTTTGTTCCGGCGATATAAGCGCCGGTGGGGGTTATCCCGGCACCCGGATTTTTTATCAGCGAACCAACGATCACATCCGCCCCAACTTCCGTAGGCTCCAACGTCTCGCAAAATTCTCCGTAGCAGTTGTCAACTACAAAAGTGACGTCCGGATACAGCGATTTGATCGTGTTGAGCGCTAGACCGATCTGCCGGATCGTCAATGCCGGCCGGCGCATGTATCCCTTGGAGCGCTGTATATATACGATCTTGATGGACTTGTCGATATACAGCATGTCCAATACTTTTTTGATGTTGATGCCGAAATCTTCGCTGAGCGCCACCTCCTTATAATGGATGGCGTAATCGAAGAGTCCCCCGCTTTTTTTAACATCGTCCAGCCCAAGGGCCGATACCAGCGTATCGTACGGCCTGCCCGTGACACAAAGCATCGTGTCCAGCGGGCGAAGCAACCCAAACAACGCCAGGCAGATCGCGTGTGTCCCGGAAGCGATCAGCGGACTCACGATGGCATCCTCCGCACCAAAGATCTCTGCATACAATTCGCACAGCTTCTCCCTGCCAAAATCTGAAAGACCGTATCCGCTGGAGCCATAAAAATGCCGTTCTTCAACACCGACGGTGTGAAAGGCTTTTAGGACTTTGAGCGCGTTATATTCCTTTATCTTGGCAAATGCCGCGGCTTCCCCGGCAATTTTTTCTTCCGCCGCCTGTACGTAAGAAAAAATCCGATCATTTATTCCATAATAGTTTTTGAAAATCTGCTCCATTGTCTGTTCCATCGTAATAGACCGCCTCACCGCATAGATTCCTGTATATACCCGAAGATAGCCTCCAGGTTTGCCCGCCGTGAAGAAGGATCGTCCATAAAGAACCAGCGGATCTTTTCTTCTCTGCGAAACCAGGTAAGCTGACGTTTGGCAAAGCGACGGGTGTTCCGCTTGATAGTCTGTATAACGGAATCGATATCCGTTTCTCCTTTGAAATACGGCAAAAATTCCTTATAGCCGATCGCAGAAAAAGCGGAGATGTCCGTCCCGTATTTTTCATAGACTGCGCGGGCTTCGGCTTCCAGTCCCCGCTCGACCATCCGGTCCACCCGTTTCTCGATATCCCGGTACAAAATATCCCGCCTTTTGCTCACCCCTATGAAAGTCAAGGAAAAGCGGTCCTGAGGTACGCGGAACGCATAGCCAGGATCGTCGTGATGCAGCAGTATCTCCAAGCGGCGGATCAGGCGTTTCTTATCGTTCTTGTGGATACGCGCCGCGGACTGTGCATCCAACGCCTTCAGCTTATCATGGAGGGCATCCGCTCCCTTTTCATCGTACTCTTGCGAAAGCGCATCCCGCAGGCCATGATCCGGCGCCGTCTTTGTAAAATCGATATCGTACACCAGCGCATTGATATACAGACCTGTCCCGCCGACTACGATGGGCAGCTTCCCGCGGGAGAGGATCTCACTGATCGCCCGCAGCGCATCTTTCTGATATTTCGCCACATTATAGTCCGCATTGGGGGGCAAAAACCCCAGCAAATGATGCGGGACCCCCTGCAGGTTTTTCTCTTCGGGACGTGCCGTTCCTATCAGAAGTTCGTCATAGATCTGCATGGAATCGGCACAGACGATCTCTCCCCCGAGCTTTTTTGCAATCTCGATAGAAATCTCCGTCTTTCCCGCTGCCGTGGGCCCCACTACAAACAACACATTCTCTTTTTTCATACTCTTCGTCTGAACCCGATTTCCAACTGTTTTCTTGTCACCGAAATGGCGACCGGCCGCCCGTGCGGACAATGCGGGATAGACCCGGAGGTGATAATCGTATGCACCAATTCCCGGATATCCGCATCCGACATTTTATTGCCCGCCTTGACGGCGCGTTTACAGGCGCCTTTCGCGATCTTGTCCCGCCTGAGCTTAGGGGAAACGTCGCCGCGCTCCAATGCCGCAACGATATCCTGAAAAACCGTACGGACATCCACTTCCCCCAGTATTTGCGGAACGGCCAGCACATCGCAGGAAAAATCACTCAGGTTTGCGACCATAAAGCCCATCTCTTTCATGATATCCATATTTTCCCGGATCAATAAGGTCTCTCCGGCGGAAACGGACATTTTCACCGGCACAAGCAATCTTTGGCTGACACGGTTAATCGCCGCATTTCGAATAAGTGCATCATAGATCTTCCGTTCATGCGCCGCATGCTGGTCGATAAAATAGAGGGCTTCTCCCGTCTCCACAATGATATAACCAAAAAAAGCAACCCCGATGACCCTGTAGTCGCTTACTTGGGTCAGCAATTTAGCAGGCGCCTGCTTTTCTTTCTCGTCCGGTGAGGAAAAGGCCATCTGCCGGGCGATTTCTTCTTGTTTTATTTCTTTTTCCACCGTTTCGAACGGCGTGGGTTCGCGCATGAAATATACGTGCGGAGAAGTTTGAGCGGCACGGCGCAATACGTCGTCCACCGCTTCATTCAATTCGTCCGCATCCATTTTTTGCAGCGGGCCGACGGCGTCTTCTTCTGGCCGCGGAGGCGTGGGGGGAACATTCCCTACCCCCTCCCCTACCTCCAAAACCGGGGAAACCGTATTCCGATGCAATGCTTCGCCAATCGCGTTCATCACGGCGTAGGAAAGCTCGTTCTCATCCCGGAAATGCACCGCCAGCTTGTTTGGATGCACGTTTACATCAAAATCCTGCGGCGGCATCTCGATTTTCAACACATAAAAGGGAAAATCTCCTTTTAGAAGGCGCTCTCCATATGCCTGTAGGATCGTTTTCTGTATCAACGCATCCCGTATATACCGTCCGTTTATAAAAATACTTCCCTGTTTTTGCGTTTTATATTTGAACCCCGGGGCACCGACATATCCGGATATCTTCAGATCATTCCATTGGTACGAAAGCTCCAATAAAGCGTCTTTCAAAGAAAAACCGTAAACCGTATAGATCGCATCGTCCAGGTTTCCGTTTCCCGGGCTATGCAGGACCGTTTTATCTGCAATACTATACCGAAAAGAGATATCCGGCCTCGCAAGTACCAGACGTACCAGTATGTCGGAAATGACAGCCGCCTCGGTGCCGTACCTTTTCAGGAATTTCAAGCGCGCCGGCGTATTATAGAACAGGTTCTCTACGGTCACGGTCGTGCCCTCGGGCAAACCCGCCTGCCGGATATACTCGATTTTGCCGCCGCGGGCAAACAGTTCCGTGCCCGTCTCGCTCTGCCGCGTACGGGATTTTATCGTGAGCATGGAAACCGCGGCAATACTGGAGAGCGCTTCTCCCCGGAAACCCATCGTGTGGATGTGTTCCAAGTCCGCCAGAGAATAGATCTTGCTGGTCGCATGCTTCACGATAGAAAGCGGCATGTCTTCGGGGGCGATTCCGTCCCCATTGTCCGCCACGCGGATCTCCCGCACACCGCCGTCCACAATGCGCACCGATATGGCGGTCGCCATCGCGTCGATCGCATTTTCGACAAGCTCTTTTACGATAGAAGCCGGCCGTTCGACTACTTCCCCCGCCGCAATGCGGGAAGAGACCTGTTCATTTAAAAGCTGTATTTTCCCCATCTATTCTATCCTCTGCTTAAAGTCGTTCAGAATGGAAAGCGCTTCCAGCGGGGTAAGCGTGTTGATCTCTATGTTGCCGATATCCGACACGATCTTGTTCGCCGTTTCTGTGCGCGCGTTCTTTTCCTCCGGCTCCTGTGTCGCCGAAACGTCCAACACACTGATATCTGTCCCGGCATGTTTTTCCAAAGCAGTCAGCAATGCCTTTGCCCGTTCGATCAGGCCTTCGGGCAACCCGGCAAGCCTGGCCACTTCTATGCCGAAACTTTTATCTGTGCCGCCTCTCCTGATTTTGTGCAAAAAAAGGATCGTCTTATTGAATTCGCGAACGCCGACGGAGTAATTCTTCACACCCGGCAGGATTCCTTCCAGGCGGATCAGTTCATGGTAATGTGTGGCAAACAGCGTTTTGGCACCTATCCCCGTTTGGCCCAAAATATATTCGATCGTAGCCCATGCAATGCTGAGACCATCCAACGTGCTGGTTCCCCGGCCTATTTCATCCAGGATCAGCAGGCTTTTGCTGGTCGCATTGTTTAGTATGCTGGCGAGCTCGTTCATCTCCACCATAAAGGTGCTTTGCCCCGCCGAAAGGTCATCCGAAGCGCCTACCCGCGTAAATATGCGGTCCACGATGCAAATATTTGCGGAAACCGCCGGCACAAAACAGCCGATCTGCGCCATCAGGACGATCAGTCCGGTTTGGCGCATGAACGTACTTTTCCCGGCCATATTGGGCCCTGTGATGATCAGGAACTTATCCTCTTTCTCATCAAGATAGGCGTCGTTGGGTACGAATTCCTGCCGGACTGCCCGTTCCACGACAGGATGCCTGCCGTTTTTGATATCGATCACACCATTGGTTTTGATTGTCGGCTTGACATAGTCATAATCGTACGCCGCCTGGGCAAAAGACTGCAAAACGTCGATCCTGGCAATGATATCCGCATTCGCCTGCAAAACGGAGATGTGTCCCTCAAGTTCAGAACGGATCTTTAAAAACAGCTCGTACTCCAGCTTGTTGCATTTGTCCTCTGCGGAAAACAGCATTTCTTCCAGTTCTTTCAGTTCAGGGGTAACGAAACGTTCGCAGCCGGCAAGCGTCTGCCTGCGCGTATAGCGGTATGGTACCAGCGAAAGATTGGATTTGGTGACTTCTATATAATACCCGAATACTTTGTTGCATCCGATACGCAGATTTTTGATCCCCGTACTCTCCCGTTCCTTTTGTTCGAGAGAGGAAAGCCAGTCTTTCCCGCTGGTGCGCGCCTCCCGCAACTTGTCGACATCATGGTTGAAGCCGCTTTTGATGATGCCGCCGTCCCGGATGCCGTTCGGCGGATCGTCCGAAATAGATTGCGACAAAAATAAACACAGATCCCCCATCGTGTCGATCCCTTTAGCCGCTTCCGATAAAGCAGTGCTTTCACAGGCCGACAAAAGCTCCTTTAATTGCGGCAGCGGCTGGATCGAGGCACGGATGGCCAGCACATCCCGGGCATCCAGCGAACCGTAGGATATCCGGGAAAGCAGGCGCTCGATGTCGTAGATATTGTCTAGTAAATTCCGCAGCTCGTTGCGCAAAAAGAGATCTTTTTTGAGTTCTCCGACCGCATCCAGGCGCGCCATGATCTCTTTTTTGTCTAGCAGTGGCTGCTCGATATACCGCTTGATCAGCCTGCCGCCCATTGCGGTCTTTGTCTTGTCCAAAAGCCACAACAGGGAACCTTTCCTGGATTTGTCCCGCATCGTTTCCGTGAGTTCCAGGTTCCGGTGGGTAAACGGGTCGATCACCATATACTTCCCGCCCGAAGTGGGCGTCAGTTTCTTGATATGTTCCAGAGAATTTTTCTGCGTCTCCAGCAGATATTGCAGCAAGGCCCCCGCGGCATTGACGGAAAGCATCTTGGGATCTAAACCAAACGAGGCAAGGCTCAACACATGAAAATGCTCTTTTAAAGCCTTTCCCGCATTGGACGAAATAAACGGCCAGTCCTCATAGCGCGTCAAAAAACAATGTTCCTTGTATGCCGCAAAAAAATTTTCCAGCGCCCCGTTGCTCCGCTGGAAAAGCACCTCTGTCGGATAGATACGGATCATCAGGTTTTGCAACGCATTCGTATCTTTTATTTCTTCCGAAAAAAAAGCCCCGGTCGATATGTCCGCATAGGCCGCGCCCAAAACACCATTTTTCTCATAGACGGATAAAATATAATTGTTTTCGTTATCTTTGAGCATGGAAGAGTCAAAAACGGTACCCGGCGTCACGATGCGGATAATGCCCCGCTTGACCAAACCTTTCGCTTCCTCGGGAAGTTCGAGCTGCTCGCAGATGGCGACTTTATAGCCTTTTCCTATCAGCTTTTGTATATACCCGTCCGCCGCATGGTATGGAACGCCGCACATCGGCGCCCGCTCTTCCAGGCCGCAGTCTTTGCCCGTCAGCGTAATATCCAGTTCTTTAGAGGCGGTGAGCGCATCTTCAAAAAACATCTCGTAAAAATCGCCCAAACGGAAAAAAAGCAGGCACTCTTTGTTTTTTTCTTTTAAATCGAGGTATTGCCTCATCATCGGTGTAAGGGCCAAAATAATCTCCTCATCAAAAGCGGATGTATTGATTTATTATATCATATTTTGGCAGTTATTCCTATGCAAGTTGAATTTTACAGAAACAAAAGGGCCCCGAATCGGGGCCCCTTAAGGCTAATCAATGAAACCGCCTGTGCACTTCTTTACTCTCCAATATGCCGGCAATTATATCATTTTAACCGCGGCGCGGACACATATGACATATGCAGTCCGCCGAACCACGAAACCAATTGGCAAGCAGTCCATTTACGCCTCACTACTATTCTTGCCCGTACGACTTATTTCATACATGGAAAAATATGTGTTTTTTTAATCTGTGATCTGCAAAAGTTTGCGCGCGTTTTCATAGAGGATCGCTTCGCGTTCCGCATCCGTCAAAGGAAGAGTACAAAACCGCGCATATTCTTCTTCATGCAGCCACATCGGATAGTCCGTTCCAAAAAGCACTTTATCCGCCCCATGCGCACGTATGATATCGGACGCTTCTTTTGGGTCCAATGCAAAAAGCGAACTGGAAGTATCGATATAGACCGGCTTGCCGATCACGTATTTCTTGGCATCTTCCCAGGTGGAATACCCGCCCAAATGCGCCGCGATAAACACCTGTTCCGGGAAAAGCTCCATGACCCGCGCCAAACGCCGCGGCGCGGAAAAATCTTTTGATTTGTCCCCCATGTGCATGAGGATGGGCACCCTGCCGTTTACTATTTTGTAGAGGCGGACCGCTTCCGGACTGTCTATATCGAACTGCTGGAAATCCGGATGCAGTTTGATCCCATGAAGCCCCAACCCAATGGCTCTTTCTATTTCCTCAAAAAGGTTCTCCATATCCGGGTGAATCGTCGCAAACCCGATAAATTCAGGGTGCAGCATCACTTGCTCGGCTATAAAATCATTTATGTGCATGACTTGCCTGGGGTTGGTCGCCACGGAATGGACCACATATTTTTTTACGTTGATTTTCCTGCCGTGTTTCAGCAAATCCCGGCTGGACCCCTCCCCCTTCATAGGCAACGTATAAAACATCCCTATTGCAGCCACTGCCTTTTCCCGTATCTTCTTGGGGAAAATATGCGCGTGTACATCGATAATTTCAAATTGTCCCATCCAACTGCCTGTCCTTCTGATGCTTGTTTTTTAACCAATCAATTATAACACGCTTTGCTCTGTTTTACACATCGTTTGCGTATTTCTCTTTGCTTTCGCCTGCGCGTAGATCACCGCGTCTTTTTAGTAAATTTCCTCTGCAGGGCTTTTACGAATTCCACGATCGGGAAAACCAGCAAAGCAAGCCCCAGGGCCACCGCATATTCCCCCAAAGATATTTCTTCAAAACCGAACAAAACTGAAAACGTCGGTATATAGATAACCCCGATGGTAAGAACCAAAGAGGCAAGCATAGCGCCGTATAAATACAGGTTATGATACCGCATCTTTAAAACGGAATGCCGTTGGGAACGCATGTTGAAGGAATGGAAAATTTCCGCCATAGACATCGTGATAAAAGCCATCGTCATCCCGTCGGGGCTGTTCACGACCTCCCACACGCCGTTTTCCATATAATGCCCGATAAAATACGCGGCCAGCGTAAGGATGGTGACCAGGATGCCCTGATAGACCACATCCACTCCGACGCCGCCCGAAAAGATCCCCGCCTGGGGCGAACGGGGCGCGCGCAGCATCAGGTCGTTCTCCTCTTTTTCCATCCCCAGCGCAAGCGCCGGAGAAGAATCCGTGATCAGGTTGATCCAGAGGATATGCACGGGTTCCAGGATCGTAAACCCAAACAATGTTGCTATAAAGATACTCATTACTTCGCTCAGGTTCGAGGCGAGCAGGAATTGGATGCATTTTTTGATGTTGTCATAAATTTTCCTGCCTTCTTCCACCGCGGCAATGATTGTGGCAAAGTTGTCGTCCGCCAGGACCATATCGGCGACATTTTTGGTGACGTCGGTCCCGGTGATTCCCATGCCGACGCCGATATCCGCACTTTTGATCGAGGCGGCGTCGTTCACGCCGTCACCCGTCATGGCGGTGACCGCACCTGTCGCCTTCCATGCGTTTACAATGCGCACTTTATGATCGGGCTGTACTCTGGCATAGACGGAATATTGGGCGATATTTTCCCTGAGCGCCTCCTCGCTCATTTCATCGAGTTCCACACCGGTGATAACCCCGGCATCGTCTTGCAGGATATCCAGTTCTTTGGCGATCGCCACGGCCGTATTTTTATGGTCGCCCGTGATCATGACGGGCCGTATGCCCGCCAGCCTGCACTTTTGGATAGCGTCCAGTACTTCGGGGCGGACCGGGTCGATCATGCCCGTCAGGCCGATAAAGACAAGCTCCCGCTCCAGATTTTCCGAGCGAAAGTCGGCAGGTGCCGCGGCATATTCCCGATAGGCGCAGGCAAGGACACGCAGCGCCTTGTTGGCCATCCCGGTCGTTTCGGCAGATATTTCCGCTTTCTGTCCTTCCGTCATGGAGACGACGCCTTCTTTTGTCAGGCATTTCGTACAAAGCTTCAAAATCTCGTCCGGCGCGCCCTTGCTGAACTGGATAAATCCTGCGCCGTGCGCATGTACGGTCGACATGCGTTTGCGCAAAGAATCGAAAGGGGCTTCTCCGACCAGAGGATATTCTTTTATCAGCTCGTATTTGGGCAGCGAAAGCGTGTTCGCATAATTGAGCAGCGCGCATTCCGTAGGTTCCCCGACGGCCACATTGTCTCTTCTCAGTTCCGCATCGCTGGCCAGTGCCATTGCTTTTGCCAGCAGTTCTTCATCGGGGCCATAATGCTCCACAACCGTCATTTTATTTTGCGTCAGCGTGCCCGTCTTGTCCGAGCAGATGACCTGTGTGCATCCAAGCGTCTCCACGGCGGTAAGGCGCCGTATGATCGCATGGCGGCGGGACATCTTCGTAACGCCGATGGACAGCACGATCGTCACGACGGCCACCAGTCCTTCCGGGATAGCCGCCACGGCCAGACTCACTGCGATCATGAACATATTGATAACCGACCGCGCGTTCAGATCTCCGCTTTTCCGGATCAGGTCCACGCCGAAAATGAGCGCGCAGATGCCCAGGACAAGGATCGTCAGCATCTTGCTCAGTTGTGCGAGCCTGATCTGCAAAGGCGTCCTTTCTTCTTTGGCAAGAGAGATCGCCTGTGCGATCTTGCCTATTTCAGTCTGCATGCCGGTAGCCACGACGACGGCTTTCCCACGGCCGTATGCGACCGTGCTGCCCGTATAGACCATGTTCTTCCGGTCGCCCAGCGTGATATCCCTGGCGGTCCCCAGCCGCAACGGTTCGGTCGTTTTTTCCGTAGGGACCGATTCGCCCGTGAGCGCCGCCTCTTCCATCTTCAGGCTGATACTCTCTATGATGCGCGCATCCGCCGGGATCGCGTCGCCCGCTTCGAGCAAGAGGATGTCGCCTCTGACGAGCTCTTCGCTTTTGACGTTCTGCATGGTCCCATCCCTTTGCACTTTACAGACCTCACCGGTCATTTCTTTCAGCGCATCAATGGCTTTCTCCGCCTTGCTTTCCTGCACAACTCCCAAAACAGCGTTCACGCACACTACAAATAGAATAATGAATACGTCCGCAAACGATTCGCTCTGGTAGGCGGCCGTCACCCCGGATATCACGGCTGATACCAATAGGATGATGATCATCGGATCGGCCATCTGTTTAAAAAAACGTTTCAGAACAGAGTCTTTTGGGGGTTCCGTCAGCTTGTTTTTCCCCTCGGCACGCAGCCTTTGCCCGGCTTCTTTCGAAGTAAGCCCCCTTGGGCCGGAAGACACAGCGGCGTAGACGTTCTCGATGCTTTCTAGATAATGCTTCATGCAATTCTCCACAAAATCATTTAAAAAAACTCGTGTACCGTAAACCGCACACGAGTCTCGTTCATTAAGACAAACCAGACCTTTTCACAGGCCATGCTTGTTGGTTTGACACGTACAAAACCGTACGCAAACTACTCCCTTATCTATATTAAAATAGCATAAAAAAAATTTACCGTCAAGCTAAAAAACCCGTTCGGACATTTGACACCTTCCCTCAATCTATGTAAACTAACGGTATAAGAAAGAACCGCGATTCAAAAACAACATAATGGAGAAGGCGTTGATATGATAGGAAAAATGGGCCAGCCCATTACCGTAAGCGAACTGAACGCATATCTGAAAGAGCGGATCAACACCGATGAAAACCTGCGAATGCTCTGTGTGGAAGGCGAAGTGTCCAACCTGACCATCCATACGTCCGGGCATATTTATTTTACGCTCAAAGATAAAAAAAGCTCCATCAAGGCCATCCTGTTCCGCGGGTACCGGGCATCGATGAAGTTCATCCCCGCCGACGGTATGCAGGTGCTCGCCGTAGGCGACGTCGCGCTATACGATAAAACGGGCGCCGTACAGCTGTATGTGCAAAACCTGTATCAATCGGGCCTGGGCGAAATTTATTACCGGTTTGAACAATTAAAAGCGAAACTGACGGAAGAAGGCTTGTTTGATCCCGCGCATAAAAAGCCCATCCCCAAATATCCGGAAGCGATCGGCGTGATCACTTCCCCCACGGGCGCCGCGGTCCAGGATATTTTGAATGTACTTGCCCGCCGCTATCCATTGGCGAACGTCCGGCTGCGCCCCGTGCACGTACAGGGCCTGAACGCCGTTCCAGAAATCCTGGCCGCCCTGCAGGAATTGGATGCCCCGGGCGCATGCGATACCATACTGCTGGCCCGCGGCGGCGGGTCGCTGGAGGATTTATACGTATTCAACGACGAACGCATCGCACGGGCCATTTACGCCGCCAGAACCCCCATCGTCACGGGGATTGGACACGAAACGGATTATACGATCGCCGATTTTGCGGCCGACCTCCGCGCCCCCACCCCGTCTGCGGCGGCCGAACTCGCCGTTCCCGACAAAAACGAAGTGATGCTTTCCCTCCTGCAAGCGGGCGATAAATTACAGCTGTACGTATCCGACAGGGTGGAATCCTATCAGAAAACCCTTCTGGCCGACAAAAGTGTCCTGCTGAACGGCATGCGGGTATTGTTAGCAAAGACAAGCGGCAAGCACAGCGTACTGCAAACGCAGATGCATGCTCTCATGCAGGCGCATTTGCAGCACGCAAAAACGGCTGTTTTGGAAAAGGCGACCGCATTACAGGCGGCCAACCCGCTCAGGATCTATGAAAAAGGCTACGCCAAAATCTTCGCGGCGGAAAAACCCGTCGTCTCGGTAACACAGGTATCCGTCGGGCAAACGATCGATCTCGCACTGCAGGACGGCCGCTTGCAGGCCGAGGTAAAAAAGAAAGAAGGAAAAACAAATGAAATTTGAAGAACAGTTAAGCAGGCTGGATACAATCCTAGAGAAGCTGGAAGAAGAAAATCTCCCGCTGGACGACTCGCTTTCCCTGTATGAAGAAGGGATCCGCCTGATACGGGAATGCACCGAAAAACTCGAAGATGCCGAGAAAAAGATACAGGAGTTAGCGGGCCAGAACCAACCTGCGAAATGATGCCCCAAGAAAATTCATGCGGTAAATATGGCAAATATATTGACATGCATTTAGTATTTGGGTAGAATAGATAACGGTTTGGGGGTATAGCGCAGTTGGCCAGCGCGCCTGACTGGCAGTCAGGAGGTCAGGGGTTCAAATCCCCTTATCTCCACCAAGATTATTAGGCTGAAATTGATGCAGATTTGTATTTTTTCAGCCTAATTTTTTATGTTACACTTAAAATAACACTGGCCGAAGCGCTTTTAATTTTAGCTTATTTATAAAATTTAGTGGAGGTAAGTATGATTTCTATAAAAAGAGCGGAGCTTAAAGATGCAGATAAAATAACGGAAATCAAAATTCAGGCATTCAATAAAGAAATTAACACGTATCTTGGAAGAAATGGAGGCCCAACAGGTTATGATAAAGTAGAATCTGAAATTGATATTATAAACAGTCACATTGCATACAAAATCATGCTTGAAAATAAAATAATAGGTGCTTTCTTTTTAATTCAATTAGAGGAAACAGAAATGAGATTTGAAGATTTCGTTATTCTACCCTCTTATCAAGGTAATGGATATGGTTACGAAACTATGCAATTGGTTGAAAAAGTTTATCCACATATAGAAAAATAGTTTTTGTCTACCCCAGTATTTAGTCTTGGAAATCAGCATCTATACGAAAAATTGGGTTATAATGAAATTAGTAGAAATGACGATGAAATTGAATATTGTAAGCATATTTATAAGTAGTAACCATCTTTAGTTATAATAAACAGACAAATTCGTTTTATTAGCATACTATGCTTCCCATGAAAATTAACCCCGGGGGGAAAAAGTCATATAGACTGTTACATATTTATTTTGACCTAATGACACAGAATAACCGCTCTACAAAAGCATTTGTCGGGCGTTTTTTTGTTTTAAACTTTGTTAGCAATAATCCGATCTAATTCAGAACGTCGGCTCCCGACACGGGAACGGAGCTTTTCCTGTTGTTCCCGTGCCGTCGTGCCACCAAAACTATGCCTTTACAATCTTTAGTCATTCATCATAATTCACAATTAAACGGTCATCCCCCGAACTATAAACTTTGGGAAGCTCTCCGTTCCATTTGCTCCACTTAATATACTCTACATACTCCGGCGCCATAGAAAGCGCTTCCTGCACAAGCTGAATACTTTTCGCTTCTGCTTCTGCTTGTATTACTTTCTGTTGCGCCTCTATCTGTACACGCTTCAAATCCTGTTCGGCTTTTAGCGCTTCTTGCTCTGCGGTTTGCTTTGCCTCGACCGCCGCGTCAAATTCTTCTGAAAATTCAAAGTTGGTTATGTTAAACAGTTGAACCGTTACACCGTATTCTGTAACCTTTTCTGCCAGCTTTGCTTTTATTTCATCGCTTATACTCTGTCTGGAGGCAATCAGCTCTTCCGCGGTGTATTTGGCGGTTATGGCCTTGATGCTTTCGCTGATCGACGGAATGATGATGATAGCTTCATAATCCGTGCCAATGTTTCTATATAAAGAAACCGTATTGACTTTTTCAATGCTATAGTTCACAGCCACATCGCACAATACGCTTTGAAGATCTTTTGACGCCGCCCCCGTTGAAACCTCCACTTTTTGGGTTCTATTGCTTATTTGTATTACCGTTTGAATTAAGGGAATATGCAAATGCGTGCCCTCTCCCAACGTTTTTTCGCTTACCTTGCCGGCCGTTATAAGTATTCCCGTACAACCAACACCAACAACTGTAATGCTGAAAGCCACTAATATGACCAACACGACACCTATGACTCCGCCAATAATCCATTTTTTCTTCATTAGTTATTTCCCCTTAATTTTATAAAATTATTTATTTTCCCACATGTCTTTATCATAATGTACCATATTTTTCTCTTAATTCAAACGTGTTTTTCTCTCTTATCGCGCTTTTTCTCCATATGGGAACAGGTCTTATGCATCCATATCCGTATGTTTCTTCTGATTTTCCTATTCGTTCCCGCCTTTTCATTGTATACTTAGGTTGTTAAGTTCTTCTGTCGTATTTGTTGCATACAGTCATTATATTTCATTAAGAAGAACATTCCTTCACACAGATACAGCCGGAAAGAAAGTTTTATGAAAACAGCAGGTTTGATCGGCGGCATGAGCTGGCACAGCACCGTATCCTATTACAAAATCCTCAATGAAGTGATCCAAAAGCAGTTGGGCGGACTGCATTCCGCGCAGTGCCTGCTGTACAGCGTGGATTTTGAGGAGATCGAAGAAAACATGACGCGGGGCGATTGGGAAAAATGCGCAGAGATATTGGCCGGCGCCGCGATGCGCCTCGAAAAAGCCGGGGCAGACTTTATCGTGATCTGTACGAACACAATGCACAAAGTCGCTCCGCAGATCGAACCAGAGATCAGCATCCCTATCCTGCATATCGCCGACGCCACGGCAAATGAATTGAAAAAGCACAATATCGGCAAGGCAGCCCTCCTGGGGACTAAATATTGCATGACGCAGCCCTTTTATACCTCCAGACTAAAGAAAAACGGCGTAGAGGTGCTGCTTCCCACAAAAGAAGAGATCGAATACATACATGCCGTTATTTTTGATGAACTGTGCCTGGGCATCCTTTCAGCGGCGTCAAAAAAGGAATTCTTGCGTATCATCGACGCACTTGCGCAAAGAGGCGCCGGGGGCGTGATCCTGGGGTGTACGGAGATCAGTTCCCTTGTAAAACAAACCGATACGGCCATTCCCCTATTCGATACAACCTCCATCCATGCAACCGCCGCCGCCCTGTTTGCCCTCGGAAAATGACAAAAAACCGAATAATACGGGTATTTCTATTGATTTCTCCATAAAAATTCCATACAATAATAACAGAAACAACCGTAAGAAAACGAAACCGGCTCTTCGCTATTTTTCAATGGGAGGAAACGATGAAAAGAACAATACTAGTGTTTTTCTGCCTGTTGCTGCTTTTGCCTGTGATTACTGGATGTTTTTTACTGAAAAAGAAAAATCAACAGCCAACCGAGACGACCGCCGGCAGCGCCAGTGCCTCTTTTGATGCATCCGCATCAGAATCAGAATCCGCAGCTATAACGGCTTCCCCTTCCGTCTCAGACACATCTGCGGCAACTTCTTCGGCCGAAGCGACCGAATCGACCGATCCGAATACGCCGGTCAATACCGCCACGATGTATTCCAGCTATGCCTTCATGGTTTCTTACGACCCGGCGCGCGGCTGGGCAGATTTCGATTATTTTGATATGCTCCGGGGCGAAGATGCCGTCAACTGGCTGGTAGAACACGAAGGCTATGCACAAGCGGATGCACAGGAAGTGGTCGACAACTATGCCGACTCGGAATTCATCTGCAAAAATACGAATCCGCAGTTGCGGACGGTCGATTTGCGGGATCTTCCTCTCAAGCTGATGTATTACCCGGATGGCACGATGGTACCCGGCGCCCCGATCGATGCAACACTATCGGATCTGTACACCCTATATATCCTCGACCCTGACCTTATCCTGGATTCATTTTTCTACTGGATCGAAGTGGAAGGCGGGGAAGTTACTTCCGTTGAACAGGTCTATTGGCCATAAACCGATAAGATAAAAGGAAAAGAAGCGGGGATATCGTCCCGCTTCTTTTTTGATTTCGCAACGTTTTGCTTTATGCCTCTGCTGCCTTCGTCGCCCGTTCCTCTTTTAACTGCATACGCTTCACCGCAAGATAGATCGCACATTCCAGACGCATTTTTTCCAACTCACATGCCATCTCATAGGGAGCGTTGATATCTCCGTTTGCATGATAATTTGCGGCGGAACAGCCTCCGCTGCAGTGGTACCGGGCCCAGCAATCCGGGCAGTGGTTGCGTGTATATACGCTGACGCCTGCAAACCGAGAGGCTTTGCTCCTATCAAAAGTACCTTCCATGACATTGCCCATTTTGAATTCCGTTTCCCCGACAAACTGATGGCAGGGATAAATATCTCCTTCCGGTGTGATGGCAACATATTCGCACCCCGCACCGCAGCCGCGCAACCGTTTGATGATACACGGCCCGTGGTCCAGATCGATCTTGAAATGGAAAAAGTTCACGAACTCTCCTTTTTTGTCCAATTCGAAAATCTCATCTGCCAGCTTCCAGTATTCTTCCCGTAAGCGCGGTAAATCAGACTGCTTGAGCTCGTATCCACTGCCTTCCACCGCTACGACCGGCTCTATCGAGAGCTGATCAAACCCCTGATGATAAACGTCCATCACGTCTTCGGAAAAATTCAGATTATACCCGGTGTACGTGCCCCGCATATAATAATCTTTATCCAGGCTGCGCGCGGCCACCAGTTTTTTAAACTTGGGCATGATCACATCATAACTTCCCTTTCCGTTGATTGCCGGGCGCATCCGGTCATGTACCGCTTTCCTGCCGTCCACCGACATCACGACGTTGGACATGTACTTATTGATATAACGGATCTTTTCATCGTCCAGCAGTACCCCGTTCGTCGTAATCGTGAACCGAAAATGCTTATCATATTGTTTTTCCATTTTTTGCGCGTATTCTACCGTATCCTTGACAGTCTGCCACGCCATAAGCGGCTCTCCGCCGAAAAAATCGACTTCGATATTGTGCCGTTTCTGCGATTCCCGGATCACGAAATCTATAGCTTTCCGGGCTACGTTTACAGGCATCAAGGCCCGCCCAGCACCATAGTTCCCCGTTCCGGCGAAGCAATATTTGCACCGCAGGTTGCAGTCGTGTGAAACATGCAGACATAAAGCCTTTACCGGTGCATTTTGGGGTTTTATCAGGGCAGCCGGTATGGAAATATCATCCGAGAACAATAAGCCATCCCGGTAAAGCTGGTACAGTTCACCGTACGTTTCCCCGATCTCCCGGCGGGAAAAGCGGCCGGGAAATGCCTCCAAGAGTTCCGGCGGACAATCCTCCGCCATCGGAGGTGCTATTTTTTCGCACACGGCATACCCGAGGGCATCCATTACGTGCACGGCCCCGCTTGCGACATCCAACACGATGTGTTCTCCGTTATGCATAAATTGATGAATCATCTGTTATTTTCTCCAAAAGGAGGGCAGGCACCAGCGATGCCTGCCCTGTTTTTTATCTTTTGTTTCGTTCCTGCCTTGCCCCAGACGTTATCTTCCCCTGGTGCCTTTTCCCGGCTTGCCCGGCCGCTCACAATCCTGGTTGGCGACAGTACAAGATGTTTTACAGGCCGACTGACAGGAGGTCTGGCATTCGCCGCAGCCGCCGTTTACGGCCGTCTTTCTTAAGTTTAGTGTATTCATTGTTTTTATGTGCTTCATTTCCAAAGCTCCTTAGCATTAAAATCATTTAGAACATCATACATTATTTTTTTATAAAAATCAACTCCACCATGAACTTTCCCTAAAATAGATACCGTTTGCAGTCGTGTTTTATGCTATAATTTAAAAAACGGAGGCCAATCCTATGAAGCAAATTACACCCCTTTATTCGGCTTTGCGAACAGAAGCAGATAAACGGAATATCCGCATGCATACGCCGGGGCACAAAGGGAAACGTTCGGGGAATCTTCGCTGCCGCGATCTTTTCCAGATCGATTTTACCGAACTCGAAGCGACGGGGAATCTTTACAAAGGTCTTCCCCCTATCTCCGATGCGGAAGAACTGATGGCAAAAGCAGCGGGCGCACAGGAATGCTTCTTCCTGACCGGCGGTTCCACCCAGGGAATTATGGCCGCCATGGCCGTCGCCTGCCCGTTAGGGGGCAACGTCCTGGTCGACAGAGGCTGTCATTTTTCGGTATGGAACGCCATGGTGCACCTTGACCTGCATCCCTTTTATGTCGAACGATCCGTTCTCCGGCCCTGGGATATCGCAGGGCCGCTCACGGCGACACATATAAAAACTGCGCTCGAAAAAATGCCCGTCCTGTCTTCCGCCGTCATCCTTACTTCCCCAACGTATTATGGCGTGCTGTCCGATATCCCGGCTATCGCGAAAGTAACTTCCGGGCAGAATATACCGCTTATCATCGACGAGGCGCACGGCGCCCATTTAAGCTTTCTGAAGGGATATGCCGGCGCCATAGCGGAAGGCGCCACCCTTTCCATTGCCAGCGCGCATAAAACGTTGCCTGCCCTTACGCCCGGCGCGTTGCTGTTTTCCAACGCACAGTTTTCGCGCGATACAATCAGAGAAAGAGCCTCCATGTTTGGAACATCCAGCCCTTCTTATCTCGTCATGGCCTCTATGGATGTTGCCCGCGCATTTATGCAAGCAAAGGGCATACGCAGATACGGGCAGGTCATCAGCGCCGCAGAAAAGCTCCGCACGCAGATCAACAGCAGAGGTGTTTTCGCAGCCCTTAGCGCGGATCATCAGGCAAAGATCGACCCGGCAAGGCTCACCATCAATACGGCCGTCGGGGGGATCGGCGGATATGACGCGGCGCATATGCTGGAAAAGAACCATATCGTCTGCGAAATGGCCGACATACAAAACATCGTGATGATCCTGACCTGCGCAGATGACAAAGCGGATCTGAATTATATTGGAAAAATTCTTTCCTCCATGGAACATTCGGCAAGACCTGCGTGGAAACAATCTGCGGATCAAACACTCCCCTCTCCCCTGCAAAAAATGTCTCCGAGAGAAGCCGCTTATGCGCCTATCGAGTATCTGCCGCTCGCTAAAACCGCCGGCAGGATCGCGGGAGAACATCTTGTCCCTTATCCGCCCGGCACTCCGGCAGTAGCCGCCGGAGAAGAAATTGACGAAGCCCATATTTCTTACTTGGAAAACAATCGTTGGAATGCAAATAGACAAACAGCCGTCATCCGGGAATAAATACAGTTCAATCCTGTTTTTTTGTATTTTTTTCTTCAAAAATACGGTATGGCTGCGTATATTTGATCTTTCGTTTGCATTCCGGGCATATTTGCGATCCTTCCGGTATTTCGGCACCACAGAAAACACAGGTTTCCGTGTGATAGATGCGTAGTTTTTGATCGCGCTTCATACCTTTTACCTTCTTACCATTAGTTTACGTCGCCATCTTTTGTTATTATGTCTTAATTTTGCAGATTCATGTTTTTTGACAAAATAAAAAAGGCAATGCCCATTTTGCGCATTGCCTCTGTAACAAGATACCCATTTTTGTTTAGGCACCAAGATAGGCACGGCGGATACGGTCGTCCTGCAAAAGCTCGGAAGCATCGCCTTCCATGGCAATGTGGCCCGTTTCCAGAACATAGGCCCTGTCTGCGATCGAAAGCGCCATCCGGGCGTTCTGTTCCACCAGCAGGATCGTAATGCCCGCCTCGTGCAAAGTTTCAATAATTTCAAATATTGTTTTTACCAATATAGGGGAAAGGCCCATCGAAGGTTCGTCCATCAGCATGATTTTTGGGTCGGACATCAATGCGCGTGCCGTGGAAAGCATCTGCTGTTCTCCGCCGGAGAGCGTACCTGCCAACTGCTTTGCCCTTTCTCTGAGGCGCGGGAAATACCCAAAAACATTCTCGATGTTTTTTTCAACCTGTTCCTTGTCTTTCAGAACAAACGCGCCCATCTGGAGGTTTTCCAGGACGGACATCCGAGCAAACACATGGCGCCCTTCCGGCACATGCGTCACCCCCAATGTCACAATTTTGCTGGGCGCCGTCTTTCGAAGATCGTGCCCCTCATACGTGATAGAACCCGAAGTAATATTCAGCAACCCTGAAATCGCGTACAGAGTCGTTGTTTTCCCGGCACCGTTAGCGCCGATCAACGAAACGATCTCACCCGTATCCACCTGCAGGGAAATTCCTTTTATCGCATGGATCGCACCGTAAGATACATGAAGATCCCGGATCTCTAACATATCTTCTCCTCCTGCTCGCCCAAATAGGCCGTAATGACTTTGGGGTTCCTTGCGATTTCTTCGGGAAGACCATACGCGATCGGGATACCGTAGTCAATGACCATGATTTTTTCACAGATATTCATGACCAGACTCATCTGATGTTCTATCAACAGAATGGCGATCCCAAACTTTTTGCGGATCAGGTTGATGCTCGTCAAAAGCTCGGCAATCTCCGTGGGGTTCATCCCGGCCGCCGGTTCATCCAACAGCAAGAGCTTCATATTCGTTGCCAGGGCGCGGGCAATTTCCAGCCTTCTTTGCTGTCCATACGGCAGATTGGCGGCAATAAAGTTCGCCTTATCTTCCAGGCTGAACAAGGAAAGCAACTCCATCGCACGTTTATGAAGGTCTTTTTCCGTATCCCAGTACGACTTCGTACGGAATATCGGTTCAAAAAGACCATAGCGGATATCTTTTGTAAATGCGGTAAGAACATTTTCCAGAACCGTCATTTGTTTAAACAACCGTATATTCTGAAATGTCCTCGCAATACCGGCATCTACAATCTGGTACATCTTCTTGCCGTTCATGCGCTTTCCAAAAAGGAAAATCTCTCCCTCGTCCGGTTGATACACACCCGTCAAAAGGTTAAAAACCGTTGTTTTCCCGGCACCGTTCGGGCCGATTAGACCGATCAGTTCTCCCTGTTTGATTTCTAAATTAAAATCTGAGACCGCTTTCAGGCCACCGAAGGAGATGCCCAAATCACGGACAGACAACACGGTTTCAGCCATTTTTCTCATCCTCCTTCAGTTCTTTTTTGCCGCCTGGTTTTCCTGTTTACGGGCGGTCAAGCGCCGTATTTTATCCGGTACCGTTTTAATGAATGTATACAGCGAAAACTCATAACGACCGGCCAGGCCTGTAGGCCGAAATATCATCATAAGAATCAATACGATGGAATAAATCAGCATCCGATATTCGGAGAAGGCGCGCAGTAATTCGGGAAGAACGGAAAGCGCGACCGCCGATATGATCGAACCGGTCAGAGAACCCATCCCGCCGATAATGACCATGATCACATACTCTGTCGATTTCAGGAACGAAAAATCGTTGTGCTGCAATGTCCCGAGACCCCTGTGCGCAAAAATGGCACCGGCGACTCCGGCAAATAATGCAGATATTGAAAAAGCCAATACTTTATAATAAGTAGTATGCAAGCCTATCGAAGAAGCCGCAATATCGTCATCCCGGATGGCAGAAATCGCACGGCCATATTTCGAACGTACAAAATTAAACAGGATCGTCACGCACACAACCGTGATGGCAAGTATAATGTAAATATTATTAAACCGGGCGATCCCGATCAAAGCCTGCCCCGCCTGGCCTTCCGAAAGGCCTTTTCCTCCCGCAAACGGTAGGTTCTGGATAACGACGCGGATGATTTCTCCAAAACCCAATGTGATGATGGCCAGGTAGTCGCCACGTAGCCGCAGCGCGGGAATCCCTACCAACATGCCGAAGATACCCGCAAAAACAGCGCCGGTCACAATAGCGATCATATACAATAGAAACCCTGAAAGCCCGGCCGTCGTGAAAATTCCGGCGTTGATCAGCGCTTTGGTAACAAGGGCCGAGGAGTAGGCGCCTACCGCCATGAACCCCGCATGCCCCAAAGCCGTTTGGCCCAAAAAACCGGTAGCGATATTCAATGAAGTGACCATAATGATGGAATAACAACACTGAATCAAAATACCGGATATATAACTGTTTAATTTCCCTGTCTCATTAAAATAGAATAAAATCCCAAATAGTGCCAGCACACCTGCCAGTGATGTAAGGGCACTTTTTATGCTTTCTTTTGATCTGGACATTTTCTTCACCTTACACCTTTTCCCCGACGTCTCTGCCCAAAATACCCTGCGGCCTTATCAATAAAACAAGAATCAGTATCGCAAATACGATCGCGTCTGAAAAAGCCGAAGTGATAACCCCGCCTGTCAAAGCGCCGATATATGCTTTGGAAAGGCTTTCCACAAGCCCAATCATGATCCCGCCCAACATCGCGCCGGGGATACTGCCTATGCCGCCAAGGACCGCGGCGATAAAGGCTTTCAGTCCCAGCATGGATCCCATCGTCGTCGTAACAGCAGGATATTGGGAACAATACATCAGAGCGGCGATCGCGGCCAACCCCGAACCGATGGCAAACGTGACGCTGATCGTCCGGTTGATATTGATCCCCATCAAAGTGGAAGCCACTTTATCTTCTGAAACGGCGCGCATCGACTTGCCCATTCTCGTCTTATTTACAAAAAAAGAAAGGGCGAGCATAACAACCACGCCGATCCCGATCGTAAGGATCGTATTCCCGCTGATCCCTCCGATACTCGGCAAATCAAAAATCGTATGCACTTGTTTCGGGTTTGCACCAAAAATAGTCTGCGCCAGGTTTTCCAGAAATAAGCTCATCGCAATCGCGGTGATCAAGGTGGACATTTTGTTCCCTTTGCGGCGAACCGGATTATATGCCAACTTTTCCACCAAGACGCCGGTGACGGAACATACAACACAAGCAATGATCGCAGCCGTCCATGCAGGCATACCGGCCTGCAACATCAAAGGCACCGTATATACCAACGTATAACCGCCCACCATAATAAAATCGCCATGCGCAAAGTTTATCAAACGGATGATGCCGTATACCATAGTATAGCCAAGGGCGATCAGCGCATATATGCTGCCCACCTTCAGGCCGTTTATCACCTGCTGGATAAATAATAGTACTCCATCCATATCTGCATCCCCTTTTTATTGCTATATGTTGTCCGAAACGGTGCCGCATCGTTTCACCGCTTCGGACAACAGCCTTTCAAAAGGCGCGACACGGAGTGATCAGACCCCGTGTCGCATAGCACATTTTCAAATAATATTATTCTTCAGCAGCAACCGTTGCCTTCCAAACCATCCCGCCATCGACATATTCGATAATTGCGCAGGGTTTTTTAGGTGTGCCGGTCTCATCCAGTGTGAAGGTACCGGTCACGACATCATAACTGCCGGCAGCCAGTGCTTCCACAATGTCAGCCGTTTCATCAGAACCGGCTTCGTCGATCGCCTGGGCCAACATATATGCCGCATCATAGCCAAGTGCAGCCAGCGCGTTCGGGGTTTCGCCATAGGCTTCCTCATAAGCGCTTACGAAGTGCTGAACCTGTTCATCCGGGT
The DNA here is from genome assembly GCA_963665505.1 of Christensenellaceae bacterium. Taxonomy (GTDB): domain Bacteria; phylum Bacillota; class Clostridia; order Christensenellales; family Christensenellaceae; genus QANA01. The sequence goes on from OY762275.1 coordinate 1,319,641, forward strand.
CGTCCGCCGCATAGTGGTTGGTGAAGAATGTGTTGTTATAAAGCGATACATCGTCCACCATATAATCCGCCGTACCATCCCAGCCGTCCGCACCAATCATCATACCGGTGAACCCGGCATCACGCGCCTGCGGTACAATATAGGGACCGACAGAATCGTAGTAATAGGGCGCGAAAATAGCTTCGGCACCGGAAGCAACGATATTCGTGAGCTGTGTGGAATAATCTGTATCACTGGTCGCAGAAGAGCTCTCGACCGCTACGATATCCAGGCCCAGCTCTTCAGCAGCAGCCTTGAATCCTTCATACATCCCGGAAGAATACGTGTCCCCGGAAGCATACAGGACGGCAACTTTCTTTATGCCGGAGTCCGCAAGGAACTGCGCGCAAACAGAACTCTGATAGGAGTCCGCATAGCATGCGCGGAATACTGTGGGCAAGCCGACCGTTACGTTATCGTTGGTAGCCGTCGGCGTCAAAAGCAACATTTTGTCACTGTCGGCCAGTGTCGCAAGACCCGCCGTGACACCGGATGTTACCGACCCGATAATGGCAGAAACGCCTTCGGACACCAAGCTGTTATAGCAGTTCGCAGCCTCTGTAGAGTCCGCTTTGTCATCCATATAATCAACGACTTCTATCATGCGGCCATCCAACACGCCGCCCGCCTCGTTGATTTCATCTACGGCCAATTTAACCGCATTTGCGACTGCCGTGCCATATGCTGCAAGCGAACCTGTCAAGGGCCCTATGGTACCAATCTTCACGGTTTCTGAACTACCCTCAGTTTTGGCTTTACATGCCGCTGTCATAGACAGAACCATACACATTGCCAACACCAAGCTGACAAGCTTTAAACCTTTTCTCATGGATTTTCCTCCTTTTTTAAGCAAAAATTCCAACCTAAAGTACTGTATTAAAAGCAGTACTTAGAGTGTACTTACATCCGAGTAAAAAAATATACAGGCAAAAAAAGCCTGCACTTCTTTGTACAGCGAATTTTGTTACTCTCTTGTGAATAAATATAACAATATAATTTTACCTTGTCAATAGATTTTTTTCTTTCCTTTGAAAAATGCATATTTTCTCTATCTATTTTTCACTATGGACAATATTTTTTACTACTATTTTATATCATATGTGAACAACACTTTTTTTTAACATAAACTCAGTATAAATTTCTTATAAAAACAGGGAAAATGCATAACTGCAAATTTCATATTGCATATGTGGGAAAAACCATATAAAAAGTGCATACCATGGATTGGGTATGCACTTCCCTGTTTTTTTGTGATCACCTTTCTTTTATATGCTTTCCAAGAAAGGTGATTGGTGCGATCGATGGGACTTGAACCCATATGGTTGCCCACACGCCCCTCAAACGTGCGCGTCTGCCTGTTCCGCCACGATCGCATTTTAAGCCGGCAAAGGTTATTATATAGTTTTGCCTATCAAAAGTCAATGATATTTCCGTCTTTAAAGGCCGGGGATGCCTAACGGCATCCCCGGCCTTTTCTCTTTAATATAAGGGATATTTATCGCACAATTCCTTGACTTTTGCAGACACATCCTGCACTGCCGCTTCTTTTTCGTATATGATTTCTGCGATCAGGTCGGCCATCAGCACGCACTCCTCTTCCTTAAAGCCCCTGGAAGTGATCGCGGGCGTCCCCACACGGATACCGCTCGTAATGAACGGACTGAGTGTCTCAAAGGGGATTGTGTTCTTGTTGACGGTTATATGCGCCTCATCCAAAAGCGTCTCGGCTTCTTTGCCCGTGATGCCTTTTTCATAAACGTCGATCAGCATAAGATGGTTGTCCGTACCCCCGGATACGAGCCGCAAGCCCTTCTTTATGAGCTCGCCCGCCAGAGCTTTTGCGTTTTTCAGTATCTGGGCCTGGTAACCCTTGAAATCGTCCGTCAGCGCTTCTTTCAGGCACACCGCCTTAGAGGCGATGGTATGCATGAGCGGACCGCCCTGTGTCCCGGGGAAAACGCCTTTATCGATCTTTTTGGCATATTTGCTCTTGCATAGGATCATGCCGCCCCGCGGGCCCCGCAGCGTTTTATGCGTCGTTGTCGTTACGATATCCGCATAGGGCACCGGGCTCGGGTGCAGCCCGGCGGCGACCAGACCGGCGATATGCGCGATATCCACCATAAGGTAGGCGCCGTTATCGTGTGCAATCTTGGCAAACCGTTCAAAATCGATGGTCCGCGGATAGGCACTTGCCCCTGCGACCACCATCTTGGGTTTTACTTCTTTTACGATGCGTTCGAGTTCGTCATAGTCAATCGTTTCTGTTTGCTGGGATACGCCATAAGGAACGACGGTAAAATACTTCCCGGATATATTGACGGGACTCCCATGCGTCAAATGCCCGCCGTGCGCAAGGTTCATCCCCACGATGGTATCTCCCGGCTTCAGCAATGCAAAATAGACCGCCGTATTGGCCTGTGCCCCGGAATGCGGCTGTACGTTCGCATGCTCCGCACCGAAAAGTTCCTTTGCCCGTTCGATAGCCAAAGTTTCTACGATGTCAACAAACTGGCAGCCACCGTAATAGCGCTTTCCCGGATAGCCCTCCGCGTATTTATTGGTCAAGGGAGAACCCATGGCTTCCATTACGGCACGAGAAACCACGTTTTCCGAAGCAATGAGCTCCAGGTTCCCCTGCTGCCGGGCCATTTCTTTTTCCATTGCAGCGTACACTTCGGGATCTGTTTTTTTAACATACGGAAATTCAAGCATTTTCACTATTCCCCTTATATAAAATTTTTCACTGACTCGTCTTGCGCTTTTGTTCTTCTTTCAGGGACCGGAGCGCCTTTTTTGCCGCACACTGTTCGGCCTGTTTTTTAGATTTCCCCTTGCCGCTGGCCAGTATTGCCCCGTTCAGCTTGGCATTCACAAAGAAAGTCATGTCATGCGGCGGGCCCACGCTTTTGTAGACCTCGTATGACAATGTATTGCAGGCATTTTTTTGAAGCTCGATCTGCAGTTCGGTTTTAGGGTCGTTTTCCGCCAAAAGCATAGCCGCGTTATATTGCATGATCGCCGTGACCAAGGCCAGGGCCGCCGCAACTCCTCCGTCCAGATACACGGCGCCGATGATGGATTCAACCACATCACAAAGAATAGAGCTTTTATTTCGTCCTCCGGAATTCTCTTCTCCTTTCCCTAGGACGATATACCCCCCTATTTTGTTCTGGGATGCCCATGCGGCCAAGTTTTGTTCCCGTACGATATTCGCACGCAAAGCCGTCAGTTTCCCTTCGTCATAGGCGCCGTACTTTTCGAACAAAACGGTGCTCACGATAAATTCGAGGACCGCGTCTCCCAAGAACTCCAATCTTTCATAGTTATATCCGGCTTCTTTCGAAGCATGTGTGACGGCATGTAATAAAAGGATCGGGTTTTTAAAGTTATATCCGATGACCCTGCACAATGCCTCATACCCTGGAAACACCTGTTCTATAAGACTCACCTGCCTAAAACTAAGTTAATTCTACATGAATATTCCACCTATTTCAAGGGGAAAAAAACACTTTCTCTATCGCCGGGCATCTACTCCAAAGGGTTGATTTTTTCCCATTCTTCATACAATCCGGGTAGTTTTTGTTCTAAGTCCTTCACTTCGTTGGAAATGCGCAGAGCCTCCTCGTAGTCACATGCCACTTCCGGCAAAAACAGTTTTTTATTAAGGAACCGTATTTTTTCTTCGGTTTGGACAATCTGCCCTTCCAGCTGCTTCGCCCGGTGGACGAGTTTTCTTTTGGCGGATGCATCCCGCCGCCTTTTTTTGTATTCTTCGGCAGACCTGGATTCTTGTTTGGGAGAAGACTGGTTCTGCGTATCCGCCGCCCTTGCCTGCACATAAGAGGCATATCCGCCGTCAAATAAGACCGCCCCCTGTGTATCTAGCGCATAAATTTTTGTAGAGATCTTCTGTACAAAGTACCTGTCGTGTGAGATTGCCAACAATGTTCCATCGTACTGCAGCAACGCATCCTCCAGAATTTCACGGGAAGGAATATCCAAATGGTTGGTAGGTTCGTCCAGCAACAAAAGATTATGCTCGGAAAGCATCAGGATCGCCAATGCGACACGAGCACGTTCGCCGCCGGAAAGCGTCGCTATCTTCTTATCGATATCTTCCCCTGTAAAAAGAAACGCAGCCAGTACATTCCGTATATTGCCGAGTTTCTGTTCTTTTACCTGCTCATACACCGCTTCCAATATGCTTTTGTCGTTGGGCAGGTTTTCCTGTGTCTGCGCGTAATACCCGCAGGAAACATTCGCTCCAAACTGTACTTCCCCTCTGTCGGCTGCCAATTCTCCCAAAAGGATCCGGAAGAGTGTCGTTTTGCCAATGCCGTTTTTCCCAAGAAGGAAAACTCTCTCTTTTCTTTTGATATCCAAGCACACGTTTTTGAACAGCAGATGCCCGTCAAAAGACTTTTCCAGATGTTCCACACATAGCACATCATTCCCGGAACGTTCCTTTGCCTTTATCGAGAATCTTATACTCGCAGGTTCTTCGTCCGGCTTTACGATCTCCCTACGGATCCTATCCGCCATCTTCTCCTTACTGCGCGCCGTAACGAGACTCCGTTCTGTATTCCATTGTTTTTGCTGCGCAATGATGCCTTCTATACGCGTAAGTTCTCTTTTTTGCTTTTCATATTCCCGCTGCTGCGCCAGCAAGGCTTCCGCCTTCAGCCTGACAAAGTCCGAATAATTCCCTTTATAACTTTTGAGCGTATTGTTCTCGAGTTCAAATATCCTGTTTGCGAACATATCGATAAAATAACGGTCGTGGGAGACCGCAAGCACGGCTCCGCGATAGCCGAGAAGATAATTTTCCAGCCACTCCACCGCGTCCAGGTCCAGATGATTCGTCGGTTCATCCAGAAGCAGAAGATCGGGTTCCGCCAACAACAATTTTGCCAGCAGCACCCTTGTGCGCTGCCCGCCGCTCAATTCCGAAAGAGGAAGCAATATCTCTTCCTCCAAAAGCCCCAGGCCCAACAACATGGACCGGGTTCTATTCCGGTACGTCAATCCCCCTTCGGCAATGAACCGTTCGTTCAACTCGGTAAACTGGCGGATGACCGCAGCAGAATGATCCGTTTCCATCTCGCTTTGCAGGCGGTTGAGCTGTGCTTCCGCCCCCTGCAAATGCGAAAAACTCTCCAACGCATCTTCTAAGGCCGTTTTCTTTGAAAAATAAGATACCTGCTGCGGCATATACCCTATCTTGCTGTTTTTCTGTTTGACAACAGCGCCTTGCGTCGGGTCTTCTTCCCCTAGTATGATTTTAAACAAAGTTGTCTTGCCGGCGCCGTTGACTCCCATGATCCCTATTTTATCCGTTTCATTGACGGAAAAAGAGACATCCTGCAGGATCGTACGCACGCCAAACGTCTTTGTGATATGGACACCGTTCAGAATTTCCATGTTGCCACCAAACTTATATTCGTACACAGATTATACCATAGCGCAGCCGTATCCTTCAATCCTGCCACGGTACAGCTCAGCCATTGAATCCACCGTCTACCCGGATCACCTGGCCCGTGATATACTCTGCTTTTTCCGAAGCGAGGAAGAGCGCCAACGGCGCTATGTCCTCCACTTTTCCGATGCGTTCCAGAGAGACCTTCTCCCGCAAGGCCCCTATCGCCGCTTCTTCCAGGCCGGCATTCATATCCGTATCGATCACGCCGGGGGCGATACAGTTCACCTGGATATGCGAAGGGCCCAGTTCTTTCGCCAGAGATTTTGTGAGCCCGATAACAGCAGCCTTGGAAGCCGCGTAGCCGGCCTCGCAGGAAGCGCCCAGTATGCCCCACATGGAGGAAATATTGATGATCTTCCCCTGCTTTCGCGCCAGCATCATGGGCAGGGCTTCCCGGATACAATTACAGGCCCCAAAAAAGTTGACGTTGAACAAAGAATGCATTTCCGCATCTGTGAGATCGCAGAAGAGACCGTTTTTTGCCGCAGCAGCATTATTTATCAGGGCATCTACGCGTAAAAACCGTTCCCTCGCCAGAGAAAACATCTCTCTTACTTCCTTTTCCCGCGCAACGTCCGCCTGGACAACAAGCGCGTTTGCCCCTATGGCGGCCGCTATTTCTTCCGCCTCTTTTTTATGGGTATGATAATTTATAACGACGTTCCAGCCCGCCCGGCCGAATGCCAATGCCATACCCGCACCGATCCCCCGGGAGGCGCCGGTGATCAAAACTGTTTTTGTACGCATATCTTTTCCTTGTTCTTTCTATACCTTTTTTTCCCGCAAAAATGCGGACAACCTGTCGGCCACGGTACGGCGCAGGTTTTCATGCGCATGCTCCATGCTGATTTCCGTTTTTTCTCCCGGCGGGTTGATCCCATATAAGTAGAGTCCCGGCATAGATATGCCTTCCTCAATATGCCCGCCGAACGCCAGCAACGGAATCCCCCGAGGAGCCGTACGTTTATGAAGGCCATGGATCGCCTTGCCAAAATTTGTTTGCCGGTCTATTTTCCCTTCTCCCGTCAGAACCAGCGAAGCATCTTTTAGGGATTCATCGATTTTGACCGCATCCAGCACCATATCAATACCGGACGACAGTCTGGCATTTGCAAAAGCAAGCAGGGGAAGCGCAGCCCCGCCGGCTGCACCGCTCCCCGGCAAAAGCACGATCTCTTTGCCCGTGATGTCCGCCAGCAGCCGCCCATATCGGTACAGAATCGAATCCATCTGCTTTACGAGCGTTTCGTTCGCACCTTTTTGCGGACCATACACAAAAGATGCGCCCCACTCGCCGCACAGCGGATTTTGCACGTCGCAGGCGATCTCGAAATCCACTGCAGATAAACGCTTGTCCATATGCGAGAGATCGATATTGCATGCGCAGGATAACCCCAGACAGTTCGGAACGACCTCCTCTCCGGCATTATCTACGATACGGATCCCCAAAGCCTTTGCGATCCCTGCTCCGCCGTCATTTGTGGCGCTGCCGCCCAACGTCAGGCATATTTTATGGGCGCCATGATCCAACGCATCTTTGATCAGCACACCCGTCCCATACGTCGAAGCCAAGATCGGAATGCGCTTTTTTCTCTTCAATAAAGTCAGCCCCGAAGCCTGTGCAAGTTCTATATAAGCGGTACCGGTTTCCGACAAGAAGTATTTTGCATCCACAGGTTGTCCATCGGGTCCGGGCACAACATGCCTGACAAAGTTCCCTTTCTGCCGGCCGGCGATGACATCGACCGTGCCTTCCCCGCCGTCTGCAATGGGCATTTCCTCTACTTTTATAGCTTTGTCTACAAGAAAAATTCCTTCTTTCATTGCGGAAGCCGCTTCAAACGCGCTTAGACTTCCCTTAAAAGAAACCGGGGATATGATGATTTTCATATGACTATCCTCTTTAAATCTGTGCTGTTTTGCCAAAAACAACACCGAGATCTTCCCGTATCAACAAATAGGCATCCTGGTCAAATACAGTGGGCGTACGGTTGATCAGGACCAAATGCGCCCCCGTGTATTCTTCCAGCAAACCTGCCGCAGGGTATACGTTCAGGGAAGTCCCCCCCACGATCAACAGGTCGGCGGCGCGGATGAAAAGCACCGCCTCTTCCAGCACGGCGGTGTCCAGTTCTTCTTCATAAAGAACAACATCCGGCTTTATGATTCCACCGCACGTACACCGCGGGACCCCCACAGATTTTTCAATATAATCCAATCCATAATATTGATGGCATCTCACACAAAAGTTCCGGGATATGGAGCCGTGCAACTCTATGACCGTCTTGGAGCCCGCCTTCTGATGGAGTCCGTCGATATTCTGGGTGATCACCGCTTTCAATTTGCCTTTTGCCTCCAACTCCGCAAGTTTATTATGGGTAATATTGGGAGATACATTGTATATCATGTTCTTTCGATAAAATTGATAAAACACCTCCGGATTTTCAAAAAAGAACGTATGGGAAAGAATTACTTCGGGAGGATAAGCTTCCTTTCGCCGGTATAAGCCGTGTTCACCTCTGAAATCGGGTATGCCGCTTTCCGTGGAAGTCCCCGCCCCACCAAAAAATACGATATTGGAACTGTTCTCCACCAGTTTTAAAAACTGTTCTATTTTCTCCTCGTTTTTCATACAAATCTTCTCCCCTTTTGCAATTCCTCATTGCCGCACAGGACCGGATAGGGTATAGTTAAGGTAGAGGCTGTCTCATCACCGCCGGGAGAATCCCATGAAACAAGACCAAACTGACAGGATTGCATGGATAAGCATACTGATCTGCGCATGTGGTATCGTCTGCGCCTTCCTTATTTATGACGCCGCGCAGCCGCACTATTACAGAAACACGCTCTACGTACTGGAGCAATCACAAACCGCCGAAGATCAAGAGAATACAGCAACCGGTGCAGCCGAGAAAGAACAGCCGGAAATAGCGTATACCGTCGACGGCATCCCCTATTCTGAAAAGGGAGAACAACTCGTATATGTCTCGTCCGACGACGCCTATTACCACACAAACGCACACTGCTATGCCCGCCGCTCGGACACGATGGAACTGACTACGCTGGGGGACGCCCTGGCATCCGGCAAAAAGCCCTGTCCGTTGTGCTGCCCGGACCCGGAATAAATATCCGCGGGCTGCCTGTTTGTATTATTGAAAAGCGGCAGTGATTTTGCCGCTTTTCAAGTTATTTATCTATAATGTAGGTATCATACATATCGGCGATGGCCAGCGCGGCAGCCAATGGGTATTTCCGATACGCAGCGGCTTGTGCCAGGCCGCCGACATAAGACCGGGCTGCATCGTCATATCCTCCCATATGCCATCGGATAGCCATTGCTTCCTCATCGGTCAGGTCGATAAATTTCATTGCCATATAGACGGATTTTTCTCCATGTCCAAGAGGCAGCGTATCGTCGATCGTATACACTTCCACTTCTTCCCACCTGCGTTCGCCCGGGATCTTCACGTTCCGAACCGATTTTATATAAAAATTGGTTTTGCAAAGATCGTGCAGCAAACCCGCTATGATCACGGAGTTTTTATCGGCATTTTCGATATTTTTAGTAAAATTCAGTAGGATCCTGTATACGGAAAGACTATGTATCAAAAGCCCGCCCTCGTAAGAACCGTGCGTTTTCGTACTGGCGGGAGCGGAAAAAAAGTCCGTCTCCGTTTCCAGCCAGGAAATGAGTTTTCCTATATTCGGTCTGTTGGTAGACCGCAATAAATCACAAAACTCAGCTTTATATTTTGCAAGTAGTTGTTCCTTTATGCTATTATCCATATTCACCCCTATGGTGATTATAGCACACCTTAAGACATCTTTTCCACAGATTCACCGTTTTACAGAATATTTTTCTTGTTGATCTCCCGGTTCAGTTTTTTGAGCGCTTTCTTTTCAATACGCGAAACATAAGACCTTGAAATCCCCAGTTGCCTGGCAATCTCCCTTTGCGGGAGCGTATTGCCCCCTCCCAATCCATACCGCAGCAAGATCACCTTTTTTTCTCTTTCCGTGAGTACCACGTCGATGGCCTTTTTCATCTTCTCCGTTTGTATTTTAAAATCCACCTGGTCGTCGATATCTTCTTCAACACCTATGACATCCAGAAGAGAGATCCTGTTGCCTTCTTTGTCTTCCCCGATCGGTTCGCTCAGGGAGATTTCCGCGGCGTTTTTCTTGTTCGCGCGCAAAAACATCAGGATCTCGTTTTCTATGCACCGCGCGATATAATTGGCAAGCTGGCTGCCTTTTTCCGGATTGAACGTATTGATCCCCTTGATCAGCCCGATCGTGCCGATCGAGATCAGATCTTCCGCGTCGACCCGCGCATGCACGTATTTTTTTGCTATATGCGCCACCAACCGGAGATTGTGTTCTATCAGGATTTCGCGCGCCTTGTCATCACCCTGCGCGTAATACTTCTGTATGAATTCTTTTTCCTGCTGCGGTGAAAGCGGCTTCTTGAAATTCCGTCTCCTGTCGCCGATATAGCCCGCATAGAAAAAAATTTTGCGTAGAAGCTCCAAAATGGGTAACATAAATAAATAAACCAACCTTCCTTAAGAATGCTGGTTCATTATATGCGTCTCACAGACCGATATTGTCAAGGGAAGCATCGTGCTGTCTGACCTTCAGCATATCGCCCGGTTCCAGTGTGCAGGGACATGCGATTTTCAGCATTTCCTGCGGATGCGGCGCGCTTTGCCTCGTATTGCCTTCCAGATCTATGATCTTTTCCATCGTGAACGCACGTTGGTCTTGTGCGGGCGACAGGATCATGATCCTGTCGCCTACGGAGAATTTGTTTCGCTGTTCTATCAGATACATGCCGTTTTCATCCCTGTCGCCCCGTACGATCCCGCAGAAATTATACGCTCTTTCCTGCGGAAGGCGGTAGATATCGGATGCTTTTTCCGGTTCTCCAAAATAAAAACCGGTACAGAATCCTCGCGTCGTGCAATCTTTCAGTTCCTCTACCCAACGTTCGTCCAGCACATATTCTTCCGGGCCGGCATAATAGGCGTCGATCGCACGTCTGTACGCGTGCACCACAGAAGCGACATAATAGGCGGATTTCATCCTGCCTTCTATTTTGAAGGAAGAAAGCCCGGCCCGGATAAGCGCCGGGATATGCTCTATCATCATCAAATCCCTGGAATTCAAGACGTATGTGCCGCGCGCATCTTCAAATATGGGCAAGAAATCATACGGATAGCCCGCTTCATGCAGCGTATACTGCCACCGGCAGGGCTGCGCACATTCTCCCCGGTTGCCGCTTCGCCCGGTAAATACGGAAGATAAGATACACCTGCCCGAATAGGCGACACACATGGCCCCGTGTACGAATGCTTCCAGTTCAAGTGTCTCCGGCGTGTTCCGATAAATTTCCGCGATCTCGCGGAGAGAAAGCTCCCTTGCCAAAATGACTCGTTTTGCCCCCGCCGTATGCCAGAAGCAGGCGCATTTATCATTCATCGTACTCAGCTGCGTGCTGATGTGGAATTCCAGCCCCGCGTCTTTCACGAGCCCGATCATACCCGGATCGGACAGAATGACAGCATCGGCCCGCATATCTTTCAAAGCATGCAGATATCCGCCGATTTCTGCCATCTCTTCACTTCTCAGAAGCGCGTTTACGGTAACATATATCTTTTTGCCCCGCGCATGCGCCTGCGATACGGCATGCGCAAGCTGCGCCTGTGTAAAATTTTGTGCCGCCGCGCGAAGGCCGAAATTTTTGCCGGCAAGATACACCGCATCGGCCCCGTAACGGAGGGCGGCATAAAAACATTCCATATTTCCCGCAGGCGCAAGCAATTCTACGCGCTTTGCAGGGGCCGGCTTAGTCTTCATAGGCATCCCACAATGCGGAATATTTCGCCTGTGCCGCAAGGTGTTCTTCATAAGTCTTGCTGAAGATCGTTTCTCCGGTTGCCGGGTCGCCCAGGCAGAAATAGTAATATACGCCCAGATATGACTCTTCCGGCCACAGGGCGGCCTCTATGGCCGCTTTCCCGGGGTTGCATATGGGTCCGATCGGCAATCCGCCGTACAGATACGTATTATAGGGCGAATCGATTTTCAATTCGTCTCCCGAATAAACAAGTTTCTTTTCTTCCATGAAATACCGGTGCGTGGCACAGGACTGCAGCGGCTGTTCGATCTCTAACCGGTTATGGAACACGGCCGAGACTTTGGCAAAATCATCTTCCTTTGCTTCTTTCTCGATCATGGAAGCAAGGATAACGACATCGTCCACACTCATGCCCAACTCTTCCGCACGTTCCCTGTATTCATCGGTAAACACCTTTTCAAACTGGTCCAACAGTTTTTCTATCGCCTGATCGGCCGTGGAAGAGATGTAAAAATCATAGGTTTCCGGGAATAAATATCCTTCCAGCACATATTTCCTGCTTTTCTCGGTCGTTGCTTCTTTGGCCAACACTTCCTGTATAAACCAGTATTTCGTGTAATCCAGCCCCGTGGTCACTTTGTCCATGAAAGAAAGGTCATTTTCCAATACGCCTTCCTGCGTAAACAGTGCGGCGTACGTTTCGACAGATATGCCCTCCGCAAAAGTCAGGCGTGTTGTTTCCGCCGCGGCGGAGGACCGCTTCAGAATACTTATGATATCGTCAAACGTCATACTGGGCGAAAGCGTGAATTTGCCCGCAAGCAGTTTAGAGCTCATATCGGAAAAGTCGACGTAATATTTAAAAATTTTACTGTTCCGGATGATCCCCGCTTCTTCGAGTTTATTCGCAATAGTGGCCAGCGAGTCGTTCGTGTTGATCACAACATCAATTTCTTCCGTGCTGGCAGCATCTACCGGCGAAAAATAATTCGTATACGCATATTTGAACGCCATCACGCCGACGCCCACGACAATGAGCAACCCTATCAGGATAGAGACGGCCGGCCGTAGAACAGGCCATATGAAACGGCTCCATATACGCCCGAACTTGCTTTTCGCCTTTGGGCGGGAAGGCGCCTGCCTTTTTGCCTGCCTGTTTTTGTGTACTTTCCCCGCTTTCGGGACCGGCTTTACCTTCCCATTTTCAGGCGAGCTGTCCCCCATTGTATCAGCGGGTTCTCTGAAGGTATTCTGCGGTTTTTCCGCATCCGGGTATTCCACAGCTTTTATTGACCGGCGGAACGCCTGTTCCTCCGGGTTGTTGCGTTTATCCCTTTTCATTGTTTTTCTCCCTAAAATCGATCACTCAAACAACCCGGTATCTATTTCACAGGCATCCCCAATGATCTTATATATGTCGGAAACCAGCGTATTGAATTTGTATTCCGCCGCAAAAAATTCCGTCGCTTTTGGATTGAAGCCCAATATCTCCCCGGTCTTTTTCAGTTTTTCCATCGTCTCTTTTTCCGGTTCTTTTCCGGAAAGGAGCGCAGCCTGCGCTTCAAACTGCAAGGCCTTATACTGGCGCAAAAGATTTTTTGTCGTTTCGTCTTTGTATAGTTCGTCCTTCAGCGCCTTGTACGTTTTGAATTCTTCAGATTTTTTGATTTCTGATGCCAATTCATGCGCCTTGTCATACACATACATAAAATTCACCTCACGCATCAAACTTCGATCACAATCGGCAATATCATGGGGCTTCTTTTCGTTTTTCTGTATAAATAAGACGAAAGCGCCCGCCTGAGTTTATTCTTGATGGACATCCAACCGCCCGTTTTGGCTTTCATACAATCTTTTACCGTCCTGATGACCAAGGATTTCGCATGCTCCAACAGGTCTTCCGATTCCTTCATATATACAAACCCGCGGGATATGATCTCGGGCTCTAAGGCAAGCTCCCGCCTCTCCTTGGAAACCGTGATGACCACAATAAAGAGACCGTCCTGCGAGAGCAGCTTCCTATCCCGCAATACCACTTTCCCGACGTCTCCCACACCCAGCCCATCGATCAGGATGATGCCCGAGTCCACCGGTTCTCCAAAGGAAGCGGAAGCCTGCTTGAATTCGATCGGCAGCCCGATTTCCGCCAGGAAGACATCCTTTTTGTTCATCCCCATGCTGTATGCAAGGGCGGCATGGTTGTAGATCTGGCGGTATTCTCCGTGTACGGGGATAAAATAATTCGGTTTGACCATAGAAAGCATGAGCTTCAATTCTTCCTGGCAGGCGTGCCCGGATACATGGACCTGTGCAAGTGCACCATAAATAACGGTAGCGCCGCGACGGTACAGCATATTGATAACATTGGAAATGTATTTTTCATTCCCAGGGATGGCGGAAGAAGACATGATCACCATATCGCCCGGTTTGATATCCAGGCGGGCATGTTCTCCCGCAGCCATACGCACAAGGCCGGACATCGGCTCGCCCTGGCTGCCCGTCGTCAGGATCACGACTTTCCTGTCCCGTACGGAATTGATATCTTCTATGCGCAAAAGCATCTTTTCCGGCAGGTCCAGATACCCGAGTTCTTTTGCCACGGACGTGATCTTCAAAATACTCCTGCCGGTAAGACATACCTTCCGGTTATATTTTTTGGCAACGTCGATCACTTGCTGCAGCCGGTGGATATTGGACGCAAAGGTCGTGATGATGATCCGGCCGGTCGCTTCTGAAAAATATTTTTCAAAACTTTCTCCTACGCTCTTCTCAGAAATCGTATAGCCGGGCCGCTCGGCGTTGGTGCTGTCCGACATAAGCGCCAAAACGCCCTTGTTCCCTAATTCCGTAAAACGCGGAATGTCAATGATCTTCCCATCTATGGGCGTAAAGTCCACTTTGAAGTCGCCCGTATGCACAATCACCCCCAGGGGCGTCGTGATCGCCAAACCCACGGCATCGTCTATACTGTGGCTGACTTTAATGAACTCGATTTCAAATACGCCGCATTTGACCTTGTCTCCAGGCTCTATACGGTTGAGTTTCCCGGAAGAAGCACGGTTTTCGGACAGTTTCAATTCAACCAATGCCAACGTGAGACGCGTACCATAAACCGGCACGGTCGCAAACACGGGCAAAACATACGGAGTTGCCCCGATATGGTCTTCGTGTCCGTGTGTCAGGATAAAAGCCCGTATCTTTTCTTTGTTTTTTTCCAAGTATGTGGTATCCGGTATGACATAGTCCACGCCGAGCATATCCTCGCCTGGGAACATCAGCCCACAGTCTATCACGATTATATCATCCCCGTATTCGATAACGGTCATGTTTTTGCCGACTTCTCCGATACCACCTAACGGGATGATTTTCAATGTCTGTTTCTGTTTTGTTCTTTTCTTCAAAAATTTAATTTCCTCACTTTCCATATAGGAATACTTATAATTATCATAACATATTTTTCCCTTTTCGTTAAGAGTCCGTCCAGCCATTTTATTATAGCCATAAATGCGGGCATCTAAAAACAAAACGGTGCATACAAGGTACAAAATATTCCTCCCTGCCATATTATAAACCAATGTGGGAGGTATAGCATGAGTAAAATTGTAAATGTTTACAACATTTCTTTGAAATATCAATCAAAAAATGGTGAAATCGATGCTATATCCGATGTCAGCTTTTCTGTGGAGAAAGGAGAATACATCAGCATTGTGGGACCCAGCGGTTGCGGAAAAACTTCATTGCTATCCATAATATGCGGCCTTATTTCACCCACGTCCGGCAAAGTATTCATCGATGGAACGGAGATAACAAAACCCGGCCCGCTCATCGGTTTTATGCCGCAGAACGACCACCTGTTTGATTGGCGCACAGTATTCGGCAATATTTTGGTTGGCCTGGAAGTACAAAAAAAGCGCACCAAAGAAAACGTTGCCTATGCGTTGGACCTGTTAAAAACATATGGGCTTTATGAATTTAAAGATAAATATCCTTCCCAGCTTTCGGTTGGAATGCGGCAACGGGTCGCGCTCATACGCACACTTACCACGCACCCGCATATCTTGCTCTTAGATGAACCCTTCGCATCGCTGGACTATCAAACGAGGCTCGCCGTCGCCGACGATATCTATTTCATTATAAAAAACGAACGCAAAACGGCTGTTATGGTAACACACGACATTTCGGAAAGCGTAAGCATGTCGGACCGGGTGCTCGTTTTGAGCAAGCGTCCCGCCGTGTTGAAATCCATTCACGATATTAAGTTTGAGCACATCAGGAGAACACCGATCAACTGCAGGAAAGAAAAGGAATTCAGCGTGTATTTCAACCAGATTTTAAAGGAGCTTGATGTTCATGTCTAAAGAAAAACATGCCGGCCTTTCCAAAGAACGTGTTCTCTACCTGAAAAAGACACGAAAGGATAAAATCCTGATCCGGTGTACGAAAATCATGGCATTGGTCCTGCTGCTGGGTATATGGGAATTAGCCGCAGATCTAGGCTGGATCGATTCTTTCATCATGAGCAAACCTTCCCGGATCATACAAAGCATCATCAGCGTATACAACCAGGGCAGCCTTTTTAAGCATATCGGCGTCTCCTGTCTCGAAACGGTCATCGGGTTCCTGTTGGGTACGGTCTTGGGCACGGTCGTCGCGACCATCCTGTGGTGGTCGGATTTTCTATGCCGGGTTTTAGAACCGTATATGGTCATCCTGAATGCGTTGCCCAAAGTGGCGCTGGGGCCCATCTTCATCGTCTGGGTGGGGGCTGGAACCGGGGCCATCATCATTATGGCGCTCGCGATTTCTCTCATCGTTACGATCCTCAGCGTTCTGAACGGATTTTTGGCCACGGAACCGGAAAAAATAAAACTCCTGCGGGTGTTCGGCGCCAATAAGCTGCAGATCTTCCGGATGGTCGTGTTGCCGTCTAATTTCCATACGATCATTTATTCGCTAAAAATCAACGTGGGGCTTTCGTGGGTCGGCGTGATCATGGGCGAATTCCTTGTCTCCAAAGCCGGGGTCGGGTATCTGATCGTCTATGGTTCTCAGGTCTTTCAAATGGATCTTGTTATGGCCAGTGTAGTCATTTTGACGATTGCTGCCGCCATTATGTATCAAGGTGTTGTCCTACTCGAGAAAAAATTAATAACAAGAACCGATTAGTTATACATATTATGTTCGGAGGGTAGTGTATGAAGAAAATACTCTGTATTCTTATCGCGATGATGCTCACTCTGTGCATGGTCCTATGCGGCTGTGGGAAAAAAGAAGAAAGCGTCCAGATAACCGTCAGCGAGGTCACGCATTCGGTCTTTTATGCGCCGCAATATGCGGCTATCGCGCTCGGTTATTTTGAGGAAGAAGGGTTGGAGATCGAACTGATCAACGGGGCCGGCGCAGATAATGTAATGACGGCCGTGATCTCCGGGCAGGTAGAGATTGGGTTGGCCGGTCCGGAAGCGAGTATCTATGTTTATAACGAAGGAAAAGAAGATTATGCGCAGGTTTTTGCGCAGCTCACCAAAAGGGACGGTTCTTTCCTGATCGCCCGGGAAGAGAAGGAAGACTTTACATACGCAGACCTCATCGGCACACATGTCCTGGGCGGCAGAAAGGGCGGCGTGCCCTACATGACGCTGGAATATGTGATCAAACAAAGCGGCGTCGACATTTCGGAAATGGATCTGGATACATCTGTGGAATACGGTATGATGGCTTCCGTCTTTACCGCCGGCACCGGCGATTATGTGACCGCGTTTGAGCCGACCGCCAGTATGTTGGAAGCAGAAGGTGTCGGCTACATCGTCGCTTCCGTCGGCCAGGACAGCGGAGAGATCCCCTACACCGCCTATTTTGCACTCTCCAGCTATATTGAGGAAAACAGCGATGTCATCCAAAAGTTCACCAACGCCGTTTACAAAGGGCAGCAGTGGGTTGCTTCGGCAACGCCGGAGGAGATCGCGAAAATGATCGCGGAATTTTTCCCGGATACGGATCTGGAAATACTCGTCTCTTCCATCGCCCGGTATCAGGAGATCGACGCTTATATGGCCGATCCTTTCATGACGAAAGAATCTTTCGACCGTTTGCAGGATGTCATGGAAGAAGCGGGAGAACTGACAAAGAGAGCTTCCTATGAAGATGTAATCAACAATACCTTTGCTTTCGAAGTCATCGGCTGAACTAAAAAACGCTGCGGCTTTGCCGCAGCGTTTTTTAGTTGTACAAACGATTCCCTATAAAAGGCTAAGCTCCGTGACCAGCGTATATTTGGCAAAACACACTTGCATATACGTCCCCTTGATACGGGCAGACATTTCCACCGTGCTCAGGTCCTCCGTCAAATCGCCCAATGCGTCCTCCACCGTTTCATAAAATTCGGAAACGGATTTCAACGTCTTGTCGCTGCTCCCGGCCAACAAAATATCCAGCGTATTTTTTTTTGCCCGGATATCTTCCACCAAATCCGCCGCTTTTGCAGCCGCCGCCGCGGTACCCACATTGCCTTTATCATATTCCAAAGCCAGAGAGATCAGTTCTTCCTGATAGGTATTCAGGCTCTCCGCGATGGACCGTACGCTTTGGATTGTTTGCAGATCCGCCGTGATGCTGAACCGGACGGCGTCGGTTGTTATCTCATAAATACCGGTATCCATTTCCTGCTCGGAAAGCAAACGCTCCTGCACATTTTGTGCTTCGCTTTTGGAAAGATACGCCGCAATGAACACCCTGTTGATTTCCGTATCTGCATATATATATCCGGCTCCGCCTTTTTGCTGCAGGCTAACTGCAACAGCTTGGGCGTTTTCTATCTCCGAATAGGCGCCGACCTGCAAGGCATAAATGCTGCTCCCGGCTATTTCCACCTCAATGGTCTGCAGAGATTGGTCTGTTGCACTGGGCGATACTTCTTCCGATGGATCCGCTTCTTCCCCCGTGATCCATGCTATGACAGGTGTAAAAATCTTCTCCGAAATAAAGTTTCCGACTTTTGCCGCTCCAATAAAGTATACAACGGCCGCTATCGCAAATACGCTTATAAAAAAGAATATGCCCGTATTCCCCTTTTTTCCCGGCTTAATATCCTGCATCCGCGAATACCTCATCTGTCGCATACCTCCGTAAAAATATGACCCTGTGGCTTGTTTGTTATACATATGCAAAAATTTGCACAGCTATGCGCGGTATTGCTTGTTCAACAATAGGCATATATGCTAATATGTATACAATATTATCTATGCATGGAGGCGTGCATTTATGGACAAATGGGATAAAAGATTTATCGAGCTTGCGGAAACCATCGGCACTTGGTCCAGTTGCTTCAAAGAAGACCGCCACATCGGCGCCGTGATCGTGCGCAATAAGCGCATCCTCACGACCGGATATAACGGTGCGCCCGCGGGCATAAAAAGCTGTAAGGAAAAAGGCGAATGCCTGCGGATGAAACTGGGTATCCAGTCCGGGACCCGCCAGGAGCTTTGTTATGCCATCCACGCAGAACAAAATGCGATCATCCAGGCCGCGAAAATGGGCGTTTCCATCGACGGGGCCATTCTCTACTGTACCCATTACCCCTGCTCTATCTGCACAAAAATGATCGTGAACAGCGGGATCATCCGACTTGTCTATAAATATCCTTACCCGGACGAATTCTCGGCTCTGCTGTTGAAAGAAGCGAACCTGCTTGTCGAACAATATAAAGAAGACGCATAAAAGAGCGCCCTGGGGCGCTCTTTTGTCTTTATCTGGCCGTATCCATGAAAAGTCGGTATGTTTCCGGCGGCATCACGTCTTTTAGAACGATGACCGCCTCGGGAAAATCGTTTTTGTAGTGCGCCATCCGTTCGTGTTTTACGCCATAAAAACCAAAGTGCAGATAAATACCGATGGCTTTATGGCTCCAGGTTTGGGTATGCAACCAGACATCGGGCCCTTTTTCGCAGCGGGGAAATAAAGACAGCGCTTTTTTTACGATGCCTTTCCCCAATCCCCTGTCCTGATGCCGCGGCTTGACGGCGACCCAATTCAAAGCCGGCCAATGCAGAAACCTCTGATCAAAATACCAGGCCGTGGCGGTCGCCACATATTCTTCGTGCGCATCAAGGATGAACCAGCATCTTTTTTTCATCTGGTTTTCGAAAGGCAGATAGTTTTCCGTAAAATACCCGACTGCTTTTTCAACAGAAGGAAATTCGCCTACCGAAAATTCGATCTCGGCCCATTTCCGCATGTCCCCGGGTTCGTATGCCCTATAAGAATATCCGTCTGCCAATATGGGCGCCTCCCCACCGGAGACCCGTTCCATAGGGCCGCGCATAATGATATTTTTATAGGGAATCGATTTATCCAACATAAAGACCCTCCGCACAACACACATATAAACAGAAAGAGCGGGGTTTCCCCACTCTTTTGTCCTTACAATGCACCGCTATGGCTATCATGCGGAGGCCGGCAACCATTATTTGCCCGCTTCCACAGAAATAATCGCCTTGCCTTTATAATATCCGCAATTTTTGCAGGTCCTGTGCGCAAGCATCAACTTGTGGCACTGGGGGCATTCTACCAGATTGGGCGCGCTCAGTTTCCAGTGCGCTCTTCTTGAATGTACCTTAGCTTTTGATTTGACTCTTTTTGGTACTGCCATGTCTACACCTCCCTTACTTTATTGGAATAAACCTTTGAGTTTTTCAAATGAATTCGGAGCCGTGCGCGAAACGTCGCAGGCACAATCGCCCAGATTCTTATTTATGCCACATACCGGGCATAAACCTTTGCAGTCGGCCCTGCACAAAAATTTGGCGGGCAGGTTCAGTATGAGCTCATCCAAAATGCACTTATCCAACAGCGCTTTCCCCTGTACCAGGGCATACTCGCCTTCATCTTCGTCGGGTTTTTCTGCAAATACGGCGGAAAAATCCAGTTCCACCGGGTATATCATATCCGCCAGACAACGGGCACAATCTACGGAAAGTTTTGTGCGGATGCGCCCCTTCACCTGCAGGGCACGCCCGTCAAACCAATATTCGGCTGTCACCTCCACCGGATCGGCAAAATCGAGTTCCGGTTTCTCCGCCCAGCTTTCAGCAGATTCGCTTTTATGCAGGAAGTACCGCACCCGCGGATTCTCCCGGGCAAGTAAATCCTCTATAAACATAGCACCCTTCCTTTACACAGCCAGTATTGATTATATAAATTGGGCCGTTCTTTGTCAATAGATTTCCCGTTTAACGCAGATCTGTCAATTTCATCGTCTGCCGGGCGATCATCAGTTCCTCATTCGTAGGAATAACCAGTACTTTTACTTTTGCATTTTCACCGGAGATATCGGCTTGTCCCCTGACCGCCGCATTTTTATCCTTATCGACAGATATCCCTAAAAATTCCAGGCCTTCCAGGCAGTTTTGCCGGACAGCGCCGTCATTTTCGCCGATCCCACCGGCAAATGCGATCACATCCACGCCGCCCATAGCCGCCGCATAGGTGCCGATATATTTTTTTATCCTATAACAGAACATTTTCAGCGCAATCTGCGCCATCGTATGTCCGTTTTTTGCGGCCGCTTCCAGGTCGCGGAAATCACTGCTGACGCCGGATATCCCCAGCACACCGCTCTTCGTGTTCAGGAAAGTAACCGTTTCTTCCGCATTCATACGGAATTTCTTCATCAGATACGGAATGGCCGCCGCGTCGATATCCCCCGAGCGCGTCCCCATGATAAGCCCTTCCAACGGGGTAAGGCCCATGCTCGTATCGATGCATTTCCCATTCTTAACCGCCGCCAGGCTGGAGCCGTTGCCCAGATGGCAAGTAATCAATTTCAGGTCCTCTCTGCCCATATATTGAGCTACTCTCATGGAAATATACATATGGGAGGTTCCGTGGAACCCATATTTTCTAATCTTATACATCTTATATGCTTCGTAAGGGATCCCGTAAAGGTAGGCGTATTCCGGCATTGTTTGATGGAACGCCGTATCGAACACGGCCACGTTTGGTTTCCCGGGCATGAGCCTCCGGCAAGTCTCTATTCCTTTTATGT
The DNA here is from genome assembly GCA_963665505.1 of Christensenellaceae bacterium. Classification (GTDB taxonomy): domain Bacteria; phylum Bacillota; class Clostridia; order Christensenellales; family Christensenellaceae; genus QANA01. The sequence continues at coordinate 1,341,064 of OY762275.1, forward strand.
TTGCCGGGTTATGCAAAGGACCTAATTCAATGTATTCCCGTATCCCGTCCAATACTTCTTCGTTTACCAGTGTTGGGTAACAGAACTTTTCTCCTCCGTGCAGAACTCTATGCCCTATCGCCTGTATCTCGTCCATTGAGTGAATCGCGCCATATACCGGGTCTGTCAGAGCTTTCATGACTTCCTGCATCGCGGCTCCATGATCGGCCATCTTTTTCTGCAAAACAAATTTTTGCTTCCCTTTTGTAGTCTGCGTCAACGCCGTTCCCTTGATCCCGATCCGTTCCACCAAACCTTTCACTTTCACGTCTTCTTCATCCATATCAATCAACTGATATTTGATAGAAGAACTGCCTGCGTTTATCACCAAAACATATGTCATAAGAACCCTCCCGACGCATTATTCAAGTATATTCCCAAACAAAATTCTGTTATAATACTATCAACCAAATAATTATACATGATTTATCTTTTTTTGCAAAGGAGTTCCCATGAAAATATCGGCCATAATTGCTGAATACAATCCGTTCCACCTGGGGCATTTATACCATATACAGGAAACGAAAAAGCATACCCGGGGGAAAATCCTCGTGATTATGAGCGGTAATTTCACCCAGCGGGGCGAACCGGCGGTTTTCGATAAATGGACCCGTGCAAAAATGGCACTGTTGGCGGGCGCCGATATCGTGATCGAACTGCCGACTATATACGCAACGGCCAGTTCCGAAGGATTCGCGGAAGGCGCTGTCTCTATCCTGCAAGCGCTCCATTCGATCGATACGCTGAGTTTTGGCGCAGAAGAACCCGACCTTTCGCTGTTGGGCAGACTGGCAGAGCAGCTTGCTGCCGAGGAACCGCCCTACAAAGACATTCTGGCGGCGGAATTGAAAAAAGGGGTAAGCTTCCCCGTTGCAAGAAGCGAAACTGTCCGCAAGCTCTACGGTCCCTCTTTCTCCCGCGTATTGGATAAACCCAACACGATCCTCGCGATCGAGTATTTGAAAGCGCTACGGAAGACCCAAAGTACCATCCGGCCGTACGCCGTGCAGCGGAAAGACGCCGATTATCATGCAGCGGCCTTGCAAGGAACGTTTTCCTCTGCGCATGCGATACGGGAAGCCCTCAAATCCGGCAACAACGCATGGGTGGATTCCGTGCCTGCCTGCGTGCGCCCTCTGTTTTCCATCCCTGTCTTTGTGGAACGCATGTTCCCCTATATCCAATATTGCCTGCGTACCCGGGATAAAGAAACACTGTCGCGCATACGCGGCGTATCGGAGGGGCTGGAAAACAAATTAATAGGGGCCGGCGGACAGGCAACGGATTATCTTTCTCTTTTACAGGCCATAAAATCCAAGCGGTATACGATGACGCGTATCAAACGGGTCCTTTTGAACTGTTTTCTGGGCATAACCGACGCGCTCGTACAAAAAATACAGACCGAATCTCTATATGCGCACATATTGGGCATAAAAAAAGAGAGTATGGAACTGCTCTCTTATCTGTCGCAGCGCTCCAGCATCCCGCTCCTCTCCAGCCCGGCCAAATATACATATGCCGCGCTCGATCTGGATGTGAAAGCCACCGATTTATATTCCCTTCTGCAAACACCACCGGTGCCTTCCGGGAAAGACTACACGACTGCGCTGCCCATTATTTGAATAGGGTCGTCCTTTAGGGCTTCATTCCATTTCCAAAAGCGCTTTGACCTTGGGGATCGCCTGCAAGGCAGCTTTTCTTCCCTGGTCTATACAATACGCACATTCCTTAGAGGAAAAGGGATTCGTTTTATATACGTCCGGCGTGATAAGCACATCCGCCTGTTCTTCTTTTTTGGAAGAAATGTACCATCCCGCTATGCTGAGCGCCGCCTGCAGCGTCTGTACCGCATTCTTGGGAATGATGCGTTCCTGTCCGCGCCAGGAGACATCCACCGCGGCCACGACATCGGCGCCCAATTCCCGGGCGGCCTCTATGGGCATCCGTTCCAGCGTCCCCCCGTCGATATAGTAACGGCCGTTTTTAGTATAGGGTGCAAAGATGCCCGGCATCGATATGCTCGCCCGGATAGCTTCATATAGCCCGCCTTCTTTGAACAGAACGACCTCTCCCGTCATAGCGTCTGTCGCCGCACAGGCAAAGGGAATGTTCAACTGTTCGATGCTTTTGTTGCCGGTCAGGATGCGCAGCAAGTTTTCGATCCGTTTCCCATGCATGATCCCACCGTCTTTCAGAGAAAAATCCAGGAATTTTGACAAATCAAACTTTTTGGAAAACCGTTCCATAAAATAAACGTCCGTTCCCGAAGCATATAATCCGCCCATCAGCGCTCCTATGCTCGTGCCTGTTATGCAGTCGATGGGGATCTTGTTTTCCAGAAAAATTTCCAAAATACCGATATGCGCGAACCCTCTGGCCGCACCCGAACCAAGCACAAGGCCCAGCTTTCTGTTTTTCATAAGGCGGATTCTCCTTTCATACACTTTATTGATTACAATAAGGCTCTCATAAATTTATGCGGAAAAACTTTTTCTTTATCCTTTGGTGTCTGCTGTTGTTTGTTTTGCTGTTGGTTTTCCCTGCTGCGGCGATACACAGTGCACAAAACGCGCTGCGTGTATGGGCAACGGCCGTTGTTCCTTCCCTTATGCCTTTTTCCATCGCCACCGGGCTGCTCGGCGCATGCGGCATCACCGATCTGATCGCCAAGGTATCGCAAAAATCCTCGAAAAAATTGTTCGGATTTTCCGGTGAATTTCCCTATGCTTTCCTCGCGTCTGCGCTTTCAGGCTATCCCATGGGTGCGAAAGTGACGGCCGACCTATATAAACGCGGTAAATTGACTTTGCGGGAAGCTTCCGCCTTCATAAACTGCACCAGCACTTCAGGGCCCATGTTTATCATCGGCACGGTTTCTATCGGCATGCTCTCCAGCCGTGCGTTTGCGCCCTATCTATTGTACGCGCATTATCTCAGTGTCATTCTGCTTGCCGTATTCGCAGGCCGGCCGTTCCGCCGACAACCCCGCGCCGGAAAAGGCAGCGCGTCCGAAGCAATCCTTTTGGATACGCCGCAAGACCAAAGTTTTGGGGCGGTCCTTTCCTCCGCCGTCCAATCGGCGATACAGGGCATGTTGTCCATTTGCGGGTTCATCCTGCTGTACGGCGTATTCACCGGCTGTCTGGAACAGATCGTCCTGGCGATAGGAAATACGCGGATCCGTCATCTGATCACCCTGCTGAGCGGCTTGTTCGAAATGACGACCGGGTCTCTCAATTCTTCATTCCTGCCGGTACGGCTGCGGCTCGTATTTATCAGTGGGCTGCTCTCTTTCGGCGGTCTGTCCATCCATAGCCAGACGCGCGCGATCGCCGCGCAGAACGGTATCCCTCTCAAAAATTTTTTCCTACATAAAAGTATCCAGGGGCTGCTGTCCGCAGGAATCACATTTATCCTTACCGAACTTTTCCCTCTGGATACGGAAACATTTTCATATAGTAATCCCCGCACGGGCATACCTCTGGCTGTTTTCTTGTTTCTCTGCGCCGCCTTATGTATAGGCGCTTCCATATGGTACCGCTATCGAAAACACACCGGGCATAACAAACCGTTAAGCTAGATCTTCTTCGTTTTTCGGCGTTATGGAGGGTTCGCTCTTATTATACAGTCTCGTACGGTTCACTTTGATCAGATCGACGCTGTCATGATAATAACTTTCCAGCTCATCGAAGATCTCTTCCGCGTAGGTATCGGCGCTTTTCCGTAATTCCTGCGCCTTTTTCTTGCTGCTTTCCAATAGTTTGGCCGCCCGGTCATACGCCGTCTTATAAACTTCTTCCTGCTTTACCAGGTCGTCCGCGTCTTTTCTGGCACGCTTCAGGATTTCAGAAGCCTGCGCTTCCGCCGCACTGATGATCTTATCCCGTTCCGTCATGATCCGCCTGGATGCATCCAATTCCTCATGCAGAACATTTTTGATATCTTCGATGATCTCCATCACTATTTTTGCATCAACAGACTTGTTTTTGGAAAAAGCACGCTGCGGACTCATTTCGATTTCTTCTTGAAGCTCGTCCACTAAAGCAAAAATATCCATCTTTTCCATGAAATTCCCCCCATATAGGCCGTAAACCGACAGAATCTATTTTTTTGTTTTTTTTATAAAATCTATTACGCTTTTGGGAACAAAACCTTCTATATCCGCCCCAAAAGTTATCAACTCTCTCACAATGGTAGAATTTATATGATCATATTTCCCTTCGCTCGGCAAAAATATGGTCTCTATGCCGCCCAACCTGAAATTAGTGACGGCAACATCTTTTTCATACATATAATCCATCGGGTTCCGAAGTCCCCGTACGATATAATGCGCACCCACGCGGTTGCAAAACTCTACCGTCAGTCCTTCAAAGCCTTCGACCCGCACGTTCGGGAACATGGAGACGGCTCCCTTTATCATCATGATCCTGTCTTCCTTCGAAAAAAACGTGCGTTTGTTCGTGTTGTTCAAAACCGCGACGATCAACTCGTCCCCCAAAAGCGAAGCCCGTTTGATCACGTTCAAATGGCCTACCGTAATAGGGTCAAAACTACCGGGATAAACAATTTTCAAACCAGAACTCCTCCAGCAACAAAACTTACGAACGTATTCCCATATTTCTTCGTTTTGATGATATTCGCATCAAAAAACTCTGTTTCAGCATCATATTCGACAATGATCATACCCGCGGGGCCGAGTAACCGGTTCCCTCTTATCCGGGTGAGCACATCTTTGTACAAACCGGCTTTATACGGCGGGTCCACAAAGATGAAATCAAATGTCCCCCGCATCTTTTCCAATGCTTCTTCATACCGACAGTGCAGCAAAACAGCTTTTTCAAAAAGCCCCGTATGGGTAAGGTTGTGTTCCACAACGGCGATGGCTCCCCGGGCGCTGTCCACAAACACCGCTTGCGCAGCGCCTCTGGAGAGGGCCTCTATCCCGAGCGCACCCGAACCGGCAAACAGATCCAGCACTCTGCTGCCCGGGACATGGAATTGTATCACATCAAAGATCGCTTCTTTCACTTTGTCCCCGGTAGGGCGGATGATGCCTCTGCCTTTTTGCGTCAGCAGCTTCCTGCCCCTGGCGCTTCCAGAAATCACTCTCACATACGTTCCCTCAACATATTCCAATTTTAAATGAAATACGCTAAATTGTAAAGAGCTTATAGAAAAGATTTAGCCGTAGAGTATCTCCTTTTCAGACAATACGACATGCATCGGACAGTCTGTTTCTTCGGTGGGCAAAGCGTCAAAAACCTGCCAGGAAAAACAAAGCCCTATGCGGAAAACATCCTTTCCAGAAAGCCACCTGTCGTAATAACCGCCCCCCTGCCCCAGCCTTGCAGCCTTCTTATCGAAAGCAAGGCCGGGTATGATCGCGGCGTCTATCCGCCCCGCATAGAGATCCGGATTTTCCGGTTCCAGAATTCCCAATATATTCCGCTTCATCAGAATCTCCGGCGCCCAGCGGGCGGCCAACAGCCGTTTCCCCCTGACCACGGGCACAAGGACGCATTTTCCCGCCGTATACAGATATTGCAGGATAGAGGCCGTATCCACCTCGGCGCCGTAAGACACATAACAGAAAAAAGCCGAAAAGGAATGGTCCGCTAAAATTTTTTTAAAATTTTCAAATACTTTATCTGAATCCCGCAGAATGGTTTGCTTTGGAATGCTTTTTTGTATCCGGCGTATCTGCGCCCGGAGGGCCGCTTTTTCATTCATGCAAGTAGACCCGCGGCACCCTGTCGGAGATGCCTGTGAGTATCTCATAATGGATCATACCGTCGCCGGCCGTCTCTGCAAGATCTGCTGCGGAAACGCCCGGCCCGATCAAAGTCACTTCGTCTCCTGCGCGTATATCCAGGCCCGTGACACAAAACATGATCTGGTCCATGCAGACAGAGCCGACTTGCTGTATTTTATGGCCCCTGCAAAACGCATGGGCTTTCCCGGCCAGTGAGCGGCGATAGCCGTCATAATAGCCGACCGCCACGGTTGCGATCTTTTCGTCTTTTACCGCTATGAATTTCCGGCTGTATCCAACCGCATCTCCCTGATGGATGGTTTTGACCTGCGTGACATAGCTGATGAGCGACAGCGCCGGGATCAATTTCACCGTATCGTCACGCACCGCCCTGGAAGGAAAATACCCGTACATAGCGATCCCCATGCGATAAAGGTCAAAACACCGTGCCTCGGGCATAGAAAGAATGGCCGCACTGTTTGCCGCATGGAAGAACGGATGGAATCTTTGCTCTTTTATGACCTCTACCGCCTCTTTGTACCGGGAAAGCTGACGGCGGCTGAATGTCTTGTCCGCCTCATCCGCCGTCGCAAAATGCGTAAACGCACCTTCCAGCAAAACCTGCGGATGCATTTTAAAATAGGCCAATATATCCAGGAGTTCTTCCTTGCTGCGCAACCCTATCCTGTTCATACCACTGTCGATTTTGATATGGACCTTGGCCTGCCGCCCGGTCCGCCGGCACGCTTCGGAAATATCTTCCAACTGCGCGCGGTCAAAAGCACATAAAGAAATATCCCGTTTTACCATCTCATAAGCGGATTCTTTATCCGCAGGAGATAAAACCAGGATGCGCCTGTCACAATATTCCCGCAGATCCGCCGCTTCATCGGGCGTCGCTACGGCAAACCAATCCACGCCTATCGACATAGCCTTCTTTACGACAGCGGCAGTCCCGTGCCCATATGCATTTCCTTTTACCACGGCAATGCCGTCCGTGCCGGCGATGCGTTGAAGCTCCCTGATGTTATTTGCGATCGCATTCAGATCAACAACTGCATACGTTTTCCTAAGCAACGCTGTACGCCTCCGTATTTCGTAATAATCAAACAAAAACTATGCAGAATGTGCACAAAAACTTATATCATATTCTGATTGCGGGGATACAAGGAATTCCCTTTTATGTTTACACCCCATTATATACTATCTGAAAGTGAAATACCAATAAAATAAACCTGCCGCCCTTCCCCGCAACGGATCCGTCCTTATTGTATAGCCGGCGTATCCGCATCGAGGATCTTCCCTAAAAGAGAAGTTTTTCTAGCGCCGGTGATTTTTACGTTCACAAAACTACCGGTCAGTGTGGCCGGTCCTTTTGCGTTTACCATCTTTCCGCCGTCGGTCCTGCCGCAGATAGCAGCTTTGTCCCGCGTGCTGGCGCCCTCCACCAAAATGCGCGCCGTACGGCCCACACAGGCAAGGTTGCTTTCATACGTGATCGCAGATTGCATTTCTATCAGGCGCATGATCCTGTCTTTCTTTATTTCTTCCGGCACTTGGCCTTCAAAATCGGCCGCTTCTGTCCCCGTCCGTTTGGAGTATACAAAAGTGAAGGCGGAATCAAACCGGACTTCCCGCACAAGGGAAAGCGTCGCCAGAAAGTCGGCTTCCGTTTCTCCCGGGAACCCCACGATGATATCCGTGGAAAGAACGATCCCCGGCATCCTGCGCCGGATCTTTTCCACTAATGCAAGATAGGCTTCCCGCGTGTATTTCCGGTTCATCCGCCCCAGGATACGCGTAGAACCCGATTGGACCGGCAGATGCAGTTGTTTGCATATGGTGTCATGCGCCGCCATTTGTTCAATGAGCGCATCTGAGACATCTTTTGGATGCGACGTCATAAAACGGATTCGTTCGATCCCCGTCCGCGCGACCGCATCCAGCAGTTCCGGAAATCCGGCACCCGGTTGCCCCTTGCCGTAAGAATTCACATTCTGGCCCAGGAGCATGACTTCCCGGTACCCCTGTTCCTTCAAAGCGCTGACTTCCCGGACGACCGCTTCCATAGGCCGGCTGTGTTCGCGCCCCCGTACATAAGGCACGATGCAGTACGAGCAGAAATTATCGCACCCCTGCATGATATTGACCAGCGCCAGCGGCGGCGGGTTGCGTAGCATAGCAACGTTTTCTTGGGCTACTTTGTCTGCGCACACTTCCACACAGCGGTGCCTTTTATACAGCACGGTTTCAAGCATGTCCGGCAGCTTGTCCATATTGGTCGTCCCAAACAGGATATCCACAAAAGGAAAGGTCCCTGCGAGTTTTTCCGCGGCGCCCGGCTGCTGCATCATGCAGCCGCATACGCAGAGGATTAAGTCGGGCCTTTTTGCCTTCACCGCTTTCAGCTTGCCCACATTGCCATACAATTTGTTTTCCGCATTCTCGCGGACGCAGCAGGTATTGAAAACAATGATGTCGGCGGCCTTTTTGCTTTTTGTTTGCGTGCCTCCCAAGGTAGACAGAATACCCGCGATCTTTTCGGAGTCATGCATATTCATCTGGCAGCCGTACGTCTCTATATAAAACTGTAAACCCTTCAGGCATTTTGCCCGGTTAACTCTTTGCGCATGCATCTCCATATCTTCTCTCCCATCGCACCAACAGATCCCTTGCCTGTCACATGAAATCCAATTCCTTTTATTATAGAATACAAGGCGGTTTTGGGCAACCTCGCGCAAAGGAATTTTATGCGAAAAGCGTCTTGACAATTGGGGGCAATTCCTGTATATTAATATGCGTCGCCTCGTGTGCGCGGCAATCTCGGGGTGTAGCGCAGTTTGGTAGCGTACGTGCTTTGGGAGCATGGGGCCGGAGGTTCAAATCCTCTCACCCCGACCAGAACATACGCACAGTAAACGGTACGGCCCCTTGGTCAAGCGGTCAAGACACCGCCCTCTCACGGCGGTTACAGGAGTTCGAATCTCCTAGGGGTCACCAAAAAGCGATTTCTTTGATAAACATATACCGTGCTTATGGGCCCTTAGCTCAGCTGGTTAGAGCGGTCGGCTCATAACCGATTGGTCCGCGGTTCGAGTCCGTGAGGGCCCACCATAAACACAAATACGGCCTGGTAGTTCAGTTGGTTAGAACGCTAGCCTGTCACGCTAGAGGTCGAGAGTTCGAGTCTCTTCCAGGTCGCCAATATGTGCCTCGGTAGCTCAGTCGGTAGAGCAAAGGACTGAAAATCCTTGTGTCGGTGGTTCGATTCCACCCTGAGGCACCACTTTTACTTTTGCTGGTGTAGCTCAATTGGCAGAGCAGCTGATTTGTAATCAGCAGGTTGCGGGTTCAAGTCCCATCACCAGCTCCACCAAACACTGATGGGTGTATCAGCACAGCATGGATGGGTTCCCGAGCGGCCAAAGGGAGCAGACTGTAAATCTGCCGTCACAGACTTCGATGGTTCGAATCCATCCCCATCCACCATTCCCCCGATATGGGGTGCTTATCAGTAGCGGATATGGCGGAATTGGCAGACGCGTACGGTTCAGGTCCGTATGAGCGCAAGTTCATGCAGGTTCAACTCCTGTTATCCGCACCAAACACAAATCCGGACTTTTTTTCGATTGGAAAAGGGTCCGGATTTGTGTTTTACCCGGAATATATTCAGGCAACTCCTTTTAAAGGCATCACTCCTTGTGTGCGTTGCCTTTTTTTGTCACCGCATCCCCATCGACAATACCCTGCATTTGTGCTATACTTGGGAAAATGTAACGGGGGTTCTTATGATTCTCAGCATTGCCCTTGCTCCATGCAAAGCCTGACAAGGGACGGAGGCCGCATGGAGCGGTAGCATCATTCTACCGTCCAAATCGGGTTTTGCATTTTCATCTCAATATCTGATTTGAAGGAGCAAAACCATGAAAAAACAACATATATGGGGGGGCCTCCGAGACTTCCTTGTTCTCTGGGGTTCGCAGTCCGTATCCGCTTTGGGTACGGCAATGACAAATTATGCGCTGACGGTTTGGGTGTACGGCCAAAAAGGGACGGTTTCCAGCCTGACGCTGCTGACGATTTGTTCTTTTCTGCCGACTATTCTTTTTCGCTTCGCAGCCGGAACTATCGCAGACCGCTGGAATAAAAAGCAGATCATGCTGCTTGCCGATTTGATGGCTGCTTGCGGTACGTTGGCGGTTTTAATTTTGCATTCTTTTTCAGCGCTGCAAGTATGGCATATCTACATAATCAACTTCCTGCTCAGTTTTATGGACGCTTTTCAGCGCCCGGCCTCTTATGTGGCGACAAGTTTGCTTGTACCAAAAGAACAATATAGCAGAGCCGGCGGATTACAGACCTTTTCAGATTCCGTTGTTACGATATTGGCGCCGGCACTCGGGAGCGCTCTGCTCGTTTTTGGTGGGATAACGAGCATTTTAATAATTGACCTTATCAGCTTTGCGGTCGCGTTTATCACGCTGCTGGTTTTCGTCAAAATTCCGGATGTGGTGCGCGGCGCCGAAGAAATACGGGAGCCTTTCCTGAAAAGCTGTACGGCGGGGATAAACTTCCTGCGGGAACACGCGGCCCTTCTGCGTATCGTCCTGTTTTTTGCCGTTATCAACTTTTTTGCTAAAATAGGCGGCGACGGCATGCTGCCCGCCTTCATACTGGGCAGGACGGGCGGCGATCAGAAGGCGCTTGGCATGGCGGAGAGCGCCGTCGCGCTCGGCATACTTGCGGGCAGTGTTCTTGTCACCTTTATGAAGCCGGCAAAAAGCCGTGTCCGAGTTATATTCCTCACCTGCGGCCTGTCCTTTCTTCTGGGTAACGTTGTGCAAAGCCTGACGCACACTGTACCGTTTTGGATAGCCGCCGCGTTTGCTTCCTACGTGCCGGTGGCTTTACTAAACGCCAACCTGACCGCAGTGATGCGCACCCATGTACCGATTGAAATGCAGGGGCGGGTTTTCTCGGCAAGGGATACCATTCAGAACTGTACGATTCCGTTGGGGTTGTTTCTCGGCGGCGCGTTGGCCGACCATGTCTTTGAGCCGCTTATGACGACTGTCTCCCCGTTCCAGAAAACGCTGTCTGCCTTTTTTGGCACAGGCAAGGGGTCAGGCATCGCATTCCTGTTCTTCATCGTGGGTATAATCGGGTTCGTGATAAGCTTACTATGTCTGAAAGATCCGAGTTTTAGAACGCTGGATAAAGAATAACATATCCTTTTAAGGATTAAGAACACGTCTCCTGATGAACAAGGCTGATTAGAAACGCAGGGCGTGCTTTATCAGCCAAGACAAAAGTATCTCTCAAGCCAGGCTATACGTCTCTTCAGAAAGCGCTACCCCGTCGGGGAAGATCCGAAAACAGGGCCTTTTCAATAAAGGCAACGGATAGAAGGAAAATCTTTTCCCCTAACAAAATACCTGTATTTGTTTTCCCCTATACAGCATGGTATACTTCTGAAGAAGATAGGACTATTTTGCCGGAGGATGGACTATGAATTTTGTAGATATGCATTGCGATACGATCGCGGCCTTACTGGAACACCAGGAAAAGGGCGATGCGTACGGGACTCTCAGAGAAAACAAAGGACATATCGATCTGGAGCGGTTAAAAAAAGCCGGGTATTTGCTCCAAAACTTTGCCCTTTTCGTTTTCGTGGGCGACGGGAAAGACCCCTTCGAAAAAGTACAGCGTCTGGCAGACCTGTTCGACCAGGAAATAAAAGCGAATCAGGATATCATCGCCCCGGTCAGAAAATTTTCGGATATCGGGCAAAACCAAAAGGCAGGCAAACTCTCCGCCCTGCTGACAGTCGAAGAAGGGGCCGTCTGCAAAGGAGAAATCGAAAAATTGCATCTTCTGTACGACCGCGGCGTGCGGATGCTCACATTGACCTGGAATTTCCCAAACGAACTCGGGTACCCGAACATCACAATGCCCCCGGCGACTAAAGATGCGGCGGGAAACCCGCACCGGATACCGGACTTCAAAACACCCAACACCACCAGCGGTTTGACGGAAAAAGGGATCGACTTCGTGCAGGAAATGGAACGGATCGGCATGATCATCGACACCTCCCATTTATCCGACGCCGGATTCTACGATGTATTGCAGTATACAAAAAAGCCGTTTGTCGCCAGCCATTCCAATGCGCGGGCCGTCTGCAACAATATCCGGAACCTGACGGACGATATGATCCGCAAACTTGCGGATCGGGGCGGCGTCACCGGATTGAACTTCGCCGCGGATTTCCTGACAGAGATGCCGCAAGGGCAAGAAAATCCCGGTACGATGGAAGCCGTCATCGCGCACGCCAAACATATCGTTAACGTGGGCGGGATAGAATGCCTCGGCCTCGGGAGCGATTTCGACGGGATTCCCACAAATGAAGGCATACCGGATGCTTCCCATATGCCTGGACTGGCCGAGTGCATGTCCTCCGCCGGATTTACACAAAGCCAGATCGACAAACTATGTTATCAGAACGTGCTGCGGGTTTACCAGGATACTTTCCAATAAAAATCTGTATCTACTAAGAATCCAGCCGTACAATGTTAATGTTCCAACGACGCAGCCGGGGTGTAAAAAATACCCCGGCTGCGTGCTTCACAATATTTTACAACCCCATTTTTCTTTTTTGAATCAGTATCTCGCCGTATCCTTCCCCACCGCAAGGATTCATCCATGACGCATCCATATGATTTTCTGCCAGATCCCTGCTCTCCCGTATCTCCCAATAAAAATATCGTTCAATTTCTTGAACGATATTTTACCGGCTTGCCGGTGGTGGAGATAAGCGGACTCGAACCGCTGGCCTGTTACATGCGAAGCAACCGCTCTACCAACTGAGCTATACCCCCTCGTAAAAAACACCAATTACGATTATACATCCCCGGCGGGAGATGTCAACTTTTTTTACAAAACCTCCCGCCGAAGAAATAAAACCATCTTGCTTATGCGCGCTCCATATAGTCTCCTGTGCGCGTATCCACCCGGATCTTGTCCCCCACGTTTACAAATAACGGGACCATGACTTTTGCACCCGTCTCCAAAACTGCCGGTTTGTTGCCCGCAGTGGTCGTATCGCCCTTGAACCCGGGTTCCGTTTCCGTCACTTCCAGCTCTACGAAATTCGGCGGGTCAACCGAAAAAGCCTCCCCTTTATAGAACTTGATGCTGACCTGCATATTTTCTTTTATGTAGGGCAATGCCTCTTCCACCATGGAATAATTGAGCGGGACCTGCTCGTAGGTCTCTACGTCCATAAAATAATACAGATCGCCGTCGGAGTACAGATACTCCATCTCTTTTTTTTCTATCACCGCACGCGGGAATTTATCCGTCGGGCTGAATGTCCGCTCGAGGACGCTGCCCGTCATGATATTCTTCAGCTTCGTGCGTACGAAGGCGGCGCCTTTCCCGGGCTTCACATGCAAAAAGTCCACGACCATCCAAACCTGGCCGTCGATCTCGACCGTCATGCCCTTTCTAAAGTCACCTGCTGATACCATATGTTTCTCCTTTTATTCAATCATTATAAAATCTTTCGTTGTTGTATAGAAATTTTCATATCCATCTTTGTCTACGACAACCATGTCTTCGATCCGTACCCCGCCCCGTCCGGGAAGGTAGATCCCCGGTTCCACCGTCAGAACCATATTTTCTTCCAAAACATCGGTGGATCTGGGGCTTAAAAAGGGCTTTTCGTGTATCTCCACCCCCACGCCATGGCCTGTCCCATGTTCAAAATATTTCCCGTAACCGGCCTTTAGTATGACGTCCCGCGCCACAGCATCCACATCAGCCGCGCCGACGCCCGGCCTGATCGCCTCCAATGCTTTCAGATTTGCCGTCTTTACGACATTATATATCAATTCCAGTTCATCTTCAACCCCTCCGATAGCAACCGTGCGCGTAAAATCCGTACACAGTCCCCGGAAAACAACGCCAAAGTCCATCGTCAGCAGATCTCCCCGTACCAGCTTTCTGCCGGTCGTCGTCGCATGCGGCAAAGACGAATTGGGTCCGCCGGCTATGATCGGTTCAAACGAAGGTTTGCTGGCGTTTTTATTCATGCAGTACTGCATTTCCGCCAAAATATCATACTCGCTGACGCCTTCTTTTATATATCCCAGCAAATGCGAAAATGTTTTTTCCACGATTTTCGCACCTGCACGCATACGTGCGATCTCTTCTTGCGTTTTGATCGCGCGCAACCGGGCAAGTTCTTCATCAACAGGTACATAGCGCACAAACCAGTTTTCATCAAACATGTTTTTCTGGGCAAGGGTAACTTTCTGCATCTCGATCCCCAGACGTCTGTAGCCTGTTTTCCCCAGCAATTTATCCAGTCCCTTTACCGCACCGTCCGTGCGGGCTTTTATATAGATGAACCGGCCGCCGAGTTCCCGTTCGGCCATCTCGATGTACCGGGAATCCGTAATAAAATATTCTTTTTCCAAGGTCACGAGTATCTGTGCGGTATCGCCTGAAAACCCAGAATACCACTGCATGTTTTCCCTGCTGGTTATCAGCACGCCCTGGATGCCATTGTTTTCCATATAGCATCGCAACTCTTCAATTTTTCCCATATGAAACTACGCTTTCTTTTTCAATTCGTCCAGATAAATTTGTTTCATTGCCAGCGCATCTTCCGCCATCGTCCCCTTGCTTTCGCAGACGATCGTAGGACATAGGGATTCTTTCACCAACACAGGAGCCAACATGGAAAAATCCGGGCCGTATTCCTGCTCATGAAATGTTCTATGCTGTTTTTCTCCCATAGAGGTGTATTCAATTTTTGAAAAATGTACATGCATCTGTTTTGTCTTTTCCCTTCCGATCCCCCGGATCAGGCGGGAAATAACGTTTTCGAAATCCTGCCGGCTATTCAGTGCACCCAGGTCCCTTGCATGCAGGTGGCCGAAATCGATGGTCGGCAATACTCTTTTATCTATATTCACCAGTTCGATGATTTCTTCCAAATCTCCCAGTTGGTTTACTTTTCCCATCGTTTCCGGGCAATAGACCAGATCAGAGAAACCCGCTTCGTCCATGAGCATAAGCATTTTTTTAAAGTTTCGGCACACCTTTTCGAAGGCTTTCCGTCTGTCTTGTTTCATGGGCGATCCGGGGTGGAACACGATCTTCTGTGCTCCAAACCAGCGGGCGGCACGGGAAGTCTCGTTGAAATAGGTAACGTTTTTTTCGAATTTCTCCGGGTCGTCCGTCGCCAGGTTGATATAGTAAGGCGCATGCACGCTCAGCGTGATCCCGCTCTTTTCCGCCTCTTCCCGAATACGCACCGCCGTTTCCTGCCGGATACGCGCCCCTCTTCCGAAAGAATATTCGTAAGCGTCCAACCCCAGCTCCTTCACCCAGGCCATTGCCTGATACGTATGTTTATAACCCTGTGCATAAAAATTTTGCGAATTGCCCGAAGGACCGAATTTAATCATTTTCTACGTTTCCTTTTTTGAACTTTCTGTGCAACACCGATTTCACACGGGCAAACATTTGGTGGAATTCACTTGTCCGGCCAAAGATAAGCCAGAAAATCAGGTTGGGGACGGTCATACATACGGCCACCTTGCCTATAAAATAATATAACGAATTCTGGTTGAACAGGCGGGAGATATACCAAGTGACCACCGTAGCCGCCACCGTAACACAGAAATAAACCGCATATTTCAAAAAATACGGCCATACTTTCCGCCTGAACCCATACTTGAAAAGAATAACGGGTTCCATCCAAACCAGCGTCGCCAGCATGCTGATGGTTGTTCCGATAAACGGCCCTACCAGGCCGAATTTCAATGTCGTCAGGATCGAAACCCCTATATTGACCGCCGCGGATATGATCGGCACCCATCTGCCCTCTTTGAAAATACCCATTGCATCTCTGAAAACAAGGTTTACGTTCCGCATGCCGATCAGATAGAAATTCAATGCGATAAAAAAGACTTGCCGCAGGGTGAGCATCATATCCACACCCGCCCATAATATCATAAACGGGTTGAAGAGGACAAAAAAGCACACCGCGCCAAATCCAAACATCCAGAAATTCCCAAAATAAACAATATTATAAATCTCATACTTCCTCTCATCGGATTCCAGAACGGAAAGGTTGCCTATGCTTGCCGTGACCGCCCGGAAAACCTGCTGCATCAGGTTTTTCACCGTTGTGGTAAGAAGAAGATAGTTGGAATAGATGCCGGATTCGATGATCCCCACAAGAGAAGAAATGAGCACGCTGTCCGTTCCGTTGATGATGACCTGCCCCGTCCGATAAAACATCAGCGCACTCATATTTTTATATATTTTACGCTTGTCCGCCCGTGTCAGCGGAACGATATCTTTCTCCTTCAGATAGGGGTACATCCTGTCTGCAATGATCATCGTGATGATACTCTGCAGCGTATTGGTCGCGGTCTGTATCGAAAGCGTCAGTATATAATTGTGTGTCAGCTGCATGATGACGATCTGGATACCGTAGCAAAGGATCGATGTACCGTATACAACGTTTGTCACGATAAAATTCTTCTGATGCGCGGTGATCAGCGTCCCCTTATAGGAAAAGAAATACGTGGACGCCGTATTGGCCACAAAGATCATGAAAATCAGACGCAGATTCGGAATATATTCCGTCTCTTTTATAAAAACGTCTATAAAAGGCATCAGGGCCAGGCCCATCAGCACAATGACGCAGCCGATCGTGATATATGCCTTTTTGTACATCTGCATGAGCGCTTGTATCTTGGGCGTATCATTTTCCGCAATAGGCCGGTATAACGAATATATGATCGCGGTCCCTACCCCCAGGTCTGCCAGAGAGAAAATCATCAAGATGTTCGTGAAGGTACCATTCACGCCCAGGTACACACTGTCCAGCGTACGGATGAATACCGTGCGCATGGCAAAGCTCATCAATATATTCAGGATTTGGCCGGTCAGGCCAAAAACGATATTGCGTATCGAGTTTTTCGATCTTTCCACAGAAAATGTTCCCTTTCCACAATTTTTCCGGAAACCCATGTTCCTGTAATTTAGACTATTTTAGCATGTTTTTCAATAAAATACATAGAAACAACAAAAGTTTATATATAACAAGCGGTATTTCCTTTTACTTGTAAATAGAGATTCCGCAATCGGCCGAGATATTATAAAAAATCCCTTCAAACCACGTGGCCTAAGGGATTTTTCCTTGGTGGGAGCAACAGGGCTCGAACCTGTGACCCCATGCTTGTAAGGCATGTGCTCTCCCAGCTGAGCTATGCTCCCTCCCAACAGCGATTTTGATTGGTGACCCCTAGGAGACTCGAACTCCTGTTACCGCCGTGAAAGGGCGATGTCTTAACCACTTGACCAAGGGGCCAGAAAGGGTACGTGCTATATCATACACAAAGGCACATCTATTGTCAAGGTCTTTATCAAACAAAAACCGCCTACCCACAGCCCCGGGATCACCTGACATACGCATGCCTGCCTAAAAATAAGCAGGCATGCATTACAGTATGAACTACACGGTTATTCGTTCGGGCTATCGCCGGCATCGTCCGGATCCGGATGTGTGGCATCCGCTCCTTGTTCTTCCCGGGTTTCTCCCTCCGGTCCCGGCCGTGCCCCCGGTAACTCTTTCTGTATGTGACGTTCCTCTTCCGGCGGTTCTTCTTCCTCTTCCGGCATATAAGGCTCCAGCATTGCCAAAACGGCCTTTTTCTTTCGGGAGATGAGCATGTTGAGTATAACGGTCATCAATATGACGATCATGCCCGCAAGCACTGCGGTGATCGCCAGTATCTGCTCATCGTCGATCAGACGTTCCAGCACGCCGCGGTCCTCCGTATTGTCCGGGACAATTTCTGCCGAAGCACCCGTTCGGGACGTTTCTTCCTGCCTTGTGGTGCGTGTAGTCTCATTAAAGCGCTGTAACGTCATTTCGTAACTGTCGTAGCTGTAAAAGCCCGCTACACCGTCGCTGTTCATTGCATAGATCAGAAAAAACGCGGACCCTTTTTGGGGCTCCCAGGCAGTCACCACTTTCCCATTGACCACACGCGTATCCTGCTCGTATCCTTCAGGTATGGAAACGCTGTCGTCCGGTAAGAGGATCACATATTCATCTGTGGAAAAGATCATCGTAACGTATTCGCTGAATACATCCGTCTCCGCACCATACAGATAAAATTGTCCGTTTGTGCCCTCCGCATCCGTCAGATACAAAAGCGTGAGGGCTTTTGCTTCGCTGGTCGCCGCCTGTACGCTTTCTTCCTTATATGTATACTCTGCCGCGGTAAATCCGTCCGGCAACGTCACGTTGGAAAGATCTCTCCACAGATAGAGGGTAGTCCCGCCTATCTCCACCTCCAAAGCCTCCTCGATTTCCGTAGTTCCCGGCGGAGTCTCCACCGGATCGTCCGGTTTCGTAGACGTGGACGCGGAGGGTGTCGCCGTAGGCGTCTTGACGGCGATCGATTTGCTTGCGGTCGGGTTCCCAATGATAACGCCATCCCAATCCACCATATCGCTGCTTACAATTTTAATGCTCGCCGTCCCTTCCGCAAGCGCCTTAAAAGAAAGTGTGATGGAGAGAGATGTTTTACTGGTCGAAGTAGTCTCCAGTACAACATTGCCTTTCCCGCCTGAAATATTCGCCTGCCCATCCCCACTTGCACCGGTGAATTGAATCAGAGAAGAATCATAGGTGACATACGCCTGTACGCCCGCAACATAGGTGCTCCCACCGCTAAAAGAGAGCGTCGCCGTAAATGTACTGCCAATATTGACCGAAGACCGGCTTAAAGAGATACCGGCGCTCGCGGCCAAAGCCGACAGGGGGAAAAGACAAACGATGAGCATGACAACAGTAAAAAATATCAAAATTCTCGATTTGCTGTACTTCATATATACCTTTGCTTTCTATTGCGTGATCTTGCTCAGATCCAACAGATGTTTTCGTATCAACACAAGGTCGGCAATCGTTACGGAATCGTCTTTATTAATATCGGACGCGGCATAATAGCTCCCTGTCAAAATGGAGAGTCCCAGCAGATGTTTGCGTGTCAGGACAAGATCGGTGATCGTGATAGCCGAATCCCCGCTTATATCTCCATACATGATGACGTTATAAATCGCATGGATGGTACTGTCTGTCTTCAGGATTTTTACGACGTCTCCCGTGCCGACAGAACCTTCCGTTTTTAACGTGCCCACGGAAGTCTCTACGATCACAGAGCCATTTTCTACCGTGATGCCGTTCGGGACATCCTGCACCGCCGTACCTTCGGCCATGCCGGTGATGATGCCGCCGCCCATATTATAAGAAGTAGAAACAACCCTTGTTTGCGGGGGATCCGTATCGCCGCCGGTATCGCCCGTATCGCCGCCGGTATCGCCCGTATCGCCGGTGTCACCCGTATCGCCCGTGTCGCCACCGTCATCCGGCACAATATCTGTCGGTTTAAGGGCGGCTGTCTCCGGCATGCTTTGGTATACGGGAATACGGAAAATCAATGTGCCGGACAAGATCTCCGTCGTATAAGCTTTTTTGATGGATTTAGCTTCCGATGCGGGCGCCATCAGGTTGCTCATATATTGATGGTTAAACAGACTCGCCGTGTTCACTACGTTGAATTTTTGGAAATATACGGTATCTTGTCCAACATTTATGTAACTTCTCCCTAAAAATTGTGCACCACCCGTGATGGATTTATACGGACTCGTCCAAGGCCGTCCATATGTTCCTTCTTCGACGCTGGCATATTTCGCACCATTCAGGATCGCAGTCCCTGTGGATGTGGCATACGCACCTATGTTGAAAAAGTTATAATATCCTTCATATCCTACGACCGTGCCCAGACCGAGCGCATTGCCGGACGTTCCCTGCTCCTGCCGGGCGCGGGCAGCCAGGTGGTAGGGACTGACGCCCGAACTTGCGGCGGCGGTCAAAAAAGTTTCCGCATATGTATATGTTTCCCCGGTGTCCGCGCATGTGTACGAACCCGACATAAACGTGCCGGAAAGAATAGCGACCACGCCTTCTTGCGTGTAGGCATCTTCCGTATAGGAAAGGCACTCAAACATAAATATAGAGGGATCCGTCAGGAAGTTACGGGGGTCCATATAATACGCCACCGCCGCTCTAGAAGCAGCCACCCAGCAACTTCCGTCCCGTCCCACTTGATTCCCGTTTTCATCTATGTCTTCTAAATTGATATAGGCAGGGTCAGACGTATAATAAACCAGGTTTTTCCCGACGACCGATTCCGCATTGATCACATCTGTCCAGTCCAGCCCGGTCTGTACCGCGATAAATCTCCAATTTGGATAATGGACGTGCAGTACCCGCAGGCTGTCCTTATACGTTTCAGGGAAACCCTGTTCGGTCAGATATGCCTCGAATTCCTCATCGATCACCGCAATATAATTCGAATGGGAATAGCCGGTCACTTCCTGTCCATCGACTGTAAAACTGACATGATACCAGATCTGTCCTTCCCATTCGGTCTGCCCCAATATGGTAACGACCGTATCCGTGCTCAGCGTCGTCAGGATGAGGTTCTCTGTTCCCGCGGCTTCCCGTACGTTTACGGAGGCAGTTACCACACCCTTGCTTTCAATAGATTCGGCACTTGCGCCGGACACAAAAACAAAAAATTGGCATAGAAGTATGACAATACACACGACAAGGCTTTGTATTCTTTTTTCCCGTTTCGTCATTTCCACGTCTCGCATTGCCTCCCCGAATGACATGATACGGCCGTTCATGTCGGTACGCCATGGTCTGCACAGCGGATAGGTAAACTAATAAATATTATTTCATACGTTCATTCAACATAATAAATGGTTTTTCGATAATTTGTCAATCCTCTTTTTTTATCGCCAAAAAATATTCACAAAATTAGCATAAAATTCCTGCATGTTTCCGTATAATTATACATATAAAATACGCCTCCCAAAGATCTTTTCTTTTCCTTCCCGCCGGTCTGCCCAAACAGGCCCGGATACCGCGTTTCAGCGGCTGCAAAAGAAAAAAAGTTTTCTATGGTTCCTGCAAAAAATTATCTACTCCCTCCGCTTTCCCCCGCATGAAGACCACCTTCAGGCTGGAAAAAAGCAGCAGAAAATCCATAAATAAGGAGCGGCGTTCGATATACAGCAGGTCCATTTTGAGTTTTTCCTGTAGCGAAGTATTATATTTCCCGTATATTTGCGCATATCCGGTGAGTCCCGCCTTCACTTTTAAACGGTAAACAAACGCCGGGTATTCCTTACAATACTGTGCGAATATTTCCGGACGTTCGGGCCTGGGGCCGACCAAAGACATTTCTCCCTTGAGTATGTTGATCATCTGCGGAAGTTCGTCCAATCGAACCGCCCGTATAAATTTCCCCACTTTGGTAACGCGCACATCGTTCTTTTTTGCACGGACGGCGCCCGATTCTTTCTCTGCATCTTCGATCATGCTCCTGAATTTCAGCAGCATAAAAGACGCGCCGTCTTTTGTAAGCCGTTCCTGCTCATAAAAGATGCGTCCGCCGTCCTCGCATTTGATAGCAAAAGCGATCAGCAGCAGTAGTGGACTCAGTACGACAAGAGAAACGGCCGAAAGGAGTATATCGAAGAATCGTTTTACGATCAGCTGTTCTGTCGACAGGAAATGATTTTTACAAAGATAAACCAGTGAATCGTCTATTTGTGCCGTTTCCGCATTATTCAGCAAAATATCCTGCATGGTCGGAACGATGAAAAGCCTTTTGCGTTCCTTAAAACAATGTTCCATAAGGGACGCCCGCAAATCTGCATCGATATTTCCCAGGATCACCGTATTATATTCTTCTACATTTTTCTTTATTAGCTCCGGGTCGCTGTTTTCATAGAGTATTTTTCGTATATCATAGCGTTCGTGTATCCGTCTGAATTTCTCCAAAATAGCCCTGTCGTTGTCCGTATCAGCGCAGATCACGAGCGTTTTCCGGGCCGGATAGAGCCAGAAATAAGTCCGGTTCAGCAGAACATATAAAACCGCACCCAGAACGCCCTGTATCAACGTCAAATAAATAAACGGCGGAACGACCAAAAGCTTGCTTTCAATCAGAGACAGCACAAAATACGAAATAAGATTGGAAATAAAAATAGCAAGTGTATAGGAAAAAACGATCTCTTTCAAACGAAGGACCCCTACACGGAAACAGCCATACGCGTTGCAGAGGACAAACAGCAGGATCACATATGTCAGCGCAAGCGTATAATTGCCCCGCGAATAGAAAATTGCTTCCGGATAGAACGTGAAGATCATATACATATATACGGCAAGGGTAGAAAAAAGTATCAGGGATTTACCCAATAAAAGAATGCCTTTCCTGAAATTTCTGGGAGTGATCTTATCCAAGAAAAAAGTCCTCCTTGTTTCATGTTCTTACTGCGGATTCGAATCTCCACGCATCCCTGCACATATCATATAAATCATGTTCGGTCTGCCAGCCAAGCAGACGCCTTGCTTTCGCAGGGTCGGCATAACAGACGGCAACATCCCCGGGACGCCTGCCCACAATATCGTAAGGCACCGCTTTGCCGGTTGCTTTTTCAAATGCCTTAACGACGTCCAGGACACTGTACCCATTGCCCGTACCCAGATTGAAGGCCTCCGCCCCTTTATGTGCCCACAAATAGCGCAACGCGCACACATGGCCGGCCGCCAGATCCATAACATGGATATAATCCCGCACACCGGTACCGTCATGCGTCGGATAATCGCCGCCGAAAACGCCCAGGCGGGCAAGTTTTCCCACAGCCACGCGGGATATATAAGGCATCAGATTATTCGGGATCCCTTCGGGATCCTCCCCGATCAAACCGCTCGGGTGCGCGCCGATCGGGTTGAAATACCGCAGTATCACTGCGCTCCAGTCCGCATCGGCAACACACAGATCGCGCAGGATCTGTTCGATCATGAATTTTGTCCATCCGTATGGGTTCGTGCAGCCCAGGTGTGCCGTCTCTTTTAAGGGCATCTCGTTGTCTACGCCGTATACTGTGGCGGAAGAGCTGAAAATGATATGTTTAACATTCTGCTCTCCCATCACTTTCAAAAGGCTCAATGTACCCTTCACATTATTATCGTAGTAAGAAAGCGGTTTTTCAACAGATTCTCCCACGGCTTTCAACCCGGCAAAATGGATTACCGCATCTATCCTGTGGCGTGTAAACACCTGCCGCAGGAAAGATTGATCGCATATGTCCCCGCAGAGAAAAGGAACTTTTCTCCCAGTAATCTGCTCCAGGCGTTCCAACGTGGCCGGCCGGCTATTGGAAAAGTTGTCAACAATGACCGCTTCATACCCTTCTTCCGCCAGTTTCGCATACGTATGACTGCCGATGTACCCGGCTCCTCCCGTTACAAGGATCATCATATTCTCCTCTTTTACAACATAGTATAATAAGATGCAGTATCGTTTCCCGGTCAGTTCAGCTTAACACAGTTCCACTCATATCGCAAGGCCGTCCAAGAGGCTCTTTTTATAAGTATAAACGCGTTTGCCCTTTTGCGCATGGGGTTTTTATTACGAAGGTTTGAATTTTATGCAAACATTGTTTGTCTTTTTCAGAAATACGATTTTCTATTGATTTAATAAAAATATATGACAGATAGCCCTTAAAATGATATACTTAAAATAATACTTTATAATACTTTGAAAGGAATCACTTTTCTATGGAATATTTGTATTTGATTTTGATTGCGGTCGCATTTTTCGCAATGACGATAATCCCCCAAAGAAGGCGGCAAAAGCGTGCCGAAGCGATCCGCAACAGCCTGCATTCGGGCATGAAAGTCCGTACGGCAGGCGGCTTTTTAGGGACCATCGTATCCGTAACGGAAGACACGGTCGTGATAGAGTGTTCCCCGGATAAAACACGGCTGGAAATTTTGAAGGGAGCCGTCATGCCGTCCGAAGAAGAACCTGTAAAAGAACCTGTGGAAGAAGAGGCGGAAAAACCAGACGAAACACCGGCGGATGAACCTGCGCCGTTGGAAAAAGAGCCCGTTTCCCCAGAACCAGAGGAAAACTGATCAACGCATAAGAAAATGCCCCCGGAAAAGAATAGTCCGGGGGATTTTTTGCCGCAAAATTATAAAATATTTCATATTTTATTCATTTCTTTTTTCCCATCCGGCCTTATAATTAACACTGTAAATTATTTTACAGGAAAAGGAGTCTCTCATGAACGAATTATCCCCTCTGCAAAAAGAGTTTCTACAGGCGTTGATACGTGCATATAAACTCGAAGATATCAGTATATTAAGCGATTTCCTGCAGGGTACGCACCGGATACTTTACTATATTTATCAGAACAACGAAGCGGAAAATAACCCCGCCGCCCTGAGCGATGTTCTCCACGTATCCCGCGCCCGCATCACTTCCGTACTGCATTCTCTTGAGAAAAAGGGATATCTCACGACCCGGACATCTGTTTCGGACAGACGGATGGTCCTCGTTAATCTGACAAAAATGGGCAGACTCTATATGGAAGAAAAACAAAAAAAAGCGGAAGGATACCTTGCCTATCTGATAGAGAGACTGGGCGAGGAGAATATGCGGGAATTTACACGTCTCATCAATCTTTCCGTAGATATCATGGAGGATAAAAATAGTAGTGGCAGAAAATTTCGTGGCTTTTGAGAATGTCTCAAAGTATTATCATATGGGTACGCACACCATCACGGCTGTGGAGAATATATCCTTTTCGATCGCTCAAAACGAATTTTGCGTGATCGTCGGTCCGAGCGGTGCCGGCAAAACCACCATTTTGAATATGCTGGGCGGCATGGATACCAGCAGCAAAGGAACGATCCTGCTGGACGGGAAATGCGTTTCCAATCTTACCGAGCGCCAGCTGACCGATTACCGCAGGTATGAAGTAGGCTTTGTATTCCAGTTCTACAATCTGATACAAAATCTCACCGCCTTGGAAAATGTGGAATTCGCCTCTGAGATATGCCCCAATCACCTGGATGCTTTCGAAGCACTGCAGCAGGTGGGCTTGTCCGACCGTACCGATAATTTCCCCGCACAGCTTTCGGGCGGAGAACAGCAGCGCGTTGCCATTGCCCGTGCTTTAGCCAAAAATCCCAAGATACTGCTCTGCGATGAACCGACGGGCGCTTTGGATTACAACACCGGGAAAAGTATTTTGACCCTATTGCAGAACAATTGCAAAAAATCGGGCAGCACGGTCATCCTGATCACACATAACCAGGCGATCACACAGATGGCGGACCGGGTGATCTACATTAAGAACGGATCTGTCTCCCGGATTACAACAAACCCAAACCCGCTTCCTATCGAGAAAATAGAATGGTAAAAAAATTACGTCATGCCGCCAAAAACCTGGTTGGCTTCACCTATATAAAAACGATCCTGCGTGAGATAAAGCAAAGCTTTACTCGTTTCATCGCCATTTTTGCGATCGTCGCACTGGGCGTCGGTTTCCTTGCGGGCCTTATGTCGGGCACACCCGACATGGAAAACTCGGTGGATACGTATTACGATGAAAATAAGATGATGGATATCTTTATAAAGTCCAACTTTGGCTTTACCGCCGAAGACCTGAAAGCCGTCGCGGAGACGGCAGGTGTGGAAGAGGTCCTGCCCGCCTATGTAATGGATTATGTCGTCACGACCGATGGGAACGAATCCCTCGTTGCCCGCATTTACGGGCAGGACCTGTTCTTCTCAGATGCGGAAACGGGCATAGACAGCCTTACCCTGCTGGAAGGGCGTATGCCGGAACAGGCGGACGAATGCCTGGTGGAACGCAGCGGCGGCAATCTGGTCGAAATCGGCATCGGTACAATCATTGCTATTTCCTCTGAAAACGAAGATTATCAGGACATTTCCGATACGTTTGCCGTACAGGAATACACGGTCGTAGGCATCGTATCCAACCCGCTTTATATTTCTACCGAAAATGAACCCTCCGCTACGGGTACGGGGTATATCGGCGCAATCCTTTACATAGATGAAAGTTGTTATGCGCTGGATGTCTATACCGATTTATACCTGCGCATTTTGGGGGCGGAAGCGCTTCCCGCTTTTTCGGACACCTATGATACGTACATAGAAAATTACATGGAAGAACTGAAAACTATCGGGAAAGAACGTTCCCTTTATCGCTATACCGATGTGTTGAACGACGCCATACAAGAGGTCCAGGAAGCGGAGATCGAATATACGCAGAATAAAGAGGAAGCCGAAATCGAGCTTTCCGATTCTTTAAACGAACTGAATGAAGCAAGCGACGAAATAGAAAGCTCCAAAACACAGCTCGCGGCCGCCAAAAAAGAACTGGCCAAGGGCGAACAGTCTCTTGCCGATGAACGCACGCTTTATGAAGCGGAGGTTTCCACCGCGCAGGCGGAGATCACAGACGGTTTTTCTCAGGTCAACACCGCGCTTGCCGCACTTGAAGAAAACAAGAAAATGCTGGACAGCATAGCTCCTGAAATAGAGGCGGCGGAAGAAGCCCTCGCTATGGGTGCCACGCTGGACAGCGAGACGCTGGAAAAAATCCAGCAGTACCACGCGGCGTTGGATGTGTATAACGAAAGCTATGCCCAACTCACCGCACAGTTAGATCAACTCAACGCCGCCCAGACATCTTTGGATGCGCAGGAAGAAGCAGCGGAGGCCTCTTTTGCGGCGGCGGACGCCGAACTCGACGCAGCCCGTGCCAAGATCAAATCGGGGCAGGCTTCCATAACGGAAGCGGAAGACGAGCTTGCGGAGGGCATGGAATCTTTTGTCACCGCACGGCTGGAGGCAGAAGCGGAATTTCTGGAAGCCGGAACAAAGATCAATGCGGCAAAACAGGATATCGCGGATATGGAATATGCGGAATGGTACGTATTGGACCACAATTCCAATGTCAGCTACGTGAGTTTCTCCCGTAACGTGGAAAAAGTGGCCGCAGTCACGAATGTATTTCCTTTCTTTTTCCTGCTCGTCGCTGCACTGGTCACCCTTACCACCATGACCCGGATGATCCAGGAAGAGCGTGCACAGATCGGGACCCTTAAGGCATTGGGGTATACAAAAGGCGCCATTATTGCAAAATATCTCATTTATTGCAGCCTTGCCGGCATACTGGGCAGCATAGCCGGTTCTCTGGCAGGATTCCAGCTTTTGCCCGCGGTTATCTGGAATGCGTATGCGTCCATGTACCACCTGCCCGACCTTCTTACCTCTTTAAGCTGGAATTTCATCCTTATTTCTACGCTGTTGGTCTTGGCGTCCACCATTATAGCGACGGTTTCCGTCTGCTACTATACGCTGCGCGAGAAACCCGCCTCGCTTATGCTTCCCCGCGCCCCCAAAGCCGGGAAACGCATTTTTCTGGAAAAGATCACGCCCCTCTGGAAGCGGCTTTCCTTCAGTTATAAATCTACCGCGCGCAATATCGTCCGGTACAAAAAACACCTTTTTATGACGATTATAGGCATCGCCGGCTGCGCCGCGCTCATGCTGGCCGCCTTTGGCCTAAAAGACTCGATGAATGATATCGTGAGCACACAATTCAACGACATCTTCCAGTACGATCTCTCCATAGAAGTATTGGAAAAAGATGCTTTCGATACCGTTCTGCAAAATTTCCTTTCGGATGAAACCCAGGTCGAAAACTATATCCGGATCTCCAGCGAGGAAGGCAGGATAATTGCCGGCGCATCCGATACGGTGACGGTGATCGTGCCGGAAGACATGGCGCAGCTCGGCACATTCATCCATTTGGTAAAGCGAGAAAGCAGAGAAACGATGGACCCCTCTATTTGTCAGGTCGCGATGAGCGAAAAACTTGCGGAGGTCATGCACCTGACGCCCGGTGATACGTTTTCGCTCGAAAACGCAGATGGAAAAGAAGCGGTCTTTACGCTGGACTTTGTCACCGAAAACTATGTCGGCGCCTATGTGTATGTTTCCAGAGACGCCTACACGGCCGCTTTTGGTGAGACTCCTTCCTACGACAGGATACTGGTGAAAACATATGCGGAGAAAAAAGAGGAAAAAGAGCGGGTTCTTTCGAATATTCTTAACAGCACATCCGTTTCGAAGGCGGAATTCATCTCCGAAACCAAGAAATCTTATGATAATCTGATGCACAGCATGGTTTTTGTGATTATGGTCATTATTGTGGCGGCCGGCTCTTTGGCGATGATCGTTTTATATAACCTGATCAACGTCAATATTGAAGAACGCAGAAGAGAACTGGCAACATTGAAAGTTTTGGGGTATCATACAAAAGAGATCGCGGCGTATATTTTCCGGGAGATAGCAATTCTGTGTATCCTGGGCACGGCCGTGGGGCTGGTTCTTGGCGTTTTCCTGCATTCGTATATCGTGCAGGCCGTGGAGGATATCAATATCATGTTCGGGAGAAACATTTCCTGGCTGAGTTTTTTATATTCGGGAGGCGCTACGCTTTTCTTCTCGGCGATCGTCGATCTGTTCATGATAAAAAAGCTTAAAAAGATAAAAATCACGGAATCCTTAAAAGCGATCGATTGATTTTTAGCGTATCAATCAGGAAAAAGGGAGGCTATATGAAACTTTTCTTCTATGGGGCAGCGCATGAAGTGACAGGAAGTTGTTATTTGCTGGAAGCATGCGGGAAAAAAATACTGGTGGACTGCGGAATGCGGCAGGGCATCAATATCAAGACCCAACGCCTGTATATCCATCCGCCGGAGATCGATTGTGTGCTCCTGACGCATGCGCATATCGATCATTCAGGAAACATTCCCCTGCTGTGTAAATACGGTTTTCAGGGAGATATCTTTTGCACAGGCGCGACCAGGCAGCTTTGCGATATCATGCTAAAAGACAGCGCCCATATACAGGAATCCGACGCCGAATGGAAGAACCGCAAAGCCAAACGCGCGGGCGATGCCAAGGTCCAGCCTTTGTACGACTTACGCGATGCGGAAAACGCCCTGCGTCTGTTCAAAACCGTGGAATATCTCTCTCCGGTCGAGCTTTTCCCGGGAATTACCGTACGATATATAGATGCCGGGCATATGCTGGGTTCCGCCAGCATAGAGGTCGTGATACAAGAAGAAGGCAAACCGACAAAGATCGTCTTTTCCGGAGACGTCGGGAATCTCCGCCAGCCTCTGATCAAAGACCCACAATATCCTTCAGAAGCCGATTATGTGCTGATAGAATCCACTTACGGGGACCGGGTGCACAAAGAACAACCGGAAGACTATGCGGAAGCGCTTGCCGGTATATTGCAGAGCACGTTCGATAAGGGCGGCAACGTGGTCATCCCTTCCTTCGCGGTGGGCAGGACGCAGGAGGTACTGTATTTCCTGCGGAAAATAAAAGAAAATGCCCTGGTAAAAAATCATGGGGACTTCCCCGTCTATGTGGACAGTCCGCTCGCCATAGAAGCGACGAACATTTTCGGGAACCATACCTACGGATATTACGATGCGCAGGCCATCGATCTCGTCCGCCGCGGGGTCAACCCGATCGGCTTCAGCAACCTGCACTGTACCGTGACCAGCGATGAATCAAAGCGCATCAACTTTGAGAAGACACCCAAAGTCATCATCTCGGCAAGCGGCATGTGCGAAGCAGGCCGTATACGCCATCATTTAAAACATAATCTCTGGAGAGAAGAATCTACGATCCTCTTTTCCGGATACCAAGCGCAGGGTACGCTTGGAAGGAGTTTGCTGGACGGCGTTAAAAAAGTCCGGCTGTTTGGAGAAGAAATACAGGTGAACGCGCGGCTGGTCAACCTGGAAGGGATCAGCGCGCATGCCGATCAAACGGGCCTGCTGGTTTGGCTGCGCCACCTTGCGCATCCTCCGAAACGGGTTTTTGTAGTCCATGGCGAAAGCAAAGCGACGGAAGGATTCGCGGATATTATCGTCAAAGAGTTCGGCGTGCCGGCATCGGCGCCCTATCTTGGAGAAGCTTACGACTTGCTCCTGAATACCAAGATCAAAGAAGGTATCCCTGAGCCGCGGTATACGCGCTATGCGGGGAAACTCCCTTCGGCTTTTGCCTTGCTAAAAGGCGCCGGAGAGCGTTTGAATAAAGTGATCTTCCAAAATCAGGAATTGGCGAACAAAGAACTTAGGAAATTTGCCGGGGAAATCAACACGCTCTCTGACAAATGGGATAGATAATAAAAATGCCCCGGCGTTCCGGGGCATTTTTATGCCGTTTTCATTTTCCCATAAAAAGGATTCCCAGACAATTGGGGCCGCAGTGACTGGATATCGTACAACTGGCCTGCGTTTCAAAAACTTCTTTAAAAGGAATAGTTTCCAAAATCGTCTTTTTCACCAATTCCACCAATCGCCCTTCCATATCCGAATGTGTCAGGAAAATATGTTCCCGATTATGTTCCTTTACCGTAGACAATCTATCCACCACATAACGGCTTAAGATCTTATCCAGGCTTCCCCGGTATTTCTTGCCGATCTCCATGGTCCCTTTTGTGTTGTCGACCAGAATACAAGGTTTTATATTGAGAATATTGGCGGAAAGCGCCGTAATCCCGGAACATCGTCCTCCTGCGTACATAAAGCGCAGCGTATCAAGTATAAAACTCGTATGGACTTCTTCCCGCAGATTTTCCACCGCCTCTTTTACTTCGCGTCCGCACATCCCTTCCCGGATCATACGGCAGGCTTCCAGCACCAACAGTGCGGTCCCGGTGGAAAGATTGCGCGAATCGATCACATAGACGTCCCCCAGTTCTTCCGCCGCCGTACAGCAGTTCCTGTGCGCCGCAGACAGTGCGCCGCTCAGGTTCAGATGGACCACTTCATACCCCTTATCCGTCCACTGGCGGAAATATTCCACATATTCGTATACATTCACCGCCGCCGTTTTCGGCAAAATCTTTTTTTCCCTATATATCCTGAAGATATCGGCCGGCGTAATATCAACGTTATCCAAATACTCTTTTCCGTCCAGTATAATATGATAGGGATAGCAGTTTACGTCAAACTTCGCCCGCAGTTCGGGCGTAAGATCGCAGGTGCTGTCCGCACTTAATATCACTTTTTTACCCATACATTTCTCCAGGATCAGGTTCTCAGACGATAAAACATACACGCAATATCACTTAAAAAAAATTCGAAGGCAAGCCACGTGTTATAAATATCACGTCATATTTTACAATAAATTGCAGGCATTGTAAAGTTGCCCGTTTTCAGATTGACAATTAGGTTCCTGTATTTTAGTATAGAGAATAATAATCCAAATTGTGAGGTGCCCCATGCAAAAACTGAAGATCGGCGACAAGATGCCAAATTTCATCTGTAATACCGTATATGAGAAAAATAAAACGTTCGACTCCCTCATTGACCAAAAAAAGACCGTCTTCTGGGTACTTCGGTATATCGGCTGCACTGTATGCCGGTATGACGTATACCTGCTCTCCAAACGGTATAATGAATTCCAGGAAAAAGGCGTCTGGGTGGTCGTCGTCATGCAGAGCGACCCCGCCGTTGCCCGCGAATCGCTCGGCGAAGAAAAACTTCCGTTTGATATCGTCTGCGATACCGACATGGCCATCTATAAGGCCCTGGATATCCAGCCGGCAAAGTCTATGGAAGATCTGCTCGGAGATGACCCTGCGGATCTGGCAAAATTCGAAACCAAGCGTGCCGCAGTCAAGGAAAGCGGATTCACGCACGGCAAATACGAAGGAGATGAAAAACAGCTCCCCGCTCTGTTTATCGTTGCTCCGGACCGCACCGTCATCTATGCGCATTACGCGAAAAATATTGCGGATATGCCCACGATCGACGAACTGTTGCTTCTGTTATAGACAATCAAAAAAAGGAGAAGGCACCGCATGCAGCACGCCCTTTCCTTTCATCAAACAAATCTTACGAAGAAGCACTTACGGATGGACTGGGCGAAATCAATGCGGAAGGCACCAACTCAGGCAAAACAGACGCGGTATCTGTCGGCGTGGGCGATATGGTCACGGTGGGGCTCACCGTCGCAGAAGTAGAAGGGACCTCTCCCTTTTCTTTATCCCTACATCCCGTGGCACAAACAACAATCAACAAAACCGATAAACCGATAACAATGATTCTTCTCATTGAAAATATTGCCTCCTTAGGCGTTTTTCAATACCGTACAAGGCCGATATCGGTTATATTTTTTACCCAAAAAAGCAAATTTATTCATTTAAGTGAAGATATCGCTGTCATAATCGCCTTTCATGCCGTTTCTATGTTTGCCGCATGAAAAAGATCAAGCGCTTTGATCGCCCATTCCCGCATTTTGAATTTCTGTATCTTTCCGCTGGCCGTCAACGGGAAACTGTCTACAAAGCGCACATATCTTGGCGTTTTAAAGCCGGATAAACCATTGGCCACATAACCGATCAGATCCTGTTCGGTAACGGCCGCTCCTTTCTTCAGGATGACACAGGCGAGCACTTCTTCCCCGTACTTTTCATCCGGGACCCCGATAACCTGCACATCCTGTACCGCATCATGCGTATAGAGATATTCTTCAATCTCCCTCGGGTATATGTTTTCTCCGCCGCGGATGACCATATCCTTCAGGCGCCCCGAAACTTTGAAATACCCGGCGTCATCCCGCACGCCGATATCTCCCGTATGCAGCCAGCCGTCGGGCTCAATCGCCTGCCGGGTGGCCTCCGGCATCTTATAATATCCTTTCATCGTGTTGTATCCGCGCGACATGATCTCCCCCGACGTACCACTCGGCACTTCTTGGCACGTGTCAATATCTACGACTCGTGCCTCCACATCCGGGATCGCTTTCCCTACCGTATTGACGCGGATCTCCACCGGATCATCTGTTGTCGTCATCGTGATGGCGGGCGAAGCTTCGGTCAACCCATACGTGATAACGATATCCCTGACCCCCATCTCCCGGATGGCACGGCGCATCACTTCGATCGGGCAGGGCGACCCGGCCATGATGCCCGTCCGCAGGCTGGAAAGATCATATTTTTTAAAATCGGGCAAGCCCATCATCGAAATAAACATGGTCGGCACACCGTGGACCGCCGTACATTTTTCCGATTCGATCACTTCCAACGCGTGCACCGGGTTGAAGTGATCGTTTAAGACGATAGTCGTTCCGTGCGTGATACAGGCCATCACGCCCAGAACGGCACCAAAGCAATGGAACAGCGGCACATGGATCAGCAAACGGTCCCTACTGGTAAATTTCATGCAATCCCCTATGCTTTTTCCATTGTTCAAAAGGTTATGGTGGGTCAGCATAACACCTTTGGGAAAGCCCGTCGTCCCCGAAGTGTACTGCATGTTCGCGACATCGTCTTTGTTTACTTGTTTCTTTGCCGCTTCCAATTCTTCCGGGCTGACCGTTTTTGCCATTTCATACAGATCGGACCAGTTGAACATACCCGGTTGCTTTCCTTTATCCAAGTAAATCACATTTTTCAAAACCGGCAGACAGGCGGAATGTAGTTCGCCCGGCCGGCAGGCATTGAGTTCCGGGCAAAGGCTGTAGATATGTTCCAGGTAATCCGATATCTTGTTCCCCCGCATCAGGATCAGCGTTTCCGTATCCGACTGCCGCAGCAGATATTCCAGTTCAAATTTTTTATAACTGGTATTGACCGTGATATAAACGCCGCCTATTTTTGCGACCGCCACCTGCCCGATGACCCATTCGGGGTAATTGGATGCCCAGACAGCCACGTGGGCTCCTTTTTTCAGCCCCATCGCAAGCAGGCCTCTTGCAACGAGGTCACATAGTTCGTTGAATTCCTGATATGTATATCGGACACCGGTAAGCGGCGAAAGCAACCCGTCGTTGTTCGGGTACATCCTTGCCTGCTGTTCCACCATTTCCCCTATCGTGCAGTCTATCATGTCGTTTCTTTCCTCCCTATCTTAACGTCATAAAGCCAAAAATAAAAAACTCCGCCTCTATACAGAGACGGAGTCATACTTCCGCGTTACCACTCTGCTTGCAGGCGTATCCCACACCTGCCAGCTCCATCCGGCACAAACATGCCGCGTCCATTTTTTCGGCTGGACTCCCGTCCGGATCTACCTTTCGTTCAAACCGGCTGCTCCAGGGCGAGTTCACGCATTCTTCCCCTTCTGCGGCTTCGCACCGTACGGCCGCTCTCTTCCTAAGGTAAAGAACAGGTTACTACTCCCTTTCAACACATTATCCTACTATATTATTGTCATTTTATATAGACACGGCATATTTGTCAATAGGAAATTGGAATGAATAATTTCTTTCAGAGTAAGAACAGCTTTGGATTTGACAGAATATATGTTATTATAGAGAAGTATTTTTAATCTGATGACTTTGAGGTATGGATATGCCGAGAAAAATAGTACTTACCGGCGGCGGTACGGCCGGCCATGTCAACCCCCATCTTGCAATCATCCCCATGCTGAAAGCGGAAAATTACGCCATCAGTTATATAGGTTCTAAAAACGGCATGGAGAGACAGATCATCGAAGCGATCGGGATTCCCTATTATGGCATCAGTTCCGGTAAACTCAGAAGATATTTCAGCCTTAGGAATTTCACCGATCCGTTCCGCGTCCTAAGAGGATACTTCCAATCCAAAAAAATATTGAAACACATTGGCCCGGATATATTGTTTTCCAAAGGCGGATACGTATCCGTACCCGTGGTTTTTGCCGCGCATAAACTCCATATTCCCGTCATAATACACGAATCGGACTATTCTCCCGGCCTTGCAAACAAACTGTGTGTTCCCAAGGCTCAGCGCGTCTGTCTTTCTTTCCAGGCAGCTTCCAAAGGTATTTCCGCCGGTAAAGTCGTGGTGACTGGCTCCCCCGTGCGGGAAACACTTTTCCATGGCGACCGGGAAAACGGCCTGCACTTTTTGGGGTTTGCGGGCAAAAAACCTGTCCTGCTGGTCATGGGCGGTAGTCTTGGCGCCCTGTATATCAACAATGTATTGGACCAAATCATGGATTGGCTCCTGGAACGTTTCGATATCGTACATGTCCGCGGCATAGGAAAATGCAATCCCATACTCGAAAACCGACAGGGATACCGGCAATTCGAATATATCAACAAGGAACTGCCCGATGTTTTCGCAGCCACGGACCTGATGCTTTCGCGTGCCGGCGCAAATACCATATTCGAAATACTCGCCCTGCATATTCCCAATCTGCTTATCCCCCTTCCCCTCGGAGCGAGCAGAGGCGACCAGATCCTGAACGCCGAATATTTTGAAAAGATGGGATACAGTAAAGTATTGAGACAGGAAGACCTTACCTCGGAGACCTTGAAAAAGGCGCTCCTCTCCCTGGAAGAAGATGCGCCGCAGCTGCAGGTCAATATGAAAAACAGTTCCCTTTCCAACGGGGCCAAAAACGTCGTCAATGTAATCTTTTCCGTCGCCGGGAATTAAAAAGCTCGCGGCAACATACCGGAGCTTTTTTTTATAGCGCGGGAGGTGCGTCTATTTCAATTCAGGTATTTTACATAGACCCGCTTTTCCTTTTGCTGCATATCCAATAATTCTTTGCACATTTCCTTGGCTGTGTCTTCCGCGTTGATATACTTTTTCTCATACCCTTCCAGGCTTTTCTCTCCTCTGTCGAACCCCCGCAGCACGATCTTGGACATATTGGGCTTAGAGGTATCAACAAAGGTCTTATATCCGATCGCGATTTTCCCGTTCAGTTTTATCCAAGCGGAAAGCGGTTTGGGGCTGCCGCCCATTTTTTCGATATTGTTGTCCACAGAATTTTCAATTTGTTTGTAGGCCGCTATCGTACCCGCGAGTTCTTTGGAAAACTCGGTGTCCTGAGACTTGCCGCGCATATATTCAAGAGAATGGATCGCCACCTTTGCACCGTTCGACAGCTTTCCGAATAATTCCAACGTTTGTTCTGTATCCATCTTTTGTATACGCTCCTTGCAAGGGTTAGTATACGCAGATTTGACGTTTACATTCTGCGGACCGCTTTGGATTTTTCTTTTGACGTGAACAATTTTGTAAAGATCATCGCGGTCAGCATGCCGATCACCGCACCCATTGCCAGATCGGCGAGCAGCAGATCCAGCGCACCCAGCCGGCTCTCGATCAGCGAAAATGTAAAATATCCCAGCACAACGTAAAGCATGCCCGCAAATATACCCGCCAGAATACGGGCGTTTTCCGCATTTTTGGAAGCCATAAAAGCGGCGGCAAAAATTGAGATGACTTTTATCCCCTGATTGATGGCGGATATTGCACCATCTGAGATGCCGAACTGTTTCACAATGATCGCAAAAACAAGTACGCTCATGATCGTTATGATCAATCCCAATACCGCACCTTTGAAGGATTTTTTTACCGTCTTCATTTTATCCGCGGTTTTTCTCCCCTTGGATCTCGCAGCAACCCTTGAATTCTGCATTTCAACAACTCCTTTTTTATATGACATCGCTTTCACGTTATACGTCCGATTCAATAAATATGTATTCGGAGAAAATTTTTTTATACCCATAAATGCGCCTTTTCTCTGTGGTATATCCATTGCCTGCATGCCGTTTGCACCTTTTAAAAAAACAGTATGACAGATATAAAAAACCGACCGGTCTTTTCCCACAACCGATCGGTTCCCTATGTAAAAAAAGCTTTCAGGCCCCGGTATTTCAGTTATACATGCCCTTGGGCAACTCTTTCGAAATATTCTACGATGGCAAAAGCCATTTTCTCTACGATACGTTTCTGGTAATACGGGTCGATGATCTTTTCCCGGTCGTTTGTATTGGTATGGTACGCTATTTCTACCAGCACGGCGGGCAGATTTGATTCCCGCAGCATGAAAAAGTCATTTACTTTCGCTCCGTTATTATAAAAACAGCCCCCCTCGCTGACGGCTTCCGCCAATAGCTCCGCCGCCAGTTTGCTTTTATCCACATTGGCATATTGCGTATAATAATTCTGGGAATCCCGCCAATCATTTGTGATATAATAGGTTGTTGTCCCGTTCACCAAAGTATTGATCGGCGTTGCCGTTGCATTGCTGTGGATGGATACAAACAGTATCCTATCGTATAGCAAAGGCACATCTTCATATTCGAATATCTTTTCCAGGTCCGGATGAATCTGTTTGGTATAAGAATAATCATAAGGTGAATTAAAATAGATTTCCGCCAACGTGGAGTTATTGATCACACGCTGCATCGTATCTTCCAGCCGCGTGATCTCGTCGATCTGCTCGGATAGCCGGGTACGTTCCACACCCGTACTTTGCGCCAGAACTTCTTCCTTTGCCGTCTTTACAACCTCCAGGGCATACCGATTGACCATCGCCATCCGGACCAGATTCTCGACATCGTCCGCCGTCTGTCTGGTTATAACAACGGTAGCCCCCAGGTTTTCCAGGCTCTTCTTCAGCGCCTGCGCATATATCAAATTATATTCATGCTCCTCAAACCCCTGGTAATGCCCGCCTCCAGCGGCTTCTATGCCATGCCCGGCGTCTACAAAAATGATTTTCCCTTCCAGAGGTAAAACCAGGGACTCTTCGGTTACGACAGCCGGCGTTGCCTCCACCTCTTCTTCTTTTGTCTCCGTTCTGGCTTCCCGGTGGCATATGCTCGTATTGAGCAGAAAAGAAGTTGCTGTTATACAAATGCATAGAGCATATAGTTTCCTATATCGTTTCATTTTATCCTTCTACAAATACATCGGCTAAAAGCGCATTGCCTTTTTTCCCTTTTATTTTACTATATCGCCGTCTCCCATGTAAAGGAAAGTTACCGTATAAAAAAGCGTGTGCCCTAATAGGAACACACGCCCTTTAAAAAAATGAAGAAATTTACTTATTTAACACTGTACAGGATCTGGCCGTACGTCGGGAACGCCCAGTATTTCTCACCGACCAGCAGTTCCAATTCGTCTGCAACACCCCGCAGAGCCGCCATATTTGCAAAAATCACTTCCCGATAGAACTTCGCTTCTTCCGCGATATCCGTAAGCTCTTTGACCTTGACAACGGAATCTTCCAAAATCTCGAGTTTCTTGTACAAAGAGGCGCCTAGATTGGAAATGTCGCTCAGCAGCCTGGTTTCGAGCTCAATGGAAAGGCCGATATTCCCAAGCGCTTTCTTGTCGGCGGTCGTTTTTGCTATTTCAGACTGATAGGCAATGATAGCGGGTATGATCTGCTTTTTCGTCATATCGACCATCGTGAGCGCTTCAATATGAAGCGTCTTACAATAATTCTCCAGCATGATCTCGTACCTGGAATGCAACTCAGACGCACTGTACACGCCCAATTTCACAAATAATTCAATATTTTTTTCTTCCGTCAGGACAGCCACGGCGTCCGGCGTAGTTTTCAGGTTGGAAAGCCCTCTCTTTTCGGCTTCCTCCACCCATTCCTCGCTATAGTTGTTTCCGTTGAACACGATCCGCTTATGTTTTTTGATCGTGTCTTTGACAAGTGCGTTCAAATCCTCCCGGAAGTTTTCGCTCTTTTCCAGGATATTCGCAAACTCACACAGGGATTCCGCCACTATACTGTTCAGAACCACGTTGGAGAAAGATATCGACATGCTGCCGCCCACCATCCTGAACTCGAACTTGTTGCCTGTGAAGGCAAACGGCGAAGTTCTGTTCCTGTCGGTCGTATCTTTGGGGAACTTGGGAAGTACCGCGGCCCCGATCTCCATCTGTCCCTGCTTCATCTCTTCATGAAGCGTATCATTTTCTATATCTTTCAGGATACCCGTCAAATCTTCCCCGAGGAACATGGAGACAATAGCCGGCGGCGCTTCGTTCGCGCCCAACCTGTGGTCGTTCGCCGCGCTTGCAACAGATACCCGGAGCAGATCCTGGTGTTCATCCACCGCCTTTATGACAGCCATCAGGAAAAGCAGGAACTGTGCGTTCTCGGAAGGTGTTTCGCCCGGCTCAAGCAGGTTGGCCCCTTCGTCCGTCGCGATCGACCAGTTGTTATGCTTCCCAGTGCCGTTTACACCGGCAAAGGGTTTTTCGTGCAACAAACAGGACATACCGTGCCTGATCGCAACAGTCTTCATCAATTCCATGACAAGCTGGTTATGGTCGGCCGCGATATTTGTTGTGGAATAGATGGTCGCCAATTCATGCTGTCCGGGCGCCACTTCGTTATGCTCGGTTTTTGCCATAACGCCGATCTTCCAGAGCTCTTCGTTCAGATCTGCCATAAAGGAAGAAACCCGGGTCTTTATCGTTCCAAAATAGTGGTCTTCCAGTTCCTGTCCTTTGGGCGACCGTGCGCCAAACAGCGTCCGGCCACAATACACAAGGTCCATCCGCTTCTCATAAACGGATTTATCAATAAGGAAATATTCCTGTTCCGGACCAACCGTTGTCAAAACGCGCGTCGCGGTGGTGTTCCCGAACAATTTCAAAATACGAAGCGCCTGTTTTTCCAAAGCTTCCATAGAACGGAGAAGCGGGGTTTTCTGGTCCAGGGCCTCGCCGCTGTAGGAACAAAAAGCCGTCGGGATATAAAGGTTATTGCCTTTAATAAAAGCAAAGGAGGTCGGATCCCACGCGGTATATCCTCTCGCTTCAAAGGTCGCACGCAATCCACCGGACGGGAAACTGGAAGCATCGGGTTCGCCGCGTACCAGCTCTTTGCCGGAAAATTCCATGATCACCCCGCCGCCGGCCACAGGAAATATAAAGCTGTCATGCTTTTCTGCGGTCACACCCGTCATCGGCTGGAACCAATGGGTATAATGGGTAGCTCCTTTTTCTACTGCCCAGTCTTTCATAGCATTTGCCACGATATTGGCAATCTCGAGATCCAATGGCTTCCCGCTGGCGATTGTTCTTTTCAAAGAACGGTAGGTTTCTTTCGGTAACCTGGCTTTCATCACATCTTCATTAAAAACCATGCTTCCAAACAATTCGGGTATGCTTTTCATAACACGTCTCCTTTTTCAACTATATAATTCTTTTTGATTTTCCCCGGCCGCCCTTCCGCCTTTTCATACGAATTGGGCGGGCCACTTTGCACAGCGCTTTCTACTGCTATACATATATACATACGGGAAATAAAAGCCGCTCCATAGATTGGGCAAATGGTACTCCCTAAACCCAAAAACAATATGGATAAAAAGAAAACAGGCGCTGCGGATATTCTCCACAGCGCCTTTGCTGTTTAAAATATAATATCATTTAGCCTGGCATTTGTCAACAATATAATTTCAAAAAAAAAGTAAAAATTGAATATGTCTCCCATTAGACAAAAACAAATGGTATACATATAACAGTTTTTCTATCTATTTTTATATATATTTGCTGTATTTTGCATACAAAACGTTGACAAATTATACTTTTTGGTGTATTTTCATAAGGAACAATGACGTTCAATAAATTGATATCAGCTGGAATCGTTTTCCTGTGCTACGCAGGAGGTCTGTTTTGTATCGGTTCCGGGCTATATCATTTTTTATTGGGCATTTTTTATAGATTTTTTATCATGCGACAAGGAGAAAAATTATGCAACAAGAAGGCCAGGTAAGAATACCGTCTGGTTGCGCGATATCGGGAATCATTTCTCGGTCGGGCCAACTATTCTGTGGCGAACAGATCATTAAATCCATATCCGTCATGCATGACCGGAGCAACGGTCTTGGCGGAGGCTTTGCCATCTATGGAGTATATCCGAAATACAAGGATTTTTATGCCTTACATATGTTTTATAACGATACGACCGCAAAGAAAACCTGCGAAGAATATTTGAAAACACATTTTGAAATCGAGCATGCATCTAAAATCCCTACGCGGAAAACACTCGGCATTTCGGATGAGCCGCTCATTTGGAGGTATTTCGTTACGCCGTTGCCCGCTTTGCTCGCCGAAAATCAGATGGATGAGAGAGATTTCGTTGTCCGGTGCGTCATGGAGGTAAACGTTTCCATCAACGGTGCCTATATTTTCTCCGGCGGTAAAAATATGGGGACTTTCAAAGCGGTCGGGTTTCCGGAAGATGTCGCGGCGTTTTATAAAATAGAGGAATATGAAGGATATTGTTTCACCGCACACGGCAGATACCCTACGAATACGCCGGGCTGGTGGGGCGGCGCGCATCCCTTCACATTGCTTGATTATTCGGTCGTGCATAACGGAGAAATCTCCTCTTACGACACCAATCGTCGTTCTATTGAGATGCATGGGTACAAATGCACGCTACAGACAGATACCGAGGTAATAACGTATATATTTGACTATCTCTACCGGCGCGTAGGCCTCGCGCTGGAAGAGATCGCTTCCGTCACAGCCGCACCGTTCTGGCAGATTATTGATAAAATGCCCACAAAAGAACGGGAAACACTTACCTATCTCCGCCGTATGTTCGCTTCTCAGCTCATTACGGGACCTTTCTCCATTCTCATTGGATTCACCGGCGGGCTAATGGCCTTAAATGACCGTCTGAAGCTTCGTTCGATGGTCGTGGGAGAAAAAGGAGACATGGTTTATATCGCAAGCGAAGAATGCGCCATCCGCGAGATCTCCCCGGATCTGGATAAGATCTGGTCCCCCGGGGGTGGCGAACCGGTAATCGTAAAATCGAAGGGAGGAAGTATCT
The DNA here is from genome assembly GCA_963665505.1 of Christensenellaceae bacterium. Lineage (GTDB taxonomy): Bacteria > Bacillota > Clostridia > Christensenellales > Christensenellaceae > QANA01. The sequence goes on from OY762275.1 coordinate 1,382,478, forward strand.
GATGCCTATCAATTATATTTACCCTGATTATGAGGTCGTAAGAGACCAGGACAGGTGCATTGTCTGCCGCGTATGCGAAAGGCAGTGTTCTAATGAAGTACACAGATATGATGAAGACGGAAACTGTATGTTTTCCGACAGTTCCAAATGTGTCAACTGCCATCGGTGCGTTTCCTTATGCCCGACACGTGCGCTGAAGATTGTAAAAACCGACCATACCTTCAAAGAAAATGCAAACTGGACCGGGAAAATCATAAAAGAAATCTATATGCAGGCGGAAAGCGGCGGCGTACTGCTTTCCAGCATGGGCAACCCCGAACCTTTTCCCATCTACTTTGATAAAATCCTCCTGAATGCGTCTCAGGTTACAAACCCTTCCATCGATCCGCTGCGCGAGCCGATGGAAACACGTGTTTTTTTGGGAAAAAAGCCTAAGAACATCCAGCGGGACAAAAATAATAACCTTGTAAATAATTTGTCGCCGGGCATAGAACTCTCCATGCCCATCATGTTTTCCGCCATGAGTTACGGTTCCATCAGCTATAATGCGCATGAATCTCTCGCAAGAGCTGCACAAGAACTAAAAATCATGTATAATACAGGAGAGGGCGGTTTACACAAAGATTTTTACAAATACGGTAAGAATACGATTGTGCAGGTCGCTTCGGGCAGATTTGGGGTCCATAAGGATTACCTGAATGCGGCCGCTGCGATCGAGATCAAGATGGGGCAAGGCGCCAAGCCGGGTATCGGCGGACATCTTCCGGGTACAAAGATCGTGGGCGATATTTCCAGGACACGTATGATCCCCGAAGGGTCGGATGCCATATCTCCCGCGCCTCATCACGACATCTATTCCATCGAGGACTTACGGCAGCTTGTGTATTCCTTAAAGGAGGCAACAAATTATGAAAAACCGGTCATCGTGAAAATTGCCGCGGTACATAATGTTGCCGCCATCGCAAGCGGCATCGCCAGAAGCGGCGCGGACATTATCGCCATAGACGGTTTCCGCGGCGGCACAGGGGCCGCCCCTACACGGATCCGGGATAATGTCGGCATACCGATAGAATTGGCATTGGCAAGCGTGGATAACCGTTTGCGCGACGAAGGGATACGGGACAATGTATCCATCATCGCGGCCGGAAGCATCCGGAGCAGCACCGATGTATTTAAAGCGATCGCCCTGGGGGCTGACTGCGTATACATAGGTACCGCCGCGTTGGTCGCCCTTGGCTGCCACTTGTGCCGGAGCTGCCAAAGCGGCAAATGCAACTGGGGCATTGCAACGCAGATGCCCGAACTTGTCCGGCGGCTGAACCCCGATATCGGCTACAAACGCCTGGTAAATTTGCTTACCGCCTGGAATCATGAGATACAGGAACTCATGGGCGGCATGGGTATTAACTCGATCGAAAGCCTGCGCGGAAACCGCCTTATGTTGCGCGGTGTGGGCCTGAACGAAAAAGAATTGGAAATTTTAGGCATCAAATATGCCGGAGAATAATTTATTTACAAGGAGAATGCTATGGTTGTCAACGAAAAAGATTTCTTATACAAAGGAAAGGCAAAGACACTCTATGCTACGGATGACAAAGATACCTGCATCATAAAATACAGGAATACCGCCACCGCATTTAACGGAGTAAAAAGAGAAGAACTGGAAGGCAAAGCCGTGATGAATTGTGCGATCACAAACATCATTTACAATATGCTCGCCAAAAACGGGATCTCCACACACCTGATTTCCTGCCTGGACGACACTACTCTGCTTGTAAAAAAAGTAGAGATCGTACCGCTCGAGGTCATCATCAGGAACGTGGCCGCCGGCAGCTTTTCTAAGCGCTTTGGCGTAGAAGAAGGGACGCCCCTCCTTTCTCCCATTCTGGAATACTCCTATAAAAAAGACGAACTCAATGATCCTATGATCAATGATTCGCAGATCCTCGCCCTCGGTCTTGCCACACAGGAAGAACTGGATACGATCGGGAAAATGGCTCTGCATATCAACGAATTGCTCACCGACTTTTTTGCAAAGGCAAATTTGAAGCTGGTCGATTTCAAACTGGAATTCGGCAGGTATAAGGATGAGATCATACTGGCGGACGAGATTTCTCCCGATACATGCAGGCTCTGGGATACGGCGACCAATAAGAAGATGGACAAAGACAGATTCCGCCGGGATCTCGGCAACGTGATGGACGCCTATGCGGAAGTATTGGGAAGGCTCAGGGAGATCAGTAAATGAACAATGTGTACCAAAACCCTCTTTGCAGCAGATACGCAAGCGCCGAGATGCAAAAAATATTCTCAAACGACACGAAATTTTCTACCTGGCGCAAACTTTGGATCGCGCTTGCGCAAAGCGAAAAAGAGCTTGGCTTGCCCATCAGCGATGCGCAGATAGCCGAGTTGAAACAACATGTGCGCGATATCAATTATGATGTCGCAAAAGCACGTGAACGCGAAGTGCGGCACGACGTCATGGCGCATATTTATGCCTATGGCCAGCAATGCCCCACAGCCAAGAGCATACTGCACCTCGGGGCCACTTCGTGTTATGTGGGCGACAATACCGACATCATACAAATGAAGATGGGTTTGGAACAAATCAAAAAACTGCTTGTAAACGCACTGTATGCATTGAAGAAATTTGCGGAACGCTATAAGGACCAGCCTACCCTTGCGTATACCCATTTTCAGCCGGCCCAGCCCACAACTGTGGGGAAACGGGCCACGCTTTGGATGCTGGACCTCTTGCTCGATCTGGAACAGCTCGATTTTCAATTATCACGCTTAAAACTCCGCGGCTGCAAAGGCACCACCGGAACATGCGCCAGCTTTTTGGAGCTGTTCGATGGCGACCACGAAAAAGTCAAAGCGTTGGAAGAAAAGATAGCCGCCAAAATGGGCTTTTCCAAAGCCTACCCCGTAGGCGGGCAGACCTATTCCCGCAAAGTGGATTTCCAGGTACTGTCGGTCCTGAGCGGTATCGCGCAAAGCGCCCATAAATTCTCAAACGATATGCGCCTGCTTTCCCACTTAAAAGAAGTCGAAGAACCGTTTGAAGAAAAACAGGTCGGCTCTTCCGCGATGGCATATAAAAGAAATCCCATGCGCAGCGAGCGGATCGCCTCTCTGGCAAGATACATCATCATCGACGCCCTGAACCCCGCCATTACGGCAAGCGGGCAATGGTTCGAGCGGACACTGGACGATTCCGCCAACCGCAGGATCAGCATACCCGAAGCTTTCCTCGCTACGGATGCGATCCTCTCCCTCTACATTAATATCGTAAACGGGATGCACGTATATCCTAAAGTCATCGAGCGGCATTTAAACGATGAACTGCCTTTCATGGCGACCGAAGCCATATTGATGTATTGTACAAAAAAAGGCGGCGACAGGCAGGTCCTGCACGAAGCCCTCCGGGAACATTCTGTCAAAGCGGCAGAACAAATAAAATTATACGGCAAACAAAACGACTTGATCGACCGGATCTTGCAGGATCCGATATTCCATCTCTCCGAAACCGAAATGCACAAACTTTTATCTTTCAACAAATTTACCGGCAGAGCCAAACAGCAAACGGAAGAATTCTTTACAAACTATGTAGACCCGGTATTAAAGGAGAATGCGAAGCTTTTGGGCGTAGCGGTTGAAATAACAGTTTAGGAGGAATTCACTATGTTAACAGCAATCGTTGGGGCAAACTGGGGCGACGAAGGAAAAGGCCGGATGGTCGACCTCCTTTCCTCCGATTATGATATCGTGATGCGGTATCAGGGCGGCAACAACGCCGGCCACACCGTTGTGAACAAAAAAGGAAAATTCATACTGAATCTTTTGCCGTCGGGTATCCTGCGGGACACGACTATAAACGTCATGGGCGGCGGAATGGTCGTTGACATTGAGCACCTCTGCAAAGAGATCCGATCGCTTACGAACAGAGGCATCAAGATCGGGCCGGAAAACCTGAAGATCAGCGACAAGGCCATTATCTGCATGCCCTATCATAAACTGCTCGACATCCTCGAAGAAGACCGTTTGGGCGATGCGAAATTCGGTTCCACCCGCCGCGGGATCGCGCCGGTCTATTCCGATAAATACATGAAAAAAGGCATCCGCATGGGCGATCTGCTCTCCCCCGATACACTGCAGGATAAACTGGAAGGCATCGTTGCATGGAAAAACCTGACCGTCCACGACGGCTATAAGAGCGATATGATACGCACACAAGATATGCTGCAATGGCTAAAGACCTATGGCGACCCGCTCAAGAATTATATCTGTGACGCCACCTACTATCTGACAAACGCCATCGACCAGAATAAAAACATCATGTTCGAGGCACAGCTCGGTGCGCTCAGAGATATCGACTTCGGGATCTACCCCTACACTTCCTCTTCTTCCACAATAGCGGCCTATGCACCGATCGGCGCGGGTATCCCTTTCAAAAAAGTCGATACGGTCATCGGCATCATGAAGGCCTACTCGACCTGCGTGGGCGAAGGCCCTTTTACCGCCGAATTGTTCGGAGAAGAAGCTGATAAACTCCGGGAAGCCGGTGCGGAATATGGCGCCGCCACAGGCAGGCCCCGCCGCGTCGGATATTTTGATGTCGTCGCTTCGAAGTACGGTTCCATGATACAGGGGTCTTCCTATATCGCGCTTACCAAGCTGGATATCCTGTCTTATCTTGACACGATCCCCGTATGCGTGGCATATGAAGTAGACGGCAAAAAAGTAACACAGTTCCCCTCGGGAGAGAAATTGGTACGCGCAAAACCGGTCTATGAGTATCTTAAAGGATTTCACTGCGACATTTCCAAATGCCGTAAAAAAGAAGATTTGCCACCGGCCGCGCTTGCCTACATCAAGTATATCGAAAAAGCGGTCGACTGCCCCATCCGCTACGTATCCGTGGGCGCGGAAAGAAACGACTATGTTTACTTAGAGGAGTAACATGAAACGAATTTATGTGAATGAAAAATGGTGCCTTGCCTGTCATCTTTGCGAATACTACTGTGCATTTGCAGCGACGAACGAGCATGATATGGCAAAGGCACTCAAAAACATTAAAATACACCCAAGAATTCATCTGGAAGAATCGGGGAAAATCAGTTATGCAGTTTCGTGCAGGCACTGCCAGGAACCGCTGTGCGTAAAAGGGTGCATTTCGGGCGCCCTTACAAAAAAAGCAGGCGTCATTACGATTGACCATGAAAAATGCGTAAGCTGTTACACATGTATTTTGTCCTGTCCGTACGGCGCCATTTCCACTTCGGCGGACGGTGCCGTACAGAAATGCGAGCTTTGCCTTCAAACAACGGAAGGTGTTCCGCAATGCGTAAAAGGCTGCCCCAACAATGCAATCGTTTTTGAAGAAAGGTAAACACATTTGAAATACATCATCATTGGAAATTCCGCGGCGGCCATAGGCGCCGTCGAGGGGATCCGGCAAACGGATCAGGACAACGAGATCATGATCATCAGCAAAGAACCTTATCATACCTATTCTCGACCGCTGATTTCCTACCTGCTGTTGGGGAAAACCGACGAACATCGGATGAGATACCGCAAGGATACTTTTTACGCCGATATGAAGTGTAAAACTTTGCTGGGCACAGAGGTCGTTGGGATACTGCCCGCCCAAAAACAGGTCCTTTTAGAAAACGGGCACGTCCTTTCCTACGATAAATTACTTGTCAGCACAGGTTCTTTCCCCTTCGTCCCGCCTATGTCAGGGTTGGATACGGTCGAAAAAAAGTTTACGTTCCTGAGTCTGGATGACGCGAAAAAACTTTCGGTAGCGCTCAGCCCCGCTTCCCGCGTCCTGATCATCGGTGCCGGGCTGATCGGCCTCAAGTGTGCCGAAGGGATCAGCAACAGAGTCAGGGATATTACGGTGGTGGATCTTGCTCCCAAGATACTTTCCAGCATACTAGATGAAACGGGCGCCGCTATCGTACAAAAACACCTGGAAAATAACGGGGTCAAATTCATCCTCTCCGACAGCGTGGCGCGTTTCGCGGAGAATACGGCCTATTTAAAGAACGGAAAGTCCGTGCCTTTTGACGTATTGGTGCTGGCCGTGGGCGTACGCCCCAATATCTCCCTGTTGAAAGAGGCGGGCGCAGATACGAACCGCGGCGTGATCGTAAACGGCAAAATGCAGACATCCCTTCCGGATATTTACGCAGCGGGAGACTGCACGGAAAGTTATGATGTTTCCTGTGATATGTGCAGAGTATTGGCCTTGCTCCCTTCCGCCTACATGCAGGGCGAGTGTGCCGGCATCAATATGGCGGGCGGGCAGCATGTGTTCGATAAGGATATGCCCATGAATGCGATCGGATTTTTCGGGCTGCATATCATTACCGCCGGAACATACGAAGGCGAAACCTATACCCACGAAACCAAAGACCATTACAAAAAACTTTTCTATAAAGACGACATTCTCAAAGGATACATTCTGATCGGCGATGTCGATAAAGCCGGGATCTATACAAACCTTATCCGTGAAAAGACCCCTCTTTCCAGCATCGATTTCAAATTGATCTGCGAGAAGCCAAGCCTGATGGCATTTTCAAAAACGGAAAGAAAGATAAAGTTAGGAGGCGTCCCCCGATGAAAATAGATGCCACACATATGTATTTTAAAGATTTAAATGAGCTGATCCGGAATTGCAATGAAGATATCGTCATAAACAATTGTGAAGGACAACGCTATATCTGCAGCGGCATGAGCAAAAAAAATGTCACGATCTACGGAACGCCGGGCAATGCGCTTGGTTCCTATTTGGACGGTTCTCAAATATCCGTGCACGGGAATAGCCAGGATGCTGTCGGAGATACTATGAACGACGGTTGCATCGTCATCGACGGCAACGCCGGAGACGCGCTCGGATATGCCATGCGCGGCGGGAAGATATACGTCAGAGGCAATTCCGGTTACAGGACCGGGATCCATATGAAAGCCTATGGCGAAAAGAAACCCGTGATCGTGGTCGGCGGTTCCGCCGGGAATTTTCTGGGCGAATACCAGGCCGGGGGCCTCATCGTCGTCCTGGGTCTCGAGGGAGGCGCTTCTATCATCAGCCAATTCACAGGAACAGGCATGTACGGTGGCAAAATATTCCTCCGCTGTGAAGAACTGCCGATGGATCTCCCTAAACAAGTGCTGTCCTCCGTTGCCACGCCGGAAGACCTGCAAGAAATAAAATTGTATCTGAAAGAATATTCCGATATTTTTTCTCTTGATTTTAATGGTATAATGAATAGTAGGTTTTATGTGTTGAAACCAAATACGTCCAACCCATATAAACAGCTTTATACCGTTTACTGTTGACCACTGATCAATCTTTGTATTTAGGAGGATATCGTTTATGGCCTACACGGTTGGAGACATTTTGGATTTTGTGGATGATAACGACGTTAAGTTCGTTCGTCTCGCTTTCAGCGACCTGTTCGGTACATTAAAAAACATGTCCGTCATTGTCGATCAGCTCGAACGTGTTCTGGAAGAAGGAATCTGTTTCGATGGTTCTGCTGTCCCTGGTTTTGGGAACACATGCACGTCGGACTTACGGCTTTTCCCCGATCCGTCGACACTGACCACACTCCCCTGGCGGCCGCAGCAAGGCAGGGTTGTCCGGCTTTTATGCGATATCGTCACGACGGATAACACACCGTTTATATATGATACGCGCAACGTCTTGAAAAAGGCGCTCGCTCGCTGTCATGCGATGGGTTATAAATGCCAGATCGGCGTGGAGTGCGAATTTTATTTGTTCAAAACGGATGAAAACGGTTCCCCCACCCGTATCACACACGATGCAGGCGGCTATTTCGACATTGCGCCGCTGGACAAAGGTGCAAATGTGCGCAGGGAGATATGCCTGTGTCTGGAAGAAATGGGTTTGCAGCCCATCACATCCCACCACGAAAGAGGCCCCGGCCAGCATGAAGTAGACTTTAAAAGCAGCGATGTTCTTTCGGCGGCGGATAATTTTCTGACGTTCAAAGCCGTGGTCAAAGCTATTGCCGCACGCAATGGTCTTTTTGCTTCTTTCATGCCTAAACCGATAACCGGGAAAGACGGGAGCGGCTTGCGCACCAACATATCTCTTTTCAAGGATGGTACCAATGTTTTCCGTGACGCCGAAAACCAACAAGCGGAAACTGCGGATTTTTTCATTACGGGCTTATTGAACCGGGCGCCGGAAATAACTGCTTTTTTGAACCCTACCGCCAATTCGTACGAAAGGTTTAAAAGTCTGGAAGTCCCCAAGTATGTTTCCTGGTCGCACAGGAACCGCAAGTCCCTCATCCGTATGAGCGACGCCTTATGTGAAAAACCCCGGGTCGAGATCTGTTCGCCCGATCCGACCATCAATCCCTATCTGGCTTTCGCCCTGCTTGTAAATGCAGGCCTGGAAGGGATTGAGAATAAACAGGAACTTACCCTTCCCTGCGACATCAAAATGTCCGCCCCCAACACCGCCATGCTGCCGCAAAGCTTAGATACGGCGCTGGAACTGAGCGGCAAAAGCGTTTTTTCCAAAAAGATCCTGGGACCCGATATTTTTGAAAATTATCTGAATATAAAAAAAGCGGAGGCTGCTGCCTATAAACAAACAAGAGATATTGATATTTTTTACTTAGAAAAGTATTTTAATATATTATAAGCACTTAAGTCTATGGCAGACTTGCAGGAGAGGTTGACGATTGAATGGATAGTGTTTTGCTTATAACAAAATCGGAAAAAAGCACTGCCTTTTTTACGGATATACTGGCCCATAATTCCTATAGCGAAATCGTCACCGCGCAAGACTGTGGAAAAGCGAGACGGCTTTTGATTGAGCGCGATTTTGATCTCTGCATTATCAATGCGCCTCTTTCGGACGAACCCGGCGAGAGCCTGGCCATATCGGTTGCATCCACAAGGAAAACCCAGGTCATTTTACTTGTTAAAAATGAAGTTTTCGACGAGATTTCTTCACAAGTAGAGGGGTACGGCGTTTTCACGATAGCAAAGCCCGTAAGCAAAAGTATGTTTTGGAGTGTCCTTAAGCTGGCAAACGCCGCTTATAACAGGATTACTATTCTGCATAAAGAGAAAAATAAACTTCTGCAGAAGATAGAAGATCTTAAACTTATTGACAGAGCCAAGTGTCTTCTTATAGAATATCTAAGTATGACAGAGATGCAGGCACACAAATATATCGAAAAACAAGCAATGGATTTGCGTATCACGAAAAAAGCAGTGGCAAATCGTATACTAAAGACTTATGAAAGTTAGAGGCGTTGACATGAACGACTGGAAAATTCATGAGAAATGTGCAGTTTTCGGTGCCAGCCTTACTTTAACCGAATCTGCAGGAATCACATATAATGGATTATTGTCCATGCAGCACAGAGGGCAGGAAGGCGCAGGTATCGCCGTAGTTTCCGGCAACAGAATTGTCTGCCACAAGAATGTGGGGCTGGTAAGCGAGGTCTTCTCCGATAAGATACTGATGGATTTTCCCAAAAGTGGTCTCTGTGTCGGGCACACACGATACTCCACAACGGGAAACAACACCAGGCAAAACGTACAGCCTTTCGTCACCGAGTACCTGACCGGCCGTATCGCTACCGCCCATAACGGAAACATAACAAATGCAAAAGAAATACGAGAATGGCTTCAATCTCATGGGGTCAACTTTATGGCCAGCAGCGATAGCGAGGTCATTTCTTCTTTTATCGCATATAAAGCGCTCGAAAAAAACGATCTGCTGCAGGGCGTGATCTCTGCCGCGGAAAAATTAAAAGGCGCTTTTTCTTTTGTCATCATCAGCAACGATAATAAGTTGATCGCCGTAAGAGACCCGAATGGATTCCGGCCGCTCTGTATAGGGCAAAATGAATACGGCACAGTCGTTGCATCCGAAAGTTGCGCGCTCGACTGCTGCGGTTTTTCTTTGATCCGCGACGTACAGCCGGGCGAAGTCGTTATGATCGAAAACGGAAAAATCACGCATTCCAGCATACCGCTCAAAGCCGCCAAAGTGGGCTTCTGCATTTTCGAATATGTCTACTTCGCACGGCCGGATTCGGTCATCAATAATCTGAGCGTCTATGAAGCGCGTTTTAACATGGGCCGCATCCTGGCGCGCGAGTGTCCTGCCGACGCCGATGTGGTCTGCGGCGTACCGGACAGCGGCCTGGCAGCCGCCAGCGGATATGCGGAGGAAAGCGGAATCCCTCTGGTGACCGGATTTATAAAGAACAGATACATCGGTCGCAGTTTCATATATCCCGTACAAGCCCAGAGAGAAAGCGCCGTGCATTTGAAACTGAACCCGCTGAAAACAAATATCGAGGGGAAGCGCATCGTGCTCATCGACGATTCGATCGTCCGCGGTACGACGGGCGCACAAACCATCTCCGCCCTCAGGAGCGCCGGCGCAAAGGAAGTCCATATGCGTCTTTCCTCCCCACCTTTCAAATATACCTGTTATTTCGGCATAGACATCGGCAGCGAGAAGAATTTGATTGCCAACAATATGTCCCTTGAACAGATCAGAAAAGCGATCAATGTGGAAACGCTTGGGTATATCAGCAAAGAAGGGCTGTTGGAGGCATGTAAGAAGTCTACCCTGCCCTTCTGTATGGGTTGTTTCACGGGCAAGTACAATACGGAGATCAGCGATTACGCAAAATCACAGTTTGAATAAGATCCATACATAATAAACAAAATTCTCTTCCTAAAATTAAAAAACGGAGAAAACAAACATGCAGTTACACTTTACAAAAATGCAGGGCTGCGGCAATGATTATATTTATTTTGATTGTCTGAAACAGACGATCGATTCGCCCGCAGCGCTTTCTATCCGTTTATCCGACCGCCGCTTCGGGATCGGTGGCGATGGGATCATTCTGATTTGCCCCTCTACGGTGGCAGATGCGAAAATGCGCATGTTCAATGCAGACGGAAGCGAAGGGAAAATGTGCGGCAACGGGATACGCTGCGTGGCAAAATTCCTGTACGATAATAAGATCGTTCCCAAAGACACTATTTTGATAGAAACGCTGAGCGGGATCAAACCGATCCGGGTGAAAACGCAAGACGGCAAGGTAACCCTGGCTACCGTGGACATGGGCCGGGCGGAGCTTGCGCCTTCCAAGATACCGGTAAACATAGAGGGGGAACGCGTGGTCGATTACCCGGTAAAGATCGCAGGAAAAACGTACAACATTACCTGCGTATCCATGGGGAATCCTCACTGCGTGGTTTTTGTGGACAATTTAGATGCATTGAAATTGTGCGATATCGGGCCGCAGTTTGAACACAATGCCCTTTTCCCCGAAAGAGTGAACACAGAATTTGTCAAACGCATAGACAGCCGTACGATACAGCTCCGCGTTTGGGAACGGGGCAGCGGAGAAACTCTTGCCTGCGGCACCGGCGCCTGCGCGGCGGCAGTTGCCTCCGTATTGAACGGTTACTGTGAAAAGAACGCGGATATAAAGGTTATTTTGCGCGGCGGCGAACTGAAAATAAAGGATACGGACGGGAAAATCATGATGACCGGCCCGGCCGAAACGGTATTCGAAGGAGTCATTGCGATATGAAAAACCAAACGATTTTGGTTCTTGATTTTGGCGGACAATATAAGGAGCTTATCGCCCGGCATGTCCGCGAACAAAATGTGTATTCCATCATTAAGCCAAACGACACTCCTTTGGAAAAGATTAAAGAACTATCCCCTATCGGTATCATACTGACGGGTGGGCCCAACAGCGTTTACGAAGAAAACGCCCCCGGCTGCGATCCCGCTCTGTTTTCACTAGGGATCCCCGTGCTGGGGATCTGCTACGGTCACCATCTTTTATGCTATTTGCTCGGCGGAAAAGTTGCGTCCTCCCCTATGCGCGAATACGGAGAGATGCCCATACACCCGGATTTGACGTCCGAGCTGTTCTCTGGCCTCTCGGAGACGGAAATAACACTGATGAGCCATACGGACCAGGCGGCCGCATTGCCCCCCGGTTTCAAGTCGATCGCATACTCGGAGAACTGCAAAAATGCGGCGATCTCCTGCCCGGAGAAAAAATTGTACGGCGTGCAGTTCCACCCGGAAGTTGAGCATACCCAAAACGGCAAACAGATATTGCACAACTTCATTTATAAGATCTGCGGCGCCAAAGGCGACTATACGATGGACGACTACATCCAGACGCAGATCGAGTATATCCGGCGCACCGTTGGGAACGAAAAGGTCCTGCTCGGTTTGTCCGGCGGCGTGGATTCTTCGGTTTGTGCCGCTCTTTTATCCCAGGCGATCCCGGACAGACTTGTTTGCATTTTTGTAGATCATGGCCTCATGCGCAAAAACGAAGGCAACGAAGTGGAAGCCGCTTTTTCCAACAGGAAATTGCACTTCATCCGGGTGAATGCGGAAAAGCGTTTTCTTTCTGCTCTGCGCGGCGTGATTGATCCGGAACAGAAACGAAAAATCATCGGCAGAGAATTCATTTCCGTTTTTGAGGAAGAGGCAAGAAAACGCGGCGACGTCAAATTCCTGGCGCAGGGAACGATCTACCCCGACGTGATAGAGTCCGGTGCACGGAATTCTGCCACGATAAAAAGCCATCATAATGTGGGCGGCCTTCCGGAAAAGATGGATTTCAAGGGCATCGTCGAGCCTTTAAGCTATTTGTTCAAGGACGAAGTCCGTGTTCTGGGCGAACGCCTGGGGCTTCCGAAAAATATCGTGCAGCGCCAGCCCTTCCCCGGCCCCGGCCTTGCGATCCGTATCATTGGGGAAATTACGAAACCGAAATTGGAGATTCTAAGAGAAGCGGACGCCATCTTCCGGGAAGAAATCGAACAGTCGGGGTTGAAGGTACACCAACATTTTGCAGTTCTTACCAACGTCCGTTCGGTAGGCGTCATGGGCGACCACCGCACTTACGATTATACACTCGCACTTCGTGCCATCAACACAAGCGACTTTATGACATGCACATACACAAAAATACCGTACGAAGTACTGGACCGCATATCTTCGCGCATTGTAAACGAGGTACGGTCCATAAACCGTGTGGTATATGATATAACCGGAAAGCCACCCGCAACAATAGAGTGGGAATAATTCAAGGGGGAAGATTGATCTATGTCAACTAAGTACATTTTCATCACGGGCGGCGTCGTATCAGGGCTTGGCAAAGGCATTACGGCTGCCTCACTTAGCCGTTTGCTTAAGATGCGCGGCTTAAAAGTAGCGGCGCAGAAGTTCGACCCATACATGAATGTCGATCCCGGGACCATGAACCCCTACCAGCACGGCGAGGTGTTCGTGACCGAAGACGGGGCGGAAACCGACTTGGATCTTGGGCATTATGAAAGATTCATAGACGAAAACCTTACAAAATTCTCCAACCTGACGGCCGGCAAAGTCTATTGGAACGTATTGAACAAAGAAAGAGAAGGCGAATACCTGGGCGAAACGGTACAGGTAATCCCGCATGTCACCAAAGAAATACAGGACTTTTTGTTTGCAAGCGCGGAAGCATCTCAGGCCGACGTAGTCATCACAGAAATCGGCGGTACGACGGGCGATATCGAGAGCCAGCCTTTTTTGGAAGCGATCCGCCAGATCTCTTTTGTCGTGGGCAGAGAGAATTGCCTGTTTATCCATGTGACACTGGTGCCTTTTTTGAAGTGTTCCAACGAGCATAAATCCAAACCGACGCAGCACTCCGTAAAAGGATTGCAGTCTTTTGGTATTTCCCCCAATATCATCATTACGCGCTCGGATGAACCTATAAACGACGGCATCAAAGACAAGATCGCGTTGTTCTGCAACGTCAAGCGCGACTGCGTCATAGAAAACATCACGCTCCCTTGTCTGTATGAGGTCCTCCTGATGCTGCATAAGAATAATCTAGACGGAATCGTGTGCCGGGAACTCAATCTGGCAACAAAAGAGCCGGACCTTACGGAATGGGAAAAAATGCTTACACGCATCCGCACGCGAAACAAAACGGTCCGGATCGCGATCGTGGGAAAATACGTCAAGCTGCACGATGCTTACCTTTCCGTCATAGAAGCGCTCTCTCACGGAGGATACGAGTGCGGTTCCACCATAGACATCAAATGGGTGGACAGCGAACGCATCACCGATCGTACCGTATATGATATTCTGCATGATTGCAGCGGCATCCTTATCCCCGGCGGATTCGGAGACAGAGGGATCGAAGGAATGATCACCGCCTGCAAATTCGCAAGGGAAAACAACATTCCCTATCTGGGCCTTTGCCTGGGCATGCAGATCTCCGTCATTGAATTCGCAAGAAACGTATGCGGGTTCAAAGACGCAAACTCAAGGGAATTTTGTCCGGGCAGTAAAAACCTGGTGATCGACCTTATGCCGGACCAGCAAGGCGTGATCCCCCTCGGCGGAACGATGCGCCTAGGCAGTTATCCATGCAAGGTACATGCGGACAGCCTTTTGGCCCGTTCGTATAAAAAACCGTTGATCCATGAACGGCACCGGCACAGGTATGAATTCAACAATAATTACAGGGACCTGATGGAAAGCAACGGCATGCTGGTAAGCGGTACTTCTCCGGATAATCACATCGTGGAAACAATCGAATTGCCGGAGAATAACTACTTTATCGGCGTACAGTTCCATCCTGAATTCAAAAGCAGGCCCAACAGGGCGCATCCGCTTTTTTTGAGCTTTGTGCAGGCTTCCCTTCAAAAGCAGCAGGAACAGGAACAATGTGAAATCATAAAGTAAAGTACTCCCTCTTTCCATTATTTCATGCCGAAAAAAACAAAACCAAAGGAGCGGGCATATGAAGATCAATCAGCATTATTTAGATTTGCAAAGCAGTTATTTGTTTTCCAACATACGGGAAAAGGTCGCCGCCTTTAAGAAAAAACACCCGCAAGAAAAGGTCATCAGCCTTGGGATCGGCGACGTGACGCGGCCCATCCCCGGCATTATTGCAGACGCCATGCGGAAGGCTTCGGCCGAAATGACCCATAAAGAAACGTTCCGCGGCTATGGAGAAGATCAGGGCTATGCGTTTTTGCGCAGTGCAATCGCCCGCTATTATGGCACCAAAGGCGTTTCTTTGAACGAGGATGAGGTGTTTGTCAGCGACGGGGCAAAAAGCGATATGGGAAACTTGTCCGATATTCTTTCGGAAGAGAACAGCGTCCTTATCCCCGACCCCGTATACCCCGTCTATGTCGACACCAACATCATGGCCGGCCGCGAGATCCTCTATGCCAACGGCACGCTGGAAAATCATTTCCTGCCCCTGCCGGATAAAGATATCAAAGCAGATATTATCTATCTCTGCTCCCCCAACAACCCTACCGGTGCGGTTTACGATAAAGCACAGTTGAAGCTGTGGGTCGAGTATGCCCTGGAAAACGACGCGCTTATTCTGTTCGATGCGGCGTACGAATCTTTCGTACAGGACGATACGTTGCCCACCAGCATCTTCCAGATCGAAGGTGCCAAGCAATGCGCCATCGAGGTCTCTTCCTTCTCCAAAACTGCGGGTTTCACAGGCATCCGGTGCGGCTATACCGTCGTTCCCCATGCATTGGTCTTGAACGGCACACAAGTATACAAGTTATGGCTGCGCAGGCAGACCACCAAATTCAACGGTGTATCTTATATCGTACAACGGGGTGCGGAAGCGGTCTTCACACCGGAGGGATACAGGCAATGCAAAGCCAACATCGCCTATTATCTGGAGAACGCAAAAATCATCCAGAAGGCACTGCAAAAAGCAGGGATCTGGTATGTGGGCGGTGAAAATTCTCCTTATATTTGGATGAAATGCCCCAAGAACATGAAATCCTGGGCGTATTTTGATTCCCTGCTTGCCCAAGCAAAAGTCGTGGTCACACCGGGCGCCGGGTTCGGCGTAAACGGGGAAGGTTTTTGCCGGCTTTCCGCTTTCGGCGAGAGAGAAGATGTCCGGATTGCAGTCGAAGGTATCCTGAAAAGCGCGAAATAAATATCGGTTGTCCCTAAAACAAAAGGACATAGGGCATCGCAGCCTTATGTCCTTTTGTTTTTTCGGTTTTCCCTTATCTTTTTTGTTTGGATGCCGCTTTTTGCATAAAACGTTCATTCTGTATGATAAAGCGTTCATGTTCCCCTTCCCCGATGATGCCTGTCTCATCATAAACGACCGCCCGGAACACCAGTTTCCGGTTTTCGACACGGACCAGCTCGCTTTCACAGCGTATTTTCATGCCGGCCGGCGTCGGCGAAACATGCCGGACATCTATCCGCGTCCCTACGGTCCCCGTCCCTTTTTCCAGATAGGGAGCAACGCTTTCCCGGGCCGTTTCTTCTATCAGTGCAACCATGGCGGGGGTTGCATATACGGCCAGCTCCCCGCTTCCCATTGCCTTCGCCGTCTTATCCGGGGTCACGGCAGACTCCCTCTCCCCTTTTATTCCCGGCCGAATCATGGCAGCACCCTTTCCGCAGACAATAGCCCACTGTTCATTTTGCTTTTCGGCTTTGCCGTTCCCCGCATGGATTCTTCCAAATCGTTTTTCACATTGTACAACTGCCGGATAAACTCTTTTTCATAAGAACTTTTTTTATATCCCTTCGCATAGATCAGGATGTCTTTCAGCTTATAATTGATCTGCAGACACTTGCGCTGTACCAACCCGTATTGTTTTAATAAAGATTCCGGCAGAGGAGAATTGACCGTAAAACTCTCTGAAATCCGGTTCAATAATGCCAGTTGTGTCGAACGGTCGTTGACCCTGACGTAATTATCGGTCTGCCTGGATTCGTTCAGCTTTTTCAAGCTCATAAAGGATACCGGAGGAATCACCAAATCTTCATAGGCGACTTGGACGTATTTTGCCAGATCACCGTAAGCAACTTCCTGAAAATCTGCAAACGGATGTTTTTTCGACATGATCGCCATACAGTCGAATGTATGCAACGGCTCAAATTCTATATTTTTACTCAACAGGAAATTCAAAAAAAAATTTTCAAAAACGGTTTTATAATGGACGATCCCGAGCGTGTATTCGCTGTCCATAACGCTTTTTATGACATCCATGCCGCCGTATTCCTGAAAATTGATCTTTACGCTTTTGCTCTTCTTCCTATCGTTTAGAAACCTTAGTAAGGCGTAATAAGCGTAGCTGTCCCGGGAAGCCGAAATATTCATAACAACCTGGTTACGATTCTCCGGCTTATACAAAAGCTCTATCTCGTTTATTTGGGCCAATATGGATTTCGCATGTATCAACAATTCTTCGCCCGCTCTGGTGACAATCACACCTTTGGAGGTTCGCTTAAAGATCCGGATGCCCATATCCGTTTCCAGCTCTTTGATCGCTTTGCTCAGGTTCGGCTGCCCCATATAAAGATTTTCGGCCGCTTGCGTGATCGAACCGGTTTTCTCCACTTCAATCGCATATTTTAGATGCAAAAGGTTCATCATTTTCTCCTTATAGAAAAAGCTATTCTCGCATCCTGTGCGCCAAATGGTTGGACAGGACCGCCAAAGAAGTCGCCATGTTTTCATTTTGCACAAGAATGGACGCCGGTACTTCCAGATGCGTCGGCGCAAAATTCCAGATGGCCAATACATCGGCTTCTATCAGTTTGTCACAAACACCCTGTGCGGCGGCAGCCGGCACCGTTATGATCCCGATATGTACGTTGTATTCCCTGCAGAAATTCGCCAAATCATCCATTCCGTAGATTCTCTTGCCGTTCGATAAACGACCGACGGCCCCTCTGTCGCAGTCAAACCCGGCAATGATCTCCACTCCATAATCTTCAAACCTGGTATATGTCATGAGCGCTCTGCCCAACCGCCCTGCCCCCACTAAAACGGCCCGGTTCACATTGTTATACCCCAGGAAGTACTCGATATCGCAAATCAAATCGTCCACCGCAAAACCCGTTTTAGGCTTGCCCCCGCTTTTACTGACAGAGGCAAGGTCCTTCCTCACCTGCACTTCATTCAGATGCAGAGCAGAGGCAACAACGCGCGAGGAGACGTTTTTCATCTTACCCTGGCAGTTGATTTTCAGATAGTTCAGATAATAAGGCATACGTTGCAACGTATGCTTGGATATGGAAGAGAACAATTTTTCTTCATTACGCACCGTGATATCCCCCCGCAACTTATTCGATACAAATCTATCGATAATATTATATTCATTTATAGTCTCTTCGTCAAGTAAAAAATGAAATTTTCCCACAAAAAAAAACACCTGCCGGATCGGGCAGGTGTTTTTGAAATTCCCAAATCAAAAGTATCTTTTTTAAGAAAACATCATTCTACAGGCGCTACATTTGCGGCTCTGAATCTATTGGGATCGCGGGAATCACGCTCGATGTCGAACGTAACTTTTTGCCCTTCGCTGAGCGATTTATATCCATCGCTTACGATAGCAGAAAAATGTACGAACACGTCATCTCCACCATCATCATTAGTAATAAAACCATACCCTTTCTCTGCATTAAACCACTTGACTGTACCTTTATTCATGCCAAAGATACCTCCTAATGTATTTTTATATTTTATACCGTAAAAAAACGCATATTTCTTAAAAGCATTTCGAAAAAATGATCTTAAGAAATATGCGAATCATTTAATCCAGCTAAAATACTGAACAAAGTATATAATAAATTATTCCAAATGTCAATCACCATTTTAAATATTTTTTTGAATATATTTCTGGTCTGAAGACAGTATCCTTTTAGGCCGCTTTATCCAGGATCCTGCTCTTTTAGTCCAGCAGTGTAACCACAACATTGGCCCTTCGCCCCAGCTCGTTACAGCGTGCGTGGCCGTCTGCACAGAATATATCCACTTTGGATGATCCGCCATTGTTGCCGAAGCGGTCTAGTATCGTGTATACTTCCCCATCGATTTCTATTCTGTCTCCGATCTGCCCAAAGTTCGCGGCGCAGGCATAAGGGTTTTCTCCATTGTTCGATAAAATCCGGCCGCTCGCCGTAGAGCAATACCAGATCCCATCTTCCTCAAGCCAGGCATACGAGCCATTGCATATGTCGCATGCGCAGTAATAGGTGATCGTCACAGTACGCGTTTTTGAAGCTTTTTCCGTACTTTCAGAGACAGACTCCGTTTCTGTCGGGTCAGGTTCCTTTGTCACTATTTCTTCTTCCGCATTCGCTTCCTCCGTTGTTTTTGTGTCGTTTTTTGTCGTTTTCTCCATAGAAGCAGAAGGTGTCTCCACGGGGGGATCCGCCTGCGTTCCCTCCGCCAAAACTCCTGCGGCCACCGCGCTCTCCTGGCCGGCAAAAAAATCTGCCGTATGGACAGTTTTGCAGGGCGACAATTCTCTTATCGTATACCTTTCCGTCCATTTTTTTGTCTCCTGTCCGTCAACCTTTTGCGTATGGACTGCCATACCGCTGCACAGCATCGCCGCTCCAAGAACGGCAAGGAGCAATCTCTTTTGCCTCCTGCACTTTCTTTTCATAAACTTGTTTTCAATTCCGGCTTTCCTAGTTTATGTTCAGTTTTTCCAATTTTTCAAAAAATTATAAATAATATTTTGAAAAAACAAAAAAATACCGCCTCGAAAGGCGGTATTTGGCAAGAGATTTTATTATACTTCCGTTTTCCATAATCCATGCAGGTTGCAGTAGGCATAGGCAGAGACCGGTGTATCTTCCCCCACCGCAAAGGTCGCTTCGGGCGCTTCGCCGGGTGCCAGATATTTGATCTGCCAGCCTTTTTTTGTTTCCAGGCAGATCCAAATGATATAATGCGCCTCGATCATCGGGTGTGCGACCGAGCCAATTTTCACCGTTACGGTTCCTTCATCCGTTGATATTACGGGCACATGTTTTTCCAGACTCGCGTCCACCGTACCGGGCTTCAGCTCTACCATCGGTTCTCCGCAGCATATGATCGGCACACCGCTGTTATGCACCATCGCGACTAAGTTTCCGCAGTGTTTGCACAAAAAGAATTTAAGTTCTTGCATCATTTGCACATCCTTCCTTCTATTATATTATTTCTTTTCCCGTTTAAAGCACATAAACCAATCCAGGCAATATTGGTCCTCGTTTGTACTTTCCATACGTTCTTTTGCCGTTCCGCAAGAGCCGGCCGTCGGGACGATCACGTCGTCTCCGGACCGCCAATCCGCCGGCGTTGCGACATTGTCGGCATCTGCTTTCTGTAAAGCAAGAATAATCCGCTTAATCTCATCAAAATTTCTGCCGGTTGAAAGAGGATAATATAGAATGGTGCGGATCTTGGCCTTTGGGTCGATGATGAATACAGCCCGTACGGCCTGCGTATTGGATTGCTCCGGCTGTATCATTCCGTATTTATTGGCAACCTCCATACGGATATCCTCTATCAGCGGGAATTTCACTTCAATATTTTTCTTATCCTTCCATTCCAATTCCTGGATCTTACGCAACCAAGCTATATGCGCGTATAAAGAATCCACGGAAAGACCGACCAGTTCAGTATTCAATGCCTTAAATTCGTCCGCCATAGACGCAAAAGTCATAAACTCCGTTGTGCAAACCGGCGTAAAGTCGGCCGGATGAGAAAAGAGTATTACCCATTTCCCCTTAAAATCTTCCGGGAAACTGATTTCCCCCTGTGTGGTGACGGCTTTGAAGCTGGGCGCTTCGTCTCCGATCAAAGGCATTCTATTCAAATTTTCTTCCATCATGTGACCCTCCTTGTTTTTTCTTTGTTTACAGTTTACTATAAAGGCCTTCTTAAATCTGTAACCTACTCACAATGCCTTTCCATACGGTCCACGGGTATTTTGTGAGCAAGTCACAGATAAAAATAACAGAGATGGCTATAATAAGGACATGAAGAACCGTATACTTAATACATAAAAGGAGTGATACACATGTCTGTCGTAACGATAACAGAACAGAATTTCAATGAAGAAGTTTTAGAATCAGACAAGCCGGTGCTCTTGGATTTTTGGGCATCCTGGTGCGGGCCCTGCCGCATGGTTTCTCCCATTGTCGACGAGATCGCAGAAGAAGTCTCCCATGCTAAGGTCGGAAAAGTAAACGTTGACGAACAACCCCGCCTGGCCAATCAGTTCCGTATCATGAGCATCCCCACACTCGCAGTCGTTAAAAGCGGAAAAGTGGTAAAGACCTCCGTCGGCGTGAAGTCCAAAGCTGCCATATTGAAAATGCTGGACGTATAAACCATCCGGCGGCAATCTGAACATTAGCGGGGTCCACCCCCGCTATTTGTTTTGCCGTACTATACCGTCAATGCCCGGAGCCTCTTTTTATCCAGCACTTTGATCCCCCCGCGGGACTGTTCTACGATTCCTTCATTGGCAAAATACTTCAGCATCCGCGAGACGACTTCCCGTGCGCTGCCGATATACTTTGCAATTTGTTCGTGTGTCAGCCGTACCGTGTCCCCGGTAGTTTTTGAAAGCTCATCTATAAGGAAAATGGCCAGGCGTTTATCAAAACTCATGAACAGGATCTGCTGCATGGCCCACATGACATCCGAAAAACGTTCCGCCGTGATCTTATACGAAAAGGCTTCTACATTTGCATTTTTTCCCGCCACTTCCGAATATGCGGCGGCGCTGATCAAAAAAAGTTCCGCATCTTCCTCCACATCGATATAGACTTCGAAGGTTATGTTGTTCAGAATGCAGGAAGCGGACAGTACACAGATATCCCCTTCGTATAATCTATACAGGGTTATGTCCTTCCCTTCTTCAGACAACAGATAGGTGCGCAGGGACCCTTTTTTCACCAACAGCATACCCACGCAATCATCGTTTCCATTATGAATGTTCGTTCCCTTTTTAAATGCGGCCAGAGATGTGCTGCACAGCAGAAGATCTATTTCCTGCCGGGAAAGCTGAGCCCAGAATCCCAGATGTTCTCTTAAGTATGGCTCGTATTCCATCATTTTCATGATTCAATCTCCCTTAGCAGATGATTTATTCATAGTATACAATAGTTCGGATAAGATTTTGCTGAAATCCGTCTATAAAATCCTATTCTATGGAGGATAAACGACATGCGGACTGAATTGGGAACATATACAATAGAATTCGAGTGGGAAGATCTGGCCCCCAGGCCTCTTACCGATGAGGAACTGATCTATATCCGCATTGCCCCTTTCGGACGGCGTCGGGCATGGCCGCCTGGCCCGCACCGACGTTTTCACGGAGCAATATGTTTCCGGCCGGTGGTATATCTCCACCGACGGACATTTGCCGTTTTTTTAAGAAATCTGGAACGCTTTTAGTTTTCCGTTTCTTCGTAAAAACAATATCCGTTCTTATTATGGTTCTTTATTCGGTAAAGCGCAATATCCGCTTTTTCATATAATTCCTGCAAAGAAGCAGTGGCATCTTTGGCCTCTACAATACCTATGCTGACGGATACGGGGATATCAATGCTATTTTCGTATTGCAGACCGGCACATTTTTTTATCACCCTTTCCAAGATCTGTTCGACATATTCTCTGGAAGGGATATCGGGCAAAAACGCCACAAATTCATCTCCGCCCAATCTGCCGAGGATAACGTTTCCCCTGATCTCGGACTGCAGAATTTTCGTCAGCCCTTCTATGATCCTGTCGCCCATGCTATGACCGTATGTATCATTGATATGCTTCAGATTATCGATATCAAACAGAACAAGCGCATGCGTTCTGTTTTCTTGGGCATGGGTTTCAAAAAAGTCCTGAATCTTTTCAAAAATAGTCGCCCGGTTATAAACACCCGTCGTATCGAATTCTGCTTTCCTTGTCAATGCTTCGAAGACTTTGTGTTCTTCATTTATATTGGTTATGGTAACTATGACTGGCTTTTTTCCCTGATCGTCTTCGATCTTGCGTATCCCGGTCCGCACCCAAATATAGGCCCCATCCCTGCTTTTGAATCGATACACAATATTCTGCGAAGGACAATTTTCGCTTTGGATCAACGCGAATTTCCCCGTGACCATTTCCCTGTCCTGCGGATGCACCCTATCCAGAAGCTGCGCCATGGCCGGCTCCATCTGCGGCGCCAGCACCTGCCCAAACATTTGCAGGTAGCGGTCGTTGACAAACCTGACCTTCTCATTTTCCCGATCGAACAACAAAATAACGTTATCAATGGAATCGAGTATCATACGAAGTATTTTTTCATTGGATTGAAGTTCATATAACAACAGGCTCCCCGTATTGGCTATCCTATATTTTCTGAAGAACCACAAAATCAGAAGCATCGACAACAAAAAGGAAAAAGGGACCCAGTCGATCGGCGTCACATTCAGGATGTTTACCAAAAGCGCTACAAACGGTAAAAGCGTCATATGAAACATGGTCATTGCTATCTTGTTCGTCATCGTCTTGTTTTCCCTCCGCAGCTTTACATCGCGCAGCATGACCCGGGCGCAGCAGACACAGCAAAACAGATTATAGCCATATAACAGTATTGCGATCGGCCCCCTTACCAGCCGCAATACGGGAAATCCGGCATCTTCCACATAATAAGTCGTATAAAAAAGATGGTGCAGCGAATTCGTATACCTGGCCACCATACAAGCAAAAGGAATTGCCAGGATCAGGGATATATGCGCCGGAGACAGATATTTTTTCTGATTATTGCTGTATAGGAAATAGATCAAAATCAACGCGGGAATGAACGGGATCCCAATATACTGGAACTTATTCCAGAACAGCATATCGGCAAGTGTGGCGGACAGCAACTCCATCGCGTACCCAATACAATAAAAAAGGATGCAGCTGAAGAATAATATCATCAGGATCAGTTGTATGCTTTTTGCTTTCATCGAATAGATTTCGATACATATCGTGATTATCACAAACAGCATTAATAGACTGCTCAGAACATAGTTCATGGATACGCCTCACAATAAAATGGGAAAAAATAGAAGGAATTTGCTTACACATATTATATATTACACTGTGTGTTTTCACAACATGGAACGGGATTTTTCTATATTTTTTTCTCAATTTCGGCAAAATATGATAAAAGTCTTGACAATTCTTTCCGCCCATGGTTTAATAAACCTGTACATGAGTTACATTTATAAAATACAAAGGCAAAGCAAATGAAAGTTTGCGGCGCAAAGCTAAAGGATCTAAGTCCTGCAAAGGATATGATAGCCAGTTGCCACTACGCAGTGTAACGTGAGTGGCATTTTTATTATAGTCAAAAGGAGCGGATATGAAAAAATTCATTGTGATACTATCCTTGATACTAATCATAGCCGGTTCGATCGTAGCCGGGACACTGGCCAACTATACAACGACGATCGATAAGGTGGCAAGTGGCAGTGTTATAGGGAAAGATTTCATATTCACTGAAGACGGCTCGGATACATTTGAGCATGGGATAAAAATTGCGCCCGGAGAGACTGTCTCTTGGGAATTCGCCGTAAAAAACTATCAGGACACAAAAATTACGGAAACAGACCTGTATTACAAACTGACATTCGACGTGCATGCAACCACAGATAAAAGCGTCATCGACCCTCTCGTCATTACGTTGAAGGATGAAAATGGCGATGTGATCGATGCAATCACAGGCACGGGCACCATTCAAGTCACCGGCTCTTTCCCTCTTTCCACGACCGGACAAAGTGATGCGTTCACGGTGGAAATTTACTGGCCTGAAAGCAACGAAACAGACATAAACTACGCCGGGGGTAATTATGGGACGACAATCGGCGTGGCGGCTATAGCATCGCAGATCGCTTTTGAAGAAGAGCCGGAGGAACCCGAAGAAGCCTCGTATTCCGTCGCGTATGCGGCACAGACAGCATGGACGGAAGGCGCCTATTGGGATTGGAGGACACAGAGTTTGGTGGGCGGCACACAAAAACACAATTTTTCCGTCACGATCACCAATAACTCTGCAGAGACAGTTTCGGGTTGGACTATCTCATTCACATTGGCTGAAACCATTACCTACAATTGGTCTTCCGTCATGAAGGAGAAGGATACCTCGACCGGCAGATACAGCTTCTCCTCCCCTGCCTATTACAACAATGTGATTGAACCCGGCGGAAGCGTCACTTTTACCGGACAGGCCATCGGCAATGGGTTGAACCCAATCACCAATGTCAGTGTAAATGGCGAGGCCGTGACAGATGTGGAATGCACATATAACGTAGGAAGTTAATCCCCTTCGGATTTTTTCAGAAAGGAGCCGTATAAAATGAGATTCCGAATCCTTACGATCGTATTCTTGTTAAGTGCGATTTTTATCTCGGTTTTATATGGCACACTCTCAAACTATACATCTTCTTCCAACTCTGAAGTAGGTATCGAACCGGATGTGGAAAAGATCCTGGGAGAAGACAGCAGCTCTTCTACAGAAAACACAGAGGAGCCCAGCGGTACGGAAACGGGACCTGCCGAAACAGAACCCGTTACAACAGACGAACCGGAGCCCAGCACAAGTAACGAAGAAGAAACTCCAAGTCCAACGGAAAGTCCTGCGGAAAGCCCAACGGAAAGCCCAACGGAAAGTCCTACGGAAAGCCCAATGGAAAGTCCTACGGAAAGTCCTACGGAAAGCCCTATGGAAAGCCCAACGGAAACCACCGGACAGGAAACCTGGGTGCCTGATCTGGACGCACTCGGCGACAATGGGTACGTAATAGACGGATTGCGCGTGTGGTACACCTATACGATCACGAACAACAAGAAATTTGCGGCGTTTACGGGAGACATTGTACAAGAGAGAAGAAGCGCGGCATTGAGATTTGGAAACAGCTCATGGGAATCGTACCTGCTCTACTTCGAACCCGGCACGAAAATACGGTTGACAAATGGCCGCTCCGTCGCCATGAGCGGTTTCTACCTGATAAAGGGGAACGTAAATATCTTTGACACTTCTTATTACACACAGACGCAGGACGGATATGTCCTGCGGGAAAATATGAGCTCCTTCAAAGTATGCAGCGATGTGGTGGGTGCTTGTGAGGCAAGACATATTCCGCTACTTTGAAAAATTAAATTTATCCTATGAAAACATACATAAAAATCTAAATTTGTGGAGGAAATTATGAAAAAGAAGACTCTCATTGGAATGGCGCTTATCCTGGCAATCGCAATATCCGTTATATCCGGTACTTTGGCGCTCTATACGACTACAATCGACAATTTAGCCAAAGGCAGCGTCGTCGCAAAAGAATTTGTTTTGCTGGAAAACGGGACAGACACTTTTGTGCAAGATGTAAAGATCGCCCCCACGGAAACGGTAAGCTGGGCTTTCAGCATCAAGAACTTTAAAGATTCCGTCGTTTCCGAAACCGCTATGAATCTGGCTATCAAACTGAGTATCACCGCTGCAACCGGTAAAACTGCCATCGCCCCTCTCGTTGTAACTGTTAAGGACGAAGACGGAACAGTCGTCGGGACAAAAACGGGTACCGGCACGATCGAATTCAAAGACACTTTCACTCTGAAGGCAGAGGGACAGACCCATACATATACGGTCGCAATCAATTGGCCAAGCAGTGAGGCCGACGCTTCTTACACAACAGAAGACGGAGACTTTGGTTCCAGCATCAACGTAAGCGTAACAGGCACACAGGCGTAAGCATAAAATAAGATAAAACATACTATAAAAAAGCCATCCTGGAAAGGATGGCTTTTTTATAGTAAATTAAAATTTATCCATTAAAATAACAAATATCTTTTATTGCATGGTATAATATAAATAATATAAATTTACCTAAGTGCTTTCAAAGGATACCTGTATGCGTATTGAATATACAACACACGAGCAAATAGAGAAAATGCGCGAAGAATTGCACCGCGCCGGAGAAAAAAAGGAAAAGGCCAAGGCGCGGCCCCTAAAAATAGTTTCTCTGGCATTTTTTTATTCCTTTATCATTTTTTTGGTATTTATACTGGCGTCGATACTGCTGGCAAAAAGCAGCGGAGAAGTCCCCTCTATTTTTGGTTATCAACTGTATAGGGTGGAATCCGGCAGTATGAGCCCCACGCTGGATATCGGTTCGGTCATTCTCACCAAAGAACCGGAAGATGTGTATGCATTGGAGGTCGGCGATGTCGTGACTTTCAAAACAACCAGCGGATCCATTGTGACACACAGGATCATAGAAGTCATAACGGACGAAATGGGCAACATAGAGTACCGTACCAAAGGTGATAACCCAAATAACTCTGCGGATATAGATCTATTGGACCCCGAAAATGTACTTGCCATCTTTGTCTTCAGAATTCCACTGACATAATTATGCTACACAGGGCAGGACGATGAAAAAACAAAAAAACACATCCCCGGATATGCTTCAATCAAATATCAAAAACATCGTTTTTATGGACAGTATCACATCCAACGAGTGTTACTATACGGACAATAAAGAAATAAGGCCGGTCCTGCACAATATTTGCATTTCCATCTTAAAAGGGCAAGTCTACGCGATAACCGGCACTTCTTCATTTGAAATCCGACTTTTGGCGGAGATCATTGCAAATATCCGATCGTATGATACCGGCAAGTGTGTATTGCTGGAGCGCGGCATGATGCGCCGCAAGCGGATCATATTGCCGCATATTTTTTATATTGGCAATCCGAATATGGCTTATTCAAATATGAACGTACTGGAGTTTTTAATGTTTTCTCTGATGAAAAGTCCGGAGAACAAGATTAAACTGCAGGAAGATCTGCTGGAATATCTGATACGCATCGGCTTGGAAAACATTGCGCTCACCCCTATTTCCACGCTTCCAAACGAGTATAAGGTGGTCATATTACTGCTCGTCAGCGCTTATTCTCATAGCCAGCTCATCGTTTTCAATTTTCCGGAATATACGTTTGAAAAAAACTTGGTCAACGCGATCGCAAACATAACGGCGCTGATCACGCAAAAGGGAAAAACGCTGCTCCTTACCACGCAAGACAGTAATGTTATTGAAAAAGCGTGCAGCCACATGGCTTTTCTGATGGACAGCGAATTGGTCTTTCAAGGATCCGTCGATGATTTCCGGTGTACCTACGACAAAATCGTCCTTACAATGTGGGATAAGAAGGCCTCCCAGATCGCCAGATTCCTGCGTGTTTTCATGCCGGAGTATGAATACGACATACATGGAGACGAACTGACCATCAGAAGCGAAAAACCGGCGGACTCGAAAGCAGTATATAAAAGGATCTCTTCCATTAATTTAGTGCCGGAAAAAGTCGAGCTCAATCCCAAAACCGTCAGGAATGCATGGGAGGAAATTTTGAAACAGAGCCATGATATACATTAAAAGCTATTTTAAAAAAGAATTGCAAAATGCATACATCCAATATCATATGAGCAAAAGAAATAGGATTTTCTTTGCGCTTTTCTTAGGGCTCCTCTCCTTTGCGATGCACTTTGTGCTGCAAACATTAACGGACAGCGTCTTATCCGACGCCGTGCCCGAGATCATGCAGACCAGCTATTTTTCCACATTGTATACCTATAACAGTATAACTTTTCTCGTCTATGTCGTCTATTTCGTCATCAATTACAGCAATTTATCCTTTGCCGAAATCAAGAAAAACCGGTGGTATTCGCTGATCAAGATGGGCTATAAACCGATCCCCATGATTTTTTCTAAATTTATCGCCCTGATCCTTTCCGTATTCTTTATTTATTCCATCGGGTTTGTTTTCACGATACTGCTCACCATATTTCTCAAATACAATTTCATACTGGCATACCTGCCTTCCCTCTACTTTGTGGGCTTGTTCGACCTGGTGGCGGTGACCATACTCTTTACCTCCGCTTCTTTGTTTATAAAAAACCCCGCCAACGTAAAATATTTCATCTTTATTACGACGGTCCTGATCGTAGTGGCCCATATGTTGTTAGGGTACAACGATATCGTCGCCAACCGCGTACTGATGCAGAATTTCTCTATCCTGTTCGATTTTGGCCGGTCGCTTTATTTGCCTGCGCTTGCCACCATCAGTTTGGCCGGCTTAGTCATCGCTGTTTTTAAAGCAAAGAATGCTTCCCAATATTATACGATCCCCTACTACAATACGTATGACTATGTTTTGCCGGAAAACACACTGATTGTAAAATACAACCCGAAGGCACAAAAAGCGGTGCCCATCAACAATGAGAAGAGATCGGTGCTGCGCAGCAAGATCTTTAACACCACCGTGACCATTTTCCTGGTAATCTTTATATGCGCCGCTCTCGCATTCAACGTATTTATTATCCTGATCTCTACTTCTCAGCCGGGAAAAGAGGTCACGATCAGCGGGAAAATCCCCTATATTTTTAAATCGGACACGATGGAGCCGACCATTATGGAAAACGACCTTGCCTATTTCGACAGAGTCGGCAATGCGGCAGATATCGAATTGGGAGATGTCGTGCTTTTCCTGTACGATAATACGGTATATATCGAACGGGTGACATCGATCGATGGGAATTCCCTGACCGTAGACATCGATGCGTATCCCCCTCTTTCGCAGAAAGGCGTAATGATCAAAACGATAGAAAGAAACACGGTCTACGGCATCTTTTCATATAGAAACCGTTGGCTGGGAGCACTGATACTTTTTGCAAACACAATACTCGGCCGTGTAATATTTTTGATCCTCCCCGCCCTGTTGCTTTTCTTCAACAAGCCAATGAAAACCGTCTTCGAGAACCGTACAAAAAAATACGCGGGAGAATAGATTTTGCCTCTTTTCTTCCGCATGTATCAACTTCTTTTCATTTCCTCATACGAGTTTGTTCCGCAATCTTTCCAAGCCCTCAATCTGGATTTCGATGACATCGCCTTTTTGCATCGGTCCTATGCCGGCGGGTGTTCCCGTTGCGATGACATCACCCGGCAGTAACGTCATACAGGCGCTGATGAAACTGATCAGATCCGCCACTTTAAAAAGCATATCTTCCGTATTCCCCGCCTGCTTTATTCTTCCGTTCAAGAAGCTTCGCACAGACTTGTTCCGAGGGTCAAAATCCGTATCGATATACGGACCAAAGGGGCAAAACGTATCAAAAGATTTCGCCCGTGTCCACTGTCCGTCGGATTTTTGCAGATCCCTGGCCGTCACATCGTTTAAAGCCGTATACCCAAAAATAACTTCTTTCGCCCGCTCTGCAGGTACATCTTTGCATTTTTTCCTTATGACAACGGCCATCTCCGCCTCATAATCCACACGCCGGGATGCAGCAGGATACACGATCGTTTGCCTGTGTGCAATCACCGCCGTAGGCGGCTTTAAAAACAACACCGGCGATCCGATCAGCGTTTCCTTCAGTTCGCGGGCATGTTCTGAATAATTCAGCCCTACCGCCACGATTTTCGAAGGTTCCGACGGAGGCAATATTTCCAGTTCAGAGAGCGCATATTCTTCCCCGGCGTATTTGATCTCTTCATACGGCAACCCTTCCAAACATTTTGCCACCTCTCCGCAAAATTCCGCGTAAAAGGTCCTGTCCTCTTTTTTTGCCCTGCCTATCAACATACTTTTTTCTTCCCTCCATGCCGCTATTTACCGGTCTTTCCAATCATAAGGCAAAAGGTCTTTCAATTTTACGACCGTATCCGGCTCTACTTTCACTTCCGCTTCTTTATTGTCCGCATGCAGTTGTGTCAGGAATTCCCGGCATCTGCCGCACGGGGGCAAGATCGTTCCGTTTTCACGGACGGCGATCAATTTTGTGATCTCGCTCTCTCCCTGGGTCAGCATCGCCGCGGCCGCCGCATGCTCCGCACAAAAGCCCATAGAAGCACTGGTGTCTACACAGACGCCCGTGTATACATGGCCGGCCCTGGTCAAAATAGCGGCTCCTACGCCTCCCGCCTCCGCATACGCCGAGAGACGCCTTGGGTGTGCGACCGCTTTGGCCATTTCGTATAGTGCATTAAAATCCATTTATCTTTCTCCCCCGTTCTATCAAAAAGAAATAGACCATATATTGATTGCGTATGTCTATAATTTCCTTTATCGTTACCGCAAAGGATTCTCAAGATGAATAAGGAATATGATCGGGCGCATGCCGTCCTGTACGCAAAAAGGTGGGCAATAGGCCGCAATCCGCAGTATTACGATTATGAAAAGATAGGCGGAGACTGTACGAATTTTGTTTCCCAGTGTCTTTTTGCAGGAAGCGAAAAAATGAATTATGCCCGGCCGTTGGGCTGGTATTATTTGAGCGCCGACAACCATTCCGCTTCCTGGACGGGAGTAGAATATCTCCATGCTTATCTGACACGCCGCTCCGGTACGGGACCCATCGGATATCCGGTCTCCATTAATGCAGTACAGCCCGGCGATCTATCTCAGTTCGCAAAAAGCCCGGGACAATACACACATTCGCAGATCATTGTTTCCGTGGGGAATCCTCCCTCCCTGAAGAATATACGGGTCTGTGCACACAGCATAGACAGCATAAACCGTCCTCTTTCCACATATTCGTTTGCAGAGATACGTTTTGTGCATATCGCACATGTCGTTTTATAAAAAAACTGCCGGGAGAATCACCGACAGTTACAGAGACTTGCCAGCTTTACAAAGCACTGCTGATCGCACGGATAAAGGGCTCGCACAATTTAGGGTCGAAATGCGTACCTGCACAGCGTCGGATCTCGGCGAATGCCTCCTCAAACGTACGTATATTCTGGTAAGGACGCTTTGACGTCATTGCATCGAAAGAATCGGCCAGTGTAAGCATACGTGCCAACGGGTGGATCTCTTCTCCTTTTAAACCCGAGGGATACCCCGTCCCATCATATTTCTCATGATGCTGTAAAACGATATCCACGATGTCTTCCAGACCATCCATCTGCCGTATGATCTCAGCACTGTCCACAGGATGTTTCTTCATCTCGGCCCACTCTTCGGCTGTCAGTTTCTTATCGGAAATCAGCGCACTCTTAGAAACGTTGATCTTGCCTATATCATGCAGATAGGCCCCATAAATAAGATCCCTGCGCTGCTTTTCCGGCAAATTGATAGAATCCGCAAAAACCTGACAATACTGCACAACCCGTTCCGTATGATTATATGTGTACTGGTCCCTCGAGTTGATGATCGTGATCAGCGATTTCACAGAAATCATGCCGTCGCCCGAAGCTTCGTCCAAATGTGTAAATTGATCAAATATAGAAGCATACAGCTCCACACGGTTTTTCCGGAAAAACTTGGAGCGATACAGTGCGGAGTCTGCCCGGTTGATGATCTCCATGGGCAGATCGTTTTTCCCGAAGAAATCCGCAACGCCGATAGATATCGTCAGCACATGGTTGGGCAGCAGTTCTCTGCCAAAAAACTCATAATCGGCAATTTTGCGCCGCAGGCTTTCCGCAATCGTTTTTGTTTCTTCCGCCCCGGTATTGGGGAAAATGCCTGTAAATTCATCGCCGCCATAACGAAAGATCATATCGCCTTCCCGTACGTTTTCCACCAAGGCTTTGGCGATCTGCTTCAATATCTCGTCCCCCTGCTGATGCCCATATACGTCGTTATATATTTTAAAATAGTCGATATCGATCATGATCAACGATAGAGGCTGGCCGGTTTTAATGCACTTATCACATTCTTGTTTCAAGATTTCATGGAAATACCGGTGATTATAAAGGCCCGTAAGGCCATCCACATTGGCAAAATTCTTCAGCTCTTCGATATGCTGCTGCTCGACCTTCACGTAAAAGCCCAATATCCACGCAACCACGACAAACATAGCGGACAGCGCTATATCCGCCTGAAAATACAGGTTGACGCCTTCAGCCTTAAAAAGGATCAGGTCCATCAACAAAATAATTACCGCAGATATGACTGCGATCGTCATACCGACTTTCATGCCGGCTTCAATCGTATAGGAAACCACAAGGAAAATAAATATGAACTTGTAATAACTGGTATAGGATCCGCTGATCAAAACGGAGGTGAGGCATACGGAGTAAAACAACACGACTTCTATGACTGTGGAAAACCGCATTTTCATGCGATTCCGATCCATGATCAGCCACATGAACATGATGATCGAAAGAATAACCAGAAACGTGATGATTACGGCAAAATTGATGTTTTCCAATGTTTCCGTGGTATCCTCTTTGAAGAAATATTGAAATAGCGGGGTCGCACAGAAAAATAAAGCAAGAATCTTTATCGTAAAAAACATCACATTAAATTGTGTTTGTTTGGTTTGTTCGAAGTTATTCATTCGCTTTTTGTCCACCGGAATATAAAATTTCAAGAGAGCCGGTCAAACCGGCTCTCCCCCGCTATCTTTTACAGGTTACGCAAAGATGTTGGTTCCTCGGGCTGATACATCCACCAGAAACAAGCGGACGTCGCGACCAATGTCGCAGCAAGTGTTGCTAATACGGAAACAATACCCAAAATCCTGGTTTTCATCTAAAGATCCTCCTTTCTGTTTTAATAAACTTCATTCACTCTGAAATTTACGATCTACGGTGCGTATAAACTTATTTCCAATACCGGTAAGCATGAATGTCTGCCATATAGTCGCCAAAGTCAGGCTCATCGCCAAATTTATAAAACGGACATTTTTCACAGAAAGAAAGGTAAAGGCTATCGTTATCGCATAATACAGTGCCCACGTAATAAATCCCGTCCGCCTGAGACGCCGTATTTTTTCTTCCCGCACGATCGGTTTATTCGACGAATCCATAGGCGCCCGCTTATATATAATATAAAAAGCGATCAGGTAAACAACCGAATATGCAACGACAAACCAAAGCGGTTCATTGGGGCCGAAGAGATAACGGGAAAGAAAAGCAAAAAGGCTGATTATAAAAATACTGATGATCAGGCATCCGGTAAAACTATTGGAATGCCCCCCGCCGATAGACCTGCGTAAGAATCCAACGGACAGAAAAATAATCATACATTCCAGGCAAAACCCGCCGATCCAGCCGATGATAAAGGTCATCGCAAAAATAATGACCATCTGTAATATCGCCAGAAGCCCATACGATACGACAGCCGTCTTTTCCTCGTCATACCCGAAACTTTGGGCTATCTTGTCAGCTATTCTGTGCGCCTGCTTCTCCATCCTGTATTTCCTTCTTATCTGCCTTTTTCATTCTGATCCTGTAGAAAATCGCCATAACCGTGATCAATATAACGTTCGTAGGAATCCCGATTACCGCTTTCATGATGTTCCCCTGCAACGTCCCGTCCCCTTTTAAATACACATCGACCGTATCGCTGCCAAAGAACAAACGCAGAGCGCCGAAATTGATAATTTCTGCCAGGATTATTACTACGGATGTCAGCAAAACTGCCAAAACGGTTTGGGGTACGGATACTTTCAATATAAGGACCGACAGCACGATAAAAGCCAGCATGATCAGAATCGTGTGGAATCCAAAACTGAACGCGGTGATGCTTCTGATGCCAAACATCAACAAACTAAAAAGCAACAGACAAAGTATAAATTGTTTAAAAGGGATCTTTTTCTTATTGATCGCTAATATGGCAAGCAAATTTCCCAGGGATTGCAGACCGTAGCCCAAGACACCATTCACTAAAAATAATAATAAATAATCCATATACATCCACCCTCTTCCCTTTTGTCATTTTCAAGCATGCCTGCTTCGTATGTTTATTTCTTTTATTGTATAATACACTATAATTGCAACAAACGCATGAATCAGAAGGTCTCCCGGACTCATAATGGAAGAACCGGTATCAATGTAATCGCCCAATATGTTTAATTTCGTCGTATCGTCCATCAAAATATGCAAATTATCCAGCCCTTGCTGCAGGACATCTCTCTTATAATAGCCGGTCAAATACGATATCGTAGGCAAAACCGGCATTTTCCCATTATTCGCAGAAATCACCAAATGATTGGAAAGACTCCCTATCCCCACCAGGCCGGACCCGATCAATGCTGGCGAAAACAGGCGCCTTCTTATAATCGGTACCAGCAGCACTAAAATAAACGCCATTTGAATCTGTGATGCATATTTTACATATTGATAATTTTCAAAAAATACATTGATTTGAAAAAACCAATAGACCCCCTCGACGATAAAAAGCGGATAAAGATCCACTGTTTTAAAAATACATAGTATTTTGTATTTTTTTATTTTTGCTATAACAACAGCACCCAAAATAAATAGAAGCACGGCGATCTTCTTTCCAAACTACATATTTATAATGTCGAAACTTATATACATTATAGCATAATATACCCGTTTTACAATGCATTTTGCTAATTTTTTCAATTGGGGCACGGCACACGATTGTAAAAATTATTGTACTTCCCTTTCTATTTATATTATAGTATACATAAAGTTTGTATCATATAAGTTATACGAAAAATTGTATTTACGCTCTTTTTGATTAAAACCAGGGGAACGAAAAAGAAAGCGATGAAAAAAGTTTTAGGCATCATAGGAGGCATGGGCCCGCTTGCGACCGCAGATCTGTTCAGAAAAATCATCCTTCGCACATCAGCCGATTCCGACCATGAACATATCCATATTTTGGTGGATTGCAATACGGATATTCCGGACAGAACAGACGCGATCCTGCACGGCGGGCAGAGCCCTCTAAAAGAATTGACCGTTTCCGCCAACCGTCTGGAAAAAGCCGGTGCGGATATCCTGTTAATGGCATGCAATACCGCCCACTATTTTTATAAAGAGATCGCGGAAAGTGTGCATATCCCCCTGCTCCATATGCTGGACGAGACAGCCGCCGAAATAAGCCGGCGTTCCCTCTCCGCTATCGGTCTGCTCGCAACGGATGCGACCATTCAAACAGGATTATATCATAAAGCGCTAGATGCAAAAGGGATTGAAATCATTTTGCCAAGCAAAACCGGCCAGAAAGCTCTCATGGATCTGATCTATAAAGGAGTCAAGGCAGGAAACGTCAATCTGGATGTCTCTGCCCTATTGCAGGAGCTGGAACATATGCGCGGCCAGGGCGCGCAAGTATTTGTTTTGGGATGCACGGAGCTTCCCATCGCATTTGAAAAATTCCATATCGGGTTTGCAGCGATCGATCCAACGGATGTACTCGCAAAAGCAGCCGTATGTGCGGCAGGCTATCCGCTGAAAAATGCAGGAATCGCCTGAAAAAAACAAATAAAAAAGGCGCTTTCCATAAAGCACCTTTTTTATTTGCCGGAGTTCAGTTACTGTTTTTGTTATGTCCCTTCTGGCGGTCGGGGGTTGCTTCGGCAGTATCCGATTCTTCCGGTCCTGCGGAAGAGGAAGAAAATGACTCCGTACCATATTCGTCTACGCGCGCCTGCGCCAGGGCATCCGCGACCGCCTCGATGATCCCGTTGCTGCTGAATGTCGCACCGGAAACCACATCAACCTCCACAGACTGCGTGTCCAGTATTTCGCCCGTAACTATGCTGAAGGCACGGCTAAAAAACGTATCTGTGTCTTTGCTCGACAGGACCGCAATATCAGAAATATTCCCATTGGTCACCGTGACGGATACCTGGACTTCGCCGATGTACCCTGTACCGCTGCCGATATACGTCCCGTTGGTATATTGCCCGCCGGGCATTTCCGACTGTACACCAGATGCGGAAGGATCGGCTGTAAAAATGTTTTCCGTTGCAATGTTTCCCAAATAATAGGCACCCGCGATAGTTGTAACGGCGACTGCCCCCGCAAGCAGGGGTGCAACATCCTTACCGGCAATACTAAGCGCCATGTTTCCCCGCGGGCAGGCATCCACGCATTGAAAACAATCGATACACTCCCCCGTTTTGACCGTGTCCATTTGATAAAGGGGGATCCCCATCGGACAATGGGAGCTACATACCCGGCAGGACCCGCACTTTTCCGTAGTGCGTTTCTTAAGCTTCAGGATACGCCCTCTGGAAATCAATGCAAGAAATGCGCCCAATGGGCAAAAATACCGGCAGAAAAAACGTTCAATAAAAAACGAACCCGCCATAAAGAAAACGAACAGGGCAAACCCGATCGTCAGCAAATATGAGGTGGCGGGGAAATTCCAGAAAGCGGTCAGCATGCCGAAAATATTCCAAGGATCCACATCGCTGGAGAACGTCACCCAACCAAACGTCCAGATGCAAGCGACCACAAAAATCAAATAAAGGTATTTCACATATTTCAGGGCCCGGTCTGCGGCCGAGTTTATTTTTAACCGCTTTTTGCTTATCTTTTTGGTAATAAACCAAACCAGGTCGCTCACCGCGCCGAAAGAACATAGGAAACCACAGAAAAACCGGCCGGAAAACACCGTGATAAGCAATACAAAAAACAGCAGAATGGCCGGTCCAAGCAGGGTCTGCACATGGAAGGTTTGCTGCAAAATGGCAAGATATATGCTTTTGATACTGGAAAATATGCTGATGAATAAACCCGGCAAAAGAATAAAAAATACCGCTTGGCTTATCCGGCGAACGATCTGTACTTTAGATATCTTCTTTTTTTTAGCCATGCCCTCCTGCCCTCATGTTTCTTTTGTCAGCAAAGAAAAGTGATGTTGCTTTTGTGTGGAAAAAACTTCTCCGCCTTGTTTAATAAAAATTGCCTGTGCATGAAATTTAGACAACAGCGGCAAGCTTGCATCGATCCCCAAGACAAAAGCCGCCGTGGCCAACGCATCCAGCAGGGCCGCATTTTCCCCGATCACCGTCACGCTCAAAAGCCCCGATTCGGCAGGGTAGCCCGTCCGCGGATCTAAAATATGATGATAAAGAACACCATTTTTCTTGAAAAACCGTTCATAAGAGCCTGCTGTCACAACGGCTTGGTCTTGCGTTCGCAACGCGCCCATGTACGTCCCGGCGACGGCACCCGGGGCCTGTATCCCAACGTTCCATAAACGCCCGTCGGGCTTGGTCCCCAACGTTATCACAGTGCCGCCCAGATTGATTAGTGCATGCCGCACACCATGCTGCACAAAAAGACGCCTAACCTCTGCGGCGGCAAACCCTTTGGCTATTCCGCCCAGACTGATCTTCTGTCCCGCGCGCTTTAATTTTACTTTACCTGTTTTTTCGTAGAAAAGCAACGCACGGTAATCCACCAGCAAGCGCGTTCTTTCTATTTCTTTTTTGTCCGGCAGCGTGTTTTCTTTTTTGCTCGCGCGCCAGATACGGGTCAACGGCTCGGTTGTGATATCAAACGCTCCGCCGGAGGCTTCCGAAACCAGTCTGGCCGTTTGTAACAATCGCAGCGTTGCAGCGTTGATCGCCACGGGCCTTTTCCCAGCGGCCGCATTGATCCCGGTAATCTCACTCGCAGGTTTAAACACCGACAACCTGTCGTCTATTTCCAGGACTTTTTGCACCGCCAAAGGGAGAACGTCCGCATTTTCCCCTTCCCCTACCCGAATGAAATTAAAAGTCCCCAGAGCTTTAAAACCCGTTTGGACAGTAGTATATTCCCGCATGAATCAAAACACCTTTTTACCTGACAAAAAAATACCATACCTTTATGAGCGGAATATGGAGAAAAAAAGAATATTTTATCTACAGTCAAGCCGAACTTATCTTTTTATTTCTTTTTATTCGGATACCCCAAACCTGCGGAAACGCGCGTATCTTTTTTCCAACAGAGCCTCGGCAGAAAGGCTCTGTAACTGGGGCAGCCTTACGCGCAACCCTTCTTCTATCTTTTCATACACACCCGGAAAATCGTTTGCCTCCTCCGGGACCACTTTTTCTACGATGCCCAGGTTTTCCATATCCATCGCCGTCAGTCTGAGGGATTCGGCCGCTTCCTTGACTTTTTTTGCATCTTTCCACAGAATACTTGCACAGCCTTCCGGAGAAATCACCGAATAAACCGCATTTTCCAATATCCAGACCTCGTCGGCGACCGCCAGG
Source organism: Christensenellaceae bacterium (assembly GCA_963665505.1). Lineage (GTDB taxonomy): Bacteria > Bacillota > Clostridia > Christensenellales > Christensenellaceae > QANA01. Next base: position 1,421,323 of record OY762275.1, read on the forward strand.
GCCAATGCGCCGCCGCTCCCGCCCTCTCCAATAAGAATGGAAATCATAGGCGTTTTAATCGCCATCATTTCCAGAATATTCGTTGCGATCGCCTGGCCCTGCCCGCGTTCTTCCGCCCCCATCCCGCAAAAAGCGCCGGGCGTATCGACAAAACAGACCACCGGCCGCCCGAACTTTTCCGCCTGTTTCATCAAGCGCAATGCTTTCCGGTATCCTTCCGGATTGGGCATGCCGAAATTTCGACGTACTTTTTCTTTTACCCCAAAACCTTTTTCAATCGCGATCACGGTGACCGGCTTATTTTCAAACCGGGCGATCCCCCCGATAACAGCGGGGTCGTCTCCAAAGCAACGGTCCCCATGTAATTCAATGAATGCACCAAATATATGTTCTATATACGACAGGGCCGTAGGTCTGTCCTTTGCCCGGGCCATCTGTACTTTTTCGTAGGCATCGCTCATAGGGAACCTCCCGGAGTATTGTGCAGCGCCAGTATTTCTGCTACCGTTTCTTTTTGTTTTCGGCGCGGGACGATCAGATCCACAAAACCGTGCTCCAGTAAAAATTCCGCCCGTTGGAAGTCCTGCGGCAGTTTTTTACGGATCGTCTGCTCGATCACACGCGCACCGGCAAACCCTACCATTGCGCCGGGTTCCGCCATGATCATATCGCCCTCCATCGCAAAACTGGCCGTAACGCCGCCCATCGTGGGGTCCGTAAGAACCGTCAGATAGAAGTTCCCTTTTTCGCCATGCCGTTTTACCGCACCGCTCACTTTTGCCATCTGCATCAGGGACAGTATCCCTTCCTGCATACGTGCGCCGCCCGAAGCGGTGTACCCTACCACCGGCAGAGACTGCGCCGTCGCCCATTCAAATAAACGGGTGATCTTTTCCCCGGCAACCGTCCCGAGGCTCCCCATCATAAAATTCGGCTCCATAACGAACAAAGCGCAATGCTGCCCGCCTATGGCCGCTTCCCCGCACAAAACAGACTCCAGTTCACCACTCGCACGTCTGCCTTTTTCCAGTTTTTCTTTATATGCATAAAAAGAGAGGATGTCTTCGCTTTCCAATTCCCCATTCCGCTCAATAAAACTCCCGGGATCCGTCAAAAATCTGATACGCTGTCTTGCACGTATCCGGAAATGGTACCCGCATTTACAAACATACAGATTTTCCTGCAGGATCTTTCGGGAGAGCTTTGTTTTGCAGAGAGGGCAACAAATCGCCTTTTCCTGTTCTTTATCCTCAGCGCTTTCAAAAACCCGCCCCCCCTCTTCCAACGTATTCTGCGGATCTTTGAACAAACCGTTCAATCGCATATTATTCACCTCGCTTCTTCATGAAGTCGGCATAATAATTACCTTCGCGGAAGTATTTGTCCTCCAGAATATCGAGCTGGTCTTCGATATTATTGGGGACGCCTTCTATCACCAATTCACAAAGGGAAGATTGCATTTTGCGGATCGCTTCTTCCCTGGTGGGTGCCACGACGATAAGTTTGCCCAGCAAAGAATCATAATAAGGGGGAACAACGCAGTCCTGGAACAAAAACGTATCGAAACGGACGCCGGGGCCCGAAGGAATGTGCAGAAATTCCACTTTGCCGGCACGCGTCGCATTGATCCTACACTCGATGGCCGCTCCTTGTATATGGACATTATGCTGGTTAAAATGCAGGGGAACGCCCGCGGCGATACGGATTTGCCATTTCACCACGTCGATTCCCGTCACCTGTTCCGTAACAGGGTGCTCCACCTGCAACCGTGTGTTCATCTCCATAAAATAAAACCGGTTTTGCGTATCCAGCAAGAATTCGACGGTGCCTGCATTGACATATCCCGCCACTTTTGCGACCCGCGTGGCAGCCTGCATCATTTCCGAGCGTATCTGCGCACTTACGGAAGGAGCCGGGGCTTCCTCCAGCAATTTTTGGTTGTGCTGCTGGATCGAGCATTCCCTGTCGCCTAAGCACACCACATTCCCTTTTTCGTCCGCGATCAGCTGCACTTCCACATGTTTGACCGGAGAAAGATATTTTTCCAAATACAAGCCGCCGTCTCCAAACGCATTCTTGGCTTCCAGAGCAGCCGTCTGAAAGGCTCTCTTGATCTCAAACCGGTTTTCCACCACTCGGATGCCTTTGCCGCCACCGCCGGCCCGCGCTTTCAATATGACGGGATACCCTATGATCTCCGCCGCGGTGGACGCTTCTTCCGCCGTATGCAGGAGATCAGTCCCGGGAATGACGGGTATGCCGCTTTTCCGCATCAATCTGCGGGCAGCGTCTTTATCCCCCATATTGGAGATAACCTCCGCATCCGGTCCTATAAACACCAAGCCGTATTTTTCACACAGGCGCACAAAGTCTGCATTTTCAGATAAAAACCCATACCCGGGATGGATTGCCTGGGCCTCCGTGACCAATGCGGCGCTGATGATATTGTTTTTATTGAGATAGCTCTGGTCGGCCGGTGCTTTGCCAATACATACCGCTTGGTCGGCGAGGGCAACATGCAGCGCCTCCGCATCGGCTTCAGAATAAACGGCGACCGTGGAGATCCCCATTTCCTTACAGGCGCGTATGATACGGACGGCGATCTCTCCTCTGTTGGCGATCAATATTTTTGTCAACATACGGGGTCAACCCCTTACCAGCGCGAACGAAAACTCCGCACTCACACATGGCTTCCCATCTACATATCCATCTCCCTTGGCAAAAATAAACGGAAGCTTTTCCTTCACAATAAAACATTCCATTTCCAAAACATCGCCCGGTTTTACGCTATTCTTGAAACGCACTTTGTTCAGGCCCACATAATACGGTATCGTCCCTTGTATTTTATCCGGCAGGAGCACGCAGGCAGACTGCGCGAGCATTTCGCACAGTATCACGCCGGGAACCACCGGATTCCCGGGAAAATGTCCTTTCAAGAACCACTCGTCGCCTTTTATTTTGTATCTCCCCTTGGAAACGCCGTTTTCAACATATGCTTCGTCCACCAGCAGCATGGCGTCTCTATGCGGAATGATTTTCATGATCTCCTCGCGGTTCATACATACCTCCTACCTTTTCATACGGAACAAAGGATGCCCGTATTCCACGACCTGCCCGTTTCCTACGCAAACTTCACAGATGGTACCATCCTGTTCGGCCGTGATCTCATTCATCAGTTTCATGGCCTCAATGATGCATAGGACGTCCCCCTGCTTCACTTTCGATCCGACAGAAACAAAGGGTTTCGCATCGGGCGACGGTGCGGCATAAAATACGCCGACCATAGGAGCAGCAACGACAACCGCATCAGGATCCGGCAGATTCGCGTCGGCTGCGGAGGCAGTTTCCTGCTCCGCCGGTGCGGCCGCAGAAGAAAGAGTATTGGAAGTCCCCGTATTTTTTCTTTCTAGTTTGACCGTCTTTCCATTTTCAGATATTTCAAGAGCGGAAAGACCCATGTCTTCCATCAATTCCGCCAATTTCCGTATATCATCTAGTTCCATGTCTCATCCTCCTTCGTAAAAGCAAGACAAACATTATGCCCGCCAAATCCTAAAGAAACAGATAAGGCTAAAGCAATCTCCGCTTTTCTTGCCTTATTGGGCACATAATCCAGGTCACACGCCGGGTCCGGCTCCGCAAGTCCGATCGTAGGGGGTATAATCCCTTCCCGCAGCGCAAGGACCGAAGCGATCGCCTCTGCCGCACCGGCCGCGCCTAACATATGGCCGGTCATGGACTTCGTCGAACTGATGAGCGTGCTGTTTACCTTATCTCCCAATGCTTTTTTGATCGCGATCGTTTCCGCGACATCATTCAAAAGCGTGCCGGTACCATGCGCATTGATGTAAATCTTATCTTCTTCCTCTTTCCCCGCTTCGGAAATAGCCTGCCATATAGCGCGGGCAGCGCCAACCGCTTCGGGCTGAGGGGCGGTGATATGATATGCATCGCAGGTTGAACCGTATCCGGCTACCTCGGCATAGATCCTCGCGCCCCGTTTTTTTGCATGCGTATACTCTTCCAAAACAAGCGCAGCAGCCCCTTCGCCCATCACAAAACCAGTCCTGCGCCGGTCAAAGGGAATAGATGCAGCCAGCGGGTCGGTCGCTGTGGAAAGCGCGCGCATATTCATAAATCCGACCAGCCCGATGGGCGTTATGCCAGCCTCCGCCCCGCCTGTGATAATGGCATCCGCATAGCCGTGACGGATCGCTCGATAAGCTTCGCCGATCGCGTTGCTTCCCGTGGCGCAAGCCGTTGTCACAGGGATGCAAGGGCCTTCGGCATGAAAACGGATCGCAATATTTGCACCCGCCGTATTGGCGATCATCATCGGGATAAAGAAGGGCGAGACCTTTTTAAACCCTTCTTTCAACATTTTTTCATATTCTTCGGAAAAAGTGACCATTCCGCCGATCCCCGAGCCAAAATATACACCCAGTCTTTCGGGGTCGATCTTTCCCTCGATCTCGCTGTCGGCTACCGCCTGACAGGCGGACGCTATCGCATACTGCGAAAACAAATCGTTTTTACGTATTTCTCTTTTTTCCATATACAAAGATGGATCAAAATCTTTCACTTCGGCCGCAAGCGTGACTTTATAAGCCGAAGCATCAAACCTTGTGATAGGGACAACGCCGCACTTTCCCGCAAGCAATCCCGCCCAAAAGGAAGGAACATCATTTCCTATCGGAGTGATCGCCCCCATGCCGGTTATGACAACTCTTTTCATCATATTCTCCTTCACATAGCAAGGCCGCCGTCTACCCGTATGATTTCACCGGTGATATAATCGGAACAATCTCCGGCCAGAAACGCCACCAACTCGGCAACGTCATCCGGGGTCCCTGCTCGACCAAGAGGGATATTGTTTAGATGCGGACTATCGTTCTCTATGGACTTGGTCATATCGGTCGTGATAAACCCGGGCGCGACCGCATTGCAGCATATATTCCGCTTGGCAAGCTCCCGGGCGACGGCTTTGGTAAGGCCGATAAGCCCGGCTTTGGAAGCGGCATAATTCGTTTGTCCCGCATTGCCCGTTAACCCCACGATCGAAGCGATGTTGATAATCTTTCCCTTGTGTTTTTTCAAAAAACCGGGTGCGCAATGCTTGATCATATGAAAGGCGCCTTTTAAATTCGTATCCAGTACGGCGTCGTACTGTTCTTCCTTCAGGGAGAATATAAGGCCATCTCTGGTTATGCCCGCATTGTTTACCAGGATATCCGCATACCCAAAAACCTGTACGATCTCCCGCACGGTTTCTTTCGTTGCGTTAAAATCGCGCACATCACAACAAAAAGCCGCTGCTTTGACACCCATATTTTCCGCTTCTTTGCACACTTCTTTTGCTTTTTCTTCATTTGCGGTATAAATGACCGCGATATCGGCACCATAAAATGCCAGCTTCAAAGCGATCGCCCTGCCGATCCCGCGGGAACCGCCGGTTATGATCGCCACTTTTCCTTCAAGCATTCCTTTTTACCTCGGTAAGAGTTTTCTGCAGGCTCTCCCAGTCTTCCACGGCATATGTCCTGACTGCACCCGAAATTTTGGAAATGAGCTTGCTCAAGATCTTTTTCGCGCCCACCTCGACAAACAACTCCGCACCGTCGGCTATCATGTTTTCTACCGTCATTTGCCAGCGGACAGGATTCTGTATTTGCTGCACCAAAAGATATGCCGCACTTTCTGCGTAAGGTCTTGCCGTAAAATTGGAATAGAGGGGGATCCGGGGCTGGGAAAACGGGACATCTGCCAGTACTTTTGCAAATTTGTCCGCTGCTTCCTTCATAAAGGGAGAATGGAATCCGCCGTTCACATTTAAAAACAGCCCTTTCCCTCCCGCAGCCTGGATGTCTGCCTGGAAATCGTGCAGTTGCTCTTTGCTGCCTGCGACTACCAACTGTCCCGGGCAATTATAATTGACCGGATAGACTTTCGGGTATTTCCGGCAAAGCTCTTCCACCGTCGCATTTTCCAGCTTCAAGACGGCCAACATCGTGCTGTCCGTATTTTCCGCCGCCGTCTGCATCAAGGCACCGCGCCGGCATACGATACGGAAACCGTCTTTTAAATCGGTCGCACCCGATACGGTCAGGGCGGCCACTTCCCCTAAAGAGAATCCCGCCAGCATATCCGGCACGACCCCCGCTTCCATCAGGGCATACGCCGCAGCAAGATCCGCACAATACAAACAAGGTTGTGTATTTTCGGTCTGGGAAAGTTCTTCTTGCGAGCCAAAAAAGCATTGTGCAGACGTACCCGGCCGCAAAGAATCGGCTATCTCAAAAACCTTTTTCGCAGAAGCGCTGTGTTCGGCTAAACTGCGGCCCATCCCACTATACTGCGCACCCTGTCCCGGAAAGACAAAGGCTATTTTACCCATTTCCCGGTTCCACCCAAAACATGCTCGGCCTCTGCAAAAATCTCCCGGATGATCTCGGCCGCCGGTTGTTCCTTCTTCACCAAACCGGCAATCTGTCCGCAAAGGAAACAACCGTTTTCTTCGTCTCCCTCAACAGCCGCGAGGCGCAGTGCCCCCACACCCAGGGCTTCCAGTTTCTCGTCGGAAATATCGGAATATTCAGCCTTGGCATACTTCCTTGAAAAAACCGTTTTCAGGCTACGCACCGGATGCCCCAGACGTTTGCCCGTAGTGATAGTAGCGGTATCGTTTGCATTTAATATCTTATTTTTATAATTCCTATGCACAGTGCATTCTTTCGCTACCAAGAAACGGGTTCCCAACTGAACTCCCTGCGCGCCCAGCATGAACGACGCAGCGACACCTCTGCCATCGGCGATCCCTCCGGCTGCAATCACCGGTAAGTCCGTGGCATCACATACTTGCGGAACCAGGCAAATCGTCGTGATCTCACCTATATGGCCGCCGCTTTCCCCCCCTTCCGCAATGACTGCGGAAGCACCTGCGCGCGTTACCAGTTTTGCCATGGCCACAGAGGGAATGACCGGAATGACCTTGATCCCCGCGGAAAGCCATTTTTTCATGTATTTGCTTGGGTTTCCCGCCCCTGTCGTAACGACCGGCACTCTTTCTTCCACCACAGTTTGTGCCACCGTATCGGCATGCGGACTCATCAGCATAATATTTACGCCAAAGGGTTTATCCGTATGTTCCCGCGCGATTGCAATCTGCTTTCTTAAATACGCTTCATCCGCATTCATTGCGGAGATGATCCCCAACCCGCCACCATTGGATACGGCAGCCGCAAGTTCCCCATCGGCTATCCATGCCATCCCACCCTGGAAAATCGGGTATTCGATCCCTAAAAGTTCACAAATCGGAGTTTTTATCATATGCTATCAACTCACTTTGCTTTGCACAAAACCAAAAAAATCTCCCACTGTCTCCAACTTTTCTTCCAGTTCCAGCTCCACGCCCAACTTCTCTTCCAGCTCCATGATCATTTCCACCGTTTCGAGAGAGTCGATCCCCAGAGATTCAAACGTGGTTTCCTGTTTGATACTGGAAACATCCGTTTCAATATGCTCTGCGATCAGAGTGGCAAGTTCTCCAAATTCCATTCTTCATTTCCTCCTGTTCATCACAAAATTATACAGTAAACCCGTTTTTTTAGCTATACGGGCCATACGTATCGCAAAAAATCAATTTTACCATTTACCACCTAAGAATACAGGCAGCGCTGGAAAGGCCTCCGCCAAAAGCACAAAGCGCTATATAGCTGTTTCTTGTCAATTTACCTGCACGGTTCAATTCGTCGATCGCCAAAGGAATGCTTGCGGCAGAAGTATTTCCATATTTTTCAATATTCACAAAAAAACGCTCCATCGGCATGTGCAGGCGTGCCGCCGCTGCCTGGATGATACGGATATTCGCCTGATGCGGCACAATGACGGAAAGATCCGTGTCTTCCAGCCCCGCATCCGTCAGAACATCTTTTAAGTCCTGGCACAAAGCGTTTACCGCAAATTTATAGGTCTCCGGCCCATTCATGTAAACATGCGGTTCGGGCACTTCATTTTTATAGTAGGGAGATTCCCCTGCATAATTGGGAATTTTTATCAATTCATCTCCCCCTTTCGTATGGAGCTTGGAGGTGATATACGCATCCCCTTCTCCCAACAATAACGCACCTGCCCCATCTCCGAAGATAACACAAGTACTCCGATCTGTCCAGTCTATTAAGCGACTCATCCGCTCCGCCCCGATGACCAGCATCTTTTTTACTTTTCTTCTGGCAAAAAATCCAGCGGCCGTATCCAGTGCAAAAAGGAATCCGCTGCAGGCTGCGTTTATGTCCATGGCCGGGCAGGAAACCCCAAGATACTTTTGTACCATGCAGGCAACAGCAGGAGACGCATCTTCTCCGCTGACAGTCGCGCAAAGAATCATATCCAGTTCCCCGGGGTCGGTATCCCCATTCTCCAATGCCCTTACCGCCGCCTGGTACGCCAGATCCGCAGTGGTCTCCGTCGTACAGACATGGCGCTCCACGATCCCCACACGTTTTCGTATCCATTCATCCGAAGTATCCAAAAATTTCGAAAGCGCATCGTTTGTAACACTAAAAGGCGGAACAAAACTTCCCGTCCCCAACACCTTAAAATTCATCACTAAGCTCCAATACTCTTTTTAAAATATTCATTCAATTTATCGATTGCCCGCAACAGGCAGTTTTTTTCTTCCGGGGAAAACGTATTGTCGATCTCCTGCACCATATTTCTGTGATAATACCTGTGCAGCACATTGATCCGCTCCCCTTCCTTCGTCAGGCAGGCCCGCACCACTCTTCCATCGTGTTTGCAATCCACTTTCTCCAGATAGCCTTTTCTGGTCAATTTATTGACGGCTATGGTCGCCGAAGGACGGGTTATGTTTAGTTGATCCGCCAGTGCACTTATGGGAATCCCGGTACCCCCTGCATCTCCGACTTTTTCAATCAGATGCATTTCGTTGATAGACAGGTTGATTTTGCTCTTGTTTTTCAAAGATACTTCTTCGACCCGCAGGATATTGTAATAAACCTCAACCAGTATATGATTCAGCGCCGCGGAAAAATCATCCATACAGACCCTTATCCCTCCTTTCTATTTTAATAGTTAGTCTAACTAATTAGACTATAAATCCCTTTGCTTGTCAAGTCCGCTCCGCGGCGTCTTCCCTCCCCCAATTCCAGATAAAGACCCGCGTAGGAGAATTTTCGGGCATTCCCTCTAAATAAAAATAAAAACAAAGAAAAATTCCTTTGTTTTTATGATAAGCGGCGTTTGAATTCTCCATAATCGAATGTGCGCACCAGCTTATTCTCCCCTTCTTTGGTATGGATCGCGATCGCCGGCAGAGGCATTCCGTTGAACGTATTGTTCTTGACCATCGTGTAGTGCGCCATATCCGGAAAAACCAGTTTGTCCCCGGCCTGCAGGGGCCGGGCAAAGGAATAGTCTCCGATAATGTCGCCCGCCAGACACGTAGGGCCGGCAAGACGGTACGTATAGGGCTGCTTACCAGGCTGTGCGGCACCGATGATTTCCGGGCGGTACGGCATTTCAAGCACATCCGGCATATGGCAGGCGGCGGAAGTATCCAAAATAGCGATATCCATCCCGTTGTACACCGTATCCAATACGCTGCTTACCAAGAACCCAGCATTGAGCACGACCGCTTCCCCCGGTTCCAGATACACGCAGACTCCATAAGTCTCCCGTATACGCAAAAGTTCGCGGACCAGGGCTTCTCTATCATAGTCCTCCCGCGTAATATGATGTCCGCCGCCCAGGTTCAGCCACTGCATCTTCTTCATATACGCGCCAAAGGTTTCCTCGGCTGCACGGAAAGTGGCGATCAGCGCATCTGCATTCTGCTCACACAACGTATGCATATGCAACCCGGTTATCCCCTGCAATGCCTCCGGCCGGAAGTTTTCTATCGTAATCCCCAGGCGCGAAAAAGGCGCGCAGGGATCATAGATCGCATGCGCCTGTGTGGAGCAAGCGGGATTGATGCGCAGGCCGCAGGAACAGCCCGCCTCCAGCGCCTGCTTTCCAAAGCACTCCCACTGCGCAAAAGAATTGAAGATGATATGCCCGCACAGATGCGTGAGTTCTTCAAAATCTTCTTCTTTGTAGGCGGGAGAATATACATGCCCTTCGCCCCCGAACGCTTCCGCCCCCAAGCGCGCCTCATACAGTCCGCTGGATGCCGTACCGCAAAGATAGCGTGCGATCAGCGGATACAGGCTGAACATGGAAAAGGCTTTTTGCGCCAGCAGGATCTTGCACCCGCTTTGTCGCATCACAGACCGGAGTATCTCCAGATTTTTTATCAGCCTGCCTTCCTCTACGACATAACAGGGCGTAGGCAGATCGTAAAACCAATTTTCCATCAGTCTACCAACACAGGATTGAAGTTTTCTTTCCAGGGCAGGCCCCATTGATTCAATGCATCCATAAAAGGATCCGGATCGAATTCTTCTATATTGAAGACGCCCGCGCCTTTCCACGTACCCGTTAGCAACATCATCGCGCCGATCATTGCGGGTACGCCGGTGGTATAGCTGATGGCCTGGCTGCCTACCTCGCGGTAAGAGGCCTGATGATCGCATACGTTGTAAACGTAATACGTCCGCGGCTTCCCATCCTTGTTCCCTTTAAATATGCAGCCGATGTTCGTTTTGCCCACCGTACGCGGGCCAAGTGTCGCCGGATCCGGCAGCACCGCTTTCAAAAATTGCAGCGGCGCGATCTTTTTGCCTTCGAAGTCGATGGGTTTGATCGATGTCATCCCTACGTTCTGCAAACACCGCAGATGCGTCAGATAACTTTGCCCGAACGTCATAAAAAACCGGATTCGCTTAATCCCTTTGATGTGCAGCGCCAGGCTTTCCAGTTCTTCATGGTGCATCAGATACATGTCTTTCCTGCCGACTTCGTCAAAATCATATTCCCTTTTGATCTCCATAGGCTCTGTTTCCACCCATTTCCCGTTTTCCCAATAGCTCCCTTTGGCGGAAACTTCGCGGATATTGATCTCCGGGTTAAAATTCGTTGCAAACGGGTACCCATGATCGCCGCCATTGCAGTCCAGTATATCGATCTCGTGAATCTCATCAAAATAATGTTTCATCGCATAGGCGGAAAAAACCCCCGTCACGCCCGGGTCGAACCCGCTGCCCAAAAGCGCGGCGATGCCGGCGGCTTTATATCTGTCCCGATAGGCCCATTGCCATTTATATTCGTATTTTGCCGTCTCTTTGGGTTCATAGTTCGCCGTGTCCATATAGTTGGTCCCGGTGGCCAAACAGGCGTCCATGACCGCAAGGTCCTGGTAAGGCAGCGCCAGATTCATGACGATATCCGGCCTATATGCCCTGATCAGCGCGACCAGCTCGTCCACATTTTCAGCATCTACCTTGGCCGTGGATATTTTTGTTTTGCTGCCCCGGAGTTTTTCCTTCAGCGCGTCGCATTTGGAAACCGTCCGGCTCGCAATGCAGATATCCTGAAACACGTCATGGTTCTGGCAGCATTTCTGGATCGCCACACTGGCCACGCCGCCGCACCCGATAATCAAAGCTCTTCCCATGGTAGTTTTCTCCTAACATTTGTTGTTCTGTTCACACATGCAGCGCCAACAACAGTTCGCGCAATATTTTTAAAGCAACGGCGGTGGATGCCCCGCTCGGGTCATACACCGGGCTCAGTTCCACAAGATCGCAGGCCACGATATTTAGCCCACATACGGCATAGACCGCCTGCAGCAACTGCAGAAAGTCCACACCGCCCGGTTCCGGCGTACCCGTCCCCGGGAATACCGAGGGATCGAGCACATCCAGATCCAGCGTGAAATAGACGGGCCTGCCCTCCAGGTGTCGCACGGTTTTTTCCAGGCCGGTAAAATCGTACTTCTGCAGATGCACGTGTTCCCTGCTCCACAAAAATTCTTCCCGCGTGCCCGAACGTATGCCGAACTGGAAGATCCGCCCATCGCCGACGATATCCCATATGCGGCGCAAAACGGTGGCATGCGATAATGTTGCCTCCAGATAATCTTCCCGCAGATCCGTATGGGCATCGAAATGCAGGATGCACAGTCCTGGATATTTCCTGGCGGCAGCCCGTACGGCGCCGAGCGTCACCAGATGTTCCCCGCCCAACATGACCGGACGTTTGCCGTCTTCCAGGATACGGGCAATACGTTCTTCTATCCCCCGCAGGGCTTTGGCGGGATCCCCAAAGCAGAGTTCCAGATCGCCCCCGTCGCAGATCGCATAGTCTTCTATGTCCGCATCCAGATACGGGCTGTATGTTTCCAGCGCATAAGATTCCGCGCGCATCGTCCGGCTGGCAAAACGCGTGCCCGGGCGGTAGCTTGTCGTGGAATCATACGGCGCCCCGATCAGGACGGTGTCCGCCGCCTCATAGGGCGTATCACAGCCAAGAAATGTCGCCATGTTCTTCTTCCACATCCTTTATCAGATCTTCCACATAGGTCGGCAGCGCAAAAGCCGCCCGATGCAGATTAGTATTATAATAGCGTGTCTTGATCGCATACCCATCCCACCGCCGCGCATCCAGATGCTGCACAGGGTGATACTTCTTAGAAGAAAACCCAAACAGCCAGTGCCCGGACGGATATGTCGGGATATGCGCCTGGTACAGCCGGCTCAACGGGAAACTCTGCACGATACGTTTATGTATTTGGCGCACGGCCAGCGCGTCTTCTTTATAAAAAGGATTTTCGTGCTGATTGACCAGTATCCCGTCTTTTTTGAGCGCTTTATAGCAATTCCCGTAAAATTCTTTCGTGAAAAGCCCTTCCCCCGGGCCAAACGGGTCGGTGGAATCAACAATGATCACATCATACCGATTATAGCAACCGCGGACAAACCGGAGCCCATCCTCGTTATGGATAGCCACCCGCTCATCCTCCAGGCTGCAGGTCAGGGTAGGCAGATATTTTTTGCATGCGGAAACAACTTCTTCATCGATATCCACAAGATCTATATGTTTTACACCCTCATATTTGCAAAGTTCCCGAACGGCACCCCCGTCCCCACCGCCGATGATCAGGACATTCTCCGGGTCCGGATGCACCGCGAGCGGCACATGCACGATCATTTCATGATAAATGAACTCATCTTTTTCCGTCAGCATGAGATACCCGTCCAGCACAAGCATACGCCCGAATTCCGGGGAATCGAATATATCGATCCGCTGGAAGTTGCTCCGGGCCGTATACAACTGCCGGTCGATCTCAATGGACAGCCCCACATGAGGCGTATGTTTTTCGGTAAATACGAGCTGCATCGCCTACTCCTTCCCTTTCTCTTTCAGAACGTTCAAATACGCAATATGCAGGTCTTCGGGTCCTGTAAGAGACCCTCCTTTTTCCTTGACATAGCGGATATATTCCAAAATCTCCGGCGTGATGCGTTCCCCTGGCGCCAATATGGGTATCCCCGGCGGATAACACATGACGCCTTCCGCGCAAATACGGCCCGCGCTCTTTTCGATCGGCAGCGCTTCCTTTTCCGCGTAAAACGCTTCCTGCGGGGAAACGACAACGATCGGGTGTATATATTCCACCCGCATCAGATCGTTCTTATCCTGTTTATATCTGCGGCGGATCTCGGACAGAGCGCTCACCAGGCGCTCGATATCGCGGTCCCGGTCTCCTACGGAGATATAGGCCAGGATATTGCCTATGTCTCCGAATTCGACCTGTATATCATATTCGTCCCGCAGAATCTCGTAAACTTCCATACCGGCAAGCCCCACATCCAGCGTATTGACACTCAGTTTTGTGGGATCAAAATCATAGATGGAATCCCCGTTGCATATTTCCTGCGAATACGCATAATAATCCCCGATCCGGTTGATCTCGTCGCGCGCATATTGTGCCAGCGCACAGACCCTTGAAAAAATCTGCCGGCCGCCCAGGGCCAGGTTTTTCCGGGAAACATCCAGGCTCACCATCAGCAGATACGACCCGCTCGTCGTCTGCGTCAGGTTGATGATCTGGCGAACATATCCTTCGTTCATATTGGGGCCGATGAGCAGGATCGAGCTCTGCGTAAGCGATCCGCCCGATTTATGCATGCTTACGCTGGCCATATCGGCGCCGGCCGCCATAGCGCTGACCGGCATATTGTCCCCAAAGTAAAAATGTGTGCCATGCGCCTCATCTGCAAGAACGGCCATCCCATATGCATGTGCAAGTTTGGTAATCGCCTTCAGGTTAGAACAGACCCCGTAATACGTAGGGTTATTGACGAGCACAGCCTTTGCATCCGGATTACGGGTGATCGCCGCACGCACATCTTCAAACGACATCCCAAGCGCGATCCCGAGCCGCTTATCCGTCTGTGGATTTACATATAGGGGGATAGCCCCGCAGATCACCAGCGCGTTGATCACGCTGCGGTGTACGTTGCGCGGCAAAATGATCTTGTCGCCTTGTTTACATACGCTGAGCACCATGCTCTGCACGGCGGACGTCGTTCCGTTCAGCATAAAAAACGCGTGTTCCGCCCCAAAAGCATCCGCCGCCAGCTCTTCCGCTTCTTTTATGACGGAAATGGGGTGGCAAAGATTATCCAGCGGCTTCATGGAATTCACATCTGTTTCCATGCACTGCCGGCCCAAAAAGGCTGTCAGCTGCGGATTTCCGCGTCCGCGTTTATGGCCCGGCACATCAAAAGGTACGACCCTTTCCGCTTTAAAATGCTGTAGGGCTTCCAATATCGGCGCCCTGTCCTGAAAAAGCTCAAGCATGATTTCTCCCGTTTACCCGTATCATATATTTTTCCCGCTGAATATTTCCAGCATTTCCTTCCGCAAACTGGCCTCTATTTCCGCCTGTTCCTGCAGCGGCAATCCCTGCACATCTTTTTTAAATAAAGAATTCTGCAGATCAATCTGCCGGAGCAGCATCTTGGTATGGAACAAATTGGCCTGGTATACATTAATATCGACCGCGTCATATCTTTCCAGTGTCGCACCCGCTATGAAATCCTGTATGGAAGTGATGTCATGGTCTATGAACAGTTTTTTTCCGTTGATATCCCGCGTAAAACCCCGGACGCGGTAATCCATCGTAATGATATCCGAATCAAAACTGCCGATCAGATAATCCAGCGTATGCAGGGGCGTGATCTCTCCGCACGTCGCCACATCGATATCCACCCGGAAAGTAGCAATGGATGTCTCCGGGTGATATTCCGGATAGGTATGCACCGTGATATGGCTCTTGTCCAGATGCGCCACCAAAGTATCTCCGTAGCCTCTGCAACCGGGCATCGGTTCCTCTGCGATCAGGAAGGTGACGCTCGCTCCCTGGGGATCGTAATCCTGCTTGGATATATTCAGGACTCGCGCGTTGATCATGTGCGTAACATTTTTCAGGATCCGCGTAAGCCTTTCTGCATTGTACTGTTCGTTGATATAGGCAATATAGTCTTGCTGTTCCTGCACGCCTTTTGCATAACACACATCGTATATATTGAAACTCAATGATTTTGTCAGGTTATTGAAGCCATAAAGTTTTAACTGTTTTTCCATACTTTGTCCTTTTCAAAAATCCATATAATAAAAAACGCTTAAGTATAGCATGTGCAAGCACATCTCACTTAAACGTTCCAATTCAATAAAACTTTCCCTGCACCGAAACATCCGGCGGAGAGAAATCCTGTTTGCTTTTAAGGGCAGAGTCTATATAGCAAGGAATACTTTTACTACTCTTATTGATTTTCACAAGCGTGATGTGCAATACGCACACGGCTGTTAAGTAGCCAACTTATAAAACTTGAGTATGATTACTCAACCAATAAGGCAACAAAGTTGCCAATTTCGGCTTTTGACCCGGCTGTCCGCATGGCCTTACACTTCCGTTACCGAAGGTGGGTCAAAATTCTTTGCTGGCAGAGGTGTGAAATCTGCCTAAGGCTCAATGCCTCTTATACACACTTTTGTATTATAATAAAAAAAAGGTAAAATTACAAGTGTTTTTTAAAATTTGTCTTTCTTTTATACATATGGCAGTTTTGCCTATCCGCAAGTTTCATTCAACTTTACCTGGCGGCACACATATAGTGATGAATAGAACAAAACGCAAAAACGGAGGCATCGGCATGTGTGGGATAGCAGGGATTATAGAGTACAATAGGGATATCGCGCAAGAAACCTCGTCCATAAAGGCAATGACCCGGACACTGACGCACCGCGGTCCGGACGATTCGAATACATATCATGATACGCATGTACTGTTCGGTCATCGGCGACTGATCGTTGTCGACCCCGCAGGCGGCGCGCAACCCATGCAAAAAAACATAGGAGGCAATACATACACCATCGTATATAACGGTGAACTTTATAACACGGCGGAACTGCGGGAAGAGCTCTTGTCGTTGGGTTTCCGCTTCGATTCCTATTCGGATACGGAAGTCCTCCTCTGCACGTATATCGCCTGGGGATCCGCATGTGCCCGGCGCCTGAACGGCATCTTCAGCTTTGGAATATGGGATTCCCAGAACGAATCTCTCTTTCTTTGCAGAGATCCATTGGGCGTAAAACCGCTGTTTTACACACTGCAAAACGGCACTTTGATTTTTGCTTCGGAAATAAAGGCCCTGCTGGCACATCCTGCCGTCCGGCCGATACTGGATAGGGACGGCATTTGCGAAATCCTGGGTCTAGGACCGGCGCATTCGCTGGATAACGGCGTATTCAGGGATATCCGCCAGTTGCCGCCCGCCCATTACCTGTTGCATACCCGCGCCAAAACAAGCATCTGCGAATATTGGTCCCTGACAGACGGTCCACCCAACGAAAATGAAAAAGATACTTGCGAACATATCCGTTTCCTTTTGCTGGACGCCATCAAACGCCAGTTGGTCGCAGACGTGCCGGTATGCACGTTTCTATCCGGCGGACTGGATTCCAGCATCATATCGGCAGTGGCGGCCAGAGAATTCCAAAAACAAGGCCACGCGTTAGATACTTTTTCCATCGATTATGAAGACAACAGCCAGTTTTATAAGAAAAATGATTTCCAGCCGACCACAGATGAGATATGGGCAGGCATCATGGCGGACTCGATCCACAGCCGGCATCATCGGGTGATCCTAAACAACCAAAACCTTGTCGCCGCGCTGGAAGATGCGGTTTATGCCAACGACCTTCCCGGCATGGCGGATATCGACTCTTCTCTGCTGCTGTTCTGCAGAGAGGTCCGCAAACATGCAACGGTGACGCTTTCCGGCGAATGTGCGGACGAAATATTCGGCGGGTATCCATGGTATGTGCGGGAAGACCTGGCATACGCCGGAACTTTCCCCTGGTCCGGCGCCATTCGGGAGCGGCAGGCTTTACTGTCTCCGGCGCTACGGCATATAGACATAAAAGACTACGTGCAGGCCCAATACGCGGATACGATAAAAAAAGTCCCGCTTGCTTCCGGTCTGCCCGAGGAAGAGATTCGGCAGAAAGAATTGTTTTACCTGAATATAAAATGGTTCATGCACACACTGCTCACACGCAAAGACCGCATGAGCATGGCTTCCAGTCTGGAGGTGCGCGTTCCTTTTGCTGACCATCGGTTGGTCGAATACGCTTATACGATACCACGTGCGCTTTTATTTTATAACGGCCGCGAAAAAGGCATCCTGCGCAAAGCATTGGAAGGCCTTCTGCCCGAAGAGATCGTCTGGCGCAAAAAGAGCCCATACCCGAAAACGTTCCACCCGGCCTATACGCGCGGCGTCTGCACATGGATGAACAAGATACTAAAAGATCCTTCGTCGCCACTGCGGCAAATCGTGGATATGCCGGCCGTACAGAAAATCGTGGATACGGAGGGCCGGTCTTTCGGCCGCCCATGGTTCGGCCAGCTCATGACCGGGCCGCAGCTTATCGCCTATCTCATCCAGATCGACGTTTGGATGCGAAAATATCACGTGGAAATATGCGTGTAGCCGCAAATAAAAGAACAGCCGGAGAAAAATTTTCCGGCTGTTTTTTCCGGCCGCTTAACTCTGCAGCAGGATCGGCTGCAATTGTTCTCCGAGTATTGCTTTTTCCAGCGTTTGGACCGTCAAATCGAAGTCGGCCACCAAAGAAGTGCGCTTGCTCTGCGGATTATCCTGTCCAAACGGCACAAAATAGACATTCTTTACATTCAGCAGCGCGCCTATGTTTTTGGCATTGGCCGCCAATCCATCGTTCGTGGAAAGCGCTATGACCACCGGCCTTTGGTTGCGCAAATGCGCCTTACAGGCCATCGTCACCGGCGTATCTGTCACCGCATTGGCCAACTTGGCAAGCGTGTTGCCGGTACAGGGAGAAACGAGCAGAACATCCAGCAGGGCTTTCGGACCGATCGGCTCCGCTCCTTCGATGGAATCGATCGGCTGGTTGCCCGTTATCTCTACCATTTTGTCCCGGAAATCGCGTGCTTTTCCAAAACGCGTATCCGTATTGGCAACGGCAAAAGACAAAATGGGCACCACCGTATTCCCCATATCCACCAGCTGCCGCATCTGTTCAAAGATTCTCTCTATCGTACAAAAAGATCCGGTGACTGCAAACCCTATCGTTAAATTTTTCAAATCCCCTCTCACCTCAATGTTTTAAATAAGATAACACAGTGTCTTTTATTGCGCGCGCCGCCGAAGCAGGCGCAACTTTTCCGGGCAATCCGCCTGCCCGGATGATACGCAGGCCCAGTTTTTGCGCCGTCACATAGTCGATGTTGTTTTGCCCGGAGGCCAGTTCCAGGATCAGCCCGTCCTTGCGCAGCCCCGAAAGGACCTCTCCGGTCAGGATCGGCGCAGGGACCGTATTGATGACAATATTAAATGTTTGACTCGCAGAAGCCAGTTCCGAAAGCGGCAACACCCGATACCCTTCCATCTGCGCATAGGCAAGCCCTTCTTCCGACCGGCAGGCAACGGTGACTTCACAGCGGCAGGCGTAAAAAAGTCTGGCGACCGCTTTAGCGACCCTGCCAAACCCCAAAACGACCATCCTGCTTCCCCGGACCGTATAGGGCGTATTCTGCATGACGGTCAAAAGCGCTCCTTCGGCGGTCGGGACGGCGTTCAATATGGGGAAAACCGGATGTTCCAAAATATTGTGATACGTAATGTTTTTACGATTCGCATATTCCAGAGCCTCCCGTTCCATCTGCCCCCCGAAACAAATCGAACCCGCCTGCAAATGCTGCAGGATAGGCATAAGTTCTTCCTGCGGGGTAGAAAACGCCAGAATCAGTATACAAGGCGCCATAGATATTTTCCGCAGATCCGTTTGCGGGATATTATCTTCATGAGAGGCGGTGTCCCAGAGCGCCACAGCATACCCTTCCCGCATCAATATTTCTGCCAGGTACGGGTTTCTTGCATCATTCCCTTTGATTACAAATGTGCGTTTCTCCAACAGCATGCCTCCCTTCTTACCAAACCGCTATATCTCCATACTATTACCGGAAGAAAAGATTGGTGCGTGGATTCCCTGTTTTTTTATTTGTCAATTGCAAAACATAAACCTTTTCTATCAAGAATAAATCCACGTGTTTTTACAAATGCTACATACTATTGAAACACAGGAGATTTCTATGGCGGAAAATACAACAACAGAAAATACCACGACAGACCCGTTGCAGTCTCTTAATCTGACGTCCGAAGATATCCACAAAATTTTTTCGGCCAGCAACGACGTTGTTTTTCGGGACCTTCTGATCCGCAACAGGCCTTCTTTAAGAGTGAGCATCGTTTATATGGACGGGCTATGCAACATAAAGATCATCGACGACAACATCGTCTGTCCGTTGTCTTCCAGCCGATGGCTGGATACCTGCGCAACCCCGGAACAAGCGTACGCCCTGTGCAAAAACGGTGCCCTTGGGGTTTCGGCCGTACAGCCGACGATAAGCCTGAAAGAAGCGGTCAACGCCGTGCTTTCCGGCAAAACACTCTTGGTTTTTGACACGCTGAAAAGCGCCCTTATCCTGGATACCATCGAATCTGTAAAAAGGAATATAACAAGCGCAACCGAAGAAGAAACATACCGGAGCGGAAAAGACAGCTTTGTTGAAACATTGCGTGTCAATACTTCTTTGCTGCGCAAAAAAATAAAAAGCTGCAACCTGGTCATCGAAGAAACGATCGTGGGCCGGCAGACCCATACCCGCATTTGTATCGTCTATATGCAGAACATCTGCAACGACGCCATCGTGGAAAAGGTCAAATCCGCCCTGTATGCCATCGACCAGGATAAAGCGCTCTCCATACGGGATATCTATACAAATGTCGTAAAAGAAAAGTATACGCCCTTCCCCACCGCGATCATTACGGAAAAGCCGGAAACTTGCTCTATGGGCCTGCTTGACGGCAAAGTTGCCGTACTCATCGACGAAATCCCCTATTCCATCCTATTTCCCGGGGTTTTCAACGATATATTCCAATCCGCTTCGGATTACGGGTATGGTTTCCTGGTCGCCTCTTTTTTCAGGATCATACGATATGTGAGTTTTTTTATTTCCATGATGTTGCCCGGTTTTTTTATTGCGGTGACTTCTTTTCATATAGAGATGATCCCTTATAAACTTGCGCTTTCCATTGCTGCTTCCCGGATGGGGACACCTTTTCATATCTATATGGAAATGCTGATCATGACCGTCACGTTCTTTATACTGATCCAGGCAAGCATGCAGATCAGCCGGACGGTCGGGGGCACGATCTCCATCGTCGGCGGTCTTGTGCTGGGGGAAGCCGCCATTTCCGCCGGTTTTGTTTCACCTGCCGTCATCGTGGTGGTGGCGACCGCAGCGATCTGTTCCATGGCCATCCCCAATAAAGAAGCGAACACGGCCTTATGGCTGTACCAGGTGGTCTGTACGATCCTGAGTTCTTTTTTGGGCCTCATCGGGCTGGTGATCGGCCTGATCTTTTTGTTCCTTTCCCTTGCCAAACTGGAGCCGCTGGGCATCCCCTATCTTTCCCCTCTTACAAGCAAAAAGGGAGAAGGGTTCCAATTCAGAGACGCCTTCATCAAATATCCGGAAAACCTGATCAAATGGCGACCGCTTTATTTGAACCCAAAAAACAAACGGAGGAGACGCTAACATGCGCAAACTCAAAAAAACTGTCGCGCTGCTCCTCGCAGCCATCACAACGTTCGTCTCTCAGGGATGCAATATTTTTGAAACATACCCGATCGAGGATGTACAAAATATACTGGTCGCAGCCATAGACACGGAAGGAGACCAGGTCGTTCTGACCGTATTGGTGGATAGGATATGCCAAAGCGTTGAGCCCGGCCAGGAAAAAATCAGTACAAAACTTTACACCGCAACGGCACCCACAATATTCGGAGCAAAAAGGCTTCTGCATGAATATGCCGAAAAGCGGGTTTCGTTTTATCACCTCAAATATATTCTGATCGGGGAACAAGCCGCAAAAGAAGGCGTAGGTAGATATCTTTCTTTCTTCCTTGAAGACGACGAAACAAGGCTGCTGCACAAGCTGCTCATCGCAAAAGACAGCACGGGCAAAGATTTTTTGGAAAAAGCCAGCACGGACAGCCAGTTTGTCGACAACCTGGATACCTTATTTAAAGAAACGGAAAGGACCGGCAAGTCAAAAGAAATCATCCTCCTGGATTATGCCATTGCCAGGGAGCGGCCTTGGGAAAGCGTGTACATGCCTACCATACGGATCTATCCGAGCCCGACAACCCAGGAAGACACTTCCGTTCAGGCCGAAACCTCCTCTCAGTGCACCTATCAAGTAGAATTAGAGGGGTTTGCCTTGTTCAAAGAAGATGTTCTTGTCGCATTTTTGGAAGATGGCGCCGCACGGGGAATAAACTGTATCACGTCCGATCTTGAAAGTTCGGCCGTCTCCTTAACAGACGACAGGGGGGACTTTGTCTCTCTGGAAATCATAGAAAGCAGTGCGAAAATCAAAGTGGACTACGGACCGCCGCTGTCTGCAAGTATTGAGGTAGAGATTCAATCAAACCTGGTAGAGTATCCCGAGGATAAGGATCTGTTCAATGCCGAATATATTCTATATTTGGAAGAGCAACAAAACGCCTGCATAAAAAACGAGATCGAACAGGCTTTGATGATCCTGCAGGAAAACCACACGGACGCGGCCGGCATCGGAGACGTTTTTTATCATGAGGACCCGAAAAAATGGAAAGAACTGCAGGATAATTGGCAACAGATTTTTTCAGACTTAAAAATCACAATAAACGTGACCTCAAAAATAAAATGTACCTATAGTATCGTAAATCCGGTGAACTGAGCGGGAGGTTTCGAAAATGGTTATCCTACTGTTGATATTTTTATTCATTTCTTTCTTTGAAATATTCTGCATGTTCAAAAAGAAAGAACAGAAAGAAGCCGTTGTTTACATTGTTCTTGCGGGGCTTACCACTGCCCTCGCATTGTTTCTAATTTTCTTTCCCAAAGCAAAAAGCCTTTCCAAAACCTTGTTGGATTTGTTTGGCATAGAATAAAGGAGTGCCTTTATGCATGAAACGAAAAATAAAAAAATAACGCTTTTGGAGGCATTTTTGATTTGCCTGACTGCTCTCTATGCACCCAACATTCGCTTTATTATGAAGGAAAGCACCCTTCACGGACACCAGGCAGGCTGGTTGGGTTACATCTGCAGTTTGCTTGCATTCATTCCACTTCTGTATGTTTTGAAAAGACTTTCGGAAGCATTTAAAGGGCGTTCTCTCCACGACATTCTATGCCATGTTTTTGGGAATCTTATTGGGAAAATAATTTCCATTCTATATATTTTATGGATGGTCCTCCTGTTGGCCCTCTATTTCGCATATGCAGCAGAGCGGCTCGTAACATCGGCATACGTGGGTACGGACGTGACCATATTCTTTTTCCTGGACGCCCTGGTCGTAAGCCTCCTCCTTCGTTATGGGATACGGGTGTTTTCCCGCATGAACAAACTCATATTCGCTATCGGGCTGACACAGTTCATCATCGTATTGCTTGCCATTTTTTCCAACTTTTCCGTGGAGAACATAACGCCCATCAGCACGCTGGATATCGTTCCGATTTTAAGTACGGTCCCCTATATCATGACGATCAGCAGTTATGTAACGGTGCTCTTCACCTTTAACGATGAGATCCAGATCGGTAGGAAAAGTACCGGAAAATACACGTTTTTCGCCGGATTCCTAACAGTCGGCAATACGCTGATGGCTTTTTGCGTCCTTGGTGTGTTTGGCTTTGAATTAGGTTCCAAACTGAACTATCCCCTTAACTCTGCCGTGATAAATATTTCTGCTTTCCAAGGTTCGGCCGGCCTCGAATCCTTATTTATTTCCATCTGGATTTTTATAGAATTCGTTACTTTCTCTTTATTTACGTATTCTATTGTACACATGATCAAAAATGTATTCCACTTGAAGAACAAGCGGCCCATCATTACGGCGATACTCGGCTTGGAGGTATTTATCGCGATATATCTGTGCAGCAACCTTTTTGATTTGGTCAAGTTTTCGGAAAACATCGTCGTGTATGTGAACCTTACGTTATTTTTTGTTATCCCCGTCCTGCTGTTTTTCACAGCCAAATTAAGAAAACAGATCCGGCGACGGGCACGAGCATCCAGCAAAGCAATAAGTACAGAATAGAGCGGTAGAATCCAAGCCGCGCGGTCAGATAACAAGTCTATCGAAATATCTTTTCTCATATTCATTATAAATGGAGAAAAGGAGACGGCGATGCGCGGCATTCTGGTTGTTAAGAAAACGACGATCCTGCGGTATTTGCTGCTGTTTTTGCTGATAGCTGCGTTTTTTTTCACGAAACCGGCAATCGAAAATGCCTTATCCACAAATTACGAAAAAAATCAATGGGAAGAAATCATCCGGACTTTTTTTGAACGCCGGAACAACTGTCTTCTAGCGGCAGATACGCAAACGCTGGAAAGCATGTACCTGACAAGCGAACAAAACGGCCTGTGGGCTTTTGAAAACGAAAAAATACGGCTGGAATATCTGCAAAACTGGGCGGTCAAACAAGGAATAGCGATCCTTCGTATACAAAGCTGTCCCACGATCAGAAGCATCAAACAAGTCGGCAGAGGATACGCTTTTTATATTGCGGTGGTGACCGAATACCAATACAGGTACAGCGAAGACCCGGACGCGGTCAATACGTTCAAGATAGGCACCTACCATTCCCTCGATCTGATCCCGGGCTCGGAGGAGGATAGCTGGATCATCAGCCGCGAATGGTATACGGATCCGCTTTCCGACTCTCTTGACATAACGGCCGTCCCGGAAGAGGTGACGGAATTCATCGCCGCACACGCTTCCACAGATAGTTCGGGTATCACTGAGCAAAGAAAAGCCGCCGTCCAGTATGCGGACACTTACTGGACGGCAGGCTCCGACGGACAGAATACCTATGAATATAACAGCGCCTACACAAACTATAATTCGCTGGGCGGCGACTGTGCCAATTTCCTTTCGCAGGTGCTGTATGAAAGCGGCGGCTTCAAAAAAAATTCCTATTGGAATTACCGGGGCGCGAAAGGCAGCCGGGCATGGATCAATGCGCAGAATTTTAAGAATTATTTATTATACGGCGGAAGAGCCTCGCTCATTGCAAGCGGAGATTACCTGCAGGTGTATACACACGCATACGCATTGCTTCCGGGCGATATTATAGCCTACGCAAAAAAAGGGAAAATCACGCATGTTTCCCTTGTAACGGGATGGGATTCCAAAGGATACCCGCTTGTGAATTGCCATAATACGGACAGATACAAGGTTCCGTGGGATCTCGGATGGAGTGAAGACGGCATCACCTTTTATCTGCTACGAGTCAATTATTAAAATGCCCATGTATCCCCCGCCGCCAATATGGAACAGCGGTCTTTTAGGATTCTCTTCATTTCGCAGATCGCCACAACCCCTGTGCAATGCAAAGGCACTACCCGGCGTATACCGAGGTCCCGAATATACCACGCAGTCTTTTCAACACGCGCCGGATCTGCCTTTTCCATGTGCATACCCGCCAAGAGCGCATAAATAGGCGGACCCGGAAATAGTTGCTGCACATATTTCAGCGCGTTCACGATGCCCGGATGGCTGCACCCCAGAATAAGCACCAGCCCCTTCTTTGTTTCCATAACCAGTATCTGTTCGTCTTCAAACAGATCCGGAACGATTTTCCCCTCGGCGTTTTCCATGAAAAGACCTTGCGGGGCCCCTTCAAAATCCGTCGCATAGGGTATCCCGGAAAGCAGGTGCAAGCCCGGGCCGATCGTCCGGGTCTTTTCGTTATATACGAACTGTTTTTTGGCCGCCGAAAGATACGCCGGCGACCAGGGGATGCCTATATCCGTATAGGCGGTTTCTTCCGGGCCCTTTTTATAGCGTCTGCACAATGCCTGCGGATGTATATACAGTTTCGGAGCTATGGACAGCGTTGCAAGGCATTCCGCACCGCCGCAATGATCGTAATGCCCATGGCTGAATACGACATAGTCCGTTCTTTTCAGGTCTATTCCCAGAATATTGGCGTTATGGCAATATACGGAAGATTGGCCAGTATCGAACAAGATATTGCCCGCTTCCCGTTCAATGAACAAAGAAAGCCCGTGTTCCGCCAGGATCCCTCTTTTCCTTGCAATGTTATCCGCCAGAATATGGATTTTCATGTGGCCTTCCTTTCCGTTTTTCCCACGAGCAAAAACATTTGTTATACTATTTCCACTTCCGGCACGCGTATCCTTTTATTTTGTTGTTTTTTTCATCTCTTGTCTTTTGTTTGACAAACGGCAAATTCCCCACATATAATGAAAAAAACGGCTGTACGGGAGAAAATATGTATTGTACGAGATGTGGAAGAAAAATACCTGAAAACAGCGCCTTTTGCCCAAATTGCGGTAAAAAACAACTTGCCGGTACATCCACACACATCCCCATTCTCCCTCCAGACCACTCTCCCCTCTTGGGCAGAAGAAAACCGCCCGCCGTACCTAAAAAAAGAAAAGGAATGCTCGCGCTTTTGATCGCCACCACGATCGTTTTCCTTATCGCGGGAACATTCTTTCTATTCGCTGCCAAACAAGGCAGCGACCCCGCGGAAGATCTGCAGGAACAAACGATCGCCGTAACGGGCGCTTACTATGAAGCGCAGATCTTCACTTATAAAGTGCTGCACGTAGACAGCACCGTCGATTACAATACTTGGTACCGCGGCATGGAAAAAGCCTGCGCCCTGTGGGAAGAAGTCGCTTACCAAAGCAAACGATTGGAAGCAGTATGCGACGCGGTCTTGGAAGAAACGGATCCCTCCCTGCAGGATCTTGCCGCCACCGTAGGTAACTTTTTCGAGACCCGTACGGCATATGCCTATACACAGAAGGAGATCAATGCCGTATTCGATGCGGCGCCCGCCGGAAAAAAGATCAAAACGCTCGCAGGATATCTGGGAACGGATGCAAAAACAGCCTACAATATCCTAAAGGGAACGCAGGCCGAAATCGCAAAAGAAGCGTATGCGCAAGCAGACTTTTATCAGAAATGCGAAACGGCGGCGGTGGTCATCAAAGATACTGCAAAAGTCGGCTTTTTTGCCGGCAGCATCGCGCTTTCCGGCGGAACGGCCGCGACTTTCGGCTTACTGGACGGTGCCTGCACGATCGCTGCGGGCACAGACCTTCTACTGGAAATTTACGAAAATGGCGCGACGATCGCTTACGGCGAAGGCAATGCCACGACCGCGGTCATCCAGGACTTGCGCAAAGGCAGCAAACCATTGGCCGCCATATTGGGGCTCAGCAGCCTAACCAGCCATGCGATAGACCAGCTCGCGTATATTTCAGACAGCACGCTTTCCCTTTTTCAGAGCGACGAAGTTTTGGGATTCAACATCAAAAGTAGCGACACAGGTACCATTGAGCTGACGGGGATGGACTATGCGGATGTTGCCTACTGGGCAAGCGCAAACGATATCGATCTGGAGATCACCGCGACGCAGGACCTGACCCTTACCGCCGCTGATGTGCAGAATGTGGATATCGCCGCGCCGGGGGAAAGCGTCTTGGCTTCGGCGCAAACTTCCGCCTCCGGGCCCTCGGAAACGACCTCGGGTTTTGATCTGCCTGACAATAACTTTGATCTGGAACTTTATCTGATAGGAACATGGCAGTCGATCGATTACTGGGGCGGGGACTATTTGGACGAAGACGGCCATTACATAGACTATACGGCGGACAATAACGGTTATACGTATATCATGACGATCGTGGATGGATATCTCTCCATCGATGAACGGAATGATAACACTGGAACGATTGCCGATAATGTATGGGCCTATAATTATGTTGTGGATGGGCCGCGCGTAGACCTCTACACACAAGAAGATTATCAGTTCACTTTCTACTACAATCCCGACGACCAAATGCTTTACTGTGTGAAATTGGAAACGTTGCGCACAAACGGTACCTATCGCGTGTTTTATAAAATAAGCGAATAAAAAAGAGAGCGGGGTTTATCGCCCGCTCTCTTTTTCAGGTGTGCCTTATTGGCCATTTCCGTTTCCCGTTGTTTCACCCTGCTGTTGTTTCCCGTCCCCGGCATTGTTTCCCTGCGGGTTTTCTGCGTTTCCACTTCCGGTACCGTTTTGTTTTCCGGTTTCTCCCTTATTTGCAGTTTCATTCTGTTTGCCGTTTTCGCTGTTCCCGGCGTTGCTACCCTGTCCATTTTGCGCACTGTTGGCCTGGCCGTTCTCCGCGGCCTGCTCATTCTGCTTTCCCTCGCCGTTCCCCGTATCATCCGCCGCACCGTTTTCTTCGGAACTGCCATAGGAATTCTCATGTTGGTTCTGATGCTGTTCCTGGTTTTCGTTCAGCGCGGCCATGATCTCTTTCACCGACTTTCCCAGCCATTCTTCGATATCCACGCCGGCGGGATCGCCCGTAGACTGCGCATACCGTTCCGCCAGCATCAGTTTTCCCGGCGTCACGCCGTATTCCTGGGCACGGGTCTTTAGTTCTTCTCCCGCACATTCTCCTTGGATATTCGCGGACACATGGTTTTGCGTCATTTCCTTGTCCATCTCCTGGATCATTTCGTGCAGTTTCGTCTGTGTACGGGTTTGGTCTTTCGAGGAAGCGGTAACGACAAGTTCGGCTATCGCATCATCGGAAAGATATCCTTCTTCGATCAGTTCCCCAATAAGGGTGGAGACCGCCGTTTTCAGATCACAGTCCTTTAGGCGTATCCGCTGTAAAAGCTGTTCCGCATCTTCATTCATGGCTTTTACATCGATCACCCGGTCAAATATATTGGTTGTGAATTCGATGCTGGGGTTCACATCCACGCTGTATTCTACGTAAGGCGTATAGTATGCATAGGCGCTGCCGCCCAACAGCATGACAAACGCCGCCACGGCAACCGCCGCCCATTTTGCCCAAACAGTTTGCCTTTTTCTGGTGCCTGTTTCCAATCTCTGTCCTACCGTATACCCTTTATTTTTTATCCGAACAAAATCGCCCGTACCGTTCAGAAGCACTGCGTATTTCCTTTCGACTTGTACTACGATATTCTGCATTCAGGAAACCTCCTCTTCAATAAAGTTTAAGTATCCGGCAAGGTAGACATACTCTCCGGAAAGTATTTCTGCCGAACACACAATATATTTACGATGACGTTCGATCAGTTTCCGGGATATGCCCGTGCTTTCCTGTATTTCCTTTACCGGCAACTGTTTTGTATCTTTCATCTTCTGCAGTAAACCCGGCGTTTGCAGGATATGCCGGATGATTTTCGCGCAGGCATTTTTGGTCTTTTTATGCTTAGGAGAACTCTGGGGCAGATCCATGAATGTAAATCCGTACACCTGTAGCATGGCAGATAAAGTCTGTATCTCGAGTTTTACCGGGTCGTCAAACATGCTCTCCGGCTGTTTTGCGATCTCTATATTCTCCTTGACCGTTCCCTGGGCATGTTCCCCATATGATAGCGTATCCAGCGAAACTGTCTTTACCGTGCGCTTTTCTTTGCGCAGGCCGTCGACCAGGCGGGAATGGATCACTTTCTTTGCATACATCAGGAATTTCCCGGATTCCGGGCGAAAACGCTGGACAGCCTCAGAAAAAGCGATGATGGCAACGCTCGTTTCATCATCATGTTCGTCGACATATCTGCCCACAGTACGGCTGGTGCATGAGACGATAAAGGGCATATACTCCCGCAGCAATTTTTCAAATTCTTGTTCATCGTTTTTCGAACGTAACACCCGTTCCTGGAGCTCCATGTGTTCTCCTCCTTTGGACAGTATATATAATACGCAACCGCCCCGCATTTTTTTGGGGGGGTATGAATTGGCATATCCCATCAAATTTCATATTAAAAGTATAGTACATTTTATACGGAGAAAAAAGAATAGGCCCCATCCAATTCATGGAGGGCTATTTCTTAGGTCAATTTTTTCATGATCGGCATTGTCTATGTATCCCTACATGATATAATAAAAAAGAAAATAAAAACAATAGGAAGGAGTCTGTTATGAAAAACAAAAATATACTTACCAAGGTTTTGACCCTGCTGGGAATGGTTTTGGCATGGTTCCCCTTGCTTTTCACGGTTTTCACATCCATAGTCGGCAGTATATCTAATCATGTTTTCCTGTTTGACTATTTGATGCCCGCCGAATTTTTCCCGTTTGCGCTGGCCGGTTCTCTGTTGCTTTTATGGGCCGCACAGCGGGCACATTTCCAGCAAAAGCGTATCCTCTGGGGATTACTTGCCGAAATGGCCTTTTTGATCGGCGGGACCACGCTCGCTTCGGTAAGCGGCCTGTCTTCCGGTGCCATCGAGCCCAGAGGCTGGGTCTTCCTGCTGGTTTCTTCGCTGCTCGTCTTCTATTCCCTGGCCGTCCTCTGGCAATGTATCGTCAGTATCTTTTTATTGAAAAGTGTATTTTCCCCCATAAAAAATGAGTCTATTAAAAAGGCCCCGTGAGAGGCCTTTTTTAATGGACCTTATGATACCCCATACTATAATCGCATATATATTGCATGAGCTTTTGATAACTTTCCGGCGTCTGATCCAGGAAACGAATGCCTATTTCTTTTTTCCGGTTCCCAAATTTTACCCAAACGACCTCTCCTTCCACAGACCCGAATTTATCGCTCGTAAGATGGATCCTTTCCTTTCCGGCGTCCAGAGGCACATTTTCTGCACATTCTACCTGCATGCCCGTCTCGGAAATATTGACAAGCTTACATTCGAATGCCTCCTTTGTTTCGTCCATTTGGATCTGGACCGGTTCCTCTATGCAAAGCCTTTCCGCTATCCTCTTGCGCGGCCTTTCTATGCAGGCAAATATGCTGATCGAAATAGCTACCATATTATAGATAGACCAAAGAATGTTGATGAGTGCCGCCTGCGTTACAAGCATACCCGAAAAATATAACCAGCCTGTCCGCACCCACCCTATTATGGTCAGAACAGCCAAAAGCAGATGCGGGATAGCTAAGCGTATTGAAAACGTTGTTTTTTGTGAATTTGTTCCTTTGGGCGTCACTTTGAACGGGATCGGCTTAGAAAAGATCGCCTCCGACAAAGCGGCCAGCGCGATATAGGGCGCCAGTGCGACTTCATAAATATGGCTCCAGGCAATCGAACGGGTCTTTTGGGACATTGCGCGGAATGTCAGAACGGACGCTAAAAATGAAGGAAGCCAAAAGACAAACAGATCCGTCATCGAGGCATTCAAAATCACAGTCCCGAAAAGCAGATACAAAATAGGACAAAGTATATAGATCATTTTCTGAACGCCAAAGAACCAGTAAATAAAGCCATCCGTATAAATGAGCCTTTGGGCAAAAGTCAATCCTTTTAAGCGCAGGGGGTTCCATTTTTTTGTGACTTGGATATTTCCACGGCACCAACGCTCCCGTTGTCTTATCAGATCGCGAAAGTTCTCTACCGAAAGACCCGTACACAGAACTTCTTTGACAAAAACAGACGTATACCCTTTGGCTTGTATCAGCATGCCCGTCGCCATATCTTCGGTTATCGTCCCGGTGGGGATGCCGCCGATCTCTTCAATGGCTTTTCTGCGAAAAATCGCATTGGTGCCGACATGCAGAACAGCATTATAGGTAGCTCTGCCCGCCTGGATATCCAGCATGAAGAAATCCTGTTCGTTCGGGATTTGTTCGTTCAGGCGCAGATTGTATTGAAAAGGGTCCGGATTATAAAACACCTGTGGCGTCTGTAAAAACCCTACTTTTTCATCGGTAAAATATCCAATGGTCTTTTTGAGAAAATCGGATTTGGGCGCCATATCCGCATCCAGCAGCATAATAAATTCGCCGTCGGTACAGGAGAGCGCATGGTTTATATTGCCGGCTTTCGCGTGTTTATTATCGGGGCGCGTTAAATAGTGTACCCCCAGTTCCGTACAAAGGTCTTTCGCCTCTTGCCGCCTGCCGTCATCGCACAAATATATATGCAGCGATTCCCCGGAGTACTGGAGATTTAAGCATCCCGTAAGCGTCCGACGGAGAATTTGCATGTTTTCATTATATGTCGCTACAAAAACGTCCACCGAAGGCTGGATTGCAAAATCATGCGGCGGAAACGCATACCGGTGAAACGGTTTCCAGAACAAAAACCGGAAAACCATAGACTGCCAGAATCCCATCCATTCGGCTGTGAGCAGCAGGATGCTCAATACCACACTCACAATACCGTAGGACAAAGGCAGCGTGAAAACCACCCGCCATACCAAATAAATCAGATTATACAGAACTGTGGTCACAATAAAAACTTTTTTTATTTTCTGGACTTTCTTTGCCGCAAAGAACAAGGCAAATAAAAGCACCAACGATGCAAGGAATATAATCGCATTTTGATTACTGTCAAAGAACATCCGGATATCCATTCTGTGTGCCTCCCAGAGTCATGCGCAGTATGTTTGACGGAAAAATCGACAATATATGCCATTATTTTACATATATACCCCGCGTTTTGTAAATATAAATTACCAGATTTTTTATGTATACAGTCCCTATGAAAATCGGAACCGGTTTTTATTCGAACCGAATGGCCTCATACACGCTTTCAGAATAGACCGTACGCATCAACCGCCAGACGATACACGAACAGAGTGGAAGGCCAAGGGCTGCGGCGCCCCCCAATACAGAAAACATATGCTTTTCATGATTTGGAAATCGTTATCACAATAAAAATGCTGCGCGTAAAAGCGCAGCAAAAGACATCTATAAAAATTGAATTGATTAGGGAATAAGTGGTTATTCCCTCTCTTCTCTCTCTTCCGCATCTTCATCCATATCCTCTTCTTTCCAATCCGCCTCCAGGCTATACACAGACATTTGCTTCTTTTTGAATACCCCCACCCGGAAAGCGAGCATCGTCAAGACCATGCTGAACATCGCTGCCGCCAGTACGATCGCAACCAACGATACGATGGGCAAACCCAATATTTCGTCTTCTTCCGCCGTGGGTAAGATAGTCGGCTGCAACACATTTACCACACTCTCCTCTTCATTTCCGGTATCCACCTCCTCGCTCGGGGCGGCGTTTGCCTCCACAAGCTGGTTCACGGAATCTTCCAGGATAGCGTTCGAAACAAAATAACTGGAGCAATGATAGATGGCAAAGGAAACAAAACCGTCTTGGCCGACGACCGCAGTCGCCTTGCCTTCCGCTACGCCCGCTTCGTCGTAATAGTAATACAAGTAAAGGGTATCTCCCGGCTCGTTTCTTTCCGCCTTGAACGTATAGGTGAACACGCCGGGGAACTGCCCTTCATGCGCAAAATGAAGCTGATACGCGTCCGCGCCCGAGACCGCCTGCGAAAGCGTCTCGTCCGTTTCCATACTGAACCCAAGATCGATAAACGTAATGTCTCCGGGGATCGTCCCCGGTGTGCGTCCGTCGACCCGGCAGGTAAAATCGCCAAAATCAATTTCCAGCACACCCTGTTTTTCATACAGTGCCCGTAAAAGGGATACGGGTATTTGTGTGCTTTCCGTTATATCCATATGAACGGTCCCGCCGGACTGCATGGCCGACACATTGCTGGCTGCAACTTCCCACTGAGGCGGTTCGGGCGTTTTGGAAGGTGAGGGCGAAGGACTCGGGCTGGGCGATGCGCTCGCCGTTGTTTTGGGTTTTGCAGAAACAGAAGGAGAAGGAGAAGGAGAAGGAGAGGGAGAAACGGAGGGTGACGGAGAAGCTGCGGCGGCAACGCTCACGGTCTTTGTGGCGGAATCCGAATGCCCCTCGACCGTCGTTCCATCAGATATGGAAACCGTGGAGAACTGATATTCCACTCTGATCGTCCCGGTATCGCCGGGCTGCGCGCCGGCCGCTACCGTGACCGTGATCGAACAGGAGGCTGTGATGTTCTCATTGAGTCCACTTGTAGAATCTGCATCTGCATGACAAGTTGAATTACTGCCGCTGAATACACCGTCGCAACTGACTACAGCCATTAAGGCAAAGGCATTTGCGCTGACCGAGACGTTATACGTATACGTCTGGCCGGCCTGGACAGGGTCCGTCCCGGAGATACTCGCGGTCGCGCCCGCGGATGCGGTCGTCCTATAGACGGCGGAAAAGAACACCCCGATAACCAACAACAAAAAAATAAATTTCTTCATATGTTTTCTCACCATTTATTTTTTACCGCCTAATACCATACGCGCAGTCCATAGCTCAGCGTTTCGTCGTACCACCCGTCTATCTTGCAAATGATGATGCATTCGTAACTGGAGGATGCGTGGATATGATACCCGTTGCCTAAATAGATCCCGATATGGCCGATCCGCGACGGGTCGTCTTCATCGATATAGAACATCAGGTCCCCGGGCTGGAGCGAATCCCTGTCTACATATTGCCAGCTTTTCCATTTGCTGTAGGTATTGGCCGTCGCGCGGTAAACGGAATAGCCAGTCTGTGTAAGGCAATAGTACACAAAACCGGAGCAGTCAAAATCGTTCGGTCCTTCCGCGCCCCAAACATAGGGTTTGCCCTGCTGGGCCAACGCGATATCCAGAAACGCCCGTATCCGCGCATCCGACACTTCGGGGAGGTCGGGCGTAAAACCGTTGATAGGTTTCAAGTTCAAAATATCCAGGCGCTGCAGGGTATAATCGATGACATTGAGCGTCCCGTCGGCATCAATATCACTCGCCTTCCTATATACCCCTTCCAGCGGAAGGATACCCAGTATATCCAGGCGGACCAGCGTATAATCGATGATCGATATCATGCCGTCGCCGTTCGTATCTCCATTGACAATGATTGTCAGCGTGTCCCGGACGGTATCGCCTATAACAAGCTGCACCGTCATGCCCGTACCCACGGAGCCGTTGGTGAATTCCAGACCTTCCTGATCGTAAATGAAAAGATTTTCGAGATCGTTATGGAGGTTTGCTTTAAGCTGTCCGGGCGAAGTCAATTTTGTGATGTTGGTCAAAAAACCATCGTCTATCACATATACGTCCGTTTCCAATGCGGATGCCTTGACCGATACGCTGCATTCGGCCACATAATTGCCATCCTGGGTAGCGACGCGCACCGTTGCCGTCCCGGTAGAAACGGCCGTGAGCGCACCGTCGTTGACGGTCAGTACCGTTTCATCGCTGGTCGTCCAGAAAAGGGTCTGATCGGCCGCATCTTCGGGAGAAACCACAGCCGTAAGCGTCTGTGTATCTCCCGGGCATACTTCCAGGGACGTTTTGTTCAAAGCGACGCCGCTTACCGGGATATCCTTCTGCGGAGCATACACGACGCTGCACCCGGTCGCCTCCAATGTTTCTATGTCCGCCAGGTCTTCGCCGCCTTCCGCAAGATCCAAATAGTTATCCGATACATCGAGCGTATCCAGGTCAAGGCCCAAAAGAGGCTCTATGCTGCGTATTTGGTTGCCGGCCAGGCTAAGGGCATCGATGCCGGTCGCATATTGCATACCGGAAAGATCCGTAATACCCAGGTCGTCCAATATGAGCGTACCGGACAGCGAGGAAAGTTCGCCCTGGGTGATCTCGCTATCTGCATTTACATCCGCACCCGCATCCTGGAGCGCCTGCCGCAAAAGAGGGTCTGAAAAAACGATCGGGTCTTCTGTTTCCGCCCGCACTACAGAGATACCCGGAACATACAGCGCAAGTACGAGCGCCAATATGATAGTTATACTCTTTTTCCACAAATCCTGATTCCTCTTCATACACTACCAGCCTTGGAAAGCTCCCGTAAAAATATAGTTCCTATTCTGCAAGAAAATTCTAATACAGAAAAAATATACCATAAAAACATATCTTTTTCAAAGGCTTTTTTTACGATCTGTGAATGGAAGATTTTATATGCTAAGGAATATATTGGGATATCAACATATATTTACAAAAAAAAAATTGCTTTTCCCGGAAAAAAGAGTAGAATAAATATTAAACTGTTATGAATATAAATCCCTTTTCAACGGAAAACACCTGCCTGTGATAGGGTTTCGCATATAAAAAAACATGAAA
This sequence comes from Christensenellaceae bacterium, assembly GCA_963665505.1. Classification (GTDB taxonomy): domain Bacteria; phylum Bacillota; class Clostridia; order Christensenellales; family Christensenellaceae; genus QANA01. Next base: position 1,456,866 of record OY762275.1, read on the forward strand.
CCTGGTATGAGCCCTTATGGAGAAAATAAAAAGCGGGTATTCTAATTATTTCCTTAAAATTTTAGCGTCTTGTTTTATGTTGGCAGACCATCTCGCAGCGGTCTTTAACGTGCAGATCATTTTGCAAACATATTTTTCCATGTCGGAAGGTCTGGCTGTGGGGATTCAATATATATGCAGAGCGATCGGCAGGATGTCTTTTCCGATATTTGCTTTTCTCATCGCAGAGGGCTGCAAACATACCCACAGTTTGCCCAAATATATTATGCGGCTCGCGGTGTTTGCATTGATTTCGGAAATTCCTTTTGAACTTGCAGCCTATTCTGAACTGCGGTTTGATTTTTCCAACATCTTCGTCACCTTGACGCTTGGGGCACTTTCCTGTGCCGGCTATGCGGCACTGCGCAAGAAGCATACGATGCTCGTATCACTTTTGCCGCTGCTGCCCTGTATGGGTATGGCGGTCTTACTGAGCTGCGACTACGGTGTGTTGGGGGTACTGCTGATATTTTCCACCTACCCTTTCACCGATCGGAAAAAACAGCTTTTGTGTATGGCCGTCATTTTGTTTGGCATCTATTTGGTCATGCCCTTCTGGACCGGCTCGGGCCTCGCTTTGCCGGCCGCACAAGAACTGTTGCTTCATGCGGGGTATTGGCTGTCCTCCCTGTTCTCTCTGCTGTTTCTTTTGAAATATGACGGCACACGCGGGAAACATGCGAATAAATTCTTCTTTTATATTTTTTTCCCGTCGCATTTGCTGCTGCTGTATCTGCTCAAGATCCTTCTCCTGTAAACTATATGCATCACGGCAAAAGAGAGGGACGCGCCTATGCATAGGCGCGTCCCTCTCTTTTTTCCCGTGCCCTGCGCAGGATATTACGATCCATACCCGTCCGGCACCCGCATGGCATCCCTAACTTCCGGCGAGATCTTCAGTGCATCCAGTTCCTCTGCCGATAATAACCGGAATTTATCCCGCACGCCGTTCACCGTACATAGAAAGCCGAACGGCTCCTTTCCGGTATTGATGAGCTGGTGCGCCGCCCAGGATGGGATCACGACCAGATCAAACGGTTGTACGGCGTACACATTCTTGTCTACGATGATCTTGCCCTTTCCCCGGAGAGCGACGACTACATGGACATGTTCGTGCTTTTCCAGCGTGGTGAACCCGTCTTCCCCGCATTCAAAATAGCGGACGTCAAACCCTATTTGCGCATCCGTCTTGACGATGTTTTGCCGGACCACATTAAAAAACGTAGGTACGCTATCGCCCTCCACGGGTTTATAGTCGATCGTTTGGATATTTTCCCACCTAAAATCTTTACACGTATTGAAAATCTCTTTCATGCCCGGGTCTCAAAATCTCCTGCAAATTCCTCCAAACTTTCCTGCAGGACTGTCGATGTATACGCCATGGAAGGACCGCCCCCGAACAAGACCGAAACCAACGCCGCTTCCACGATCTCTTCTTTTGAGGCACCGTTCTTCAGCGCGTTATATACATGGTACACGATGCAGTATTCGCAGCGGGTATAACAGGCAACGGCGACACTGATCAGTTCTTTTTGCTTTGTATCCAGGACCCCGTCGCTCAGGCCCGCCGATAAAAGTGCATGGAACCCTTTGATCTGCTCGGGTTCGAGCACACCAAGCCCATTCATACCGGAATAAAACGCATTCAGTTGGTCTCTTCTTTTTCCCATAAATTCTCTCCTTTCGATAAAGAAAATAATATACTGTAAGTATGTTCCCAAATTTTATACTATATTCGCTTCCGAACAGGCATTTTCCTCTGTCCGACCTTTCTTTTGGGCGAGAAAACCAAAAACGGCGGGTTTTATTTGACTATTCCCTATGCATATTTATAATAATAGATAACAGCACAGGCAAAAAATCCGATTTATGCAAGGAGGTTCTATGCAAATGATCAAAATTATCTATGCAACCAAAACCCGTCATTCCCAAAAAATTGCGGAGGCGATCGGCGACGCTTTGGGCGTACAGGCGGATAATTTTACTTCTGGACCCGTCCTAAAAGATGTGGATCTGCTGTTTATCGTCGGCGGCATTTACGGCGGCGCCAGTTTGCCGGCCTTCCTGCAGTATGTGCATACCCTGGATAAAGCCATGGTAAAAAAGGCTGTGCTCGTTACCTCCTGTGCATCAAAAAAGCAGGGGCAGGACGGCATCCGTAAGATCTTGCTGGAAAAAGGTATTCCCGTCACAAACGAATTCATTTGCCAAGGCAGTTTCCTTTTCATGGGGATGGGGCATCCAAACAAAAAAGATATACAGGCCGCCCTCAATTTCAGCCAGACCGTCCTCCGGGAAGAAAGCGGCGGCGAATAAAGAGCCGGCCTACCGAAGCCTTTTCCCCCTTTTTATCTGTTTTTCAGGCCAGTGATAAGCGCCGGACGTACCTGTCCGAAGGCGGATGCATTTGCGCGTTTTGTTTCATAGGTAAGAGCCTATAGCCTTAATTGGAGATCACACAGATTGGCGTATACGCCCCTCAACGCCATCAATTCCGCGTGCGTTCCCTGCTCTGCAACCCCGCTATCCCCCAACACAATGATTCTTTTCGCATTCCGTATCGTGGAGAGGCGATGGGCGATCACCAGTGTCGTACGGTTTTCACTGACTTCACGCAGAGAATCATACACCGCCGTTTCGCTTTCATTGTCCAGTGCGCTGGTCGCCTCGTCAAAAATCAATATCGGCGGGTCCTTCAAAAAGACCCGGGCGATACACAGGCGCTGCTTTTGTCCTCCCGAGAGCCGTACGCCGCGCTGCCCGAGTTCCGTATCATATCCGCGGGGCAGCGAAAGGATAAAATCATGTGCGTTTGCCTTTTTGGCGGCCGCAACGATCTCTTCCCGGCTTGCGTCCAGCCTGCCATACCGGATGGCTTCCGCCACCGTTCCGTTAAGCAGGTACATATCCTGCCGCACGATCCCGATATATTTGCGCAGAGCATGTAATTTGATTTGTCTGACGTCTATGCCGTCGAGCAGGACTTTCCCCGCACTTACATCATAGAAACGGGGGATCAGGGAACATAACGTTGTTTTTCCCACGCCGGAAGTGCCCACCAATGCAATGAACTCCCCGGGGCAAATATCTAAAGAAACATTCCGCAATACATATTGCTGCTGCCCCGGATATCTAAAGCTCACGTCTTTGAACTGGATACGCCCCTGTACGTGGGCGGGCGTACACGCATCTTCCCGGTCGCCGATATCCGGTTCTTTTTCCAGGACATCCATAAAACGTGCGAACCCGGTAATCCCTTCCTGGTACAGCTTTGTAAAGTTGATCAACCTTTGTATCGGATCAAAGAGGATATTCACGCATAGCAAAAATGTCAGCAGATCCGCCAGATTCAAAGAAGTGCCGCCGATGCCGGCAGCGCCAAACACAATAACCGCCACAACGATTGCCTGGGCAAAGGCATATACGCCCTGGTCAAAGAAAGCTTCGCTTCGATACCCTTCTTTTCTGCTTTTAACAAAACGCGCATTCAAAAATGAAAATTTCCTTATCTCAAACGCTTCGTTTGTATAGGAAGCCACTTCCCGTATGCCGGAAAGCGTATCTTCCAACTGTGCATTGATATCCCCTATCCTGTCCTTGTTTTTCCGCAGCGCCGTATGCATTTTTTTATTGAAGAACAACGCATACACAACCATGACCGGCAAAAACAAAAAAATAAGCAGGGTGAGCCGCAGATTAATCCGCATAAGGATAACGAAGACGCCGATGAATTTTATGAAAGAAATGACGATGTCTTCCGGGCCATGATGATACAACTCGGCCATCGCCAGCGTGTCATTGGTGATACAGGCCATCAGCTGTCCGATTTTTTGTTCGTCATAGAAGCTGAAGGAAAGTTTCTGATAATGCGCAAACAGTTCTTCGCGCATATCTCCTTCCATCATCGCCCCCATCGCGTGTCCGTTGCTGTCGACAAAAATGCCGCAGACCGTATGCAACACGATCAGCGCAAGCATAAAGATCCCCATCCGGTACACCTCTTCCAACAACGCGGGGGTGCTGCCCGTCATTAGCTTCCCCGTGATATATCTGGTGCACAAGGGAAGCAAGAGCGCTGCTACCGACACGATCATCGCACAGGCCATATCCATAAGAAGCACCCCGATATAGGGCTTATAATAAGAAAAGAATTTTTTACGCCGGCTCTTCAAAGGATGCCTCCCTCGTGGGCTTTCACGATCACTACATTCGCCAAAGTCCTATAAATTCTAACGCATGCCGCATGTCTTTTCAATAGGAATAGACCCCGCCATACAAAAACAGGCTACCGTATCCAGCTTCTGTTGATCTTCCACCGACAGATATAAAACATAAGGATACCAAACCCAAGCAGGGCCGCAAGATCTGCCCATATATACAGGCTACTCGTATGCAGGACCGCGTCGTTCAGCAAATCGGCGCCATACGTCAATGGCAAGCAATAGGAAAGCGGCTGCAAAAATACCGGCAATTTTGCCACCGGCAAAAACAAGCCGGATAAAAACAGCATCGGAAAACGGAAAAAATTTGAATACGTCTGCACTTCAAAAACCTCTTTTGCGGATACCGCTATCGCAAGGCCGAGCAGCGTCGAAGCCACGGCGATCAAAAGCACGCTCAGCAGCAGCAACCCCCAATCGACCCCCGACAGATCGATCAGAAAGGCGGCAAACAGGATCGGTACAAACGCAATGACTATCCCAAAAAGCACGGCGCCGGAAATCTTGGCCAGCACCATCGTCGTCAAACGAATGGGGGCGATCAATAAACGCTCAAAAGAAGCCCCCCTGCGTTCAAAGGTGATGGAGACCGCCAGCATGGATGTCGTCCCAAATAAAATGCTCATGCCGATCAGCCCCGGCAAAAGCTGCGGGATATCAACGGGCTGCGTCTGTGAGGTACGGATATACTGCATCAGCGTCCAGGAAATAGGAAACAGGATCCCCCAGCTTATATTGGGCGGCTTCAGGTAATAATTTTTCATATCTTTCTTAAAAATGTTCCAGAAAGCAATCCACATATTTATTTTCCCCCTCCCTTTTTCTCTTTTTGCAGTTTCTCCGTTTCGATACCGGTCACCCGCACAAATACGTCTTCCAGGGTCGGGTGCATTTCCCTGGCCTCGTACACCGCAACGTTCATCGCTTCCAGGTATTCCAAAACTGGAGAAAGGGAAATCTGGTCTGGGGAAGTCAGGAGACAAGTATCTTTTCCCTTGACCTCAAACCGCAAAGCGGGAAACGCATCTTGCAGCCGCTTCCTATCCAGGGCGATGTCCCGGCTCAGCGCCAATTGGAGCACATGCATGCTTCCCGTGTTTTTTAATAACACTTCCACCGTATCCGATTTTACAATTTTCCCGGCAACGAGAAATGCGACCCTGTCACAGATCCGCTGCGCTTCTTCAATATAATGTGTCGTCAGGAAGACGGTCGTCCCCCGCCGTCCCATCTCCAGGATCAATTGCCGGATCTGCCTCGCGCTTTCCACATCGATGCCGGTGGTTGGTTCATCCAGAAAAAGGATCTTGGGATGATGGATGATCCCCGCCGCGATGGTCAATTTGCGGCGCATCCCTTTGGAATAAGCTTTAAACGGACGTTTGCCCACATTCGTCAGCCCGAATTGTTCCAGCAGTTCCCTTGCACGCTTTTCCCGTTGCTTTTTTGGCATGCCATATAACGAAGCGCAAAAGCAAAGGTTATTAAACCCATCCATTTCATCATAGAGGTTACTTTCATCCCCTACGACCCCAATGATCCTCTGTACCTTTTTGATCTCTTTGATCCCATCCATATGGTCAATGGATATACTGCCGGAAGTGGGTCTGGAGAGGCCTACAAGCATATGGATCGTGGAGGTCTTGCCCGCCCCGTTAGGACCCAGAAAACCAAAAATCTCCCCCGGTGCGACCGAAAAAGAGATTCCGTCCACCGCGGTAAAATTCCCATACTTCTTTTTAAGATTGGTAACACATAGCATACGTACGTATCAACCTCCTCTGTCCGCATTCGATATTGAAAAGTCTTTTTTATGCGGTTCAACAGTCCTTTCTTCCTTTATGTGGGCATTCCCCGCCGGCCGGTCTGTACGGCTCGGATTGTAATGTAGCCCATTGTTCGATTTGTGCGGCCAACATACGTAGTTGCCTTCTGTTTACCCGGTAATGCATAAAATACCCCCGCTTTTCTCCGCTTACTAATCCCGCATTCCGCAACACCTTGAGATGCTGCGATATTGCGGATTCCGATACTTGGAGATGATGCGCCAAAGCGCCTACGCAATAATTATGCCGCAAAAGCAGTTGGAGGATTCGCAAACGCGTACCGTCCGCGACCGCCTTCAAAATAGCCAATACATTTTCCACGCATACACTTCCCCTTGCCAAAGAATATGATACAATTATCTAAAAAAAAGGAAACCGATTCATGAAGAAGACACTTACTGGCCCCGATCTTGCGCATAGTCTGCGTCAATTGGGCGTTCGAGAAGGGAACGCATTAGAAGTTCATTGTTCCCTGCGCAAATTCGGGCATCTGGAAGGCGGCGCCGATACGGTCATCCGTACGCTCATACAGGAAGTAGGAATAGACGGTGCGATCGTGATGCCTTCCTTCCGTCTTTCTCCCAACCTGCCCCTGACAGAGGAAGACCGACGCTTAGGTCTATCCATGAAGATCCGTATTTTATCTGAAGACGAAGAGCACACGGGCATGGGTGTCGTATCGGATACTTTCCGTAAAAGGCCCGACGTGATAACCGGAAAAGGCATCTTCCGGGTCTCCGCTTGGGGGAAAGACGCCGGCAAACATGCGGCAGCGGGCTTCCAGCACCTGATCGATCACGGCGGGTATGCGCTGCTCCTTGGCGTGGATATCTACAGGCTGTCGGCCATGCATTACGTCGAGGATGCTTTACCGGATGAAATACGCAACCGATTCGCGCCCTCCGATATGGCCAGGGCTAAATATCCAGAGGACCAATGGCTGATTGAAGCTTGGTCACCAAAAGCAAAGCCCTGGTACAAGATCCAAAACGAAGCGTATACAAAAGGATGGATCACAGATACTTATATCGGCAATGCCAAGTGCCTATTTTTTAATGTGCGCCCTGTAATTGAACTATACCGCCAAGCTTTATTAGAGCGTCCCTTTGAGCTATATGGACTATGCTGATTTCTCTTCATGCCTAACCATGGTTTACGGCTTCTTTTCTTCTTTATTATCTCCTTGTTTTTTATAGTTGTTACTTTAATTACTACCTGTCAAAAGAATAGCATAGAAATTTAATTAAGTAAATACTTAATTAAATTTATTAAAAATATTAATATCCTGATACGCTTTTTTCCCTCTCACCAGCTTTTAATTACATCCCGCCGCCAAAAATACAACGGTACCATAAACAAAAGCATCGCCGCTCCGCAGATAAGAAACCCGGTTTCTCCCCCAAAATATTCCATGACCGTACCCGCAAAAAAATTCCCGATCGGATGAGAGCCCTGGTTGATAAAGGCATATACGCTCATGACTCTGCCCCGGTATGCATCGGGCGTATTCACCTGGAACAAGGCATTCGCCGTATTCATGAATACCAGACTACAAAAACCGATGGGGATCAGCAACAATAAGCAAACGACATACGCCCGTAAAAAGAATGTACCGATAAACAGGATCGCCGTTGCGACGCCGCTGTAAAGGAGGTAGCGTTTCCGCAGCCCGTATTTGCTCGCATAGGCCATATAAAGCGCGCCTAAGAGCGCGCCAAAACCTGTCGCAGCCATCAACCAGGTATAAAGAATCGCATCATCGCCAAACACCGCTTCGGAATATACGGGTGTGATGACATTTGTATTCATGACAAAGATGCTGATCACCGCCATGATAGCCACACCCGTCATAAGCACTTCGCTTTGCCGGATATAGGAAAGCCCCGCTTTGACTTCGTGCAGGACGTTTTTGCGCGCAATACTTGTCGGCTGCGGCTCCGTGCGGATCAGAAAAAGCCCGCCGATCACAGCGATAAAGCTCAGCGCATTGATCAAAAAACAAACCGTAAATCCAAAAGCTGCCAGTACAAGCCCGGAAATCACCGGCCCGATGATCTTGGCAAGATTTACGATCGTAGAATTTAGAGAGATCGCGTTCATCAGGTCTTCCTTGCCGACCATTTCACAGAAAAATGCCTGTCTGGCAGGCATATCAAAAGTCTGCGTCACCCCATACAGAAAAACCAGCAGCAGAACATGCCAGTATTGAATGCTTCCCGTGAACGTCAGGACCGTCATAGCGATTGCCTGCAGCATAAACAGTATCTGCGTACACAGTATCACGTTTCGTTTGGGAAAGCGGTCCGCTATCACGCCTGCAAACAGCGCAAAAAGAAATATGGGGACAAACTGTGCCACCCCCAAAAGCCCTACCAGAAGCGGAGACGCCGTAAGCTGCAAAACAAGCCACGTCTGCGCCGTGCGCTGCATCCACGTCCCGATCAGAGAAACACACTGGCCAATCCAGAAATACCGAAAATTTTTATATCGTAATGATCGTGTAATCGTTTTAAAAGAAGCCGCCAGTTTCCCTCCCATATAAAATCCTTTCCACAAGCAAGTCCATTCGTTACTGTTTTTCGAGTTGTCATTTTATCCTTTGCAATAGTTTCTTCCTTTGGAGCAAGAATATTGCAAGCGCGATCCCTATAGGGATCATCATAACCCAGAACATTACCGTGTACCCAGATATTTCGCTCCCACCGCTTTTCTGCACATGAGTGACCAACATCCCGGCGAGCGTCGGCATGATCAAATGACCGGTATCTACCCCTATATAATTTGTGTTGCCTGCCGCACCACGCCGTTCGCTCGGAACAAGCTGCATACAAAGCGTCTGGATAGAAGGCTGACAGACCCCGTAGCCAAATGCGGAAAATACACTGGCCAACAGAAACATGGGTAGAGACCTGGAGAAGCTGATCAGCAAAAAGGCCAATCCAAAGATCAGCATGCCCGGAACGATCGTTTTATCCAAACCATATTTATCGGATATCTTGCCGGTAAAAGGCCTGGACACGAGCAGGCTGATTGCATACACCGTAAAAAACAATGCGATGTCTTCTACCCCGCAGAGCTCGCCATAAATCACAATAAAGGAACTGATGCAGGCATAAGCGCCCCCTAAAAAAAGCATAATGACCGAAAGGAAAATCACTTCCGGCGCGAGTATCTTATCCAGAGATATTTTGAAACGTTCCCTTTTGGCAGGCGCCTCGACATGGAGACACAGAGAAAGGCCGCAACTGCAACCCAACACCGCGGCCCCGATAAAGAAAGCCATGTTATACCCCACGCTTTCTGCCAATTTTAAACCGATCAGAGGACCGATAGCGGTGGAAACCGCCTGTCCTAAAGAATAAACGCCGATTCCGGACGCCATTTTGTCGCGCGGGAGAATGTCGCTGGCTAAAGCCAATCCCAGCGGCCCGGTGAACCCCATGGCGACCCCCTGCAGCAAGCGCGCAATAATGACCACCGTTATATTGCCGGCACATCCATAAACGATATATGCCAGCGTTAGCACGCCCAATGCCGCCGAAAGCAGCCGATCTTTTTTAAAGTAATCGATTGCGGGACCGGCCACCGGGCGAACACCCAACGCCGTCACCGCAAATATACCCGAGACAACCCCCACGACCGTAGCACTGGCGCCCAGAAAATCCGCATATTTCGGGATCAGCGAATTTCCCATGAATGTTCCCATGCACATGACACAATGCACAATAAAGATATTGATAAATGATTTGGTCCAAATCCTCGTATTCTCTTGAACAGTGTCCGTTTCAGTCTCTTTTCTTTTCTTCTTGAAGAGAACCATTTCCCTTTTTTTCCTCTGCTTTCTCCATAGTGCCGATCATACGTTCCATAAACTCTGCCATCTGTCTTTTTTCTTCGGGCGTAAAACCTTTGAAAATTTCTTTTTCCAGATGCCTGTGCACCTTATCCACATCACAAAGACGCGCTTCCCCTTTGGGCAACAAAAATACCTGCATGTTCCGGCGGCTTCCCGGTTGATGGCATCTTCTGATGAAACCATCACGTTCCATCTTCCCCAGAATATTTGTAACCGTAGCCGGTTCCAAATGACAGTTTTCACATAATTCACGTTGTATGCAGCCGTCATGGAATTTCAGGTAACGAAGGATCCGCGGCTGCCCCCGTGTGACGCCTATCTTCGTCAGTTCGGTATAGCAGCAGCGAAAATGCAGTCTTCTTACCCTGCCTAAAAGAATATTTAAATTTCCTTTCTCCATCTCTTCTTCCAATTTCAAAATAGTACGCGCCTAACTGTTAGTATCCTAATAAATATAGCATTTTTATATCACGCATACAACCTTTTGCTCAATTCTTTGCGCTTCTCTATTTTTTTACAGAGCACCGCACACCTATCTGCATTCTTTTGTCAAAGACAAAGAAAAAACCAAGCCGGCTTAAAAACCGACTTGGTTTTTTACATAGTTTATGTTCGATTATCCTTTATAATCACCCGGTTTGATTTCGTCTCCGTATTTTTCTTTTGCTGCGCGGATCTTTGCAATTGCCGCATCCCAATACGCAAATATCTCTTTAGGGGTATTGGCATCCATTTTTTCATAAAATGCTTTGGTCCGTTCCAGCTTCTTGATCCATTTTGTGCAACGGAAGGTAAAGAGGTATTCATACATCTCTTTAGTAAAGACATCGTCCTTCAAATACTTTTTGAACAACTGTATCACGTCTTCATAGAACGGGATCTTCCCGGTCGGGGTATCGATTGCTTCATATTCCCCATGGATCCTGCCTTCCGCCCAATGCAGCCAGACTTTTTTGGCCAGCTTGCTGGTGACATAGTTTCCATCGGCACCGCGCATAAAATAGTTGGTGCTGAAGATCTTGGGGGCTTTCTTTACACTCTCGCCAAACTTTATGTTGTTGATCGTATACTGTCCCAGCGGGTAAGAAAGGAAATCCAGGTTCGCCATCGGGCTAGGCTTGGAAACCCCTTCCGCACCCAGCGTCGCGCTGGTGGTTTCGGATTCCAGTGTCGCAGCCTTCAACAAAATGCCGTCTTTCCATGTGGGAGACTCCTCGACGGGCACGGTCGTATCACTATCCCTGCCGCCGTAAAGGATGCCTTCTACCTTAACGCCATTTTTGTCTTCAAAACCCTTTTTATCGATATTCGCCAGATAATCCAGGCGCATGGTATAGCGTGCATTGCCGTGCGCTACACCGACCGTGTTTCCGTCCGTATCTTTTACCCCTTCATGCCAGGCGCCAAAATGGTTACGGCCTTCCTTCGGGGGTTCTACTCCCATGCCGAGCCAGTACGGCTTTTTATCCGGCCCCATCAAAATATTGGAGAAAATGATCTCCTGATTTTTCATCAGGTTCTCAAAAATGACCGGGTCATCCTTTGCATTGACATCTTTGATAATACCGAACATGCCGCCTTCCACGTTGACTGCACGGAATTCTCCGTTGATGTCACGGAAATAGGCAATATCGTCACCAACGATCTCTTCACCCGGAATCATAGCTGTCGAAGTCTTGCCGCAAGCGGAAGGATACGCCCCACAGAAATAGGTCTTCCTGCCCTTGTCCCTGTTGACAACCGCCATAACGAACATATGCTCGCACAGCCAGCCTTCCTTGCCGGATCTATTGATCGCAAGGCGCATAGAGTGTTTTTTGAGTCCGACGGAGTTACCGGCATACTGGTCGTTCATGGAATAGACGATGTTGTTCTGGGTATCCATATAGATCCGCCGTTTGTCCAGATTGACGGAGTTGCCATTGGCATTCAACACGCCGGCCGAATGGACGAACCGGAAGAAATTGTCTTTTTCGGATTCCTCCATTTTCAGAAAATGCGTATAGCCCGAACGATAGAGGATATATTCGGAGTGCGCAACATACCAGCTGTCTGTAAACTGTACACAGGGAATGGAAAAAACGCTTTCGGTCGGGCCTTCGCAGAAGAAGAGTACCGCCGTATCTTTGCCTTTCATGATCCCCTTCGATATCTCCATGATCTCTTTATAGCCCTGTTCATATTCGACCGAGTTCAGGCTCTTCATGCTTTCCAGGTTCTCTTTGTAGACCATGTACTTTGTGTTCTTTTTATCGCGGGCCTGGTCGCCGTAGTTATCCCAATGGATCGTTTGTTTGGGGTGGTATAACCTCGTCTCCTCACCCAGTGCCAAAGCCTTATCCCTCACATATTGTTTGTCGCTCTCGCTGTCGGTACATACGTAAACGGATTTTGGTTCACAATGTTCGATAAAAGAGCCGACAAAGTCCATTACCTTCGGGTTTTTGAGCGCAGCAAGTTTTTCATAACTCTCTTTACTCATCTTTGCTTTCAGCAGTTCTTCGTATTGTATACGCATACGGTCTCCTTCCTAATCGGTTGGTTAAAATTGTATGGACGACATCCTTTCACATATGGATGCACGCTTCAAAAATCATCTTTCCGCAGGACGTGTTCATTTATAACTTATAATATCTTTTAAAAAGAAATATGTCAATAAACACGGAATAAAAATTTTAAATATATGCAATCAGCACATACTGAGTTCTGCAAATTTACCCGTTTATATCCGCCCCGGTATTTAAAAAATGCCTATATTATGGGCTTTTTTGTTTTACGCCGTTTTTTTATTGACGGTTTGGATTGGCGTAAAATTCACAATCGCCGCCGCATAGGGAGTTTGTACGTCTGTCCGCCTCCCTGCTTCCCATGCAGGCCGGGCTGTCTATTTCTCCGCCGGGGATCCTCTTCCCATCATAGTTTCAAATAGTCCAGGATCGACTGCACGCAATCCTCCACACTGTTTTTTTCCGTATCCAAAACCAGCGTGGGACAATCCGGTTCCTCGTAGGGAGAAGAAATCCCGGTGAAATTTTTGACTTCGCCTTTGATCGCTTTTGCATATAATCCTTTTGTGTCTCTCTCTATACAGGTTTCCAGCGAGGCTTTCACATAAATCTCAATGAATCCGGCTTCCCCGATGATACTTCTGGCCTGCGCGCGCATACGCCGCAGCGGAGTTATGAACGAGACCAGCACGATCGTACCGCTGTCGCAAAACAATTTCGCTACTTCCGCGATCCTTCTTATATTTTCTTTCCTGTCCGGAATTGAAAACCCCAGATCGGAATTCAGCCCGCTCCGGATATTGTCTCCGTCCAGCCGGTACGCAAACCGGCCCCTGTTCACCAATTCCCGTTCCAGTTCGACCGCTATCGTGGATTTGCCCGCACCCGAAAGGCCCGTAAACCAGAGCACGGTCCCTTTCTGCCCCAAAGCCCGGCAGCGTTCCGCAAAAGTCACCTTCCCGCAGGCCAAATATAGATCCTTTTGTGGGGCCGTTTCCTGCAACTTCTCTAAAATGATCCCGCCCCCGGCGATATCGTACGCCGAGACCAGCACGAACCTTCCGGTAGAGGGAAACGCCGCCGCCGTATCAAAAGCGATCTCCCGGTCAAGCGCCAGTATGCATACGGCGATCTCATACCTGTCTATATGGTCTTTGGCCATAAAGCGCAAAGAGCCCGCATCTTCTATCTGCAAGATCTTCTCCACCCGTGCGCCGGTCCTGGCCGTACCCGTTTTGAGCAGGTATTGGTCGCCCTCTTTTACAGGTTTTTTCCCCAGCCAAAAGAGCGTTGCCCTGATCCGGCTGCCCACGCAAGGGGGCTGTTCACCCGTCTTGACGGCGAGTTCCCCTCTTTTTACATAGATCTGGTCTCTTAATGTGAATCCCGTGGAATACCCCGCCGTCACCATATCCTTTTTTGGGGTATGGAATCCTTCGATGGATCGTATGCCGCTTTTTTTGCCCGACGGATAAAAAACGACCTCTTCCCCCACGGATAAACGGCCGGACGCGACCGTGCCGGCAACGATTCTGCGCTGGTCGCCGTCCCCGGTGAATTTGTATACGTCCTGCACCGGCATACGGAAAGGCTTGTCCAGAGGAAGTTCCTCATTTTTGAAAGCTTCCATTGTCTCAAGCAACGTTTTCCCGCCATACCACCGCATGTTTTCCGAATGATGCACAATATTATCGCCTAAAAAACCGCTCACGGGGATGATGGACATAGGATTTATATGGATTCGCCGTAAAAACGCCGTATAGTGCCGGGAAACTTCCTGGAAACGGCATTCTTCATACCCCACTAGATCCATTTTATTGACCAGGACACAGACCTGACGGATGCCCAAAAGGGATAAATAAAGGCCGTGACGTCTGGAATTTTCCCCGACGCCTTCCTTCGCATCGAGGACTACGATCGCCGCCTCTGCGCGGGAAGCACCCGAAACCATGTTCCGGATGAACTCCGTATGGCCGGGCGCGTCTATCAAAATATAGTTCCTGTTTTTGGTCCTGAAAAAACACCGCGCCGAATCGATGGTCACACCCTGCGCCTGTTCATCCTTTAGTGCATCCAGCAAGAATGCATATTCAAACGGCCGTGCGGTACGCCTGCATTTTTCCTTGATCTGCGCCAGCTTTCCCTCCGGCAGCGAACCCGTATCCAGCAGAAGGCGGCCGATGACCGTACTCTTCCCGTGATCGACATGTCCCGCGATGACGATGCGGATATCCTGCCGGTTTTCTTCCTTTGCTATATCCGCCATTTCACATATACCCGTCCCTTCTGAGGTCTTCCAAACCGCCGCCCGTATCTTCCTTATCCTGCGCGCGGCCGGCTCTTTCGGCAATCTTGGAAAACTTACCTTCCTTCAGTTCCATGACGATCTCTTCGACGTTTTTGGCCGTGGACTGCACGGGGTTTGTACAGGGCGCGCACCCAAGGGAACGGTAGCGCAGGCCGCTGCCGTTATCAAAGTATAGAGAAACGACCGGGATCTTTTCCCGCAGTATATATTCCCAGATATCCAGCTCTGTCCAATCGAGCAGCGGATGGATACGCACATGCGTGCCCGGGGCAAATTCGGTTTTGTACTGGTTCCACAGTTCGGGCGGCTGATCAAATATGTCCCAGTCATTGTTTTTGTCGCGTGGCGAAAAATACCGTTCTTTCGACCGGCTGCCCTCTTCATCCGAACGGACGCCGACGATCACCCCCGTAAAGGGTTCTGTATTTTTATCCGGTTCATATTCTTCCGTCCGATGGTTCAGCCTGTATCGTACGCCGGTCCCGGACAGTACGCTTTTCAATGCCGCCGTCTTCAGATTTTTACAACACTGGATCCGGCTGACATTGCCGTCGGGGAAAGTCTCTTTCTTTTCTAAAGCCTCGGC
Source organism: Christensenellaceae bacterium (assembly GCA_963665505.1). Taxonomy (GTDB): domain Bacteria; phylum Bacillota; class Clostridia; order Christensenellales; family Christensenellaceae; genus QANA01. The sequence goes on from OY762275.1 coordinate 1,472,208, forward strand.
ATTTCCCCCGTAGATCATATCCAGCTTCCATTTTTTTGCAAGCGTATCCCTATATTCAATCATTTCGGGTATTTTATAATGGGTGTCGATATGCACAAGCGGCATCGGGACGTGCCCGAAAAAAGCCTTTCGCGCCAACCAGAGCATGGTCGTACTGTCCTTCCCGATAGACCAGAGCATGCAAAGGTTGCTAAACTGGCTATACGCTTCCCTTAAAATATGGATACTTTTATTTTCCAAGCGGTCAAGATGATTCAAAAGTTTTGCTCCGTTATTAAAATGATCGTATACTTCATATTGTGTACGTAAAATATTATCCTCCAAATTCCCATCTTTTTCAACAATTAATAGCATTTAAACCAATTCAAAAAAATATCTGCCATTTTATATAGAAATCAGGAATAATTTTCCTGTTTGCTATTGACCAATTTATGGTATTGATTATATAATATTAACAGTATCAAATACAGCATTAGGGAGAAAGATACTATGGACAAAAAATTAGTTTGGACGACCCCCTCTTTGAAGATGATCTGCGTAAAATTCACCGCCAGCGGCACCATGCCTGCCCCTGTGGAAATAGGTTCGTATTTTCCTGAAAGCTGACCGTTAACTTAAAAGTTATAGGCGCTTTTTTTAATTTGCGGCTTCTGTTTTTTGCATATATGCAAAACCAGAAATTGTTTTGGGTTCTTAAAATTTGCCGGATCGCGTTTTAACAGGCAAATACATACTTCGGAAACTTTTTATACATAAAATCAAGCCGTATCAAGCCGTAAAGGAGATTTTTATGGACAAAAAATTAGTTTGGACGACCCCCTCTTTGAAGATGATCTGCGTAAAATTCACCGCCAGCGGCACCATGCCTGCCCCTGTGGAAATAGGTCCATATTTTCCTGAAAGCTGATCGTTCACCTAAAAGTTATAGGTGCTTTTTTAATTTGCGGTTTCTGATTTTTACGTATTTGCAAAACCAGAAAATGGTTTGAATTCTTAAAATTTGCCGGATCCCATTTTAACAGATAAATACATGTTCCAAAAACTTTAAAAAAACAAACGCACATCCTAAAAGAAGATTCTTATGGGTAAAAGATTCGTTTGGACGACCCCCATCTTAAAAACGATTTGTGTACAATCCACTGCCAGCGGCGGTCCGTTCCGGCCTTTTGAGGCAACAACCTACTATGTTTGGAGTTGATCCCGGGCGAAAAAACTTGCCTGTCGACGTGTTTTGTCTTGCTCTTGGCCGATGCCGGATGGAAGAGAATTGCCGCCACGTGTTTATGAGTATAAAAAAGGATTTCTGATTTTACGGATATACGAAAATCAGAAATCCTTTTTTATGGGTTTATACGCTTTTTAAAATCTGTTGAATGGAAAAACAACCCTTGAGCTTTTTTAGAAGTGAAAGGTGTGTTTTTAACGCCACATTTTTGGAAGCGGAGGCGGAGAGCCCGCGTGCCCTTTGGAACGCATCCCAATCGATATAGGGCGCAAAAAGTTCCCGGTCGATCTTATCGGCGATATCTTCCACATTTTCTGCCGCCCTTTCCTGGTGCAGGAAAGCAGATTTCGCAGGATCGTCCTTGATAAAATAGTCGTTGAACTGTTCCGGCAAAATACCTGCAAAGGCTTTGCGGAAGATGTATCGGTTCATCCCCTGCTTATAGTAGATATACCTGGGGACGGAAAGGGCAAAATCCACGACCCGGTAATCCAGATATGGGTAAAGATGCTGCACGCCGAACACGGGATCCAACTGTGCCGAAAGTTCTGTCCTGCTCTGAATGACACCGTACTGGATATGCTTAGCCGCGTCCACGGTAAAGTAAAGGATATCTTTTTTGCAGTGCCGGCGCATTCTCTTTTTGAACTTTTTGTTCAGGATATCCGGCAGATCTTTGCCCGGATTCCCAAAATAGCTGAACGGGCGGAACCATTGCCGCACGGTACTGGAGGCAATCACTTTCAAAAAGCGCCAGGGCGATCCTTTTGCCAGCCAACGTGCCTGTTTCAGGTAGTACCCCACATAACCCTGCAGCAAGATCTGGTAAAGATTGACGCGCATGCTGGCCGCTTCATCCCCGCCCCAGCCGCTGAAGATGTTCTTTACGTCTTTGGAAGACAAGTATTTTAATTCGCGGCAAAAGATCTCTCCCCCATTCACTGCTGTTTCAGGCAGCCACTGCACCGCGGGCATATCCGCATATAACGGATCGCTGGGGTCCATATACGTACAGTGCAGCCCCTCTTGCCGGCAGACTGCTTCGATCTGTTCCCGTTCGTCTTTCGGCTGGGTTTCCATACGCGTATACGGCGGCGACCAGGAATACAATTCTTCCAGTTTTTGGTTTTTCTTGGCAAGCGCCCGGTTCACCAAAACTGTGATCACGGAAGAATCCAGCCCGCCGCTGATCTCTGTCCCGATCTTCCCCGCCACACCGTTGACGCGCAGTCCTACCGCGTCTTCGATAAGGGCGTACAGCTTCTTCCAGTATTCTTTCTCGCTTCCATAAACAATCTTTTCCTCACCCGGTGCCCAATATTTATTTTTCCGGATGCCCGTGCCCTCCACCAGCAAGGTGTGCGCCTGCGGCAACCTTTTCACCTGCTCAAAAAAAGTGGCCTCCGTATCGATATGGTAAATATAGCTCAATGAAGCGTAAACCTGGACTTCGTCCAGTTGTTTCCCCACAAAGGGCAGGCCAAGAAACGCCCGGTAGTCCGTCGCAAAAGCAAAAATAGCGCCATCAAAAAAATAGTACAGCGGGCGGATGCCCAGGTGGTCGCGTGCGATGAACAGGTGTTTTTTTTGTTTGTCCCATACCGCGAAGGCAAAGTCCCCGTTGATATGCTCCGGACACACTTCGCCCCATTTCTCATAGGCTTCCCAAAGCAGGCCCTGGGTCGAAATATCTCCCGGCAAGCCGAGTTCCTCTGCCAGCGCAGCCCGGTTCCAGATGAGCGCATCGCAAACAAGCATTGTCCCCTGCTTCTTATCGGAATAAACCGGCACATCGCTCTGCCTATAGGCGCCGGATTTTGCAAGGCAACAACCTAGGGCGATGTTCCCATCGATTAAAATGTCTTGCGCATCCGGCCCATACCGGCGCATTTCATCGCGCATTTTCTGCAGATGCTTTTCTTCTACCGTTCCGCCGTTCAGGCAAAATATCCCAAAAATCGAACTCATTCTTTTTCCAACAGCCCTTCTTTGTACGTGTCGTTTAGAAAAGATAACACTTCCGCCTCGCATTGCCGGCGTGTGACGTCGTACTTCTCCAGCAGGTTCACGATCAGCTTCTCGACCGAAACGGGATTTTTGAGCATGCCCCAAATCACGCCGCCCATTTTTCCGAGATTATAGTATTTTCCGCTCGCAACGCTCATCATGACGGTCTCCCCATCCATGTCTGCCGTCACGAGTTCTTCCTTTGCCTTTACTACGGAACGTAGTGTAATGTCTTCCATAAGCTCTCCTCCCATTGTATGCTTTTATAAATAAACAGGCTCGTCCGCACTGTTCAGATATCCATATTGCCGCATCACAGCCCTGTGATCGGCGATGAGTTTGTCCCGTTGCGCATCGCTCAGGTGATTCCGCCAATCCCCGGTTTTCCCGGCCCGGAAAAAAGAGGACAGCCCCGCAGGCTTCTCGCCGAACCCGTTCTTTTCTTCTTCCGCTTTCATTTTTTTAAAATCGGAAAGCTCTATCGCCCGTTGTATCTGCGCATCGGTACAGTCCATCCCTATGAACCGCACAGCCCCCGTAAAGGCCGCTATGGGGTCGGCTTTCATATCTTCATACCGTAGAAAATAAACGGGAAACGCAGATACGCCCGCCCAGCTTTGCACATGCGCGCTCCATGTCAGCAGTTTCTGCCTGGTCTGGTTGGGCAGGCTGTCTTTGCTCCTGCAGAACGCGAATGTTTCGTCGTTCATATGTCTAATCGTTTCATCTAGACTTTTGGAGAGATGATTGGCTAAAGAAACGGCCACGTCCAGCGGATTGCGCAGGATATACACGGCCTTTGCATTGACGGTGCCTAAGAGCGGGCTCCCGTCCGCAAGATAGGTATACGCATCGTGTACTTTGATAAACAGTCTCCTTTTTGCGACCGTTGCGATATAGTTATAGACTGCCGGGCGCAGCGTATCGATTTCCTCCGGAGTCAGATTGGACGTTTCGATGCCCGTTATCTCATCCAGAGTGCTCCTTGCACTGAATATCCCGTCCGTTTTCATTTGATTGATATCGACCTTCTCGTCCTTTCCTTCGAGAAGATGGGAAATAAAGGCCCGAAGCCATGTATTACCCGATTTTGGGTAGGACGCCAGCCAGATGATCCCGTTCATATTTCCAACACCTCCAGTATGCGACCTACCGTCTTTTCGACTTCGCGTCCCAAATGGGAAAAAGAAATCCGCTTGTAAGGAAGCATCGCAAGCATCGCAAACTGTTTTAGCCGTTTCTGCGGGTCTGATGCGATCTGCCCGAAAAAAGTATTCTTCAAAAGGCTTTCAAACCTGCTGCTCCCACGGACCGGCTCTATTTCGATCGCTTTCTTATTGTACATTTTGAGCTCGACAATTTCGGAAAGGGCCGCAGGTTCCGGAGAAAACCCGTCTTCTATATTGAACAGATACTTTTCCAGCCCCTGCCGCACAGGCTGCAGAAGGTGCACGTCTTTCCCGCTCCGCGCAAGCGCATCCCGCCATACATAGAGCCGGGGATACCCCGGGAAAACCACAGGTTTCCCCTGCACAAGCCCGACGGCACAGATTTCATCCGAAAGCAATTTATATCCCCGGTCATAGAGCGAAAGAGCGATCGTCGTCTTGCCCACCGAAGTGGGCGCAAGGAAAGCGACCGTTTCCCCCCCTATATTCGCGGCAAATCCATGCAGTACAAGAAGGCCCCTCTGCTGCAAAAGCGCCGCCAGTACCGTGCACAGCAGAAATACGCGTATATCTTCTTCCCTTCCAGCCGCATCCGGTTCTATCAGGACGCGTTTTCCCTCTTCGGCATAGTATTTTGCGGTCCCTTCCACTCTGAGCAGAAACTGCCCGGCCGCAAGCTCATACCACGGCGTCTTTTCCAAAGGTGCTTCGATATGCGCCGGAACATGCCCGAACTCTATCGAAACATCCGCGGGACCTTCCGATGTAAAAAGTTCTGGCAGCCACAAAGCGGATTCGATCCGGAGGCCAAAGACCGTGTAGTTTTTTTTCTTTTCCAATATTTTCACTCTTCCAACGATCCATTTTAGTTAGAACGGATCATTTTTTCTTTTTTATCATGCCAGCACAGAAACGACATTTTCTTCGATCGCAGAAACAAGCTCGTCCAACATAAAACCTGTTTTAGGACGCAACACGCGGAAAATCCTGGTTTTTTCCGCCACGGCGGCACATTGGCTGAAATGCACGGCACTCCTCTGCTGGCCCTTTAAAAATCGGTACCTATACGTATTCTGGATAAGCGCAACCAACTTTTTCATATCGTTGACCCGCTGTATTTCGATCCGTTCTCTGTCCCCGGCTTCCAATATATAAACATCGCTGAGCAGGGAAACCTCCCCGCAATAGTGCGTCTTTATCCCGATTCGGTATTTTTCTATTTCCTTTTTGACAGGCTCCAAGCCGTCGGTCGCTAAACCGAACTGCTCCGCCATATCTTTCCACAGCTTCAGGCTGGGGAAACCGGGTAGGATATAAGGCTTTTTGTCCTCCCCCAATTTAAGGGCGCAAACATCGTCTGCAAGTACCCTGTAATTTCTTTTTCCAAAGGCCGCCGCCAATGTAGATTTCCCTATGCCCGATTTTCCGGTCAGTATGATCCCCCTCCCGCGTATGACAACGGAGGAACCGTGCAGCACCAAAAACCCTCTTTGCTGCAGCAGGGCGGCGAAAACGGACCCGAGCAAAAAAAGCCGGATATCGGACGCATCCCGGTCAATGTACGGCTCTATGACGATTTCCCGTCCGTCCTTCACATAGTACCCCGCGACATTCCCCCACCTGAAAAGGAAGTGATCGGGCGCGGCCTGGAAAGCGTTCCTTTTATCGATAACATCCGGCAATTCGCACGGGACACTGCCCAGCCGGATGACAACATCCGGAATACCGTCCTCCGCCGTCTCCAGTTCGGGGATGCATAGTTCAGACGAAAAAAACAGCCCGTACGCTTTATAAAAATACATCTTGTTCATAAGCACCTTTTAAATTTCCGCAAACTCATTCTATCGTATTTTTCTCGACATCCAGCACGTTTTTGAAAAACCCGTTTTTCTCTTCCGTAAGCATCCGGTAGGACCCCTGTTCCACAATCTTGCCCGCATCGATGACGATGATGGTATCGGCATTTTTTATCGTGGACAGCCGGTGTGCGATGATGAGTACCGTTAATTTCCCCGAAAGCGATTCGATCGCCTGCTGTATTCTATATTCATTTTCGCTGTCCAGCGCACTGGTGGCTTCATCCAGCACCAATATTTCCGGTTTTCTTAAGAGCGCACGGGCCAGCACGATCCGTTGCCTTTCTCCGCCCGAGAGGCGGACGCCGTTATCTCCAATGACCGTATCCACCCCCTGGGATAATTTTTGAACAAATCCGACGGCGGCCGACATCTCAAGCGCAGCATCGATCTCCCTATCGGATGCGCCGGGGGTAAACCGCAACAAATTTTCTTTGATCGTGCCGTTGAACAGGAAAGGATCCTGCGGAACATAGCCGATACGCTTCCGCCATTGTGCCATCGTCGTTTCATCTATCGCCTTGCCGCCTACGGTTATGTGTCCTTCCGTAGGCCTGAGCAGCCCCAACAGCATATCCACGATCGTGCTTTTCCCCGCGCCTGACCGCCCTACCAAAGCCGTCATTTTTTTCGCTTTGATTTCAAAATCCAGACCGGAAAGCCCGAACCCTTCGGTATGGTCATAGCAAAACCCTACGTTTTCAAACCGTATCGTTGCATCCGAAGGGATCGTATTCGCTCCGTCAGCAACAGGGCCTATCGTTTCCTCATGCCGGGCCAAGTCGTCCATCAGGTCTTTTAACCCGGTATAGGCAGGCATCATCGAAATCACGTTCTGCAGATTGTTTTGGAAGGACGAAAAAGACGGCCAGAGTTTCGCAAATACATAAATGATGACCAGCAGTGCCGTCGGCTGTATTTGCAGATACACGACCGAAACAAAAAACAAAAGACTGATGGCCACCGCAGCGCCTATGCTATAAAACATAGTGGATTCCGATTGCAGTCTTGTAAAATCGATCAAATTGCGCCTTGTTTTTTCGGTAGTTTCCGTGAAATTTTCCAGCTGCGCGTCTTCGATGCCATAGCTTTTCGCCTCTTTTATCCCGTTCAGCTGTTCCGTGATGCGGCTCATCAGTTCCTGGTTGACCCGACGAAGGGAACGCCCCAATTTTTTAGACTCCCGGAAAGTGCGATTCATATATTTTATAATAAGCGCACCGCACAGAAGCACGAAGACCGTCAGCGGGACGGACAACATGAACGCCACATATAATTGGAAGATAGCTACTATGGACTGCGAAATTATCTTCAGGAAAAAAATCGTACCCGATGCTACCCGCGTAATTTCATTCGTAAAGGCATTGGTAATATCCGAGCGTTTCTTTCCAATAAAGCATGTCCATTCCGCCCGTATCAGTTTTTCGTACAGGGATACGCGCAGATGTTTCGTATACCCTTGGATGATCTCGGTATTCAGAATCGAGACCTTCCTGTTTATAACGGCATGCAGTATGATCAGCGCCATATAAGCAAGCAGAATGAATATCAACTGGACGGACGGACTAAAAGCTTTTAGCAAATGCAGCACATCGTCCAGAAAAGGGAAATCCAGGCTGCTTTGTCCGGTTATCCCGGCAAGCGAAAGTAACGGGATCAATATGACGATCCCTATCCCGCTTGTCAGGCCATTTAAAATCAAAAATACGAGATTTAGGATGAATTTCGATTTTGAATATCGGTATAATCCTTTTACATATGTAGAAAATGCTTTCATTGCCCTTTGTTTTCTTTTTCTCCCCATATTCTCTTCAGTTTAAAAAGAGGCCGCACCAAATAATACATAAAAAAATATTTGTCTTTGAACTGAACCTTTTCGAAATCCGATGCCACCGGATAAAAATGCATTTTGATATACTGGAGTCCTCTGCATATCCCCCCGTTCCATACCAACATATATTTTTTATAATATCGATATAAAGAATGTCCGGCCGTTTCCGGGCTTTCTTCGGTCGCTAAGATAAACGGGACCGCCAGTACGGCAAATTTGCGGGCAGTTTTATACACACGCTCTTTTTCCAAAATATCTTTGCGGATCTCTGTTTGAAAAAGTTGGTTGCATAAAAGCAACGCCTGCCCCAGCATATGGGATATTTTAAGTTGGTTCGCCCTTTTTTGGATATATGCCCAATCCAGATCATTTTTTCTGAGCAGTTCATTGATATCGCATAACCAGCGCAGCCTTTTCCACGCGTGCTTTGACCCATGGACCACCAAATTGAGAAAACCCTCTTCTTTTCCTAAAACATGGATGGGTTTCCCTGACAAAATGACTTCCGTCCCATTCTCCCACCTCTCATCGAAAGGAATATGGAAGACATATGAGAATAATTGCCAGTGGAGCTCTATAATGACTCCGTTCCCATTCCGGTAGGAGAAATGGTTCGTTGCTTTCAGGAGCACTTGTTTTTGCTTGGGAGATAACGCAACCTTGTTTTCTTTTATGTAGCCCCCGTTAAGCAGGAGATTTTCGGCTTTTTCCAGATCGGCCGCGTCGACCAGGATATCCAAATCTTTGGATGTGCGCAGGGACAAATCTCCATATACGCGCAAACCCAGGGCCGGCCCTTTCAGGGAGATGGCTCTTACCCCATTTTTTTCAAAAGCATCCATGACTTTGCTGAGTTCTGCTGCCAGTTGCATGGAATGGAGCAAGTTTTGCCTGTATTTTTCCTCAAACGCAGTTAAAACGGTTTCGTCCGCTCTGAGCCCTTCCAAATTGTGCAGATTTTTATAGACGATCGGATAAACCTTGTTTTTCATCGCCAGATGAAAAAACGATCCCCAATCTATCGGGCGCGCAAGTAACGTTTGCAGTTCTTTTCGCTGCCCTTCCGTACGATCCTGCTGGGAACATACTAATAAAAGCTGCATTTCCGGTGAAAAAGTAGTCCTGTCCAACTGTTGCCTATCCGTTTCCATATCAGGCTTCTTCCCTCTTTATGTTTCCCTCGTCTTCATGCGGGCCGCTATCTTCTTCACCAAAGGTACCCACTACCGTAAATCTCTCCATCCCCCTGGCTCCTGTGAGGATCATGCCGCAGCTTTTTATCCACGCATGCGCGATCAAACCACCGTTTTCGTCTTTGGCTACGCCCAGATAGATCTTACCTTTTATATGTCTCCGGTTCAGCATTTTTTTTGTGGCGATGGCCTGTACAAAACACTTGCTTTGCCAAACGGTATGCTTGCACATCAAACGCACCGCCCAACCGACCTTTTTTGCCTTCTTTACCTGTGTCTCCCAATTGCCGTCCCCTTGGGCATGCTTCTCCAGCCGGGGCGCTATTTCTTTACATTCCTTCGTAAGCAAAAGCAGGCGAGCCATTCCAAGAAATAGGAAGGCTTCGAGCAACAACAGCTTGTCTTTCATTTTCAGCTTTATAAAAAGAATGAATTTCCTCATAAAATCACATTTCGGTTCTCTTTTTTGTCCGCATCCAACGAACCACAAAAGATAGATGTAACTGTTGCCTTTCACACTTGTTCCCATAAATTACTATACCATTTATCGGGACTTTCCGCCACCGCTCGACAATATTTTTATACAAAAAGCAGATACTCTCCCTTCCTCTCCGCACCATAAAAATCCAGCGAAAAAGAAGTGCCTCTGCACTTCTTTTTCCGTTTCGATGGTTTATGCCTATGGCATTTTCCAGACATCATGCTTTTCGTTTCTTCAGGCAGGCCGTTATCAACAGCAGCAGCCCTATGCAGGTGACAGCAATGCGGGAGATCGCATAACTGACTGGGATTTCAAACGAGATGACGCCCTCAACAGGGGTCACGTTTTCAGCCACGGACAGTATGGAGTTTCCGATCAGGTCTATGCCCATCGGCATCATAAACTCTACCGCGCTTGCAAAAAACAAGAGTGCAGCGACCACATACACGGCGCCGGGCCGCAGTTTTGCCGCCCAGAAGCCGACCCCCATGTATAACAGAAGCTGCGGTCCGGCGATAAGCAGCGTACAATACAGCAGGTTCAGCGGCGCGAACAATTTGAGCTTTACCTCGAAAAAGACGTAAGCGGCCACGACAACGATCAATAAATTGACCAAAAACCCAACCGAAATCGCCAGAAATTTAATGACCAACTGTTTGCTTGCCGGCGTCGGGGTGCTCCTCGTGATGCTTTGGGTAAGCCGTTCGCCGGCATCGTTCGTTTTTGCAATGTACACCAGCACAATCGTACTTAAAACGGGCATGAGCGTCAGCAAATACACCAGATAACTCCACTGGGAAAAAGGTGCGGTCCCATATTCTCCGAACAATGTTTTTGTTTGCAAAACATAAATGCTGTAAACAGCCGTTACTAAACTCAAAATCAGGTAAGGTTTCGTAAACAATACACGCCATATTTCATAGCGCAATAATTTTGCAGTTTTCTTTACCATGCTTCAAATTCCTCCTGTGTGATCCCCAGTCTTTCAAAAACTATTGCATAATACAGCACTCTTCCCATCTCTAAACTCGTCACAATCCTCTGCCGACTTTTCTGCCAGTGTCTTCTTCTCTTAGTTCCTCTCCGTAAAAAAGTGCCTCTGTGATGATAGTTAATTGCACATGTCGAAACGGTGAAAGATCATATCTCCCCTTCCACACTTGCCATCACGAACACGTAAGCATCTTCTAGCGTAGGCTGCACCTGCGTCGCATAAGGGGGCAATGTTTTCCCGATGAAGCGATATATCGTTTTATCGGGCATGACGATTTTGGAAACGATTCGGTAGGCCGTCTCGCTCTCCAGCAGGTCTGCCGCACCTGCACTGCACGTATACATTCCAACATGTCCCTCACATAATTTCGTGAGTCCTTCGGGCGCGCCATCGTAACAAATCTGCCCTAAGTGCAGCACAATAAGCCTGTTACAGGCGGACTGCACATCTTCGATGATATGTGTGGAAAGGATGACAATCTTATCTTTTGCCGCTTCCACAAAAGTATTGCGCATGCGCATCCGTTCTTCCGGGTCCAGTCCCACCGTCGGTTCGTCCAAGATCAAAATCTCGGGCGTTCCCATAAAAGCCTGCGCGATGCCCACGCGTTGCTTGAACCCACCGGACAGTGCGGATATCTTGCTTTTGCGTTTTTCTTCGAGACTGCACAGATCGATCACACGATTGATCTCTTTTTTTGAATTTTTAATGTTTTTGAGAGCCGCCATATAATCCAAGAACTGATAGACCGTCAATTCCTCATACAATCCATATTCCTGCGGCAGATACCCCAGTTCTTTCTTCAGATTTTTCTCTTCTTTTTGCAGCGGTTTCCCATCGCAAAAAATCTTTCCGTCTGTCGGCAATAAGTTCAGCGTCAACAGTTTCATCAGCGTACTTTTCCCTGCTCCGTTGGGCCCAAGCAATCCAATAAACGAAGGAGAGGTCAACTCCGTATTGATATCCGTCAATGCCACCTTGCCACCGGGATATCTCTTTTTCACATTCTGGATCGTAATTTTCATTTTGTTACTTTGCAATTGGCTTTGCCAATATTGCACTCCTTTCTTGGTTTTCTTTTCACTTTACTTATTTGGTATTTCTTCTTCCTATTGGGAGAGAAACATAAAGCATCTACCGCCAGAAGGTTGCCTGTGCTTCTACGTTTTGGAATTCATTAAAAAACCCTCCTTTTAAAAGATTTGTTGTCTGTTCAAGCAAAATGACGCAGTATTGCGTCAAACAATTCCCCGACGCTTTGTTCCGATATATTTTCTGCCGAAAAAGAGGGTGTTCGACCTCTCTTTTTTGAGGACCCCTTTCCTACGTCAACAACATAATCAAACTGATCCGCATGCTCGCCTAAAGACTCCGTACCAAACATCAATAAATCGTTTTTAAATTTTTGCTCCAGAAAGGAAAGACGGTATGGTAGCTTTCCCATATCTTTGAACCAATAAAAACCATACAGATAGCCGCGGGGAATATCCGTCGATGCGATAGAGTAAAATCCTTTTTTGAAGAACAGCGTGCTCAACTTTTGCATCAGTATAATAACAGAGGTTTTATCCCCTTGCAGCCCGATCAACGGGATCGTACTCTCTTTTTGTGGGCCTGCTTCTACACACAGGTCTTGTTCGTCACATAAAATCCCTTTGATCTTTTTTTCAAATCGCGTCCTTTCCCCCGGCGACAATGCGCCGGCATATACGATATTTCTGACCTTGTTTCCGCTATGCGATAGATACTGTTCCATGGACTCGATATTGGTACAAACCAACGTGTCCGCCGTATCATCGTGCGTAAAAAACACTTGCTTTCGGCAGGGTATTTTCCCCAAAATTCTGGCTCTTGCAAAACAATAGGGAAGATATAAGGGAATAGAATTTTTTATATCCTTTTCTGTCGTTTTTGTCATGTTCTCTATTATTTTTTTTACATCCTTTGTTTCGGTTTTTTCTATGATTTGTGCAATCCTTGCCGTAACGGCAGGTGCGGCAAAACTGTTGCTCGGTCTTGTAATTGTGATCTTCCCCGCATGATTTCTAAGAAAATGCCTGCCCGAAGCCTGTATCAGAATATTTTTACACGCCCCGTCCTGCACGACGATTTTGTCATCAAGCAATGTTTTCGCATGCACAACCGCAAAGACCCCTGCCATATGTGCCGGCAACGTGAATTTGTTGCCGTTCGACACGGCTGCAACAACAAGGATATTTTTCTCCAACAGGCGGAGTATTGCTTTGCTTACAGCTTCGAAGTCGGTAAAAACCGTAGTCCCTAAACTCAAATGGACGATATCCACTCTATGATCCCGGCACCAATAGAGCGCGGATATCAGCCCGGCAACATTCCCTGTGTCCATAGCATTCAACATTTTTATACTGCTGAGCGCAACGTCTGGCGCATATTTTTTTATGATCGCAGCACAAGTCGTTCCATGCGAATCTTCTAAGGCAAATGCCCTTTCTTTTATCTTGCCGTCTGCTTCAATTTCAAGATCATGCTGTAAAGGGCCTAGCCGGTAATAAGCGGCGTTCACACCGTCATCCAGTATTGCTATATGTATGGGCATGCCATCCTCCCAGAATATTTTATTCGCATCGGTTATAATTTATAGAGCAACCCGTCCAGGAGGCTTTTCTCCGTCTGGGCCAACCTCGATACATACTTTTCTATTTCGTTTTTTGTCGGGTCTTCTCTATTCCGTTTCATGTAAAAATTATATTTCAGCACTAAGTTCAGTAATATATTGGAGAGCTTTGCGAGTTTTTGCGCTTCCGTCAAAAACTCCGCGTCCTTTAGCCGGCCTGTCTCCAGCAAGTATTTTACTTTGCGTTCCGAAACCAGTTTTTGGTCCCGCAGATTGCAGAACGGCCGATAATCCAGCGTTGTCCCTTCTCTGAACGTTCTTCGTATGTATTTTTTGTATAAGTCATACCCCTCAAAATCCCATCCAAAAGTATGAGCATCTTCTTTCATCTCTTTAAATATGGGGGTGTAATTCAATACATATTCTTTATAATGCAAATAGTAACGTATATCTTCCGTAAACTTCTCGATCCCAAAAACATATTTAAAATGTTCGTTGTATACGAGGATACAGACTTCATCATGTTTATCATGCTCGTAATAGATCCCTTCGTCTTGGAGATACTCGACTTCTGCATTTTCGAACGCCAAACGCAGTTCTTTATAGGGGAATGTTCCGACCATCTTATAAGCGCCCGACATAAAGAAATCCGAGGCATACACGACTTGCTTTTCATCATCATATCCGTAAATGAAAGTGGAATGCGATTCATGCCCATCGATATGGTTGGAAAGATAGCTCCTGTTTACATAGATCTGGATATAGGCGCCTTTGTTTACGAAATATTTTATGAGTTCTATGATATCGATCTTGTTTTCAAGAATCGCGTATTTGGGAATGGAAAATACTTTGAGCGCCGGGCAATGGATGCTGTAATATCTCGTATGATATTTATGCGCAAATTTGATCTTATCAAGATTGGCGTATTCCACGGCAAGGACATTGGTCTGTTCATCATAAATATAAAACTGATGAAAATATTTTTGCAGAAACCAATGATTCCCCGCCTCGTATTGCCGGACAATGGAGTTCACATTTGCATAACTGGCGTAGACAGTTACGATCGGATCTGCCAAACCCAATATCTTTACACTCATCTTTATTCCTTTCCTGCACAATTGCCAAAAACGGATGCAAGCGTACCTCTTTTTTACTTATTTACAAAACTCTTCAAGAAGTCCGTAAATATTTTTCTGATTGGTATGTGAACAATGTCGCATATCTTTTTTTCTTTTGCATGAGTTCCGCATGCGTCCCGATCTCAAGAATCCTGCCTTCTTCTAAAACGATGATGCGATCAGCCATCGCTGTATTGGATAGCCGGTGCGATGTAAAAATCGTCATTTTGTTTGCGCAGAGTTTTCCCAGTCTTTCAAAGACCCTATGCTCGGCCTCCGGGTCCAGCGAGGCGGACGGTTCGTCCAGCAATATCACACCGCTATCCCGATAAAATGCCCTAGCCAAGGCGACCTTTTGGTTCTGTCCTCCGGATAGTTCGATTCCTTCTTTTTTAAATTTTCTTGTAAGAAAGCTATCCAGTCCATCCGGAAGATCCTCTACAAGTTGTGCCGCATCACTGTCTTTTAACGCCTTGGTAATATTTGCATCATCGGAACTTTTCGTCAGATCAGAAATTGCTATATTTTCACGTATCGTGAACGCATAATTCTGATATTCCTGGAAGAAACAACTGAACATCCTCCTGAAGCTATCCAATGTATACGTCTGAATGTCCTTGCCATTTATCAAAATTTCCCCCCCCGTCACATCATAAAAACGCAATAGAAGTTTGAGCATTGTGGTTTTTCCCGCCCCGTTAACGCCGACGATGCATATCTTTTCGTTATTTTTTACAGAAAAGGAAATATTTTCAAGCACCGACTTCTCTGTTTTCGGATAGTGAAAAGATACATTCCTGAATTCAATCGTTTCAACCTTTTTTAACCGCTGCCTTCCCGTATCCAAAACCGTGTTTTTCGTATTTTCGAACTTGCGGAAGTTGTCAATATGCAATTTGTTTTCATAAATGTTGGAAAAAGCAAACGTCACCATAGTGAGGCTGTTGGTCAGCTGCGCAATAAGGCCCATATATAAAGAATACGCACCTATGTCCTCCCCGCCCGCAATGATATCAAAAGACACCCTTATCAGAAGGATCGTTGTCAACACTTCGGGAATACACGTCACAACGGCGGTCAGAATGCTCCGCACTTTTGTTATTTGTATTTTCTTTTTAAAGATCCCTTGCCAAACGGTACTGTATTTATCGCGGATATATTTCCCTATGCCAAACAGCCGTATATCCTGGGCAAAGTTTTTCTTGGTCAGTTCCCTGGACAGGTATTCCATCTGCCGATGTTCATTTGCATGATCGATGGACCATAGATACAATTTCTTCGTATACTTCTGATTGATGATCGCGGTAGGTATATTTGTCAGCAAAAGCAGAAGGGCGATGACCGGGTTTACTGATCCGACTAATATAACGGCCGTTATCAGACTCGCCAGTGCGGTGATCAAATCAATCGTATTCCATACTACATTTATGATCGAATACGTGTTATTTTTCACCATTTGATAACTATCGTAGAAACTCGGGGAATCAAACATTTCCATGTCCGCAGTGAAAGCGATTTTCATCAGCATTTGTTCGATATGCCGCTGCATGCTTTCGTTATGGATGCTCATCGTATACTCAGTTATTTTGTTTAGCGTAATTTTGAGGATCGTAAACAAAAGCGCAATCAGCAATATATGCAGTATCGCCTGTTTAGGCTCTGCCAAATCGGGATCGGATACTATATTGATCGCTTCACTTACCAAAAACGTCAGAACAAAAGAGATGCCATAATTCAGTAATCTGGCCAATATCCTTACAATGCTGTAGAACTTTGATACATGAAATGAAAATTCCATACCATATTTCAGAGTCCGCACAACATCTTTTATACTGTTGCATACAAAGGCAAATCTTTTTTTCATATTCATATCAAACACTTCCTTCAAAAGTAATTGAAAAAATACCCTGTTTTCGTGTATACTATTGATTTGGATCATCCTAATGAACAAATAGGTTCTTGGGATGGCTTTGGGACGGCAGGCACCGGTTAAACGGTGTCTGCTTTTTTTGCTTTGCTTACCATGCCTCGAACTCTTCCGGTGTGATCCCCATTTTCACCAAAAATAGAGCATAATCTAAATATTGAGGTTTTTTGTAATACGCCTTAAGACCACCTTTATAGGTATCATAGATTTCAACCAGTTTTTCCGTTAACATTTCTTCCCCGCCCACCAGTTCTTCTACATGGAAAAGTGCTGCTGCGTAGATATCTTTTTTTTCTTGGGTTTGATAGAGCGAGTATATTTCGAGCGCATCCTCAAGCGGTAAAATAGAAGTATACTGTTTATTACACCAATAAAATTCATTTTGCTGGAATCTTGCGGTTTTATACCAGGGCTCTACCAGCGCTTCCTGGACATATGCTTCACCATATACGTCTTTCATGTACAAATAGGTACTATAATTGGTAAAAGCATCTGACAAATTAAAATCTATATATGCTCCATAACCCATGGAACTCCACCACTGTTTTGCAATCACTTCCACCAGGCTTTGTAGGCCGGCACTGCGCGATGCGTCCGGAGAATCCTGTTTGGCCTGATACAAACTGCTTACCAGTGCCGATTCAGGGATGCCGCAAAAATTGTATATCTGCCAGCTACTGGAAGAATCCCTTTCAATTTCGGCAATGATCAATGGTTCATCGCCAAACTCCAGTGGCCCATACAGATCTGTAAAATACGCGACCGTATCCTCTATGATCTCCATCGCATCGATCTCTTGCATGATCCCCGCTTTGTTTTTGAAATAATAAAATTCTACCTCCAAATCCCCTACCTTCGTTGTATCCCCACAGTAATCTCCTGCGAATATGTAATAATAGAGCAGGAATTCCCTGCGATCTTGTATGAATGTATACGTACGGTATCCCTCGGCGACAGGTGTCACTTCTTCCGCTTCGATTCCAGATATGATAAACGTCAGATCCTCTGACAAGCTGAGCGTATAATTCCGTACATCGGATCCACTTGTCATCAATTCCGGACACTCATCTGATAATTCTACATATTGCTCCGTAATAGAATAAATTATTTCCGTAGTATCTGTAGAGCCTTTAGGGAATCCTGCAAAAAACACCTCCAGCGTCACATCGTCCAACCCTGCCGGTAATGTAAAATGATAATAATACCAATCAACAAAATTGAAATCTCCCACGGAAAAATCCAGCGGCTGCCCATTGCAAAGGATTTCCGTAGGTTCTATGCCACGTATGAGCTCGATCGTCAATTCCTGTTCTTTCAAATCTTTTGAACGATTGTCAAGAAGAAAGGTGGTTTTCCCACGCAAACGATCCCTCTCGATAACTATCTCCGTGTCCATTTCCAGCCACTTGACGTAAATATTAAATTGTTCTTCGTGATCATGCATCCTTTGCCTATATTCTGTATCTGCCGAATCATCTACTTCGATAGTCTGTGTTTCTTCGTCAACATAATATTCCATGAGCGATGTTACATCATTTTTATCTTGCCAATATAACGGATCGTTGTTTGTATAAAATCCACAGGCAACAAGAGAAAATACCAACAGAAAAGGGATCACTGCGTGACATATGTTCTTTATGACGGAGCCTGGAATCCCCCTCGAATACCTACGTATACAAAGTAGGCCCACTGTATAAATCCCTATACTGATTAACACTCCTACAAGGCGTGTGGAAAGCATGACCTTAAACCGCAACGTGCTTTCCGTCCCATCCGCTATGGATGTGACGGAAGTCTGCAGCCAATGCACTAAGTAGTAGGACTCTTCCGACTGCCCGACGCTGAACAGCATGAGCGCACTCATGAAGATTAAACTAACCTCAAAGTTCCGGAAAATCAGGAAGATGCCGGAGGATATAAGCAATGTGATCAGCATCCCTATCAAATAGACATAGACCCACGTCCGGATAAATTTCAAAAAGCTGAACAGTGTGCCCATTGTGAGCGCGGTATAGGGATACAACACCAAAATGGATACGCATACGGAGGCAATTGTAATAATCCCTATTGCCACCGTCTGCAGTACGATCTGCGTGAGCGGGTCCACCGTCGCCTCAAGGATCGTATACATACTGCTGTTATACAGTTTCTGCAGTTGTAGCAGCGTAAATGCCATAAGACTGAAAGCGCTGATATACAAGGACAATCTGGCCGGATGCAGTATCAGCACGTTGGAGATCGTCGTATCATACACCCGCGTCCCAATCCCGAAGAAATCTGTCACAATCAAAACGGGACCAAGAACTATGACTGCAACCAGCAGCCAGGTCTGCTTTGTGTAAAATAGCCTCTTTAATTCTTGCTTTAAACGACGCAACATCGTGCTTGTCCCCCTTTCCTCTCACCGCATCACCATGGCCACAAAAACAATACTGGCTGAACGCTTCTCCTCTTTTACCACGCTTCGAATTCTTCCTGGGTGATCCCTAATTTCACTAAGAGTAATTCATAATCCAAATATGGATACGTCTGATACCCACTGAAATTTTCTTTGTTCCATTCATTATAGATTTTGACCAGAGTCTCAAGCAGTGCTTCTTCACCCCCTACCAATTCCTTCGCACGCAAAAGCGCAACGGTGTATATATATTTTCTTTCTTGCTCCTGATAAGGAAGATATACCTTTGCTGCATCTGCCGCCGGTAAAATAGAAGTATACTGCTTGTTACACCAATAAAACGCGTTCTGCTGGTATTTGGCGGTTTGGTACCAAGGCTCTACCAGTGCTTCCTCGGCATAGGCGTCTCCGTATAGATGCTTAATATATAAATAAAGATTGCACTTGGTAAAGGCGGCCTGGAGATTATATTCGATCAGTGCACCCCCTCCATAGCTCCACCACTGTCTTGCGATCACTTCCACAAGGCTTTGCAGCCCAATACTGCGTGCGGCATCCGGTGTATCTTCCGTCTGATACAAACTACTCACCAAGGCCGATTCATTAATGCCGCAGAAGTTAACTATTTGCCAAACATCAAACCCGTTTCTTTCGGTTTCGGCTACGATCAGCGGTTTCCCGTCAAAATTCAATGGACCGTATAGATCGGTAAAATAGGTTACTATATCCTTAATTACCCTTATCGTATCGATTTCTTTGTATATCTCCGCTTTGTTTCTGAAGTAAAGGAACTCTATTTCCAGATCGCCCACCGACGTAGTCTCCATAAGATAATCACCGGCCAATATATAATAGAAAACGGATGTTTCGCCAAATATGTCGGTAAAAATATAGGTACGGTAACCCTCCCGGGCAGACTCGATCTCTTTTGTTTCAGTTTCCGTTATGACGAGCGTCATCTCTTCGGGTAAATTGATTGTATTGTATGCACTTCCTCCTATTGTCCCTATGATCATCAGATAAATATAGTCGTTTGATAATTCTACATACTGTGCCGAAATCATAGAAGAAAGCTCCGTGGAATTAACGGCTCCCTTGGGATACCCTTCAAAAAGGATCTCCAAGGTCATATCCTCTAAACCTGCCGGCAGCGTGAAACTATAATAACAAAATTCAAGAAAATTAAGATCGACCATATAAAAATCTATTGGCTCTCCGTCGCAAAAAACCTGCGACGGTTTTATACCGCGACGCATTCTGATCGTAATCGTCTGCGCATCCTTTTCTTCGGATATATTATTGAGAAGATATGTGACCTTCCCATCTAAACGGTCACTTTCTATCGTTGTATCGACATTCATTTCTTTCCATCGAATTTCGTAGTTATATAAATCACTTTCGCTTTTTGCCTCACTATATAAGGTGGAAGTGTCGTATTCGACAGTTTGTGTGTCATCCTCTATGGCGTACTCTGTAAGAAGCGTCTCATCGTTCCCATAGAAAGGGTCGTTGTTTGTATAAAATCCACAGGTAGCGATAGAGACTACCAACAGCAAAGGAATCACCGCGTGGCGTACGTTCTGTATAACAGAACCAAAAATTCTCTTCGAATACCTACGTACACATAAGAGACCCACCGCATGGATTGTTATACCGGCCAACATGCCTACAAGCCGCGTATACAACATAATTCTGAACCGCAATGTGCTCTCCGTCCCATCTGCTATGGAAGTGACCGCCGTCTGCAGCCAGTGTGTCAGATAATACGATTCCACCGGCCGGCTGATACTGAACAGCATCAGTGCGCTCATCAAAATCAGGCTGGCTTCAAAGTTCCGGAAAATCAGGAAGATGCCCGACGATATAAGCAGCGTGATCAGCATGCCCAACAAATAAATATAGACCCATGTACGGATGAACTTCAAAAAGCTGAACAGTGTGCCCATTGTGAGCGCGGTATACGGATACAACACTAACAGGGATACACATACGGATGTGATCATAATGATCCCTATCGCTATCGTCTGCAGTACGATCTGTGTGAGTGGATCGACCGTCGCTTCGAGGATCGTATACGTGCTGCTGTCATACAGCTGCCGCAACTGTAATAGTGTAAATACCATGATACTGAACGCACTGATATATAAGGACAATCTGGCCGGGTTCAGCATCAGCACATTGGAGATCGTCGTGTCATAGGCCCGTGTCCCCCACCCAAAAAAGTCTGTCGTAATCAAAATGGGACCAAAAACCATGACCGCAACCAGCAGCCAAGTCTGTTTTGTGCAACATAGCCTCTTTAATTCCTGCTTTAAACGTTGCAACATCGTGCTTGTCCCCCTTTCCTCTCACCGTATCATCATGGCTCCCAAAACGATATTAATTTAATGCTTCCTCTCTTTTACCATGCTTCGAATTCTTCCTCTGTGATCCCCAGTTTCTCAAAAAATAAGTCATTTGTTAATAGCTTAAAACCCTCACTAAAATAGGCATCATAACCCCCTTTAAATTCTTCATAGATTTCGGCCAATTTTTCTGTTAACACTTGTTCTCCGCCCACCAGCTCTTCCGCATGGAAAAGCGCCGCGGTAACAATATATTCTTTTTCCTGTTCCTGTACCTGATATGGAAGGTATATTTCAATGGCATCCTCCAGCGACAAAATGGAAATATACTGTTTGTTACACCTATAAAACTCATTTTGCTGGAATTTCGCAGCTTGATACCATGTTTCTTTCAATGTTTGATCCGCATACGCTTCTCCATATAAATGCTTAAAATATAGATACGTACTATAATTGATAAAAGCATCCTCCAGATTATAATCCCAATCGATTTGAATAAATGCTCCATAGCCGGAATAATTCCACCACTGTTTTGCAATTGTTTTTATAAGATTTTGCAAACCGGCACTGCGTGCGGTATCCGGAAAATCTTGCTCTGCCTGGTACAAACTACTTACGATCGCCAATTCCTTGATAAGGCATAAATTTTTTACCTGCGCACTGGTAGATGTGAGAACATCGTTCCCATTCTCCGCTACGATCAACGGCCTTCCATCAAGGTCCAATGGGCCATATAGATCGGTAAAATAAGCGACTGTATCCTCGATGATTTCCATCGCTCCAATCTCTTCGATGATTGCTGCCTTTTTTCTAAAGTAGGCAAATTGAATTTCTAAGTCGCCAACATACGCTGTCTCCACAACATAATCTCCTGCAAATATGTAATGTTCGACATAAGTTGTCACTTCTGTTCCACGTAAGACCGTAAAAGTGTATGAACGGTACCCTTCCTGGGCAGATGCGATTTCTTTCACATCATGCCCTGGGATTATAAATGTCATTTTTTCCGGTACATTAATGGTATATTGCATGGGACATGTAAACGTCATCAAATGCGGATATTCATCCATCACCTGTACATATTGCTCCGTAATCGTATAAATAAACTCCGTATCATCCTGAGAGCCTTTGGGGGTTCCCTCAAATACAACCTCTATCGTTGCGCTCTCCAACCCTGCCGGCAATGTAAAATGGTAATAATAATAGAAATCAAAATTGAAATCCATTACATAAAAATCTATTGGTTCCCCATTGCAAAAAAATTTGCACTAACTCTATGCCGCGCACGATCCGGATCGTCAATTCCTGCGCCTCTTTTTTTCCGGACAGATTATCGATCTGATAGATCGTTTCCCCATGCAAATAGTCCTTCTCTATTGTCATATTCGTGTCCATGTCCGTCCAATTAACGTCATAGTTAAATTGCGCATCGTTGTCCTGTAATCTTTTATTGTATTCAGAATCAGCCGATTCATCTATTACAATAGTTTGTGTTTCCTCATCAACAACGGATTCTTCGAGCAACGTGCCATCATTCTTATCTTTCCAAAACAACGGATCATTTTCTGTATAGAATCCACAGGCAATGATACAAAATACCAGCAGCAAAGGGATGACCGTATGGCGTATATTCTGTCTAGCAGAACCCAGCAACTTCTTTGTATACCTACGTACGCATAAAAGACCCGCCGCATAAACACCTATGCCGATTAACGCCCCCACAAGCCGTGTGAACAACATGATCTTGAACTGCAGCGTGCTTTTTGTCCCGTCCGCTATGGAAGTAACAGAAGTCTGCAGCCAGTGTGTCAGATAATACGACTCCTCCGATTGGCTGATACTGAACAGCATGAGCGCGCTTATCAAAATCAGGCTGGCTTCAAAGTTCCGGAAAATCAGGAAGATACCGGACGATATGAGAAGCGTGATCAGCATCCCAACCAAATAGACATAGACCCATGTCCGGAGGAATTTCAAAAAGCTGAACAGCGTGCCCATTGTAAGTGCAGTATACGGATATATAACCAACAGGGATACGCATACGGAGAAAATCGTAATTATCCCTATCGCTATCGTCTGCAGCTCGATCTGCGTGAGTGGGTCCACCGTCGCCTCAAGGATCGTATACGCGCTACTGTTATATAGCTTCTGCAGCTGCAGCAGCGTAAATGCCATAAGGCTGAATGCACTAATATATAGGGACAATCTGGCCGGATGCAGCATCAGCACATTGGAGATCGTCGTGTCATACACCCGTGTCCCCAACCCAAAAAAGTCTGTCGCGAGTAAAATAGGGTCAAGAACTATGACCGCAACCAGCAGCCAGGTCTGTTTTGTGCAACATAGCCTCTTTAATTCCTGCTTTAAACGTTGGAACATCGTGCTTGTCCCCCTTTCCTCTCACCGTATCATCAGGGCCCCCAAAACGATATTAACTTAATCCTGCCTTTCTTTTACCACGCCTCGAACTCTTCTTGTGTGAGCCCCAACATCTCAAAAAACAAATCATTATATAAAAATCGAAAGGTCTGCAAATAGGTTTCGTTGCCACCTTTAAATTCGTTATAAATTTCTGCCAGTTTTTCTACCAAAACATCTTCCCCACCAACCAATTCTTCCGCATGAAAAAGTGCCGCTGTAACAATATATTCTCTTTCTTGTTCTTCGATTTGATAAGGAAAATATATCTTTGCCGCGTCTTTTAGAGGTAGAATGGAAATATATTGTTTGTTGCACCTATAAAATTCGTTTTTTTGGTATTTTGCGATTTTATACCATGGCTCTTTCAATGTTTGATCTGCATACGAATCTCCATATAAATGCTTCAGATACAAATATGTGCTGTAATTGGTAAAAGCATCTGACAAATTGTAATCCCAATTGATTTCAATAACTGCACCATGTGCAAACGCATTCCACCATTGTTTCGCAATTGCCTCTATAAAACTTTGCAGACCGGCACTGCGCGAGGTATCCGGAGAATCCTGCTCGGTTCGGTATAAACTACTTACCAATGCTGATTCACCGATGATACATAGATTATTATCTGATTGCCAGCTATAAGAAGTATCGTTCCTTTCACTTTCGGCTATGATCAGCGGATCTTCACCAAATTCCAGAGGTCCGTATAAATCGGTAAAATAGATAACTGCATCTTCAATTATTTGCATCACGCCAATTTCTTGCATGATTCCTGCTTTTTTCTTAAAATAAGCAAACTGAATTTTCAAGTCACCCACCTGTGTTGTCTCTACAAGATAATCTCCTGCATATATGGTGTAATAAAGCAACCCTTCCGTACGGTCTTGTATGAATGTATACGTACGGTATCCCTCGGCAACAGGTGTAACTTCTTCTACTTCGGCTCCGGGTACTATGAGGGTTAGATTTTCAGACAAACTAATCGTATGCGTTCTTATATCGGACGCTCCTGTCATCAGATACGGATAATCATCTGCCAATTCCACATATTGCGCTGTAATAGCATAACTTAATTCCGTATAATTTGTGGCACCTTTGGGGTAACCTTCAAACAGGATTTCTAAAGTAGCCGTCTCCAAGCCTGCCGGCAATGTAAAATAATAGTAATAATAATATACAAAGCTGAACTTTTCCCGATAAAAATCTAATGGTTCACCATTACAAAGGATCTGCGTTGGTTCTATGCCACGCATAATCCGAATCGCAATCTCCTGCTCCTCTAACTTTTCCGACAAATTCTCAAGATGATGGGTACACTTCCCATGTAAACAATCACTCTCGATCATCGTTTCTATGTGCATTTCCGTCCATCTAACATTAAGATTTATATGATGGCTATCTTCTTTTTGTCCCGCATCAGCTTCAGTATCATCATATCCGATAGTTTGTGTCTCCGTATCGACAACATAATTTGCAAGCAATGTATTATTTCCTTCGTCATACAAGGGATCGTTGTTCGTATAAAACCCACAGGCAACGATAGAAAACACCAATAATAAAGGAACCGCTATATGACGTACATTCTGTATAATTGAGCCTGCTATCCGGTTCGAATATCGGCGCACGCATAAAAAACCTGCTGCATAAACGCCTATACTTGCTAATATACCTACAAGCCGTGTATAGAACATAACTTTAAACCGCACTGTGCTTTCTGTACCATCTGCTATGGAAGTAACAGCCGTCTGCAGCCAATGCATCAAGTAATAGGACTCTTCCGACTGGCCGATGCTAAACAGCATTAGTACACTCATGAGGATCAGGCTGGCTTCGAAGTTCCGGAAGATCAGAAAAACCCCTGAGGATATTAACAGGGTGATCAGCATCCCCGCCAAACAGACATAGACCCATATCTGGATAAACTTCAAAAAGCTGAACAATGTGCCCATTGTGAGGGCAGTATATGGATATAAAACCAACAGTAATGCACATACGGATGTAATCGTAATGATCCCTATCGCTATCGTCTGCAGTACGATCTGCGTGAGTGGGTCCACCGTCGCCTCAAGGATCGTATAGATCTCGCTGTTATACAGTTTCTGCAGCTGCAGCAGCGTAAATGCCATAAGGCTGAATGCACTAATATATAGGGACAATCTGGCCGGATGCAGCATCAGCACATTGGAGATCGTCGTATCATACACCCGTGTTCCCAGCCCCAAGAAATCTGTCACGATCAAAACGGGTCCAAAAATGATGACCGCAACCAATAACCAGGTCTGTTTTGTACAAAAGAGTCTCTTTAATTCCTGCTTTAAACGTTGCAACATCGTGCTTGTCCCCCTTTTCCTCTCACCGTATCATCATGGTCCCCGAAACGATATTGGCTTAATACTTCTCTTTTTTTACCATGCTTCGAATTCTTCTTGTGTGATCCCTAGCATCTCAAAAAACAAATCATTATAAAAGAATTTAAGAGTTGTCAGATAGGCATCATAACCACCTTTAAATTCGTTATAAATTTCTTCCAGTTTTTCCACCAAAACATCTTCTCCACCTACCAATTCTTCTACATGAAAAAGTGCTGAGGTAACAATATATTCTCTTTCCTGTTCTTCACATTGATATGGATAGTATATCTCAATAGCATCCTCCACCGGCAGAATAGAGATATACTGCTTATTACACCTGTAAAACTCGTTTTGCTGGTATTTGGCTATTTTGTACCAAGGCGCTACCAAGGTTTCTTGGGCATATTCTTCTCCATATAAATGCTTTAAATATAAATAGGTACTGTAATTGGTAAAAGCATCTGTCAAATTATATTCCCAATCGGTTTGAATAAAGGCCCCATACCCATAATGATTCCACCACTGCTTTGCAATTACTTTTACAAGACTTTGCAAACCGGCACTGCGCGATGCGTCCGGAAAATCCTTCTCTGCTTGATATAAACTGCTCACAACTGCAGATTCATTGATAAGGCATAAATTTTTTTCCTGTCGACTACTGGAAAAGTCTATTGCCGTTTCCACTATGATCAATGGTTTCTCACCCATTTCTAATTGGCCGTATAGATCGGTAAAGTACATAACTGCACCTTCAATGATTCCCATCGCTCCGACCTCTTTCATGATTTCGGCCTTTTTTCTGAAGTACGCAAATTGAATTTCCATGTCGCCAATGTATGCTGTCTCTACAACATAATCTCCTGCAAATATGTAATGTTCGACATAGGTTGTCGCCTCTGCTCCACGTAAGACCGTAAAGGTGTAGGAACGGTACCCTTCCTGGGCAGGTGTGACTTCTTCCACATCATGCCCTGGGATTATAAGTGTCATATTCTTCGGCAAATTTATGGTATACTGCATGGAACATGTAAGTGTCATCAAATGCGGATATTCATCCACCACTTGCACATATTGCCCCGTAATGCAATAATCCAATTCGGTATCATCTGCAGAGCCTTTCGGAGTTCCTTCGAATACAACCTCCAACATTGCGTTGTCTAACCCTGCCGGTAATACAAATTGATAAAGATAATAATCAATAAAATTGAAATCTCCTTTAGAAAAATCCAAAGACTCCCCTTCACAAAATATCTGTTTTATTTCTATGCCACGAGTGATCCGGATCGCCAGTTCCTGCATCTCTTTTTCTTCGGATAAGTTATCAATTAGATAGGTAGTTACTCCATGTAAGCAGTCGCTTTCTATTGTCAATTCCGTATCCATTTCTAGCCATATCACATCAGTATTGTATTCCTCTTCGTAATCATGCAATCTTTCATTATATTCAGAATCAGCTGATTCATCAGCTACAATAGTTTGCGTTTCTTCGTTAACAACGTACTCTTCGAGCAACGTGACGTCATTTTTATCTTTCCAATATAGTGGATCATTCTCTATATAAAACCCACAGGCAATAATAGAGAATACCATCAGCAAGGGAATTACTGCATGACGTGCATTCTTTATAGCAGAGCCTGCAATTCCCTTCGAATACCTACGTACACACAAAAGACCAGCCGCATAAACGTTTGCCCCAACCAGTAAGCCAACAAATCGTGTAAAAAGCACAATCTTGAACCGCAATGTACTTTCTGTACCATCTGCTATAGAAGTCACAGCCGTTTGCAGCCAGTGTATCAAGTAATATGACTCTTCCGACTGCCCGATGCTGAATAGCATCATCGCACTCACAAGAATCAGGCTGACTTCAAAGTTCCAAAAAATCAAGAAGATACCAGAGGATAGAAGCAGGGTAATCAGCATGCCCAACAAATAGACATAGACCCATGTCCGGAGGAACTTCAAAAAGCTGAACAGTGTGCCCATTGTGAGCGCGGTATAGGGATATAAAACCAACAGGGATACGCATACGGAGAGAATCGTAATGATCCCTATTGCTATCGTCTGCAGTACGATCTGTGTGAGTGGATCGACCGTCGCTTCAAGGATCGTATACGTGCTGCTGTCATACAGCTGCCGCAACTGCAATAGTGTAAATACCATGATACTGAACGCACTGATATATAAGGACAATCTGGCCGGGTTCAGCATCAGCACGTTGGAGATCGTCGTGTCATAGGCCCGTGTCCCCCACCCAAAAAAGTCTGTCGTAATCAAAATGGGACCAAGGATCAAGATCGCAACCAGCAGCCAGGTCTGTTTTGTACAAAATAGTCTCTTCAATTCCTGCTTTAAACGATAGAACATTTATATACCTTTCTTATCTAAACTAACAATTGTTAGAAAAATTAATCATCTTTTATCTACAGTAAATGCAATCTGTTTGCTATTACATTATTTATTTAGACCATCCTAAGGAATATTCCTTAGGATGGCTTGGGGACGGCAGACACTAGTTTAATAGTGACTACCTTTATTTTGCTCACATTGCTGTGCGCCGTTTAATCTGCGAAAAGTAGTCTAGAGTTAAAAATATGTTATGGAAATTACTTACCACCGCCAAGATAATCACGCTTATAAGCATAAATGTAATAACCATATCCACGGGTATATGTATAAACACCTTGTGAACATGCTATAGTACATTCAGCACTGCCCATGCAAGGATAACACTCATCATATGCATGCACAGTATTTAAGTTTGTCTTTAGTTGCTTATTTAGTTTTTTCATCATCTGCACCTCCTTTCCCAAAATTTTCTCGCAGATCAAATCACTATACAAAAACTATCAACATCTTATTGTCTTTAAACAAATAATGAACAGAGATCCTTATTTTTTTAGCATAGATGCAATACCGTTTACTGTGTTCAATTTGCCTTTTTCCAAATCCCCTACATCGAAATTTGTTTGATATCTTTTTCTAAGTTCCAAGTATAAATAAACTAAATCTAGTTCAGATAAATTAATGCCAGTGGGATCCGTCAGCTTTGCATCATAGTCAATGGTTCGAAAAAAAGTATCTTTTTTGATTTTATGGATTATACTTTCAATCTCTTTGTAGATCATTGCAATCTATCCTCCTAAATAGTTTCTTGGATTTGCACTTGTCTTTTACTTAATGAGCCGACCAATTGTTCTACCAAAGAATTCATAGTTTCTTGTTCATGAACATAATAGGTAGGCATTTTCATAGCGGAAATATTTTTATATGCTTTATAACAAAGTTTAGCTGCATTAGACGCACCTGAAACCATGATGCATTTACTCATCGAAATTGTATGATCAACCTCAAAGTTGGAGACGACCAATGCATCTATTCCTATCCCGATTTTACCGGAAAGATGAGCGCTAATCTGTTCTATAAAGGATTGGTGCGCTCTGCTAAGTCCTGCGCAAACAACAAAAAAATCAGGATCTACTGCGGTTGCCACTATTATAGGAAGTATGCCATAGCCAACTGTGACTCTTTTTGAATACATCATCAACGGACCGGGTAATGCAATCAAAATGATATCCGGCTGATATTCCTTTTCGATATCCTTGATAAATTTATTGAAATAAATGACTTTTTCATCTTCAGTTTTTCCCGGTTGCATAAAGAAATCAGGGATCACTTCATAGTTAATCAGATTGCCATTCCGATCTGGTGTTACCCCAATGGCACGATACCCTTTTTTTTTAAGCCTCTCTGTGATAAAAATTAGTACATCTGTGGAATGAGAATATAAGTATAAATCTCCTATAAAAACAATCGGCACATCCATATCATAAAGACCAGGATCTGTAATTTGCCCTTTAGGTTTTGTGGAAAAATAGACAAAACTACAGTTATTTTCTGTTGCTATTATCCGCAACGTATCTACTTCTTTTTCTAATAGAGGAAATATACAACGAACCGTTTTTCCGTCCCGTAATGCTTGTTGTACATTTTCAATAACTGCATCATGCATGAGCCGCCTTAAAGGTGTATCCAAAAATAATACAAGATCACAAGTTTTTAATGCTTCATCGAAATCATTGGTAACACATAGTCCTGTGTCGGCACGATTATCCAGAAAGCCTAAATCTGTACCTTCTTTTGCCCAACTTTTAGGCACAACGATTGCAGATATATGATATTGTGTTGCAGATTTATTCAGATGTTGTATAACAGGTATACTTTCTTTGCTACAGGGGTAGAGTAAAATATTACACATATGTTTCCTCCATTTTAATAATAGTTTTTCATCTCATCCAACAAAATTTCAAACCGAAGTCTATCTTCTATTTCCTTTTTTACTGAATGACATTGTTTTAGTTTTAAAATTCCGGAAATTTCCGTATCATTATCTACCGATTGCGCACATAGGTTACATCTGGAAAAGCACCAACAATTCCGACATTCTTCCGGTGTAAGCGCCCCAATATTGAGAAGGGCATTGACTTTATTCATATCAAATCCATCATGGACATTCCCGATTTTCATAACCTCCGACGTTTCACTGACGCGTTCGCAAGGGAAAAAATCTCCGTATACATTCACAAGCAACCTTGTTCGCCCCGGAACGCAGGGCCCCGATGGTGCAAATTCATCTGGAATTTGTCCTCTATCAGTATTTCTTTTCATATTCTCTAATAGAGTCAAAATATATTCTTGTGCTTTATGTGAAGATCGCACCTTCTTTTCTAAACCCGTGTGCCGAAGAACTTCAAGCATATTTGCATATCTATCCTTTATTACAAATTCAGGAGATAAAACGTTTTTTTCTATAGAATAACTATCATCAACAATTGCTGTTTTAATTGATCTTCCCTTCAAAATATCATTTTGGGTAAATACAGACTGAATTACATCATAATCATTTTGTGGATCAATCACCATGTTAAAGGATACCGTCTTATAATAGTCTTCATCTGCAACCTTGAGACGCCTAAGGTTTTCCATGATCGTCTGAAAGCTACCTGACCCGGTAGCCGCAAACCGTCGGTTCAGATCGTGGATCTCTTCTGGTCCATCCAAACTGATCAGCAAAGAGACTTTGTTATCTATCAGGTATTTTATTACATCATTATTCATCAATGTACCGTTTGTCGTCATAGAAAAGGACAAATCCTTACCGATAGCAGCTTCTCTTGCATAGGCAGTTATTCTTTTAATAAGATCAAAAGCAATCAGGGGTTCTCCTCCATAAAAACCAATATTGATTTCGTTATTATCAACAGAATTTTCCAAGAAGAAATCCACAGCCCGTTTTGCCAGATCGAAATCCATCATTACACCGGAGTGGGAACGCTGACGTTCATTATGCAAATCCGAATAAATACAGTAAGAACACCTAAGATTACACCCTTGCGTCACCTGCAAAGTCATCATTTCTAATCTGCGATTTAAAATATCTTCTAAATTATCGGTAGCAGGGTGTTTCAGTTTTTTTACACGGTGACCGGATAAATAGCCTTGCTCGAATAGAGGCTGGAAGATTTTTTTCTGATAGGCAGAATATCCGTTGAACGTATCTGCTTCCATAGTTTTTTTTAGTTCTTTGTAAATTTCTTTATCTACACTGAAAACCATATTCCTATTCACTTCAAAAACATAGTATCCGTTTATTGTTTCCATCAAATGTACAAAAGGCTTATCCATTCTCTTTCTCCTTAAAGTCCTTCCGGACAAAGTAAGCCAACTTCCCCGTGCTGCTGTCCGGCAGTAATTCCGTATAAAACTCAAAATTGAATTTGGCATCCTTGAGAGAATCCTGCCATAGGTTCTGCAGATACATTTTCTTGATCGCTTCTTGCCAGTTGAAATACCGTTTTTTTACTACCAATTTCACGGTAAAATGGTCAATATCCCTCTGGATAACCTGGAATTGATTGATGATCTGCCCGATCCTCTCATTCACAAATTCTATGGGGCGAACAAAAACAGAGGCAAGAACTTTTTCCCCGTACCTGTCTATCGCATAGTCGTTTGCTCTGCCAGCTGTTAGTTCTAAAACCGGGCCTTTATTCCCACATTCGCAAACAACGTTTTTCAGGATACGGCCTTTGTCCCCGGTATTATACCGGATAAAAGGCATCGCATGATTACAAAACGTCGTGATATAGATATTCCCTTCCGTACCGTCTGTGACCGGCTTTTGCACATCATCCAAAATCTCTATATGCACACCGGATTTGCAAATATGCATATGCCCGTTGGGACATTCATATGAAATAGTATTCGATTCAGCGCAGCCGTATAGATTGGCGATCACGCACTCAAATACTTGTTTTAGCTGTTGCCGGACATTTTCAAAAAGGGTCTCCCCATTGAGCTCTATGAATTGAAGGTTCCTGAGTTTGGGAAGCTTTTTCTCCTCTATGCACTGCGCCAATAGCATTGCATTACTGGGCTGCAACATCATCCATTTAGGGTCGAACGCATAGATCTCTTTATATATCTTTTCAATTTTTTCTTTATCCAGATTGTTCCGGTTGAACGTGATCTTATTCTTCTGAACCAGCGTATTTTGTCCTTCCGTATAGGCGACGAGCTTATTTCCCTCATAGATGGTTGTGAAAAATCCACACTGTTTGTCTTGCGGCAGTATGCCATAATACCTTTTGCGCAGCAGCCATGTTTCAATCATCGATTCTATATAATTTCTTCTATCCCAATGAATTTTTAAATAAGTACCTGTGGACCCTGATGTCCGAGCAATCAATTGTTTATCCATCAGTGGAAACCGAGAATATTCTTCTGAAATAAAAGCATCCGGGTTTTGTATGATATCTTTTTTTTGAATTGGCGGAAAATCTTCCAGCCGTAAGGCTTTGCTTCCCCTTGCCTCTGCAAAGTCTCTATAAAACGGAACATTTTCCTGTGCATACTCTAGCATACGGCTCAATTTCTCACGCATTTTTCTCATCCACCATTCGCTGGATTTGGTCGGAAAGCCTCCCGAAGGCATTTAGATTTTCCGCCAGCAATTTCTCGGTTTCAAAGACAATAGCAAAATGGTCTTCGATGTTGATCACCAACTGGATAAGAGAGATCGATTCAAATCCGAGGTCTTCTATCAACCGGGTATCCCGGCCAATCTCCCCCAGATCCATAGATCTTCGGACTCCCAACGTTTTGTAGATCAGATCCACCAGTTCTTCACAGACGCTCTTCTCAGCCATGCAATGTCCCCCTTTCTTTGTGCAGTGCGGCAAGTCTCTTTCTGGATATTTTCCCTGTGTTTCCTTTGGGAATACCTGGTACGCAGAAATACGCTTTGGGCCTCTCATGTTCCATCAGTTGTGCTTTGCATTGGGCACGGATCTTTTTAAAAATATCTTTCGTATCGTCCTCTACGGTGTAATAGCATAAGATAATCTCACCGTATACATCGTCCGGATACCCAAAAACAACACATTCACGAATGCCTTTTACTTGCAATATGACTGCTTCTACGTCGGATGGATACACTAAGCTCGCTTTCGTATTGATCACATCATCCGCACGGCCCAGCACAAATATTTCTCCGTTCCTATGCATATACGCAAGGTCATTGGTGTTTAGCCATCCGTCTTCCATAAGTTGCAACCGCCTACCGCTTACATAACCGCTGCACAAAGAGGGTGTTTTCACATATAAAAAGCCAATTTCTCCATACGGCAGCAGATTTTGCTGTTTATCCACGATCTGTACTTCGACGCCGGGATCGACCGGTACACCCACCGAACCTCGGGCACAGTACTTCTTTGTTTGCGCTGTTACCCTGGGCCCTGCTTCGCTCAGCCCGTATTGATTAAAAACCTGCGCGTTCGGGATCAGCTCTTTCGCTAGAAGTACCCATTTATCCAAAAGAAGAGCTCCGCTCACAGTGATCATACGTAAAGAAGGCAAATCGATTTTTGTTTTTGCAATTTCCTGCAGATACGCGGCAAGAAGGGTCGGGACAAGGCCTATCCGGGTCGCATTATATTTGTTGATCACATATAGCGCATACCTGGGGTGCAAAACTGTCGGCCCAACCAAGGCCCTTGCCTTTGTCTGCAACGCCACCAATAAATCGCCGACAAGTCCCGATGCATGCACAAACGAACGAACAATAAGCAGACAATCTTCTTGCAAAATTCCTTGATTTTTGGCAATATAGTCTGCGTTAAGAGTAAGTGCTCGAAAAGAAAGGCGAATGCCCTTTGATTTCCCGGTCGTACCTGAAGAAAAAATGATGACTGCTTCGTTTTCACTGTAATTTGGGGAATACTTTCCAAAAATAGGGGGGGATAAAAAAACCGGGGTTATTGTATAATTATCAAAACATTGAAATTCAATAGCAGATCGGTTCGCAATCTCTTCAATATAAAATCTGCTCTCAATGTAACATTTCTCTGCCCCGGTTTCCCCTAATAGAGAAATTCCGGTGTCCAAAGGCATGCGCCAATCGATCAGGACTGCACAATTCCCTTGTTTCCAAATAGCGAGCAAATGTTCAACGAATTCCAAAGAATTTTTACCGATTAAACCAACACGCTTTGTCATGTCCTCACCCCACGATTAAAAACATGTCTAGTAAGGCCCATCGATTTTCTTATGAAATTATAAAATATAACAATAAAGGACAAAAATCATTAAAAAAATATAAAATATTACATTTTTTCATTCAAATTATTAACTACTTTTAATATATACCAAAAACAGGAAGAATACAATAGCCTTTTTACACTTCTTATAAAACTCTGACAAAATACTATCTCTTACGCAAAAAAGTAAGACAGACATTTCCTGGGTCATAGCCAAAAGTGCTTACGCATTAAATAATTACTTGGCAATAAATTTTACAAACAAATAGGCAGAGAAGAGGAGATATCTCCTCTTCTCTGCCTACACAACTTTATAGTCAATACGTGTCGCGGCCATACCGTCCGTCAGCACCCGGTTTTTTGCAATATTGCGGATATTGCTCAAACGGGAGCACCGGCGTCTGATACGCCGGATACGGGCCCGGCCCTTACAGTCATTCAACTTTGTCCTTTTCCAATGTAAAATCAAGTGACAGCCGCCGGGTACCCCTGGAATAAAACATAGGCAAAGTACGTGCCACGCCTTTATAGACGGCATTTCCCGTCAAATAGCATTGGCCTTGCGTAAGAGAATCCATATGGAAGGCTATCAAAATGAAAAAGTTTTTGCTTTATTTATCCCTTTGTATGCGATGCCATAAATTCTTTAATTTGATCGGCGGGTAACGGCTTGCTGAGATACTATTCCTGCATATAATCGCAACCAATCTTTTTAAATATAGCCATTTGCTCTCCACCCCCTCTGCAATCACTTTCTTTCCTGTTTGATGGGTAAAGTTGACAACGGTTTTTATGCGTATCCTGCCGATATCTTCCGTAATAGAATCTCGATGAATAATTTTGTCGATTTTTAGATAATCGAGGGGAAATTTCATCAAATTTATGGTATAACTGAATTTTTTTGTACAGGCACAAAAGGCCGCACATGATCCCCTATTTTTAATCTGCGAAAGATAATTTTGACATCTTCGCTCCATTAAAATATAATATATGCATAAAAGAGGAATATACTGTCATAAAAAGACGTATTTATAGATAGAAAGATAGAAAACTTTCTCTTTTTTGTGTATGCCGAACAGGGTTGGGCAGCACGATGCATATCTAGATCTTGCTATTTATCCTGCACATTGGTTTTCTCCTTTTCGGCGCGTGCAACAATCCAAATGCTTTTCTAACCAAAGCGTTTACGGATATCCGGGAGAATTACGGTGGAAATCTGAATCAACACATTGTCAAAAGCATGCGGGGATTGTGCGGCGATGCCGCAGAAGGTTTTTTCGTACCGAAAAACACGACAGCGATCTCTCCGGTCGCTTTGGACATATTCACAACAGAAAAGTTATAAACGATTTTTAGAAACCTTCCGGCGGGCAACGGTTTTCCGTATAACGCACGGAAAATAATGCTTTGCGAAAACACCGCTGATTAGCGGGCGTACGTTTGCCGGCCAAGGTTGACCCTTGGGCATAAGGAGAAATGAATGAAACGTATTTTGACAGGACTGCTCTGCTTGCTGCTTTGTATCACTGTGCTTTTGACGCCGGTAAGCGTTGCGCGGGCAGATTTCGGTGATTACGTCGGAGACAGCGACTACGGTGATGACGATGATGATTACGGTTACAGCGGTTCGTCATGGAGCGATGACGATGACTATTCGGACACATCGTATGGCGGATACATCATCGGAAGTTTTTTCTCCGGGAATAGCTCCTATCTGATCATTGGGCTGCTCGTTATCGGCGTTCCCATGCTGCTGAAAATCCTTTCTAAACATAAAAAGAGAGCCCAACAAAGACCGGGAAACGTCCCCGCACGGAATGCGGGCGCCGCGCGTACGGATGCGACGATATTGATGCCGATCGGCCAGTATACGATGCTGGACGCCAACTTTGATGCGGCGGATATGCGTGAAAAGCTTGCAAATCTCTACGTACAAATGCAGAACTGCTGGCAGGATAAGAACATCGAGCCGCTGCGCCCGTACCTGAGCGACGCTTTATACGCACAGATGGAGCGCCAGGCGGATATGTTTAGCAAGCAGAACCGTACGAATTATGTGGAACGTATCGCCGTGCTGGGCGTGCTACTCCGCGGTTATTATCAACGCAGCGGAGACGACCACATCGTCGCCGAACTCAGGACGCGCGTCGTAGATTATACGCTCAACGATGTGACGGGCGAATTGATCTCCGGCGACCGGAAGGCCGAGCGCTTCATGACATACGAATGGGATATCTCCCGCCCGAGCGGCCAGACCACCGCCCTGCAGAAAGAACAAACTTCGATCCATTGCCCCTTCTGCGGCGCGCCTCTTTCCATCAACCAAAGCGCAAAATGCCCGTATTGCGGCAGTGTGATAGAGCTTGCCCAACATGATTGGACGATCAACGCGATAAGGGGCATCGCACAGAGGACACAGTAAGAATCAACCGGTATACAGCGACACGGTCGTTCGTTGTAATAAAACACCCATTGCAATCAATCTTTTGAATTGCAATAGCCAAAGGAGAAAAAAATGGAAAAATCTAGGGGTTCGACTTTTTTAAAAGTCACAGGGATCCTCATGATCATCGGCGGTGCGGTCGCACTGATCGTAGAAATCGTCGCCGCATCCAGCCTAAGCTTTGTCATAGCGTTGGCGGCGGCGGTGGATGTCACTATTTCCGGAGGATTGCTGATGATAGCGATCATCCTTTCGCTCGTGGGCGCAATCATCCAACTGATTGCGGGGATCATTGGCGTCGCAAACAGCGGCAAACCGGAAAAAGCGGGCGTATGCATCATCTGGGGATTCATTGTGATCGCGGTTTTCGTGGTTTCGACGATCCTGACATTAATTGGTTATCCGGAGAGCTTCAGCTTTTTCAATTTGATTTTGGGTCTTGTCCTTC
This sequence comes from Christensenellaceae bacterium, assembly GCA_963665505.1. Taxonomy (GTDB): domain Bacteria; phylum Bacillota; class Clostridia; order Christensenellales; family Christensenellaceae; genus QANA01. The sequence goes on from OY762275.1 coordinate 1,509,605, forward strand.
CGGTGTTGTTTGTAACCGGCGGCTTTTTAAACAAAAAAGCAAATTAACCCATCCCGGGCCTGACGCATATCTTGCATATGTGCCGGCCCTTAGCCAAAACAATCTGAACATTTTGGAAGGAGAATAAAAATGGGACTTTTGAAAGCAGGCATAGGCGCACTTTCCGGTGTACTGGCAGACCAATGGCGGGAATATTTTTCCTGTGAATCCATGGCTGCGAACGTGTTGGTCACCAAAGGCGTAAAACGTACCTCGGGCCGCAGCAGTAACACAAAGGCTTCCGAAAACGTCATTTCCAACGGTTCGATCGTTGCCGTCAACGAGGGGCAATGCATGATGATCGTTGAGCAGGGCGCGGTCGTCGAATTCTGCGCCGACCCGGGAGAATTCGTGTGGGACAGTTCGACCGAGCCTTCGATATTCTACGGCGGCTTCGGACAAGGGCTCAAGAAAAGCTGGGAAACATTAAAAAAACGGTTTACCATGGGTGGAGACACCGGCAAAGACCAGCGGGTATATTTTTTCAATGCGAAAGAAATCATCGGGAACAAATACGGTACGGCCAATCCGGTCCCCTTCCGCGTCGTAGATGAAAAAATCGGCCTGGATATGGATATCGGCATCAAATGTTTCGGCGAATATTCTTATAAACTTTCCGACCCCATGTTATTTTACAAGAATGTCTGCGGCAATGTGACGACGGATTTTACGCGCGACAAGATCGACAGTCAGCTCAAAAGCGAGCTTTTGACAGCCCTGCAGCCCGCGTTCGCCAAGATCTCCGTTATGGGGATCCGTTACAGCGCGCTGCCCGGCCATACGGCCGAACTCGCAGAAGCGCTCAACGAGGTCCTTTCGCAGAAATGGGGCGATCTTAGGGGCGTACAGGTCGTTTCGTTCGGCGTCAGCTCGGTAACGGCCAACGCGGAGGATGAAGCGACCATCAAGGAATTGCAGAGGAGTGCGGTATTCCGCAACCCGAACATGGCTGCCGCGCATCTTGTCGACGCACAGGCCGAAGCGATGAAATCTGCCGCCGCCAATACGGGATCGGGCGCTTTCATGGGGTTTGCAGGATTAAATATGGCCCAGAACGCCGGCGGCACAAACATTTCCGGCCTGTACAATATGGGGCAGCAGCAGGCACAGCAAACACCACAACAGCAAAAGGCCGCTCCTTCCACAGATACATGGACGTGTGCCTGTGGGGCGGTCAATACCGGAAAATTCTGCACGGAATGTGGGAAATCCAAACCGGCGCCTGTGCTGGGCTGGACCTGTTCCAAATGCGGGACCGTGAATAAGGGCAAATTCTGCACGGAATGCGGCGAAAAGAAACCTGCGGGCGTGCCGCAGTACAAGTGCGACAAATGTGGCTGGGAACCCGAAGACCCCACACATCCGCCCAAGTTCTGTCCGCAGTGCGGCGATCCTTTTGATGACGGAGACATAAAATAAAGCGAGTTTGAGCTGAACAAGAAAAAAAGCAGGAAATAAGCGCTATGATGCATGCGTTGACCCTGCGCACGGTGAACATGCCATAGGCTGTCCGGCTTGTGGAGAAACATTTCTTCAATCAATATGCATTTGATACGGGCGAAAATTTCGAAGGTTCACTAGGCAAAAAGTACGCGACAGTTTATTCTTATAAAATAACAGGAGGCAAAACGATGGGACTGTTTGACAAAAAATATTGTGACATCTGCGGCAAGAAAATCGGTCTTCTCGGCAACCGCAAACTGGCAGACGGCAATATGTGCAAGGACTGTGCAAAACAGCTTAGCCCGTTTTTAACCGGGCGCAAGCATTTCACCGTGGAAGATATGAAGCAGCACCTTGCCTACCGGGAAGCAAACAAGGAAAAAGTCGCCGCGTTCAACCCGACTAGAACGATCGGCGGCCGGATGACCATCTATTTCGATGAGGATAAACACCAATGGATAGCAACCCGCGACCGCAAATGGAGGGATGAGAATCCGGATGTAATAGACTTCTCTCAGGTAACGGGCTGCACACTGGATATAGACGAAAATAAGCGCGAACTTTACCGCACGACCAACGACGGCAAACAGCTGCGCTATAACCCGCCCCGCCATGAATATTCGTATGATTTTAATATGATGATCTACGTCAATTCCCCGTGGTTTGACCAGATCCAGTTCAAAGTCAACGATGAGGAGATCCGGCAGCGCGGCGGTGCGGCCTATCGCGAGGCACAAGCGGCGGCCGATGAAATCAAAACAACATTGACGCAGGTACGTGACGACGAACGCGAATCCACACAAGCGGCGAATGCACCCAAAGTTGCGGTGGTATGCCCGCATTGCCATGCGACGACCCTTCCCGATGCGAACAACTGCTGCGAGTACTGTGGCGGTGCGTTGGATATGACGCAATAACAACAAAGTAGAGCAATGTAAAACAATAAAGAATAAGGAGAATGCATCTGCATTCTCCTTATTCTTTTCCCCAATATTCACGAACAAACTTAATGTGTTTTTGATAATTACGCTTATGCTTTGCTAGCCGAGTTTGTTCAATGATTGAAGGAATGTTTCGTAGTATGGACAGCCGTTGATCCCAACCGAAATCACCTTGGCGTGGAAAATAATCTCTTCCGTTTATAGGAATAGTTTTTGCCTCTGGTTTAAGCCGGAGGAAACTCAAATCTGTACTTATTAACGGCCAAGGACCTTGGCTGATAACCATCTCGTTTCCATTTGGGCCTAAAGCTGATATAATGCTGGAATCCTTTTGTCGACGCGCTTTTCTTGCAGCTGTAAGCTTTAACCGCATTTTATTCATAATATTAATGTCAGCGCCATACACGATCTCATTTGCATTGTATAATTGCAGATTGTTAAGTGTTAGGCTATCTAAGTATTTTGATTCATGCCTAACACCATAACTATCATCTTTATTGTACATTTTTGAGTCATATGTTACTAGAATTTTGTTTGTTGAAATAGGCATAGCAATTATTAGTCCTGCCATCGCAAATCCTACATTCTGCTTATAATAATTATTAAAAATAATAACTGGGTTATCGCTGCTTATAAGAGAATGTTTGAAAGAAAATGTAACAACTGATAAGCTCAAATCATCGATTAATTTCACTATTTTATTTGCTATTTGTAGTGATTCTTGAGGAAGCAACTTGCCCTTAGATTTCCGTATAAAATCTTCGATTTCACTAGAAGGCATTTCGCCCGTGGTATAATATTTTGAAAAATGAGCAGCTAAGCCACCGTATAACTTGATTAAATGCTCACATTGCCCGGCTGTACGAAAAAACTGGTAAATCGTAAATACTTTCAGCGTCATTTCTTCAACAACCGTAAATTGAGAAACTCTTTGATTGAGAGCTTTCATAATAATCGGGGCAGCAGTTGCTTCCAATTTGCCTAAGGCATCTTCAATCTCTTGGTCTTGATAAAAGTAGGAAGCATAGCATTGTCGATTACACGGGACTCTCTCAACAAGCATGCCACTTTGAACATTCAAAATGGAAAAAACCGTTCTATCAGTAGTAAAATTTTTTAGATAAAACTGAGGAACGTAATGTTGGCGCTTTTTTTTAACCAAAACCATCACTCCTCGCAATAAGCTGTCATTTAATCACGTAAATTATATCATATATTCTTACATCATACATACTAATAGTTTGGTTCTTCTTTGTCAGAAAACGAGGGCTAAGGATTACAATCTTTGGCCCTCGTTTTCTGTTTGCTATTACACCCACACCATTACGGCAAAGCCGTCTTTGAAAAAGTAGGTGTGCGCGCAGTATCCATTTGGTGGAGGCGAGGGGCATATAACGTTTGTCCTGTCCGTAAGTAGAAAGGAATTGTATTCGGTATTTCGATCGAAAATCAAAAGAGAACTATAGCCTTTTAGGATAAAATGCAACACGAAACTATATGGAAAAGTACTGGCGTCCTCAGAAATATCTGCGCTAAGGACATGTCTCGTTCAATAGTTGTTGCCTTTTATGAATAACGGGGAATAAAAATTGAAATATAAAATCTTCTTCAGAATTTGTCACCAGAAAGGTCAGCAAATCATACTCGTATATATCACCGATAATCTGCAATCCTTTGGACTTTATGAAATCTAGGGCGATATGCATCGTAGCCATTACATTGTCTAAGCTGCCTTTATGGAATATCTGAACGTACTCTCCTGCTTTTCGACGTACAATGTTTTCTTCTGTCCCATCCTTTGCAGGGAAAAAGAATCCTTTTTCAATAAATTGGCCGTTCAAAATTGCATTGGCAGAAACAACCGAACCAAGGGGATACCGGATTACCTCCTCTTTGTGCGCATAGTTTCTTAAATGTTCGCACACTTTTTCCCCTTCATTGTCGGAAAACCATCCGTCCTCCGGGGATACTTCTGTTACTGCCAAAACCGCATCCGGCAATGTAACAAGTTCCGGTACGCCGCACGTACAAGTACTGGCCAAAGCAATAGAAGCGTTTATCTTATCTAGAAGCGTCTTCTTTTTCACTAGTTCGGCGATGTATTTTTCTAACGCTTTCTCCTTTTCCACGAACAAAGTTTGCAGCGAATATAAGTTTCGCTCTTTTAAAAATACTTTTATTTCTTTTAAACTACTCCCTGTTTGCTTCAATATGGAAATAAGATCATAACGAAAAAACTGTTCCATACGATAGTAACGGTATCCATTTTCTCCTACAACCGCAGGTTTCAATATATTATTTTTGTCATACCACAACAGCGTATCTCGGCTTATTCCGCAGAATTCTGCGAATTCTGCGATTTTCATCAATTCCTTTTCCATATCGCCTCTTGACTTTGGTGTTACTCTATAGTTTAAAATATTTTTTTGAAGTTGACAAGGAGGGATATTCGTGAAACGGGAAAAAACTCTAATAACTGACGCGACTAAAGGCCCGCTGTTTAAACAGTTTGTCTTTTTTGCTATACCGATTATACTTGCCAATATTCTTCAATCAACGTATCTCATTATAGATACAATAATCGTCGGTAAGTTTTTAGGCTCCAATGGTCTGTCGGCGATAGGTATCGGCAGCACGCTGCAATTCCTCCTATTTGCACTGGGTATGGGTATAACATTTGGAGGGCAGATACTTCTCTCGCAATATGTGGGTGCAGGCGACCATGAAAGTATCAGAAAAGGAATCGGTACTTTCCTAACGCTTACAATTCCTTCTGCCTTGCTGGTAGGCCTGCTCGGTTTTGTTTTCCAAACCCCATTGTTGCATGTCATGAACACGCCCGCAGAAATTTTTGCCACTACCCGCTCTTATTTCCTCACGTATTGCGTCGGGCTTATTTTCATTTACGGGTATCTGAGTATAAGCGCATTACTCCGGGGGATTGGCGAGACCCGGCTGCCCATGATATTTGCCGCCGTAGCCACTGTACTCAATATTGCTTTAGATTATATATTTGTAGGTATCTTAGGCATGGATGCAGGTAGTACCGCCCTGGCAACCGTGATCGCCCAAGGATTCTCTTTTCTGTTAGCAGTTGTGTATCTATACATGCATCGCGATGCATTGGGGTTCGATTTTCATTTGTCCAGTTTCCGCATGGATTTAAAAATAGCCTCTGCTCTTTTTAAGCTGTCCTGGCCCATATTTGTATTTGGGTTGGTTATGTCTTTTTCTTCTATGTTTATTAGTTCCAATGTAAATGTGTATGGGGTGGCCGCTTCCGCTGCGGACGGAATCGGGACCAAGTTATGTATGATCGGTAGTTCTATCGCAATGGGCCTGAATATGGCTGGTGTGGCTATTACCAGCCAGTGTTTTGGCGCCGGTAAAATCCAGCGGATCAGCAAAACTTTCCGGATCACCCTGTATACCAGTTTAGTAGTCTGGGCTTGTATCGCGGCGCTTTCTTTCTTTTTCCCCGTACAGTTATTCGGGATCTTTACAAACGATAAAACCGTGCTGGCATTTGCTCCGCAGTATATGCACACCTATATTTTGTTTATGTTTGGGATAGCTATGGCCGGGAGTGCATGCGCTCTTTTTGAAGGGGTGGGAAAACCAAGCTTAGAAATGATCGCCGGCATAATAGAAAATATAGGGCGAATATTCTTATGCATGATCCTCGGGAATCTTCTTGGGCTCACCGGGTATTGGCTAAGTAGGGGGCTTTCCGCTTTGATCACACCGATCTTTGGGTTTATTTATTATTTTTCGGGGCGTTGGAAAAAGCGAAAACCCTCTTGGGCTGACAATCCTATTGAAATTGAGGATACCAAAGAATTAATTGGCGAGATTTAAAACACAGTGTTGGCACATTTTTCTCATGGCTACTCAAAATAAAAGAGCAGGCGTATATACGCCTGCTCTTCTGCTTTTTCTATTCATCGTTTTCCTAACCACTGTATATGGACAGGACTAAAGTTGTATTTAGAGTGTGAGATTGATACAATTCAATTTTGCCTTTTCAGGAGGGCATCACAATTCCTGGACGGCCATTCCGTTATCTATTTCTATGGTCTGCGCCCACTTCTCAAAAAGAGGCGCATATTTGTCGGCGTCTTTTGCAAAACAGCAAAATTCGGTATACCAGAAGTTTCCGTCCGACTCTATGACATAGTCGTAATAGTAATACTCGGTTCCGTCGTATATGTCCGTATAGGCTGTCCAAGCGCAGGTGTCGGAGACGGCTGTCACGAAGCTGTCAATTCCATAGGATTCGTTTGTATCCTGCAAATAAGCCGCGGCTGTATCGTATGCGAGACCGTAGCTGCGGAGGTCTTCGCCTGTTTCAGAAAAGCAATAAACAACCGCATCCGGGGTTTCCCATTCGCCTTCGTTTTCGGCAAAGGCGCTTGTAAGTTCTATGGAATAATTTCCGTATGCGAAGGTTTTCGGAATCCTGTTCTCGATCGCCTGCCCAAAAAGGCCGATCGTGACACCGAGTGCAATCAAAGCCACAAGTACACAGGCCGTAATGATCGCAGTTTTCCACTGTCTTTTTTTTAGATTATTCTGCCCCTCGCCGACTGCGCGTGCCCGGATGAACCGGCCGAATTCATCAGCGGTCGTTCCCTCAAAACCCTGTTTTCCCAGTAAAAAACCAATTCGCGTGGACAGCATTAGGAAAAAAAGATTTTTTGTTTCAAACACCTTGGCAACCTGCGGATAAGCGATCGTGAAATCGGAACCGCCTTGTACGTAGTGAACAACGAGCTGATTTTCATAAAAGCTGATGACCGATTCAGCCTCGCCGTTGTAAAGCTGCTGCAACTGCTGATATCTGTTTACAGCCGAAAACCGCACGGCCCATGAAGAAAACAGCGGGTAAAAAATACTAAACAGTACGCCGAACAAGCAATAGGAATAATCCTCAATAAGCAGCCCACAAAAGGAAATCAGGAGCCCAATACAAATAAATAATATTGTCAGCAATTTGCGTAAAGAAGCGCTCCTGTAAGCCTCAATAAGATTTTGTTTTGTATATCTACATTTGTTGGTGAACAGTGGCTCCATATTTTCTCCTTTTAGCTAAAACTGAATATTGTAATCAAAAGTATACCATTACCTGAAACTCAGCGCAACCAATTAAAAAGTGGAAACATAAACGGACAACCTCTTCTGTGCAACAGCCATATAACTGCGAAGCTATCGAATTCAAACCATTTTGCTTGCAGATACAATAAGGGCCAGTCTTGAAGGACCGGTTCTTATTGTATCCATCTCGATTTATTGATTTGTATTTGGAGTGCGAGATTGATACAATTTAATTTTGCATTTTGATGGGGTGCAAAATCGCACAGAGGAGTGCAGGTGTCTTAAGCTGCCCTGAAACCTTGCTGCCCATATTTTTGATGTAGAATTTGAGCGGCACGCGGAACTGTTAAAGAACCATTGCTGTAACAAAATTGAAATAAGTTAAAGATTCTTCAGCTAAAGAGCCGTCTATCAAAGTTAGATATCTTTTTTCCATTTCTTTAAAATCAATATGCTCAATAATTTCAAAACCATATTCAGAAAGTAATATTCTTAGCTCTTCCTTACCTATAGTAAATTGGTAAGGCTCGGCAGCGTTCATTGATTCAATTTTTTCGGCCAAATAATCAAAGCATACTACACTTGCTTTAGAAGAATATGCATTGATAAACTTCAAGGTCTTTTCTATTGCGTCTTCCGTCAAATAATATGTAACGCCTTCCCAAACATATAGGGTTTTTGCTCCTCTAACAAAGCCGGAATTTAATAGTGTCTCTTCCAGGCTTTCGGTTTCAAAATTGATACTGACATAAATAATATTTTCTGAAATTTTAATTTCATTTTTTTCAAGAATTTCAATCTTACTTTTTTGTGTAGTTTGAATATCGACTTCGAAAATCTTTGATGTACCTAATAAATTATGTAATCTATACGCCCGAGTATCATAACCCGCCCCCAAAATAACAATTTGTGGAATGTTCTCGGAAAGATACTTTTTGAACAAACTGTCGAAATAAGCGGTTCGGGCTATGCTGAATCCATACTTGGGTGATGTAATAAGCTTTTGAATAGTCCATTTCCTTGACGCGCTGTCTTTAAATGCCTTCTTTGCGTCTTCAGTTAAAAATAATTCCGCAAGATAATCTGGCCCTTTTATTTCTTCTCTTTCATCTTTGGCGGCTAATACCCGGCAAAAAGCTAAAAGTGTCGCGGATTCTGACGGTTTATTCTCTACTGAACGCTTTTTTGCATCCAGAGGTGAGCCTGTAATACCGATTATATTTCCGAATGGATCAATCACTTTTGCAGTTCGAATATTTAACACATCGGTTATCGGTGTGTGCTATTTGGCACCTAAGCTGACCAATTTTTGAAAAGAAGAATCAATATCCTCAACTTCCCAAAAAACTTCAATTTGTTCACTGTCCACGCGAACCGGATTAATCGCTTTTGATATGGATAATGTACAATCCGCGACTCTAAAAAGAATAATAAAGGGAGTATCTAATATTGGTTGAATGTTTAATGCACTGACATACCATTTTTGGCCTCGGCTAAGTCTGATGCATGGTATGTTATTCTCTTTAATGATTTAAACATTTCGTTTCCTCCTTTAAATTCTGCTTATATGTTAGTATAAATATTTGAGAGACTCTTGCAAAAGTTGTTAATGTCCTCTTAATATCAGATAAATATTACCATAGTAATCCAATCAATACAATCTGCATTATATATTAAAATGTGGCTCAAACTAAGCCCTTGAATTCACGCTATTTTGCTAACAGACGCAATAAGAGCCAGTCCTGAAGGACCGGTTCTTATTGTATCAATCTCGATTGATAGTGGTGGAGGCGAGGGGAGTCGAACCCCTTCGGGTGGGTTTTTAGCATCCCCAGCACATTAAAAAAACGCCTATTTAAAGCGTTTTTGCGACTATCGTTCAAATTAAGTTACACTCGAATCCCATAAAAAGAGGTTAGTAACCCCGGATGTTTGGGAATAAAAAGAGCAGACATATATGCCTGTTCTTCTGCTCTTTTTATTCATCGCTTCCCTAATCACTGTATACGGGCAGGACTAAAGTTGGATTAAGAAAAATAAAATGCACACCCCCTCGTCTAATGTCCAACGATTCCAAGGCTAGGGGGTATGCATTTTTCATGGGTGTGCAAAATTACAGAAAACCCCGGTTGTTGTGTTACTTATAGTCTGACCAGTATAATATTCGAGAACTCCTGAATGACTTTCAATTCCCTGAACTACAAGACTCCTGCTCTGCAGACAATAATACTATTCTCAGCTTAATTACTTACATATGATCCCCTATGGTCTAAACTAACTTTGTAACTGGACCTAATATCGGGAGCAGACCAGATGGACTTCGTCAGTGACAAAACAAGGTATGGATCAAATATCAGGGTGCTTACAGTCATCGATGAGGTTACAAGAGAATGCGTAGCCTTGGAGGTTGACAGCTCCATTACGGGACGAAAGGTAGCAGCTGTGTTGAATCGAATCGCAATATTCCGAGGGATGCCACAGGAAATCCTCACGGATAACGGCTCCGAATTTACAAGCAATGTGATGAATGCCTGGGAATACGATCACAAGGTTGAGCACATATTTATTGATCCGGGCAAGCCTATGCAGAATGGTTATATTGAAAGCTTCAATGGCAAGTTTCGAGCAGAGTGCCTAGATCAGCACTGGTTCCGAAACCTGTCTGAAGCAAAGAAAATCATTGAAGACTGGCGGCAGGAGTACAACCACATCAGGCCGCACATGTCGCTGGATAACCTGACGCCGGCCGAATATGCGCTGATGATTTCAGGTGAATCCTAACATTCCAATTGCGCGAAAGCAGGGGGCAGGTCAATCCATATAGATTGGATACTTATGAACTAAGAAAATAAATAATTCATATGATAAATATAAACATATTTATAGGGCCGCACTATTGAAACGGTTCTTTGTAGGATTGTTATCGGATATATCGAACTTATGCGGATAAATCCGTATATATCGTTATATGCTATCGTACGTAACAGCCGAATTTGATAACAGATAGTAAATCCAAACAGTTTTATGTGAATTATCCGGATTTAAAGATTGATGAGACCATTGATGCGGTGAAAGCTCAGAAAGCCGCTAAAAAGAAGTCGGCAATAAAGCATAATCGTGACTATGTAAGGTGATCGTTCATACAGGAGAGGTGCATCATATGATGCCACTTCTCTCGTATGCATTTTCGATAGACTTTTTTCAGCTACAGCTAATCTCACTATATGGGAAGATTTTCTTGATAATATTGCCAAATAATGATATTATAATCGCATATACCCCACAGATTGCTCAAAAGGAGGCTAATAAGTGCCCGTAATTAGTTATGATAAACTTTGGAAGTTATTGATTGATAAAAAAATGAATCGCACAGAACTTAGAGAGGCCACGGGACTAAGTTTTAATGTGATTGCCAAAATGGGCAAGCGCGAAACTGTTTCTATGGAGAGCTTACTTAAAATATGTAATACTCTGCAATGTGACATCTCAGCTATAATGGAAATTATCCCAGATGAGCGGTAAGGAAAATGAACAATTCACAGACAAAATCCAAACAACGCGTAGCCGACCACGGCGAGGTGTTTACTGCCGAGCGTGAAGTCAACGCCATGCTTGACCTTGTGAAGCAGGAGACGGAACGTATTGACAGCCGCTTCTTTGAGCCTGCCTGTGGCGATGGTAACTTCCTTGCTGAGATATTACGCCGTAAACTTGCTGTCGTGAAGTCTCGCTATGGTAAAAACGCGGACGATTATGAGCGTTACGCTGTTATTGCAGTTACGAGCATTTACGGTGTGGAGTTATTACCGGACAATACCGAAGAGTGCCGGAAGCGGATGTTTGGGATTTTTAATAAAGAATATACAGCAAATTGTCGAAATACGGCGAACCACGAAACACGCGAAGCTGTACGTCATATTCTGCGGCATAACATTCTCTGCGGCGACGCCCTGACAATGAAAACCTCTGACGGTGTGCCTATCATATTCGCGGAATGGTCGGCGGTGAATGGGTGTATGCTCAAACGGCGCGATTTCCGGCTTGATCAAATGTTAGAAGAAAACACGGTCAATTTGCAGATGGATTTGTTTGGCGAGGTTGGCAAATATGAACTTGACGAAACAGGCGCGATGGTCCTCTCGCCTATCCGCGAGTTCCCGCCGATCCATTACAGGAGGGTACAACATTATGAGTGATTTCTATACAAACACATATAATCCTGATGTGCTGTCCTGCCTTGCCAATCTTTCCAATGACGAGGTGTTCACGCCGCCGGATATTGTGAATAAAATGCTCGATATGCTCCCGCAGGAGCTATTTAGCAATAGGAATACGACGTTCCTCGACCCGGCCTGTAAATCTGGCGTGTTTTTGCGTGAGATAGCCAAGCGGTTGATTGCCGGACTTGAAGGTGAGATCCCTAATTTGCAGGAACGCATTGACCATGTATTCCACAAACAGCTATATGGCATAGCAATTACAGAAATAACTTCCCTGCTGTCAAGGCGAAGCGTGTACTGCTCGAAATTCCCAAACGGCAGGTATTCCATTTCAAGATTCGATAATGCAGAGGGCAATATCCGTTTCAAGAAGATAAAACATGTTTGGCGCGGGGAGAAGTGCGCATTCTGCGGAGCGTCTAAATCAGAGTACGACCGCGATGAAACATTGGAAACCCATGCTTATGAATTTATACATACCACTAAGCCGGAGGGGATTTATAATATGAAATTTGATGTAATTATCGGCAATCCGCCGTATCAGTTAAGCGATGGAGGGCATGGACGTAGTGCAAGTCCAATATACCAGAAGTTTGTACAACAAGCGCAAAAATTACAACCGCGCTATTTAAGTATGATTATTCCAGCTCGGTGGTTCGCTGGAGGTAAAGGCTTAGATCGTTTTAGAGAAGAGATGCTTCATGACCAACGTATGCGTCGTATACACGATTTCCCTGAAGCAAATGATGTATTCCCTGGCGTTCAAATAAAAGGTGGAGTATGCTTTTTTCTTTGGGATAGGGATAACGCTGGTGAATGCGAGGTGGTAACTCATAAAGCTGACGTCATTTCTTCAAAAATGACAAGACCACTCCTTGACTTCGGTGCTGATATGTTTATTCGCTATAACGAAGCAATCAGCATAGTTCGAAAGGTTTATGAGAGGTCAGAACCTTCAATAAAGGAGTTGGTGAGCACATCAAAACCCTTTGGATTCCGAACGAATTATACAGCGCCGAGTACAATGATTAAAGGTGGAGTGAAACTCTATCAAAACGGTGGTTTTGGATATATCTCGCGCAAAGACATAACACAAAACACAGAAATTATTGATAAATATAAAGTTTTCATTCCTCCTTTGGGGAGTGGCAGTGATAGCTTTCCGCATCCTATCTTGGGTCGTCCGTTTTTGGGTGAGCCCGGTTCAGCATGTACAGAAACCTACATTTATATTGGACCATTCGACAATATGATTGAATCAAATAACTTAATATCCTATATAGCAACACGCTTTTTTCGTTTTTTAGTACTATTAAACAAACCTGCTCAACACGCAACAAAGAGAGTATACCATTTCGTCCCTGTCCAAGACTTCTCTGAACCGTGGACAGACGAAAAACTATACGCTAAATACGGTTTGAACGAAGAAGAAATCGCTTTTATCGAATCTATGATACGCCCAATGGAATTGAATGGTGGCGATAATGAGGTCTAAGCTTGAAATAGAAAAACGAAAAGAGCAGGCTGTCGAAAGAGTCAAAAAGATCGGTAAGCATTTATATCACTATACCTCAGTGGCTGCTCTATATGGTATGCTTCGTAACAAACAATTCTGGTGGGGAAATACGGCCACAATGAACGATACGTCAGAGCTTACCGATTTTGTAAATAGATTAAAAGAAGCAATAATTGAAGATATCCACCCGGATAAACTCAAGTTAGATTCTTTTTTTGGTAAAATATATGCAAGAATAAAATCCGAATATCCGTTTGCAATGTGTTTTTCAACATTATATGATGATGCGGCTCAATGGGAGCGGTATGCAGATAATGCAAGGGGTATTTGCGTTGCGTTTAACACCGAAACGGTTTTAGAACTACTGTATTATAACCAAGTTCTTTCTAACGAAATATTTTACAAGGGCAATATCCGGAGCCACAGCCATTACGAAATCGTGAAACATTATTTTGAAACCGGTGAGCTAACTAAGGGATTTCAGGATATTAACGGCTTAATGGATAATATCATTCTATGTGCTTCTGCGCAGAAGCACAGCAGTTTTTCCTCGGAGTGCGAATTCAGAAGTCTATTATTTAAGTCATACACCCAAAATCGCACTAATAATTATTCGGAAATATCCTTTGAGTTAATTGATGGTCAGATAAAAAAAGTTTTGAAAGTTAATTACGAGCAATTGTGTCAAAAAGAAGGGCTAAATGTAGAAGCTTTATTTGAGAGTGTTACAATTGCTCCTAAATCAAGGCAAAACGAAAAGGATTTGAAAGAGTTTTGCCTTAAAAACGGGTTTGAAAAATTAGCAGGAAAGATTTCAGTTTCTAAATGTCCGTTGAGATGTAAATGACTCAAAAAATGGTACATATATTGGGGACGGTGAACAGTTATGAATAAGGAGTTTTTTCCGCTTCGTCCTGAAACTCAGCCGATGATATATGCCTACGAGGACAGCAACCCTGAATATCGGGGTTTGCTGAAAGTCGGCTATACCACAATCGGCGTCGAACAGCGCGTAGCGCAGCAATACCCCACAAAGCGCCCGGACGGGAAAGTCCCTTACCGTATCGTTTTTGCGGAATCCGCCATGTATTCAGACGGCGGCAATTTCAGCGATCACGACGTTCACCGCACACTCGCAAAGCGCGGCTTTCCAAGCGAGGGCGGCGAGTGGTTCCGTTGTACGGTGAACGACTTGCGAGCCGCGTATATCGCGGTCAGCAAGCGGAAAGAAAACATTGAAAATCGTACCCGTGATTTCTCCATGCGTCCGGAGCAGGAGGAGGCTGTAAGCAAAACAATTGAGTATTTCAAATCAGCCGCGAAAGAGCAAGGGACGCGCTCGGCCAAGTTCCTATGGAACGCGAAAATGCGTTTTGGGAAAACCTTTGCCTCATATCAACTTGCAAAGCGCATGGGCCTGTTGAAGATATTGGTTCTGACGTTCAAGCCCGCCGTTCAGAGCGCATGGGAAGAAGATATAAAAACGCACGTTGACTTTGAGGGGTGGCAGTTCATCAGCCGGACATCGGATGTGACATGGGAAACCGCCGATAAGGCAAGGCCCGTTGTCTGCTTTGGTTCTTTTCAAGATTATCTCGGCACAAACGAATCCGGTGGCATAAAGGCAAAGAACGAGTGGGTACATACTACAAACTGGGACTTGGTTATCTTTGACGAGTACCATTTCGGCGCATGGCGTGAAAACGCCAAAAAGCTCTTTGAAGCGGACGACGAGGACGATTACGAGGCCCTCGACTTGGAAAAGTACGCGAAAGATGAAGAAGGCAACGCTATCAACGAAACATGGCTGCCGATCACCACGCCGCGCTATTTGTACTTATCGGGTACGCCGTTCAGAGCGATTAACTCCGGCGAATTTATAGAAGATCAAATTTATAACTGGACATACTCCGATGAACAAAAGGCCAAGGACAACTGGAAAGAACCGCCCGATAATCCCTATGCCGCTTTGCCGCGCATAGTAATGATGACCTATAAAATCCCCGACAGCATACGGCAGATTGCTATGCAGGGCGAATTTGACGAGTTTGACCTAAATGTGTTCTTTTCCGCGGAGGGTAAGAATGACGATGCGAAATTTAAGTATGAAGAATACGTCCAAAAATGGCTTGACCTTATTCGCGGCGCTTACCTCGGTACAACTACCGATGATTTGAAGCTCGGCGCGAGAAAACCGGAAATGCCGTACTCAAACAACCGTTTGCTTTCCATCCTGACACATACGGTATGGTTTTTGCCTCACGTGGCTTCTTGTTTTGCTATGCGTAATTTATTGCAACAAAAGAACAATACTTTCTTTCATGACTATATAATTAATGTCTGTGCCGGAAGCGGCGCGGGTATCGGCGTTGACGCGCTTGCGCCTGTGCAGAAATCAATGCGTGACCCCCTTAAAACAAAGACAATAACGCTGACTTGCGGCAAGCTGACAACAGGCGTGACGGTGAGGCCGTGGACGGGTATCTTCATGCTCCGCAACTTATCAAGCCCCGAAACATATTTTCAGGCCGCTTTCCGGGTACAAAGCCCGTGGGAGGTAGATATTGGCTCAGGAAAACGCGAGATCATGAAACGTGAGTGTTATATTTTTGATTTCGCCCTTGACCGTGCGCTCAGGCAGATTGCCGATTATAGTTGCAGGCTCGATGTAAACGAAGGCAACCCGGAAAAGAAAGTTGCAGAGTTTATCAACTTCTTGCCTGTTATTGCTTACGATGGCAGTACCATGAAACAGATAAACGCGGGGGATGTTCTTGACATAGCAATGGCCGGAACGTCCGCGACACTTCTTGCCCGGCGTTGGGAGAGCGCATTACTTGTAAATGTCGATAACGAAACGCTGGCCCGCCTCATGGCGAATGAGGACGCTATGCGGGCGTTAATGAGCATCGAGGGTTTTCGTAGTTTGAACAACGATATTGAAACGATAATCAACCTGTCCGACAAGGTAAAGAAAGCAAAAGAAAAGGAAGAAAAACCGACCAAAAAAGAGAAGAAAGAACTGACCGCGGAAGAAAAGGAATTCAAGTCAAAGCGAAAGATGATACAGGAGAAGTTAATAAAGTTTGCTACCCGTATCCCCGTATTTATGTATTTGACGGATTTCCGCGAATACAGTTTGAAAGATGTTATTACGCAGCTTGAACCGGGGTTATTCAAACGAGTTATGGGTCTGGACATAAAAGACTTTGAACTTCTTGTTTCACTCGGCGTTTTCAACGGCGGTCTGATGAACGACGCGGTTTACAAATTCAAGCGGTATGAGGATTCAAGCCTTTCTTATACCGGCATCGATAAACATGCGGGCGAGGCCGTCGGTGGGTACGATACCGTTCTGACGAGAGAAGAATTCGACCGCCTTTTCGGTTCACAACAGATTTCTATATCCGAAGTCGCACAAGCAGTTGACGATATGCCGGACATTGAAGCAATTGACGATGATACTGCCGACGATGAAGATAATGAGGAGGATATAACTCCGATTAAAAATGCAATATCGGCTCAAAAAGTGCGGAAAGAACCTGTGATTAAGGCAACGGCGTCAGTAATTCAAACTGTTTGGCCAATACCATTCTCACGGACAATCCCGCCAACACCACAAGAAGCGAAAATGGACTTGTCAGGCGTTAAGGTTGGCACTCATGTAAAGCACAAGTCTTTCGGTGATGGGATTGTCAGAAAGTTTGAGCATAGCTTAATTGTTGTGACTTTTGGCTCGGCCGAAAAAAAGTTCCTGTTTCCAAATGCATTTGAGGGTGGATTTTTAAGGGTAGATAACGACTGATCTTGATTCATCACTTCGGGCTAAGTTGGCCCGAAGTACACTACAACATATTTATACTAAGGAGCGTTTATTATGCAAAAGTAGAACAACGTGTTCTGGACTAAAATAAGAAAACACTTATTCTACACCGTTTTTATGTTGTTTAGAAAAAAGGATATACTGAGATATGAAGGAACTTATCTGGAAATTACGCCTCAAAATCAGGTATGCCAAAAGGTACCAAGAGCTCGAATCTACTTCTTTCACCAAAAAAATCCTAAGCATAAGTATTTATGGGTATGTTGGACATGGGTGCAGGTAGTACCGCATTGGCAACTGTGATTTCTCAGGGTTTTTCTTTTCTGTTATCCGTTGTGTATTTATACGTACATCGTGATGCGTTGGGATTCGATTTTCATTTATCCAGTTTCCGCGTTGATTTAAAAACAGCATCTGCCCTTTTTAAGTTGTCTTGGCCCATATCTGCATTTTGCTTGGTTATGTCCCTTTCTTCTATGTTTGTTAGTTCCAATATAAATGTTTATGGTGTCGCCGCTTCCGCTGCCGATGGAATTGGGAACAAATATGTTTTTTATACTGCTTAAGATCAAAAAAAGGTTAAAGACGGGGTTAATTAATAATCACAAATAACGAAAACCGCATTCTAATGCGGTTTTCTTATGATGCGAGTGTTCGTAAGGACAAATTTGAAACTCATGATAATATAAGACTTTCCGACACAAGCAATTGAATACAAATGGGTTTCATTAAGCTGATACTTTTCTGTCTTTGTGCAGCTTGCTGGTCATAATATTTAACTGTTCTTTGTAATGTTCATTTTCGATTTCAAATTCTTTGCCATTATCGTAGCGATAAAACGCATTCAGAAAACAGCCAGCCAAAAGTAAAGCCAATAAAACACCTTCAAAGGCACCTACACACTCTAATATGTCGCATTATCAGCGGTCCCTTTTTTACATATCTCAACCTTCGCATTTTGTGCGTTATTGTTTCACCCATCTGGCATTCTCCCATAAAATAAATCAAACTATTTCACTCTCGACTTAACTCAAAAATCAGGTGCGGCATTTTCATCCCATGATAACGCTTTATGAACATTCCCGTTTCTATCATGCCAAGTCTCTCAGCAACTGCAATGGAAGGCTTGTTCATCGGTCTTATATCGCAAACAATCTTGGGGACTTCTAGTATATGAAACGCATAGTCAGCCATAGCTCTGGCACCTTCGATAGCATATCCCTTGCCATAAAACTGGCTTAACAAAATATATCCAAGTCCCCAGGTTTCCTTGCCATCTATACTCTCTTTTAAAAGTCCGACTTGCCCAACGACTTCCTTCGAGAGCTTGTTAATCGCCAGAAGATAATCTATTCCATTATTTTCATAACCTCTTTTTCTTTGGGCTATCCATTCTTTTACATCGTCATCAGAAAAATAATGCCCCCATACTTTTTTGACACCTCCATCTCGCATGATTTCCGCAATAATATTAAAATCACCATCTTCAATCTTTCTAAAATTTAGCCGCTCTGATTGAGTTATAACCATAGTCATTCCTCATTTCTTGATAAGATACATTTTATTTATACGTAAAATTTTTGCTCCATATTAGTATTTATTCTCAAGTTATTAATGCAGGGCAAGCAATCCATATTTTATATGATCTCCATTCTTAATCATCTATATATTTCTTTTATAAAACTTTTTTCCTTCGTATATATATGAATTAATCAGTTTTTTCTCTATAAGCTGATCAATAACTGTTCTGTCCAAATTCCGTTCTCTAAGCAAATTCATTATGACCTCTTCTCTTACTGGATGGACCGCTGAAATGCTTAATAAATCATTTGCAACATCATCCGTAAAATAAAAGTTGTTTCCTTCGTCCCCTGTAATGCATTCCACTGGAATACCTCTTTGACGGAAAATATCAAACGCATTGCGTAGCGTTTCTGCTGTTGGCCCGACAACACCACTCTCTGCGGGCGGTCTTGTGGGAACAAGAATATAAGACTTTTTTGACTTCATGCAATAAATCCGATTCGCGACCTCTTTGAGATGCGATTCGTTGTCGTTAAATCCGCGGACCAGCATGGTTTCTGTTACCAACTTGCCTTTAAATCGCTCTGCGAAATCAGCTGCCCCTTGTAAAACCCTGTCCAATTTAAGTGAGCCATGCGGTCTGTCCACCTTCTTCCATATCTCATAATCCACCGCATCAACTTTTATGGATACCCAATCGGCTTTCAGCAAATCTTCTTTCACATCATCCATCCATAACAACGACGCGTTTGTAATAACCGCGATTTTAATTCCAAGTGATTTTAACAAATCAATATGCTGCCCTAAATGAATATCCAACGTCGGTTCGCCATCAGGAACAAAAGTCAAATAATCCACACGTTCTTCGTCTATATCTGACAGTTTCTGTTTAGTTTGAGTATATATTTCTTCGGGTTTATAGAATTCACTTCTTTTTACCATCATGTGGTTTGTCCTGCCAATCTGGCAATATACGCACGAATAAGAGCATGCTTTAGGCGGAATATGGTTAATTCCAAGGCTATGTCCCAGACGTCTTGAGGGTACGGGTCCAAAAATCAACATAAATCGACTCCCCTTTAATCATCTTTTGAAGCGTTTAGAGCTCTATTTTATCTGCAAAAACAATATTGTTCTAAATAATTGCTTTTTACTTATTTTGCAAATTAAAAATATTTACATGGACATACTGTCTTTTATCATCCAGAAGTTTAAATGCATCGAATTTGATTTCCTTGCCATCAAATGTTAAGATGGCAACTTCATATTAATACAATGCTTATTAACTTTATAAAACATCTTTACTTACACCTGTTACATTTCCGTTATAGTCAGTCGTGTACTTTCCTTTTGTCATATCCAAAATAACATACTGATTTTCCCATTTATCTTGAATTACAGCACATTTCCCTATTGGTATGTCAAAAGGGCCATCTATTACCTTGCCGCCAGCGTTGACTATTCTATCAATAGAATTGATGACTGATTCGACCTTGAAATCAACATTGATCTTTTTCCTATCTGTCTGTAAAACGACTTCAGTTATCCCGTTTCCCATACCTAAACCTACTGTTGTCTCAGCTCTCCATAAAAGTTTCAGGCCTAAACTACCGCAATAATACTCAATGCCCGCATCCAGATCGGAAACATATAATTCTATACAGTCAACTTGTTTAAACAATTCTGACATTATGCACAGCTCCTAATCTACATATTTGCCGCCAAACACGGCACCGTTGTTTTTTTCATATATATTTTATATGGTGTAATCCCTCGCTTTGTTCCCTATCCCTTCGTAAGAACAGACTGCTCAAAATACACAGCACCAACATCATACCAAAAGGAAGTCCGGTAAATATACCCTGTTGCCGGGAAGTTGATCAGTCCATATACGTCTGGCTTGCCCTGCGCCACCGCCTCTTGGCTTGCATGATATACAGAATACTCTCCGCTGAAGCTTTCTTCCATTCCCATTAGCTCTTCCTTGTAATCCTCGCTTCGAGGCATATCCACAAAAACGTTCTTGCACTCGTGTACACATGTCCCGTCCGCATTAAGCTGCAGTGTTTCGACCGAATACCAATGCTGCTCTTCGTATTCATCATAATACAGTATATTATAATTGTATCACATTTTTGGGTTCACCTTCTTATTTATTTTATCCCCCCCTCTCTAGTTTTGCGAAATCTTGTGTCTTTCTGGGGCTCACGTTGAGGCACTCAAACCTCCTAGCTTTTATACGCCCCCTCCCCTCTCTTTCCCACAAGACGTATTGTTGTTCTTAGCCGTATCTTTATCGTTTTAAAACAGTTTCATCATAGCCCACATTCAAATAGCAAAATCCCTTTAATAGCCGGACTATTGAAATGCGGTAAAGTAAAATCACACGGTTTTTCAAATTTATCTCGCTTTTTAAAATATCCATTTATTAAAACAACGACATTTTTAGTCTCCCCTCTTTCAAAATATTCTGGTCCACCCGTATCCATCGTGTATAAATCCAGTACCTCTTCTATCGCTTTATGCCATGTTTCTAGTTTCATCTTTCTATGCTCTCTACCAACAATATCCCGATACTCGCTAACGTAATATCCAGCTACTTCTATCTCTTCTTCGTCATGTTCATTAGCAAATTTTTCTATATATTCTTGAAAAGAGAATACATTTGATTTTTTAGCATCCCCTGCA
Source organism: Christensenellaceae bacterium (assembly GCA_963665505.1). Taxonomy (GTDB): domain Bacteria; phylum Bacillota; class Clostridia; order Christensenellales; family Christensenellaceae; genus QANA01. The sequence continues at coordinate 1,530,893 of OY762275.1, forward strand.
CTATGGTTCTTTTTATTAAGTTCTTTATAACTAGGGTTCTTTATTGGGTACACATTGTTTACTACCCGTGGTGTATCCTCTGTACTACCCGGTTTACTTTGTGTACCATTTCCATTATCTTCAATATGATTTTTCCGTACTTCTCGGTAGTTCGCTTCTAGAACATCGCTGTTTATTGTATACACATTTGTGTTATTTCTACTTTTTTTCTTCCGTTTTTTAACATTGAGCACACCACATAATATTAACTCTTTAACTACATGAATGGCCTGAGTTCTGCTTATACTACAGCGCTTTGCTATTGTACGATAACTTGGATATATAGAGGCACCTTGATTCCCCATACGATATAAACAAATCAACACCATTTTTTGATAAATATTGAAATTCGCAAGCTCTAATATGTAATTTGGCGTTTGAAAATAGCCTCGCTTCATCCTAAACAATCCTCATTTCTTCTGTACTATTTCGTTAAAAACTCTATTGACTTTATTGGTTTGTCTATCTAACATATAGTATATAACCTATGATTTTACATACCAATTGGCATTGGTATATATTTTCTCTAGTTAGTGTGTTACCAACTTTCGGAGGTCGCTATGTCTAAAATATGGTTTTATCAAAACGATATCGTCCCTGTAGAAATCCTCCATTTTCACAATGCGGTATGGGGAACAGCCGATATTGAAGAAATCCAGCCTTCCGCAAATATTTTATTACTAGGAAGTTGGATCTGTGATTTTTTGTCTGTGAAAACTGATAATTGTGAAGAATATGCCCTACGGTCTGGATTCAATCACACAGAAATAGACAACTGTATCTATGTCCATCGGCTTTTAAACGGCTTTTTAGGTGGAAAAATCGTATCTCTCTATATGTTTCAAATCTTGATGGCAAAAAAGCATTTAATTTTGCCAAAATTCCGTTATGTCTTAGACAATGCAACAGTCTACACCGTATATGAATGTGAAGATATCGAGGAGTTTTGCCTTATTTTGATGCATCAAACACTCAAACTCAAACAAACCATAAAAAAATGTGAACATTGCGGTAAATGGTTTGTTCCGCAAAACAGAACTGATGAGAAATATTGTTTACGGCCCAGCCCTAAATACCCTGATAGAAATTGCAGAGATGCCGCAAAACTTAGTGTTACGCTGGCCAGAAGACATAAAAACGAAGCAATTCGTTTGCTTAAAAACTTAAGACAAATGATGTATAATAAAGGTGAGAGTACTACTTTGTTTAATGAGAAAAATATGGTATGGAAAACAAAACTAATCAATGGAACTTGTACCCAAAAAGAATATATTGATTGGCTAAAGTCTAATTATAAACGAAAATATAAGTAGAATATTAAAGTCTTCTTATTGATCCAGGCAAGCCTATACAGAATGGGTACATTGAAAGCTTTAACGAACATTTCAGGCAGAATGCATTGATCAACATTAGTCCCAGAATCTATCCGAAGCAAAAGAAATCATCGAAGATTAGTGTATTGAGTACAACTATATCAGACCACTTATGTCGCTGGATGACCTGACGCTAACCGAATATGCGCTGATGATTTTAGGTAAACCCTAACATTTCAAATGCGCGAAAACAGGGGCAGGTCATAACATATACCATTAATTATAAAGAACTTAAGGAAATTACGAATAAAGAGACATCTTAATCAAAGAAACTCGCAAATGTAATTGGGGCGTTTCCATGTGGAGATGGAGAAAAGTCAACCAGATACAGATATGTTAAAAACCTAAGCAAGTTTCTTTGGTGTTACCGTCGATTACTTGCTTGGTCGAGTCGATGTCTCTCACAAACGAAAGGTAGTCAAGATTCCAATTTTGGGAAGGATTCTGGCAAGAACATCTGTGGAAACTAATGAAGAAATATTAGGTGAAGAAAAGATATCGCCGGATCTGGCGAAAACAGGAAGGTTTTTTGGGTTGAAAACAGCTGGCGATGGTATGTTCTCGAAAATTGAAGACGGGAATATCGTTATTGTAAAACAACAACCGGATGTAGAAAGCAGCGATGTGACAATCGTTTTAGTGAACGACTATGATACCACATGAAAAAAACTTAAAAAGCATGAACAAGGAATAATGCTGATTGGCTATAATGTGGCATCATATCCACCGCACTTTTACACAGCACAGCAGTCAACGAATTGCAAATCCGGGTAATCGGCAAAGTAGTAGAGATGAGAAGAAAATTTTAAGCCGAAAGATATAAGCATTTGGATATATCTTATCTTAACAGCAATAACAGTTTTTGAAAGGAGAAATGATGTCAACAAGAATCAACATACCAAAATGGCTACCAAAATACGAACGATGGCAGATAAAGGTCAGAAAAAACGGTATACGCAAGACGTTTACTTCTCCCCTGCCCGGGCGTTCTGGGCAGATAAGAATGTCAGAAGAAAGCGGATGCGTGGTTAGAGAACAACGTAGCGTCCGATACGGTTAGAGTACGGGATTTTTTTGATAAATGGATTGAAGAATTAAAAATCAGCACAAGCAAAAGTCATTGGATAAAGTATGAGACGTTCGGTCGCAATTACATAAAAAAGAAGATCGGGGCAAGAAAAGTCGCCTCTTTGAGCGAACAGCACTTGCAAGACGTGATTTTATTTGCCTATAAACACCCTGTTCGAGGCAAAACACTATCGGAAAAAACATTAAAAAATCTGCGAAACTGTTTAACTGCTTTTATAAAATATGCAAGAAAGGCTCCGATCACAAAGCTATATCCAGAAAGCCTGTACATACCACGAGGTGCAGAAAAAAGCCATAAGGGAACATTACAACCAGAGGATATAGTAAAACTATTCTCATGCGACACGACCGTGCGGTACGGAAAAGAAATTGACGAATGGTATATTCATTTATGCCGCCTCATTGTAATTGTAGGGCTAAGACCGGGAGAAGCATTTGCTCTTAAAAATTCCAATATAGAAAATCACGTATGCTGTGTTCGCGGCTCTATAAACGTTTATAATGAACACACAACAGGAAAAAACGAAAACGCCATACGTGAATTTGTTTTGCCACAAAAAGCAGAAGATGTACTCTTCGATCAAAAAAACATGCTTAAAAGAGCTGGTGTCATATCCCCTTACGTATTCCCTAATCGTAACGGGCAGGCAACAAATTTAAGTACGTTTGAAAAACGATGGACAATATACCGAGATCACAACGGAATTTCAAAAAGAACGCCCTACGAACTGCGGCACACATTTTTCTCTGTAAACAAATCTTTGCCTAAAGAACTTATAAAGAACATGGGCGGGCACAGTGACGATTTTGATACCTTCGGAACGTATGGCCATGAGCTAACAGGAGAAGCTGAAAAGACCGCAGTTTTAGTCAATAATTCTATCACCAAGATTTTAAAAGGGGTTAAAACCGGGGTTAAACCCAAAAACAGAACATAGAAAAAAGCCCGATTTCATGCGAAAATCCTGGCTTTTTATGTGTCTATAATACTGCTTATTGATACAAAACTATTTGGTGTGTTCAAATGGACACACAAGACATTTGGACGCTGAAAATCTGCATTTTCAGGCCGCCGTTGATACTCTTTTTGCATAATGGTCCAAGTCGATAAAAAATATTATTTCGCTTCTCAACTGGATAAATGTCTTGCTTCAGCCGCTTGGCGTCGGATTAGTTCATCCCGCCGTACTGTTTTCGCCAAAGTGCGCTAAGTGTCTGTCAAACGCGGGTAGGGTCAATCAGAATATCTGACAAAATACTGCCTTAAAGGTTTAATCCGTGAAAGTGTCGGCCTGTTCCCGCAACAAATCGGCAAACTGTTCTGGCACAATCGGTCTGCTGAAGTAGAAACCCTGCATCTCGTCACAGGACTGATCCTTTAGGTAGTTCATTTGTTCTATTGTTTCGACACCTTCGGCCACAACGGTTAAACCTAAGGTTTCACCCATGGCAATGATAGCATGGGTAATCGCCTTGTCTTCAGCGTTTTCCGGGACGTTACGGATAAATGAACGGTCAATCTTCAGCGTATCAATGGGGAAATGCTTGAGCTGGGAAAGAGATGAGTACCCTGTACCGAAATCATCAATGGCCAGTCGCACCCCCATACTTTTAATTCTGACCAACACATCCATCATTTTCGCAGGATTACTCATGATCATGCTTTCGGTAATTTCTAATTCCAATAGGCTTGGCGTCATACCGGAATCGTTTAAAGCGGCTTTTATATCATCCATCAGATTGTTATCTGAGAGTTGCCGTAAAGACAAATTTACCGCCATACAGACAGCGGGAAGCCCCTGCTGTTGCCATGCAACGTTTTGAGCGCATGCTGTCTTCAACACCCACTTGCCAATTGGCACGATCATTCCTGTTTCTTCGGCCACTGGAATGAATTGCGTAGGAGTCACTGAACCAAGGTTTGGATTCTGCCAGCGGAGGAGCGCTTCCACGCCGGTTATGATGCCTGTTTTGAAGTTGACTTTTGCCTGATAATGTATAGAAAGCTCGTTTCTCTCAAGTGCAAGCCGTAGATTTGTCTCAATAGCCAAACGTCCCATTGATTGTGACTGAATATCTTTGGAATATAACTGAAAGTTATTTTTGCCTTCTTCTTTGGCATAATACATAGCTATATCCGCATGTTTCATCAGTGATTGTTCGTCTTCGCCATCCTGAGGGTATAGACTTATACCAATGCTGGCAGTTACTCGGCATTCGTCACCAAGCAGAACCACTGGTTTATAAGTAATGGCAAGAATATTTTTAGCTACAAGTTCTATATCACTCAACTTATGAACGTCTTCAATCAAAATAACGAATTCATCTCCACCCTGACGGCTGACAACATCCGCTGCGCGTAGGGTTTGCTTATAGCGCATGGCCATCTCTTGCAGCAATTGGTCTCCCGCATCGTGACCCTTAGTGTCGTTGATTATCTTGAAACGGTCAAGATCAATGAAGAAAACTGCTAATCTCCGTTTGTGGCGTTTCGCAGACTGGATCGAATGGATGAGAAGTTGGCTAAACATTAAACGGTTGGGCAGTCCCGTCAGGCTATCGTGCGTGGCGAGATATTGAATCTTTTCTCCACTGCGCTTGCGCTCCGTAATATCCCGATCAATGCCCCGGTAACCCTGAAACTGGCCGAGGGAATCAAGGATAGGCACACCGTTGGTTTCCAGGATTACCGGTTGACCGTTCTTATGCAGGTTGGTATTCTCCAATCCTATAAATGGTTTTAAAGCCTTCATAATAGCTTGAAATTCCGGAACCACACGTTTTACCTCTTCTGGGGCCATAAACTCGAAAGGCGTCTTGCCGATGATTTCATCAGGGTCGTATCCGAGTATCTCCTTGACTTTCAGATTGGAATAGGTGTAGACACCATTAGCATCCACTTCCCAGACCCAATCACTTGTGTGCTCAGTCAAGTCGCGAAAGCGTTGCTCGCTTTTTTTTAACGCTTCCTCTGATTTCTTACGCTCGGTGATGTCTAAAAGAGATGCCACGATCTTTTTTGTTCCAGGGATTATGGCAACAAGCATGGAGATATTCCTAACCGCACTTTGTCGATTGATCAAATCAAATTCATAAACTGTTGGCGCCTCGGACAGATCCCTTATCCGCCGGCGATGGTATTTTTCCAATCTCTCCATGTCAGCTTGGGTAACAAGTTCTGTCCATTTTTTTATGCCTTCCAATTCCTGCCTGGGATAGCCCGTGAGCCTTTCAGCCTCCGCATTTACCAGAGATATGGTTATGTCCTCCTCAATAACCATCATTGCAGTTCCGGTATTTTCAAAAATAGTCCGATATCTTTCTTCCCTTTCAAGAAGCTGATCCTCGGCCTGTTTGTGCTTGGTAATCTCCGCGTAGAGCTCGTCCGTCTTTTCCATGACGCTTTTCTTGTATACATCGAGGAATTGTTCCAGATCCGCTATTTGCGACTTGAGAACGGCAACAACTCCATCCTTATCCATATATCCAATCTCCTTCCGTTACCTTTAGTAACTGACCTTTCCCGGGTGAGCAAACGTCGGCACGCGCCCCGGTCTGTTCATCGACCATTCTTTTATAATATTTTCATCCATTCCGGTTCGCTCCTTGAACCAATTCGTTGATTTTCATATCTACAAAATAATCCGACCGACGATCATATACTTATAATGCTTCAACTATCATATATCTCTGTTGATTTGAAGATGTTTTTTCTATTTTTTGAATGTTCCCTTTTGTTTTGTTAACGTAATTCAAAAATAGTGTGCCAAGCACCAAGCGGTCGCCATGTGGGATTCTTTTCCACAAGTAACCCTTAAACAAATCTTTAACCAAAAATATTTCACTAACATTCAGGTTCCCGGTTTCTCTAACAGCTTCATCCAGCAAATTATTTACATCAAACATTATACGGCTCCTGTTTAATATTATACTAATCAATATTGTAATCTTTGTTGATTTCAATATTGTATCACAATGGATGCTCATTGTCAAAATACACTAGAAGGCGCGGGGACGTTTCATTTATCCTGTTTGGCAATCTAATTTTTATAATTTAGTGGTTATCGGAGAAAAGAAAAAAGCCTTGTGGCCATGGGCTACAAGGCTTTTCAATTGGTGGAGGCGAGGGGAGTCGAACCCCTGTCCGAAAACCTTCGTATTAAACTTTCTACAAGCTTAGCAAAGAGTATATTATTTCCCTTTGGGCGTACCCTCTTTGCAGGAAGCCCTCCGGTAGCCTTGAAAATCTCATTCTGCCTTCAAAGCGGCGGACAGAACGGTTCCCCACCCTGCTTTACGCCCGCACCCGGTCGGGCAGGGATCCCGAGGCGGACGTGCTGCATTACGCAGCAGCTAATTCGTAATTATCGTTAGCGTTTGTTTTTAATCCCACTTTTTAACGCAGATTTTGGGGACTGCGGCTTGCTTATCTAATAAAAATGATCCCCGTCGAAACCAGTACGCCCCCATGTGTCCCTTATAGTACAATATATTCAAGCATTTGTAAATGTTGTTCACATGGAAAATTTTATGCTTTGTTCCCTCTGTATCGCCTTTTCCTTCAGGCTTTGCCGTTTGTCATACAGCTTCTTCCCTTTTCCCAGCCCTAATTCCACTTTGATCTTCCCATTTTTGAAATACAGGCACAGCGGGATCAGCGCATACCCGCGGACGGACGTCAGCCCGGCCAGTTTGTGGATCTCCCGTTTGTGCATGAGCAGTTTTCGCAAACGCAGCGGGTCCTTATTAAATATGCTCCCTTTCCCATAAGGACTTATGTGCATATTGTACAGGAAAATCTCCCCGTTCTTTACCTGGGCATAGGCATCGCGGATGTTCGCCTTGCCCATGCGGATAGACTTCACTTCCGTGCCCGCCAGGGAGATTCCCGCTTCATATCGTTCCTCTATGAAATAATCGTGCCCGGCTTTTTTATTTTTTACAACAATTTTAATCCCTTCCGGCATGATTTTCTCCCATCCTTCAAATTCATTATATCATTTTTTGCGTCTCTTGGATACAGGCGCGGCGGCGGAGAATTCTATCCTCGCCAATTCCGGATCGACAGCCTTTACCCGGACTGCAATCGTGTCCCCGAGACTGATCTTCTTTTTCGTACGCCGTCCGACAACGCAATACAGATCTTTATAAAAAAGATAATAATCTTCTTTTATCTCCGCCAGCGGAAGCACGCCCTCCACCGTATCGGGCAACTGCACGAACAATACCGAGGGCGTAACACCCGAAACTACTCCCGTAAAGCGTTCCCCAATGTGGTTCTGCATATATTTTGCCTTCATGATATCGTCGATCTTCCGTTCGGCATTGATCGCGTTGCGTTCTCTTGCGCTGCAATGTTCTGCCACTTCCCCCAGATGCGGATACGCCATCTTTTCCCCCCGGAGCTTCTCATGCAACAGGCGGTGTACCACCAGGTCCGGGTATCTACGGATCGGCGAAGTAAAATGCGTATAGGCGGAAGACCCCAACCCAAAATGGCCCGCATTCCCCGTACTGTAAATTGCTTTTTGCATAGACCGCAGCACAACGCTTCTGATAATGCCCTCTGCCGGCGTGCCCGTGCTCTTTTTCAGAATATTCTGCAGACTTTTGTTGGTGTTGTTTACATGTCTGTATCCAAAGGTCGACAGGAATATCGAAAGCGCACGCATTTTATCGGCGCTCGGCTTCTCATGGATCCGGTATAAAAAGAGCGCATTGTCTTTGGCAAACTCTTCGGCAACCGTATTGTTGCACAGTACCATGCATTCCTCTATCAGATTTTCCGCCGTACGCTGTTCTCTCGGAATGATTTTCACGGGCCTGCCCTGTGCATCCAATTCGATCTTGGCCTCGGGTATATCAAAATCGATGCTGCCGCCTCTGGTACGCGTGGCTTCCAAAACTTTTGCCAGATCGCGCAGTTGGTACAGATCTTTCGCGATATCCGCATATTTGTTTTTTACGGAAGGATCCCCCGCTTCCAACAGCCGGTTTATTTCCGTATAGTTGAGCCTGTGGCAGGATTTGATCGCCGTTTTTGCAAACCGGTACTTCACAACGCGCCCACTTTTATCGACCTCCATAAAACAGGAAAGCGTCAGCCGCACCGTTTTTTCGTTCAGCGAACAGATCCCGTTGGAAAGCTTCTTGGGCAGCATGGGGACCACCTGTTCCACCAGGTAAACGCTGGTGCCCCGCTTATACGCTTCTTTGTCCAATTCACTGCCCCGCGGTACATAGTGCGCGACATCTGCGATATGCACACCCAAAAGAGAATTCCCGTTCGGCAGCCGTTCTATGGAAACCGCATCGTCCAGGTCCTTGGAATCGACACCGTCGATCGTAAACACCCGTTTGTCAAACAGAAGCTCCCTGTCCGCAAGGTCTTTCTTGCCGACCGTGTCACCGAGCGCAAGGGCTTCTTTTTCCACATTTTTCGGAAACTCCGCATACAGTCCAAAACTGCGTGCGATGCTCAGAATATCGATGCGCGGCGCTCCTTTGGGGCCCAACACTTCTGTGATCTGCCCTTCCGGCAACGTATTCTTCTTGGCATCTGCACGTTTAGTGACGGCCACGACGACTTTTTTATTATGGGCATGCGGTACGACATACTTTTCGGGAACGGCGATCTTTCCATTTACAGGATCGTCCGCAAGGACATAGTCTCCCTTTTTTGCAGACTTGTACGTGCCCACCGTCCTATAGGGCAACGGGGAAAGGATGCGCGTTATCTTTCCTTCCCTGTCTTTTTCCCCTTTGTTCATAAGCTTTACCAGTACGGTTTCTCCGGGGAAAACGCCATTCATATCTTTTTTTGCGACAAAAACATCTCCCTTATCGTTACGCACAAAGCCATACCCGTCTTTTTTAACAAGGATCTCACCTTTCAGGTAATTTGCTTTTGCCAAGGCCGCAACGCGGCCTTTCCCCAAGTGCACGATCTCTCCCGCGTCGGCCAGTTTCCCTATTTCTTTCAAAATCGCCGCCTTTTGCGCGGGCACCTCTTTCCATAAGGCGCTTTTTTCCAAAATCCCTTTTTTCTCTATCGTCTTGATTATAGTTTCTCTAATATCCATATTCACCTTTTCTTAATTTATATAAAATCTTATAAAAAAACGCCCCTATATGGGGCGCGTACCAACTTTCACCTTAAAAAAACTGCTGTATCAGTATGAGCGCTACGGACAATACCATAAACGCAACAGCCGAAATTTTCGTCAGTCTCACCAAAAGTGCATCTATCCCTCTGACCTTTTTGCCTGTCCCGCCCGAGACAACCGTCTTCGAAGCCTTATCAGACTGCAAAAGGACCACTACAATTAAAAATAATGAAAAGAGACAAAGCATGATCTTGATGATCAAGGAAACGACGTCCATATATATCCCTCCAACATGATAACAGGTAAAATTATAACACGGCGTTTTTCAAAATGCAATATTTTTTTATTCAGGCGGCGTTTTTGAACAACCAGAGCAGCAAAATGCGCGAGATCTCCGTTGAAATAGTTTTTCGTGCCACGTCTTCCCCGGCCGCGAGCGCAACGGAAAAGTCCCCCGAAGGAGTCGTCACCAAGATCCTGCCCACGATCGTCCCTTTGGCCAGGGGAGCTTCCAATTCGTCCATTTCCACAGTCGTGATGATCTGCTCTTCTTCCCCTTTTTTATATAGGATCGCCAGGTCCATTTTCGTATAAATGTCCATCGTATCCTTTACGCCCCCGGATATTGGGACGCTCTTATATTTCACATCTTCTTGTGCGATCTGTTTGATAGAATAGGTAGCGGCGGCATAGGAGAGCGCTTCCCGTGCAAGTTGGAACCGGCTGTTTGAATCCTTGTCGCCCATAACCACACAGATAAATCGTGCCGCACCGCTCTTCATGGAAGCAACCAGACTATACCCGGATTCCGTCGTTGAACCCGTGGACATTCCGTCGTACGTGCTCTCTTTGATCAGCACATTCGCATTGGTCACGACCGTATCCCGCCCGCTGTTATGTGTAAATGTATAGGTCCAAACCGAACTGTATTTAAAAAATCCCGCATAGCCGGAAAGAGCGGCGGCAATTTTGGCATAATCTTCCGCAGACGCGCAGGAAGCCATAGAAAGTCCCGTACAATCCATAAACAGGGCGCTGAGCCCCATTTCCTTTGCCCGGGCATTCATTTTCTCCACAAATGCCGCTTCCGTCCCCGCGATATGTTCCGCCAGCGTACAAGTCGCATCATTGGCAGAACATACGATCGCCGGTTGTAAAAGCGTCTCGAACGTATGGACTTCTCCTGCGTCCAGGAAAACACTGGTCCCGCCTTTTGCCGCCGCGCCGGAAGAAACGGTCACCGGATCATCCGGGTTCACCGCACCGCTCCCGACCGCCTCGTAAAACAGCAGGAACGACATCAGCTTTGTGATACCGGCCCCGTGCAGGGCTTCCGCAGCATTCTTGGAAGCAATGATCTTGCCGGTGTTTGCCTCCATCAGTACATACGATTTTGCCGTACTGGAAAAAAGTTCTTCCGCACGGACAGGGATACTGATCGCCAGTATGCCGACACACAGCAGAAAACTTATCACTTTTTTATACATTATAAAAACCCCGGTTTCAAAAATAATACTTCACTTAATATATACCGGGATTTTTCCTCAATATGCAAAAATAGGTCAATTATAAAAGACGGGCAGTACGGCCGCTTCGATCAGAGAAGCCAAAGCTGTGAATACAAACCATTTATAACATTCTCTCATAAAGGCGAGGGCTTCATACAGCACGTCACGTGAAGATTTAGGCACATTCCTTTCAAAAATGGATCGTTTCACATACGCAAGCATCCTGAAATAGAAGTATAAAAAAGTCAGGCAGTGGAGCAGGATCAGCAAAAAGAACAGCGGCATAGAGAGCAGAACCGTCCATTTGCTGCAAAAAGAAAAAACACAGCCCCATCCGATGCTCCAGAATGCTGCCGCAAGTATCAGCGCAAGAACGGATAATGGCGCCAGAATAGGATACAGGGAAAGTACGCCGATCGCAAAACAGCTGATGAACCGGTACCATAGAAGCTTCAAAAGCCGCCCCCAGAAAGTGCTTCCTTCCCCCAGGCCCATCAAACGTTGTAATATCTCGCCTCTCGCGGCATCCGTGTAGATATCCGCGGTATATATGCCGGCCAGGAATCCGGCCACCACAAAAAAAAGGCCTATCAGACAAGTAAGCCATTTTGCAGAAATCTCGTGTTTGATTTTGTGTACTATCTTACGTTTATTGAACAAAATCCCATACCTGCCTCACAGCAGTATATGCCGTGCGCAGAAGGGATAGACTTCAATTCACTTTGAGCAAGTTGATATGGATATAATCCGCAACGGTCGCAAAGAAAGCCGAATTGGTAGGTTTCCCCCGGTTGGCGTCCACCGTATAGCCGAAAAGCCGCTCGATATAGGCTATGTCGCCCTTGTTCCACGCGACTTCCACCGCGTGTCGTATATCTCTTTCCACACGGGAAGATGTGGCGGAAAAGTGTTCCGCAATCGCCGGATATAATTTTTTTGTCATTGCCTGCAGTATCTTTTTATCATTCAAAATCAGATGCAGCGCATATCTTGCATAGTTGTACCCTTTGGAACCCGCAGGTAACCCCAGGCGCTGTATGACAATGGTAATAATATTTGCCATTGAGCTCCCGTCTTTTAGAAAGGCATCCGTTTTTTCTTCTTCATTCAGCAGATCGAGTATCCTGTTTTTGAACATTTCGTACGAAACGGGTTTTATAAAGAAATAATCTGCTCCGTACTTAAAAGATTTTTTAATGAAAAAGTCTCCCCCCACCCCCGAGACGACTATGATCTTGGAGCTTCCCTTAATGCCCAATTCTGCGATCTTTTCAAGGACTCCCAGGCCATCCATCACGGGGAGTATAAGACTTAATATAAATATATGGGGACGGTGTTTTTTGAATTTATCCAACGCTTCTTTCCCTGTGAAGGCATACTGAAAAGTAGAGAATATTCCCATTTCTTGCGCATAGTGCTTTAGAATCAATAAATAATCTCTATTTTCACAGGCCGCCAGAATCGTAAGATCGTTTTGGGAATGCAATCTTTTTTCCTCCAGTACCCCATAATCTCACCACACATTAAAAATTATACTATAAAGTAAATTATTTCACAATATTCATTTTTAAAAGTAAATTATTTCACAATATTCATTTTCACCTTATAGTATACATGTCGTTCAGCATCCAATCGATGTATACCCCATACCCCATGGCTGGATCGTCCACAAAAACGTGCGTCACGGCACCGATAATCTTGCCGTTTTGGATGATGGGGCTCCCGCTCATGCCCTGTACGATCCCGCCCGTCTTTTTTAGCAGATCCTCGTCGTCTACCTCTATGACAAAACTTTTTTGCGCAGGCAAGTTCTGGGTGTTTACTTTTACGATTTTACAACTATACGCATGCACACCTGTATTATCCAGCGTACAAAGGATCGTTGCTTCCCCCACTGTCACCTCACTCCGGTCGGCAACGGGCAACGCCTCAAAAAGATCGCTTTCTATCGCTTCGCTCGCCTTCCCGTAGATCCCATGCTCCGTGTTCATATAGATCGTGCCGATCGTTTTGTCCGTACTGTTGAAATACCCGCGGATCTCCCCCGGCTCCCCGGCTTCTCCCTTCACGATCTCTATGATTTGTGATTCTACGATCGTCCCTTCTTTGACAACCAAAAGCTCCCCCGTATCCATATCGGTGATCGCATGCCCCAGGCCGGCAAAATTGCCGCTGACCGGATCGTAATATGTCAGCGTCCCGACGCCGATCGTACTGTCCCGAACCCAAACCCCCAATTTATATAACCCATCCGATGCATCTTTTGCCGGCGTAATCTCTATTTCCAGATATTCGTCATCCCGCTTTATTTTCAATATATCCGTCTGTTTTTCCGAGCTGTTCACCAGTTCGGACAAATGTTCTGCATCATCGATCACAATACCGTTATATTCTTCTATAATATCCCCCGCCCGAAGGTCGGCTTGGGCAGCCGGGTTCACATAGTCCCCATTTTCGTTCAGGAAATCCATGCTTCCCACTACAAGCGCGCCCTTGGTATGCAGCATAACTCCGATGCACTGCCCACCAGGGACAAGGAAGACTTCATCGACCGCCGTTATCTTTATATTCTTGATCGTGATCAGGCCAAATAGATCCACACTGACGCTTGCCGTCGCTTCGGCATCGCTGGAGATAATGATCGGCGTATCCAATTGATAGACCGCTTCTTCAGAAAGGGAGGTGCCGTTCAACTTGATGGCGCTTATGCTTTGGACATCATTTTTCGTACCGTTCCTGATGGATAATCCGAAGGGAAGTTCCACGTCCAGCGTTCTGGAGTTCCCGCCGATCAGGTATATCTCATCGGGCAGATTGGAAACCCCCGCAACAACCATGACCCCAAAAATACCTATGGAAAACAGGATGACGACCAATAAAAATATATAAATGTTTTTTTTCCGCAACATAAAAAAGGCACCTCGAAATTTTATCGCTTAGGCAATATTATCTTTATCGAGATACCTTTTTATTCTGAAAGGCGTTTACAATATTTGCTTTTTTACCCGGGCCGCGTTTTGCAAAAGTTCCTTCGCATGTTTGACGGCCGCTTCGCTTTTCAGGCCGCCGGACAACCGTACGATTTCGTCCACCAGATCTTCCCCGCCGATTTCTCTCAGCGTTGTTTGCGCAACGCCGGCTTTTTCTAATTTTTCTATATAATAGTTCGCGTCGCCCATTGCCGCAATCTGCGCCAGGTGCGTGACGCATATGACTTGCCTTTCTTTCGCGATGTTTTCTATCTTTTTTGCGACGATATGCGCCATCGTCCCGCTTATGCCGGTATCGATCTCATCAAAAATCATCGTGCCGACTTCTTCTTTCTGGGCCGCAATGTTTTCGATCGCCAGCATGATCCGGGACAATTCTCCGCCCGACGCCACGACCGAGAGTTTTCTGGGCGGCACTCCCTTATTGACGGAGATTAGAAAATCGACTTCGTCGCACCCACGGGCGGTAAATTGCGTGCCGCGGAATTCCGTTTCCAATACAGTATCCTGCATCCCCAATTCCGCCAGCTCGGCCTTGAGACGTTCTTCCAGCGATTGGGAAAAGCGCTTTCTCTGTTCCGTGAGACGGACGGAGCTTTCCTTCAGAATCGCCAGCAATAATTCCGCCTGTTTTTTCAATGCTTCCAGGCGGATCTCGCTATCTTCCAATTCCTCTTTTTGGGCAACAATATCCCCATAAAACGCCAGTATTTCTTCGATGGAACTCCCATACTTGCGTTTGAGCCTTGAAAGAATCGCCAACCTGTCTTCGATAAAAGAAAGCCTGTCTTCGTCGTATACGACATCCTCCGCGCAGTCTCCCAGCTCATAGGCGGTATCCTCTGCTGAATAATACGCATCATTCAATGCCGAACGCAGCTTTTCATACCGCATATCTAAACCGGCTATGGATTCCATGGACTTGCACGCTGTGTACAGCAAAGAAAGCGCGCCGCCCTCGGCATCGAGGGCCTCTTTGGCTTTGTTTATGCCCTGGGCAATTTTTTCCGCGTTCAGCAGCTTTGCTTTCTCCGCCAAAAAAGCTTCTTCTTCCCCCGGCTTCAAAACCGTTCTCTCTATTTCATTGATTTGGTATTGCAGCAGGTCCAGCAGCCGGTCTTTTTCCAGCGCATGCGCCCGAAGCGTCTCCAGTTCTTTTTTTACCCGCTCATACGCGGAATAATCTGCTCTCACTTTCTCTTTATACCTATCGATCGCATCCCCTGCGAAAGAATCGATCAGCGACAAATGGTAGCGCTCATCCAACAAGTGCAGGTTCTGGTTTTGCCCATAGATGGAAACGAGGGCGGAAGCGATGCTTTTCAGCACCGTCAGGCTTACCAACCGTCCGTTGATGCGGCAAAGATTCCTCCCGTTTTCCGAAAGTTCTCTGGACAAAACGAGTTCTCTTTCCTGGAATCCGCATTCTTCCAACACAGCGGGCAACCTTGCGTACCCCTCCAAATTGAACAGCGCTTCCACATACGCTTTCTGCTCACCTGCCCTGATCAGGTTTTTATCGCCCCGGCTGCCCAGGATCAGGTTCATGGAATCCACAATAATGGACTTGCCTGCGCCGGTTTCTCCGGAAAGCACATTAAACCCCGCCCGGAATGAAACGTGGAGCGTATCGATCAATGCAATATTTTTAATGAACAGTTCTTGGATCATATAGATACCCGTACGATTAACTACCTGGTCATATCTTTTAATTTTTGGATTACCGGATCCAGATGCCCTTCCTGCACCGCTAAAAAAATGGTGTTATCTCCTGCGATCGTGCCGACAATCCCGTCTATGGAAAGCGTATCGATAACTTCCGCCGCCGCATTCGCGCTGCCCGAAAGCGTGTTCACAATCGCAATGTTTCCAGTGCCGCGGATGGAGGTCACCGTCTCTTTGAATATCCTGAGCATGCGCTCCGTATTCAAGACGGCGCTATATTCATTGATAGAATATTTATAAACCCCTTTTTCCGCCTGGACCTTGATCAGATGCAGTTCTTTGATATCCCTGGATATCGTGGCCTGTGTTACATTAAAACCGCGTTTTTCAAGCAACTTTGCAAGTTGTTCCTGGGTTTCTACATTAAACGTTGCAATTATATCCAGAATCGCGCTTTGCCGCTTTTCCTTCATGTTTTTCCTCCTTACAGACACCCACCCGTCAGTATATTTTTATCTCCACTCTGCGAGCTTTTCTTTTAGCAGCGCGTAGAAACTCTTATCTGTAGTACGTAAAAACCTTGCCTTAAACCCGGCCTTTTTAATAACGACGTGTGTCCCCATCGCTATTTCGATAAAATCTTGTCCATCTAATGTCAAGGCGGCGTTGCCCATATCCGGCGGGACTTTTACCGTCACTTCATCCTCCCCGGAGATCACAAAGCTGCATGATTGCAGCGAATGCGGGCAAAGCGGCGTGATCAGCAAAATATCGACTGTAGGGGTAACGACCGGCCCGCCCGCCGAAAGCGAATAGGCCGTGGAACCCGAAGGCGTGGAAACGATGACCCCGTCACTACGGAAATTACAGGCCGGCTGGGCATTTACAAAAACCTCCACGTTTACGATCCGCATCATGTTTCTTTGAGAGATCACCGCTTCATTCAGCGCATACCCCGTGAACTCGGGGGCCCTGTTCGGCGCGACCAGATACGCTTCTAATAAAATACGTTCCTGCACTTCATATTTTCCGCTTTGGATCTTGTCCAGAGAACTTTCCAATTGTGCAAGTTCCGTATCCAACAAAAATCCCATGCGACCCAGATTGAGCCCAAACAACAAGGTACCCGTTGCCGCATATTTTCTGGATGCGGCAAGCATGGTGCCGTCTCCACCCAGTACAATTAAAACATCTATCTTTTGCGTATCACAAATCTCATACCCGCTGAATTTCTGTGCCAATTTTGAATCGAGACAGAAAGGAATATTCCGCTTTTCCAGCGTTTGCATGATGTGTCTGGTGATGGCCAGGTCTTTGTCCTTTTCCAAGTTTGTATAGATGCCAAATTTCAATAGTATACACCTCGCCCCCGGCTGTATGGAGGAATTATAATAATTATACATTCTTGCAATCAAATATACAATGCAAAAATCTCCGTATTTCAGAAATTTTCGTGCGCTTCTCTCACAATCTTACAAATTTCGGACAGTTCTGCCGCTTCGCATTCTACGGTATTCTTCAAGTAGACAAGGAATTCAATATTGCCTTTCTGTCCCGTAATCGGCGAATATGTGAGCCCTTGCGGCCAATATCCGATCTCGCACATTTGGGACAATACATGTTGCAGCACTTCCCTGTGCACTTTTTCCTCCCGGACGATCCCTTTTTTACCCACTTTTTCCCTGCCCGCCTCAAACTGCGGCTTGATCAGCGCAACGATCTCCTGCACGCCCGCTTCCCGCAGCGCCGGCAATATCAGTGCCAATGATATGAACGACACGTCAATCGCCGCAAAAACAGGCGTGTCGTCAAAATCTTCGGGTTCCAGATACCGCGCATTCACTCTTTCCATGACGACGACGCGTTTATCTGTCCGAAGCTTCCACGCCAACTGCCCATACCCGACATCGACTGCATAAACCTGTCTGGCACCGGCCGCAAGCATACAATCGGTAAATCCGCCGGTAGAAGCGCCGATATCCGCACATATCTTGCCACGTATATCGATGGAAAATTCCCGCAGCGCTTTTTCCAGCTTCAGGCCGCCCCTGCCCACGTACGGGCACCCGGGTTCTTTCAGCGTGACGTCCGCCTCCGGCGGATACATCTCCCCCGCTTTTTTTGCCGGTTTACCATCCACCAATACATGCCCCGCTAAAATATAGGCTTTCGCACGTTCTCTGGAGGAAGCAATATCCTTTTCAACCAACAACAGGTCTAAACGCCTTTTTCTCATAACAATTCTGTCTTCTCTCCTTATGAAAAGGGAAGCTACCCTTCAGGATAGCTTCAAACACGGTCGCTCCATACGTACATATGCCTGAAAAATCATTTGGAAGAAACAGCCGTATTCCCCAACGCCTCCATTATTTTTTGCTTGATCTCATTGGCTGCTTCCGGGTTGTCTTCCAGATATATCCTTGCATTGTCCCTTCCTTGGCCGATGCGCAGATCCTTGTAGGAATACCATGCGCCCGACTTCTCGATGACATTGAACTCCACGCCTAAATTCACCAGGCTCGCGGCATAGGATATCCCTTTGCCATAGAGCATCTGGCATTCCGCCGTCTTGAATGGCGGCGCGACTTTATTCTTAACAATCTTGATCTTTACTTTATTGCCGATCAGCGTATCCCCATTTTTCAGCGCTTCGCCTTTCCTGATCTCTATCCTTACGGAGGAATAGAATTTCAGCGCCCGGCCGCCCGGCGTGATCTCCGGGTTGCCGAATACGATCCCCACCTTTTCGCGCAACTGATTAATAAAAACGGCGATTGTGTTGGATTTGGAAATCGCGGCGGTCAATTTACGCAGCGCCTGCGACATCAACCTTGCCTGCGCAGCCATATGCGAATCGCCCATCTCTCCATCGATTTCCGCTTTGGGTACGAGCGCGGCAACAGAGTCTAATACGACCACATCGATCGCGCCGCTCCGTATGAGCGTCTCCATGATCTCCAACGCCTGTTCGCCTCCATCCGGCTGCGAAACGTACAGATTGTCCGTATCCACCCCCAAATTTTTCGCATACGTCGGGTCCAGCGCATGTTCCACATCGATGAAAGCCGCCGCGCCGCCCAGTTTCTGCGCCTCGGCCACGACATGCAGCGCCAACGTCGTTTTTCCGGAAGCTTCCGGTCCGTATATCTCCACGATCCGTCCCCTAGGTAAACCAAAGACGCCCAGCGCGATATCTACTTCCAGGGCGCCCGTAGAAATGACCGATATCTCCATATGGGCCGTATCATCACCCAAACGCATAATCGCCCCTTTGCCAAATTGCTTTTCTATCTGTGCCAATGCATTGTGCAGCGCTTTTTCCCGATCCATCATATTTTTTTACCCCTTCAATAGTTGGCGATTTTTATAGATATACTCCGTACAAGACCATATAGACAAAACAACGCTTATATAAATAAGTATCTCCCCGACAGGTATCTGCACCCATGTATAAAACATCTCTTCCATGAAAACAAATATGATGCCCACAAGTTGCACAATCGTTTTCCATTTCCCGATCGGGCCGGCCGCGATCACGATTCCATCCGAAGCCGCCACCAGCCGGAAACCGGAGATGACAAACTCTCTTGCCAAAAGCACGATCGCGATGACCGGACCGATCTTGCCCCAATCCATCGCGATGAGCAGCGCGGCCATAAAGAGCACTTTATCCGCAATCGGATCCATCAGCTTGCCAAAATTAGAAACCAAATGCATTTTTCTCGCAGCCATGCCGTCGAACATATCCGTAAGAGAGGCCAGGATAAGGATCCCACCCGCATAATAATTCCAGCCCTTGATATTTATATAATAACATACTATCAACAGCGGTACCATCATAATTCTGGCCATCGTAAGCCAATTTGGCAATTTCATTCTTTTATGTTCCTCCCGTACAATTCGTAATCTCCGGCATTTTTTATGACAACATCCTGGAAACAACCTATTTCCAACGGTTTGTCCGAAGTAACAAGGATCGCACCGTCCACATCGGGAGCCTCCCCATAAGAACGGCCTACATACATATTTTTCTCCGGCAGAAACCCTTCTATCAAAACACGGTAGACGCGGCCAATCCGCCTTTCATTCGCCTTCCTGGATATCTTCCTCTGCAGGCGCATGATCCGTTCCGCCCTTTTTATTTTGACTTCTTCGGGTATCTGATCCGGCATGTTATACGCCGGCGTTCCTTCCTCCCTGGAATACGGGAAACAACCCAACCTGTCGAACGCCAGTTCTTCCACGCCGCGTTCCAAAGCCGCGAATTGCGCTTCGTTTTCTCCCGGGAACCCGACGATCAATGTCGTCCGCAAAATAAAATCTTCCGATTTGGCGCGGATCTTTTTCACCGTCGCATAGATCGTCTCTTTTGTATCTTTTCTGTTCATGTGCTTCAAAACAGCATTGTCCACATGCTGTATGGGCATATCCAGATATTTTGCGATCGCATCGCGGCGGCAAAACGTCTCCAGCAGCTCTTCCGTTATGCCGTCCGGATAACAATATAAGAGCCGTAGACGCCGCAGCCCGGGTAAAACGGCAAGCCTGTCCATCAGTTCGGGAAGACACGGTTTCCTATACAGGTCCGCACCGTATTTTCCCGTATCCTGCGCCACCAGTATCAGTTCGGATACGTCCTTTTGCAGCAGGAACCTTGCCTCTTCGCAAATCTCTTCCATCGGCCTGCTTTGCAGATTTCCCCGGATATAGGGAATCGCACAATAGGCGCACCTGTTGTTGCAGCCCTCCGCAATTTTGATATAGGCATAACTGCGGGGCGTCGTCAGTATCCGGGCGGCATATTCCGCCGAGACATCCGCTTCTTTGAACAGCGACGTACGCTTCCCCCGCAGCGCATCTCCCACTGCCTGCACGATGTCTTTCTGCGCCGTCACGCCTAAAAACGCATCCACTTCCGGCATTTGTTCCGCCAGTTCGTCTCTATATCGGCCGGAAAGACAGCCCGTTACAACCAAAGCCTTCAGGCTTCCCGCCTTTTTATATTCCGCCATCTCCAGGATCGTATCGATCGACTCCTGTTTCGCACTTTCGATAAACCCGCAGGTGTTGATGAGAATGACCTCGGCCTCCGCCGGTTCTTCCGTAAACGAATACCCTGCTTTTTGCAGTTCGCCCAGCATAAGCTCGGTATCCACTCTGTTTTTGGAACACCCCAGCGAAATAACCCCGATTTTAACGCCATTCATCCGTCACGTCCTCCGTACCGAACATACGCCGGTAATCATCCCATGTGATAAGGATTTGCCTCGGCTTGTTTCCATCGGCGGGCGTAACGATTTCCTTTTGTTCAAGTTCATCCACGATCCTTGCTGCCCGCGCATATCCGACCCGGAGCCTGCGCTGCAACATAGACGTGGATATCTGTTCGTATTCCAATGCCAACTTGACCGCCTGCGGCATCAGTTCATCATCAAAAGAGCCCTCCCCCGTTTCTCCCGAAGGAGAAATAGGGAAATCGATTTCCTTTGCAAGCGTTTCGTCAAATTTACTGTCGGCTCCGTTATTCTTTAAAAATTCTATGACACGCTCATTCTCTTCATCCGAAATATAGCATCCCTGCAGGCGGACAGGTTTGCTTTGTCCCACCGGCAGATACAGCATATCTCCTTTGCCCAGCAGTTTTTCCGCGCCGCCCATATCCAATATTGTACGCGAATCAATGGAAGAAGATACGGTAAACGCAATACGGGAAGGAATGTTTGCCTTGATCAGCCCGGTGATGACATCCACGCGGGGCGACTGCGTCGCGATCACCAAATGTATACCGCTGGCACGGCCCAACTGCGCGATCCGGCAGATAGCATCTTCGACTTCGTGAGAACCGGCCATCATCAAGTCGGCCAGTTCGTCGACGATGATGACGACTTTGGGCATGATCTTCTCGCCGGCTTCTTTTCTCTCGACATTATACCCATCGATATTTTTTACGCCCGCATCTGCAAAAATCTTATAGCGGGTTAACATTTCTTTCGCAGCCCAATTCAGCATATTGGGCGCTTTCTTGGGGTCCGTCACCACATCGGTCTTCATATGTGGTATGCCATTGAATTTCCGCATCTCCACAACTTTGGGGTCCATCATCATGAAGACCACTTCGTCCGGCGACGCTTTATACAAAATGCTTATGATCAGGGCGTTCACGCATACGCTTTTGCCCGCGCCCGTTGTGCCTGCAATCAACAGATGGGGCATGCTCGCCAGATCTCCGTACACATTTCTTCCCGTAATATCTTTGCCGACAGCAAAGGCAAGTTTGCTTTCTATATTTTTGAATTCCGGCGTATCGATCATTTCACGGATCGCGACCAGCGAAGTATGTGCGTTGGGTATCTCGATGCCGATCGCCGCTTTTCCCGGGATCGGTGCCTCGATCCGTATGCTGGAAGCCGCAAGATTGAGCGCAATATCGTCCGAAAGCGCGACAATCCGGCTCACTTTCACGCCCGGCGCGGGCTGCAGTTCGTACCGTGTCACGACCGGCCCTCTCACAATATTGATCACTTCCGCCTCTATATTGAAGTTTCTCAGCGTCTGTTCCAAAATAGCCGCCATGTTTTTTCTTTTGTTGATGTCTCCCCTGCTTTGTCCCGTATGTTTGGGCAAAGACAGCAGATCCATATGATAAGGCAGCTGATACTCTTTCTTAGGTGTTTCTTTTTGTTCATATGAGGACTCTTTCGGAAGAAGCACGGAATTGATCCGTACATTTTGGGGCATGGATACGTTCCCCGCAGCTGCCGGTTTTGCCGGTATCTGCGTATGTTCTCCAAAAATCCCCATGTCTACTTCTCCCTGCTTGTCCGCCGCGGGCGGAAATGCGCCGTAGGTATCGTTCAGCAGCGAAAGCCCGGCATGCTTCGTATCTGCCGCCTGCACTTTTTCCACATACAGATCGGTCTTTTCTTCCGTTCCGTCTTCCGCGGAAGGGGCCTCTTCCCCGTCTGTCTCTCCCGCATACGGCTCTTCGCCTTCAGAAGAGCTGAAAGACTGCATATAAGCCTTTTCCACATGTTTTGCCGATTCTTTTATGGAACGTCTCTCTCCCTGCTGTTTTCCTTTTTTCTCTTCCACGAAAGCGTCCCGGCTTTCTTTGAGGGCATCGCCCAACTTCTTGGCGGCATCCTGTATGGAAAAATGCGTGATCAGCATGGCACCGGAGAGGACCAGCGCGCTGAAGAGCACGATGGCACCTGCCGCACCCAACAGCCGTTCCATCGGGTATGCCAACAGTGCGCCCAGGGCACCTCCGCCCGTTATGCCCGAACCGGTTTCAAAACATTGTTGAATATACCCGAAATAGCCGACAGCATCCACACCGTTTACACGGCGCGTACATACTTCGATCAGAGATAACAACAGTAACGTTTCCAGTACGATCAGCAGTCGTTTCCCATTATTTTTAGCCTTGCCGGCATAGGCAATGAACGTCACCCCGCTTACCAAAACAAGGGCGGGGATCACATACCCCAGTATCCCAAATAAACCAAAAGAAACAACTTGGATAAAATCCGCAAAAGGCGCTTCATATGAAAAATAGATGAATATGGCCAGAATAATCCCGGCGGCTATGAGAAGTATTCCCAAAACCTCTTCCGTGAGCTTTGCCGTTTGTTTTTTCCCCTGGCTCATGTCTTTTTTTCGCCGTATCATTTAAATTCCCCCATCCATACTCCCAAAATATTATACAATATTGCCGCTTTTAATACAATAAAAAAGACCACCGATATTCTTTCGCCCTTTGAATGAATCCTGCTTCATTTATGCCGATTCTGTCCATACCGGTTTTGCCAATATAGGCGAAAATTCCGCAAAATATTTCAAAAGCTGTGTTTTTATCCTAAAAACAAGGGAATACCGCCAAAAATCATTTCATAAAATATATACACTTGCCAAGAAAAATGGTATACTCTGAATATGAATCCGTATTGGCAAAGCGTATTTTTTGCAGCCGCTAGATAATTACTATACCCAAAGGAGAATGATTATGGGAAACAATGTTTGTTCCAATTGTGGTGCCCCGCTTAAACCGGGCGCCAAATTCTGCGTCGTATGCGGTACGCCTGTGCCGGTAAACGCAGAGTCTATGTCCGCCGCACCAGCTTCGGAACCAGTCAACGCTGAACCGTCACAACCACAACCGGAACCTGCGCAGCAATATCAGCGCCCGCAGCAGGCCTATCAGCAGCCGCAGCCCGCCTATCAGCAGCCCACTTACCAGCAGCAGGCCTATCAGCAGCCGCAGCCCGCCTATCAGCAACAGGCTTATCAGCAGGGATATCCGGCCTATAACCAGACATATGCGCAAAAAAAGCCCAGTACGCCCGGCGTTATGTCAACCGGTGCCTTTTTAGGTTCACTGCTTCTTATGATGATCCCCGTGGTTGGACTCATCCTGGCAATCGTATGGGCATCCAGTGCGCAGCAGGAAAGCAAGCGTAACCTTGCCCGGGCTATGCTGATCTTAATCATCATTGGTATTGTTCTGGGCGTTGTTTTGGGAATTCTCATCCGGAATTACCTTGTCAATTACATCTATTCGCTTTATTATGGGTCTTATTTCAGCGACTATTACGACGACTATGATTCTTCCGACGACTACGATTACAGCGACTGGTACAGCAGTTATTACAATTACGGTTATTGACAAACGCGCAAAAGCATTTGCGTATGCTGTCTCATGTATCACCAGACATCATCAAAATTGATGAACAACAAGTAAATCTACTTGTTCGATAAAAAGGAGGACATACCGTGGCATTTTGTACACATTGCGGAACACCCTTGGAGGAAGGTGCGGCTTTTTGCCCACACTGTGGCGCGAAAACGGTTCCATCCCAACAAGCAAATACAAACACAGCTTATACGAATCCTGCCCCCAACACCGCCCCCCCTTCCTATGCGGCGAACACATCCGGTCCGATCGACCCGAGAGACATCGCGGACAATAAAGGAATGGCGTTCCTGGCCTATCTGGGAGTCTTGTTCTTCATCCCGCTTGTGGCGCGGCCGGAATCAAAATATTGCCGCTTCCACGCCAATCAGGGGCTGGTCCTTTTGCTGCTCGATATCGCCATTTATATCGTCGCCGCTATTCTTTCCTCATTGTTCCTTATGATTTCCTGGAGGATGTATTGGCTTTCTTCCCTGCTGTATCTTGCAGCGTCCGGGATCGTCCTGACATTCAGCATCATGGGGATCGTCAATGCCGCGACGGGCAAAGCAAAACGTTTGCCCATCATAGGAAATATCAATATTATCAAATAGTGCTTTGGGACTTCCGGCATGCAGCCCGCATGCCGGTTTTTTATTGCGCCGTCTTTCAAAGCATAGTATAGTGATATTGACACATATCTGAAAAAACGGTTTGTTCCCTGCGCCTATGTTCGGAGGACATCCATATGGTCGTAACGATTTTGCAGATAAAACTGCGCGCCTCCTGGGTACATACGCTAAAAGAAAAGCGTGCCGTCCTGCAGCATATCCTGCAGAAAACAAAAAACAGGTTTAATGCCTCGGTCATAGAGGCGGACATGCAGGATATGCACCAGACAATCGGGCTCGGCATCGTGTTTGCATCGGGCAACAATTCCCTTGCAGACAAGATGGCGCAGAATATCCTGACGTTTATGGAGCAAAATACCGATGCGGAGATACTGGAAATCTCGCAGGAAAGAGTATGAAATGGACGATATGTCTATCGTTTTGCTGGGTGCCGGAAAGACCGGGCGTGGATTTTTAGCCAGATTATTCCATACGCAGGCACACATTACCTTTATAGACAAAGACCCGGGCCTTATCCGGGAACTGAAAGAGAAGAAAAAGTACGCGATTCGTTTCTTCGATCAGGAAAAAACCGAAGAGATCCGCGGGTATGATGCCCTGTGCACACAAGACGCCGCCTGCAAACAGGCGCTGCAAAGTTGCACCGCCGTATTTGTCAGCGTGCGGGGCGAGAATACTCCGGCCGCGGGCGCATGGCTTTCCGATAAAATAGCTCCCGCTACCTGCGTGATCGCTTGCGAAAACGCTTCCCTGCCGGCATCCCTGCTGGGGCCGCTGGCAGGCAGGGCCTGCTCGGGCGCGGTATTCTGTACGACTGTCCTGGATAACGGGCTGGATATCCTGAGTGAAAACTATCCTTCTCTCCATGTGGATGCCCATAACCTCAGTAAGGCAGTGGCACGGCTGTCCGGCATCCGCGTTTCCCAGGATTTCCCCCTGCTGATGCTGAGAAAAATCTATACGTACAATGCCGCCAGCGCAATCATCGCCTACCTTGGTGCAGAGAAAGGCTTCCGGGAATATGCAGGCGCAGCCAATGACCCGGAGATCGAAGCCGCCATCGACGCATTTTACAGCCAGATAAACGCCGCCATCAGCGCGGAATACGGCGTACCTTACGAAGAACAGGCCGCGTTTGCCGCTTCCTCCAAAGCAAAATTCCAGTCTCACGCCATTGCGGATACCGTTCGGCGCAATGCCGCCAGCCCCGCACGCAAGTTGGGGTCCGAAGAACGTCTGATCGCACCCGCCCGTCTGATCGCCAAACATGGCGGAGACCCTTCCCCGCTTTTACAGGCCGCCGCGGCCGCCTTACGATACATGGGCATCTCTTCCCGGCCGGAAGCGGAAAAAGTACTGGAGCAGACCGCAAAACTCACGGGAAAGGATCCGTTTATGCCCATTATACTGGACTATTTTTGCCGGTAAAATGCAAGAAACCCCTAAACAGAGTAATTCCTTTCTCTTTGGATTGACAAAAAAATACGAAAATGATAGTATATCAAACGTGCAGAAAAAATATCCGAAATGTCCGGCCATATTTTTTCTTCGCAAACGCAAACAGATCTGGGTGTGGCGCAGTTTGGTAGCGTGCTTGAATGGGGTTCAAGAGGTCGCAAGTTCAAATCTTGTCACCCAGACCAGAAAAACCGCTTTGGAAATGTCTTTCCAAAGCGGTTTTTCTTTGCTTTAAACTTTGTTAGCAACACATCAGCAATAAATGAACTAAACAAATAGATGAGGATCAACACAAAGGGCATCGGTTATTGCAAGGACTATTTCCAGCCATGCCCTTACGCGCACATGCAAAGGATGGCAAAGTATGGACCGCCGCCGACCGGAACAATACAGCGCTTCCCGTCTTTGCATTTTTACTGCTCATGATATACGGGAGGCGGGCCGGTTCATATTTTTCGTAACCATTTTAGGGGCCGGACATACCGGTATCATTTGCAGAACCGCAAAGAAAATAGCCGGTAAATTTCAGTCTGCCGGTTTGAACAACGCGTGCGGTGGCACAATAATCGCTTATCTGTCGCTTAATACTTTTATGCATATCGTAATTTTGCAGGTTCAGCCTTTGAGAAAGTCCGCACCAACGTAAAAAAGCCGCCGTGCTAATGAAAGCGGCGGCTTCCCTACTCATTTTTTCATATCCGTATGATCCAAATAATTAAAAAATCCCGCGCGTTGCACGCAAAACGGATATCGATTGAGTTGCCTAACAGAAAAATATTTTATATAATGAAAGAAGCCCGGACGATCTTGCAGGAAGGGTGTGGATACCATACTGCGCAACTGGCAGGATATCCTGCGCCGCTGCCGCAATCATAAAGATAAACCGGCCGTATATGCAACCGGACTCCGCAATCTTTTTTACCACTAAATCATGTACACCAGAAATGGCGGGAAGGGAAAAATCCATATGTTCACACCGATCGGTTACGTAAGATCCCCTGTAAAAGAGAAAGTAGACGTTGACTGGGGCCAGGTTGTCTCGGAAATTGTTATCAACAGTGAATTGGCAGACGGACTCAAAGGATTAGAAGATTTCTCACATGCCATCATCCTGTTTCATCTCAACGAAGCAAAATTCATAAAAGAAAAACATTTGGTCAGAAGGCCACAGGGACGTGCAGATATGCCAAATGTCGGTATATTTTCACAGCGTGTAAAGGACAGGCCCAACACGATCGGCGTTACTTCTGTTAAAATCGTGTCTGTAGATAAAAACATCCTGCGTGTACAGGGACTTGATGCAATTGATAAAACACCCGTTTTAGATATCAAACCGTATTTCCCACAGTATGACTTGAAAGAGAATGCGAGGGTACCCGCATGGGTAAACAAGCTCATGCAAGAGTATTTTTAGTTCTGTAAACAGCGGCGGCGCTTCCTTTATCAGGAAAAATAATAGATTGGCTTATTTAAATTACTTCGTAAAATTTTGCCGGCAGTACTGTACGTGCGCCAGCACGCAATTTTTGCGATTGATTCTACAGCGTCGAGGCTATAGCAGACTAAAATGACGATTCCCCCCTGTATCGCCAGCGCAATTTGCTATACAGGCCGGGAAACAAAAAGACTCCAGCCGATGCCATTGTTGTCCCCCATCGGATAACAGACTCGTAACGGACATGCGGCATTTTCCAAATATTGTGCTGTTTCAAGCCTCAAAACGGTCAGGCCAAAAGCATCTATGATACGAAATGCACGCCCGGCCCCGGCGGTATGCAGATCCCCAACCCCGGATCCTACATCATGCCGGGCGGATATTGTACCGCGAAGTGCGTTATGGCCACTATTCTTATTAGGGAAACGATATCAACCAAGGGATGCGGCTTTGCGGGCGCTTCGGCAACGACGGCGTCAGTAGAACGCCGCAGTTCTGATATGACGATGCGGCGGCGGTCCGGCTGTGCGCCAGCCTCCAGGAGGAGGTCAGCGTTTTATGGCACGATTACGATCGGCAAGATCGGTCTCGATGATGAGCAGACCTGCTATACGCTTTTCTATGCGATGATGTCGACTTACCAGCCGCAGATATTATGTCCGTATAACGATACGGGAGGGCATTCGTTTTGGCCTGCAAGGTGACGGCCGATGCGATCTATATCAGCGATCCAAACTATCCGGGCGATACATCCAGGTACATCCCGATCGGTACGGACAGTAACGGGTGCATTGCATTCGGCGCATACGATACGTATGACAAAATCGGCTTCTTCGCCCAAAACGAAGATACTTTGGCGCGAGATGACAGATAGCTCCCCCATAATGGGCATCTCTTCCGCGGACTATTCTCCGGACGACATGACCGACCATCGAAGTCGTCGTCGGCAAAGACGGCAGCGGTAGCTATATCACGCAGCCGCTGTCCGGCGGTCTTGGCATAACAAAAGAAAACGCCACACCTCTCAGCTCGGCAAACGGCGGGAACTCTACTGCCGCATTATGGATACAGAGGGCAGCGATACGATGCTGATGATGCACGAAACGGCAACATACGGAGCACTGAATGGAAATTTTGCACGGTCGATTGCCATTTGACAGACAGTACCGGTGCCCCGTTCATCGACATATGGCCCATCTATATCGAATTTGACGCATCTTCCGGTACGTATTTACTGTATCAGAAAATGGACCATTCCGCGATTGACTTCATCGTCTGGACCAGGAACGCAGCTACTTCTACCTAACAGAGGAGGCACTTATGCTGGCACTCATATTGTATATCGTCGGCGGGCTCACATTTATTGCGGCGGTGGCGCTGCTGAGCCTGATACCCAAAACCGGTGTCAAGGTCAGTATGCTCATCCTATTCTGCCTGCTGTTCATCGGTACGATGACGTTCCTACTGTTCAGAGTGTCGGGGCAACCGGACATGGGCAGCATGTTGCACGCGATATTGCGCGGACAAACGCAGGGTACGGAAAATGCGGATATCATAGCCGCAGATACTTCCGCCCAAGGCGCGGAGATTTTGGACGAGGCGGCCGAAAGCATGCTGAACACCTTTCTGGCCGCCTGGCAGAATTACGACGGGGACACGATGTTGGGCCTGACTTACGGCGATGCGCGAACAAAGCTTGAAAACGAACTGCCTTTCGACTCGTCATCACCGGTGCAGACGTTCAAGGTCGAAAATACCGGCATAGACGAATCGGGTGCCCCGGCAACGGTCCAGATCACGATGACGGTATTGAACGACGCCCTGCAATCGGTCTCTATCGGATACACCGTTCAGTTGGAGGTCTCGGGTACCGCATGGTACGTAACGGACGTTGTCTGCGACGTAAGTGAATATCCGACGTTTGATCTGTCCGGTACACAGATAACGGATACTTCCCAACCGGCGATCGTCATCGGCACCTGGGTGGACCCGGACGATGCAAACCACCGCATCGAAATCCGCGAGGACGGTACCTGTACGATATACTATACCTCCGGCGACGAGAACAGCGGCACATACACCTTCGACCCGGAAACCAACAACGGCATGATGATCGACGGGACATTTTCGCTCTGGTATGCGCCTGAAACGGACACGATTATTTACGTCGGCGGAACGCTTGTGCGAGAAGATGCGAATACGACCACACAGACTGAAACCGTCAGTATTCTACGCATGTGGTATGAGAAAAACGCAGGCCTATACCGGCTTGAATTTTCTCCCGACGGTTCGATGCGGTATATTATGCCCGAGGGTCCCTATGCGGGTACGTATACGTTTGACGCTGCAACGGGGCAGGGCGAAGTTGATATATTTGCAGAAATTTATGAGATAACGTACGATTTTGAAGAGGAACTACTCAGCTTCGATGGACTTACGTATTCCTGCATGCCGCCCGGCGAGGTAACCAACAATATCCTGGGCTTTTGGTATGAACATGACGACGGACTGGGCCAACTCGAATTCTTTTCCGACGGCACGCTGAAGTATTATGCAGATACCGATAAGACGGGTACATACACCTATGACGAAGCAACCGCGCATGGTGATATAAACATATCTGGGTACACGTACGAGATCATTTATATCCCAAGTAATGACACGCTGAATTTTGAAGGCGCCCTATATGCCCGGATCCCCTGGTAAAAAAGAGCGGCCCCCCTTGGTCTTTTAGATAAAAAGCCGTTTGCCGGGGATATGTTTTGCACCGTATGCTTCCGCCGGTGCAGTCGGGTCGTACCCGCGATGGGCAATAGATTTTCCCCCATGGGTTGCGTTTCGGGTTTCTTTCCTTAGGTAAAATCAAATTGAACGCTTATGGAGGGCAAGAATTTCTTTTCTTGCTTGCTTTAAAAAAATAAGGAGTGAGGAGCGTGATTTTTCATGAAAAAAATTATTTCTTTTGTTTTGGCAATGGTTATGCTGCTGTTTACTGCGTGCGCCGCCCGGGAAGAAACGAAAACCAGTTCGCCCGAAACCGCATCGGTAACTGCACAAACGACCAAACAATCTGTACCGGAAGGAATCGACGGATATACGATTTTGCTGATGGGATCGAGCGAGGCGGATTTTTCAGAGGATTCTGAAAACCCATATGCATTAACGCACATACTGATCACGATAGACCCGGAAGGAAGCGTATTGAAATTCGTCACCTTCCCCTATAACCTTTTAGTCGATGTGGAAACGGAGGACGGTGTGGAATCAGAACAGCTGCAATTTGTCTGCAACTCGCTCGGCCCGGATGAGACCGTCACCGTACTGGAGGAAAACTTCGGTATAGATATTGACTATTGGGTATTGATGAACATGGCGGGCGTTTCAGATATCGTGGATGCGCTCGGCGGCATAGAGATTGACCTTGCCGATCTGTCGATCAATGACATCGCAGAGTATGCGGAGTATATCGTCGGCCAGGTTTGGGTAAATGTGACGAAAACCGGCCTGCAAATACTTTCCGGCCTGCAAACAGCCGGATACTTTTTCAATACGATGTATGATAACCCGACGGCAGAAGAGGAAGAAAACCGCTTTAGAGAGCATCACCGCACGATCATTACGGCTGTGGTGCAGGCGGTTGAATTGCTGCAACTGCAAGGAAAAGACCTTGTCACGATTGCCGAAAATGTCGAGGAGCGCTATACGTCAAATATTCCCGAAGATGAGTGGCAGCAAATCGCGGACAGCGCCCTCTATTGCGTGAGCAACGACCCGCAATTCCTGCATGTCCCGCAAACCATCGAGGTGTCGGGATGGGACATTGTCTATGATCCTGAAACCGATGTTTCTGCCGTACAGCAATTTATAGGGGAATAAAAGCAAGGGCGCCTTACTGCCGGTAAAATTAATACCGGATCGATCCCCATTCTGATCTTGCCACCCGGGCCGTAAAACCGCTTTAAACGGATATTCCGTTTCTAAGGCGTTTTCCCGTGTAAGGCCTTCGGGGGCGGCGTAGCAGTAATTTATGCAAGCTGCCGCCATAGTATATTCCCACACAGAAGAGGGGTACGTATATAGAGAAAACATACGCGCCGGGCCTGTTGCCTGCCGGAAAAATATTCTGTCTAGTCATATAAAAAGAGCGCCGGTTTTCACCGCAGCCGCTCTTTTTATATTCTTTTTCCTTTTTTCCCCCGATTATAAAAGCTCCAGCGAACGCAGGTCCAAATCTCCCTTTTCCGTAACCAACGCCGGATCCGCATGGATGCATTCTATTTTGCCGGCAAACATTTCGTGGGAACCGGTGACAATAGAACCAACGATCTTGCATTCAATATTGACCGGGCAGTCTTCCAAAAGGGGCGCATTGATTTTTTCCGCTTCCCCCAGTTTGGCGCCTGCCGCCGCGAGCTTATCCTCGTCCCTGCCGCTGTGCGACCCCAGATAGTCGAATAAAGCCTTGTTTTCTTTGGAAACCAAATTGACCACAAAACACCCGGATTCCTTGATCAGATGATAGGAGTGGCGGGAAGGAACGATCCCGACCATAAGCATGGGCGGAGCAAAGCTGCAGTTGCAGCAATATGCCACCGCGAGCGCATTGTTTTCTCCGTTGCATCCCCTGCAGGAGACAAGTATGTTCGGCCTTGGCTGAAGACATGCCCTGATATTCACACTTTTTTTATTCATACCATTTATCCTTTCGTATTGCTCCGTCTCTCACCTGCATCGCGCACAGGTTACCTAGGAAAATCATTTCTATAAAATATTTTACCAAATACACCAATTTAAAACAATACTGTCTGTTTTCCTATGTGCTTTCTCACAAACCGGCCGCTCTCAATATCTTTTCGCGGCAGACCCAGACGCCCACTTAAACAAATGCGGCGCGTTGTCGCTCATGGGCCTGTACCGGCGGCAACAAAGACCCTGTATTTTTCCAATATATCCGGATGAGAAGCCAAAAACAGGCTTATACTCCTCAGGTGGCAAAGCGTATTGTCGCTGATATAGTGCTCGATCAGCTCGGTTTCGGCCAACAGATTTTCTCTGACCCCGATCATATGCAAAAATTCTTCGATCATATTATGCCGCATGAGCAAATATTCCCCTACTTCCCTCCCGGGATCGGTAACACCGATCATGCCGTATTTTTTATATTGTATAAACCCCAGTTCCCCCAGTCTCTGCACCATCTTGGTGGCCGATGACGCACGTACATGCAGCTTTTCGGCCAGCTCGTTCGTGCGTACATACCCTTTCCCTTTCGTATGCCGGTAGATCATCTCCAGATAATCTTCCATCGCCGGCGTCAATGCCTTTTTATTTTGCCTGAGAAGCTGGTACCCTCTAACGGTATAAAATCCATCGTTCATATTTTTTCTCCTAACTCTGCCTTTATTATTCTATTCGTCACAATTCCGGATTATTTGAATATAAGTGTAGAGAAAAGTTTCTCGCCCCTAAAAAAGAAGCAAAGCGAAAAACCAGGAGCATGCAATATGTCTGAAAAATACATTTTTTTAAATAATTTGCCCATTGGTCAAAAAGCAAGAGTCAAAAAACTGACGGCCGACGGTACGGTGCGGCGGCGGATGCTGGATCTCGGGCTTATTCTGGATACCGTTGTGGAAGCGTTGCTCAAAAGTCCGGCGGGAGACCCTGTCGCCTATGAAATTCGCGGCGCGGTGATTGCCCTCCGCAGCGAAGAAGCAAAAAAGATTTTGGTTGCGATCGAACCACCCGGAGAATAAAAATGGGTTTGACAATACAATCGACCGGTTCCCGTGCAATGGAAGCCACGCTGAAAATCGAACGTACCGCACCAGGCGATATGATCGTTGCACTGGCCGGGAATCCTAATGTCGGCAAAAGCACGGTCTTCAACAGTCTGACGGGACTTAAACAACATACGGGGAATTGGCCCGGGAAAACAGTGACCCATGCGCAAGGGAAATACAGACATAAGGACAATACTTTCATTCTGATCGACCTTCCGGGCACATATTCACTGATGGCCAATTCCTTAGAAGAGGAAGTCGCAAGGGACTTTATTTGCTTTGCCCATCCGGATGCGACGGTGATCGTGACAGACGCGACCTGCCTGGAGCGCAATCTGAACCTGGTCCTACAGACACTCGAGATCACGGGGCAAGTCGTCGTCGCCGTAAACCTGATAGACGAAGCAAACCGAAAAAAGGTCCGGATCGATCTGGCGGCCCTGTCCCGGCAGTTGGGCGTACCGGTCATAGGCACCAACGCACGGAAAGGACAAGGATTGTCCGAATTGATGGATGCCGTAGATACCATTGCCCATCGCCGGACCATCTCTAAACCGCCCGGGGTCGCCTATGATGCAGGCATTGAAAAAGCCATCGCCTGCATCGAACCCTGCCTGGAAGACCGTCTTTCCGGTAAATTGAACGGCCGATGGGTCGCTCTGAAACTGTTGGGCGGCGATCCCTCTCTGCTGCAAGCCCTGCAAAGATACCTGGACTTCGATCTGCAAAAAGACGCAGCGGTGATGCAAAAAGTCCGGGAGGCAAAGGAAAGGCTCTTGCAGGAAGGCATTCGCCCCGATATGCTGCGGGATCAGATTGTTTCCCGGCTCGTGCACACAGCCGAAGATATCTGTAAAAAAGTCGTCCAGTTCGAGAATCTCCAATATAACCGGACCGACCGTAAGATTGACAAGATATTGACTTCCCGTATTTTCGGTCTTCCCCTGATGCTGGTTCTTTTGGGCGTCGTCTTCTGGCTGACCATCACGGGTGCGAATTACCCGTCGCAAGCGTTGGCCGACGGTCTCTTTTGGATAGAAGCCCAACTGACTGCATTCTTCGCCCAGCTGGGCACGCCCGCGTGGGTCCACGGTGTGTTGGTCCTCGGCATGTATAGGACGCTGGCCTGGGTAGTCTCCGTTATGTTGCCGCCCATGGCCATATTTTTTCCGTTGTTTACATTGCTGGAAGATTTGGGGTATCTGCCAAGAGTCGCTTTCAACCTGGATAAATTTTTTAAGAAAGCATGCGCTTGCGGTAAACAGGCCCTGACCATGTGTATGGGATTCGGCTGTAACGCTGCCGGCATCGTTGGGTGTCGCATCATAGAATCGCCGCGCGAACGGCTGATCGCAATCGTCACAAACAGCTTCGTGCCCTGTAACGGCCGCTTTCCCACGCTGATCGCAATCATCACAATGTTCTTTGCAGCGACCAGCGCGGGGCCTCTCCCGTCTCTCTTTTCCGCCTTAGCGCTGGTCGGCGTGATTCTGCTTGGCATTTTCACAACACTACTGCTTTCCAAACTGCTTTCCAAAACGATTCTGAAAGGAGTCCCTTCTTCTTTTACCTTGGAACTCCCCCCCTACCGAAAACCCCAGGTCGGCAGAATCATCGTCCGTTCCATCCTGGACAGAATGCTGTTTGTCTTGGGCCGCGCTGTTATGGTGGCCGCACCTGCGGGTATTCTCCTTTGGCTGTTGGCGAACGTTTATACCGGTGACCAAAGCCTTCTGGCGCATTGTGCAGACTTTCTCGATCCGTTCGCAAAATGGATCGGCTTGGATGGTTTTATATTGACGGCCTTTATTTTAGGGTTTCCTGCCAATGAGATCGTCATGCCGATCCTTATTATGAGTTACATGGCCACGGGCAGTCTGGCGGAGTTGAATTCTTTGGAGGAATTGCATGGACTGCTTGTCGCGCATGGTTGGACGTGGCTCACAGCCGTCTGTACGATGCTCTTTTCTCTCATGCACTGGCCATGCGGAACGACCTGTTGGACCATCTATAAAGAAACACAAAGCTGGAAGTGGACGATTTTTTCTTTTCTCTTGCCTACGGCGACAGGGGCCCTTATATGTTGTGCTGTTGCGAATTTTGCCCGACTCCTTGGATTGGCCGCCTAAAAAGAACGGCATCGCATCTTGGCAAAAAAAAATAGTTGACAAGTAAAAAGAGCTCGTGTATACTAAGTAAAAAGTTTTGAACGACAACTCTATATTTTATAAAAGATAAACAAAGGCGTTTAGTACTCCACGTGGGGACTAACGCCTTTTTCAGTGATGCTTTCGAATACTTTGGGCAATTTTCCATTGATTTTATTGTGGTTTTTATAGGAAATTTT
This sequence comes from Christensenellaceae bacterium, assembly GCA_963665505.1. Taxonomy (GTDB): domain Bacteria; phylum Bacillota; class Clostridia; order Christensenellales; family Christensenellaceae; genus QANA01. Next base: position 1,566,989 of record OY762275.1, read on the forward strand.
GACAATCTATTCTACGTTAAACAAAGGCGTTTAGTACTCTGAAGGTGAGTCTAGCGCCTTTTTTAGTACTTTTGTATAGTTTTAAATTTTATAGGAGGAAAAGAAAATGAAAAAAGTTTACCCGCTCAAAAAATGGGGGATCCTGCTCCTCGCACTTGTCTTGCTCGTATCTATCATGACCGGGTGCAGCAGTTCCGAAGAAGAAAGTGCTTCGAGCACATCGGCCAGCGCTTCGGCTTCCACTGCCCAAGAAAAAATCAAAGTCTCCGTAGGTATCGGAAATGGATACTCTCCTTTTTGCTTCCTTGATGAAGATGAGGAACTTTCCGGCTACGACTATGAGACCATCGCCGCAATTGCGGAACTCCTCTCCGACAAATATGAATTCGAGTATACGGCGGAAGAATTCAGCAACCTGTTGATCGGTGTTGACACCGGTGCATACGACGTCGTGATCCATCACTTTGGCTATACGGCAGAACGTGCGGAGAACTATTTATACGCAAACGTTGCCAACATGTATTACGGCAATTTCCAGCTCGGCTATAAGGCAGGACGCACGGACATTACCGATATGAAGAGCCTGGCCGGAAAGACGGTCGTCTCTTCCTCCGGTTCAATGGCGGACACATTGCTCCAGAACTGGAATGAAGAAAACCCCGATTACCAGATCAATATCGAATATGCTTCCGATAAAGAAGTCCGTTATAGCGGCCTTATGAACAGCCTGTATGATGCTTTTCTTGCCTCGACCTACGACTTAGCTGTATTCAACAGCCAATATGATGATTTCATGGATATCTCGGATTATAATGTGATCCCTGACGATTATAACTGCGGAACCTATTTCATCTATGCAAAGGGCAGTGAAGAATTGCAGCAGGATATCGATGCGGCATTGCAACAATTGATTGATGACGGCACACTTTCCGCCCTCAGCATCGAATGGCTCGGCGCGGACTACACAGAAAACCCCAACGCATAAACCCTTTGGTGCATAAACCGTATTCCAGGGTGCGGCATTTCCAACTTGCCGCACCTTTTTAAGAAGAAACAGAAAGGAGGATTCTCTTATGATCTCATGGGAACGATTTATAGAATATTTCCCAAAAATACTGGCTAAGTTTCCGGTAACATTGGGTATTGTCCTTGTGGCATTTTCGACCGGGATCCTATTGGGAAGTGCCTTCGCAATCATTCGCCTAAAAAAAGTAAAGATCTTGAGCCAGTTGGTGACAATTTTGGTTTCCTATATACGCTGCACGCCCGTTATCACACAGATGTTCGTCATCTATTTTGGGTTTCCAATGTTCCTCCGCTTGCTGGGCATCGATACCTCGGGGATCGATAGTATTGTCTATGTATTTGTCGCGTACGGATTGAACCAGGGAGGATTCCTTTCAGAAGTCATACGTTCTTCTCTATTGGCCGTACCGGCGGAGCAAACCGAAGCGTGCCGATCGGTAGGGCTTACAGAATCGCAAACTTTCCTGCATATCGTCGCACCGCAGGCTCTGCGGGTCGCTATGCCTATGCTGGGAACATCCTTTGTCTATCTGTTTCAGGCAACGGCCCTTGCCTATATGGTAGGTGTCATGGACATGATCGGCAAGGCGCGCTCTCTTGGCTCCCTATACGGACATACGCTCGAAGGATACCTCTGTGCCGCGGTGATCTTTACCGTCATCAGCCTCACGTTGGAACAGGTTTTTAAGCGCATCAACCGGTATCTCGATTTTGGGCACAGTCTGCCTAAGGTAAGGAAGGTGAAATAGCATGGTTAACGGCGAATATTTCTTGATGTGCCTGAAAGCTGCCATCCGTTATATACCCAATAACATCGTCATATGTGTCGCAACCATTGTCCTCTGCCTGATATTCGGGAGCCTGATCGCTGTCGCCCGCAACTACCGGGTACCGGTATTGGCTCAGTTCTTCGATGTTTTAATGGCTCTTTTTAAGGCGCTCCCGGCAAACCTGATCCTGCTCATCTGCACACTATTATATACCATGAACTTCACTAAGATAGTGGAAGCGCTTCATTTGAACATTTCCATTCAGGATGTAAGCCTTATCTACGTTGCAATTTTCTCATTGGTCATCTGTTCGGTTTCCGGTATTTCAGAAGTCATACGCGGCAGCTTGCTATCGGTCCCGCATGGGCAATATGAAGCCGGCTATTCTGTCGGGCTAACCAGATGGCAGACCTTCCGCACCATCGTCATCCCACAGGCTGCACGGGCCATGGTGGCACCGCTCACCAACAGTATCATTTCCATGATGAAGCGGACTTCTCTTGTCAGCGTGATCGGTGTCATGGATATTATCAACGGCGCAACAACGGCGGCAAGCACTGCCTATTGTTACATGGAAGCCTATCTGGCCGCGTCCCTTGTTTTCTGGGTAATAGGATTTATTTTGGAACAGCTGAGCAGACTGACGGAAAAACACTTCTCAAAGAGCGTCAAAACACTCGCCTGATATATTTCAAACTTTAGAATGGAAGGACGGTATACAAAAATGTCTGTTTTAGAAGTCAAAAATGTAAAAAAAGTATTTGGAGACAATGTCGTATTGCAGGGGATCAATTTGAAAGTCAATAAAGGAGATGTGATCGTCATTTTGGGGCCGAGCGGTTCGGGGAAAACTACTTTCCTGCGCTGCCTGAACCTTCTGGAAAAACCGGACGACGGACAAATGGTCCTGAACGGACAAGAATACGATCTGAAAACAGTCTCAAACAAGCAGAAACTGGGAATACGCAGATGTGCATCCTTCGTTTTTCAGAGTTATAACCTTTTCAGCAACAAGACGGCCCTGCAGAATATAACCCTGGGACTGACGCTTGCCAGAAAAATACCCAAAAAAGAGGCAAACAGGATCGGCAGAGAAATGCTTGACAAGGTCGGGTTGGTCGATAAATATAACCTGTATCCGTCGCAGCTTTCCGGCGGCATGCAGCAACGCGTAGGCATTGCGCGTGCAATGGCCTCCAACCCGGACGTGATCTTGTTCGACGAGCCGACTTCGGCCCTCGATCCCGAGCTTATCGGCGAAGTATTATCCGTCATGAAACAACTGGCCCATGAAGGCGTCACGATGATCGTGGTCACACACGAGATGAATTTTGCCCGGGAAGTGGCAAACGAAGTCCTTTTCATGGCAGACGGCGTCGTCGTAGAAACCGGTACGCCGGAAGATATCTTCGACCATCCTAAAAAAGAACGTACGAAAACTTTCCTGCGTCGTATTCTCAAAGAGGAAGAAGTGGAAGAAGAGATAAAAAAGCAAACGGCGTAAAACATCGGGAAATTTGAAATCAAAAGGAAAAATAATGAATATAAATGAAAAACTCTTGCAAGAAGCTTCCGCTGTCGAGCCCTACGTGATTAAAAGCCGGAGACGGATCCACCAATATGCGGAAATAGGCGGTACGGAGTTCAAAACCAGCGCTTTTATACGCACCGAACTTGATAAGGCAGACATTCCTTATGAAACACTTGTCGATACGGCCATTATCGCCACGCTAGATACGGGCAGGCCCGGTCCTCGCATTGCTTTGCGTGCGGATATGGACGCACTGCCCATTCGGGAGAACCCGAAGAACCTGGTTGGTCCGCGGGTTTGCGTTTCCGAGAACGAGAATACCTGCCATGCCTGCGGCCATGACGCGCATACCGCAATGCTGCTGGGCAGTATCAAAATCTTTTGCGCATTGAAAGAATCGCTGTGCGGCATCCTCTATTTTTGTTTCGAGGAAGGCGAGGAATGCGGAAAAAGCAGCACGCAGATCGTTGCGGCATTAAAAGAACGAAAAGTCGATATCGTATGGGGCATGCATGTCTATGCTTCGTTGGAATCCGGGAAAATCTCGGTTGATCCGGGCCCGAGAATGGCCTGCGGCGCGGGCGTCGGCATCACGGTAAAAGGCAAAGGCGGGCATGGTTCCCGTCCCGACCTTTCCATCAACCCCGTGTACGCCGCCGCTTCCATCGTGGCCAACATCCCCGGCGCTTTCGTAAACCAGCTCAATCCCGCCAAGCCCGTTACATTCGGGATCACAACGATCCAGGGGGGCGGAACGGCGAATGTATTTGCAGATACCGCCGAAATTCTGGGCACAATGCGCTTTTTCGATGTGGAAGAAGGAAAAAAGGCGATCGAAATAGTAAAAAGCGTCGCCGAACACACCGCAGCCATGCATAAATGCACGGTTGCATATAGCCCCCTGATGCGGGTCTTCGGTTCCCCCCTTGTCAATGACCCCGCCTATGCCGAGCTCGCGCAAAAGGCCCTTGCAGAAGTGTTGCCTGCGGGAACAGTCGCGCATTGTGAACCGTGGTATGGGTCCGAGTCTTTTAGCAGATACCTGGAGGCTTTCCCGGGAGTATTCGCATTTTTAGGCATCCGGAACCCTGCGGCCGGAACGGGCGCCATGCATCACAACGAGTATTTTGACGTAGACGAAACGGTACTTAAACTAGGCGTCCTATCGACTGTAAAGTATGCTTTGGCCTGTATGGCGACAGCCAAATAGTGCATTTTAGAAAGGAGTACAGGAAATGAAACAATATTCCGTGTCCCTGTCCAGGCAGTTTGGAAGTCTGGGCAGGCCCATCGCCAAAGAAATGGCCGAGATCTTGGGCGTCGACTACTACGACAGAGAAATCGTCGAAAAAGCGGCCAAAAAAATGAATATGAGCGTGGGGCAGATCAGTCAAAATGAAGAATCGGCCAGAAATCCCTTCGGGTATATGCGCTTTCCGCTCGGAAGGGGCACCACAGAGGTGCAGGATAAAATTTTTAAGGTCCAGCGCGACATCATTCTCGACATTGCCAGAAAGGAAAGCTGCCTTATCGTCGGGCGGTGTTCCGACAGCATTCTGGAAGATTTTGAAAACCACTTCAATATTTTTGTGTACGCGCCGTATGAGGCCAGGGTAACCAATTGCGTGAATCAGCTCGGCATGACGCCCAAAGTGGCAAAGAAGATGATCGCAGAGGTCGATACTGCCCGCGATGCCTACCATATGCGGTATGTGAAGTACCTGCCTGCCGACATGGACCACATCGATCTTATGATAAACGGCGAGCTTTTAGGCGTAAACGGCACGGCTGCCTTCCTTTCCGACCTGATAAAACGGAAATTCGCCGATTGAATAAAAGACCGCCGGGCAAATCCCCGGCGGTCTTTCTATTTCTTTACCGATTTATTCAAGTTCAAATGCGCCTGTGTACAACTGATAATACACACCCTTTTCGGCGATCAGTTTATCATGGCTGCCTCGTTCGACGATACGCCCTTGGTCCAGCACCATGATCACATCCGAATTCTGCACGGTAGAAAGGCGGTGTGCGATCACAAAAACAGTACGCCCTTCCATCAGCGCGTCCATACCGCGCTGCACGATCGCTTCCGTCCGGGTATCGATGGAAGAAGTCGCTTCATCCAAAATCATGACCGGAGGGTCTGCGACAGCCGCCCGTGCAATCGAAATGAGCTGCCGCTGCCCCTGTGACAAACCGCTGCCGTTGCCTGTGAGCACCGTCGCGTATCCTTTGGGGAGCATCCGGATGAACCCATCGGCATTCGCAAGCTTTGCGGCGGCGACACATTCCTCGTCCGTAGCCTTGAGATTGCCGTAGCGTATGTTATCCATAACCGTTCCTGTAAACAGGTTCACATCCTGTAAAACGACTCCGATAGAACGCCGGAGGTCCGCCTTTTTGATTTTGTTTATATTGATCCCGTCATAACGGATCTTTCCGTCCTCGATATCATAAAAGCGGTTCAAGAGGTTGGCGATCGTCGTTTTCCCGGCGCCGGTTGCGCCCACAAAAGCTACCTTTTGCCCCGGTTCGGCGTAAAGCGTAATATCATGCAGTACGGGTTTTCCTTCCTCATAGGAAAAATCCACATTGAACATGCGGACTTCCCCTTTCAGTTCCGTATAGGTGAGCGTGCCGTCGCCATGCGGGTGTTTCCAGGCCCATAGCCCCATATTCCGATCTGTCTCCGCTAATACGCCGTCTTCGTACTTTGCATTTACCAGGCTCACATAACCGTTATCCGCCTCATGCTTCGCATCCAGCAGTTCAAAAATGCGTTCCGCCCCGGCCAACGCCATAATGATGGAGTTCATTTGTTGCGACACGCGGGAGATCGGGAAAATGAAATTACGCGAAAGTTGCAGGAAAGAGGCGATCATACCCAGTGTCAGAACGTTTTTCCCTGCAAGGCTTATATTTGCGACGCCGCCAATCGCCATGACCCCGCCCACGATCGCAATCAGCACATACAACAGATACCCCAGGTTGTTCATGATCGGCATAAGGATGTTCGCATATTTGTTCGCAGCATTGGCGTTATGCTGCAAAACGTCGTTTTTGACAGCAAACACCTCTTCGGCTTTTTTCTCGTGGCAAAACACTTTGATCACTTTTTGCCCGTTGATCATTTCTTCGATGTATCCGTTCAGATTGCCGATAGACGCCTGCTGCTTAACGAAATATTTCCCGCTCTTGCCGGCGATATTCTTGATGACGACCAAAACGATCAGCATCGACCCCACGATAAAAAGCGTAAGCCACGCGCTCAGATACAGCATCGCAAAGAATATGGCAACAATAGAGACGGCGGAGGAAAACACCTGCGGGATACTCATCGTGAGCATCTGGCGCAAAGTATCGGTATCGTTTGTATAATGGCTCATGATATCGCCGTGCGTGTGCGTATCATAATACCGGACAGGCAGCGTCTGCATATGCGAGAACATCTCGTCGCGGATCTTCTTCAATATCTTCTGCGCGGTGCCCACCATCGTGCGGTTATAAAACAGGCTGGACAAAGCGCCGATAAGGTAAATGCCGCCCATCAGCAGGACGACGTGCAAAAGCCCGGCAAAATCAGGAACAGCCTGCATCAAAAGCGGCAGGATATATTCGTCGATCAATTTTTCCAGAAACAGAGAGGTAGCCACATTCGTACCCGCACTCAGCACAATGCAGAAAAAGACAAACGCAACGCGCAGTTTATATTCTTTCAGATACGACAACAAACGCCTGACCGTATTCGGGTTTGTTTTTTTTCTTTTTTTGTTCATTTCCCTATTATTCATTGTCAAAATCCCCCTTTATCTGGGATTCATACACTTCCCGGTAAATCGCATTGCTTTGCAGCAGTTCTTCATGGGTCCCTACGGCATTGATCTTCCCTTCCTCCATAACGACAATCTTATCTGCATCCATTACCGAGGCAACACGTTGCGCAATGATGATCTTTGTCGTGTTCGGGATCTTCTCCCTAAACGCTTTACGTAACAGCGCATCCGTTTTCGTATCGATTGCGCTGGTAGAATCGTCTAATATCAGGATCTTGGGCTTCTTCAAAAGCGCGCGCGCAATGCATAAGCGCTGTTTCTGTCCTCCCGATACGTTCGTACCGCCCTGTTCGATATATGTATCGTATCCGTCCGGAAAACTTTGGATGAACCCGTCCGCCTGCGCGATCTTACAGGCCAGGATAAGCTCTTCATCTGTGGCGTTTTCATCGCCCCAACGCAGGTTTTCTTTGATCGTGCCGGAAAACAGGATATTTTTCTGCAACACCATTGCAACTGCCTGCCGCAACGTTTGCAGATCGTACTCCCGCACATCCACGCCGCCGACAGTCACGCGCCCGGATATCACGTCGTACAGGCGGGGGATCAACTGTACCAGCGTCGTTTTGGAAGAACCCGTGCTCCCCATGATGCCTACCGTCTCTCCGGACCGTATTGTAAGGTCGACTGCATTCAGACAAAGTTTCTCGGCGTTTTTATCGTATCCGAAATCTACATGTTCAAAGCGCACTTCCCCGTTCTGTACGGATTTGATGGGGTGGCTATTGTTTTTAAGATCGCTCTCTTCTTCCAGGAGTTCCACGATCCTTTCCGCGGACGCGCGCGATATGGTGATCATGACGAGCACCATGGAGATCATCATCAGGCTGGACAATATCTGCATCGCATACGTCATAAGGCTCATAAGTTGCCCGGTACTGAGCCCCTGCACAGAGTCGTTGCCGCTGGCCACGATCATCCTTGCCCCGAACCAGGAAATCAACAGCATGCAGGCGTACATGGATAGTTGCATCAACGGCATGGTAAACGAGACCAGCTTTTCCGCCTTGGCAAAAAGTGCATAGATCTTGCCGGAAATGGTTTTGAACTTTTCGATTTCATAGTCTTCGCGATCAAAAGACTTGACGACGCGGATGCCGCTCAGGTTTTCACCTACTACGCTGTTCAGCGTATCATACGTGGTAAATACGCGTTCAAACAACGGATACGCGTTTCTGATAATCAGAAAAAGACCTGTACCCAGAATGGGAATGGCTATCAAAAATATCAAAGACAATCGTGCGTTTATGCCAAAAGCAACGAGCAATGCAAAGATCATCGTAATGGGTGCGCGGACCGCCATGCGGATAATGACCTGGAAGGCTTCCTGCACGTTGGTGACATCCGTCGTCAGACGGGTCACGATGCTTGCCGTGGAAAATTTATCGATGTTTGCAAAGGAAAATCCCTGCACATTATAATACATGTCTTTGCGCAGGTTTCTGGCGAAACCTGTCGCCGCAGAGGCCGAAAAACGTCCGGCCAACGTACCGAAAAACAATGAGAGGAAGGCGGAAATGAGAAGCGCCGCCCCCATTTTCAAAATGTAAGTGACGCTGCCTTTATCTATACCGAAATCGATCAGGTTCGCCATAAAAACCGGAATAACGACCTCCATCACGACTTCCAGCGCCACAAATACCGGCGTCAGTATGGTGTCCTTTTTATACTGCCTTATACTGCCGCTCAAACGTTTTAACATATATGTTCCTGCTCCTTATCTTCCTGTTTTTCCCAACTTTTCCTAAGGCAACGCCGATCGTCAAGTCGGCCCAAAATTATTGCATGTTTTGTTTCATTCTTCTGATGTAGAAATATAACTGCGAGAGTTCTTCTCGGCTGAAATCTTTTGTCAACGCGGATTCAAATATTTCCATATCGCGCTGCATCATCTGCGATATTGCCCTCGCTTTAGGTGTCAACACAAGTTTCTTTAAGCGTGCATCCCGGGGAACGCTTCTTTTTTCGATTAGACCTTTTTTGACCATCAGGTTGACTACATTCGAAACGGTCGAGCGCGTTACCCCGAATTTCTTTTCCAAATCGCGCTGGTAAATATTGCGGTCGGCGTTCTCAGCTATATAGCTGATGATCCAGCCGTTCGTACCCGTAACGCTTTCTATATTCCTTTTATTCAGCTTGTTATCAACGAATCGCATAATCAGATTAGAAAGAGAACGAAGTTCTTTCCCGATATCAAAATTTTTCACCTTCATTTCCTTTCCCATAAAAATAATGTTTTATATCAAACAGTTTAATACAAAACATTATAGGTAGTCGTTTTCCCTTTGTCAAGTCTTTTATAGCGCATACTTTCCCTCCGCCCACGGCATGGACGGCCTTCCGCTCAAAACAGCAGCGGCTTCCCAGAAGAGCGCGCCGGCCTTTCCGTACGTCAGGTCATTCGCTATAAAAAGGCCCTGCCGGGCCTTTTCGTCTCTCGGGAAATATCTTGTATACTTTTCACGGCGATCCGGCATTTATCCCATGGCCCCCTGCCCAAACAATTCCTGCTTATTCACGATCGCATAAGGGTCCATATCAAGCGTATCCATAAACATCTGTTTAGAAACTTTGCACGCCGCCCGAAACGCCGTATAGTCTGAGAAAAACTGCATCTCGTCCGCAACATAATCATAGAAAAAATAATACATGTCGCTGTCCATTCCCCGGCCGACCGCGGCCAACAGACTTTCATCATCCACAACGCATAGGGGGCCGACAGGAAGGCCTTCACATACATACGTATTATACTCGCTCTGTATAGCGACATCTTCGCTGGTCAGATAAGGCCGCTGATAAGACAACGCATATTCGGCCGTTACACAGCTCTGCAATTTTGCCCCCTCTTCGAGCCGATTCAGAAATATGGTGGCAACCTCTTCTTTATATTCATTTGCCAGGCACTCCCATTCCACCATCGAAGCCAGCGCCAGCTGTTCATACGGAAGAAGGTCATTGCGGCTTTCGCTTCCGGAGAGAAGCGTTTGATATCGGTCCTCCGCCGCCCGTATCCATATCTCCACATAGTCCGAAAGGCTTTGGCCCGCATAGACCAGATACGTGCCAGGCACGAGGATCCCTTCCATTCGTCTGAAATCATCTAACGAAGCATGTATCAGTTCACTCTCAACCGGTGCGGCCAGGCTCTCTTTTACTTCTTCTTCCGTAAGCGAGAACAAACGGCAAAGCTGCGGAATGATATCCCGTTCGAGGGTGTCGCTTTCCGCCACGTAAAAGATACCCGCCACTTCCAAAACCGCTTCCGCGGCCTGTGCCGACGAAGCGGTTACCGGGGATGTTTTTGTTTCTGCGGGTACCTGCTCCGCTTTTTTTGAAACCGTGCACGCATTAAAAAAACTAATAAAAAAACAAAAAAGCAAGATCCAGATCTTTCGTTTGATAAATGCTTCCATATATTAATTATAGCATTGCTTTCCCTTTTCGTCATGCCAGATGATCTCGAAAAATTTTCCCGGAAAGTTTCACTCCGGTTATAAAGTGTCCGTCCGCGGCAAATACTATATCTGCAAATCTTATTTGCAAAAATCATGGAAGGAGCTGTAAAAATGGATCAGTATACTAAGAAAGAATCCGATCAGCAGAAAAACAAACAACACTGGAATCCGCAGGAAAAGAAAAATAAGAATCGGCAGGGCGTACGCAACAATCAGAAAAACCAGGAAGAAAAGAACACACAAAATATCAGAGACGATATTTAACCGTACGCTGTCCGCAGCGCAGCATTCCCGCTGCGCTGCCCCTGCTAAAAAGGAGTATAAAGATATGTCCGGACTTGTACCACGCCATGGAGAAGAAACGATAGACCCGCTTACACACATGAATGATTTGGATGTGGATTTTTTGCATACAACGATCAAGCGCGAAGACAAAGGTGATCATTTCCTTTGCAAAATGAATATCCCAGGTTTTGACAAAAAAGAAATCAATATATCTGCGGAGGGTAACGTGCTGAAAGTCAGCGCACAACATACGGAAGAAGAAAGCACGCATACAAAAGAATACGAAAAAAAGCAGCGCCGGTTCCATTCTTTTATCCGTTCCTTTGATATCTGCGGGATCGAGAAAGAAAAGATCACCGCCCGGTTCGAAAACGGTACGCTTGCTTTGATTCTTCCCAAAACCCGGAGGGAAATCGAACGGAACACAAAAAACATACCGATAACCTGATCGGAAATGCGGCGGGCCCGCCGCTGTTTTTTTTATTTAAAAAGGCTTTCCCGGTACCAAACGGAAATGAATATATGTTCATACGCATCGGGTTTTTTCTTGACAGAAAACTTGGTTTAATATATAATCAGTTTTGCGCAATGACATTCACAGTATAAGCATTATGACAAATAATGCGTCTGTAGCTCAGTTGGATAGAGCAACGGCCTTCTAAGCCGTGTGTCCGGGGTTCGAATCCCTGCAGGCGCGCCACTGCGGTGGGTGTAGCTCAGTTGGTTAGAGCGCCAGGTTGTGGCCCTGGAGGCCGTGGGTTCGAGTCCCACTACTCACCCCATTTAATAAAAACACATTGGGGTGTAGCCAAGCGGTAAGGCACGGGACTTTGACTCCCGGATTCGTAGGTTCGAGCCCTGCCACCCCAGCCATTCTTATAAGGTTTGATCCGCTAGCTCAGTTGGTAGAGCACTTGACTTTTAATCAAGGTGTCCGGAGTTCGATTCTCCGGCGGATCACCATAAAAACCGCCTGGTAGAGCGGTTTTTTTATTATGCACGCTTTTCCTTTTCTGCAAAAAATATGATTTTGACTAAATTTTGACGAAATAAAGTTTATTCCTTGTCAACCAAACAATTCACATTTGGAAAAAACGTATTTCCCTGCTAAAAAGCATTGTGGGACACACCGATTTCAATTGAATCTGCTAAACATCCATTTCTTTTATTTTTTTATATGAATTGACAGTGTAATTATCTTTTCTGCTGTAAAAAATAAGAATGCGCTTTTATGAAAAAAAGCAAATAGAGCAGGAAAGGAGGCGTAAAAATGGCTTCAAAAAATCGCAAATACGGGCCGGACCATCCATGGACAAAATTCAAAATGGAATGCGCACAGGATATAGGCCATCTACAGTACTGCAAAGAAAACAACGATGAATACAAAGGAGATCTGCCCAGCCGTGTAAACGGAGAACAGGGCGGGCCTATCGGCGGAGAAATGGTAAAACGAATGGTGCAGATGGCAAAACAACAAAAAGGCATCGGGTAATGCACAGATCCAACAGAACAGGCATTTGCCTGTTCTGTTGGGTCTTATACATATATATTGACGGCATAACGCAATCATTGTACCCTATAATCGTAAGCTAATTGTAAGCTTTTTTAGAAAGGAGATGGATATGGGAAACTTGTCAGATAGAGTGCAGCTTAATAACGGTGTGTGGATGCCGCGCATCGGCCTGGGCACCGCCGGAATAACGGATCCGGCTGTCATCGAAAAGGCGGCCCGGATCGGATACCGCAATTTCGATACCGCGACCGATTACGTCAATGAAAATGTCGTGGGGAAAGGCCTGAAAAATTCCGGCTTGGACAGGAGCGAGCTTTTCATCACAACAAAAGTATGGAACAGCAAGCACGGGTATGAGAAGACATTGCGCGCGTTTGAATATTCCTGTAAAGAATTGCAGACGGAGTATATCGATCTCTACCTCATCCATTGGCCTTGTCCGGACTTCGGTCTTTATATCGATACATGGAAAACCATGGAAAAACTATATAACGAGGGCCGTATTCGCGCGATCGGCCTTGCAAATTTTTACCGGGAATGGATTCAGGATATCCTGGACAATTGCGAGGTTGTGCCGGCCGTAGACCAGCTGGAATACAATCCCTACCACCAGCACACGGAGCTCCGCGCTTATTGCGAAAGCAAGGGCATACAGATCGAAGGATATACCCCGATTGTGCGCGGCGCCGTGAACAACGACCCTGCCATACGGGAGATCGGGGAAAAATACGGGAAAACAGGCGTACAGGTCACGATCCGTTTCCTGTATCAGGACGGCATCATCCTGATCCCGCGCACACGCAGTTTTGAACGGCTGAAAACCAATGTGGACATTTTTGACTTTGTGCTTACGGAAGAGGAAATGAACATCATGCGTTCCTTAAATAAGGAAAAGATCCAATGCGGAGAAGACCCCTACCGATTCCACGAAACATTTGACAGGGTCATTCCCATCAACGCAGATCACAAATAAAAATTAAAAAAACGCTCGCATGGGCGTTTTTTTATTGCAAAATTCAGCCTAACCCGTGCATATCGTCGTCATCACTGGCGACTTTCAGGCAAGCCATTACGATAACAAGAATAGATGCAACGCCCGCCATTACAATTCCTAACGCCAGCATCCGCATTCCCTCCCCGCAAATTTCCCGTAAAATGTTTCCTTCACAGACATCATACGCATACGGCGATATATTTGTGCCACCGATACCTTCTAAAAAATAGTTTTCCGGCGCTCATAAAGGTCCTGCCGTCCGGACAGTCTATAAAATGAGGTGATGCATATGCCAACAAAAAAATATCCGGATATGTACGCTCTTTTAGAGCAGGAGCAAGAAGCAAAGAAATATTTTGATTCTCTACCCGATTATGTACGCGAACAGATACAAACACGCGCAGGCAATGTAAATTCGTATCCATCGCTTCGCGACTATGCAGAAAATCTGCTTCGGGGAGATATTTGAGATCTTCTTGCCGCCAAAACCGGAACAAAAAAAACACCTCTGGATCCAGAGGTGTTTTTTTTGTTTTTTTTACACGTTCACTTTGTTTTTTACGTGGCCGCCGAGATATGCCTTGATATTGTCGTACGCGATACCCATCAGGCGCATCCTCGCCTCTTTGGGCGCCCAGGCATAATGCGGCGTGATGATCGTGTTTTTCTGCCGGATCAACCGATTGCCCTTTGCAGGCGGCTCCGTGGAAAATACGTCCGCCATATAACAGCTTATCTTCCCGCTGTTCAGGCCATCCAGCACATCCTGCTCCACGATCAGCAGGCCTCTGCCCGTGTTGACGATCATGACGCCGTCCTTCATCTTTCTTATTGTGTCTTTATTAATCATGCCCTTGGTGGCATCCGCAAGAGGCGCATGCAATGTAATGCAATCGCTTTTTTGTAAAAGTTCCTCCAGAGAGACAAATTCTACACCGGACATTTCTTTTTTCGTACGGGTACAGGCGAGCACCTTCATCCCGAATGCAAGTGCGACCTTAGCCACGCTGCTGCCGATCCGCCCGAATCCGACGATCCCGAGCGTCTTACCCCAAAGCTCTATCAGCGGATAATCCCAGAAACAGAACATATCGTTGTTTTCCCAGGCGCCTGCCTTTACCCTGGCGTCATGATGCGCCACCTTGCTGCAATGTTCAAGCAGCAGGGCAAACACATGCTGCACGACCGATTGTGTGGAATATGCGGGTATGTTCGTCACGGTAATACCATGCTCGGATGCGGCCTCCAGGTCGACATTATTGTAGCCCGTCGCCAGCACACCGATATATTTCAGATTTTTACAGGATTCTATGACTCCCCGGGTCAACAGCACCTTATTGCTCAGGACCATATCGCTGTCCCCTATCCGTTCCACCGTCAAATCAGCGGGCGTCTTATCGTAAACGGTAAAATCTCCCAATCCCCTGAACGTATCCCAGCACAGATCCCCGGGGTTTACGCTGTAGCCGTCCAACAAAGTAATTTTTGCCATTCCATCCCTCTCCTTGGTAAACTTAATTTGAAACGCATTCCACGGCATTTGCAGCTATCAGCAAAAATTTCATGTCCTGCGATCTTCTGCTTTTACAGGGTCTATCGGATTTGTCCGTTTCCTTCCACGATATATTTATAGGAAGTCATTTCTTCCAGTCCCATAGGCCCGCGGGCATGCAGCTTCTGCGTACTAATCCCTATCTCGGCGCCCAGACCGAATACCTCTCCGTCTGTAAAACGGGTGGAAGCGTTTACATATACGGCCGCGGCATCTACGGCCCGTTCAAAATAGGCAGCATTGGAAAAGGAAGAAGTCACGATGGCTTCGGAGTGTTTTGTTCCGTATTTATTGATGTGCCGCACCGCTTCTTCCACGCTGTCCACTATTTTCACAGCGATGATATAATCCAGGAATTCCGTATAAAAATCTTCTTCCGTTACAGGGGTCACGTCTCCGTACGCCCGCGTCCGTTCACAGCCGCGCACTTCCACGCCATGCTGTTTCAGCTCCGCAAGGATACGCGGCATGAAGGTGGGCGCGATATCTTTATGTACCAGCAGATTCTCTATTGCATTGCATACGGAAGGCCGGGAAGTCTTCGCGTTGATGACGATCGCGGCGGCCATATCCGGGTCCGCACTCGCGTCCACGAATACGTGGCAGTTGCCGGCGCCCGTTTCTATCACGGGGATAGTCGAATTCTTCACCACCGCCTGGATGAGCCCCTCCCTGCCCCGGGGGATCAGGACGTCTATATACTCCCGCAACTGCATCATATAGGTGCCCGCTTCCCGCGTCGTATCGCCGATCATCGCGATGGCACCCGCCGGCAAACCTGCTTTCTCGCCGGCCCGGACAGAGATCCGCGCGATCTCCCTATTGGAATGCACCGCTTCGCTCCCGCCTTTCAAGACGACCGCGTTGCCTGTTTTCAGGCAGACCCCGATCGCATCCGCGGTGACATTGGGCCGCGCCTCGTATATAAGCCCTACCACACCCAAAGGCACCCGTTTTTTGATGATCTTGATGCCGCAGGCGGCAGTCCCGCCGCCGATGACCTTTCCTATCGGATCGTCCAACGCGGCAAGTTTGCGCATACCCGCCGCCATTGCATGGATACGCTTTTCATTCAGCATCAATCTATCCAGCAAAGCCGCAGTCATATGACGGCTTTTTGCCTCCTCCATATCCACGGCATTTTGCCTGAGGATAGATTCTCTGTTTTCTTCCAGCGCGTCTGCAATCGAAAGAAGGATCTCGTTTTTCTTATCGGAAGACAGCTCGGAGAGAGCGCCTGACGCTTTTTTAGCCAGTTCGGCAAGTTTTCTGATATGTTCCATATTTCCCTCTTAATTTTTATTCTTTAAGAAAAATTATATAAGGTATACCGGGGATTTGCAATAAATTTAGGGCAGGGCCTCCACATATTCCCTCGCTTCAGCCAGGCTGGAGAATACTTTCCCGTAAAGAAGAGCCTCTCTTGTTTCAACCAGGAGCGCTTCTTCGTCTACTTTGGTGCTTTCCAGCAACTCAAACGTATCGGAAGCATGTTCGCACCGGTACAAATTGACGGCGCCTTCTTCGAGATACGCCAAAACATGGTTTTCACAGTAGCATTCGAAATGTTTTTTTAAAACGACTTTTTCGGGAGAAAAAATAACGATGGAAAATCCGTCCAATTGTTCCCGTAATTCCTGCTTACTAAGGCCGATATACGCGGCCGGCATATCGCTCTCGTCCTCAACGACATGTCCGCAAAGCGCATATTCATACTGGGTAACGAGTCTGCTGTTAGGGGAGATCCTCTCTTCTTCCGTGTTCACTTCTTCCACCCGGATGATTTCCGGCGCATCTTTAGACATGTACGAACCGAGAAGCCCGGATAGCGTGAACAGGAGCAGGATAAGCAGCCAGGAAAGCAATAGTTTTTTCTTTCTATATTTCAAACGCATATCCACCTAAAAATCTTATAGGTTATTATGCGCCTTAGTTTACTGAGATTATTCTGTTATTTCATCCTTACACCGTGTCCGCATTCAGAGGTCGGCTTCCGCATTATGGTAAACATTTTGGACATCGTCATTGTCTTCCAGCATGGCGAGGAGGGTTTCTATGCTTTCCAGATGCGACGGATCGGGCTTCACCGTTGTTTTAGGCACTCTGTCCAGTTCGGCGGAATGCAGCGTATAGCCGGCCTTCTCCAGCGATTCGCGGACGGCGGAAAGCATCGTGGGTTTTGTCCATATCTCGAATAGTCCCTCTTCGGTGATGAAATCTTCCGCACCTGCGTCGATGGCCGCCAGCATCAGCGTTTCCTCATCCACATTTCCATCGTCCAATAGCAAGACAACGCCTTTTACATCGAACATCCAGGATACGCAGCCCGTCGCGCCCAGCGAGCCGCCATACTTATCGAATAGATGGCGGATATCCGAAGCGGTCCTGTTCTTATTGTCGGTAAGGGCATCCACGATCACGGCGACTCCGCCGGGCGCATACCCTTCGTACAAGATCGTTTCATAAGTGACTTTGCCAAGGTCTCCCATTGCTTTTTTTATGGAGCGGTTGATGTTTTCATTGGGCATATTGTTCATTTTCGCTTTTGCAATACAATCACGGAGTTTCGAGTTGGTATCGGGGTCAGGACCACCTTCTTTGATTGCAACGGCAAGCTCACGCCCAATCTTTGTAAAAAGCTTACCTTTGGCAACATCTGTTTTTTCTTTCTTACGTTTGATTGTTGACCATTTAGAATGACCTGACATACTGACACCTCCTTTTATCCGGTAATTAACTGTCTGAAATTCTAACACAAGTTTTCGCTGTATTCAAGGGATTAGGTTCAGATAATCGCCTGCATTCGTCAAATTGGCGTAAGTTTCCGGGACTTCCCCGATGATGATGGCCTCGGAGATCAAAACTTCAGATTCTACTTTTGTAGAGATGCTCGAAGAGCCATATACAAGCTTCATGTAGGCCTCCAATACGATATAGATCTTGTAGCGTGTTTGGTTAATGCCCGCCGATTCGAATTCCGTATAAAAACCGGCCGTCGCGGTGCCCATAGGGAAAACGGTCGTCTTTATTTTGGGTCCCATGCCGGAGAATAATTTGGATCCCAGCACATTCCCCAGCGGGATGGATAGCGTCTTTCCATCCAGCTCCGTTAACTCTGCACGGGCTGCCAGTACGCAGGTGTTGGCGATCTCGTTGATCGCGGATGTATTGGTACTGATCATAGAGACTCTGCCATTCTCATCTTTTTCTATATATAAAAGATCCCCCATATCTCCTATTTTTTCCAGAGCATCCCTGACGGCATTGTTCATAATGCCCAGCGCCTGGTTTTTCAGCAACGCCTCTCCCTGTGCAAATAGGTTCTCTTTCAACCCTTTATTGATAGTGACATATCCCATAATCAGAATGACAAACAAAAGAAAGAGTATAAGATAAACTTTAACTCGTTTTCTTTTCATTCCATCCCTCTTTTCCCTGCCAAAAGTAAACTTTTTCACGACCGGATGCCAAGCATAAAATTCTGTGTTATAATATGATATGTCTAAAATCCGAGTGCAATGTATGCAAAAATTCAGGAGGGATCCATGAAAGATACAAATCAAAATACTGAAGGACCTCAGGGGTTTTTTCAAAAACTTGTTGCCGCGATTAAAAAGATAGGGATCCATATAAAAATTTTTATAAAAAAAACAGGGAAAGCCATGCGCGCGGGAACCGCGCGCGTACGATCTATGCTGAAAAAGAAAAGAGAAAGAGCCGCCAGATCTAAAGCTGCGGCCGCCGCCGATAGCGCGGACAACAAAACGCAGGTCTTTATGACCGCAAAATTACACCAATATAATTCGGAACCTCTGCCTATGCATAATACTGCCAGAGGGGGAAGGTTTTCTTTTTGGCGTATATTCAAACCGCGGACAAAAAAACCGTCGTTTATTTTGGGCACGATTATCACGACTGCCAAAATCATCGCACTTGCTTTTATTTTGCTGATCGCGGTCGGGGTGGGCGCCGTTTTTGGTGTGGCCAATGCATATCTTGGCACAACACCCGAGCTTGACTTGGCGGTGATCAACGACAACGAGCTTACCTCCTTTATTTACGATGGGAACGAAGAACTCATCACCACCTATGCCGGTATGGAAAACAGAGAATATGCTGCTCTGGAAGAAATCCCGGATATACTGGAAGAAGCGGTCATTGCCGTGGAAGACATCCGTTTTTATTATCACAGCGGTGTGGATTTCAAGGGTTTGCTGGGTGCGTTTTTAAGTAACCTCACCTCAACATCGACCAGCGGCGGCAGTACGATCACACAGCAGTTGATTAAAAACAAACTCCTCTCCACCGAAAAATCTTATAAAAGAAAAATACAGGAAGCAAGCCTTGCTTTAGAGTTGGAAACAAAATATAGCAAAGATCAAATATTGGAGGCATACCTTAACACAATGCCGCTCGGCGGTACCAATTACGGCGTAAAAGCCGCCGCCAAAAATTACTTTGGAAAGGAATTGTCCGAACTTACGCTTAAAGAATGCGCCTGCATCGCAGGCGTCACCCAGTATCCGTGGCTGTATAGCCCACGGCGGGCATATTACATAACGGGCAATATCGATGCCTTGAACGCGCGTATCGAAACGGTGCTCACCCGCATGTACCACGCAGGTTATATCACAAAAGAGGAAATGGAAGAAGCCATGGACGATGAAATCTTCGTTTTGGAAGAGTCTCCTACCGAAGAAATGTATCCGATGGCCCATTTTGTCGAATATGCGGTATATGATGTCGTGACACATTTCCTGAAAGTGCGCGATCTGGAGGACAATACACAAAACCGCAGTGCGATCGAGAATGAGATCCGCACAGGCGGATACAGCATCTATACGACAGTGGACCCAAATATCCAGGACATCGTGCAGGAGACGATATCCACCTATACGAACTATCCGAAACTTTCCAGTAATGACAGTGTTCTGCTCCAGCCAAATGGAGACGGCACTTATACGGAGGTCATCCAGCCACAGGCATCCGCTGTTGTGCTCGATCAGGCAACGGGGGAACTGAAAGCCATCATAGGTTCCAGAGATACGCCTACCGTGAAAAAATCCCTGAACAGAGCATACCAGAGTCGTATGCCCGTCGGTTCTTCAATAAAACCCCTTTCCGTATATGGCCCCGCCTTTGACCTTGGCCTGGGGCTGGGGACAATCATGGAGAATATCCCGGCCCCTATTCCGGGTTGGGGTACCGCGGCAGGATATCCGCTGACCAGTTCGGGCACATACGGTCCCGTAACGGTACACAAGGCCATCACCAGCTCTTTGAACATCGTCGCTGCCCGCACTTTGATGGTACACGTGGGGATAGAAACTTCCTACAACTATCTTCTTAACCTGGGCATCAGTTCGGAAGCGCTCAATGCCGACGGTGTTGGCCTTGCGCTTGGGACCAGCGGCATCACGACCATCGAAATGGCCGGTGCTTATGCCTGTATCGCCAATGCGGGCACCTACATAGAACCGCTGGCTTTCCGGAAAGTCGTAGACAGTAAGGGAACTGTGATATTGGATGCGGATGAAGTACGGGACGTACACCAGGTATTCAAACAATCCACGGCATACATGCTCGTGCAGGCTTTAACCGATGCGGTATCCTATGGTACGGGTACCCGGGCCAAGATCAGCGGCATCACAACCGCCGGGAAAACAGGAACCAACCAAAAGAATAAAGGCGTATATTTTTCCGGGATAACCGGCTATTACGTCAGTACCCTTTGGATAGGTCATGATGAATATAAATCTTTGCCAAAAGCGTATGGCGGCACCTTTGCCGCACCCTTGTGGAAGCAATATATGACTAAGATCCTGGAAGGATATGACAACAAGGCAATCCTATCGGGGAACGCATCATCCTACGGGGTTGTCAAATATACTGTCTGTGGCGTTTCAGGAAAGATTGCGACAGATGCCTGTTACACCGACCCTTACCACCCTGTCGTGACTGAATATTTCGCAAAAGGCACAGGGCCAAGTAAGACTTGCGATATGCATGTAGAAGTCACTATTTGTTCTGTCAGCGGAGATATCGCCGGCCAATACTGCCCGGCTGATTGTCTCGAGACCGGTGTGGGCGTCGTCATTCCCGAAGATTCTCCTTATGCAAAGCTTTCGGAGGAGCAGCTTCTTGCGATATTCCCCAACCTTGTGACCGCAACAGATGACGAGAGCACTCCCGTTGAAACGGATGAACATGCCACGACTTGCAGCGTGCATACATATGAATGGGCTGTGGAACAGGAACTGATCGCAGCGGCAAGGACACAGGGCGCAGCCTTGATCACAGAGGTACAGGAATTCATAGAGGAAAATGAATCCCGGATGACCAGTACGCAGATTACTACGTTGCAAAACCAGATTGCCGCTTTGCAAAACAAGATGGACGCAGCCGATCCCGCCTCGGCAGATATCATTGCGGCGATACATACTTTGGAAAGTTCCAAAGATTCCATCGAAGCCGCCTTGCCGGATGAACCAGAACCAAGTCCGAGCGAGAGTCCGAGCGAGAGCCCAAGCGAAAGTCCGAGTGAAAGCACTTAATAACTAAAAAGCACCATGGATCACATGGTGCTTTTTGATAGGGCAAAACATTATCCCTCTTCCAATTGCGCTTTCAGCAACTCTGCCGCACATAGGAGCGTCGTATCTTCGGTATCCGAAGTTTTTTCCGCATACACATCGGGAAGAACCCCTTCTTCATCAATCTGTATGCCACCGGGCGAAAAATATTCGGCCGTCAGTAATTTTATGACATCCCCTGTAGACTGGATCTCGAAATAAGAAGTAACGGCCGCTTTCCCGGCGGTATTGGTCGTCCCAACAATCTGCCCTCTTTGCCTGCCCTGTATCGCCGCCGCAAAGACCTCGGCCACGCCGGAAGTATCTCCATCCACCAGCAGGACCAACGGTTTCTCCCAAAGCTCTTCCGCATCCGATTCCCAAACAAGACCTGTTCCCTCTTTATTTTCCGTATACGCGATGGTCCCCGCATCCAACAGTTTGTCCGCGATCTCCACAGCCTGACTGATATTTCCACCCAGCGTACCCCGCAGGTCTATGACAATTGCTTCGGCCCCCTCTTTGCTAACTGTTTCCAGGGCGCTATCAAATTCTTCTACGCTGCTCCCACTGAATTCCACAATATTGATATACCCTATCTTGGCGTTCACCATGCTGGCGAAGACCAGTTGGATATCGGGAGATTTCCTGACCAGCGTAAGGACATCCTCCATATCGCCGGATTGTACTCTCAGCTCCACAAAAGTCCCATCTATCCCGCGGATACGCCCCAAGACTACGTCTAGATCCATAGAATACGTATCGATACCGTCTATTGCGACAACATAGTCTCCTACTCCGATGCCGGCTTCATACGCAGGGGTATCGGCAAACACATTTTTGACGACCGGATATCCGGAAACCGCATCGATCTTCAGCAACATGCCTTCGCTGATACAGGAACCTTCGCTATTTTCATCAAAAAACTGGTATTCCTCTTCTGTGTAAAACTGTGAGTAGCCGTCGCCCAAGCCTTCAACCATACCCTTCAATGTACCCACTAAAAGCGCGTCCGCATCCGCTTCCCGGATATAATATCTACCAATGATTTCCTCCATTTTCTCCAATTCGAAATATTGCAGGAGTTCATCATACGTTTCCGTTTTCAAATAAATCTCGCCGGTATCTATTCTATTCGTCACAATAAAATATGTCAGTACAGACGCCACAATAACCGTCGTAAGACAGGCGGCAGCCAATAAAAAAATCCATTTTTTCTTATCCATATGGGTTTCCTCCATACATAAACAATTGCAGGTGCGCCCCGTACTGAAACATTCGATGCGCGCAATATTTTTTTATCGCATCCGGCAAAAAAACGTCTGCCGCAGATATGCTTTCAACAGATCCAGATCCGCAAAATACGTACCTCGGAGATTTCTGTTATAAATAATGCTTGCCGGGTGGTACAAAGCAAAAACATCCGTTCCCATCCTACTTTGCAAAACACGGCCATGCATGGTCCCGATAGCGAGGGACTGCGGAATGACCGCGTTTAGCGCGGTGTTCCCCAGCGTAACGATCAGTTTGGGCCGCACCACTTCCAATTCCTGCAAAAGACAGGCCCTGCATACTGCAATCTCTTTTTTATTTGGTGTCCGGTTGACTTTTCTGCCCGTCTTCCCCAGAGTATATGGACGGAATTTGACCACATTCGTGATATAGACAGATTCCCGCGGCAGCGCAAGATAGGCCAAGAAAGCATCCAGGTTTTTGCCTGCCCGCCCCACAAAAGGCATCCCGGCCTCTACTTCTTCCCCGCCGGGTGCTTCCCCTAAAAGCAGGATCTCGGCCCCGGGATTGCCTGTCCCAAAAACCGGCGTATCTTTATACCCATCCCGCGGAAACCTTTTCCCCCATTCCTTATAGATCGTCTCCAGCCGCATCGTCCGTCCCTTTTAAAATGTTCCGAATGGTTTTAAAATCCTCCCACGCATATTTCTTCAGGGCCGGGTTGCGGAGCAACGCCGCAGGGTGATAGGTGGGTATGACCAAAAATCCTTTTTTATTATAGATGTTGCCATGGATACGACTGATTCCCGTTTGTTCCTTCAAAATATGCTGTACCGCGATACGCCCCAGGAGCACGAGGACTTTGGGGTGGATATAACGCACCTGCTCCCGCAGATATACGATGCACTTGTTTGCATACTCCGGCTTGGGGTCGGCATTGCCGGGCGGCCTGCATTTCACGATGTTTGCAATATACACGTCTTCCCGGCGCAATTCGATGGCCTGCAGCATTTTGTCCAACAGTTGGCCCGCTCTCCCGACAAAGGGCCTGCCTGTCCTGTCTTCATTCGCGCCCGGGCCTTCCCCGATAAATATGATTTTTGCTTTCGGGTTCCCTTCCCCAAAAACCACGTTCTGTCTTGTCTTTGAAAGTTCGCATTCCGTGCAATGCAAGGCCGCCTGCCTGACCTCTTCTAAACTATTATACATAGAAATCGATACCTCTTTATGATTATAACAAAGCAGGCCCGGGTTTTAAAGGAAAATCAAACGGATCAATAAGAGCAGCACCACGCCCGGCAATCCCAGAATCCCTACGACAAAGGCATTGAGAGGAGTCAGCGGGATACGTATCAAAACAATTTTCCCGATCAGATTGAGGACAACGATAACCGCTGCGCCCAGTATGGAATTGAACAACAGCGTTAAAAGAGAGCGGAACGGGACCAAAAGAAAATGGCCTACAATGTATAGCAGGAAAAGCCCGCAACCGAAGAGCAGAACGGTCTCAAAACTTGGTACCTGCAATTTGTGCCACCTCCAAAAAAGCCATATATACGATTTTATGTTGCCTTACCCCTATTCTATGCCCTCCGTATCCACCTCTCGTTGCCCGTTTTTTTCGTCTTCCTGCCGGATCAGCCGTAAGAGATAGATATATTTGCGGCGGACGGCCTCAAGCCTATAAATAGCGAAATCCACCAGCGCCGGATCGGAAACTTCATTCAAGAACTTTTCCGCCGACTTCCATTTTAACAGCGCTTCTTTTGCCTCTGCCCGCAGCATGCTGCTTTTATCTTTGCACATAAAAATCACCTGCTACTACTATATTATTTTCACAGGCGATTCTTTCCTAATTTTATAAATATTCGATCAGAACGGTCTCCGGCCTTCCAGCGATTTCAAAAGCGTGACATCGTCCGTATATTCAAGCTCCCCGCCCACAGGCACGCCGTGCGCAATCCGTGTGACTTTTACGCCCAACGGCCCCAGCAAACGGGATATGTACACTGCCGTAGCTTCCCCCTTTACATCCGGGTTGGTCGCCAGGATCACCTCCCTCACGCCTTTTTTTACCCGCTCCAGCAATTCTTCGATGCGCAGTTCATCCGGGCCGATACCATCCAGCGGAGACAGTGCCCCTCCCAGCACATGATAGACGCCCCGGTATTCCCGCGTACGCTCGATCGCCATCACGTCCCGGGCATCTTTTACGACGCAGATCGTGCTGGTATCCCGCATATTGTCCCGGCAAATATAGCAAAGTTCCTGATCCGTCAGGTTCCCGCATATTTTACAATTCTTTACGGATACGCGCGCCTCATACATATCTTCGGCAAATGCCCGCACCTCTTCGGGCGGCATCTCAAGCACAGAAAAAGTCAACCGGGCGGCGCTTTTTGGACCAATGCCCGGCAGTTTAGAAAACCATTCCTGCAATTTATTCAAAATTTCTATCTGGAACATTTGCTAAATAAGCCCCCCAAGGTTCATCCCGCCCGTAGCTTTTGCCATTTGCTCTTCGGAATAGGTATCGACCTTATGCATCGCTTCATTCACGGCCGCCAGGATCAGGTCTTCCAGCATCTCCACATCTTGTGGATCTACCGCTTCCGGCGAAATCGACAGGCTTTTTAAAACTTTTTTCCCCGTGACGACGACTTTGACTGCGCCGCCGCCGGCAGACGCCTCGATCTCGGCTTCTTCCAGTTCGGCCTGTACCCTGGCGATGTTTTGCTGCATTTTCTGGGCCTGCTGCATCATGCCCTGCATATTCATACCCCCACCGCCACCCCGGGGGAAAGCATTTCGTTTTGCCATCTTGTTTCTCCTTCAAATATATTAATCTATTATATCAACTTTATCCTGTCCGTTCAACCCGCCTGACATCCTTTCCTCGGGCTCGGAAATACGGATCCGCAAGTTTTTTCCAAATGCCTCTTTATATTTTTCCTGTATTTCCGCCTTTAAGCCGCCATTTTCAAACATTAGGCGCATCATGGGATTCGCCGCCAAGAGGTCGAGCGCCCCCTCCTCTTCCCGCAACAGCGTACATCCATTGAGGATGGGCTTTGCACTGAAATCGGCCGCATATGTTTCCAACACCCAGCTCCAGATCGGGCCGGGGCTGGCCGCCGCGGCCGGCGCCTTTTTCTTCACGGGCGGCACGTTTTTCTCCTTACCCCGCCCATCCTTCTCCGCAAGCACGGGTTTTACCGGCGCCGGGTTTGGCCGCACCGTCTCCTGCTTATCATGCAGGACGGCCACTTCTTTTTGCAGATCCGCAAACCGGTCTTCCATCTTTGCCATACGTTCCTGCAATATGGGAAACGCCGGATTCTCTTCACTTTCAGGCAACAAAATACGCAAAAGCGCGGCTTCCAGCAGAATAGGCGGTTTGGGCGCAAACTTCATCCGGTTCTGTGCATCCGCAAAGATATCCAAAGCCCGCAGGATCCCCGGTTTACCAAATTTCTCCGCCAATTCTTTCATGAGAGGATCTTTCCCTTCTCCCCGGACGGCCGCAAACAGCATTTCTTCAAATCCGCGTAAAATCTGCGCGGCAATTATGCTACTTTCTATCCCTGCATTCAATATTTGTGTGAGGATGCCGAAAGCCATCGCCGCATCGTAATCGGCAACCGCATAAAATAAACGGTACAACGACGATTTTTCTGCGTAGCCGAGGACGCTGTATACAATTTGTTCCGTCACCGTATCGCTCACTGAACAGCATTTCTCCAGGATGGTAAGCGCATCCCGCATGGCGCCTCCTGATGCCTCCGCGATCGCGGACAGCGCATCGTCTTCCGCCGTTGCCCCGATTTCCCGCAGTATCCGGCGCATACGGTCGACGATATGCCGACCGTCGATATATTTGAAATCAAACCGTTGGCAGCGCGAAAGAACCGTTTGCGGAAGCGCATCGACCTCTGTGGTCGCCAAGATAAAAACAACATGCGCGGGCGGTTCTTCCAACGTCTTCAGCAATGCATTGAACGCTTGGTTGGTCAGCATATGTACTTCGTCGATGATATAGACTTTATACTTGCCTTTGGCCGGCAGCAAAGCAACTTTATCCCGTATATCCCGGGCGTTGTCCACCCCGTTGTTGGAGGCCGCATCCATTTCTATGATATCGATCATCGAATCGCTCAGCGCGGCTCTGCAATTTTCGCACTGGAGGCACGGTTCTCCGTCCTGTGGGTTCAGACAATTCAGCACGGTCGCCAAGATTCTTGCCGTGCTGGTTTTCCCGGTGCCCCGCGGGCCGGAAAACAGATACGCATGGGAAGGCGAAGCATCCCTTACCTGATTTTTTAAAACGTTGACGACCATATCCTGGCCCTTGACGTCTGAAAACCGCCGCGGGCGGAAAACCCTATATAAAGCTTTATATGCCATATCCTTCTCCCTTACGGTCTTATCTGTATTATACCAACCAAACGGCAAAAGAGTAAAGCCACTCCGATAAAAAAACGCCGTGCGATAAACACGGCGCTTTTTGTCTGCTGCCTAGTCCAGCTCCCTTTCCTTTCCCATCATAAGAAAGGCCATCACACCGGGGCCGCAATGGCTGCCAATCACCGGCCCTACATTCAAAAACCATGTTTGTTTAAATTCCACCCGGTTGGTGATCGCTGTTTCCAATGCCTTTGCCTGTTCAAGATTGTCTCCATGACAGACTACAAGCAATTCTTTGCAGATGTCGTCATCCACGTAATTTTTTTCGGCCAGGTCAGCCAGATACCGGACGACTCTTTTCCGGCCCTTTACTTTATCAAATGCGACGATCTTGCCCTGCTTAGTCACGGTCAGGATAGGCTTCAGATCCAAAATCGAACCGAGCGTAGCCGTGACGGAGGAAAGTCTGCCTGTCCGCTGCAGATATCTGAGACTGTCCACCGAGAAAAAATGCAGGCTCCTGCTTCTGTTTGCCAGGACCCAGGCAGCGATCTCGTCCAAAGACTTCCCTTCTTCTTTTAGCTTCACCGCATGATACACGACCAATCCCGCGCCCATGGATATCCCAAGGGAATCTACGATCTCTATCCGTGCCGCAGGGTAATTTTGCAGGGCTTCTTTTCTTGCACTCTGCGCCAGTTCGTAATGCGAGCTCAGTTGGCTGGAGAAACAGATATACAATATATCCTTATTATCCTTAATGATTCCTTCGAAAAAATCCTGTATATCTTTGGGCGGCCTTGTCGCTGTCGAAGCTTCTGCTCCCTCTCTGAGCCGTGTGTAGAAATGCTTATAATCCGTGCTTCTCCCCAGGTCAAAAAGCTGGTCTACCCCGTCCAACGTATAGGGCATAAGAAAAACAGGGATCTGATGCGCATCTGCAAAATAGTATGGGATTTCGGTATCCGAATCCGTCATGATAACAAATTCCCGCATATACACCTCCTCTATATAAGATAATACAATAGGCTTTCCCGCTTATGCACGTATGCGTGCCTTTCTTTCAGAGAGATAGCCTAAAAATGTATCCATATCCCGGTTGACGATCAGTTCTTCCGGAAAGGCTTCTTCTTTCAACAATTCGACGGCTCTGCCGAATTCGCCCACTTCGAAACAGAGATGCGCGTCACTGCCTACGCAAATGCGTACGCCGTATTTTTTACATAATCGTATGATATGGGAACAGTTTTCTTCGCTGCCTTCCCTGGCCATGAAAGAACGGTTATTCACTTCCAGTAATTTCCCCAGGCGATACGCCTCCCGTACGACCGTCTCCTGGTCTATTTCAAAAACGGGGTTGCCCGGGTGACCGATGCTATCGATATAAGGGTTGTGCAATGCACCAAGTAACGCATCTGTGTTCTGTACCCGCGTTCCCGGCTCAATCACCACACCATGCAGCGAAGCGATCGCAAATTGCGTAATAGGGAAAAATCGTCCGGTCATATCCACGGTACCGTCATACTGCATTATATTCGTTTCGATCCCCCGAAATATCCGGACGCCTCTATATTCTTCCGGTAATTGCCGTTGGTAAGCGATCGTGGAAGGGAACCGTACGTTTGGCATATGGTCGCAATGCTCGGTCACAACGATCCCCTGCAATCCTTTTTCAGCCGCCAGTATAACATTTTCAAATATCGTCGAATACGCATGCCCGCTCAAAACGGTATGGGTATGCGTATCTATCAAAAGGTCCATTCTTTCTCCTGACATATCAAATTAGTGTTTTTATTATTATACATCACAAATACAGGGTTCCACAAGCCTATTCCGCCATATGCATACGGGCATAATGAAAAAGGTACTGCTGTGCGATGCCGGCATAGGCGCCAAATTTTTCTTCCGCAAAAGCCGCTGCCGCCGCATCGCTTTTTGGAACGAACCCGTAAAATTCCCGCAGTATCTTTTTGATCCATCGGTCCACAGGAAATGCATTTTTCTTGCTAAAAGCATAAAGCAAAACGCAATCCGCTACTTTTGCACCCACGCCCGGCAACGTGCGGAGGCACGCCTTCGCATCCTTATAGTCTATGTCATACAGGGAACCCAGGGGAAATCCCTGCGCGACCAGGGCGGCGGTCTGCCGGATATAAGGTGCCCGATACCCCGCACCCGCTGCCCGCAATTGGCCGATCGTCATATCGGCCAGCGCTTCCGGCGCCGGAAATGAAAAGAAGCGCTTCCCTTTTCCTGCTCTATCGGTTGGCCGGCGGCGGCACAGAGCTTCTCGACGATCCCTTTGATCCGTTTTATATTATTATTGGCGGAAATGATAAATGTGATCAGCGTCTCAAACGGCGGCTGGTTCAACAGCCGGAGCCCGGGAAATTCCCGTACGGCTTCCTTTAATACGGATTTTTTGGGAAAACTGCGTATAATCTTTCTGTAAGAGGATCCCAAGTCAAAGTATTCGCGCCAGAATTCCATATCCCGCCGCATAACGGGGTACAGATCCATCCCTTCTTTTGTTTTACGCACAAATAAAACCCGGCCTTCCACAACACCAAAATAGGTGTCCCGGGAAACTTTATTGAAGCGGAAAGCCTGCCCGCATTCAAATATGAGGCAAGGGTCTATGGCTTCCTGCGTTATGGAAACGACCGGACTGGATGAGGAATTCTGCATATTCAAAATAAAAACGCCATTTCCATGTAAAACATAGAAATGGCATATCGCGTATTTTGGGATGATTTATTGCGGGTAGATGCTGACCTTTTTCTTATCGCGGCCAAAACGCTCAAAACGCACGACGCCGTCCTGCAAAGCAAACAACGTGTCGTCTCCGCCCCTTCCTACGCCATCTCCGGGGTGGATCTTCGTACCCCTCTGACGAACCAATATATTACCCGAAAGAACGAACTGGCCGTCCGCACGTTTGGTACCCAAACGCTTGGATATGCTGTCGCGTCCGTTTTTCGTGCTGCCCATACCTTTCTTATGTGCCACTGTATATCACACCTCGCTTCTATACCGAAAATAGACTTTTAACCAATCGACTCGATGCTGACCCTTGTATAGGGCTGCCGATGTCCTTGCCTTTTACTATAGTTGACTTTAGATTTGTATTTAAAAACAACTATTTTTCTCTGCTTTTTCTGTTCCAGCACTTTGCCTATGACTTTGATGTCTTTCAAGACAGGGTCGCCCACCTTGCAGGTATCACCATCCACCACCAGCAGCGCATCGAAAACGACTTCCCCACCGACCTCGGCATCGAGCTTTTCCACATCTATGAATTTGCCGGGCTCCACTTTATATTGCTTACCGCCCGTCTTTACTATAGCGTACACGTGCAAACTTCCTCCTCTTACCAGTCTCGCCGATAAGGTATCTTCAAAAAGAAGAATTTCCAACCTTTTTCGAGCGGCTACGTGATGTATTCTACCATCTGTCCATGGGATTGTCAAATTTTTCAGCCCCGGCACCGCGCATTTTTTATAGACTGCCTGTCCCGAAAAAATGACCGGTATAAGAGGCGGCAACCGCCTCTTATTTCACCGCGACTTTCTCTGACTACAGTAACACGCAAAGCATCCCGCCGTTTCCTTCGTTCACCATCCTGTTCAGCGCTTCCTGTATTTTTTCCCTTACATCTTCGGGTATACCGGACATTTTGCCGGAAAGTCCTTCCCGCACGATATCATAAAGCGATTTGCCAAAAATATCCGTTTCCCAAATGCGGGAAGGATCCGCTTCGAACTCTTTTACTAGATATTCGATAAATTCTTTGCTCTGGCTTTCCGTTCCTACGATCGGGTTGACTTCGGTCTGCACATCCACTTTTATGATATGCATGCTGGGTGCGCTTGCCTTCAGCCGCACGCCAAAGCGATTCCCCTGTTGTATCAATTCCGGTTCTTCCAAGGTCAACTCGGAAACAAGCGGCTGTACGACGCCGTATCCGTTGCTTCTGACTTCGGCAAGGGCACCTTCCAGTTTGTCGTACTGCCGTTTCGCACCTACAAGATCTTTCACGATCTCAATCAGATGGCTGTCATCCTGGATTTCACAGCCGCACTCTTCTCCCAGGACTTTATAGAACAAAGCCTGTTTGATATCCAATCCGACATTGATGCTGCCATCGCCCAGCAGGATATCGTCGATGGCGATCTTCCCGATGTAGTCGATATCTTCGAAAGGCTGCGTGAGGGCACCGAAATCTTTCATTACGGCCACATGTTCCGTTGCTTCCTTGATTTTTTCAAGCACTTCGGAAAAAAGCCAGTGATCCTCATCCAAGGCGCAGAGCCACTTGGATATGTTATAGTTGATTCGCCGTACCGGAAATTCGTACAGAATATCGGACAAAAGCGCATTGACATCCTGTTTTTCCATGTTCAGCACATCGAGCAGAGCCACGCTCACCCCATATTTCTCCGTCAGACGGTCCCGCAGGTTCTGCGTTTCCGTGGACCCCGGCGAAGCCGAATTCAATACGATAACGAAAGGCTTCCCGATCGCTTTCAATTCGGAGACGACGCGTTCTTCCGCCGTCACATAACTTTCCCGGGGGAGGCTTGCAATCGTACCGTCGGTCGTCATGACCACGCCGATCGTGGCATGCTCCTGTATGACTTTCTGCGTACCTATTTCCGCAGCCTGCTCAAAGGGAATCTCATAGTCAAGCCAGGGCGTTTTGACCATCCGTGGAATTTCCCCTTCGTTCTGTCCGATCGCACCCGGTATCAGGTAGCCTACACAATCTACCATGCGTATTTTTAATTCCGCCACATCGTCGATGTTGACTTTTATCGCTTCCCCGGGCACGAATTTGGGCTGTGTCGTCATGATCGTCCGGCCCGCTCCGCTTTGGGGCAGTTCATCCGTGATCCGTTGCTTCTCGTTGTCATCTTCTATCCTTGGCAATACAAGCTGATCCATCATTTTCGTGATGAAAGTGGATTTTCCTGAGCGCACCGGTCCTACGACTCCGATATATATATCTCCGCCGGTACGTTCGGATATATCTTTGTACACATCATACGCCTGCATATAAACCCCTCCCTGAATAAAACCCTCGGTTTTTCAGTAATGAATGATTAATGGATTGCGAAAATATCTCGCTTATGGAAAATATATGGCGTATAAATTGAAATAATACCTCAATCCCTGCGGTATCAAAAAAAAGACGCCGTATCCGCGGCGCCTTTTTTATCCGACATTTTTTTATCTATTGCTCCCTGTTTCCGTCTGTACCAGCGGGCAGCTTCTCTTTGTTCGATTTGGCGCGGATCTTGTTTTCCCTTCCGGCGAGCAGCCGCTTCATATTGGGTATATGCCCGATAAGGCCAAATACGGCCAGGCACACAATGGTCAGCTTGCTGTAGAGCCCCACATCGTTCAGCACAAACACGCTTACGGCTTCCAAGATCACGCCGGCGATCGAACCGATCGAAACGATTTGGGTGAGTGCGATGATCAAAACCGCCACACCCAGTATCACCAGTGTTTCAACCGGCCGCATGACCAGATACACGCCCAGTGTGGACGAGATCCCTTTACCGCCTTTGAATCTGTAATAGACGGGCAGATTGTGCCCCAGGACGACACAGGCCCCGGCAAGCGCCATACCCAGATCCTGGCCGGCCAGGCCGCCCAGATAGGCTGCCAGCGCGCCTTTCAATATATCCAGGGCAAATGTGATCAATCCGTATCCCCAGCCGAAACTCCGCACCATATTGGTTGCGCCCGCATTTCCGCTGCCGTATTTTCGTATATCCTTTTTCATGAAATGATGCGATACGATAAGCGCGGGAGAAATACTGCCCAGCAAATAGGCCCCGACAGCGATCCCCACATATAATAAACCTTTCATCCCACACCTCCATCCACGACGCTTTTCGAGATTGCCTTCGCCTTTATCCGCCCTATGCTTCTTTGCCTCGTTCACGCAACAGCAAACGAACGGGTGTCCCTGAAAAATCAAACGTTTTCCTGATATAATTTTCCAAATAGCCTTTATACGAACGCTGCATCAGCGAGGGGTCGTTCACAAACAACAGGAAGGCGGGCGGAGCTGCCGCTACCTGCGTGGCATAATATACTCTGAGCCTGCTCCCTCTTGCTACAGGCGGCTCCACCGCCGTGATAGCTTCCCGGATACAGTCGTTGAGTAGTCCCGTGGCGATCCGTCTGTTGGCATTTTCCAGCACCGTATCGATCAACTCAAACAATTTGTCCACCCGCTGGCCGGTTTTGGCAGAAATATAGATACGCAGCGCATATTCCATGAAAGCAAGCGCGGTAGAAATCTCATTGTTATATTTCTGGATCGTATTTGTATCTTTCTCGACAAGATCCCATTTATTGACGGCTATGATCGCAGGCTTCCCTTCCGAATCGACATACCCGGCTATCTTAACATCCTGTTCGGTAATACCTTCCGTCGCACTGATTAGTACGATGACCACATCCGCCCGCCGTATGGCCCCGAGCGCCCGCACCACGCTGTACCGTTCGATAGAATAATCTTCTATACGTCCTTTTTTGCGTATGCCGGCCGTATCTGTAATGATGTATTTTTTATTGCCCCTCGCAAAAAACGTATCGATCGCATCCCTTGTCGTACCGGGAATATCGCTCACCATCGTACGGTTTTCTCCCAGTATTTTGTTGACTAGAGAAGACTTCCCTACGTTCGGTTTGCCTACGATCGCGACTTTGATTGCGTCTTTATTTTCATCTTCTTCCGCTTTATCAATATTGGCTATGACCTCATCCAGCAAATCTCCGAGCCCCAGGCCCTGCTCCGCAGATACGGGGAAAACCGCTCCCAAGCCCAGGCTGTAAAAATCGTACATGACGCTTTCGTCCGATTTGCTGTCTACCTTGTTTACTACGGTGATAACCGGCTTTTTCGTGCGGCGCAGCATGTCCGCCACCTCGTAATCGGCGCTCACCAAACCGTCTTTTGCATCCACAAAAAAGAGGATCAGGTCTGCAGCGGCAATGGCCAGGTTGGCCTGTTCGCGCATCTGCGAAAGGATCGCATCCTGGCTGTCCGGATCGATCCCGCCGGTATCCACCAACGTAAAGTAGTGCCCGGCCCATTCCGTATCCTGAAAAATCCTGTCGCGCGTGACGCCCGGCGTGTTCTCTACGATAGCGATCCGCCTCTTGCATATTTTATTGAAAAAAGTCGATTTGCCTACATTCGGTCTCCCTACGACCGCCACGATCGGTTTTGCCATACTTTATTCTCCCTGTTTCTTTGAAAACGCCGCAACAAACGAATATCCATCGGGCGCCACTACGCAACACCTGGTCTTTATTCTATCGGAAAGTTCCTGCAACGTCATATCGTCCAGGAACGTATCTTTCCGTTCCCGCAGCAGGCAGGCAGGGATCAGCACACATTCGCCCAGCGTCTTGCCGGCCAATTGTACGGCTATATCCTGCCCTGTGAGCAGTCCCGCAACGGTGATGCTCTCTCCGAAAAACCGGTTTTCCACCGGAAAAACATGCACATCTGTCCCAAATCTTTTTTGGCAGATATCCGCTGCCCAGCGGATATAAGGGGCCGCATCCCTTCCCGTTACGATGGAAATCTCCTGATAGCATCCTTTGCCTTCCGCAGAAACGATCGCATCCCTTACTTCTTTTTTGAACAGAGCGATCATGCCCACGCCATCTTCGATCTGGGAAAAATCCTCATAGCTTTCCGCCGCGGGAAACGGCCGTTTTGCGCGTATATAAAATTCGTCTGCGCAAAATACGAAACGTTTTCCGTATTCTGCCAGGAGCTTTTCCTGCCATGCTTCGGCCAGATCGATCACCTGTGCTGCCGTGGCGCCGTCTATTGGCCGTAACACGGCGAGGCCCTTCCTATACCGGGTAAGGCCTACGGGCACAAGCGCCAAAGAATTTGCATAAGGGATAAACCGCGAAAGATCCGCGATCGTCTTATTTAGCACCGGTCCGTCGTTGATCCCCCTGCAGATCACCGCCTGGCAATTGAAATGGATTCCCGCTTCTCTTAAACGGGCAAGTTTGTCCATGATCCCATACGCCCGTTTCTTTTTTCCGCCCAGCAGGCCGGCCCGCACATCATCCTCCGTGGCATGGACCGAAATATACAGCGGAGAAACCTTGCGTGCCAGTATACGGGCAAATTCGGCCTCCGTAAGGTTCGTCAACGTGACATAGTTCCCCATGATGAAAGAGAGCCGCCAATCGTCGTCCTTAAAATAAAGGGAAAGCCGCATGCCTTTGGGCAGCTGATCGACAAAGCAGAACACACATTGATTCGCACACCGTTTGTTTTTACCCAGCCCATCGCCCTCAAAGTCGATCCCGATAGATTCATCTTCTTCTTTCTCTATCTCCGCCTCAAATCGATCGGCATTTTTCTTTTTGACCGTCAACGACAACGTCTCACGTGCCTCGAAATACAAATAATCGATAACATCGTGCAGTTTTTCTCCACATATATGTGTGACTTCGTCTCCCGGGGCGAGACCCATCGTTTCCGCTATGCTGTTTTTGCGGATATTTCCAATAATCAGGCCCATATTCTCCTGTCTAAATGATAAATTTGGAAAGGTTCGTCCCTTTCAGATAATCTTGCAGATGTTCTTTCACATACTCGCTGTCTATCGTTATATCGACCGGCGGGAAAACCTCCCCCGCATTGAAAGAAATATCTTCCAATATGTTCTCGACAATCGTATGCAGCCTTCTGGCTCCGATATTTTCCAGCGTGCTGTTTGCGATGCTGGCATATTCCGCAATGGTTTCCAGCGCATCTTTGGTGAAGGTAAGGTTCACCCCATCCGCCGCAAGCAACGCCGTATACTGTTTTATTACGGCGTTTTCGGGCTGCGTAAGTATTTTTATAAAATCATCCTTCGTCAGCGGCTTCAGATCCACCCGGATCGGGAAACGCCCCTGCAATTCGGGAATCAGGTCGGACACTTTAGAGATATGAAAGGCGCCCGCGGCGATAAAAAGCATATAATCCGTCTCTACCGGGCCGTATTTTGTCACGACCGTGCTGCCTTCCACGATGGGTAGGATGTCTCTTTGGACGCCTTCCCGCGATATATCCGGGCCCGTACCCATCGTTTTGCCGGCGATCTTATCGATCTCATCGAAAAATATGATGCCCGATTGTTCCGCACGGTCGATCGCCGTCTCGATTACTTCATCCATATCGATCAGTTTATCGGCTTCTTCCGCTTCCAGAAGTTTCCTCGCTTCTTTTATCGTGACTTTGCGGATTTTTGTTTTCTTGGGCAGCAGGCCCGAGAACATCTCGCCCATATTGATCTTGGAGTCCATTCCCGCGATTTCTATCCCTATCCCCGAAGTATCCTGCACTTCGACTTCAATGGTCATGCTCTCCAACAGACCCGCTTTCAGCTTATAGGCCAACTCTTCCCGGCGCGTCATCCTCTGCTGCTTTTGCGCATCCGTCTCTTTTTCTCCCGAAGACAGGGCCGGTGCCCCAAAAATAACCTGAAATGGGTTCTGCTGCGGGTTGGGCCGCTTGTCGTTCATCAGAATATCCAGTATCCGTTCTTCAGTCATCGCCGCCGCTTTTTTCTGTACCGTTTCATAACGGCTCTTCTTGACGATACGGATCGAGGCCTCAAGCAGGTCCCGTACCATCGATTCGACGTCTCTGCCCACATAGCCGACTTCTGTGAATTTGGTCGCCTCCACCTTTACAAAAGGCGCCTGTACAAGTTTCGCAAGCCGCCGCGCGATCTCGGTCTTGCCCACGCCGGTGGGGCCCACCATGATGATGTTCTTGGGCGTAACTTCCTCGCGCATCTTTTCCGAAAGTTTGCTGCGCCTGTACCGGTTCCTGAGGGCGATTGCCACAGCTTTTTTTGCTTCTTCCTGCCCTACGATATATTTATCTAACTCCGCTACAATCTGCTTGGGTGTAAGGTCGTTTCCCATGGCTTCAGACCTCCTCTATCGTGATATTGTCATTGGTAAAGACACATATCTCCGATGCAATGAGGATCGCGCGTTTGGCGATCTCCAGAGCAGATAGCTCCGTGTTCTGGACCAACGCCTTGGCCGCGGCATAGGCATATGATCCGCCCGAACCGATGGCAAGCACGCCTTCGTCCGGCTCTATCACTTCCCCCGTTCCGGAAATCAGCAGCATTTCGTCTTTATCGGCCGCGACCAGCATAGCCTCCAAACGGCGCATCATTTTATCATTCCGCCATTCCTGCGCAAGTTCCACCGCCGCACGGGAAAGACTGCCGCTGTATTGTTCCAGCCGCGCTTCGAAGCGTTCCGAAAGTGTTAACGCATCTGCGACCGACCCGGCAAACCCGACGACGACGCTGTTTTTATATAACCTGCGTACCTTTACGGCGGTATGTTTCAGTATCGTTTTTTCTCCCAACGTTACCTGTCCGTCGCCGGCTACCGCACATTTGCCATATCTTCTGACAGCAACGATCGTTGTTCCTTCAAACATTTCCATGTGATCCTGCCTTTTGATTAAAGTTTGATCGCCTCTAAAAATCGCTCTATTTCCGCAAGAGAAGCCCGCGCGATCCGTTCTCTTTTTTCTTTCCTGTTCCGTATTTTTTTCTCCGGCTCTGCTATTATACCATATGTGATGTGCATCGGTTGAAAGTTCTGCGAGACACTGCCGCTCACATATGCCGCGAGCGCCCCGATCGCCGTTTTATTGGAAAGAACCGGCGCCGTTTTGCCTTTTGCCTGGAACGCGGCGCATATGCCCGCATACAGCCCGCTGGCAGCGGATTCGATATACCCTTCCACCCCTGTGATCTGGCCCGCAAAGTATAGGCCCGTATGCGCAGGCATCCGGTATTGCCCGTCCAGAAGCCTCGGGGAATTCAGATACGTATTTTTGTGCATGACGCCCAACCTGGCAAACTTCGCGGTTTCCAGTCCCGGGATCATGGAGAATACCCGTTTTTGCTCCGCGAACTTCAGATGCGTTTGAAAACCGACGATATTGAATAGCCGTCCGTCCGCATCTTCTCTGCGCAGCTGTACCACCGCATAGGGAGGTTTTTGCCCTTTTTCGCAAAGGCCTACCGGTTTGCAGGGGCCGAACAACAGAGTCTGGTAGCCCCGCTTTGCCATCACTTCCACCGGTATACAACCTTCAAACACGCTGCTGTCCTCAAAACCTTTTTGCTCCACGCAGTCCGCATGGACGAGCGCCTGGTAAAAGGCATCGTATTCTTCCCGGGTCATCGGGCAATTCAGATAATCGTCGCCGCCCTTGTCATAGCGGGACCCCCAGAAAATTTTCTCCCGGGCGATGCTCTCTCCAAACACAATGGGCGCGGCCGCATCGAAAAAATACAGGGAAGCCTCTCCGACCGTTTCCTGTATGCTTTTCAAAAGCGGGCCGGCCGTAAGCGGACCGGTGGCAATGATCGCGATATCCCTCTCGTTTTCCACCGTTTTTACCTCCTGTGGTACCAAACGAATGTAGGGATGCGTCTTGATCCGTTCCGTAATGTAATCGGAAAATTTGTATCTGTCTACGGCGAGCGCGCCCCCCGCCGGGACTTTCGTGGCATCGGCCGCGGCCAGGATAAGAGAACCGAGCGCGCGCATTTCTGCCTTCAACAGGCCGGCCGCATTGGAAAGCATATCGGACTTCAGCGAATTGGAGCAAACAAGTTCCGCCAGCCCGGCATAACTGTGCGCCGGACTCATAGACAAAGGTTTTTGTTCTATGAGTTCCACCTCAACTCCTTGCCTTGCAATCTGGAAAGCGGCTTCACATCCGGCCAGACCGGCGCCGATGACTTTAACCTTTCCGGGCATTCGTATTTTCCTTTTTA
The DNA here is from genome assembly GCA_963665505.1 of Christensenellaceae bacterium. Classification (GTDB taxonomy): domain Bacteria; phylum Bacillota; class Clostridia; order Christensenellales; family Christensenellaceae; genus QANA01. The sequence continues at coordinate 1,606,018 of OY762275.1, forward strand.
TGCCGTTGGTTTGTCGGGCAATCTTCGTTGGAGCATTTTTTGTAGACCGACTTCCCTCTGCTGCGCTTGAGCGTCATATGGCTCCCGCACACGGGGCACTTTTCCTCTATCGGCATATCCCAGGAAACAAAATCGCACTTCGGGTAATTTTCGCATCCATAAAATATGTTTCCTTTTTTTGAACGTTTTTGCAATATTTTGCCGCCGCATTTCGGGCAGGGCATCTTGATCGCCTTTTTGATGGTTTTCGTGTTTTTACAGGCGGGGTAATTCGGGCATGCGATGAACTCGCCAAAACGGCCGTTCTTGTATACCATCTCCGCCCCGCAAAATTCACAGATGATCCCCGCCGGCCGGTCGGGCAGATGGACATGCGTGATCTCTTTTTCGGCTTTTTCCAACTGTTTTTCAAAAGGTCCGTAAAAATCACCGACGACCGATTTCCAATTCTGGCCTTCGGATTCCACCGCGTCGAGTTTTTCTTCCATTTCCGCAGTAAACTTCACATCCACGATCTCCGGGAAATTCTCCCGCATCAGCTTGGTAACGATTTCCCCTAATTCCGTCGGGTAAATCAGCCGCTTCTCTTTTTTAACGTACTTACGCTCCAATATGGTCGATATGATCGGGGCATATGTGGAGGGACGCCCGATTCCTTTTTCCTCCAGCATACGTACGAGCGAAGATTCCGTATAGCGCGCGGGCGGAGACGTGTAATTTTGTTTTGTCTCTATTTGTTTTGCAATACAATGGTCGCCTTCTTTCATCGGCGGAAGCACGGCGTTTGATTTCTTCTCTTCCACGTCTTTATCCGCTTCCTGGTAGGCGGCCCTGTATCCCTTGAATTTCAGTTTTGAAAAATTTGCCCGGAACAGATACCCGTCTGCTTCCAGTTCGTAACTCATCGTATTATATTGGGCCGGCGTCATCTGGCTGGCGACAAATCTGGAATAGATTAGAGAATATAATTTGTACTGATCCGTAGAAAGGCGAGCTCTCAGGCTTTCCGGCGTATACTTGATATACGTCGGGCGTATCGCTTCATGCGCGTCCTGTATGTTCTTTTTCCGGGCGTACATATTCGGCTTTTGGGGCACGAATTCTTCGCCGTATGTTTTTAAAATATATCCCCGGGCAGCGGCCTGCGCTTCTTTGGAAATGCGCGTGGAGTCGGTACGCATATATGTGATAAGGCCAACGGCCTCCGTTTCGCTTATTTTAATTCCTTCATACAGGCCCTGCGCAACCACCATCGTACGCTTTGTCGTAAAACCAAGTTTTCTTGCAGCATCCTGCTGCAACGTACTGGTCGTAAAAGGCGCGAAGGGATTCCGCCGCTTGAGCGCTTTCTTCATATTTACGATGACAAATTCTTTTCCTTTGATATCCGCAAGGATCGCATCCACTTCTTGTTGGGAGACGGGTACAATCTTCTTCTTCCCTTTCCCATAAAATATGGCGGTGAAAGGATGCTTCCCCGACAGATCCGTCAGATCCGCCTGGATCGTCCAGTATTCTTCCGGCACGAAATTGCGGATTTCCTCTTCCCGGTCTACGATCAGGCGCACGGTAACGGATTGCACGCGTCCCGCGCTCAGGCCCCTTTTCACTTTTATCCACAGCAGAGGGGAAAGTTTATATCCGACCAAGCGGTCCAATACGCGCCTTGCCTGCTGGGCGTTGACTTTATCGATATCGATGTTCCGCGGATTGCCGATCGCATGCGTCACCGCGTTCTGGGTGATCTCGTTGAACTCTATCCGACGGATATATTTGGGGTCTTTGCCTTTTTCACAAAGCGCGTTGGAAATATGCCAGGAAATAGCCTCCCCTTCTCTATCCGGATCGGTTGCAAGGTACACTTCCTCCGCCTTTTGGGCCTGGGCCTTTAAATCGTTCAGGATCGGCGTTCTGCCGCGTATCACGATATATTTGGGCGTAAACTCGTTTTCCACATCCACACCCAATTTGCTTTTGGGTAAATCGATCAGGTGCCCGTTGCTTGCCGTGACTTTAAATCCTTTTCCCAAAAATTTTTCTATGGTTTTCGCCTTTGCTGGCGATTCTACAATCACAAGATTATATTTTTCCTTTGTTTTTGCCTTTGCCATTCTGTTCCTCCGGCCATTTATTATAATTTTATTTCAATTTTTTATGCTAAAAATATTCCCGGCGAGCCTTTCAATCAGGCCTCGAAGCTCCATTTTGGTAAGCACAAGGTTCGCCTGCTGGGGTTTTAACTGCGCGGTGTCCACGATCTGTTGTATATCCATATCCCCCTTTAAAAGCAGATTATACAGTTCTGTTTCCAAAAAATCAAGTCCGGGCGGAAAATCCTCCTGTGTTTCTTGTGTTTTTACGGGTGCCCACCCATAAAAATCGAGTATGTCCCGGGCGTTCCTGCACACATAGGCACCGTCGCTGATCAACGCATTGGGCAATTCGTAAAGTTTCGCATTCGTTTCCGACGGCAAGGCAAAAATGTCCCGGTTCTCTTCACAGGCAAACCGCACGGTGATATGCGCCCCGCTCTTCAGCCCGGCATCCCCTACCAATATCCCTTTGGAAATCCCGTTCATGATGCGGTTGCGCACCGGAAAATTGCCGGCGACGGGCGGTGTGCCCGGTGCATATTCACTGATGACCACACCCGTCCGGACGATTTCTTCATAGATTTTTTGGTTCTCCCGGGGGTATACGATATCTACCCCACACCCCAAAACGGCGGCCGTTATACCGCCGCCTTCCAGCGCACCCGTATGCGCGGCAGTATCGATCCCTCTGGCCATGCCGGAAATAACGGATACCCCGCTCTGTGCCAGTTCTTTTGCAATGCTGCGTATATTGGCCGCTCCTTTGCGCGAAGCCCGCCTCGAACCTACGATGGAAATACACTTTTGCGTAAGACGCGCAAGGCTTCCTTTCACGTACAAAAGCGTGGGCGGCGCATGAATCTCCTTGAGCAAAGGCGGATATTCCTTACTGAGCAATGTGCAGACCCGTATCCCTTCTTCGGAAAGTTTTTCGAGTCCGCATCGATCGTCTTCCTGTGTGCACGGCGAAGCAGGTTTTGCTGCGCGGCGGCAGGTATCCCGCACTTTTTGAAATCAATCCTGTGCGGGTCTTCGAAAAGTGCGGAAAGTTCCGCGCCGTCCCCGATTATACGCAGCACTTTTTGTAACCCGACTTTGGGCGCGGAAGCAAGCCAATACCAATACTTTTCATTTTCAGAAAGGTACATGTTATCTGCCTCCCCAATATTTACGGTCCAGGCTGCGGTATTGGATGGCTTCCGCGATATGCTCTTCCCTTATGTTTTCAGAGGCTTCCATATCTGCGATCGTGCGCGCCACCATCAATATGCGCCGGTAGGAACGCGCGCTCATATGCATCGTGGTGAAAGCTTCCCGCAACAACGCGGCCGAAGCCGTATCCATCTGGCAATAGCGGTCGAACATATCTCCGGCCAGTTGGCTGTTGGAATAGATGCCCAGGCTTTCATACCGTTCTTTCTGGGCCGTGCGCGCTTTGTTCACGCGGTCCCGGATAGAGCGGGAACTTTCTTCATAGCCTTTTTTCTCCAATTCCGCATAACGGGGACGGGAAACTTCGATATGCATATCGATCCGGTCCAACAGCGGCGAACTGATGCGGGAAAGATACCGGCTTATTTCATGCGGCGTGCATCTGCACGGATTATCCGGATCTCCGAAATTTCCGCAGGGACAAGGGTTCATCGATGCGACCAACATAAATCTCGCCGGGTATCTCACTTTCGCATGCACCCGCGCAATAGAGACGAACCCATCTTCCATGGGCTGACGCAGCGCTTCCAGCGTCTCCCTCTTGAACTCGGGCAGTTCATCCAAAAACAGGACGCCGCCATGGGCCAGGCTCACTTCCCCCGGACTGGCTTTGGTCCCGCCGCCGGTAAGCGCGGCGGTCGATGCCGAATGGTGCGGGCTGCGGAAAGGCCGGGCGGCCACGATCCCCCCGCTCCGCAGTTCCCCGCTGACAGAATGTATTTTCGTGATCTCCAGCGCCTCCTCAAAAGAAAGACTGGGGATAATCGTGGGTAGGGCCCGTGCCAGCATGGTCTTACCGGAGCCCGGCGGGCCGATTAACAAGATATTATGGCTGCCGGCTGCGGCGATCTCCATTGCCCGTTTTGCATTATCCTGCCCTTTGATGTACTTGAAGTCCACGCGGTTTTGCGCACGTACGCCCGTTCCTTCTTTGAATTCCAGATGCCTGGCAAACGGGAGCGGCGCATTGGCGCCTAAACATTCCGCGATCTCGCCAAGAGACCGCACAGGCAATATCTGTATATCTTTGACATACGCGGCTTCTTTTGTATTTTTATAGGGAATTACCACGGTTTTTACGCCCCGCGCCTTTGCTTCGATCACCATGGGCAGGATTCCTTTGACGGGGCGTACTTCCCCGTTCAGGGAAAGCTCCCCAAGAAACAGCGCATCGGTTAATTTCCCAAGCAATATCTGGTTGCTGACTGCAAGAATACCGATCGCGATCGCAAGGTCGTAAATCGGCCCTTCTTTGCGCAGGTCGGCCGGGGCGAGATTGACGACAATCCGGCTGGCCGGGTAAGTAAATCCGGAGTTCTTTATAGCGGAACGGACGCGCTCTTTGCTCTCTTTGACGGCTATATCCGGCAATCCAACAATTTCCCAATAGGGTAGGCCGGGAGAATTATCTACTTCCACATACACCGGATATCCCATAAGACCAGTGAGCCCACAGCTTAAAACTCTAGCCAGCACCCCCGCACCTCCTACTCAACAGCACTATTCCTGAACACCCAAAACTTGTTCCCCAAATAATTTGTCGAAAAAGAAAAGATTATGGAAAGGAAATAAACGCCCCATACCGGCAATCCCAGATAATTCCTGAACACATACATGGACGACAGGGAAAGCGCCTCGGCAAGCATATTGACTACAACGAATTTGGGCAATTCCACACGTTTATAGCCCCTTCTGCCGAAAGTAAACCGCCGATTGAGCAAATAGCTGACGGCCGCGCCCACAATATACGAAACGGCTTTTGCAAGAATATAATTTACCCCGTTCAACTGGTAAAGCAGCGTAAACATAAGCAGATCAGACAGCCATGCGGCCTGATTGCAAAACATAAACTTGATAAATTGCAAAAAGTCTGTTTTTGTTATTTTCATATCTCACAAAGGCCAGGTTGGGTACCAGCGGATCAGATTCAGCCATACCCTGCTTACGACCATGCCAGTATTGGTCGGATAAAATGCAATGAACAATAATACGGCCAGATAAACATAGGTGTACAAGATTTTTTTGCCCCGCGTATAGTTTTCTGCCATATGCCGCAAAGCGTAAACGCTGATCAGTATCAGGAAAGGCACCACGGCAAAATAATGGTAAATAAAGATCTCCCGCGAGACCAACAGCCAGGGAATATACCCCATCAACGCCGCCACACTGAGAAACGGCAGTCCTTTGAAACTCGTACTTCCGCGTTTGCGCAGACCAAGCAGATACAGCACAAGCAACAGCCCGCCGATCCATATCAACGGATTGCCCATGCACCATAGAACGCCCGCGGAATCTGCCGATGCCCCATCCGCGCGGAAGAAAAAGACCGGCCGGATCGTAAAAGGCCAGGTCAGCGCATTCGATTGATAGGGGTGCAGCGACGTCGTAACCAGTTTTCCATGATAGGTGAGCATGAATTTCTGGTTTTCCCATATGCCTTTCAATCCGAACCCATCTGTAGCGGTATTTTCATAGGGAATGTAGGAAAGGCAGTATACGCCGATGGGGATCAATATGAATACCACTACGCAGAAAGCAAGCGTCAGGGCCAGTTTCTTCCTGTAGTTCTTCACGACCGGTTCCATGCCTTGCTCCACCGCATACCGGTATTCTTTGTGCCGGCAGTATATGGTTTGGAAGAACAGGATGGCAAGCCCCGCCCCCGCGTACAGGCAGATCCATTTCGTCGCCGCCCCAAGGGCAAACGAAAGGCCGCACAACCCAAGCGGAACAAGCGTTTTCCACAGCTTTTCCTTATGGAAATTATGCTCTCTATACAAATACATGAAAAAATACATGAGCAAGATGAAGAACACGCTGAAACTATCTATCGTGGCGATACGCGTGAGAGAAAAATGCATGAAATCGGCCGCGAGAAGGATCGTCGCCGACGCGGCGTAGATCGTCTTTCTAAACAGCTTTTTCGCAAACAGATAGAACACCGGCAGCATCAGTACCCCAAAAAGCGTACCCATAAAACGCCACCCAAACGGGTTGAACCCAAACAGCTTGATGCCGACCGTAACGATGCTCTTGCCCAGAGGCGGGTGCGTGGTCTCATAGGGATAGATACCCTCGATATATTCATAAGCCGTACGCGCATGGTAGATCTCATCAAAATACATCTCGGTAAGGAAGCTGGTCGTTTCCGGGATCTGGTCCTGCTCGTCTATCAGGAAAGAAGCGTCGGCCGTCACATCGTCTTCCACCAGATAGGCCGACTTAAGCGTAAGCCTTTCGTTCTCCGCATGGAACACCCCTAATTCTCTGAATTCCAACTCTCCCGAAACAACGATGATCTTGATATGCTGGATCTCCGCGTTGATATCCACCATTTCCCAGCGGAACATGGCTTTGTACTGATGGTCTATCATCCCGCTGGAGATCTCCGTATATTCTATCCCGTCAGCGGAATAATACAGGCGGAACCGCCCCTGGCAATACCCCGTGTAATATTTGAGCTGCCCCACATATTGGGGTTCCTCCAACTCTATAACTGCCCGCGTCTTGCTCGTCATCGTTTCTGCCTCTGTGGGGATCTGCGTACTTCCCAGGTTGAGAAATGCGACAACGGCATACACGGCCGTGATGACAAAGAGCAGGATGTAATCCTTTTTCTTCATGCCCATGCCCCGGGGCCCGTTTTCGCCCAACCGTGCGCCCGCGGCAAGGAGCGTCCTTTCTTTATAATCCACTGCCTCCACCGGTTCCACCGTGATCGCACGGCCGAGTTTCTTTCCCTGGAAAATATCCACCAGAATATAGGAGAAATGCAGGAACGCGCATAATGTCAGCGCCGACAGGATAACGATCAGCTCCGTATAGACCGGCTGCATTCCGAATACGTATACCGTGTAGATATTCAGAAAGCCCACCGCCGAAAAGATCGTGGCCGAAAACAATAACTTCCTGGAATTGGCGACGATCGCAGCAAGATACAGGCAAACTACCGCCAGCAAGATATGCCCTTCATTCATGCCATACGCAAACGTGAATATCCCAACCGAAAGAATGGCCGCCAATAAGAAACATTGCTTCTTGTCCCGCAGTTTGATATACAGGATGGCGCCTGTGACAATAAAAATACCGATGGCCAGCAACCCGAGCGTACTGTAATCAAAAAACAGCAATTTATCCGTAGCGCCGGCAGAATCTCCACCAAACAGGCCCATAAAGTTGAACGCATTGACCGACGCGTTGCCATTTATCGTCTGGAAGCTCTGTGCCACCCAGTACAATAAAGACTGGCCGCCGGCTACCGGCGCCGCAATAAGCAGATAAACGCCCATTATGGCCGGCAATGAACACACCGTCTGCAGCAGGGCCTTTTTAAAGGTGCCCTTTCTAAACAGATCCCCCAGAAAAACGTACAGGAACACAGGCGCAATCATCAACGCCTGCACTTTGCACATAAAAGACACGGCCCATAAAAGAGAAGCGGCGATCTTTTTATCCTGCGACAATAGGTATAGAGCCGCTACCGCCGGCAGGACAAAAATGCTGTCCAGTTTGCCCCACCCCGCGGAACCCACGATGAGAGCGGGGGCAAACAGCAGTACGCCGGCCAACAGCACAGCCGTATGTTTCTCGAGGTGTTTTTTTGCAAGTTTATACGCAAACCAGGCAATCGCTATATCCGCCAGTATCGCAGGCAGGCGTATGATGAGACTAAATAGATTGGAATCGAGAGAAAGGCCCAGCCAGCTTCGGAACATACCGGCGGCGTAAAGGATATACGTATAGGCCGGAGAATACCCGGAAAGCCCGCTTTGCCGATAGAAATCGCCCAACCCGTTCTCGAAGGCGGCGACCGCCCATTGCTTGAGGGCAGGCATGTCCGTAACGTCTCCGACGTCTATCCAGGCCACAAGGACACGCAGCAACAGCCCGGCTGCAAACAGGCAGGGCAAAACCATTTTCCCGCTCAAAAACCGACCCAACCGCCCTGCCCAGCGGCCCGTCAGCACCGCGTAAACAGCATAGATACAGACAACAGAAAACAAAGCTGTACCAATATGGTCGTACGAAACTTCTTCTTTATCGAATTCTACCCTGTTCTTTTTCTCGGCATACCCCACCGATGTTCTCGTCGCCTCGAACTCTTCTCCTGCAGACAATTCGCCGACAAGCGTGAAAACCTGTACGCCCTCCGGCGCGCTATCCACCCGTTCGACGGCAATATTGTCCAGCCAGGCTTCGCCGGTACACAGAGAAGCCGCGTCACCCACGCCCAGGCAGAGCATATACGTCTGGTTCTCATCCTTGTTGGTATGCACATAAAGCTGCAGGTCCGTCCATTCGCCCGCGGTATCATACACATCGCCGGCTTCTGCCAGCTGGGATTGTATGTTGATATGCGCGGCGGGGCTGGCCCCGGCTATTCCTTCCGCAAGCACACGGCTGGAAATCTGATAAGTGGTATCGGGTTCCAGCGTGATCTGGCAGAAAATATACCCGTACCCCTCTTCCTCCAAATCAAAATAAACGGCGCCCTGGTCTTCTTCGATGTCGCATTCGTATACATAGCTCCCAAACCCTTCGGGCAAGCCGTCGGCCCATTTATTAAAAGAATCGTCCAGGACGGTATTGGATGCTGCACAGACGGTTTGCGGCGCAAAGATCAGCACGGCCAGCAAAACCAGCACAACAAATTTTCTCATTCTATTTCGCATGGATACCTCTTTTTTCATGTATCGATTTGTGCATTTCTGATATAACGAACAGAAGGACGAGTATACCGGTCTATGAAAACCTCCAGCACGTCGAACCGCATAGGTTTGTCCAATATCGCATGACGGGCGGCGTATGTCTCGGCCGCACGCAGCAAAGCATGCTTCTTCTTCGGGGTAATCGCATCCGCACCTGTGCCAAACAAATGGGTCGTCCGTGTTTTTACCTCTGCAAATACGTAGCAATCGCCTTCCTTTGCAATGATATCCAATTCCCCGCCCCGGATATGATAATTGGTCTCGAGTATCTCCATGCCCAGCGAGATCAGGTATTCCTTTGCGATATGTTCGCCCTGCCTGCCTATTTCCGCATTACTCTTGCCCATAGATCCCCTTCAAAAAACTCAGCCTGTGCAGGGGCGAAGGACCATTTTCCCGTATCGCCTGCATATGCTTTCTCGTACCGTATCCCTTATTGGCGGAAAACCCGTAGGCAGGGTATTCTTTATCGAATTCCCGCATCAGCCGGTCTCTTGTGACTTTCGCAAGGATGGAAGCCGCGGCGACACTGTAAATCTTCGCGTCTCCCTTTACAACAGGAAAATATTCCATCGGCAGTTCCAGGCCGCTGATATAATCCGTATACAGGACAAAAGGCTGCGAAAGGCCCAAAATGGCCCGCCGGAACGCCAATCGCGCGGCATTCAATATATTGAGCCGTTCGATCTCTTCCACGCTTGCCATGCCGATGCGCCAACAAACGGCACTCCGAACGATCTGTTCATATAAAGACTCCCGCTTTCTTTCGGAAAGCTTTTTGGAATCGTCCACGCCGGGAATAAAACGGTCCCACGGCATGATGACGGCCGCCGCAACGACGGGGCCGGCCAGCGGTCCCCTTCCGGCCTCGTCCGCACCCGCCAACCGTTCGCCTTTTTCTCCATACGACGTTTCATAATAGAAAAAATCTTTTATATCTTCCATCTCAACATTCCGTACACGGCGGGGATTCCAATGAAAACCTCCCCATCTTCCCATTCTTAAATTCTTCCAGAAGCATGGCATAGCCTCTATCAAAGTCTATATTCCCGCCCTTCAGTAAGAATCCTCTTTTTTTGAAAATTTCTTCCAATATATTTTGTGTGCCCTGGGGGAGATCCGGCAGATCATAGCGTTCCTTCAACAACGCGGGGGAACCCGCAGACAACATCTTCACAAGGTACCATGCCATTTCTTCCGCGTCCAGCACTTCCTGCCGGATGCACCCGAGCAATGCGATGGCCGCTCCGGCTTCCGGATCTTCTATCTTGGGCCAAAGCAATCCCGGAGAATCCATGAATTCCATATAAGGCGTGAGTTTTACCCAGGAGAATCCCCGCGTAAGCCCCGGTTTGTTCCCCTCTTTCAATTTGCGCTTGCCGGCCAGTCTGTTCAGTATCGCGGATTTCCCCACATTGGGGATACCGCAAACCAGGCAGCGTACCGTCTTGCGGATACCTTTTTGACGGTATTTTTCATAAATAGGTTCCCCCACTTTTTCTATCTCTTTCAACAGCTCGCGTGGATCCCCCTTCAGCGCGGAGTAAGAAACCGCATAGATTCCCTCGTTCCTAAAAAATGCCAGCCATTGCCCGGTTGTCCGGGGGTCGGCCATATCTTCTTTGTTCAGGATACACATGCGCGCTTTACCAGCAAAAAGATCGTCAAAATCCGGGTTGCGTGTGCTTTTAGGAGCGCGCGCGTCCAATACCTCGATCACTACGTCGACCAGTTTCAGTTTTTCCTGCATGTCCCGCCGCGCTTTTGTCATATGGCCCGGATACCAGTTTATATGCATATGTCCCTCATTTTCCAAAATTCAATACTCGATTTCCGGTACGGGTATCTTAAAAACGTGCCGTCCCAACAACAGAGTGGCCACAAAAAACAACGCCGCACCGCACATAACACAGGCGATCAACAGGTAATAATCTACTATTCCCATTTCTTCCAAAAGAAAACCGCCGAGCAAATTCCCTAAAATCCCGGCGATCGCCGTGATGGAGCCGTTCAGCGTCTGCGCCGTAGCTTTGAGTTCCCGCGGGGCCAACGAATAAATGTAATTGGCGGATGCACCTATCGAAAGCCCGCCGCCCAGCCCATAACAAGTGGAGATCAATATGAGCTGCGTGAAATTCTCCGCTATCGCATATAAAAACATCTCTACGATATAAAAGAAAGCCGCCCCGACCAGAAGCCCATATAAAGGAAATTTCCGCTTGCGGAGCGGTCTTATCAAAAAGAGCATGGGGATCTCCAGCAGCGCCTTATACCCGGTTATCAGGCCCAGTTTCTCTGCATTCCCCCCGACGTGTGAAATCAGATACGGCAAAAAAACATGCCCCGTCTGCATAGGGATATGTAAAACGATGGCATACACTAAAAACGTCATATAATAATAATTTTTGAATAACCGGCTGATCCGGAGTTTCCTGAACGGCAGGGCTTTCCTGCGCACATAGGCCGTGCCTTTATCTTTGATGCGCATGCTGACAAGCACCATGGGAACGATCAATAAAAAAAGCATGTAAAACGTCCATTCCACACCGTACACAGGCAAAATATACGCAAGCAGAAAGGCCATGGCGGCATAAGATATGGAGCCCCACAGCCGGATGTTCCCGTAATGCAGCCCTTCCCTGTTGGTCGTCTGTACGACCCAGTTATCTACAAGAGAACTGGCGGGGTTCCTGAAAAAATGACTGACGGGCACAACGATCAGGCAAAGCATGAGCGATCCTACCATGACCGTACTCGTAAAAGGCACAAACGCCCACAAAAGTGAACCGGTAAGTATACATGTGATAAAAACCTTTTTAACAGACCCGATCTTATCGGCAATGATCCCAAAAAGCGGGGCGGCGACTATGCCGACCGCGGCGTTTATCGCCGATATTTTCCCGATTTGGGAAGGCGTAAACCCGATCCCTTTCAGATAGACCGTCAGATATCCGCCCGTCGCCATGGCGAACCAGTAAACAATCTCCAGTAACGAAAACTGCCAATACCGTTTCCTTTTTTCTTGCGGTGTGAGGAGTGCCGCCTCCGTACCGTTCAAATTTTCCATGCTATGCTCCCATCCGATAACAGACAAATAAACTCTATCTATATTATATAGTATACTCTATTTTCTCACAACCGGACACAGCAGGAAGATGTTTGCCCAGCAAAAAACCGCATCTAAGAAGAGCATTTTTTATGGCTAAAACGTTTTGGCAATAAGAAAAACAGGACGGTCGCCAGAAAACCGGAGGTCACATCCAGCAAAATATCCGTAACCTGGCTGGAACGTCCCTCCACAAAGAGTTGTATCCCTTCATCTATGGAGGCGGCAAGAAGCAATAAAAACCCAAACCAGAAATACCGCTTCTTCAAACGTATGGAAGGGGAACAGACGCTTATCGTCTTGAATAACAGCGTGCCCAGTACCATAAATTCAACAAAATGGCCAAGTTTGCGTATCAGATTATTGGTGACGATAAAGTTGAGATCCAGCCACCCCAGCATCTTTTCCAGCAGGGCCAGCGCATAGAGACTTTTCGCATTGGATTGATCTGCTGGCTGCAGCGAATTTCCCCAGATCACAAACAGCCATAGGCACACGGCCACGATCCATAAGTTCCTTACCGCATTCTTTTTCTCAAACATTTCAGCCCTATCTTAAAAAAAGAGATACCTTCCAAACCGGTATCTCTGTAAAGCACATCAAAATCGCTCGAAGCGCACTTAGTTCTCTCTGATCCTGGCGGATTTCCCTACCCGGTTACGCAGATAATACAACTTTGCTCTTCTTACTTTGCCGCCCCTGACTTTCTCGATCTTCTCGATCTTGGGTGAATGCAACGGAAGTACGCGTTCCACGCCTACCCCATAACTCACACGGCGTACCGTAATGGTTTCTCTCAAACCGCCGCCGCTCCTGCCGATCAGATAGCCTTCAAATACCTGTATCCTCTCGCGGGTTCCTTCTGTAACCTTTAAATATACCCTTATTAAATCGCCTATTTGAAGCGCGGGCAAATCCGAGCGAAGCTGTGATTGCTCTACGAATTTCATCAGTTCATGCATTTTCGGTTCCTCCCTTTTCCAACGTTTTTGCCCGATATCTTACGGGCAACGAACCGCTTTCTCTGCAGACATGTGGTATTATAACACAAGCCTGTCTGTCATTGCAAGGTATTTATAAGAATTCCTTGCGTTCCTCCGGCGTCAGGTTTGCTTTTTCTAAAAGATCCGGCCGCATCTTCGCCGTTTTTTTGATCGCCTCGCGCCGCTGCCACGCAAGGACATTTGCATGATGGCCAGAAAGAAGCACTTCCGGCACTTTCATGCCCCGGAAATCTGCCGGACGTGTGAATTGCGGATACTCCAGCAATCCGTCGCCATCCAGGCCGAACGATTCTTTGGCTATGCTCCGCTCATTTCCCAGTACTCCCGGCACGTATCGCATCACGGCATCCATCAGGACCATGGCAGGCAATTCTCCCCCGGTGAGGATATAATCCCCAATGGATATCTCCTTTTCGATGTGCACATTGATCACCCGTTCGTCCACGCCCTCGTAATGCCCGCAAAGTATATTGAGCGCATCGTAGCGGGAAAGCTCTGCGGCCAATTGCGGATGAAGCGGCTCTCCGCCGGCGGACATATAGACGTTTAGGGTCTTTTTCCCTGCCTGTTTGGCCTCAATCGCGGAAAAACAATCAAAAAGGCTTTGCGGTGAAAGCAACATGCCCGCCCCGCCCCCAAACGGCGCATCGTCCACTCTTTTGTGTTTGTCTTTGGAATATGCTCTGAAATTATACAGACCGATCCCTACAAGTGAACTTTCTATCGCCCTTTTGCATATGCTCGCGTGCATAAAAGAATCAAACATCTCGGGAAAGATCGTAAGTATATTGAATTCAAGCATCGATCGCGACCTCTGTCATCCTTGCCGCATCCACATGTATCTTTTTGTTTTGCAGATCGACTTGCTTCTGCACGCCCGGTGCCAGCGGAAACAAAATATCTTTTTCGCCTTTGACATGATACACATCCACGCCGCCCGTCCGGATCACCTCGTGCAAAGTTCCCAAAGTCCTACCCTCGGTATCTACCACCGTCATACCGATAAGGTCGGCAATGTAGTAGGCGTTTTCAGGAAGTTTCGCCGCGTTTGCCCGGTCGATGTATAAAGAGGCGCCCCGCAGATGCTCCGCCGCGTTTCTGTCTTCACAACCGGAGATCTTAATATAGGCAAATCCTTTATAAATGCGGGCCTTCTCTACCGTTTTCTTGCTGTACCGGCCGTTTTCTTTCAGAAAAACGTGCGAGAGACTATGAAACCGATCCAGCGAATCCACATAGGCTTGGAGTTTCAGCTCCCCCCGGACCCCTTGCGGCTTCAGCACTTTGGCAAGCCTAAAATAATCCATTTCAAATAATTTCTACGGTATATTTTTTCCCGGATTTTGCCGAAGCGGCTTTGACGATCGTACGGATCGCTTTGGCAATCCGCCCTTGTTTCCCTATGACTTTGCCCATATCGTCTTCCGCAACATTCAGTTCGATGATCACCGTATTGTCTAGCGTTTTCTCACTCAATCGCACCTGAGAAGGATCATCCACAAGGGATTTGGCCAGAAATTCAACTAATTCAACCATGTCTACATCCTTTCAATCATTTTTATTCTATAACGCTGCTCTTCTTCAAAAGAGAACGAACGGTTTCGGTCGGTTGTGCGCCTTTAGAAACCCAATCCTGTGCTTTTTGCAGATCGATCTTTGTTTCTTTTGTGATGGGGTTATAATAGCCGAGCTCTTCGATAAAACGCCCGTCTCTTGCATTCCGGCTGTCCGCCACCACTACCCTGTAAAAAGGCTTCTTCTTTGCGCCTATTCTCTTCAACCTGATTTTTACTGCCATATGTACCTCCGTTTATAAAATAATATGTATTGAAACGCCTAAAAAGGCAATCCCATCAAACCGCCGCGCCGTTTTCTGGCACGTTTTCCCATCATCAAACGCAGCGTTTTCTTCATTTGCTCAAACTGATTCAACAGCCTGTTTACATCCTGGATAGACGTTCCGCTTCCTTTTGCGATGCGTTTTCGCCGGCTGCCGTTCAGGATGCCGGGGTTTTTTCGTTCCTTTTTCGTCATCGAATAAATAATGGCTTCGGTCCGCTTCATCTGGGTTTCGTCGATCTGTGCATCGGCCAGCTTGGGCGCGCCCGGTATCATGGCAAGGACATCCTGCATGGAGCCCATTCCTTTGATCTGCTGCAATTGTTCCAAAAAATCGTTTAGATCAAACTGCTGCGTGCGGATCTTGCTTTGCATCTCCAGCGCTTTTTTCTCGTCAAGGTTTTTCTCCGCCTTTTCTATCAGCGAAAGGATATCTCCCATGCCGAGTATCCGCCCGGCCATCCTGTCCGGATAAAAGGGCTCCAGATCTTCCAGCTTTTCTCCGACGCCCACGAATTTGATCGGCTTGCCGGTCACCGCTTTCACGGAAAGTGCAGCGCCGCCGCGCGCATCTCCGTCTATCTTGGAAAGCACGACACCGCTCAGGCCCACGCCTTCGTCAAAAGCCTTGGCCACGTTGACGGCATCCTGGCCGGTCATCGCATCCACCACCAACAGCACTTCCTGCGGCTCAACGGCCGCTTTGATATTTCTCAGCTCACTCATCATGTCCGTATCGATATGCAACCGCCCGGCCGTATCTACGAGCACGACATCGTTTCCTTGTTTTCCACATTCTTTCAGCGCTTGTTTACAGATGGCCACCGGGTCGTCCGATTCCATAGAAAAAACATCTACGCCGGCGTTGTGACCGACGATCCTTAATTGCTCTTTCGCAGCGGGGCGATAAACGTCGCAAGCCACCAGTAAAGGTTTTTTGCCCATTTTTTTGAAATAAAGGCCCAACTTGCCGCACAGTGTCGTTTTGCCCGCACCTTGCAGGCCGGCCATCAGGATAGCGGTGGGCGGCGCCGAAGCAAGTTTAATATCGCTGCGCACACCGCCGAGCAATGCCGTCAACTCATCCCGGACGATCTTGATGACCTGCTGGCCCGGCGTAAGGCTTTCCAAAACTTCTTTGCCGACCGCCTTTTCCGATACACTGGCGACGAATTTCTTGACGACCAAGAAGTTCACGTCCGCCTCTAAAAGGGCCAAGCGTATTTCACGCATGGCCAATTTGATATCGGATGCGGAGAGTTTTCCCCGACCCGCTAATTTATGGAATATCGCCTGTAATTTCTGCGCCAAGCCTTCAAAAGCCATTCGTTATATGTCCTCCCAGACATCCTGCAGTTTCTGTAATTGCGACAAGATCGCTTCCTTATCCGCCGCACCTTCCGCCAAAGGCAGGATCGTCTCCACCGCCTTGCGCGTCACGGTATATTTCTGCAGCATACCCAGCGTATGTTCCATTTTATAAAGACGGGCTGTCGCCCGCTTTATGCAATCCATGACTGCCTGTCTGGATGTCTCCGTATTTTCCGCGATCTCCGACAGGCTCAAATCCTTATTCCAATACAAGTCCATGATATCCCGCTGTTTTCTGGTCAGGATCTCTCCATAGATATCCAACAAAAGCGAAATTTCGATATTCTTGGCAATGCCCATAACTGCCTCCTAAGTGTATACTGGATTCTCCTTCTTGTCAAGGTTTTTTGCTTGTCAGCATGTGCCGGTCCCGTCAATCCAGCATCGTTTTGGCAAATTCCACCGCATGAAAGGGCTGCAAATCGTCCAGTCCTTCTCCCACGCCGATGAAACGGACCGGAATGCCCAGTTCCTTCCAAATAGCACAAACCACCCCGCCTTTTGCCGTTCCATCCAGCTTGGTCAGTATGATCCCGTCGAGCGCGACGGTGCGCGCAAATTCTTTTGCCTGGGAAATTGCGTTTTGTCCGGTCGTCGCATCCAGCACGAGCAAGGTCTCTTTCTGTGCGGCCGGATATTCCTTATCGATAACGCGGGAAATCTTCTCCAGCTCGTTCATCAGGTTCTTCTTATTATGCAGCCGCCCCGCCGTATCGCAGATCACCACGTCGATCCCTTTGTGTTTTGCGGAATCGATCGCGTCAAACACAACGGCGGCCGGGTTGTGGCCTTCCGCATACCGCACGATAGGCACATCGGCGCGCTCTGCCCAGACGGCAAGCTGTTCTGCCGCAGCCGCACGGAAGGTATCCGCTGCGGCCAGCAATACCGTTTTTCCAGACGATTTATACCAGTACGCGACTTTCCCTATCGAGGTCGTTTTCCCTGCACCATTCACGCCCACAATCAGGAGGACTTTAGGAAAAACCTCCTGTTTCTGGGGAAAATCAAGCATCCCCAATATGATTTTCCCCAGCGCCGCCTTAATCTCCTCCGGGTCTTTGATTCGCCCCTGCTTTATTTCCGTCCGTAATTTTTCAATGATAACGGAGGCGGTCCCCACCCCCATATCGCAAAGAATGAGCGTTTCTTCCAGTTCTTCCAGCAGGTCTTCATCTACGCGCGTAAAAGCGGAAAGCACGCCCGTGATCTTCTCCGAGATGTTCCGGCGCGTCTTGCTCATTCCTTCTTTCAGTCTATCAAAAAAAGCCATGTTTCCTCCCATATTATGCGATCTTGACAGAAACCAGCCTGGATATTCCCTTTTCTTCCATCGTCACGCCGAACAGCGCGTTGCACATCGACATCGTCAGTTTTTTATGCGTAATGATAAGAAATTGCGAGATATCGTCCAATCCCTTCACATACCGGCAGAAACGTTCCACATTCGCTTCGTCCAACGGCGCGTCGATCTCGTCCAGCAGACAGAAAGGCGATGGATTGATCTTGATCATGGCAAACAGCAAAGCGATGCCGGTGAGCGCCCGTTCTCCGCCGGAAAGCAGCGATATGTTCTGCAGCTTTTTCCCCGGGGGTTGTACATCGATGCCGATCCCGCATTCCATGACATCGCCTTCCTCCAGGAGCAGATTTGCCTTCCCTCCGCCGAATAGCATACGGAAGATATCGCCAAAGTATCTGTTGATCTGGTAAAATTTCTCGGTAAATACCGTTCTCATGGAAGCAACGATGCTTTTGATCATTTTTTCCAGGTCTTCCTTCGCCTTTTCCAGATCTTCTTTCTGCAAGGACAAATCAGTAACCCGTTCCCGCAGGCGATTGTATTCTTCGATCGCGTTGGGGTTGACCGTACCGAGTGTATGGATCTTTTCCCGGATATCGGCGGCTTCCCGGGCGCATTCGGTATAACTGATCTCTTGTTTCAGCAGCACCGCATCCGCATACGTCATGGAATAATCTGCCCAAAGACGGTTGCCCAGATTCTCTATGCTGAGTTTCAGCCGATCTTTCTGGCTTTCCAGTTTATACTTGCCGTCCATCAGCGAAGCCTGCTTTTGCTGGCACTCCGTGTTCTGTTTTTGTTTCTCTGCGATTTCCTGATTCAACCGCTTATACGCCCGTTCCGCTTCGGCTACTTCCTCCCGGGTGCGGGAAACAATTGCCTGCTGTTCGGCGGAACGAGCTTCTTTATCTTGCTTTTCAGCCAGCGTTTTTCGCAGGGAAGCTTGTAGCCCCGCGCTCTCATCCTGCTTGGCGGCGATCTGTTCGTCCAGCGCGGCAATTTCGGTTTCTATACGGCCGACGATTTCTGCGAGCGCCGTTGCATCCCGTTCCGTTTGCCCTTTTGCCACCCGCAGTCCGGAAAGCACATTTTCAAGGGCGGCCGCCGCTTCTTCATCTTCCTGTCCCATCGATCCCAATTCTACCAATATGGCATCGATCGCACGCTGCTGTCCTTCGATTTCCTGCGTCATCGTCTGCAATGCCTGCAAGCGTACCTGTTTCTGCTCTTCATTTTTCTTGGAAAGCGCCGCCAGCTTTTGTTTTTCTTCTTCCAACCGCTGTAGATCGGCCTGCCTGGCTCGTTCTTCCATCCGTGCTTCTGTCTCTTGGATACCCAGTTGCTTTAGCCGTTCCAAGGCCGTACCCATGTCTTTTTCCAAGGCTTCCCGTTCGGCCTGGATACTTTCCTTTTGTTCCTGCAGCCGGGTGAGTTGCTGTTTGGCTTTGTCCGCCTGCTTTTCTGCGGTTTCAATATCTCTTTTACGGGACAGCAGACCAAAATTTTTCTTTTGCGCACTGCCGCCGGTCATGATGCCGCCGGGCAAAATCAAATCTCCCGGCAGTGTGACGATCCGGAAAGTATAGCCGGTCTTCCGCGCCAATGCGACCGCGTCTTCCATATCTTTCACGATCGCCGTCCGTCCCAGCAAAAATGTCACGGCGGGGCGGACTTCGTCCGTGCAGGATACGGCCGCGTCTGCCGTCAGTAAGAGCGCACCGTTCATACGTTCCGTTTCTTTTGCGGAGAACCTCCGCACTTTCAGGGCGGAAAGCGGCATAAAACTCACCCGTCCGAGACGATTCTTCCGCAGGTATGCGATGGCAGATTTCGCGTCTTCTTCCGTTTTTGCCACAACGTTCTGCATCGCGCCCCCCAAAGCAGCCTGGATAGCCGCCTCATATTCGCTTGGGACTTCGATCAGGTCCGCCAGCGTACCCAGCAAACCCTGCAACTCAGGCACAGAAGGCGCCTTGCGCAAAAGATTTTTGACACCTATGGAGTATCCCTCGTATTCCATTTGCAGTTTTTTCAGGAAAGCAGTCCGGGAGGACGCGTCGCGATACGCCGCCGCCGCTTTTTCCAGGCTATGGGCAAGCTGGGTTTCCTCTTCCCTTTTCCTATTTCTGCGCAGCGTATGTGTGTTGCATACTTTTGTAAGCGTCTCTATATCCGCCTTTATTTTCCTCCATGCGCCCAATACGTCATTTGTACCCGACTGCGCCTTTCCGATCGCACGCGAAATTTTCTGTTCGGTCTGCGCGGTCCTGGCAGAGTCCAACTGCAAGGTCTCCTGCTGCGCACGCAGGGCGGAAAGCCTATTCTCCCACCCCGATTTTTTGGAAAGCAGCGAAAGGTGTTCCTGCCGCAGTTTTTGCGCACGGTTTCTCTGTTCCGCGCTTTCTTCCGCGATGCGTTTTTTCTCTTCTATTTTTTCTTCTATGGAAGCACTGAGTTCCCGGACTTTCTCCGCCAATTCCCGCGACGTTTGCATGCGGGTGTTTTTCTCGTCCAGCAACAGCCGCCGTTTCTGTTCGAGCGTTTGCCTCTCCGTTTCTATCCGGCTGATATCCCGGTTGCCCACCTGTATGCGTTCGGCCAGCAGATTGATCGACCCGGTCTCTTTTTCCAGCCCGGCGAGCATGTCCGAAAGCAGATTCCGGTTGACCGCCAACGCCTCGTCCATCCGAAAAAGAGCACTCGAAAGAGACTGCAACCGAACCGCATTCTTTTCGAACTCTGCCTGTGCGCTTTGCAGCTCTTCTTCTATCGCTTGCAAGTCCTCTTGTAATTTTTTCAGTCTGTTATCGACGCGGGTATAATTGATCACATAGATATTGGCTTCCAGGAGTTTCTGTCTGTCAAACAGCGCAAGATACCGGCGCGTTTTATCGGCCTGCTCTTTAAGCGGCTGTATCTGGGTGTTCAGTTCCTGTACTATATCGCCGATACGCACAAGGTTATTCTGTGTTTTTTCCAGTTTATGTTCTGCTTCTTCTTTACGCGTGCGGAATTTCATGACGCCGGCGGCTTCTTCAAAAACTTTGCGCCGCGCGACCGGTTTGGAAGACAAAATTTCGTCTATTCGGCCCTGCCCGACAACCGAATACCCTTCCTTGCCTATGCCGGTATCCTGTATCAGGTCCAGGACATCTTTCAGGCGCACGATGCTGCGGTTGATATAATATTCGCTCACGCCCGAGCGAAATAACTTGCGGGATATGGAAACCTCCGCATATTCCGAAGCGATCTTCCCATCGGAATTATCAAAAAAAAGGGAAACTTCACAAAAAGCCTTCCGCCGGCGGTCCTGGGTGCCCCCAAAGATGACGTCCTCCATCTTTGCTCCGCGCAGGTTTTTGCTGTTCTGTTCCCCCAATACCCACCGTACGGCATCCACAATATTGCTTTTACCGCTGCCGTTTGGGCCGACAATGCCCGTGATATCCCCGTCAAGTAAAATCTCGGTTTTATCTGCAAATGACTTAAACCCGTTGATCTCTATTTTTTCCAGGCGCAATGCAAGTTCTCCTATCTTGTTTTATAAGTGGATCGCTCTACCGGACTCCCTGCTTATTTTTTGATTTTATCATAAATCCGGGTACAAAAAAAGAGCCCTGCCTGTCCGCAGAGCTTTTTTTCTCGTTCTACAGCACACTTTCAACAAGTTGCTTCAGATCCGTCCGGCTCAGAGCACCCACGCTCTTCTTCACCGGTTCGCCATCTTTAAAGATCATCACGGTGGGGATCGATTGCACCCTGTATCTGCGGGCAATGCTTTCCGCCTCATCGACGTCTACCTTAGCAAATACAGCTTGTTCCTGCATCTCGCTGCTCACCGATTCGAATGTGGGGGCAAACATCCTGCAGGGGCCGCACCAGGTCGCCCAAAAATCGACCACCGCTACTTTCCCAGCCTGCAGTACCTCTGCCTCAAAATTTTCAGCCGTTACATGCAACATAAAAACACCTCCTTATTTCAACTGATCGTCCTTTTTCTCTTCTGTTGCTGCTATCAAGATCCCCAATTCTTTAAGCTGGGAATCCTCTACGGGCGAGGGTGCGTCGCTCATAAGACAGGCGGCATTTTGCGCCTTGGGGAAAGCGATCACATCCCGTATGTTTTTACAGCCGGACAAAAGCATGACCAGCCTGTCAAACCCATAGGCCAGCCCGCCATGGGGCGGCGTCCCGTACTGGAATGCACCCATCATAAATCCAAACTTTTCCCACGCTTCCTCTTTGGAAAAACCAAGCGCTTTGAATATTTTTTCCTGGAGGTCCGCATCGTGGATACGGATGCTCCCGCCGCCAACCTCGTTGCCATTCATAACGATATCATACGCTTTGGCACGTACTTTTCCCAAATCGCCCTGCAAGAATGCAACGTCTTCATCCATCGGGCAGGTAAACGGATGGTGCATCGCAACATAGCGGTTTTGCTCTTCGCTGAATTCGAACATAGGAAATTCAACGACCCACAACAAATCGAACACACTTTCATCGATCAGGGAAAGCCGACGCGCCAATTCCAGCCGGAGGGCGCCCAGCGCCGGAAAAACGGTCTTGTCTTCATCGGCCACAAGGAATATCTGGTCTCCGGGTTCCGCGTGCATCGCTTCCAGCAGAGCCTGCATCTCTTGTTGGGACAAGAATTTCGCAATGGGCGAAACGGGGCCTTCGGCCCTGTAGTTGATCCAGGCCAAACCGTGCGCTCCATACGTCTTTACGAGTTCGGTCAGCGAATCGATCTCTTTTCGGGAAAGCCCGGCCGCTTTTGCATTGATCCCGCGGACACTGCCGCCGTTTTTCACGGCATTTGCAAAAACCTTGAATCCGCAGGCAGCCACCAGGCTGCTAACATCTTTTAGCTCCAGGCCAAACCGTGTATCCGGCTTATCGCTGCCGAACCTTTCCATCGCTTCCTTATAGGAAATACGCCGCAAAGGCAGCCTGATCTCTATTCCCATGATCTCCTTCATCAATTGCTTCAGCAGGCCCTCGTTGATCTGCATGATGTCTTCCGCATCCACAAAAGAAAGCTCCATGTCAAGCTGTGTGAATTCGGGTTGCCTGTCCGCACGCAGGTCTTCGTCCCGGAAGCAACGCGCAAGCTGGTAATACCGGTCCATCCCCGCGACCATCAACAATTGCTTGAATATCTGCGGAGATTGCGGCAGGGCATAGAACGTGCCTTTATGCAGCCGGGAAGGCACAAGATAATCCCGTGCGCCTTCGGGCGTGCTTTTTGTAAGCATGGGCGTTTCTATTTCAACAAACCCATTTTCTTCCATATATCTGCGCATGCAATGGGCGATCTTGCTGCGCAATATGAGGTTCTTCTGTAAGTCGGCGCGACGCAGGTCCAGATATCTGTATTTCAGGCGCAAATCCTCGCGCACTTTGGAATCCGCCGCAATCGCAAAGGGAGGCGTCGCCGCCTGGGAAATGATTTTCAGCCCATCGACCCGTACTTCAATCTTGCCTGTACAAAGGTCGGGATTTATATTTTTCTCTGCGCGGGCCACGACCGTACCCTGGACCGCGATCACAAACTCGTTCCGGATATCCTGCGCCCTGGCAAAATCATCCGCATCCAGCGTTTCATCAAACACCAGCTGTATAATGCCACTCCTGTCCCGGAGCCATACAAACAGCAACCCGCCCAGATTCCGTCGGTTATCGACCCACCCGGTGAGCGTTACTTTTCTGCCGATGTCCGCCTCGGAAAAATCCTGGCACATGCCTATCCTTTTCCAACTCTTCGCCTGTGTATTCATCCTCATATCCTCACATCTATTTTATCCATTCCAACGGTTTTGAAAGCGTTACTTCTTTTTCCACACCGGTCGCCATTTCCCGCAATTTCGCTTTATCCGCCTCGATCTCATCCCCGCCTATCGTCAGGACAAAGCGCGCGCCGATCTTATCGGCATATTTGAACTGCGCCTTTATACTCCGTCCGGCCTGGTCCATATCCGCGGAAACTCCGGCGGCCCGCAGCGCACACACGGCACAAAAAGCCAGCAGCTTTGCGGGCTGCCCTATCGTGCACAGGAAGACCTGCAAAGGTTCCGGCCGGGGGATCTGTACACCCGCCCCTTCCATGACCATCAACAGGCGTTCGATGCCCATACCGAACCCAACGCCCGGCATGGAAGGCCCGCCGATCTGCTCTATCAACCCATCGTAGCGGCCGCCGCCGCATACTGTGCCTTGGGCGCCGATATCTTCTGAAATGATCTCAAAAACCGTCTTCGTATAATAATCCAGCCCGCGTACGATCTTCGGATCCACCGTATAGGAGATCCCCACCGCGGAAAAATACTTTTTGAGTGCGGCAAAGTGCCCGGCACATTCTTCACACAGGTAATCCGTGATCACAGGCGCTTCCCTTGCCAGTCTGGAACAACTTTCCTCCTTACAGTCCAAAAGGCGCAGGGGATTGCGTTCCAAACGTTCCAGGCAGGTTTTGCAAAGAGCGCCTTTTCTTTGCGCATAATAGTCTTTGAGCGCCTGGTTATACCGGGGCCGGCAATGCGGGCACCCAATAGAATTGATATGCAAAGAAAGATTGTTGACACCCAGAGAATGTAATATATGCAATGCAAGCTCGATGACTTCGGCATCGGCCGCCGCATCTTTTGCGCCAAAGACCTCCACCCCAAACTGATGGTGCTGGCGGAGCCTGCCCGCCTGCGGGTTTTCATACCGGAAGATAGGCGCAGACAGATAATACATTTTTGTAGGCTGCGGTCCTGCCACGAGACCGCTTTCGATAAAGCACCGCACCACACCCGCCGTCCCTTCGGGGCGCAATGTGATCGACCTTTCTCCCTTGTCCAAAAACGTATACATCTCTTTTTGCACGACATCCGTCGTATCCCCTATGCCCCGCTGGAAAAGTTCCGTATACTCGAAAATAGGCGTGCGCACTTCCCCGTAATTATAGGCGTGTATGACGCTTCGTATTTTATTTTCCACGTATTGCCAACGATAACTTTTATCCGGGCAAAGATCCTTTGTTCCTCTCGGTGCTTTTATTTTCAAAACAAACCTCCGTGTTTTTCAAGAAATAACGGGCAACCTTCGCGCTTGCCGCTAATAGAATTATAGTTGTGCGGTTTTGTAAAGTCAATTCTCTTGAAACAACCGCTGTTTTTTTGCGATCATTTCCTCCACACGGGCAACATACTGCGCAATGTCTTTGAGACCCATGACCCGTTCGATCCTGTTCTGTCCGCCAAACACACGTTTGGATACCGCCCCCGCGCCCAATGCCAATATGCTGACCTGCTCTTCCATGATGTCAATATTGTAGACACATTCTTTTCGAGGCCGGGAATATCCGGTGTTTTCCATATTGCCCGCCATATGTTTCTGACGGTACATATAATAGGGCAAATATCCTTTCTCTTCCAATAGTTCGTGCGAGACGGCGATCATCGCTTCCGCTTCTTCCGGCGAAGCAAACTGACCGGTATGCTCTATCCCGAATTTAGACGCCCGCTTTATGGCCAGTGTGTGCACGGTGATATTCTCGGGCGCAAGCGCCGCCACATCCTGCAGCGATCTGGTAAAGATCCCTATATCTTCCCCCGGCAACCCCGCGATAAGGTCCATATTCATCGCTTCGAACCCCATGCGTCGCGCAAGTTGGACGGCATTAAAAAAATCCTCGACCGTATGGTTGCGCCCGATAGCTCTTAACGTGGGCGCATGCGTTGTCTGTGGGTTTATGCTGATACGGCGGGCGCCGGCCTCCCGGATCAGCGCCAACTTTTCCTGCGTGATCGTATCGGGGCGGCCGGCTTCCACCGTGAATTCCCCTTGCGCAAACGGCTGTATTGCGTACAGAACCCGTCTGAGCAGTTCCGGGGAAAGTGCAGTCGGCGTCCCACCGCCCACATACACACACCGCACACGATGCTTGCCCAGGATATCCGCCAGGGCGGTTATTTCCCCTTCAAGTGCCCGCACATAGGCCTGCTCCTGCCTTCCGCTTTTCGTAATGGCCGAAGAAAAAAAAGAGCAATACGAACAGCGGGAAGTACAGAAAGGAATCCCGATATAGATATCCAGGTCTTTTTCGGAAGCCGACTCCAGGATTGCCTGCTGGTTGCGGCAGATGTTCAGCGCAAGCCGGAACTTCTCTTCCGAAACATCAAATTCCTGCAAAAATAAACGCCTTGCTTCTTCCGTACCCAGTGCCCCTATGCTTTCCCGGAGAAGTTTGGTAGGACGCACGCCCGTAAGAGACCCCCAGGGCTTCCGTATATCAAAATACGCGCACAGGCACCGGTAAACGGCGATTTTTGCCCCGCGTTTCTTGATTTTTTTGTACTCCAGCAATTCACTTTCGGCCACGGCCCGGGTGCGGTATGTATACCGGTTTTTTCCCACGCCGTCCTTATACAAAATACAGGTATGCAGAAATGCATTTTCTTCCGATAAAAATATATGCCGCACGCAAAACCCGTTTGTGGAAATCTCCTGCAGCATAGGGATTTTACGTATATCCCAGAAAAGACGTATCTCGTCGCACAGGTCTCCAAAAAATGCGGGCGTATCCGTCAGGAGAGAAACCATTTTTTATCCCCCAGATACGGGTTGTTGGTAATTTCATATTGTAGCGAAGTAGACCTTCCATGCCCCGGATAAATCGTATACTCTCCCTGGATTTTTGAAAGCCGCAGGAGCGATTTTTTCATGGCGGCAGAGTCTCCCGTCGGCAGATCGGTCCGCCCGATACTCAATTGGAACAATGTGTCGCCGGTGAAAAGCGCGTTTTCCGCCATATAACACACACTCCCCTTCGTATGGCCCGGCGTCTCCAGCACCCGTATAGGTAGCCCCCCCAATGAAAGGTCCGCATCGCCCGAAAACGTATGCTCCGCCGGCGCGACCTGGACATCCCGGTGTATCAACGTGCCCATGTTTCTGGCCGGGGCCGTCAGCATATCCGCATCGTTCTTATGTATATACACTGCCGCACCCGTGCTCTGCCGCAAGGCATCCACGCCGGCGATATGGTCAAAATGTCCATGCGTGAGCAGAATACCCTTGCATTTGAGCTCCTGTTCTTTTAGAAAACGCAGAGCAGGCTCCACATTGAAGGAAGGATCGACAACGACGGCCGTATCCCGCCCCTTCTCATAAAATATATAGGCATTTTGGTCTATGGGGACCGTAACGATCTTTTCAACTTCCAGCATATCGGCTCCTAAAAAAGTTTTCGGCTGTCCAGCAGGATCGTGACCGGGCCGTCGTTCAGGGAAGAAACGCACATATGTGCCCGGAACACACCGGTCTTGACGGGAAAACCGGTCTGCTTGAAAGCCTGCACCGTCTGATCATAAATCGTTTCCGCCTGTGCCGGTGCACCCGCTCCGATAAAACTGGGACGACGGCCTTTGCGGGCATCGCCAAGCAGCGTGAATTGGGACACCAGCAAGATCTCTCCACCCGTATCCGCTAGGGAAAGGTTCATTTTATCCTGCGCATCTTCAAATATCCGAAGGCCGGTTACCTTTGCAACGATGTAACGTATGTCTTCCTGCGTATCGCCCTGTTCCGAACCCAGCAAGACCAATAATCCGCGTCCTATTTCTGCAATAACCCTGCCGCCGACCTCCACGCCCGCATGCAGGACTTTTGTTACGACTGCCCGCAAATCTTCTCTCCCATTCCCTTCAGTTGTTCACGCGAAATACATTTGTGACAGAGGGGATAACCTCGATTTTACGCATCAGCATCTTCAGGTCTTCGATCGCGGAAACTTCTATTTTCAGGTTGATCCAGAATTGTCCCTTTTTGACGCTCCGCGCATTCACAAACAAGATCGAATACCCCTGCGCATACAAAAGTTGCGAGACATCCGCCATCAGGCCCGGTCTGTCTTCACATTCGATCTGTATCTCCACTTCATATTTTGCCGATTCCTTTTCCATCCAGGCTACTTCGATCCGGCGGTCTTTGGGGAAGTCTCTCTCATTGATGTTCGAACAGTCCGCCCGATGGACGGAAACCCCTCTGCCCCGGGTAATGAACCCGATGATCCTGTCCCCCGGCAACGGATTACAGCACTTTGCCAGGCGGATCACCATATCCGTATATCCTTTTACGGATATACGGCCTTCTCCGGCTTTGATGCCTTTGTCCGAAATACCCCGTTCCGCAATTATACCCGGTTCTATTTCATTTTCCAAATGATATCTCGCGATCAGGATCGCGAGTATCTGGTTGATGCTGATGCCGCCGTATCCCAGGGCGGCGAACATATCGTCCAGCGAATTGAGCGTAAACCGTTTGTAAATATCTTTCAGCCATTCGGGTTTCAATAGGTCGGCCAGCTCATAGCCTCTTTTTTTCGCCTCTTTTTCCAGCGCCCTCTTGCCTTTTACGATATTTTCTTCTTTCAGTTCTTTTTTGAACCAGGCCCGTATTTTAGAGCGGGCCGTTGCCGTACGGACGATATTGAGCCAGTCCCTGCTCGGCCCTTTGCTGGAAGAGTTTGTCAAGATCTCTACGATATCTCCCGTCTTCAGCTTATATGTCAAAGGCACGATCTTCCCGTTCACCTTGGCACCCACGCATTTATTGCCTATCTCCGAATGGACGCTATAGGCAAAATCAAGCGGTGTGCTGTCCAATGCCAGGTCTTTCACATCGCCCTTGGGCGTAAAAACAAAGACGGTGTCCGAAAAAAAGTTGATCCGCAGCGCTTCCATGAATTCTTTGGAATCTTTCAGGTCTTTCTGCCATTCCATCAGCTCGCGCAGCCAGCTGAGTTTTTTATCAAATTCCGTACTGACCGTCGTGCCCTCTTTATATTTCCAGTGGGCGGCAATCCCATATTCGGCGGTCCGGTGCATATCGAATGTGCGGATCTGCACTTCGAAAGGTTTCCCGTCTGTCCCAAGCAGGGTAGTATGTAAAGATTGGTACATATTTCGCTTGGGCACTGCGATATAGTCCTTAAAACGCATAGGCAAAGGCCGCCATGCCGTATGCACGGTCCCTAGCACCGCATAACAGTCCCTTACCGTTTCCACGATGATACGGATAGCGACAATATCATACAACTCTTCAAAATCTTTCTGTTTTTCCTTGAGTTTCTTATAAATACTGTAGATATGTTTGGGGCGACCTTCGATCTCGTACTTGATCTCCAGCGGTTCTATTTTTTCGCGGACCTCTTTGATGATCTCCTGTATATATGTCTCGCGTTCGCGTCTGGTTTCCTTCAGTTTGGCGGCAATCTCAAAATATGCCTCCGGTTCCAGATATTTCAGCGCCAGGTCCTCAAATTCCCATTTGAATGCATAAATGCCCAGCCTGTGTGCCAGCGGCGCATAGATCTCCAGTGTTTCTCTTGCCTTTTCTCTTCTCTTTGCCTCGTCTTTGTAACCCAGCGTACGCATGTTATGCAGCCGGTCGGCCAATTTAATAATGACTACCCGGATATCCGCCGCCATCGCCAAAAACATCTTGCGCATATTTTCGGCCTGCGCATCTTCCTTGGTCTGGAAATCGAACATTTTCAACTTTGTGACGCCGTCGACGATCTTTGCGATCTCCGGGGAGAAATTTTTTTGTATGTAGTCGATCGAGTATTCCGTGTCTTCGGGGACATCGTGCAGCATACCCGCGCAAATACTTGCCTGCCCCAACCCCAGATCGGCCAGAATATTGGCGACGGCGACAGGATGAATAATATACGGCTCGCCCGAATTCCGCAACTGTCCTGTGTGCGCCTTTTCGGCGACATCAAAAGCTTTTTCTATCAAGGCATCGCCTTTATATACAGGATATTTTTCTATAAACTTTTTATAATATTCTGTCAAGGTTCACACCTCCCGATAGCAAACAGCGCGGAAAACGTCATACAACCTGCTTTCTTCCCATTTTTCTATATGCCTACATACGATGTATATTTTAGCATTCTTTTTTATTTGTAGCAACTTCCGTTCCGCAAAAACATTAAGAGCGAACCAGGACTTTCTGATATCCGCATCCCCGGTCCGCCGGCATACCTCTAAAAGGAACGCGCCGAGCGAAAGGTATCCTTTCCCGCCTATCTCTTCAAACACTTGCCCGTATTGGGGAAGCACTTCTTCGGGAACAAAGTAGGCTTTTGCTTCTTCCCGGTAGGCATCCCTAAAAGATTCGCTGAGAAACACATGCGCATTCTTCCAGTCCACCGCCCGCCGGAAACTTCCCAGCAGGTAAACATTGTCATAATTCCTGGGGAACACATCCGGCAGAGAATAGCAGACCATGTTTTCCGCACTGTTCGGATTTAGCGTTTCCATTGCGGTAAACTGCGTAAAGACACCTTGGCCGTCCAGACGCCCGGCCAGTTCTGCCCCCGGCATAGAGCCGATAAAAACGGCCGTTCCAAATGCGCCCCTCTGTCCGTCGGCGTGAAGCTTGCGCAAGAGTTCGGCCTGTTCTGTAATGACCTTTTCTTTGCCGTTCTCTCTGACAAAGGTATAATATGCCAGCAATTCCCTTGGGAAACCCCGGATGTAGTCTTTTGTTTTTTTCTCCTGGATCTGTTTTCCGCCACCGGTTTGCTTTTCTATCGTACGCACATAAAGCTGGCCGCTTTCTTTTCCCCTGAACGCATTGACGGACAGATTGGCAGACACATGGTAATTTTCTCCGCAATAAACTTCCGAAGATGCATAAAACCATATGGCTTCCACTCCTTTTTCACCGTACAGTTTCAGATGCATCCCTTCTCGCATCTTCAGGACCTTTGCAGGCATAAAACTTTTTACAAACAGGAGTGGCTCTTCATTATCCTGCCCAAACGGCTGCAATGCGGCAAACTGCTTCGCAAGTCCGGTGGAAATTTCCTTTTGTTCCACGGCAAGATCATAATAAACGGTGGGCAGGAAGAGCTCGTCTTCATAATTTTCCAGCAAAAAACGGTTCAGTTCCTCTTCTATGCCCTCTATTTCTTCTTTTTTTACACTGAGGCCGGCAGCCATTTCATGTCCGCCAAAGCGAAGATAACGCTGCCCGCAGGTAAGCAACACCTGGTATAGGTTCACGCCGGCAATACTCCGGGCAGAACCGATCAACACGCCTTCCTGCTCGGTAAAAACGATCGCAGGGCGGTGGAATATTTTCGTCAGGGAAGAAGCGACAAGACCTACCACCCCTCTGTTCCACGCTTTGGAATAAACCAACAGGATCCGTGTCTTGGAAAGATTCTTGGAACTGCGGATCATTTCCGCCGCTTCCTGCGTGGCCTGTTTTTGCATGGCTTGTCTTTGCGCATTCAGCCGATTGAGCTCCGCAGCAAGAGGCGCGCATTCCGCCGGGTCTTTGGAAAGCAGAAGCTGTAGGGCCAGGTCAGCATGGGCAAGCCTGCCGGCTGCATTCAGCCTGGGGACGATGCTAAAGCCGATACGTTCCGAATCTACCTTTGCGCTATCGATACCGGCCGCCTCGGCCAGGCTTTTTAAGCCGGACAAGAGGGATTTTCTTATCTGCTCTATTCCCAGAGCCGCTATCGTGCGGTTTTCGCCTTTCAGGCTCACCATATCGCCGATCGTGGCCACACCCGCCAGTTGCAGGAACGGCAGCGCCTGCCTTCCCAGGAGAGCCTGCGCTATTTTGAAGGCGATACCCGCCCCTGAAAGCTCTTTGAACGGATATTTTTCTGCGGGTACTTTTGGGTTCAGGATATAAGGGGTATCCGGCAGCGTTTCACACTCGTGATGATCAAAAATCATCACGTCTGCCCCATTTTCCCGGGCAAACGCCACGTCCTCCGTGCTTTTTATACCGCAATCCACCGTGAGGATAAGCGTCGTGCCGCCCGCAATGATCTTTCTGAATGCGGCGCGGTTCGTTCCATAGCCTTCCGTAAACCGGTCCGGCAGATATACGTCGGCATCAATGCCTGTCTGACGGAGCGTTTCTTTCAGGATAGCTGCCCCACAGACGCCGTCGCAATCGTAATCTCCATAAATGGTGATTTTTTCTTTATCCGCCTGCGCGGCCCGCAGCCGGCCAACTACTTTTTCCATATGGGAAAATAAGAAGGGGTCATACAGATCTTTTACAGAAAAATGGAAAAAAGAAGCCGCCTCTTCGGGCAAGATTCCCCTATAGAACAGTATTTGCGCAACATAAGGATGGATCCCCTGCCGCACATAGGCCTGTAGCAAACGATCTTCTTGTAAAGGAGGATTTTTCCAGACGTAGCGCATTTCTCTCTTCCTTATTTATAAATCAGGGCGGTTTTTAACCGCCCTTTCCGCATATCTATTTGATCGACCTCACACGATGCCCGGCTTTTGTTTTGCTTTTCATATCTTGCGCGACCAGGACCATCAAAGGCATTCCGATAAAAATCGGGTACAATAACCCGCATGCCGTACCAAGCAGCAGCGGCGTTATGAACAATCGCGCCACACTGCCCCGTATGATAATGGCTGCCACCGAAAAAACACCAAAAGCAGCGGCAATGGACAACGATTTTTTCACGGCAGAGACCACACAGGTATCCACCGCCGCCGTGTCTTTCAGCAGATCGGCCGGGTTCTGGTTTTTCTCCAAAAGCGGGGTATACAGGGTCACCGTACATACGAATGAGAAAATGAAGGCCATCCCCGCTGCAATAATAAAATTCGATATGCCGATAGGGATCCGGAAAATGATCAGAAACGCAACGGCCGTCAGCACAGCGGCCACGGCAGAAACCGCAGAACTTATCCCCGCATGGATCCCCCTGCGTACGGCCATATAGAAAGCTGCCACAAGGATCGTCCCGAAAAACATAAAAACATACTTAATGAAATTTTTCGCGTCGGCAGACGCATACAGCGTGCTCGTGCTCCTATAAACGGCCTTTTCATAGACGGTGCCGATCTTTTCCATCAGGCGCGCCGTCGTCTCCTCGTCGATGTTCTGCACGCGGATATATGCCTGTTCGACAGAACCGCTGTTGGCGCTGGTCACACGGATATCGCCCAGTTCGTTCTGCATAGATTGTACCGCGCCGAGCAACTCGGCGGAGTCGAATTCTTCTTTTATATCCACCTTGATTAAATAGGAAGCGGTAAAATCCAACCCCATATTCGGTTTTTTGCTGAAAACACCGACAACAACCGCTATTATCAGAATGGCGATCACGATCATCGCGCTGTATTTAAATTTCTTGAAAACCATTATTGTTTGTCCCCTTTCCCCGTATTTGCAGGAAAATAAACGCCCGTACGCGCAGATTCGATATCCAACAGCAACCGCAGGAAAAGTCTGTTTATAACCATTGTAGTCAAATAGGACAAGACAATGCCTATCCCCAAACAATAGGAGAAACTCTTGATCGCCGCGACATTGCTCATGATCAATATGACAAATAGGAGAAAACATACGACGAATATTTCGGATATGATTTTATTCGCCGCAGAATAACCCGATTTAAAAGCTGCGCGCAGATTTTTCCCTTTACCAAATTCCTCTTTGCATTTTTCATAGATATGCATAAGCGAAAGGGATGTAAAGACCAAGCCGAAGAGCAGCGCGGCTATAGACCATGCCATCATCTGCACACGCATCAGCGAGACGGAAAACAGGCTGGCCGCCACATAGAAAAGAACGGAAACCCCGCCCAGAATACCGGGCCACCTATAGAACACAGCCAGCAACAGGACGAAAAGAATGACCGCTGCGGCAGACGCCACCAAAAACAACCGTTTGGCCGAAGCGCCAAGGACTGCGCCGGTATCGCTTTCTTCCGCCGTTTTTATCTCTGCGGACAGTTTCCCACTGTTCACAAGATCGGCCAGGTTCGTCGCCTCATACTCCGTATAATCGCTGTTGAACCCGCAAATCCCATTCGTAATGACCTGGGTAACATATATTTTTGCGATTTCTTCTCCATCGAGATTGATAATAAGATACCGGTCGCTACTGCCTTTTTCCAGTATTTCAGTCGTTTCCGCTTCTAATTTTCCCTTGCTTTCTTCCGTTGTGATAATGTACATGATGTATTCGCCGAGCGTACCTTCTATCGCCTCCAGCGAATCAATATCGCTTCTCTCCATCAAGACGTTCCCGTCCACATCTTCCATAGTCAGGTCGGCCGTCTGTTCTAAAAATTCCGCGATCTGCGTTGCATCCTGCATAGGGCTGGTATCATTGAGGGGGATATCCACACGGATCCCATCTTCGCCTTGTCTTGTAATCGCAGACAACCAGAGCCTTTTTACTTCCAGTCTTTCCTGCATCACGCTAATAATCTGTTCGATAGAAGCGGTCACTTCCGCCGCATCCCGTTCGATCTCCTCGCCGTTTTCGTCTTCTTCCGGCGTCAGTTTAAATACGA
Organism: Christensenellaceae bacterium; assembly: GCA_963665505.1. GTDB lineage: Bacteria > Bacillota > Clostridia > Christensenellales > Christensenellaceae > QANA01. The sequence goes on from OY762275.1 coordinate 1,640,002, forward strand.
TTGACGCGCCGCCTTCCAGATCGGTCCCCAGATTCAGCGCACGTAACGGCTCAAAACTTTTGCCCCCAAAAGACAAGCCAAAAAACACAACATAGACACCAAACACTATAATGGCAATCAGCAGCGATAAAATGATACGGCTGCGCACTTTCATACTATATTCCTCCACACTCGCTGTCCACACCGAGTCTCCTGTCTTTTCCCCGCATGTGCTTCGCGTATATACGCCTTTCAAGCGCATTTTATAGACTTTTTCATTATAAGGCTTATATACAGATTAGTCAACAAAACAACCGGCACAAAAATCATATGCCGAAGGCCTCGAACAAGGTCAGTTGCGCCTTTTCGGGCAAGCCCGCAAAACAGCCCATCTCGCGCATGGTGTCAACCACATTTTGGGACAATTTGCATTCCCGCTTGAGTTCCTCCACCGATGAAAACTCCATGGCCTTCGCCTTCTCCTCCAGCAGGTCGGCCGCCTTTTCACCCAACATGGGGATCGTGATAAAAGGAACGCGCAAATTGTTCCCCTCCACGACGAATTTCCGTGCCCGGCTCTTTTTGATGTCGGGTTTTAAAAATCCGTACCCCCGCTGCATCATCTCCAGCACAATTTCCAGCACGACACCGCTGCTTTTTTCCGTGGCTGTCTTTTTTATACCAAGCGCATCCAACCGGTCCAGCTCTTTTTGTATGCTCTTTATTCCGCCCAACACAAGCGCCGCATTGAAATCGGCGGCCTTGATCGTAAAGCTGGCCGCATAAAATTCTTTTGGGTAATGTACTTTGAAATACGCAATGCGCAAAGACATAACTACATACGCCACCGCATGCGCCTTGGGGAACATATACTGGATCTTCCTGCAGGATTCGATAAACCACTCCGCGACGCCCGCGTCCCGCATCGCTTTTTCCTGCACGGTCTGCCTTTTTTCTTTTCCCGCCGCCCATTTCCCCCTTCGCACGCTTTCCATGATAAAAAAGGACATCTGGTGCTCTACGCCTTTGCGGACAAGATTGAGCATAATATCGTCTCTTGTACAAATAGCGCCCCGCAGCGTGGTTACCCCCGAAAGGATCAGGTCTTCCGCATTCCCTTTCCAGACGTTCGTCCCATGGGACAAACCGGAAATGCGCACCAATTCGGAGATGGTCTTGGGCATCGTCTGCTTCAGGATGCGCATGGACGGTCTTGTCCCAAATTCGGGGATCCCCAACGTACCGAACTCTACCCCGCGGATCTGTTCGGGCCGTATATCCAGCGCTTCCGTATGGTTGAATAAAGACATCGTCGCCGGATCGTCCAGCGGAATGGACAACGGCGAGACGCCCGTCATATCGGCAAGCATCTTCAGGATCGTCGGGTTATCGTGGCCAAGTATATCCAGCTTAACCAGGATATCATGCATGGAGTTAAAATCGAAATGCGTCGTTATCGTATCGACCGCCATTTTGTCCGCCGGTTTTTGTATGGGCGTAAATTCATAGATCTCCCTGTCTTTGGGCACGATAACCAGACCGCCCGGATGCTGTCCCGTTGTCTTTTTCACACCGCTGATGCCTGCGGCAAGGCGTCCGATCTCGGCCTCGGATACGCTCATTTCATGCATCTGCAAATATTTACGCACGATCCCTTTCGCACTGTTTTCCTTGATCGCGCTGATCGTTCCGGCACGGTAAACATATTGTGCGCCGAACAGTTCTTCGATATATTTGTTCGCGGTCGTGCGGTATTCTCCCGAAAAGTTCAGATCGATGTCGGGAACCTTTTCGGCATGCAGTCCCAGAAAAACCTCAAACGGGATATCATATCCGTCCCGCACATAAGCGGCGCCACAGACAGGGCAAATGGCTGGGGGCATATCGGCCCCACAGTCGTACTTTTCCTTATCTATATCAAAATCCGAATGTTTACAGACAGGGCACCGGTAATGCGGCGGAAGGGGGTTCACTTCCGTGATGTCCATGGCAAATGCCGCCAGCGATGAGCCGACGGAACCCCTTGATCCTACCAAATATCCATCGTTCATGGATTTATTGACCAGTTTCATAGCGATCCAGTACAGCACCGCGTATCCGTTCCGGATGATGGAATCCAGCTCCTTGAACAGACGGGCTTCTATATGGGCAGGCAAAGGATCGCCGTATAAAGCATGCATTTTCTTGTTGGCCGCTTCGCGTATCTCCGTATCGGCGTTTTCGATCGTCGGCATTGCCGTCTCGCCGGGAAAAAGGTTGATGTCTTCTATGCTGTCCGCGACTTTCTGCGTGTTTTCCACCACGACTTCCCTTGCCGCCTCTTCACCCAGATAAGAAAACTCTTCCAGCATTTCGCCGGTCGTTTTCAAATACAAGGGGGCCTGCTCGTCCGCGTCTTTGAAACCGGCGGTCTCCATCAAAATCTGCCGATAGTAAACATCATGTTCATCCAAAAAGTGGACGTCTCCCGTGGCAACTACCGGTTTGCCCAGTTTCTTGCCCAATGCATAGATCTTCCGGTTGATCTCGCTCAGTTTTTCCCGGTCGGGAACCGCGTCTTCCCTGACCAAAAAAGCATTGTTCCCATGCGGCTGTATTTCCAGATAGTCGTAAAAACCAGCGATTTCTTCCAGCTTGTCGTCCTGGGCGCCGCTTAAAACGGCGCGGTAAAGTTCTCCCTGCTCGCAGGCCGAACCGAACAGCAGCCCTTTTCGATACCGCAGCAACTCGTTCTTGGGGATACGCGGGCGTCGATGGAAATATCGGATATGGCTGAGCGAGATCAATCTGTATAGGTTCACCAGCCCTTCCTTATTTTTACACAGAATAGTCATATGATACGGACGCGGCACGCTCTTTACAAGGACTTCCATATCCGCAAGCGTATTGAATTCAGAGAACTTCGTAAACCCCTGGGCAGCCAGCTCCCTCACCATGCAGTAAAAGACCTGTGCGGTGCATTCCGCATCGTTCACAGCCCGATGATGCTGCAACGGGATATTATAATGGGCCGCCAGTTTGTCCAAACTCTTGGATTTAAGTTCTTTCAAGTGCACGCGCGCCAAAAGCAGCGTATCCAGTACGTCGCTCTTGATTTCCCTGCCCATCCGTTTGGACTTTGAAAAAACAAAAGAAGTGTCGAACGCCGCATTATGCGCGATCAGGCAGGTATCCTTTGCAAAACGCCAAAAATCTTCTATCACCGTTTCGATGGCGGGGGCATTGCGCAGCATATCTTCCGTGATCCCGGTAAGACGGGTGATTTCATAGGGAAGGCCCATCTTTGGCCACGCAAAAGACTGAAATTTTTCCAGTACCTTTCCGTTTTTCACGCGGACCGCGCCTATTTCGATGATCTCGCTCAAGTCGCAGGAAAGACCTGTCGTCTCCACATCGAATACAATGAATTCCTCATCAAAAAAATGCTCTTTACCCGCATAGATCTGTTTGGGGACATCCACTACATAGGCTTCCACGCCAAACAGGATTTTTATATTCCCGATTTCCCTGGCCGCAGTCGCGGCTTCGGGGAAGGCCTGCACAACACCATGGTCCGTAATGGCAATGGCTTTATGCCCCCACTTTGCCGCGCGCGCTATATACTTGGCCGCACTGGTCATACCGTCCTGCGCGCTCATATTCGTATGCAGATGGAGTTCCACACGCTTTTCTTCGGCGGTATCCATCCGCTCGGACTTGGGTATCGGCACAATACTTTTGATATTTATGACATATTCTTTATTAAACGTATTATACAGATATCTTCCCTCTACGCGTACGCAATCGCCTTGCCTTAACGGCAACTGTGCCTGCGCCGTCCCTTTATAGAATTTGCGGCAATAGACCGAGGAAGTATAATCGGTTAAAATAAGGGTAAAAATAGTGTTCTTGCCGTCTCTTGTCCTGACCGAGTCCACGGACAATACTTCTCCTTCAACGACGGCTTCCTTTTCCGGCAGCAGTTCGGCGATCTTTGTCACCGCACCTGTTCCATTCTCCCGGCGTCTGCTTGCCGGTCTTGCCTTTTTGGCCGGTACCGCCCTTTCTATTTGCGCCGGTACCGGCGGTGCAGGCGCGTTCTTTTTCACGTGCGCATCGAATAATTCGGAGATCTCCGGCAATACATCCCGTTTGATTTCTTCTGTTTCTGCAGAAGAAAATGCCTGGACTTTCATATCCAAAGCATACGTTTGCTTCAGAAAATGCTCGATTTTCTTGTCTAAAGACATTTGTTTGGCGATTTTCGGGGCAAGCGCATGTCCGAACACGATGCGGAGAGCGTTGCCTTCCACGGCGATCTTGGATTGGCGCACAAAAGGAACCAGCGCCGGTTCTTCCACCACCATATATTTTTTCAGCATCCGCTGCAGGGCAGCTTTGTCTTCTAAAAGCAACCGGCCGGGTTGGCGTATGACGATCGTATAATTTTCCAGCCCGGGGAGCTTTTCCCTGAAGGCTTCTCTGATATGCAGCGTATCTTCTACCGTGACCAGTATGTCCGCATATAAAAAAACGATATAGGTATTCTGGCTGCGGCTGTAGGCTACACGCTCAAATACTATATCCTTCTCATTTCCCCGTACGGAAAGGATAGCTGCCACCCTTTCTCTTATCCCCGTATAATCGATAGGTGCCTGTCCGCCGTATACTTCCATGCTCTCGCTCACATTTTCCCCCGATGTTCAATCCATTTCGTGTAGCTGTTTTTTCAGTTCTTCCAAGAGATTGTCTTCGCTTACCCTGGCGACGGGCACCCCTTTTTTGAAAACAACGCCCGAACCGTTCCCGCCCGCTATGCCGATATCTGCATCCCGCGCTTCTCCCGGACCATTCACGACACAACCCATGACGGCGATCTTGATGGGTTTATCCATTCCCTTGGTCATTTCGACCACCTTATTATAAAGGCCGATCAGGTCTATCCGCGTACGGCCGCAGGTCGGACAGGCGATGATTTCGGGCGCAAACCTCCTGACGCCGGCATATTGGAGGATTTCTTTGGCCACTCCTACTTCCAGCACCGGGTCTCCCGTAATGGAAACGCGCAGCGTATCCCCGATCCCATCCAGCAACAGCGCCCCGATCCCTATGGACGATTTGATAACGGCGCTATGGTACCCGCCGGCCTCGGTGACGCCAAGGTGCAGCGGATAGTCATTCAGCTTGTCCATTTTCCGGTAAGCCTTTACCGTAGCCGCCACATCCGTCGCCTTCAGTGCAATCACGATATCATAGAAACCCTGTTTTTCCAATATCCGGATATTCTCGAGCGCACTTTCCACAAGCGCATCGCTTTTGCTCAAATGCACATACCGTTTATTCAGCGACCCCGAATTCGCCCCCACACGTATGGGAACATGGTGGGTTTTGGCCGCATCCGCCACAAATTTGATTTTCTTTTCGTTGCCAATGTTCCCCGGGTTGATGCGTACTTTGTCCGCGCCGGCTTCGATGGCAGCCACGGCGATTTTATAATCAAAATGCACGTCTGCCACGATGGGCATTTTTGTGAACGTTTTCAACTGCGTGATTGCTTGCGCACTCTCCACATCGTATGCCGCTACCCGGACGATCTCACATCCGGCTTTTTCCAGATCGCAGATCTGCCTGCCTGTGGCTTCAATATCTTTCGTATCGGTATTGGTCATGGACTGGATCCATACGGCATGGCCCCCGCCTATGACCCGGTTGCCTATCTTTACTTCTCGCTTCATATATACCCTTCTTACGTTATTAGCCGTGCAATATCCTGATATGTCAACAGTCCCATCAGAATAAACAATACGATCAGTCCCACCAGGTTAATATATCCTTCTTTTTCGCGGGGAAAGGGCTTGCCCCGTAATTTTTCGATCCCAAGGAACACGATGCGTCCTCCATCCAGCGCCGGGAAAGGCAATACGTTCATGATCCCCAGGTTGATGGAAAGCAGCGCCGCCATACGCAGCGCGACTTCTGGGCCGCTCCGCATGGCCCGCCCCATCAGCGTTATGGTTCCTACAGGCCCGGAAAGATCGGCGGCCCCTTCGCCCCGGAAGATCAATCCGCCCAAAAATTCCAACATCTGGACAATAATAAGGTACATCCATTTGAAGCTTAACCCAATCGCTTCAAAAAATTCAAATTTATAACGGGTACTGGTATCGTAAGAGATGCCCATAACCATATTCCCGGTTTCTTCATCCTGCTGCATCGGGATCAGGAATTCCAGATATTCTCCGTCCCGGTCCACCCCCAGCTTAATGGTGCTGGCAGTCGCAAAATCTTCCGCTGCCATCTCAAATTCCATGCTGAAGTCGATCTGCGCATCGTTCACCATGACGATCCTGTCGCCCACTTCAAGACCCACCTCATAGGCGGGCATTCCTTCCTGTACGGAATGGATCGTCGGGACATAGTCTCCGAATGCCGTCAGCACGATCACCGTAAGCAGCAGCGCAAACAATATATTCATGAGGGGACCGGCAAGCAACGTCAAAAAGCGCTGCCATATAGGTCTGTTGTTGAAGGCCCGCGGCTCATAGGCCGTGTCAACTTCTTCATCTTCCCCGTAGAATTGGACATACCCGCCGAGAGGCAGGGCACGGATGGAGTAGCGGATCCCTTTCTTTATTTTACTGAAAAATTTAGGCCCGAATCCTATGGAGAATTCATTGATGCGTATGCCGCATGCCCGCCCCACAAAAAAATGCCCGGCCTCGTGCGCCACCACCAAAACCGTCAATATTAAAAGGCCCAATAATACCGTCAGAACAGTACTCAAGCATACCTCCTGCGCAATAAGCGCAAAAAAAACAAAGTTTTAAAATATAGTTATAATATACTCTCCAGATAAAGAGACTATGTTCGACAAATAAATTTTCTATGAAATATCTTCCTGTCGGATCCCCCGTTTTTCCAGACAATAGGCCCGGATCCGCGCATCCGTATCGTAGATATCTGAAAAATCGTTCAGCACGGTCCCGGAAAATTTTCCCATCGCATCGTCTATCGTGCGGTGAATATCCCAAAACCCGATGATGCCTGCACGGAACATCGCCACCGCCACATCGTTGGCGGCATTAAATACCATTTGCAACGGCGCGCCGCCTTCTATCGCCCGATAGGCCAGCTTCAGGCAAGGAAATTTTTCATAGTCCGGTTTTTCAAAATGCAGGGCACCCGTTTGGAATATATCCAGTACTCTTGCATTGTTCGGCCGGCGCCTGGGGTAATTTAACGCATACGCGATGGGAAGGCGCATATCCGTCGGCCCCAATTGCGCCATCACGGAACCGTCCGCATACCGGACCATCGAATGCACGATACTTTCGGGGTGTACGACGACCGTTATCTTGGAAGGATCTATATCAAACATCCAGCGGGTCTCCATGATCTCCAACCCTTTATTGGCCATGGTGGCGCTGTCGATGGATATCTTGGCGCCCATGGACCAGTTGGGATGTGCTAAGGCGCTTTTCAATGTTGCTCTTTTGATATCCTCTATCTCCCACGAACGGAAAGGGCCACCCGAAGCAGTCAGCAATATCTCGTGCACTTCTTGTTTGCGATTGCCCTGCAAACATTGGAAAATTGCCGACAGCTCGCTGTCCAGCGGCAGTACGGGCGTGCCTGTCGCATCCATCAGATCCCTTGCCAGCCGGCCGCCGTAAACCAACGCCTCTTTGGTCGCGATCGCGATCGGGATCCCGTGTTTTAAACAGTATTCAAAAACAGGCAGTCCCGCGACGCCGACTACACCCAAGACGACGATATCGGCCCCGTGGCAAAGCTCCAGCAAACCGGCCGGCCCTGCAAACAATTCCGCACCTGCGGGCAGGCAAACCGCCATTTCCTCCGCTTGGGGCGCGCTGGTCACGGCAAGCAGTGCAGGCGAAAATTCTTCCGCCTGCCGTTTCAAAGCGGCGATATTTGTGTGGCACGAAAGCCCGTAAATTTCATATTCGTCTTTAAACTGCGTAAGCACGCTCAGCGTATTTTTGCCGATGGACCCGGTAGAACCGAGAACGGAAATCTTTTTTCTCTGCAAACTGATTCTCCTGTATTAACAATAAAATATCCGGAAAAATGCCAGTACCGCGGGCATCACAAAAAGTATGCTGCACATTCTGTCTAAAATCCCCCCGTGCTCGCCCAATATCGTGCCGTAATCTTTGACGCCATAGTAACGCTTGGTAAGCGACGCGGCCAAATCACCGAACTGAGAAAGCAGGGAAAAAACCGCGGCGGCAATGATATATATGTAAAACGGGCAAGTCGTTTCCCCCAGTATCCATACCACGGCCATCGTGCATAAAACTCCGCCGAATAAGCCGCCAAAGGCACCTTCCACCGTCTTATGCGGGCTGATATGCGGACAGAGTTTTTTCTTCCCGCATAATTTGCCCGTAAAGTAGGCAAAGGTATCGCTGCCGGCAGCCGAAGCAACGCCTACCGTCAGCAGAAAAAGAGCGGTCCGTTGCTCTTCTATCAAAAGTATCTCATATAAGAACACAAACAACAATTGTGGATACAGCATCGTGAGCGCGCTGGCCGAGCAACTTTTATAATCATACCGGCCGGATACGATGGCAATGATGAACAATGCCATCAGGCACAGCGCATACAGAAAAAGCATCCCTTCCAGCCCCCAAAACAACAGCGCAGGTAAAAGCAGGATGCAAAAAAGATACAAAGGCAAATCGATCGTTTTGATCCCGCTTTGTTTTATGGCATGCAGTATCTCGTATTCAGAAATCAGTGAAACAAAAACCGCGGCCACCTTCAGATATATTCCCTGTACATAAACCAGCAGAATAAAAACAGCCGCCACGGCGACACCTGCGATTATTCTTTTCAATAAAATCAGCCTCCGTAACGCCTATTCCTTCTGGTAAAATCCTCTATCGCCCGCACGTATTCCTCGGACGAGAAATCCGGCCAGAGCGTCTTGGTGAAATATAGTTCAGCATAGGCGATCTGATACAATAGAAAATTACTGATCCTCTCTTCTCCGCTTGTCCGGATCACAAAATCGACGTCCGGCAGCCCGTAGGTAAACAAACGTGCCTCGAACGATTCTTTCCCGGGATCGGAGATCTTCCCGGCAGCATAATCCAGCGCAAGCGCGCGTGCCGCCGCACAGATTTCGTCCCTTCCGCCATAATTGATCGCCACATCCAGGCAAAGGCCGGTATTCCGGGCCGTTTTTTCCTCCGCGGCGGTCAACATGCCGCTCAGCTTGCCGGGGAGCGCTGTGCGATCGCCGATGGATCTGAACCGCACCTTCTGCCGATCCAACTCATCGATCTCGCTCGCCAGGTATTCCACCAACAGAGACATCAATACCCTTACTTCCTCCTGGGAGCGCTTCCAGTTCTCAGTCGAAAACGCATATAAGGTGAGCACTTCAATGCCCATATCGGCGCTTGTCCGGACGATTTCCTTTACCCGCTCCACGCCTTTCCTGTGCCCGAATGAGCGCGGTCTGTTTCTGGCTTTGGCCCACCGGCCGTTTCCGTCCATGATGATCGCAACATGCCGGGGCAAATATGATTTGTCTATGCCTACCCTATCCATCCATACCTCGTTACCCGGTTTTCACACCATTTTATCTACATCCGTACAAAATACGCCGGCGACCACCTCGGCTACGCCGGGTTTTTGCAGTGTGCACCGCAGGATGCGCCAGTCATCCGCACCGGGAATATCCCGTTTGGAGACATATCTTACAACGGCCGGTGTGATCCCTCTTTTTTTTAAAATCGCTTCCCCTTCGGAAAGGGGAAGCCCCAACAAATCTTCAAACATCAAAATTCCAGTATTTCTTTTTCCTTCTCCGTAAATGCTTCCTCTATTTTTTTATTATATGTATCGGTCGTATTTTGCAGGTCTTTTTCGAATACTTTCATATCGTCTTCGGTGATGGCGCTTTCCTTTTTATCTTTTCGCAGAATCTCCAGCGCATCTCTTCTGATGTTCCGCACCGCTATTTTCGCGTCTTCCATCTTCTTTTTTGCCTGCTTGACCAGTTCGGCCCTGCGTTCGGCTGTAGGCTCCGGGAAAACCAGGCGGATCACTTTCCCATCGTTCATTGGGTTTATCCCAAGGTCGGACGCCATGATGGCTTTTTCCACACTTTTCAGCAGACCGGCATCCCAAAGGGATATCGTCAGCATCCTGGGTTCGGGGGAGGATATATTTGCCACTTGGGGTATCGGCGTCATCACACCATAGTAACTGACTTTAATCCTGTTTAAAAGCTGCGGATTTGCCCGTCCTGCCCGTATCGTAACAAATTCATTTTCTAATGCACCGATCGCCTTTTTCATCCTCGCTTCCGCTTCTTGGATCGCTTCATGTTTTATACTCATAACGGCACCTCCCATAATTCAGAAATAAAACGTTTTCTCTACGTATGTATTATTTTACTTGAAAGGCATGTTTTTTACAATAGGGGACCTATTTGATCATCGTACCCATCTTCTCTCCGCAGATCGCTCTTTTTATGCTGTTTTCCTCGTTCAATCCAAACGCGAGGATGGGGATCTTGTTCTCCATACATAATGTGACGGAGGTGGTATCCATTGCCTGCAATCCTCTGGAGATAAATTCAAGATAGGATATTTCTTCAAATTTTTTGGCTTCTGCATGGATCTTCGGGTCGCTGTCGTAAACGCCATCCACATTTTTGCCCAACAGGATCAGGTCCACATTCATTTCCGCCGCCCGGAGCGCCGTCGCGGTATCCGTCGTAAAATAAGGGTTCCCTGTCCCGCAGGCAAATAACACGACCCGCCCCTTTTCCAGGTGCCGCAGCGCTTTCCTGCGAATATATGGTTCGGCGATCTGGCGCATTTCGATGGCGGTCTGCAGCCTCGCCTGTACGCCCAGAGCTTCCAGCGCATCCTGCAGCGCAAGCGAATTGATGACCGTCGCCAACATGCCCATATGGTCGGCGGTTACCCTGTCCATGTTTTTGCCCTGCCTGCCGCGCCAAATATTCCCGCCGCCTACAATCACGCAGACTTGCACGCCCAATTGCATGACAAAAACAATCTGTTCAGCCACAGTGCCGATCACATCGAAGTCTATGTTTTTTCCGCCCCTGGAGAGTGCTTCTCCACTGATTTTCAGAATAATCCTCTTATATTTCGGCTGCATACTTTCTCCTGTAATAAAATTGAGATTTGAAAGAAAGAACACTTAATTAAGTGTTCTTTTCTTACTGCTTACTTTGTTTGCTGCGCCATGACTTCTTCCACAAAATCGTTCTTTCGTTTCTCCAGTCCTTCTCCCATCTCATACCGCACAAACCGGCGGATAACGATCTTCTCACCGATCGTGGCGACCTGCTCGCTCAGATACTGCCGTATGGATTTGTCGGGATCTTTGATAAAAGGCTGTTCCAGCAGGCATACGCTCTCGTAAAATTTCTGAATCCTGCCTTCCACCATTTTATCGACGATTTTGGCCGGCTTGCCTTCATTTAGCGCCTGCGCCTTTAATATTTCCTTTTCTTTATTCAATTCCTCCGGGTCCACGTCCTCGATGCCCACATATTTGGGGCTCGAAGCGGCTATGTGCATAGCTATGTCTTTTACAAACACCTTAAATTTAGGATTTTCCGCAACAAAATCCGTCTCGCAGTTCACTTCCACCAGTACGCCTATTCTGCCACCCAAATGGATGTAGGAATCAACAATCCCTTCCGCGGCGATCCTTCCGGATTTCTTCACGGCCGCGGCAAGACCTTTTTCCCTTAAAAATTCAATGGCCTTTTCCACATCGCCATTCGCTTTGACAAGTGCATTTTTGCAATCCATCATGCCCGAACCGGTTCTCTCGCGAAGTTGTTTCACATCACTTGCGGATATATTCATCTTTATGTCGTCCTCCTGTTTATTTTTGCCTTTGGATTACGCTTCCAAATCACCTGTCTGCTGCACTGGAACTTCTTCTTCACTTTCTGTTTCGGCAGCTTCCGCCTCTGCTTCTTCGGGGGCTTCCGCCTCTTCTTCTTCTTCGGGGGCTTCTGTTTCTACCTCTGCCTGTGTGCCCGGCACTTGTTCTTCTTCCATCTGTTCCCCCTGCTTGCCTTCCAGTACGGCATCGGCCATCTTGGAGGTAATCAGCTTGACGGCGCGTATTGCGTCATCGTTGCCGGGGATCGGGTAATCTATTTCATCCGGATCACAGTTCGTATCTACGATAGCTACGATAGGTATGCCCAATTTTTGTGCTTCGGAAACAGCGATGTGCTCTTTTTTCGTATCCACAATAAAGATCGCGCCGGGGAGTTCCGTCATATTCCGAATCCCACCCAGGTTTTTCTCGAGTTTTTCCTTTTCATGCATGATATGGATGACTTCTTTTTTGGGAAGCAGGTCTATTTCGCCCGTCTCTTGCATATTTTCAATCTGGAAGAGCCTGTCTATCCTTGAGCGTATCGTTTTAAAGTTGGTCAGCATACCGCCCAGCCAACGGTTGGAAACATAAAATTCTTCGCAGCGCTTTGCCTCGGCCTCGATCGATTCCCGCGCCTGCTTTTTGGTCCCTATGAAAATGATCGGCTTGTTCGCCATGGCGATATCACGAATAAAGAAATAGGCTTCGTCTATTTTCTTGACCGTTTTCTGAAGGTCAATGATATAGATCCCATTTCTTTCCGTGAAGATGTATGGCTTCATCTTCGGGTTCCATCTTCTGGTTTGATGCCCGAAATGCACACCGGCTTCGAGCAGCTGTTTCATTGAAATTACTGACACAAAAATGTCCTCCTTTAGTTGTTCCACCTTCCGCTTCCGTACGTTTTCCAACCTTCACCTGAAGGCACACGAAAAAACGCTCTGCAGAAGTGCGTTATCGGAGAGATTATACCATATGTACCCTGCTTTTTGCAATATTCCGTTTTGTTTTACCGGCGAAATTTTTCCCGGTATCAAAAAAAGAGGGCAGAAGAATCCGCCCTCTCCGTCTCAAAAATAGAAATTACTCTTCTTCCCCATCCTCGGCTTCTTCTTCCTCATACTCGCATGTGTCGTCATCCTCTTCCGGCTCTTCCTCGTCGTAAAGCTCCATGAAGGCATCCCACACTTCTTCCAATTCTTCTTCCGTTTCGATCGGACTGAAAGAACAGTCTTCCTCGCCGTCTTCTTCGACACGCATGATCAGCACTTCGCCCTCATCGATCCCTTCGAATGGTTCCACCGGTATCAGCGACGCATATGTGCCGTCTTTGTGATCAAATGTCATGAGGCATTCGAAAGGGGTCTCATTGCCTTCTTCATCTGTCAAATAGATGACATTGTCTTCTTCGTCTTCTTGGTCCTTGTCAATATCTTTTTCAAAATCTTGTTTACTCATGTCAAGTCACCTTTCCTACATGATTTTCTATCTAAATATCCTTGCAGTATTGCAATTGCCGCAAGCTTATCTATTACTTTCCTACGCTTTTTTCGGCTCACATCGGCCTCCAGCAGAACCCGCTCGGCGAATACGGTCGTCAACCGCTCATCCTCAAAAACAACGGGGATCCCTACTTTGTTTTGCAGGCGCGTTGCGAATTCCTTTACTTTCCCCGCCTGCGGGCCCATCGTACCGTTCATATTTTTCGGCAGCCCGCACACGATTTCTTTCACATTGCTTTTTTTGCATATCCCGCGGATATATTCGATATCGGCCGCTTCGCCCTGCCTTGTATACGACTCCACGCCCTGCGCGGTAAGCAGGAAAGGGTCGGAGAGCGCGATTCCGATGCGTTTGTCCCCAAAATCCAGGCCCATAATCCTTTGATACGTCAAAATATACCCTCTATGTGTTTATTCTAAGGAATCTATATAGAAAGAAACAATCTCTTCCAGAATTTCGTCCCTGTCTAGTCTCGTGAGCAAATTTCTGGCCCCGTTATGACTGGTGATATAGGTAGGATCACCGGAAATGATATACCCGACAATCTGGTTCAAAGGCTCGTACCCTTTTTCACGCATCGCATCGCAGACCAGTCTGAGAATACCCCGAACGGGATTTTCCACATCTTTTGTCAACACAAATTTGGTCGTGCGATCTGTGTTTTTCATTCGATTTGCTCCTTTCTTCTTCTGCCTCAGTTATTCTAAATTATACACTATATACAAGGGTAATTCAACCGAGTGTTCGCATATTTTGAATTTTCACAGCGCATTCACAAATACGTAAAAAAGCCGCTTTTTCAGAGCCGGCGGCTTTTTATATGCTGGAATCTGCGAGCCTCAAAGATTGCAGAGCACATCCCTTATGACCCTTTTTCCCCTTTTCATCGTCTTCCTGACATAGGGCTTTATATAGGGCATTGCAACGACCGCAGCCACCATTCCTATGATCCCTCCGGTAACAAATCCTGCGGCTAAACCTCTCATTAAAAACAACTCCTCTCCATACTCATTTTCAGCTAAACCAAAAATTCATTCTTTGCTGTTTTTAATGTGTGCAATTGTATCATTTTTTAATCTGATTTTCGCTATTTATTTTTTTTTAGAGCATTACGCTTTTCCCGTTTTGAAAATTTCCCTCCCCGGCTCATCCGAGGATACCGCACAGGATCCTGACGGCTTGCCGCACCTCTTCCCGCGTCGTATACCGCCCGAAACTAAAGCGTACGGCAGACTCCAACGCCGCTTCCGAAAGGCCCATTGCTTTTAGAACATGCGATTTTTCCGCCGCCCCCGCCGTACAGGCGGCACCGCCCGAACACGCCACTCCTCGTGTATCCAGATTGAACAGGATGGATTCCGATCGTTTGCCCGGGAACGATACGTTGATATTTCCCGGCAATCTTTGCGTCAACGAACCGTTGACCTTGGCATAGGGGATCCGCGTGCAAATCTCCTTGATCATAAAATCGCGCAGTGCCGCCAGGCGCTTGCTTTCGGCGGGCAGTTCCCGTACCGCAAGCTCTATGGCCCTGCCCATTCCCACGATAGAAGCAAGATTTTCCGTGCCCGCACGGCGGCCTTTTTCTTGGGCCCCGCCGTCCAACAAGTTTTCTATTTTCGTCCCTTTTTTAATATACAAGGCGCCTACGCCTTTGGGTCCATGGAACTTATGCCCGGAAATGGAGAGCAGGTCTATATCCGCATCGTCCAGACGGATCGGGAGATGCCCCGCCGCCTGTACGGCGTCCGTATGGAACAATATCCCCCGTTCTTTTGCGATCCGCCCTATCTCCGCCACCGGGTTTATCGTACCGACTTCGTTGTTTGCCCACAGGATGCTGATAAGGACAGTGTCCTGACGGATCGACTGCCGCACGCTTCCCGGGTCCACCATGCCCGTTTCATCCACATCCAAATACGTCACGTCATAGCCTTGTTTCTCTAAAGACACGCAGGCGTTGAGTATCGCATGGTGCTCCGCTTTGGAGGTGATAATATGTTTACCGTTATCCCGGTTCGCAAGTACCGTCCCTTTAAGCGCCCAGTTGTCGCTTTCGGTCCCGCCGGCCGTGAAGAAAATCTCGCTTGCATATTCCGCGCCCAGCGCTGCGCGCACCCGTTCGCGCGCAGCATCCAACGCGCGTCTGGCCTCTCTCGCAAGGGCATAGAGAGCCGATGGATTCCCATACCCGCCCTTTAAGTAAGGCAACATGGCCTCCAATACTTCCCCCCGTATGCGAGTTGTCGCAGCATTATCCAAATAGATCAAAAAAATCACCTCGGCGTTACAGCATTTAAAAAAAATACATTTACCATAAAAGAGCGGGCGCTGCCCGCTCTTTTATGGCGCGCTTATCTGTCAAAAGCGATGAATGCGCCCATGGCGCCCGCATGCAGCCCGTCTCTCCTATGCGAATAAAAAAGTTCTCTTTCAGAATATGTGCATAATCCGCAAAGGGTGATATTTCCTTCGGGCACGCCCATGGCTATTAACTGTTCCGCTATCGTACGGGGCAGATCCAGATAGAATTTCCCGTCTCTTTGCGTCACTACGTCCGGGTAGAGCTTTGAGAAAAGTCCGGCCACATCCTCCTTCACCTCATAGCATTGCCCGCAGATGGAAGGACCGATTCCAAACAGGACTTCTTCTGCCCGTATGTCTTTGCTCGACAGCCTATCCAGTATGGTATTGGCAATTCTTAAATAGGTTCCCTTCCAGCCGGCATGGCATACGCCCGCCGCACGGCCTTTCCGGTCTACAAAAAATATCGGGCAACAATCCGCATGGATTGTCACCCCGACCGTAGATGAATCCGTTACGATGACGCCGTCACAAGGAGGCAGCCGGTTTTCCCTGGTAATGCCCATCCCATGATGTGCCGTCCCCACAAATTCCACATTGTCGCCGTGCGTATAGTTGCAAACCACCATGGCATCAACGTCCACACCTATGGCACCCGCCGCAACCGCAAAATTTTCCAGCACGGCCCGGGCATCGGGGTCTCTTTTAAAACTCAGGTTCAAAGAGTCATACGGCGCTTTGCTGACACCGCCTATCCGCGAAGTGAACCCATTATGCACAAAACCGAGCGCATCAAACGCCGGCACACTGAAAAACACCACGCCTTTGTTTTGTCTTTTACAAAAACCGTGCTTCATATATTAAGGTATTCCCCGTTTCATCGTTTTTCTGCCACCAATTTCTTTATTTCCGCCATGAACGTATCGACATCCTTGAATTCCCGGTAAACCGATGCGAAGCGCACATACGCCACCTCGTCCACTTTTTTCAGAGATTCCATAACAAGATCGCCGATGACCTTCGCGGAGACCTCCGGTTCCGCCCTGCTCTGGACTTGTTTTTCTATATCCAACGCCATCATATCGATCGTATCCATGGATACGCTCCGTTTTTCGCAGGCTTTCAAAATGCCTTTCTTAATTTTATCGATATCGAACGCTTCCCGGCTGCCGTCTTTTTTTATTACCATAATGGGTATCTGCTCGGCTTTTTCATATGTGGTGAACCGCCTGCCGCAACCGAGGCACTCTCTTCTGCGCCGAATAGATATGCCGCCTTCCAAAGGGCGGGAGTCCACTACCTTGCTTTCCGGGCAACCACAGAAAATGCACTTCATATTTCTACCCCCAATATATAGTAATCTACTTATCATCATACCATATACTGCGTTCTTATGCACTCTTTCCTTTTTCAACAGGGAACACCGCAAAGGTTCAGATCGACTTCCACCAGAATGACGTCGTTGCCGATTTTACAGATATCCTTCCAGGTAATGACATATTCTTTCGTTTTAAACCAACAGCGCAGTCCGGTACTTTCGGGCAGTACGATGGCAGTGATCCGCCCGGTCATATCTTCTATCACAAGATCGGTGATATAGCCAAGAGACCGGCCGTCTATGACATTGATCACTTCTTTTTGCCGCAATTTACTAAAGCGCACAGGCGTATCCTCCCAACGATAGAACTCTTATATTTTTATAATATGCCCGGGTCGACCAGTATTGCCAACAAATATGGATTTTCGGCAAATTGATACATTTTTTATGCACCTTTCTGTTCCTGTGCCTTTTATGGGGAAGCATTCCCTTTTCTGTCCACAGAAGGGTTTCCCTTCTTCTCTTTCTTTTTTCCAGCTTTCGCCTTTTACACATATAAATGTCAAAACACAAAAAAAATGGTGAAAGAAGTTTGAAATCGGGCGCATAGTTCTACAACTTTTTTTGGAAACGTATTATATACTATAACCACTGATTGCGGGGTGGTATTGTGACACGGGTTTATGTTGAGCTGGTCTTCTTCGACAATTTTCTGATGGATTTCATGCTCTTATATTTTACCGCCCGCCTGTCGGATAAACGGGTCAGGTTTCCCAGGCTTTTCACCGGCGCGGCCATCGGCGCCCTATACGCCGCGGCAGTTCCTGTACTCCCTTTTTTGAAGCATATGTTGTGCAGGCTGGTTTTCTCCCTGCTCATGTGCCTGCCGTTGGGGCCGGTTTTCCATAAACCGTTCTTAAAGAGGATCGGGTTCTTCTATGGCGTCACGTTTATATTCGGCGGCGCGATCTATTTCTTCGCGTACTGGTTAGGCGGGGAAGTCCGGGACGGTATCCTGATCAATTTTCCAATAGTAAGGTATATACTGCTTGGCGGCGTAATATCTTCTATCATAATAGAAATATTTTTACGTATACAGTATCCGTCTTCTGATAAATATTATCGTTTATGCGGCATGGTTTCGGGTAATTTTTTCACACTGACCGCTTTTTTGGATACCGGGAACAAACTCACGGATACCGGTGGCGGCGGCGTCATCATCGCGGACAAAAAGGCGGTGCTAAACCAACTTTCCCCGGAACTTCGCAGGAAACTTTGCACGCTGGAATGCCCGGATGTCCCTATCCGGCAATTCTGCTTCTCCACTCTTTCCGGGAAAGGAGAAATGCTCGCCTTCCTGCCCGACCAGCTTGTCCTTTCCGATGGAACAAACATATATGCCGCCAAAGCATATCTGGCATTATCAGATGCACGTTTTTCATCAAAGGCAGATGCTGTGCTCAGTCAAAATATACGGCTGTTTCATATAAAAAAGGAGGCCCCCCGTGAACAAGCTACGGCAATTCATCACCTTGAAAATACTTCGTCTTCTATTTCTACGCCAGAAAGTCTATTACATAAACGGCAGTCAGGCACTACCGCCTCCCCTCAGCAAAAGTGAAGAAAGCCTTCTGATACAGCGTCTTGCCCAGGGAGAAACCGGCGTCCGGAAGGCACTCATAGAGCGCAATATACGGCTTGTCGTCTATATTGCCCGAAAGTTTGATAACACCGGCATCGGCCTGGAAGACCTGATCTCCATCGGCACGATCGGTCTGATCAAGGCTGTCAATACGTTTGACGTTTCCAAAAACATCAAACTGGCCACTTATGCGAGCCGCTGTATCGAAAACGAGATCCTGATGTTTTTGAGGCGAAGTTCGCGCATACGCGGGGAAATATCGTTGGATGAACCGCTGAACGTGGATTGGGACGGAAACGAACTATTGCTTTCCGATATCCTGGGCACAGATTCGGATGCGGTTTTCCGTGAGATCGAAAACGATGTCGAACGCACGCTCATAGGCGAAGCCATCGGACGTCTGCCCAACCGGGAAAAGCTCATCATCAATATGCGTTTTGGTCTGGCAGGATATCCGGAAAACACACAAAAACAAGTCGCCGACGCACTCGGGATCTCACAAAGTTATATTTCCAGGTTGGAAAAGCGCATCATAAAAAGGCTGCAAAGAGACGTGCAAAAAATGCTTTAAGCATGCTGGTATCCAAATTTTTCTATTGAGCGTCCGCCCTTAAAACGTATATAACTCCTCTCAAATGGCAAACCTAATTTCAAAAAGACGACGATTTTTGAAACACGGGAGGAGAATATGCTTAACAAGGTGGAAATATGCGGAGTAGATACTTCAAAGCTTCCCGTCATCCCCGAAAACCAATTAAAAACCTATTTTAAAAAGATATACGCAGGCGACAAAAAAGCGCGCGAAGATTTCATCCGCGGCAACCTGCGGCTTGTACTAAGCATCGTACAGCGTTTCTCCATGCGCGGCGAAAATATGGACGATCTTTTCCAGATAGGCTGCATCGGCCTTATCAAGGCGATAGACAATTTCAAAATCAACTTCAATGTCAAATTCAGCACATACGCATGTCCCATGATCATAGGCGAAATACGGCGCTATTTGCGGGACAATAACCTTGTCCGGGTCAGCCGCTCTCTGCGGGACACCGCATACAAGGCTTTTCAGGTGCGCAATCAATTGGCCGAACAACACGCAAAGGAACCGACGATCGATGATATCGCAAAGGCGATGGATAAACCGGTGGAGGACGTGGTGTATGCCCTGGATGCCATCCAGGACCCGATTTCCCTTTCCCAACCGATCTATCAGGACGACGGCGATGCTTTGTATGTGCTGGACAGCATTTCCGACGAAAAAAATGCGGATGAAGTCTGGCTGGCTTCCATCGCTTTGAAAGATGCCGTCTCAAAATTGAGCGAACGGGAGAAAAACATTATTTATCTGCGTTATTTTTATGGGAAGACGCAGATGGAAGTCTCCAGGGAGATCGGGATCAGCCAAGCGCAGGTCTCTCGTCTGGAAAAATCGGCGATCAAAAACATGCGTAAGAATTATACGTAAAGAATACACGCATAAAGACCCCACAGAGAAATACACCCGTTCCCATTTCTATGCGCTCTCCATCTTGGAACTATCTCCCGCGTCTAAATTTACATAGAGTCTCGATCAGCAGCGGGTATCTGTGATAGGCAGGATAGACCACTTTCGTTAACAAAATTTAAATAGTCCCGGCAGAAAAAATAAAAAGCCGTCCACACCGGACGGCTTTTCCTTTTCTCATTGTTCCGACTAAGAAAAATTATAATGAAATGCCACGTTCTCAAAAACCGTATTGTCTACCGAGATCCTGTAGAGATCATAGCCTTTATACACATCGAAAAAATACACGTACCCGTCTGCGTAACATATATGCGTAGCGGCGTCGCTCGTGAGGACCTGCGTTTCCGTGCCGTCGATCGTCGTTCTGTAAAACTCCTGGTCGCCCGTACTCTCCGAGCCTCCCAGGAGGCAATGGTACACATACCCGTCTACCACATGGACAGAGGATGCCCGCTTATCGCTGAGCGCAACCCGGGTACTCCCATTCGGCTTACATTTAAAAACACCGGAAACATTTCCATAATACAGCCACCCCTCATAGAAAGTAAAGGAAGAAGTGCCCCGTCCAACCGAAACATCACGATCGCTCCCATCCAATTGAATTGAATATACCTTGTTCAAGTCGATCGCATTGATAAAATACAGGCGCCCTCCATAATACAGAAGAGAAGCGGCCCAGTCGTCTGTGATCTGCTCCGGGTTGAACCCGTCTTCCGACCGCAGGTCTATTTTGTAGATACCGCTATAGCTTGTCCCGTACAGGGAAGCATAGTACAATACGTCGTCTACGATATTGATGTACCCGCCCGGGATATCGCTGATACATTCGGATTCCAATGTTTCAAGGTCCATCCGGTATATCTGCTGGTCGGCATCCAGGTTGATATAGTATAGATATCCCTCATAGATCACCATACTGGTCACACTGTAATCTGTAATACGGGTAGCGGTCCCATCCGCCGTCACACGGTACAGATAGTTTTCGCTGGCAAGGAACAACGTATCCCCGTCGGCCGCAACGATTCCTTTGCCTGCTATATTGGAATACGTATTGCCCGTCCATGTCGTATCATAGGTGGTATCGCTGAAAAATGTGAACAGCCCGATAGATATAATTAACACAGCAAAGACGATTACGGCAAGAATGATGATTTTACCCTTTTTGCTGCGCAAATTGTTTTTTTCCACGCCTTTATCCTCAACTTATTTGTGTAATAGATAGATATTTTTTATTTTATCATGCACCTGCGTACTTTACAACTCAAAAATTAAAAACCGCCTAATGCTACCAAATGGTAGTATTTCATAAAAAAATAAAAAAATTTTATAAAAAAATTATAAAATAGTATTGATTTTTATTTTTTATGTGTTAAAATAGACTTAACACTTATCAATTGGTATTAATACGAATTGATATCCCTTCTTAATCCTTTCTAATTTCAAATCTCAAAAAGGAATACTCCCTTTGGGGAGTATTTCTTTATTCTTTATTTTTTTTGCTTATAAGCCTGTGCAGTTTGTCCAGCGCATCTTTAAGTCCGCCGACCCGATCAATCAACCCGACCTCCACCGCCTGCTCCCCAATCAGCACCGTACCGATATCGTCTGCCAGTTGATTTTTGTTGTTCATCAATAATTCAAGGTCTTTTCGCGCAATATTCGAATTGGCGCATATGAATTTGATAACCCGTTCCTGCATTTTGATATAATATTGAAAACTCTGCGGCGCTGTGATAAACAACCCCGTCGTACGCATCGGGTGGATCGTCATGCTGGCCGTAGGCGTGATGAAAGAATAATCCGTGCTAACCGCCAACGGTACACCGATACTGTGGCCCCCTCCCAAAACAAGGCTAACGGTCGGTTTGCTCATGCCCCGTATCAGTTCTGCGATCGCCAGACCGGCTTCGACATCACCACCAACCGTGTTCAAAATGACCAACAGGCCTTTCGTTTCCGCTTTTTGTTCTATCTCCGCAAGGATAGGCACCAGATGCTCGTATTTCGTTGTCTTGTTCTGTTGCGGCAGCACCGTATGCCCTTCGATCTGCCCAATGATATTGATAATCTGTAATTCTTTCCCCAGCTCGGTCGCGCCGAACCTTTCTATATTTTTGTCAGGTACTTTCGGGCAGACGGTATGTTGTCCATCTTCCGTCTTTTTTTCTGATGAAGAAGATTTAGAAAATCTCATGCCACACTCCCTTTTTTATAGTATAGCGTTTGGAGTTTCTCAGAAAATTATACAAATCTCAAAAAATCAGCATATTTTACAAATAAATCCATTTTTTATCGAATATCATTAAAAATATATTTACAAACATTAAAACAGATGGTATAGTAAGGCTGATATTTCTATTTCGCGCAGGAGGAAGCGTATGAAAAAAACGTCGAAATGGATCGTCAGCAGTATCTTGTGCATCCTCTATATCGGCGTCGGAAGCACAATGCTGTTGTTCTTTTTTATTCCCTCTCTGTTGCACGGCACGCTGCATGCCTATTTCCAAGATTTCCTGCCGTCCGCGCTGTTCCTATATATTGGCGGCGGTCTGGCCATCTGGATGATGATAGAGTTCATACGGATTATGCAAAGCGTCAGGAAAGGCTCGCCTTTCCTCCCCGGGAATGTGCGGTGTTTATGGCGTATCGCGGTCTGTGCCGGGCTGTGCTCTCTCGATTTTGCATGGATTCTTCTGTTTGTCCGCTCTATCGCGTTTGCAATTTGCGGGATGGTCTTCCTGTTTGGGTGCCTTTCGGCAGCCGTCCTGGCGAATGTCTTTCAGGAAGCGGTTTTCTTTAAAGAAGAAAACGATCTCACGATCTAACGGATACCCTTATGATAATAGTGAATTTAGATGTGATCATGGCAAAAAGGAAAATCAGCCTGAACGACTTGTCGGCAGCGGTGGGCATCAGTCCACAAAACTTATCGATCTTAAAAAACAATCGCGGGAAAGCGATCCGCTTCTCCACATTAAACGAACTTTGCCATGCGCTCCGTTGCCAGCCCTCAGACATTTTGGAATATATCGATGAAAGGAATCCTGCATATGCAAATGGAAAACAAAGATAAAAGATTGCTGTTCACCAGTATAGGGATGGGTGTTGCCGCTGTCCTATTGTTATACGATACTCTTTTCAAAACTGCAAACCCGGGACTCAATGTCCCTGTGTTTATCGCGCTGTTTTACGCAGCGCTGTTCTTGCACTTCAAGGAAACCCTGGATCTTCGGCAGGAACAGAACTGGTTGCTTCTATTGCTCATCGCGGCTTTTTCCGTTATGTTCAGCCTGTATAACAACACACTCCTGCTCCTTTTGGATTTCCTGATGCTCTTGATCCTGCTGCCTTTGCAGATCGGCATTATGACGGGAAAGCAAACGTATCTGCCCTATACGGCGGCCTGTGCGAAAGATATCCGTTTCTCCTTGTTCGTACGTCCTTTTCATAAAGTAAAAGAGGCCCTGCTGCGCCTTTTTCCCTCTAAAGATAAGGTGAAGCAGAGCAAGACATGGTCGGGCATCCTGCTCGCCATAGGCATAGCCGTTCCCCTTTTCGGCGTCCTCACCATATTGCTTGCCAGTGCGGACAGGGTATTCTCCCGGCTCTTGGAAAATATTTTTTCTGAACAGACGGTTTTCGACGTAATAGGTTGTTGTTTCTTATTTATCCTCGTATTCCTCTTCTTCTCCAGTGGGGTCGTCTCTTTTCAAACGGTAAGAAAGCTCCCCTCCGCCCCAAAAATGAGAAAAAACCCAAAACCGGGTTTGGTCGCCTCCTATATCCTGCTCGGTGCAGCCGATCTGCTGTTACTGGCATTTTCCGGCATACAGATCGTCTATTTATTTGCCGGGGCAGGGCAATTGCCTGCCGGCATCACGTACAGCTATTATGCACGCACCGGTTTTTTCCAACTCTGTGCGGCGGCCGTGATCGTCCTTTCTCTTTCGGCTGTTTGTATGCGCTTTTCTCAATATGCCGGTAAAAAAGGCAGACTCTGCCTGAACATATTGAACACCGTGCTGCTTGCCTGCACATTCGTGCTCATCGTTTCCTCTTTTCTGCGGCTGGTGCTTTATGAGCAGGTCTATTTGTTCACACGCTTGCGCCTATATGTGCAGGCCTTCCTGATATTGTTGACACTGGTCGGCGGGTTTGTCATCATTAAAACCTGGCATCCCGGTTTTTCCATAGGGAAATATATCTTTTTTTCCACCGCGCTCTGTTTGCTCGGGCTGAATCTCTTCAACGTAGACCTGTTCATCGGCAGGAAAAATTCCGTCGATCTGGATACGACAATGGACCTAACGAATCAATTTATTTTTGATGATCCTTACTATATCCATCGATATAACTCCGACCCGCCTTCCGATCTCGATTATTTGCTAAGCCTTTCCGCAGATGCGCTCCCCGGATATCTGGAAAAACTTTCCCCGGAAGATTTTACATTGCAGAGGAGTCAGCCCGGCATTTTAATTGCCTTGCGGGCATCGCGCTTTTTGCAGTTGGTGGAAACGGTCTCGGGAGACTATACGGGAGACATCCGGTATGGCAACCTATCCCGGGATACCGTAAAAAAACTTCTTGCCGAAAAACAAGATGTGGTCGAGGCCGCCCGGCAGACCCTGCAGGATTTTGGAAATCCCTATCAATAGACTTTCTTCTCAAAAAAAATACTGCCGCACAGGCAGTATTTTTTATTCTTCAAACAACAGCGGCGATCCTTCCCTCATATTCTCTTAGGGACAACGGTCCCTTTCACCATTTGTTCTTCATCGAAGATACTATACAAAAGTTGTTCTATCTCTTCCATTTTGACATCGCCGATATTCTGCAGTACCTCTTCCTCCTCGATCGGCCGGCCAAGCAGCAGCGCGTTCCGTCCGAGAAAAGTCATTTTTGCGGAGGTGCTTTCCTGCCCCAGGATATAACTTGCGGAAAGCTGCACTTTCGCGTTGCGCAACTCTTCTTTGCTGATGCCGTCCTGCTTCATACGGCGCACCTCTTTCAATATGGCTTCGGATACCTGCTCCACATTTTGGGGCGATGTCCCCGCATAGATGATCAGCATACCGCCCTGGCAATAGATCGACGGATAGGAATAGACGGAATACGCTGCCCCCATTTCTTCCCGGATATGCTGGAAAAGCCGCGAACTCATGCTTCCGCCAAGTATCTTGGAAACGATGGAGAAAGCATACCGCCCCTTTTCCGTCATGCCGGGCCCCGGGAACCCGAACCCTATATGCGCCTGTTCAATATCCTTTTGCAGCCGAAATGTCGCGGGCTGCGGGATCCAGGCCGAGTCTTTCACATATCTGTGTTCTCGGCCGCAAGAAGGGATCGCGCGCAGGCTTTCTTCCAGCGTCTGCAACAGCTTCCCCTCGTCAAAATTCCCGGCCGCAGCCACCACGATATTTTCCGCGCAGTATTTTTTGTTTCTGTACGCGACTAGATCTTCCCGTTTAAAGCCCCGGACGTTCCCTACCAGCCCAAGGATAGAGCGGGAAAGCTCCGTCCCTTTGAAAAACTTTTGCGCCAGTTTTTCGATCAGCAGATCGTCCGGCGTATCCAATGACATCGCGATCTCTTCCAAAATGACGCCCCGCTCTTTTTCTATCTCGCTTTCCGGGAAAATGGAATTGCAAAACATATCCGCCAGGATACGCACGCCTTCCATGAGCTTCTCCTTGATCGCACATACATAATAACAGGTTATCTCCTTAGAAGTATACGCGTTTGTTTGTGCCCCGATATCGTCAAATTCTTCCGCAATTTGTTTATAGGAACGTTTTTCCGTCCCTTTAAAAAACATGTGCTCCAAAAAGTGAGATAATCCGTTCTCCCCATCGGTTTCTGTGGAGGAACCCGCCTTTACCCATATGCCCACGGCGGCAGAACGCATAGAAGACAATGATTCGCCAAAAAAATGGATTCCGTTGGATATTGTCTTTTTACTAAACATATACGCTGCCCTTTCGCTGTTTTCTTTTTTAGTTTTTCTTATTCGCAGAAAATAATACCGCATGTCCCCGCAAAATATCCTACAAGAAAAAGGCGGTATACTGCCGCCTTTTTCTTACTGATAGGCTATGCATTCATTTTCGCATTGAACGCATCGAGGTCTTCCTGCGTAACGCCCCGGTGAATCAGATTGACCCGGTTCTGCTTGTCAATCTCGAGCACTTTCACAAGTATCTCTTCCCCCACATTGACAACATCTTCCACTTTTTCCACCCGATTTTTCGCAAGTTTGGAAATATGTACGAGACCGTCTTTTCCCGGCGCTATTTCTACAAATGCGCCGATCGGGATGATGCGGGTTACCTTCCCCAGGTATACGTCCCCTGCCCGTATCTCCCTCACGATACTCATGATCTTGCGCTTCGCGTTGGCCGCCGCATCCGCATCGGGCGTCGAAATAAATACGCGTCCGTCGTCTTCAATATCGATCTTCACGCCCGTCTCGTCAATGATCTTGTTGATTGTCTTGCCGCCCGAACCAATCACTTCCCGGATCTTATCCGGGTCGATTGTAAACTGGATGATCTTGGGCGCATAAGGCGAGAGCTCCGCGCGCGGCTGGCTCAGCGCTTCGTTCATCTTGCCGAGAATATGCAGTCTCCCGCGCAGCGCATGTGCCAATGCGTTCTGCAAGATATCCTTATCGATCCCCTTGATTTTGATATCCATCTGGATCGCGGTAATCCCTTTATCGGTTCCGGCCACTTTGAAGTCCATATCGCCCAGGAAGTCTTCAAGTCCCTGTATGTCTGTCAGCACCACCACTTTGCCCTCATGCTTCATAAGACCCATCGCGACGCCGGCAACGGGCGCTTTGAGCGGCACACCCGCATCCATCAGCGCAAGCGAGCTTGCACAGACACTTGCCTGCGACGTGGAACCGTTGGAGCTAAGCACTTCCGAAACGGAACGGATCGCATAGGGGAATTCTTCTTCGGAAGGAAGCATCGGCAACAAGGCACGTTCCGCAAGGGCGCCGTGGCCGATCTCGCGCCTGTTGGGGCTGCGCATCGGTTTTGTATCCCCCGTGGAGAAAGGCGGCATGTTATATTGGTGCATATATCTCTTGAAGGTCTCGTCTGAAATGCCATCCAGCGTTTGTCCTTCCGCGATAGGGCCCAATGTGACAAGGTTCATCACCTGCGTCAGCCCTCTTGTGAATACGGCGCTGCCATGCGTACGCGCAAGCACGCCTGTTTCACACCAGATCGGCCGGACATCTTCATAGCCTCTGCCATCGGGGCGTACGCCCTGGTTGACGATCTTATCCCGTATGATCTCCTTCATAACGGCATACAGGCTGTTTTCCACATCCACCTTGCTGTTCGGATACTCTTCCGCAAAGAATTCGACCGCCTCTTTTTTCACGAGTTTTTCGCGGTCTTGCCGTTCTACTCTATCGAAGGTATCCATCGCCCATTGCATCCGGGCATAAAACTTTTCGCGGATCTGCGCGTCCAGGTTTTCAGGGACCTTATAGTACGTCAACTCCAGAGCGGGCTTCCCGATCTCTTCTTTTATCTCCAGTATGAAATCACATATTTTTTTGATCTCTTCATGGGCGAACAGGATCGCGCCCAGCATTTCATCTTCCGTTATTTCATTCGCACCCGCTTCCACCATCATTACGGCGTCTTTTGTGCCCGAAACGGTCAGGTGTAATCTGCTCTTCGCCCGCTGTTCCAAATTTGGGTTGATGACATATTCTCCATCGACATACCCCACGACGACAGATCCCGTCGGCCCCGCAAAGGGCAGCCCGGAAATGGAAAGCGCGATGGACGAGCCAAGCATCGCAAGGATCTCGGGCGGGTTATCCTGGTCGACGGAAAGCACCGTCGCAACTACCTGCACGTCATTAAAAAATCCTTTGGGAAACAATGGACGGAGCGGCCGGTCTATCAATCTGCAAGCCAATGTCCCCTTTTCAGTAGGACGTCCTTCTCTCTTGATAAAACCGCCGGGTATCTTGCCCACCGAATACATTTTCTCCTGGAACTCGATGCTGAGAGGGAAAAAGTCAACCCCTTCCCTCGGGTCTTCCGAACACGTAGCCGTTACCAAAACGGCGGTATCCCCACACCGCACAAGACAGGACCCATTCGCCTGGGCGCAATATTTGCCTGATTCCACCGTTACTGTCTGACCGCCAATTTCCACCTGATAAACGTGATTCTGCTGCATTGCTTTTAACTACCTCCTGCAGGCGCACCTGCTCTTTCCTCATATATCAATTTATTTTTTAAAAACCATGTCACAAACAGGGCAAGACAACATCCCTTGATAATATAAAAATGTAGAGCGGGACTGCCCGCTCCACATAATCATCCAATATAAAGCGCCACTACCTATCTCCTCAGGTTGAGTTTCGATATTAGAGTACGGTATCTTTCAACATCTTTTTCTCTCAAATATCCCAGCAGACTTCTTCTCGCACCGACCATTTTCAAAAGGCCGCGCCGGGAATGATGATCTTTCTGATGTGTTTTCAAATGTTCGTTCAACTGCTCTATCCGTGCGGTGAGCAACGCGACCTGCACTTCCGGCGAACCGGTGTCCCCCTCATGGACCGCGTATTGCGCAATGATTTCCGCCTTATTGATTTGTCCCATATGTTTACTACCTCTCTTGCTTAAAATCGCCGTCTACCACGTATTGCGTCGGGTATTCGCAAAACCGAGTACACGGTTAACAAGGGAATTATATCATATATATTACCCGATGTAAAGCATGGATTATGCAGGAAAACAGCCTTTTTTGCCAAAATATCCAGTCGCATAGGCCTTGTCTTTTTCCAGTTGCCTTCGCAAGGCGGCGGCATCACAAAACTGCTTTTCCTCGCGCATACGGTGCAAAACCCGGATGCGCAGCATTTTACCATAGATATCGCCGCAGAATCCCAGGATATGTGTTTCGACGGTCACTTTGCGCGTACTGCTGACGGTAGGACGGATGCCGATATTTGTAATGGACGGATAAAAAGCTCCCCGGTATTCTGCCTGCGTCAGATAAACGCCCCGCTGCGGCAGAAGTTTCTTCTCCGGAACCGCGATATTGGCTGTCGGGAACCCGATCGTCCGCCCAAAACACGCGCCTTTTTGCACAAGACCTTCCATGGAATACGGTCTCCCCAGCAATTCCTTTGCCAACAGCACATCACCCGCCCGCAGCGCTTCCCGTATCCTGCTGCTGCTGATGGGTTGGCCATAAAGCGTTACTGCATCCACTACCCGGATGCGCACATCGTACCCGGCCGCATGTTCCTGTAAAAATTCCGGCGTGCCGCTTGCCCCTGCGCCAAAGCGGAAATTATACCCCACAATGATCATCCCGGCCCGTAATTTCTGCAGGAGATATTGCAAAAATGCCTCTTTGGAAATCTCCGCGAAGCATTTATCAAATTCTACGATATGCAAATAGTCTATCCCCGTTTCCGCAAAAGCCCGGATTTTTTCTTCTTTCGTAAAAAGCGCCTGTTTTTCCTCTCCGAAAAATGCGGAGGGCAAACCATAAAACGTGAATACCATAGAACCGCCGCCTATACGGGCGGCTTCCTGTTTCAATACCTCCAAGACACGCTGATGAGCTTTATGCAACCCGTCAAACGTACCGATCGCAATCGCGTTCTTCCGCTGGAAGTCACACGCCTGGACAATTCGCATCTTTTACCCCTATCGTCAATACAATGGTATCTTCAGCCGCAAGACTTCTGCCTCGCGGCAACCTATGCCATAGAATTTCGCCCCGCAGTACAGACGGAACAAGGCATCCGGCGGATTCACCGGTATCGCCTGCCCGTTTTGCAGAGCAAACGCACACGTTTCTTCCAGGCGCACTTCCGGCAAATCCAGTACCGCCGATTCGGCGGAAAGCACAAAAGAATAATCCTTTGCTTCTACCTTTTGCACCACTTCATCCAACGTATAGGCATCCTGCACATGGTAGATCCCCGACTGTACGCGCATCAAAAAAGCGGTGTAGGCTAATTCTCCTAAAGATGCGGCGATATCGGTGATCAGTGTGCGTACATAGGTTCCTTTGGAGCACCGTATCCGTATAAAAAACCGATCGGGCCCCATCAGGCGCAGCAGATCGATCGATTCTACGAATATATGCCGCGGTTCCTTTTTTACGGATATGCCCTTGCGGGCCCATTCATACGATTTACGGCCGCTCAACTTGACGGCCGAATAGTCCGGCGGGATCTGCGATATATCCCCCAAAAAAGAAGAACATGCCCGCAGAAACGTTTGCGCATCGACCGGAGAGGGCCGTTTTCTTTCCTGCAGCATGCCATAGCTGTCCAGCGTGTCGGTACAGGCACCCAAGCGCATTTCCGCAAGATAGGTTTTGTCATGCCCCATGATATGCTCGGAAAGGCGGCAGGCTCTGCCTAAAAGTACGACCAAGACGCCGGCAGCGCCCATATCCAGTGTCCCCGCATGCCCGACCCGGCGTTCTCCCAACATTTTTTTCAAAAATTGTACGACACCGCTGGAAGACATCCCCGCAGGTTTCAATACGTTGATGATCCCGTTCATATCAGATCTGCCTGCCGACAGCGGCGAGTATCTCCCGCGTAGCGGAGGCGAGATCCCCCTCTACGGTGCATCCGGCAGCAAACGTATGGCCGCCGCCGCCAAACTCGGCGGCTGCCGCCGATACATCGGCGTATTTTTTGCTACGCAGGCTCACTTTATATTTTATGGGGCTGACTTCGCGCAAAAACACCGCGATCTCCACCCCCGATATCTCCCTTGCATAGTTGACAAGCTCATCCGTATCCTCGGGCTTGGCCCCCAACTCGTCATAGTCGGCCATCAGTATATAGGTCAGCGATATCCTTCCCTGTTTGTACAGAGTCATCCGGTCTATCGCCCGGCCGATCAGCCGGGTGGAACCAATGGAACGCTCTTTATAAACCTTTTCGATCAGCATGGGGATATCGGCGCCCGCCTTCCGCAGATGGGCCGCCGCCAAAAGTATGCTTTCATCGGTATTGGAATAAGTGAAATTCCCCGTGTCCGTACAGATAGCGGTATACAGCAAGTTCGCGATCGGGGGATCGACGCCTACTCCCAGCGCCTCCAGCAATGCCAGCACGATCTGTCCGGTCGCTCCATACCCGAGTATCAGGTTTTCCTTGCCAAACCCCGTATTCGTCATATGATGGTCGATCACGATCGTATTGGGATGCCCCTCGAAAAAATCCTGAAACCTGCCCAGCCGGGAAGGGCTGGATACATCGACCGCGATCATGCAGCCATACGTCTGACCGGAAAAAGCCTCAAACGTCGATATAGGCGCATATTTTTCAAGGAATTGCAGTTTGTCCGGCAAAACGCCGTCCACAAAAAAGACGGCGCTTTTGCCCATTTTTTGTAACGCAAGCAAAAGCGCAAGTCCACTGCCTATAGTATCTCCGTCCGGACTCACATGGCCTATAATGACAAAATCCTGTTCACGGCGTATTTTTCCCGCTATATTTTGCATTTTCCCTGTCCTTCGCAGTCACTTCATCTATCAGTCTGGACATTTCTATGCCGTATGCGATAGATGTATCCCGTATAAATTCGAGATTGGGGATCCTGAACAACTTGATCCGCTCGTTCAACATGGAACGTATAAACCCTTCCGCACTTTTCAGCGCTTCCATGGTGGATTCCACATGCGCCGGCGTATCGTAGATGCTGATGTATACTTTCGCATATTTCAGGTCTTCCGTAACCCGGACTTCCATAACGCTGGCCATTTTGCTGAAACGCGGATCTTTGATCTGCGTCAGAAATATTTCTCCCAGATCTTTCTTTATTTCGCTTTCTATTTTAGCGGTCCTGCGTTTGCTCATGCTGTTTCTCTCCGATGTAAATTATTTTTTTACCTCTACAATCTCAAACGCTTCTATTACGTCTCCCTCTTTCAGGTCGTTGAAATTTTCGATGCTGAGGCCGCATTCATACCCTGTGGCGACTTCTCGCACATCGTCTTTAAAACGCTTCAAAGAAGAAAGCGTTCCCTCATGTACGACGATATTGTCCCGCAAAAGACGTATCTGGGCCCCCCTGGATATCTTGCCATCCTGCACATAGCAGCCTGCGATCACACCTACGGAAGATATCTTGAAAATCTGGCGGACTTCGGCATGCCCTATCACATTTTCCACAAATTCCGGCTTCAGCATACCGTGAATCGCTTTGGTCACATCGTCTATCGCATTGTAAATAATACGGTATAGGCGGATATCCACATTTTCTTTTTCCGCAGCGGCTGCCGCTGCGGCATCGGGACGCACATTAAACCCGATGATGATCGCATCGCTTACGGAGGCAAGCATGACATCCGATTCATTGATCGCGCCCACGCCCCCATGTACGATGGATACGCGGACTTCCTCATTGGAAATCTTTTCAAGCGACTGGCTGACAGCTTCGACAGAACCCCGCACGTCTGCCTTGACGATGATATTTAGGCTCTTGACCTGTCCTTCCGCAATACGGGTATACAGATCATCCAGAGATACGCGCGAGAATTTTTTGAGCTGTTCCTCCTTCATGCGGTCTTTTCTTTCTTCCACGACCCGTTTGGAAAGTTTGTTTTCCTCTACGGCATAGATAGTATCGCCCGCCGCAGGCACATCTGAAAAACCGATAACTTCCACCGGCATGGACGGCCCGGCTTCTTCCACGGAATTCCCCGTGTCATCAAACATCGCCCGCACGCGGCCATATGACATGCCCGCCACAACCATATCGTGCAGCTTGAGCGTACCATTTTGTACCAGAACGGTCGCAACAGGGCCTCTGCCTTTATCCAGGCTCGCCTCGACGATCGTCCCTTTGGCAAGCCGGTTGGGGTTCGCGCGCAGCTCACAGACATCCGCCAGCAACAGAATCATCTCCAAAAGAGAAGAAATCCCTTCGCCGGTAACGGCTGAAACGGGAACCATGATCGTATCTCCGCCCCATTCTTCCGCTACAAGCCCGTCTTCCGTAAGCTGCTGTTTTACCCGCCCGATATCTGCACCCGGTTTATCTATCTTATTGATTGCAACCAATATGGGCACTTTCGCCAATTTGGCATGGTTGATCGCTTCTTTTGTCTGGGGCATTACCCCGTCATCCGCAGCCACAACCAGCACGGCGATATCCGTTGACTGCGCCCCTCTTGCGCGCATGGCGGTAAAAGCTTCGTGACCGGGCGTATCCAAAAACGTGATTTGCCTTTGCCCGATAGTAACCGTATAGGCGCCGATATGCTGCGTAATGCCGCCGGCTTCCCCCTCCTGTACTTTGGTCTTGCGGATAGCATCCAAAAGGGAGGTTTTACCATGATCGACATGTCCCATGACGGTAACGACCGGCGGACGGATGATCGTATCTTTTTCTTCGTCCTGCCTGTCTTCGGCTTGCAGCACAGCTTCGGCGGTCTGCTCTATTTTTTGTTCCAGATTCACACCAAACTCACCGGCAATCAAAGAAGCCGTATCGAAATCGATTTCCGAGTTAATCGTGCACATCGTACCCAACAGCATGAGCTTCTTCAGAATATCAGCGGCCGGCTTTCCGATCTTGCTGGCCAGCGTCTTGATAGAAACAACATCTCCCGTTATCACGGCGCTTTCTATCTTGGTGGATTCCAACACAAACTGATCCCGCTGCTTTTCTTTTTTGCGGCCGCGGTGCGATCTTCTCTCCAATTCCTCATCGGCGAGAATCGCTCTTTCTTTGATAACGGCCCGGCGACGTTTTGCAACGATCTCTTCCTGCGTCAATCTCTTCTTGGATTCATAGGTGGTATGGCGCCGCTTCCCTTGCGCAGGCGTATGCGATGTTGTCCGCTCCGACGATTTTGCTTTAGAGGAAGAACGCTTTACATCCTGCGAGGCCTCGTCTTTGTCAAAAGTCCTATAGCGTTCTCTGCTGCCTGTGCCTCTGGAAACGCCTGCCTGTGATTGTGTCCGGGGCCGGCGTTCTTCCCTGCCCGGCCTGCTTTGCGTCTTTATCCGCTTCTGCTTTTCTTCTCTCTTCTTTTGCGCAAGCTCTTCATCTTTCGCGCTGCGCACAACCCTTATGCGGGGTTTAAAGGCAGACAGATCGGGGATATATACGTTTATATTCGCAGTACTGCCTGTCTTCGGGCTTTGCTTTTTGGCAGGACTTTTCTTCGGCTTCTTTACTTCCGTGATTTTCTCTTGTTCGGTCTCGATCGTATCTTCCGCTACGCTTTGTCTCTGTTTTGTGTTTATCATTTGTTCCATTTCAGAAGGAGTTTCCTGCAATTCGATTTTTTCTTGTGCCTGTGCGGCAGGCGCGTCTGTTTTGCGCTGCGCTTCCTTTTGCATATCGGCCGCAACCGCTGTTGCCTCTGCTTGTTCCTTTTTCAGCGGTTGAGGCGCAGGTTGCGCGGCAGAATCCGATCGGGAAACATCTTGTCCGATATGCGCTACCGGCGCTTCCACCGCTTCTTTTTCGCCGGAAAGCGACGTATTGTCGCGGGCATCTATTCGCTCAAGCAGCCTGAATTCGAGTTGCTGTATCTCCTGCGTACGTTTTTTGATTTCCTCATTGGTCCGGGCGGCCTTTTCAAAAACATTGGCCGCATAGGTTTTGAGGTTTTTATTCAGTTCCAATATATTCAATTTGCTCAAGCGTTACACCTCCGTGCTTTTTGCGCTTTCTGTAATAATTTGCTTCAGCCTTGCCGCAAAGACGTTTTGTGTCACACCAAAGACCTTTGCTCCCGGCCGGCCTGTACGGTGGCCCATTTCGCCTATGGGATCCACCACAATACAAGGTATTCCCCTCTTGCCGCAGGCCTGCATCATTTTTCCCATCGTATTCTCAGAAATACCGGCATCAAGGATGACAAGCCTTAGTTTCCCCTTTTGTAAGGTTTTTTCCACAACCGAAAACCCGCTGATGAGCGCACCCGCTCTGGCGGCGAATCCGGCCATGACAAAAAAATCATTTGTCAATTTCACGACGCAGTATTACCTTCTTCAATTCCAAAAATGCCTCTTCCGTAATATCACAATCCAACGCACGGGAAATTGCTTTAATCTTCCACGCTTTTTCCAAGCATTCCAGTGTTGGACAAATATAAGCACCACGCCCTTGCGCTTTTCCCGTTTTATCTACCATGACGCCGTTTTCTTTATCATTAACGATACGGATAAGCTCGCGTTTGGGCCTCCCCGTCCTGCAAGCAACACACATACGCACAGGAATTTTCTTTTGTTTCAAATTACATCACACTCCGCTTTATTCGTTCCCGTCCGTCGATGGTTCTTCCTCTTCATCCATGTCTTCTTCATCTTCCTCGTCTTCGTCTTCTTCGTCTTCTTCATCTATATCGTCATCATCAAGAAAAATATCCTCGTCTTCTAGGACATCTTCCTCCAGATCGTCGTCGATATACTCTTCCTCTTCCTGCAGGTCTTCTTCCTCCTGTGCCACAGGCTGTGCAAAAAGATCTTCCGCCACTTCGGATTGGCTCTTGATATCCACTTTAAAACCAGTAAGTTTGGCGGCGAGGCGGGCATTTTGCCCTTCTTTGCCGATGGAAAGGGAAAGCTGGTTATCCGGCACGATCACTTCGGCTATTTTTTTCGCTTCGTCCACCCGTGTCATCAAAACCTGGGCCGGGCGGATCGCATTGGCGATAAATTCCGCCGGGTCTTTGCTCCAGGGAATCACGTCGATGCGTTCTCCGCCCAGTTCATCTACGATCCGATTGATCCTGCTGCCTCTGGCCCCCACACAAGCGCCAATGGAATCTACATTTTTATCCTCCGAATAGACCGCTATCTTGCTTCTGCGTCCCGCTTCTCTGGCTATGCTTTTTATGACCACGATATTCTGGCTGATCTCGGGTACTTCCAATTCAAACAGCCTTTTTATAAGCCCGGGGTGCGACCGCGATGTGATGATCTGCGGCCCCTTGGCGGTATTTTTCACTTCCAGCACATATACCTTGATCCGCATATTCGGTTCATATTTTTCACCGGGTATCGTTTCTTTAAAGGGCAGTATCCCTACCGCTCTGCCCAATTCCAGGTAATAGCTGCCCCGCTCCTGGCGAATGATGACGCCCGTCAACAATTCATTTTCCTTTTCGATATACTGGTCGAAAATAGCGCTGCGTTCAGCCTCGCGTATGCGTTGTACGACGACCTGTTTTGCCGTTTGTGCGGCGATTCTGCCAAAAGATGCAGGCGTAACTTCATATTCTATGATATCGCCGATCTCATAGGCCATATTGATTTTTCTCGCCTCTTCCAGGCTGACTTCGAACGTATCGTCAAAAACCGTTTCCACCACTGTTTTCTGTGCAAAAACATGGATTTCTCCCGTCTCTTCATTTATATCGATGCGCGCGTTCTGCGTGATCCCGAAATTCCGTTTATAGGCGGAGATAAGCGCGGTTTTAATAGCCTCCAGCAATATTTCTTTATCGATGCCTTTTTCTCTTTCAAGGTCTTCCAATGCCTGTATAAATTCAGCATTCATCTTTATATGTTCTCCTTAAAAATCAATGTGCGGCTTTATCTGGGCAATCTGTTTCAAAGGCAGCGTAAGCTGTTTTTCCGTGCCGACCTGCAATAGAACCGCATCCTTTGTGATATCCCGCAAGGTTGCCGTAAACTGTTTTACGCCGTCCATTTTCTGATAAAGTTTTATATCCACCCGTTTGCCCATGTTTTTTTCAAAATCCCGTTTGGTCTTCAGCGGCCGGTCGATGCCGGGCGAAGATACACACAACACATAGGAACCGGGAACGGGGTCCTGCGCATCCAGAACAGGATCCAGCGCGGTGCTGAGTTTTTCGCAATCTTCCAAAGTAACCCCGCCGTCTTTATCTATATATATTACCAGCTCAGATTCCGCGCCACGCTTTTTGATAAACTCCACGTCCACCAATTCATACGACAGTCCATCCGCTACGGGCGCAGCTATTTTTCTGACCGCGTCTTCGATTGCGTTTGCCAATTCTCCACTCCTGTTTCTCTAACAGACACGCCGTTACAAACGTTCCTTTTTATCTTGCCTAATAAAGGCAAAGAGTGGGTTTCCCCCACTCTTTCATACCAAGAGTCATTTTCAAGCGTTATTATAACATAGAAAAAACCACTGTACAAGTAAAAAAACAGAATTTTCTTGCAGAAATCATCAGAAAAACACCCGGGCATCTTTGATGCATCCATCCTTCAATATCGTATCGCTCAACATGGATATTTTGCAGCTTTGCCTGCCGATGCTCTTGTTTGCACTGATGTAAAATGTCTTCCCCGGATAGTCGCACAAAACGGACATGTTCCGATCATTGCACGCTTCGATATACTGTACGATCTCCGGCGCCGCTTCTATGATATACTTTTGCGCATCCATACTGAGCACAAAGCGGTTGACCTCTCGCCGGATCTTCATCGCCATTGCCGGCGGGGAATAAATGCGGCCACTGCCTCCGCAATCCGGGCAGGCGGACTGCAGCAAGGCGGAAAGTCTGCGCCGCACTTTCTTACGCGTCATCTCCACAAGACCGAGTCCGGTAAAGCCGAGCACGTTGGTTTTTGTCCGATCCTGGCGCAGCGCTTCCCGCAGCGTTTCGACAACGATATCTTCGTTGGTATTGTTATCCATATCGATAAAATCGATGACCACGATGCCTCCGATATCCCGCAGACGAAGCTGCCGGGCGATCTCCTTGGCCGCAGCCACGTTCGTATTCAGGATCGTCTGCTGCAGGTCATCCTCGCCTATATATTTGCCGGTATTGACATCGATCACGGTGAGCGCTTCCGTTTCATCAATGATCAGGTAAGACCCGTTATCCATCCACGCCTTTTTGCTGAGTGCTTTCTCAATCTTGCTTTCTATTGCATAATCATCGAAAATGTTGGTTTTTTTATCGTACAATTTGACCCTGTTCACCAAAGCAGGCAACGTGATTTCAACGATCGTCAATACTTTTTCATAATACTCCCTATCATTGATAATGAAACTCTCCACGTCCTTGGTAAACATATCCCGTACCGTACGGAACAGCAGCGTTTCTTCCGAATGAATAAGCCGCGGGGCCGCCACCAGCCGTGCTTTTTTTTGTATACGTCCCCAGAAACGGACTAAAAAATCCACTTCTCCGGCCAATTTCTCCTTCGTGGTACCCACGGCGGCCGTACGGACAATGATGCCCATGTCTTTCGGCTTCAGTTCGGCCATGATATTTTTCAAACGTTCGCGTTCCGCTTCGTCTTCTATTTTGCGTGAAACACCGATATGGTCTACCGTAGGCATCAAGACCATCAGGCGTCCGGGCAGCGTCACATGGGTCGTGACTCTTGCCCCTTTTGTACCGCCGGGCTGTTTTAAGACCTGCACCATGATTTCCTGGCCTTTTTTCAACATCTTTCCGATGCTTTGCAGTTTGCCTTCCACCGAATTGTCCGTACCGGTAAATTCAAAATCCGACTTGTCCGCCAGGATATCCCCCGCATACAAAAAAGCATTTTTATCCGACCCGATATCTATAAACGCCGCCTGCATCCCGGGAAGTATATTTGCCACCCTGCCTTTATATATATTTCCCACAAGCCTTTCGTTCCCCCGCAATTCCACCTGTATCTCTGCAAGGGCCCTATCTTCCAACAGTGCCACACGCACTTCGTGTTGGTTTACATCTGCTACGATTTCTCTTTTCATGAGAATCTTTACTCCAACCTTTCTCTATCTAAAAAGCTTTTCTAACTTACGCGTTCCAGTATCACCCAACATATACAGATCCGTCCGTATTACACGCGCGGTTTGTTTCTCCCCTGCGCTCTTAGATGCTTCCTGCAGAAGAAACAAGGGGCTCAGGCTGCCCGCGCCCGAGTTTTCCAGACGAAGGGTCAGCCGGTTCTCCTCGGGCACATACGCATGGATCAGAGGACGTATATCGAATGTGCGCGTTTTCCCTTTGCGCACCCGTGTCAACATATAGCTGTCTTTCTGCATGATATGAGAAAGCCACTCCCCCAAAAAGGCCTGTTCACACTGTAGTTCATACTCCGCCTGTACGGTCAACGCCATCAACTTTCCCGCCGCTTCTTCCAGTTCTCCCATTTTCATGACCCGAAACCCCTCCGGTATTGTTTCGTTCAGTCTTTCGAGTGCATCCGGGATCCCGATATTTTCCGTCGTGTAAAATTCCAGATAATCGCCCCTGGTTTCCATGCCTACGGGCAAAGGAGAAGCAAAGGACATATTCATATGCGGGTTGAATCCCTGCGAATAACGGGCAGGAATCCCCGCCCGACGGATCGAGCGGTGAAACAGCCGCTGCATATCCAAATGTGAGATATATTTTGAAAATCCCAAACGGGAAAATTTGATTCCAATCTTCATACTCTGCAATTCCCCCCGAAACCACAGTGCAGACAGCCTTCCCGGCAATCCGGTGTCGTTTTCCCTTCTTTTGCACGGTTTCTCTCTCTTATGAAATATGCGCGGGATACAAGGCAGTCTATATGGTCCCAGGGCAGGATTTCCTCTTCCTTCCTTTCCCGGTAGGTATAGAAAGCGGGATCGATGCCGGCCTCCCGGAACGCTTCTTCAAAATATTCCAAATGAAAACAATCCTGCCAACTGTCAAATTGGGCGCCTTTATCGGCCGCACGCAGCAATACTTCGGAAAGCCGCCTGTCTCCCCGGGCAAACACGGCTTCCAAAAAGCTAAGGTCAACATCGTGCCATTTGAAATTGACGCCGCGTATCTTCAGTTTTCCCTTCAGGTACGCCTGCTTCGCCCGCAGCGATTCCCTCGTGTCCTGCTTTTCCCATTGGAACGGGGTACAGGGCTTGGGGATGAACGATGCGACGCTCACATTGATCTTCAGGCTGCCGCGGCGCTTCTCCTTGGGCAACCCGTTATATTCGCTGCGGATCTTCCGGACAAGGTCCGCGATGCCGTCCAGATCTTCATAGGTTTCTGTCGGAAGCCCGATCATAAAGTACAGCTTGACCGTGCTGGCCCCGCTCTCAAAAGCATTGCCGACCCCGCGCAGTATATCTTCTTCCGTAACATTTTTATTGATCACATCGCGCAGCCGCTGCGTACCCGCCTCAGGCGCAAAGGTAAACCCGGTCTTGCGCACTTCCTCCATGCGTTTCGCATAGTCTTTCTGGAAAGAATCGACCCGCAGGGAAGGCAGAGAAAGACTAACGTGCCTTTCTTCAAACATATCGAGCAAAGTGGACGCGAGCGGTTCTATCCGGGAATAATCTCCCGAACTCAGCGAAGAAAGCGCCAGCTCGTCATATCCCGTAACACCGATCAGATGCTTCGCCTGGCGGACAAGCGTGTCCACCTGTTTTTCTCTGACCGGCCGGTAAATAAACCCCGCCTGGCAAAACCGGCAACCGCGCGTACATCCGCGGAAGATCTCCAAAACGACCCGGTCGTGCACAACGCTTATATTGGGGACAACCAGCTTTTCCGGGTAGAAAGCGGCGTCCATGTCTTTTATATACCGTTTTTTTACGGGCAGGTTTTCTCCCGCATACGATCGTATCGTGCCATCCTTATGGTAGGCGGGCCGTACAAGCGAAGGCACGTAGATCCCTTCGATCCGCGCGGCTTCCGCCAAGAAATGTTTTTTATCAAATCCCTCTTTCTTATGCGCGGCATACAGGTCCAGGAGTTCGTTGTTCACTTCCTCCCCTTCGCCGATCACAAACAGATCGATAAAGTCTGCCAAAGGTTCCGGATTATAGGTACAACCCCCGCCGGCAATGACAAGCGGCCCCTTGTTTCTCTTGGCCGCAAGCGGTTCTATCCCCGCCAGACGCAGCATCTGGATCACAGTCGTATAGCACATCTCGTAAGAAAGGTTGAATCCGATGATATCGAAAAGCGCCGCTTCCGTAAATGTTTCCAATGAATACAGCGGGATGCCCGCTTCCCGCATCTTTTGCTGCATATCCAGAAAAGGGGCATATGTGCGTTCCGCATACGTATCGTCTCTTTTATTTGCCAGATGATAGAGGATAACGCTGCCCAGATGGGACATGCCGACCTCGTATACGTCGGGGAAAGCAAACAAAAACCGAATGGGCACCTTGGTAGGTTTTTTTACGGCGCCTATCTCACCGCCTATATATCTTCCCGGTTTTTCCACAAGGGGAAGTATCTTGTCCAACTTTATTTTGTCGATCAAATAAACCTCCGGATCGGCTTATGCGCACGCTGAAAATTCACGGAATAATTATATCACCATCTATAGAAAGGGTCAAACGACCGGGTTACAACACTTTGTCCAGTCTCGCCGCCGTTCCGCGGGTGAGAAGATGATCAAGAATCTGCCCTTCATCCAATTCTCTTATCACGTGCAGGTCATCGTCCACAATATAGACGATATTATACTTTTTGGCATCCAACTGTAAAAGTACCCGCCCCAGCGTCTTTTCTTTATGCACGGCGAATGTCCGCACACCGGTGACCCCCCGTTTGGCGAATTCCCGCGGTTTATAAAGTGCATGCTTTGCCACATCCAAAGACGCACTTTTCAAATAGCCGATGGAAGTTATGAGCATGAATCCGCCAGCCAGGAAAACGGTCGGATTGGCCTGGCCCCGCACCGCCATATAAACGCCCAGGGCAATCGCCGCGGTGGAAAAGGCAATGCCCAACATGCCCATGGCAGAAAGGGCAGAAGTCTTTTTGAAGACGGTTCCCAACAGAACGCAAAGCACCCGTCCTCCATCCATCGGAAGCACGGGCAGCAGATTTACGGCTGCCAAACTGACGTTGGCCGTATAAAAACAGGACATATAGGCGGACATGCCGTCTCCGTTCCGGGAAAGCAGGATCAGGGCGGAAACCAAAATATTGGCCGCCGGCCCGAATGCGGCGACGATTGCCTCTTTTGCCCCGCTGACCATATAAAAACCCTCGGTTTGGGCAACG
Source organism: Christensenellaceae bacterium (assembly GCA_963665505.1). GTDB lineage: Bacteria > Bacillota > Clostridia > Christensenellales > Christensenellaceae > QANA01. The sequence goes on from OY762275.1 coordinate 1,682,101, forward strand.
CAACCGAACGGCATCAATTCGACTTTCCCGATACCGATACCAAAGGCATAAGCCGCGGCGATATGCGCAGTTTCGTGTATCAGCAGCGCCATGAAAAAAGCCGATACCGAGGCCACGCCGCCAATCACCAGCATGATCAGCAAAACGGGTATGAAAAACAGGTTTACGGAAAACTGCCCGTCAAAAAAATCAAGATGCAACATCCGCTACCGTCGTATTGAGTTCCGTCGCATCGAGGGAATCCACGTATCCGATGCCGCTGACCGTCTCCAGGCATAAAATTTCGCCCGCAAGCTGGCCAATCACATCTGCGCTCTGCACCATATCCCCGGCCGTAACGGAAGAAACGATGCCGGAATATGTGGTCTGCGTCCCGTTATCATTTTCTATAATCACCGTGTCTTCACCCACCAGAATGACCGTGCCCGAAAGGATGGCCTTCACGTCGGCGTTCAACTCGCTTTGTATCTGTACATCCTTTTCGGTATCAGCAAACGACGCGATGATCTCACCTTCGAGTGGCAGGCTGTACACCGTATCGGTTTCGGCATCTCTGCCGCTGACAAACTTGAGTTTGCCGAGATCCTCATCTATCTCCGACTCACCGGACGTTGCGCTGTTGATCCCCTGGGAAACCTGGTCCGTAACCACGGAATCCACATTCTTGATGCCCCAGATCCCCAGCGCCAAAATCACGCAGACCGCTGTCCGCGCGATCAGTTTGCGGTAATTATCCGGTATCTCCTCCGTTTTTTTCACGATGGAATGCAATGTGTCCCTGATCAGCCTGGTTTTTTTCTCCCGGCGCTGTTCTATCTTGTTTTCGGAAAATATCTGCGCATTCTTCTGCCGTCTCGTCATCGATACAAACGCGCCGATCTCCGTCGTATTTTTTTGATTGCTCTGCATAGCATCCGTCCCCTCCGCAATTTGTTCCGGATAAACCCCCGGTATCACATGTATATTTACACAGCCGGAAAATTATATCCATTTCGGCAAAAAGAGAGGAATTATTTGAAAAACTTAAAAAAGCCGGAGACCCGGCTTTTTCAGGCAATCAATCGTCTTGATCGTCGCATATTCACATTCAGGACCAACCCAATGGACATCATCGTTGTCAGAAGATTAGAGCCGCCTGAGCTCATCAGCGGGAGCGGTATGCCCGTAACGGGCAGTACGCCGATATTCATCCCGATATTCTCCGCCACATGGAAAAGCAGCATAAATGAAACGCCCACGATCAGGTATGTTCCAAAATCGTCTTTTGCCTGCATAGACAAATACAGCATGCGGGATATGAGCAATATATACAGAAAAATGACGAACAGGCCGCCGATAAAACCAATGGATTCACAAGTCGTGGAAAATATGAAATCCGTTTGCTTCTCAGGCAGATAATTGGTTTTTTGCGTCAAAAGATCCTGCGAAAAAAAGCCCTTTCCCCACAACCCGCCCGAACTGCTGACGGTCTTCGCCCGGAGCATATTGTAACCCGCGCCTTCCGGATCGGATGCGGGATCCAAAAAAACAAATATCCGGCTTTTTTGGTCATCTCCCATGGAAAACCACAGGATCGGCACGGCGACCAGACCGCTGCCCAAGATCGTAGCCATTATCTTGAAAGAAGTCTTGGCCATAAACATCATGCCCAACAATACGCATACGTATACCAGTGCCGTCCCGAAATCGGGCTGGGCACAGATCAATACAAAAGGAATGGCGAATTTCCACAGCATGGGCCATATATCCCGGAAGGTTTGGATCCCGCCTGTCTTTCCCTCCGTTTTACGGGCAAACTCGCGCGCCAAAACGATGATGAACATGAGCTTGCAAAATTCGGCCGGCTGGAAACCTACGCCGCCGATACGGAACCAACCTGTCATACCGCGGGTTTTTGTGCCCCAAAAAAGAACCGCCACCAGCAGACCTACGCCGATCCAATAAATGCCGTTCGCAAATTCTCGAATATTGTTATAATCCCACAGCATGAGGGCAAATACGCACACCGAGCCAATAAGGAAATAAATAATCTGGCTTAAAGTATAGCCGGTCAGCAAAGACCCGATATATTCCATGACGGAAACATCTTCGGAATAGGCGGTGGAGGTTGCGCTGGCAATGGAAAGTATCCCCAGAAACAGGAGGCAAAGCGTCACCGCCACAATCAGCCAATCTATTCTTTTTATATAATCTCTTCGTATGTCATCCATTGTTTATCCAAATCCAGCATCGAAAAATTTGCCGGAAGGTTTTTCTGCTGTCAGTACATATTCCTGCCCATCTTCTTCACTTTTTTAATTGGTATGTTAGCAACAATCTCGGAAGTAAGGCCGTCTTTTCCCGTATTCGATGTTTTGATATCCAGTTCAAATTCGTTTTCATCAATCTCAACGTATTCTTTGATCACGCGCAGAATATCACGCCGCATCATTTCGATCATGTTATTATTTGATGAAGTGCCCGTTCTATCGTAAATCAAAACCAATTTCAGCCTGTCTTTTGCTATCGAGCTGCTTTTTTGTTTCTTTTTGCGAAAAAATCCCATAATCTCCTCCCGCACGTATAAGCGCTCCTAATCCGTCGCTCCAACTCAGCCGTTGCCAAAAAGTTTTCTCAATTTACCGAAGAACCCTTTTTTATCATCAGAACTATCAATCGGGATATCCTTGCCCAGTATCCTGTCCACAATATCTCTGAACGCGGCACCCGCCTTGGATTTGTCATCGCTTACGGCGGGCTCTCCCAGGTTACTGGAACGGAAAATCAATTCGTCTTCCGGCACAACGCCGATCAGGTCCACACCCAGTATTTCAAGTACGTCATCAATGGAAAGCATGTCCCCTTTTTTCACAAGATCATTCCGCATCCTGTTGATCAAAAGATGCACATCGGTGATCTCTCCCGCAGACAGCAGGCCGATGATCCTATCTGCATCCCGTACGGAAGACACTTCGGGCACGGTGACTACGATGGCACTCCTTGCCCCTGAAATAGCGTTTTGAAAACCTCTTTCTATACCGGCCGGGCAATCGATAATCACATAATCGAATTCGGTTTCAAGCTCCCGTACCAGTTTTTTCATTTGATCAGGCGTCACGGCCATTTTATTCCTGGTTTGGGCCGCGGGCAACAGATACAGACCGTCATAGCGTTTATCCTTGATCAATGCCTGCTTCAATCTGCAGGTACCTTCCACCACATCCACCAGATCGTATACGATGCGGTTCTCCAGGCCAAGCACAACATCCAGGTTCCGAAGCCCGATATCCGTATCCACCAGCACGACACGCTTGCCTATCTGTGCGAGCCCTACCCCTATATTTGCGGTCGAAGTCGTTTTACCGACGCCTCCCTTTCCCGATGTTATGACTATAACATTATCCATCCATTTCCCTCCAAATCAGCATGTACTCCAGATTCAAGTCGTTATTAGCTGATCAATTTCACCACAATTTTACCGTCTACGATTTTTACGATCTCCGGCCCTTCCAGCTTTCTGTTTTGTGGGATGATGGCGATTTTCCCACCGATCCGCACCTGCTTGGACAACAGATAGTTTGCTGCGATCACAACATCCTGGCGCCCTCTTGCACCCGCATGAACAAGGCCCCGCAATTTTCCAAACACAGCTATATTCCCGGCGGCGATAAGTTCCGCGCCTGCGTTGACATCCCCGATAACCGTAATATTCCCTTCGCACTCTATCCGCTGACCATTCCGAATGGTCCTGGATAAAAAAACATTTTGCGCTTTAGTGCTCAGAGCATTTTCGATCTGCTTAAGAACTTGTGCTGTCGCAGCGGCATCCTTTCCCGTCGCAACCGTATCTTCCTCTGCGGCGGCGGTATCTTCATCATCAGAAAATTTCACCTGGTTGATCCCAAATTCTTCTCTTAAAAACACAGCGAGCTCGCGCTTTTGCATGTCGGTGAATCGTTTCCCAAAAAAATTGGCGGGCAATTTTGAGCCCTTATAAAAACTGCTGTTTGCATGCAGTTTTTTCCGCAGTTCGGGCCATGCTTTCGCATAAGGCGAATCTTCCGTCACCCAAAATTCCAAGCCGTCTTTTGTGCTTTTAATGGTAATCAATCCAAAATTCCTCTCTATATATGTGAAAAAAACCAATTAACTACAAAATATTATATAATATCCATCTGCATACTGCAATCCATTTTGCGACGACGGATCAGTTTATCAGCATCCCTTCCTCTAGTGTGTCGTCGTTTTCGGCCTCTTTTGCGTTGAAATAATAGCTGATGATCGCTTTGGCTGTGGGATACGCTTTGGAAGTGCTGTATCCGTTGGGCAAAAACACGACTACTGCGATCTCCGGATCTTCTTTTGGGGCTACCAGGCAGAGCCAAACGTTGTCTTCGATATCGATGTTGGAAATAGGCGCCGTCCCCGTTTTGCCCGCGATGATATCCTGGTACTCAAAATTTTCGAATGCCGACCCGGCCGTACCGCCGTCTTCCAGCGAGACAACCTTTTCCATGCCTTCCATGATGGCAGTATATATTTCTTCGGGCAGGGCAAGATCTTCCACCAACGTGGGTTCGACATCTTTTACAATATTGCCCTCGCTGTCAATGATCTTGTCTACGATATGCGCCTCATACACTTTGCCGCCGTTTGCGATCGCGCACATATACCGGGCAACGGCGATCGGAGTCAGCTGGGTAGGCGTAGCGCCTATGCCCTGTGTGACCGTGTCCGTAGCCGTCCAGATAAGTTCACGGATCGTATCCATGATCGTACTGGTCCAACCGCGGTTCAAAGATACGTTTTCCGGTATGTCCAACTGCACGCTGAGCACTTCACGGATCTCCGGCCCTATTGAAAAGCTGCTAAGGCTCGTAAGCTTTATCAGTGCCAGTGCCGCATCGGAGAGCTGCTCCTTGGTATATTCCACACCGCGTTCTTCCCCGAATCCTGCCAGCTGTGTGAGAAGTTTCTGGTATACCAGCAACGGTTTATTGGTCTTCTGCTCATCTATGGCTTTCGTACTGTTATACAAAACATCCTGTCCGCCGATCCAGCCGATGGCTTCGCTTGTCAATTCGATATTCGTTTTGGAAGTCAATCCGAGCTTGCCCGCCCATTCCGTCAGTCTATCGATCCCCAAGCGGTCCGCCACTTCAAAAAAGAAGTAGTTGCAGCTGTTTTTCAGTGCCAACGTGACATTCTGGGTCCCATGCAGGTAGAAATTCGGCCTAATCCAACATTCAGGCGCTACGCCCGTACCGGTGATATACTTGTCATAGGGGCCTTCGTCGGTAATCAGTGTGTTTATGGTGATTACTTTTTCCATCAGGCCCCCCACGGCCGTTGCCATTTTGAAAATAGACCCCGGCGTAGCGGTGGAAGATATGGCATTGTTGAACAATGGGGAACCCGGCGTATCCAATAACGCCTGGTACTCTTCTTCCGATATGCCGCCGGTGAAAAGGTTCAGATCATACGAAGGTTCGGAAACCAAGGCAAGCACCTTGCCTGTATTTATTTCCATCACGATCGCCGCGCCCGATTCTATGAAATCGATCTCGTCTTTGCTGCGCTCGGACAGCAGTTTGTCGTAATCCGTCCTGTCCGCCTGGTACATCCTTTGCTGTTCTTTGTATACAAGCCCGATATTCTCCGTCAACGCTTCCTCCGCAGCTTCCTGCAGACCTATATCCAACGTCAACACGACGCTGTCGCCCTGTTCTGCCCCTTCTGTCACCGCTTCACTGATGACGCTGCCGTTTGGGTCCAATTCTACGGCTTTTTCCCCTTGCTTCTCCGATGTGTTGCCCGAAAGATAGGCTTCCATCGTGGCTTCTATCCCAACCTTTCCCACGATATCATCCGCCGAATACCCAAGCTCTTTTTTCTCGGCAATCTCTTCTTCATCCACCATTTTGCCAAGATACCCGATCACATGCGCCGCCGTGTCGTTTTTGGAGTAAACCCGCGTATAACTGGAAACAACATCGATACCCGCCAGATCGCTTGCATTGGTTTCCAACGTTGAGATCGTCTCGAAACTCACATTTGTGGCGATCGTTATGGGGATATAGGACTGATAGCTTCCCAACTGCACTTCCTGCCATATGGAAAGCAATTTCCGGGCCTGTTCATACTCCATAGATTCGGGGATGCGGTAACGGCTGCGCAATTCATAGTAGACATCCTCCGGGTCCATGGTCGCGTCCTCTACCTGCATATTGCTGCACCAGGTCTCGATACGCTTCGTACGGGTCTCTTCGTCCAGAGCATCGCTCAGATCGTATACGAATGCACCGGACTCGTTTTTTTCAATCATAAACACATCGATCGTCGTATCGCCGTTCGCCTCTATGATCTCTATGGCCTTGATAAGAATCTGCGTATAATTAGCCCGGTCGCTGGATGCGCTGTTCGCAGGATCTCTGTAAAATTCCACATCATAGCTCACCGTATCGTAGGCTAAAAGAACACCGTTCACATCATAGATAGACCCTCTGGCTTCCGAGATGGGAACCGTAACGGTCGAACCGGTGGATATGGAATAGTTTCCCTGCCCTTTTACAGTCAATATGTACAGGCTTCCCGCAAGAAAACCAAACAAAACGATAAGGGCTGCGAAATATATGATATATCTCTTTTTCAACCGCTCAAACATCAAATTCCTCCCAAGCGCCCGGCTACATCAGTTTTGTACCTTCGAAATGCGGGGGGACCGGCCACATGAAGCGCCTTTCATATAGTTTTTCCACTAAAAAATAGAGCACAAATGTCAGCAACACCGCGATAAATGCGCCCGGAAGCGTCGAGGACCAGAGCCTTTTCCCGAAGGCAACCGGATTCTCGATCAAAACGCACAGGAGGAATCCGACGATATCCCGAACGACCCACAGAACGCCACCCGTCAGCGCAACCCCCAATATACCCAGATTTTTTTTGGCTCCAAAAATATACAGCACAATACCCGTAACCAAATATTGCAGCACATAAAACCCAATCGCATGGGAAAAGAAAGTATCCAGCAAAAAAGCCGCGCTGCTCATATAAAAAACCGGCGTGAGACTTTTTTCCAGCATGACCATGGCCGTCATGGCGGCCAGCATCAGATCCGGTTCGATCCCAAACAAATTCAGATTGGTAAAAACACTTCCTGAAAACAGAACCGACACCAGAGAAATAGCGGCTATCACGATATAGCGCATATCACTCGACCTCATCAAACAAGGCAAGGATCACGACGACTTCTTCCAGATGCTCAAAATCCACCGCACTTTTCATAAGCACCGTTTTTTCCGTCGCCGTATTTGTGCTGACTTCGCTCACTATTCCTACCACTATGCCTTTGGGGTAGATGCCTCCGATCCCCGAAGTAATGACCTTGTCTCCGGGCACTATATCGGCGTCCGCGGACAGATAATATATCTCTAAAAGGTCTTGTCCTTCTTCAGCCGATTTCACCACGCCGTTGTCCCGCGTCCGTTCGATCAGTACGGGCACGCCGCTGTCCTCGTCGATAATGGAAAGAACCCGGGAATAACTGCCCGCCGTATATACCACGCGGCCGACCAGTCCATCTGCCGAATACACGATCATGCCGTTCTGTATACCATCGTCACTGCCGGCGCCGATCGTGAATTCGGTGAACCACTGGCCCGGGCTCTTGCCGATCACCTGTGCCGAAAGATACGTATATCCGCCTTCCCAGGTATCTACGAAACCCAGTAGATTTTTCAACCGTATATTCTCCGTATATAGATTGTAATAATCCTTCAGTTCATTTTCCAACTCCGCAATCTGCTCTTTCAATTCGGTATTCTCTTTCTGCAAGTCAGCAGATTCCGATTTCTTTTCAAACAGCGTATCGATGCTTTCCGTCAGTCCATAAAAAAAACGCTGCACGGGCGCAATCAACCTGCCCGCAACGCTGACAGGACCGCTTTCTTCGTCCGAGTTCGCCGTTGTGATCAGCAAAGTCAAAAATATGATACATAAAATGGTCGCTATAATAAGCGGACGATTTTTCCAAAAGCGCATAAATACTATACTCCCATACTCTTCCACAAAAAAACGGGCATGTTTTTTTTATTATACCACATACCCGGCTTTTCCTACTATACCGCTTATCCGTTTTCTCAATGAAATTCCTGTAAATATTACGGAAGTTCCTCAGATTACCGCCTGTTTTCGTCTGCCGAGATAGGTCCCGGCGGCGACAGCCGCTCCTTGCGCCAGCGTATACTCGGGATTCTCCATTATCCGCACGGGGAGCTGTATGCTGTTTTCCACAAAATCCCGCAGGCCGTACAGCAAGGAACCGCCGCCGTAAAACAGCAAGCCTTCTTCACTGATATCGCTGACAAGTTCCGGCGACGTTTTCTTGAAAAGGCGCAATACCGCATCCACAACCGATGTATAGGCGCTCTGCAACACGGGCTGGAATTCTTCCGGGTACAGGAACACCTCTTCGGGGAAGCCGGTCAGCGCAGAACGTCCCGTCACAGAAAAACCTTCTTTTTCCGTATCCTTGCCCAAAGAACCTTTGACGCGTTCCGCCACCATATTCCCGATGCCGATCCCATATTTATCGGACACATACCCGGCGATCATGGCATTGATGCGGGTGTCCCCCATTTCTATCTTTTCGTATGTGGCAACGCCCGCCATCGTGACTACTGCCGCACAACTTCCCTCCCTGCCCATTTTGACGATCATCCTGCCTATGGGCTTCGCAACATCCATGCCCGCGCCGATAGCCGCCGCGACCGGTTCCTCCAGCAGCAAAACATCTTTTATGCCAGCATATTGCGCCGCATATTCGAGCGCATACATCTCGGTTGCAGGCAATCCGCAAGGGATACATAAAGCAGCCTTGGGCGCATGGAAAAAGGAGTATCTGCGTACCTGCACTTTTCGCATAAAATACCGCAGTACATACCGTGCAAGTTCAAAATCCAAAATCCGGCCGCGCCGTATGGGATATTCGACCGAGAAATTTCCCGGCATCTTCTTCATCAGCGCAAGTGCCTGCGCCCCCACTGCCACCGGTTCATAGCTATCCGTATCTTTCAGCGCAACGGTAGGCTCATAAAGGACCACGCCGCCGCCCCATTGGCTGATACACGTATTTGCCGTGCCAAAATCTACCCCGAAAAATTGATCGTTCCCGCTTGTCACGATATTTCTCCTTACACATTACATGCATTTTCCATAAAAGGACATGTTCATGTATATGCCGCGGCGGGAACCTCCATGCCTGTACCCTCAACGCATTATTTCTTTCAACATCTGATAGAGTTTGTGTACGGGAAGCCCCATCACATTATAAAAACAGCCGGATATCCCCTTGATATATTTGGCGGCGGCTCCCTGTATCGCATAACCGCCCGCTTTGTCCAAATATTCGTCCGCATCCAGGTATTCTTCGATTTCGGCGGGAGACATCGGGGAAAATTCCACGGCTGTACAGGCATAATCGGTCAGCATCCTGCCGGAGTGAACGTTCAGCAAGACAAGCCCTGTGTAGACTTCATGCACACGGCCCGCCATTTCCCTTATCATCTCTTCGGCTTCTTTCCGGGAAGAAGGTTTTCCCAACACCCGGCCATCCAGATACACGATCGTATCCGCCCCTATGATGATCGCGTCTTCTTCCGTTTTTATTGCGCGCGCTTTTTTCTCGGCCAGTTTACAGACCAATTCCCAGGGTGTCTTTGCAGAAATCTTCTCATCCGCTTTGCTTACCCGTACCTCAAAATCTTCTACGACAAACCGCAAAAGTTCACGTCTCCGCGGCGATTGAGATGCCAAAATGATTTTCACGCTATTTTCCGTTTCCTTTTCCTATGCGTTATCTCCATTATATAAAAATACTTGGAGTTGTCCACAAAAATTACTCGACATTTTTCTCTTCTTTTTTTCTACGGAGCATTTTTCCGATTAGACAGACCGCACGGAAGATACCGAGCAGGATCAGAAAAAGTCCGAACAATACCCCCAGCAAATGATTTTCGATAAGATCCGCAAAATAAGCGCCCGCAATCGACCCCAAAAGACCGGCCGCCGCCGGTATCAATGCGAAGGAGAATTCAATCTGTTTTTGCCTGATGAGCATACCCAACGCAAAACCGGCCATCGGCAAAAAGCAAAGCAGGTTAAGGCCTTGCGCTTCCCGTTGGGAAACACCCAGAAACAACGTGAGCACAGGGATCAGTACGATACCTCCGCCCATACCCATGCCGCCGATGATGCCAAAGAAAAACCCCGCTATCAAAAACCACATATCACAACACCATCCGGATGCCCGAAGCGAGAATCAACACCGTAAAGATCGCGTCGATCCATTCTTTTTTCAATTTACAAAGCAATAAGGCGCCTATGGCCCCGCCGGCCGCCCCACCGCCCAACAGGAACCAGGTATCTGTCCCAAACAAGAGATTGTTCCTGAGACAGTAGACGACCGTGCTGGCGATAGATAGGGGCAGTATGATAAAAATCGCGGTGGCATGCGCCTTTTTTTCTTCCAGGCCCACTTTTGTCATAAGCTGCACGGCAACGATGCCGCCTCCGGACCCAAAAAAACCGTTGACCAAACCGATGAGCAGACCGATCAATGTTTTCAGTAAAATCCGCTTTTCATTCTTCCGAATCGTCGTATTGTTCATAAAATTTAGTATAACCAATGCAAACAGGGCTATCCGGGCAAAAGTCCGTCTCTTTTCCTCATGAAAAAGTGTCCTATCTGTTTACTTCGGCAGCAAATTTCATTATAATTTAAATAGCAAATACGAATACGGGGTTTTTCATTTATGTCAAACACAATCTTGCTCATATATTTTATTTTACAGCTTATTTTTTCCTTTATCCTTTGCTTCTTTGGCTATAAATACATACGGACGCTCATATCCGTTTATGGATTTATCGTGGGCTTTCTTTGCTGCTTCACATTGTTGCGGCCGGCCGGGCTGTCGACTTTCCTGCTCTACCTTCTGAGTTTCCTCGCGGGGTCCACGGTATCCGGCGTCATGTATTTCCTATACAATGTGGCCATGTTTATCACAGGGGCGGGTTTGGGGATCGCCGCCGGCGTAATCATCTGCACGGCGCTAAATCTGGATCTCTTCTCCACGGTCGGCCTGATCATCACAGCCTCCCTTGCCATTGCGGCCGGGCTCCTCTCCCTTGGATACAAACGGTTGCTTCTGATTTTATCCACCGCCTGCTGCGGCGCGCTTTTGTTATCCCTGCACGGCGGGTACCTGCTCTTTAATTTCATCCATGCATCGGGTCCGTCCGTCTGGGATTTTGCCAGCGCGCCGGGTCTGGGGCAAACCCTTTTAGGCTTTTTCCATCAATATATGCTATATGTTTTGGGCGCAACCGGCATTCTTGGTACCGCAGGCCTGATCACACAGTTCAAAAAAACCGGAAAACATAAAAAATAATTTTTTGGTGTGTATAAAAAACTTTCGGGCGGCAATACTATAGGTGATACATCTCGTACCTCGGTACGAGGCACGAAGTGCATCAAGTTTCCCGTTTCATTTTTCCTCTATAATGGAAATACCCGGCATATGCCGGGTATTTCTTTTTGTAAAAAAATATAGCAGCCTTTTCATTTTACGTTTTTCCGGATTTTATAATCACCTGCATGCCGGGGTAGATATCTCCCGCGGTCTGATTATAGCGTCTCAGCTCTTCTTTTCCCATTCCGAAGCGCAACGCAAGCATATCCCATGTGTCTTTCGCCCGTACCGTATATACTAAAAACCCTTCCTTCAAACAAGGAATGCGGATTTCCCTGCCCGGATAAAACTCTTCCGGCCGGCATGCATTATTGTGGCCCAGGATATGCGCCATCGTGGTCGAAAATTTTTGCGCCAGGGAATACAGCGTATCTCCTTTCTCTAAAACATATTTTTTTAAAGAAAATAGATCCTCCTCTCCCTCCAAAGTTCCGGCTCTTTCCACTTGTGTGCAAAAAGAAGGGAGCGGTATCCGGATTTTCCGGCCGGGACGCAACAGCTCTCCTCCCGACCCCATGTTTGCCCGTATAATCATACAAAACGGGATCCGGTAATAAGCACTGAGGCTCTCCAGCGTATCCGAACACGTTACGATATGGTACACCATCTTCTTCTCCGGTACTCGTCATATTTCAAAATATATTGCGGCCTTCCTCCTCGTATGCCTATTCTTGCAAATGCTATGTAGGTGTGTTATATTGTGCTTGTGCCTGCCAAATTTATCCCGTTTATACTATAAGGCGCGCATTTCCGTTGCTCCCCAAACTTTTTTTCATATTGGAATAGTATTTCGGCATAGTTGCAAATACTAATTGAATAGAAGATCACATTTGCATAGGATTGGAGCTATAAATGAAGGTCAATTGGAATGAAAAGTATACGACAATCGCGGTCTACACATTTATCGTACTGGCGGCTGCCATCCTGCTTTTATTATTGCTTTTGAACGTGCCTGTGGCCTTTTCCGCCATCGGCAAATTTCTTTCCATTATCAACCCGTTTTTATGGGGTTTTGCCATCGCCTATGTACTGAACAGACCGATCCGTTTTTTTGAAACCAAAGTGTTCTTTTTTTTCAATCGAAAAAAACCGCACCCGAAATTTATCAAATGCCTTTCGATCGGTGTCGTCTACATATTGTTTATCGCCAGCGCGATCGGGCTGATCCTGATTATCATACCGGAACTTAGTGATAGCATCACCAACTTTACCAACAATCTGCCCCATTATATTACAGATCTGAACACATGGTGGCAGGGAGTCATTGATAACCTCGGCCTGCAGGAGTTTATCAATGAGGAAATCTCTCTGGATAATATCCTGCTTACCGTCGTGGATTATTTGAAATCAGTGGCGCCTGTACTGGCCACCGCCAGCATCGAATTCACCGTAAAAGCCATCACATCTATCGGGAATTCCGTCATCGCGTTGATTTCCGGCATTTATATGCTGGCTTCCAAGGATAAATTCATCCTGCAGACAAAAAAGAGCGCATTCGCCATTTTTCCGAAGAAATTCGCTGAAAGCTGTGTGCAGCTGACACGGGAAAGCAACAATATTTTCAGCTCGTATATCTCCGGCAAACTGTTGGAAGCGCTGCTCGTTGCCATCATTTATTTTATCTTTATGAACATTTTGGGAATCCCCTATGCGCTGCTCATCAGCACGATCATGGGGGTCGCGGAGATCATACCCTTTGTGGGGCCTTTTATTGGGGCGGTTCCCTCGGCCATATTGCTGTTTTTGGTCGAACCAAAGTTCTCTTTATGGTTTATCCTCATGAGCCTGGTATTGCAGCAGGTGGACGGACAGATCCTCGCCCCGCGGATTTTCAGCGGGACGACGGGACTCACGGCTTTCTGGGTCATCTTTGCCATTATATTGGGTGGCGGTTTGTTTGGTGTCCCGGGGATGATCATTGGTATTCCAATGTTTGCCGTCCTGTATTCCATCATACGCGAATTCATCAATTACCGTCTGGAAAAGCGCAAATTGTCCACGGACGCGGAGGATTACCGTTCCGATATAAATGTCTGATCAAAATTCATGCTTCAGGTCGCGGAGCAGCAAATTCTCTATCGCCATATCCAGTGGCGCATGCAGATACAGCATATCATAGACAGAAGAACAGATCGGCAATTCCGCATCATACATTTCCGAAAGTTTCCGCAGTGCCTTGGCCGTGCTTACCCCTTCCGCCAACACACCCAATTTTTCCCCCTTGACGAAAAGCTCGCCATATTGCCGGTTGCGGCTGAATTTTGAGAATACCGTGGCTTCATAGTCTCCCAGATGCGCAAGGCCGTACGCAGACATCGGGTTGCCGCCCATATGATCGATCAGGCGGGAGATTTCCCTGGCCCCGCGGGACATCAGCGCGCCCTTCAGACTGGGCATCGCAAGACCATCAAGCATACCGGCCGCTATCCCGATGACATTTTTTGCCGCGGCCCCGACTTCATTGCCAATCATATCCGTCCCATAATAAAAGCGGATCAGATTCCCTTTCAGGGCATCGACAAAAAATACTTTGAGTTTCTCATTATAGGCATCGATCACCATGCAGTTGGGCAATCCTGCCAAGAAATATTCCACGTGTCCCGGCCCCAGCCACACCGCGATATTTTCACATGTTGTAAATTCGCAAGCGATCTGGCTCAACCGCCTGCCCGTATCTTCTTCCAGCCCTTTCATGCACAAGATCATGGGTTTGGATAAGGCAGGCGCAAATTCTTTCCGGCCCATAAACCCGCGGAGGTTTTGCGAACTGATTGAGATCGCAATAGCCTCGGCAAAATCCACTGCATACGATATGTCTTCCGTCGTTTCGATTTCTTTTGGGAACGCACTGTTCGCCCCCAGGACGCCGGAACGCAGTCTGGCAAGGTTTTGGGAATCCTCCCTACCCCAGATACACACGCGATGTCCGTTTTGATTCAGATACCAGGCAATAAAAGAGCCCCAGCGGCCGCATCCCAATACGCTAAATCTCATATATTTTTTCCTTTTCCATCTAAAAAATGGTGTCCGCCATCAGTTTACCATATAAATGCGTCCGCATAAATACCGGCGTAGTTTCTACCGTTGTCTCCCAATATCTATTACAGAAAATAAGCTACGCCCGCCGCCGCTATGTTTTGGTCTTTATTTCCGGGCACGTTTCGCAGCAAGCCCGGGATATACCGTTCGCTGTGCGCCATCTTCCCAAATATACGGCCGTCGGGGGAAAGCAATCCTTCCACCGCGTCCATCGACCCGTTCGGGTTCACCGCGATATCCATAGAGGGATTTCCCGCGGCATCGCAATACTGCGTCGCTACCTGCCCTTTTTCAAACAAGTCGGCCAGTTCTTTATTGCCGCAGACAAAGCGGCCTTCCCCGTGCGAGACAGCAATCGTATGCACATCGCCAACATGCATGTTTGCAAGCCATGGCGATTTTACCGAACAAATCCGCGTATGGACCATCCGGGACACATGCCGGCCAATCGTGTTGAACGTAAGGGTGGGGCTGTCCTGCCGCATCGGGCGGATCTCGCCATAAGGTACCAGTCCCAGCTTGATAAGCGCCTGGAACCCATTGCAGACGCCCAGCATCAGTCCGTCCCGTTTATTCAAAAATTCCATGACGGCATCCGTCACACCCGGGTTACGGAAAACGGTCGCGATAAATTTACCGGAACCGTCCGGCTCATCGCCGCCTGAGAACCCGCCGGGCAACATGATGATCTGTGCATTCCGTATTTCGGCAATCAACTCCGCTACCGACGCTTCGATCTCCGCAGACGTCAGGTTCCGCAGCACAAGCGTTTTTGCGATACCGCCGGCCCGCTCGAAAAATGCGGCCGAATCATATTCACAGTTGGTCCCCGGGAAAACGGGGATGACCACCCGCGGCTTCGCCACCTTCAAAGAAGGCGTATACTGTGCCCGCATGGCATAATCCGCATGGGTCTTTACATCCGGGCCTTGCGCGACGGTCGTGGGGAAAACCTTCTCCAATGGTTCACAGAAAGCGGCCATGCATTTTTTTAAGTCAACGCACTCGTCGTTCAGACAAACGGCTTCTCTCTCTGTCAGCACGCCTATCTTTTCAAAAATAGTTTCGTCTATTTCCCCTTCGGCTTCAAAGACGATCGCACCGTATTGTTTGCGGACGATCTGCCCTAATTGCAGGTCTTCCCGTAAGCGTATCCCAATCCCATTGCCCATAGCCATTTTTGTGACGGCCGCCAATATGCCGCCTTGTTCCACCGCATAAGCGGACTTGATTTTGCCCGCCCGGACCAGGGTTGAAAAGGCGGCATATTTGGGCTTCATCATCTCGAACACCGGTAAGGAAAACTGATCCGAATCCATATCCAGCAAATATACGCTGTCGCCCGCTTTTTTGAACGCGGGAGAAAGCACCGCCGCCGCATCGGCCACGCAAAGGGCAAACGCGCACAGTGTGGGAGGTACGTGAATGTCCCGGAAAGTCCCGGACATCGAATCTTTCCCACCTATCGCGGCGATATGCAGCCCTTGCTGCGCATACATGGCGCCCAGCAGCGCCGCCACCGGCTTGCCCCATTTCTCAGGGTCGTTTCCCAGACTCTCAAAATATTCCTGCAATGTCAGCCAGGCTTTGTCATATTCTCCGCCAGCCGCCACCAGCTTGGCCACGGCGCTCAAAACCGCATACACGGCTCCGTGAAAGGGGCTTTTCTCCATCAGATAGGGGTCCAGTCCAAAGCTCATAACCGTGGCTTCCAAAGAAATATCGCCTAATACCGGTACGAGCGCCGCCATCGCCTGGACAGGCGTCAACTGGCGTTTCCCTCCCAAAGGCAGTTGGACGCTGCCCGCGCCGATCGTCGAATCGAACCGCTCGATCAGTCCCTTTTGGCTGCATATGTTCAGATCCTTCAATTTTTCAAAAAGCGTTGTTTTAAGGTCCTCTCCCACGCTGTCTTCCAGGATGGACTTAATATCCGGGCTTTGGACAAAGACTTTGGCAAACTGCGCCGCTCCGTTCGTACTCAAAAATGCCCGTTCAATGTCCACGATGCATTTGTTTCTCCAAAACATACGCATACGGCCGCTGTCTGTGACGGTGGCCACATTCGTCGCCTCCAGGTTTTCTCCTTCCGCCAGATCCAGCACGGTCTCCAGGTCTTTTTTGTCGATCACGACCGCCATACGTTCCTGTGATTCCGATATGGCCAGCTCCGTGCCGTCCAGCCCTTCATATTTTTTAGGCACTTTATCCAGATTGATATCCAGGCTGTCGGCAAGCTCGCCGATGGCTACCGATACACCGCCGGCGCCAAAATCATTGCACCGCTTGACCAGCCGGGTAAATTCCGGGTTCCGGAAGAGCCGCTGTAACTTGCGCTCTGTCGGAGGATTGCCTTTCTGTACTTCCGCACCGCATTCCGCAGTGGATTTTTCATCATGCGCCTTGCTGCTGCCCGTAGCCCCGCCGATGCCGTCCCGGCCCGTACGGCCGCCGATCAGCACGACAACATCATCCTTGACCGGGCGCTCGCGCACGACATTTTCCACCGGCGCCGCACCGATCACGGCCCCGATCTCCATACGTTTCGCTTTATACCCCTGGTGATATGTCTCCCGTACGAGGCCTGTCGCAAGTCCGATCTGGTTTCCATAGGAGGAATAGCCTGCCGCCGCTTCCCGGGTGATTTTGCGCTGGGGCAGTTTGTATTCCATCGTGTCTTCTGTCCGTTCGCGCGGGTCTCCGCTGCCGGTCACCCGCATGGCATGGTATACATACGACCGGCCGGAAAGCGGGTCTCGTATCGCTCCGCCGAGACAGGTCGCCGCACCGCCAAAAGGTTCTATCTCCGTGGGGTGGTTATGCGTCTCATTCTTGAACATGATCAGGTAATCGCGCAATCCTTTTTTTGTCCGGAGCTTATGCCGGATCGAACAGGCGTTGACCTCTTCGCTTTCATCCAAACCAGTCAGCTGCCCCGCCTTTTTTGCCGCTTTCGCATAAATGGTCGCCATATCCATCAACGTAACGGGTTTTCCCTTATCCCCGTAAACCGTTTTACGGAAATCCAGATAGGCCCGATAGGCTTCTTTTACTTTCGCGCCTACCGGCCCGTTTTCAAACGCTATGTCTGTAATCTGCGTCAGAAAAGTCGTATGGCGGCAATGGTCCGACCAATACGTATCTATCACCCGCAGCTCCGTAATAGATGGATCTCTGCCCTGCTCCTGAAAATAGGAACGGATAAAAATCAGGTCTTCCACACTCATGGCATACCCGCCTGCATCCCGGAAAACCCGCATGTCCGCATCACTCAATTTCAAAAAACCCCCGGCAATGGAAACATCCGCCGGATAGGCCAGCTTCACCTTGAGCGTGGCCGGCTTTTCCATATTTTCCTCTCTTGAATCCACCGGGTTGATCACGTACTTTTTGACGCGCCGGACATCCTCCTGCGACAGATCTCCCTTCAGCAGAAAAATCTTTGCCGCCGCGACCGTCGGCCGTGCCTTCCTTGTCAGAAGCTGTACACATTCGGCCGCGCTTTCGGCCCGCTGGTCATACTGGCCGGGCAGGTATTCAAGGCCGAAAACCTGCTCCCCTTCTTTTACAGGCAGTTCTTCCAAATAGACGGTGTCTACGGCAGGTTCTGAGAATACGATATTAACAGCGGCCTGGAAATCCTGCGCATCCAGTCCTTCCACATCGTAACGGAGAACGATGCGCACACCTTCCAGCTCGGTCAAAGAAAGGTTTTCCCTAAAATCCGCCAACATATGTTTTGCTTCCACATCAAAACCCGACTTTTTTTCCACAAAGATTCTTTTTACCAATTCCATACTTTTTTCTCCTAAGCATGTACAAATCTCTATCGGACCATCTCCCGATCCAAAAACTATTAAAGGAGGCGGAAGCGTTTCCCGCCCGCACATTTTGTTGCTGCCGTTTCAAACAGCCGCCCTGCCGTTATAAAGAAAAACCGGCCTTTTTACAAAGGATAGCATGCAAGCTATCACAACCTAAAAAAGGCCGGTGTGAAATACAAGCGTTGGTCGCCATTATGGCCTTCCCGTGCCTGCAAAGGCGTTGTGGATGGCGATGATCGCCTTTTCAAAATCCTTATTGGCAACGCCGACGATGATATTCATTTCACTGGAACCCTGGTCTATCATACGTATGTTCACCCCTGCGTTTGCCAATGCGGTAAAAAGTGTGGCCGCGCAGCCGATCGTCTGGATCATATGGCGGCCTACCGTTGCGATCAATGCAATGTCGCGGACAACTTCCACGCTGTCCGGCTCACACATTCTATGGATATCATCCACAATATCTTTAATATTGTCCTTGATTTTGGCATCTTCCAGCACCACGCATAGGCTGTCGATACTGGAAGGCATATGCTCAAACGGAACGCTGTATTTTTCGACACACGCCAACACACGCCGCCCAAACCCAAGCTCGGCGTTCATCCCGTTTTTCTCAATGGAAATGATCGTGAAGTTTTTCCGGCCGGCTATGCCGGTAACGGTGGAGCCATTATTCGCCTCGACCGTCGGCAATATCATTGTGCCCGGATTATCCGGTTCGTTCGTATTGCGGACATTGATCGGGATCGCGGATTTGTAAACCGGGAAAATAGAGTCCTCATGCAGGACGGAAGCGCCCATATAACTCAATTCGCGCAATTCTTTGTACGTGACCAAATCTACCTTCTTGGCATTTCTCACAATCCGCGGGTCCGCCATGAAAAAGCCGGAAACGTCCGTCCAGTTTTCATAAAGATCAGCGCGCGCCGCCGCCGCCACAATCGCGCCCGTTATATCGGAACCACCCCGCGAAAATGTTTTGATGCTGCCGTCCGGCATGCTGCCGTAAAACCCGGGGATAACGGCATGCGAAACCTTTTTCAGCCGTTCTCCCAAGACTTTTTCCGTATTGGCCTCGTCATATTTCCCGCGTTTGTCAAAGAGAATGACATCCGCCGCATCAATGAATTCATAGCCCAGCACGTCCGCCATAATAAGACCGTTCAGATATTCTCCGCGGCTGGCCGCATAATCGGCGCCGGCGCCGGCCAATATGTTGGAACGTATCTCCTTCAGGTATTCTTCTATGCGCAGCTGCAGCCCGCAGCCGTTACAAATACCTACATACCGATCGTATATTTTTTGATAAATCTCCGTATAATCCTGCTTGCCCTGCACGGCATCCTGCAGCGCATATAACAGATCCGTGATTTTTTCCGTATAAAATTTGGATTTCCCCGGTGCCGAAGGCACAATATATCTTCTTGCGGGGTCGGCTTCCACAATTTTTTTCACTTTTAAAACCTGGCAGGAACCCGCAAGTGAACTTCCGCCAAATTTCGCAACAGTCAACGACATCCTAAACTCCTTCTATTCGAACAAAACAAACTTTTTAAAGCGTTACAGCGAAGGGCCTTCTTTTTTATCCGCTTCTTCTTTATCCGCTTCCTCTGATTCAATCCGCAAGTCCTGTAAAGGCTGCGGAGTTCGAGCAGAAGTGTTGTCGGCCACGATCATGGGCGGTTCCTGTACGTCCGCGCTTAAAGGCTCCGGTTCTTCCATAATTTCTTCTTTTGCTAGAAGCCTGCATTCGATATAGTAACGTTTCTCATTCGATTCTCCTAAGGAGAAACATTTTTTCGGGAAAACACCGTATTCCGATAATTCAGAGAAAAAGGTTTCTTTCTGTAAACCAGGCATAGAAAAACCCAGTGTGTCGTAATTATGTGTGATCCGTTCAAATTCCTCATTCCCGTGGATATAGTCCAGCATGCAGACGGGATATTCCTTTACAAAACTTTCCAGCACAGGCTGCAACTGCTCCACCAACATGGCCGACGTGGGCGAGTTGATTTCGATCCGCCCCGAGCTTTCTTTACTCGTGAAGAATACGACTTGCGGCGCATCCGTCATCTGCGTAGAAGGTTTTCTGCGCGAAAACACCAAACGGGCATCCGCGCTCATTGAATTCAACCGGTCTACGACGTACTGTATGCACATAGAGGGGTTCATCCCTGAGATGACCCTGTGGATCGGCTTCAAAAACAGTGCCGGATCGTGCAGGTTGATCAGTTCGCAAAGCGCATACCGGAGCGGGCTGTCTTCCCTTTCTTCCGGGCTGAGCGAATGTTTGGCCTCTTCCCATACGGTTTTGGCCGTTTGCAGGGAATGGTTCCCATCTCCCACACAGAAACGCATACCGTCGGATACTTTCAGGAGGGAAAGCTGGCGCACAGCCTCCGCTTCCGCATCTTTATCATCCACAAGATACCCGGCCACTCTGCCGCCTTGCAGCATAAGGTCGAAATCGTACAGTTTTGCAAACGTGTCGCGTTTGCGCCACAATGGGTCGATCACTTTGAAATGCGGGTCGTCCATCAGCAGCAGGATATGCGGCATTTCCAGTTCGGCCCCCATACGGATGTCGATGCGCGGAAGCACACGGTTCTGCAAAATTTCCTCACTGGCACGTACGAGAGACTTTCTGGCAGGATTCTGGTCATACTCTTCCAGATCCACCATGACCATCAACCCTTTGCGTACTGCCCGGCCTATGGTACGCTCCACCAATACAAATCCTTTAGGCAATAGGGTAAGGATTCCCTCGTCAATATAGGTACCCATAATACTTTTTGCCCGACGTATTCTTTCTTCCTTATCGGGAGAATCCAAATAGATTTCGGGCAACATGATATGTAAGGTAGAGGGATTTCCGCCAACGATTCTTTCCACTTCGTCCCAATACGCTCTGTTTGAGGTAAACTGATCACAGGCGATCACCGCCCATTTACGCATATTTACTCTTTTGTCAGGCAGCATTATTTCCGGTATTTCTATTCCAATGCCTAATTTGTTATCCATTCCACACCTTCCCATGCGCGGTTCCCAAAGCTTCCCGTCGCACGTATCTCTTCTATATTAGATATTCTTACAATAAATCATGAATATGATTGCCGCATTATATAAATAATAAATCGGTCAGCCCAATCCCGCTCGGCATGACCACGCCAGCTACACTATACCATATAAAAAGATTGTCTTCAACATTTTTTCTGTAGTTTCCAACGCGGCGACAGGACGAGCGGGCAGAGGTCTTTTGAAAGATCCCGTATCCCCTTTTTCCCTCCGCATCCCCTTCCTTCGCGTATTGCCGCTTCCCGGTTGACAAAGACTTTGCCTTACTATATTATTCTATTTGTATAAAAAGTGCAATTCTTTATTTCTTGCCGTATAAAACGTAAATTTGCCCGTTTGTTTTCCCTTCACAAAAGCAGACGGATAAAAGGAGTACGATAAAAACATGAATCTTCCTGAGATTGAGAAGAAATGGCAAAAAATATGGGCCGATACCGACCTTTATAAATTCCAAAAAAACAGTAAAAAGCCAAAAAAATACGTACTGGAAATGTTTTCTTATCCTTCGGGGGCAAAACTGCATACGGGACATTGGTATAATTACGGCTTGGCGGATATTTACGCGCGTTATCTACGGATGTGCGGGTATAACGTGTTTCATCCGATGGGTTTTGACGCGTTTGGCCTTCCGGCCGAAAACTACGCGATCAGAACGGGGGTTCACCCAAAAGATTCCACACTTTCCAATATTGCAACGATGGAAAAACAGCTGCGTGCGATCGGCGCGTCTTTTGATTGGGAGTATGAAGTAAAGACCTGCATGCCCGACTATTACAAATGGACGCAATGGTGTTTTCTGCAGTTATTCAAACATGGCCTGGCATATAAAAGTGCGGCGCCGGTGAACTGGTGCCCACACTGCAATACCGTGCTGGCCAACGAACAGGTCATCGAAGGCGCCTGCGAACGCTGCCACACACCCGTCATACACAAACATTTGACGCAGTGGTTCTTCAAAATAACCGAGTATGCGGAAGAACTCCTGGAAGACCTTAAAAATATCGACTGGCCGGAAAAAACCAAACTCATGCAGACCAACTGGATAGGAAAATCCGTGGGCGGCGAAGTCATTTTCGAGATCGCGGGCGGCGGTGAGTTCTCCGTGTTCACGACCCGGGCGGACACGCTTTTTGGCTGCACCTATGTGGTCATCTCCCCGGAGCATCCATTGGTGGATTCTCTGGTCACGCCCGAAAATAAAGCCGCGGTAGACGCATACAAAGAATATGCGGCCCGTGGGACCGAAATTGAACGTCTCTCCACGACGCGGGAAAAAACGGGCGTATGCACCGGTTCTTATGCCGTTAATCCGATCAACGGGCGCAAGATCCCCATCTGGGTCGCGGACTATGTGCTGGCCAGTTATGGGACAGGCATCGTCATGGCCGTGCCCGCACACGATGAACGGGACTTTGCGTTCGCCACCAAACACGGCCTGCCCATCGAGCGCGTCATCAAAAAGAAAGAGGAGTCCGAGGACGATTCTCTTCCCTATATGGGCTATGGCATATTGGTAAATAGCGGAGATTTTTCCGGATTGCCGGTAGAAGAAGGCAAAAAGGCCGTTCTGGAACACCTGAAGGCGCACGGCAAAGGCGATTTTAAAGTCAATTACCGCTTGCGGGATTGGCTTATTTCCCGGCAGCGTTATTGGGGCGCGCCTATCCCGATCATCAACTGCCCACATTGCGGCATCGTACCCGTACCCGAAGAAGACTTGCCTGTCAAGCTCCCTTATGACGTGGATTTTACGCCGGACGGCACATCGCCCCTGGCAAAACATGCGGGGTTCATGCATGTCAAGTGCCCCCAGTGCGGCGAAGACGCCTTGCGCGACCCCGATACGATGGATACGTTCGTATGTTCGTCCTGGTACTTCTTGCGGTATCCGGACAACAAGAACGATAAAATGGCATGGGACCCCGCTATCATCAATAAAATGCTGCCCGTAGACAAGTACATAGGCGGCGCGGAACATGCATGCCTGCATCTTCTCTACTCCCGCTTCTTTACCAAGGCATTCCGGGATATGGGGTATCTTCGTTTCGACGAACCCTTCCTTTCGCTCGTGCACCAGGGCACCATACTCGGGCCCGACGGCGAAAAGATGAGCAAATCGCGCGGGAACGTCATTTCCCCGGACGAATATGTGAGCAAATTAGGTGCGGATGTGCTCCGGATGTATCTTGGCTTTGGTTTCTCCTATATCGAGGGCGGCCCCTGGAACGATAGCGGCATAAAAGCTATTTCCAAATATCTGGACCGCGTCGAACGCCTGATCCGCCGCGTACTGGATGCGCCGGAAAGCGTGCAGGAGAATGGACAGGAAAAAGAAGTGCGGTATATCCTGCACAATACCATCAAATCCGTCCGGCAGGATATTGAGAACTTCTCCTTCAATACGGCGATCGCCCGCATGATGGAACTTACAAATGCGCTGTATCGGTATACCACCGATTCTTTCAACCGTCCCTTCGCAATGGACATTCTGAACAAATTCATGCGGCTGATGGCGCCGTTCGCGCCGCATTTCGCCGAAGAGGCCTGGCAGCAAATGGGCGAGCCATACAGCATATTCAATTCGCATTTCCCGACTTACGACGAGGAACTGCTGGTAAAAGATGAGATCACCTATCCGTTGCAGGTCAACGGGAAAGTGAAAGCCCGTTTCAAAATGCCGGCAGACGCATCCAAACAGGAAATCGAAGCCTATGTCAAGAAACAGTATGCTTCGTATTTTGAAAATGGGCAGTCTGTCAAATGTATCATAGTCCCGGCCAGGATCGTCAACCTTGTCGTAAAGTCCAATTGATTTCTGCAGGCTCCCTCCATATATCTATAAAAAGAAAAGCCGGCCGTGGCATGCATAAGACCACGGCCGGCTTTTTATCCGCGGAAAGAACCGCATGTTTGATTTTACCCGAAAAGCGCTTGGGAGACCACGGAAAGAAGCGGGATGACAAGAAAACTGCACAAAGTCGTAAGCGCCATAGTTTTGGAGGCAAAATCGCTGTCGGATCCATAGGCGGCTGAGATAATGGCCGTACTCGACATAACGGGCATCGCCGCTTGTGCGATAAAGACTCTGTTCATCTCAAACGGGGTCCCCAACAGTGTCACGATCCCAAAAGTGATCGCGGGCACAAAGAGAAAACGTGCGAGCAATATGCCCCAGCTGTCTTTTTCGATGCGGAGGTTTTTCAGGCCGATTTTCTGCATCACTTGCCCGATAAAAATCAGCGAAAGCGGTGTGCATAGATTTCCGAAATACTTCGCCGTTTTCATGAAAAACAAGGGCAGTTGCATATCCAGCATGACTAACAGCATGGAGAGGAGTAACGCGATCAGCCCGGGAGAAAGGATCTTTTTCAGGATACTCAGCAAAGATATCTTCGCGTGTTCTGCCGATCCGTCCTTATCCAGTTTGTCTTTCTGCATAAAATAAGCGCCCAGCGTCCAGAAGAGCAGCGTATGCCCCATATCGTACAGCAAAACGTACGGGGCCGCGGCATCGCCGAACAGAGCCAGATTGACCGGCAGCCCGATGAATATCGTGTTGGAGCACGCACACATGACAGCAAATACGCCCCGTCTGCCCTTTCGCACTTTCAGAAGCTTGGCCGCACTCGCAGCAAGGAAAAAAGAGAGCCCCACGATCAGGAAAGGTACCAGCAGGCCTATCCCCGCGCTGCGCAGCATTTCTTGGCTAAAATTATTTAGCATATTATCAAACGCAGTTGCCGGCACTCCTACCCACACGACCAGCTTCGAAATAAAATCCGCCACCTTTTGATTAATGTATCCTTTGGCGGAAAACCCATACCCAACCAGCATCATAATCAGCAAGGTCAAAACGATCTGAAACGCATCCAACATTTTCTTTCGTAATCCTTTCAAAATAATTGCAAGGTCTCATACAACTCTCTATCTTTAAAAAACGTACTGTAATAACAGCATCAACAACGGCAGCAGGGCAATATTCAAAAGTGTCGAAAGCGCCATGCCCTCCGCGGCAAAGGTGCTGTCCGACCCGTATGCTTTCGCAAGGATAGGTGCGTTCGCCATGATGGGCATGGCCGCCTGCGTGACCAACACCCGGCTCATCTCTGCGGGAGAACCGACCAGCTTTGTGATGAAAAACACCAATAAGGGCGCTACCAGCACTTTGCCCAGCAGCACGCCCAATGTATCTTTTTGAAAACGGAGATTTTTCAGGCCGATCCGCTGGATCATGTGCCCGATAAAAATAAGCGCAAGCGGTGTACATACGCTGCCCAGATATTTGAAGGTTTTTGTCATAAATAACGGCAATTTTACATCCAGCATGATAAGAATGAGAGAAAGCACAAAACTCACCAACCCGGGGGAAAAGATCTTTTTCAGCGTACCGACGGAGAATATCTTGGTATGCGATACGCCCGATAGGGCTTCGCTGTCCCGCTGCATGATGTAAATGCCCAGCGTCCAAGCCACAAACGTATTGCTCATGTAATAAAACAACGCATAGGGCGTGGCCTCTTCCCCGAACAAGGCCTGGCAAACCGGAAGACCGATGAAGATCGTGTTGGAGAGCGAAAACATCAGGCAAAATATGCCCCGCCTGCCTCGTTTGACTTTTAACAGGCGGCTGACCAAAAATCCCACGGCAAAGGAGAGAAGCATGCCCAGGAAAGGCACCAGGATCCCGATGCCCGCGCTTTTGATCATTCCCCTATCAAAATACGAGAGCATATTGCTCAAAGCCGCAGATGGTACACCGATCCATAAAACCAGACGCGAAAGAAAAGTAGCGACATCCTCATTGAGCCGTTTCTTTTTGGAGAAGAAATAGCCGACGGACATCATGATCAGAAGTGCAAGAACAATCTGCGCGGCGTTTAACATTATTTCCCCTTAAAGTGAAAAAATCCCGGGTCAAAATTTCCCCTATTAAAAAAAAGTATACCATGAGAAAAATAAATTTAAAAACATTTTTTCAAAATCCGATGGGAAAAATTTTGTATCATAAAAAAAAACTCGCTGCGCATCATAATACTAAGATCATGCAGGAGAGGAATACGTATGCGCAATCAAGTAATCAAATGCCTTATCGAAACTTGTGTATATAATTCGCCGGATCATTACTGCACGTTGAATTGTATTATGGTCGCTCCCTGCGCCCCTAAAGACAGCGACAGCGTGATGTACCGCAGCGACAGCATGTGTTCAAATTTCAAAAAGAAAGAAGGAATTTATTTTGATCGACAAAATCTATTGTGAATCCACCGGCTGCGTACATAATAATGCCGGCACCTGCGAAAGCGGCGTGATCAACGTGAAAACACACGTGGACCATGCCTATAGCGCAGCTTATTGCGATTCATTCGCAACAAAAAATTCTTTACGGGATATCCTGAGCAAAAGCATGCCTTTTTCCGGCGATAACGCCGAAATGACGGCGCGCAACATGGGTCTGAGTGAAGTAAACACAAAAATGCCAAGCGACTATATCGGATGCGACGCGATGGGATGCATCCATAATGCAAGCGGCATGTGCTGTGCATACAGCGTGCATATCGACAAACCGTTTTCAGATGGATCGTTGTCTTTTTGCAAGACCTATGAACAAAAGCCGGAATAAAAAATCCGGCTTTTGTCCATCCTCCCTTTAATCTTCTTTGAAATTCCGCATATAATATTGGAACGCGGCAAACGCGATGCCCGGTTCCTCCAGACTCATATCCCAGCGTTTTACCCATTCCAGCGAGTAATAGCCCTGATACCCGTTGCGCATCAACAGGGGGATCGCTTGTCTGATGGGCAGGTCTCCATACCCGATGATGCGGTACAGTATCTCGCCGTTATGCATGACGGAATCTTTCAGATGCACATGGCGCAGCAAATGGCCGATATTCGCATACGTTTGTTCCAGCGGTTCGGAAAAAATCCGCCACGTATGGTTAATATCCCACAATACGCCCACATTGGGTTTGTTTGTATGTTCGATCACGTTGCGTAACCGGGAACTATCGGCATAGACACCGTTTGTTTCCAGCAGAATATCGACTCCTTTTTCCGCCGCATAGGCGGCGATCTGGGCCGTATGGTCCGCTACTATGCCATCATCCACCGGCGTCGTCGGCCGTACCGTAATATCTCCCAACAAACGCACATATTTCGCACCGATCAGCGCCGCGGTATCCACATACCGGGCCGCCATCTCAAAAGTCTCTTTCCAACGCCCGGGGAGGTTCACATAACAGGCGGAAGCCAAAACAGGAATCTCCAGGCCGAGCTCTTTCAGCCTTTTTTTTGTTTCCTCGATGTTGTTCTTGGAAAATTCGCGGATATCCGGCGCATCCATCACATGCAGCAGCCCGCGGACTTCTATCCCGTCATACCCAAGATCCTTTGCAAGAGAAAGTACTTCCCGAAAGCTAAGCTTGGGGCATCCCAGTGTAGAAAAACAAATCTTCATCAATCGTGCACCCTTTTACCCTTCTTCAGCTTTTTTACTTCTTGGATCTTACTCCTCACAGTATCTATTCTCTCATAATGCCTGAAATTCCTCTAATGCCTGTGCAAACTCCCGCATGCAAACATCCACCGCTTCTTTTACATATATGCCCGCTTTTTTCAATATAGACAACGGGTAGTCGCTTCCCCCGGCGGAAAGGAACGCCTGGTACTTTTCTTTCATGGCGGGGTCCGTTTCCAGGCCATGTACGATCGCCACCGCACAGGAAAACCCCGTGGCATACTTATATACATAAAACGCATTATAAAAATGCGGGATCCTGGCCCACTCGATACGGATCGTATCTTCCGTGCCCATCGCAGGACCGTGATACAGTTTATTCAGTTGCTCATACGCTTTGGAAAGCGATTCCACCGTCAACGGTTCATCGTTTTCCGCCATCGCATGGGCAAGCATCTCAAACTCGGCAAACATGGTCTGCCGCAGCACGGTGGAACGGAACTGGTCTATATAATGATTAAGGATATACCTCTTGAGTTTTTTGTCCCGCACTGTTTTAAGCAGATATTTTGTGAGCAGGATCTCGTTGACCGTCGAGGCGACTTCCGCCACAAAAATAGCATACCCCGCGGTAGCATAAGGCTGTGTCTTATCCGAATAATACGTATGCATCGCATGCCCCAGCTCGTGGGCGATCGTAAACACGCTGTCCAGATCCCCCCGGTGGTTCAAAAGTACATACGGGTGCGTACCGTAGACACCCCAGGAATACGCGCCCGAAGTTTTGCCCGCAGTCTCATATACGTCGATCCAGCGGGAAGCGAACGCTTCTTTCAATGTATCGATATACGAATTCCCCAATAGGGAAAGCCCTGCGAGGACCATTTCCTTTGCCTGTTCGTATGTATACGTCTGTTTGGCTTCGGCGACCAGCGGTGTGTAGATATCGTACATCTGCAGGTCGTCGATGCCCAACAATTTGGCACGCAATTCTACATACCGGTGCATCGTCGGCAGATTTTCATGGACCGTGTTTATCAGGCCGGTATAGATGTCTTCGGGCACATTGTCCGCAAAGAGCGCTTGTTCCAACGCGCTGCCATACCCCCGCACCTTCGCGTAAAACACATCTTTTTTGACCGAAGTGGCGTAAGTGGAAGCGATCGTGTTAATATGTTCGGAAAATTCTCCATAATACTGATGAAATACCTCCTTGCGCAAGCCCCTGTCGGGTTCCTGCATCAATTCGATATAGGTGGCATGGCTCAAAGGATAGCTTTTATGGTCGTATTCCACACTGCCGAACCGCAGGTCCGCGTTGTTGAGCATCGTGAAAATATCCTGCGCGCCGCCTGCAAAATCTCCCGCCATAGAAAGCAGCCGTTCGCTTTTTTCATCCAGCACATGCTTTTTGGAACGCAACAGGTTTTCCAGCATGAACCGGTAATCGGCAAGTGCCGGAGCGGTCCGCATATAGCCCCGCAGGACTTCTTCGTCCATGGAAAGAAGCAGCGGATCCAAAAAAGAAAGCGCGGCCGAAAGTCTGACAGACAGAGCCTGCGCTCTTGCGAACAACGCCTGATAGACGGAGGAGGTATTATCCTCATCCCTTCGCATGCGCGCATATACGTACAATTTTTCCAACACGTGCGAAGCGTCATGGATCTGTTTCAAACCGCCCGCCTGCGCCTGCGCCGACGTGGTGATCGTCTCTTTCAAGGCGCCCAGGGAAGGGATCTGTTTTTCAAGGACAGAAAAATCGGTTTCCCAGGCCGCATTGTCGGGGTATATATCCTCCAGTTGCCAGGTATATTTTTTCTCTATCTCCTGTCTTGTTTTTCCGGCCATGATGCTTCCCCTTCGCGCTTATTTTTTATGGTTGTCATATGTGAGGCTTTCTCCTACGTCCCGCAGCTTTTTGATGCTGATCTTCACGGGTTCGTAATTTTCAATATAATCCAAAGCCTCCTCCGCGTTTGCAAAAACGGAATATAAAATAGAACAGGCTTCCTTTACAAACTTTTCATTCATGGAACGGGCTATGAAATCCAACAGCATATCATAATACCCATCGGTATTGAGAAGCACGATGGCTTTATTATGCCGTTCCAGTTGCTTCAGCGTGAGAATTTCAAAAAACTCCTCCAGCGTGCCAAACCCGCCGGGGCCAACGATAAAAGCATCGGCCGTATCTTCCATGATCCGCTTGCGTTCCCGCATCGTATCCGTAAAAATCAGTTTATTACATTGCTGGAAAAGCACACCGTCCACATCCAAAAACTTGGGGCTCACTCCAACGATCTCCCCGCCGGCGGAATGTATGCCGCGCGCCGTAGCGCCCATGACGCCCTGTGCCCCACCGCCAAATACCAGCCCGATATGCCGTCTTGCCATACTTTTGCCCAGTTCAAAAGCCGCATCCGTATATTTTCTGTTTAACTCCGTACTGGAAGAACCATACACACAAACCTTCATAAAAACTCTCCTGTTTCCTAAATAATAACAAGCCACATGCAGCTTGTTTCATCCCTTAACTTTGAAAAGCCGGACCTGTTCGATCCCGAACATCAACAGCAATCCGATGCCATAGCAGGCAAGGATCTCGCCGCCGGCCACACACAGCATACCCAAAAACAGCGGTGTGCCGATCGCAAAATAGAGCACGATACCAACCACGACCGCATTGACAAGCACCGGAGATAATGGTGCCAAAAATTTGTTCTTGGTTTTGGATGTCAGGTACGCTGCCAAGAGTGTTGCTAGACTGCCAAAGACAATATCCAGGACGCCGTTTCCGCCCACGATGTTGGCGATCAGGCAGCCCACGAAAAGCCCGGGTATCGCGGATTTCTCATAGTAGGGCAAAACGCAAAGCGCTTCACTTATCCGCAGTTGGATCATCCCAAAGCTGATCGGCGCCGCAACTAAAGTAAGGGCCGCATACAATGCGGCAATCAACCCGCCCCGTATTAAAAAATGTACGCGTTCTTTGCTCATAAAAAACACTCTTTTCTTATGTTTCTGTTGTATTTATTATACACTACAATAATGAACTTTCAATGAATTTACTTCCGGATTTCTCCAAAAATTCCTGCAATTCTCTATTGTTTTTCCCATCTGCCCGCCGGCGCATGCGGATCGAATAGAGGCATTTTCTGCATATAAACGCATAAATATACTTTTTATAAAAAATAAAAACGCACGGGTCGGTGCGTTTTTACCAGGCAAGATTTTATTTATAGGACGCCGTCTCTCCCAGACAATTTTCCAGCGCAGTTGCATATTCAGAAAGACCGGATATTTTTTCCATACCGGCTAAACGTATGAAGCTGCGGTTGATCGTTTCCAATTCCTTCAGCCGGCGTTCTAATTCCCTGCATTTCGCATATTGCTGCGAAAGTTCTTCGTCCAGTTGCTTTTTGGCAGAAACCAGACGCGATACGTCATTGGATAAAAGGATGTTCTGCTCCCGCAGTTTCTTATCGTCTCCTGTTTCTTTGTTGTTCAGGACGGCAAGACTGACGATATCGTTCAGTGCGCATATGACGCTTTCTCCCCGTTTACCCATGACTGCAATATTGCGCATCAGTTCGGAGATCACTTCGTCAAAGCTCTTACGCTTATATAAACGTTTTTTCAGCACAAAATCGCCCGGGGACAACTCGCCTTTCTTGATCAGCTTATGTAATATCTCCTGTATGTACTCCGGATTGTTTTTCATGATGCTCCTGTATTTGTTTTGATAGCGCAACATAACTTTCTTGTCGCTATCGCCCATTTCAGAAGCGATCCTCCGGACGGATTTCCCTTCCGCCTGCCCAAGCAGCATATGCTCCACCAAGATCTCGACTTCTTCTTCCCGGAAGGGTACAAACGAAGAGCGTATGTCAGGGTTGATTTCCTTGAGTTTCATATAGTAATAATTCCGTATACTGTTGGGCTTGCGGCCCGTCAGCGTAGCCATTTTTTCAAATACGCTTTTAACGGGAAGGCCTTGTCTGCTGGCCAGCCGCGCCTCATCGAACAACACATTTGTTTCTTCCTTGCTCCAGCCCTTCTTCAGCGCTTTGTTTCCCAATACGGTGCTTTTGGTTTGTATCATTGTCACTGCATCCTTTCCGTGAACTATATTTTCGTTGTTGTACTTGAAAATAGTATTGACATGGTTTTGTAATAATATTCCATAATAAACAAAAAGCAGAAAAAGGCTTTCTGCTTTTGTAAAATTTTTTTCATTTTATAGTATTTTGATTTTTTCGGAAATATTATCATTTTCTGCTGTTTTCCGCTCTATTTTTTTATTATTTTTTTGTTTTCCTGCGAATATAATGTTACAGCTATCTATGAGGTGCCTATGAACGAACTGTGGCTTTTGAAAATAGAATGTCCCGTTTCGGGGATCGTTTCCATCAATGGCGAAATCGCCGGAGAAACCCCCAATACAAGCCTTTGCCATTATGTCGGCGAAAAAAGAGTCTATCTTTCCTTCGCGCCTGTTTGCGGGGATGACAAACGTCTCTATATCGGGTTTTCCCGTATCATTACATTGTCTTACGAAACGCCGGCGGTCACGGCGGACGACGGCACGCTTTCCTTGTACATCTTCCCGGGCTCGGTCTGTTTTGTGCGTATCCGCCCGCCTTTTATCCTGCTGCCTCAGACGCCCTATACACTGGTTTCACTCGATTTTTCCGCCGCAACTACCGTCGGGCACTACCATGCGGAAGTATATTTCGAATTTTCGTTCCAATTTGCCCTTTCCGACAGTTCCGGGCGTATCCTGCTGGTCTGTCCACTCCCGGCAGGTCTGAAAAGCGCCCGCCTTTTTACGCATGAAATGAATGCACGGCCATATGTTTTCACCGAGACTGTCACAGAAAAAGAAACTCTTCTGCTGGTATGTGTCGATATATCTTCTTCCACTCTAATGTTCATGGAAGAATGCGAAAGCTACCGCTTTGAAAAAGACACCGTGGAGATCGTATCCGATGTGGGCGACCCATATGGGCATAGACTGTTTTCGCACTGCACCTTTACAGCCGACGGCCTCATCTACCGGCATACGTTTAGGCATCACAGCGAATCTTCGCAGGAACCCTCCCCTGCGCTTACTCCCGCCGCGTTTGCGCTGGCAGTAAAATACCAAAATGCGGAAGTCGCTCTTTCCTATCTTTCTCCTTCTCTCAAAAAAGAAGTTTCCTTCGAAGACCTCCGGGATTTTTTCGGTGAGATCGGGTCTGTCGAAACGGCTATGGCCCGTCCGGGAGAATTGGCGCTCGCCGCCCCGGCGGAAAAAAACACCTTTTATGTCCGCCTGTTTTCGATAGAATTCTCCGACAACCAGATCTCCAACATTACTGAACAGGAATAAATCCATCTGTTTACACACAGACGACACTGTGTTATATTTAGTATACAAAAAAACGGTTTTTCACAGTTTATGCATGCGGCGGTGTACAATATATGGATTACAAAAAAGAACTTTGTCAACTATTGTCAGAAAAAACAAGCCTGTCCGCGGACGAGATCGAACATCTGCTCGAGACGCCGCCCGCGCTTGAAATGGGCGATTTTGCTCTGCCCTGTTTTAAATTGGCGCGCATACTGAGAAAAGCGCCGGCCCGGATCGCAGAAAACATTCATGCTTCTCTAAACGATCTGCCCCATTGGCTGGATAAGGTCCAAATAGCAGGCGGTTACCTGAATTTTTATCTGGACCGCCCGCATTATGCAAAAGATATGCTCTCCTCCGTTGCCGCTGCCGGCGAACGGTACGGCGCTTCCCAGGAAGGGGCGGGGAGAAACATTGTCATAGACTATTCTTCCATCAATATAGCCAAGCCTTTCCATATCGGGCACCTTTCCACGACCGTCATCGGAAATTCCCTGTACAAGATTTTCAATTTCCTGGGGTACCATTCTGTCGGGATCAACCATTTGGGCGACTGGGGTACGCAGTTCGGCAAACTGATCGTCGCCTATAAGCATTGGGGAAAGCATGACACCGTGGAAAAAGGGTCCATACATGCCATGCTGGACCTGTATGTAAAGTTTCACCATGCCGCTAAAGAAGACGTTTCTTTAGATGAGGAAGCCCGCGCCTGGTTTAAAAAGATAGAGGACGGCGACCCGGAAGCACTTTCCCTGTTTGCCTGGTTCAAAGAACTGACGCTCAAAAAAGTCTCCCGGATATACGATCTTCTGGATGTCAAATTCGATTCCTATGCCGGCGAAAGCTTTTATAACGATAAGATGCAGCCCGTCATAGAAGAATTGGAAGCAAAACACCTCCTGGAAGAGAGCAACGGCGCAAAGGTCGTCCGGCTGGACGAATACGATCTGCCTCCCTGCCTGATCCTGAAGTCCGACGGCGCCACGCTTTATGCCACACGGGATCTGGCGGCTGCCTTCTACCGCAAAAAAACATACGATTTTTATAAGTGCCTGTATGTGGTCGCTTACCAGCAAAATCTGCATTTCCGCCAGCTTTTCAAGGTGATCGAACGGATGGGCTATCCCTGGGCAAAGGATATGGAGCATGTGGCTTTCGGAATGGTCTCTATGGCGGACGGTACGATCTCCACCCGGGAAGGCCGCGTTATTTTCCTGGAAGATGTCATCCAGGCCGCCATCGAAAAGACGCACCGCCTGATTGAGGAGAAAAACCCCGATTTGGCAAACAAAGAAGAGACTGCCCGCGATATCGGCGTGGGTGCGCTCGTATATAAAACGCTCTCGGCAAATAGGATAAAGGATATCGTGTTCGATTTGGACAGGATCCTTAATTTCGATGGAGAGACCGGGCCCTATATGCAGTATACGCATGCGCGTGCACTTTCCCTGTTACGCAGGGGCGGCGAAGAAGCGCTTAAGGAAGAACCCGATTATACCGCACTCTCTTCTCCGCAGGCTTTTTCGGTGGTACGGCTCATCGCCGGCTTCCCCGAAGCGATCCAAAAAGCGGCGGAGAAATATGAGCCTTATTTGATAACCAGACATATTACCGAACTCGCACAGGCATTCAATAAATTTTATTATGATATCCGTATCATAGATGAAAACGCCTCTGCGACCGCGGCGCGTCTTTCCCTCGCAAAAGCGACGGCGACCGTCATCAAAATCGGCCTCGCGCTTCTAGGGATCCGCGCGCCCGAGCGTATGTAGATATACAAAAATTATTTCTGTCGAAAGGATGTTGTTTCTATGCTGGATCTAAAGCGAATCCGGGAAAACCCCGAAGAAATTGCGCAACGTATCGGAAGAAGAGGACAAATATTTGATTTTACTTCCCTTTTGGAAAAAGACGCCCAAAAGCGGAGCCTTATATCTGTGTCCGAATCCCTGAAAGCAAGAAGAAACAGCGTTTCCAAGCAGATCCCCCTCCTCAAAAAAAAGGGACAGGATCCCGCGCCTTTATTTATGGAAATGAAGCAGGTCGGACAGCAGATCAAAGAATTGGATATGCAAATCGCAGAGCTGGACAACGCCATACGGGAAGACCTGCTCAACATTCCCAATATCCCGGACGCATCGGTGCCCGATGGCCTGAGCGACGCGGACAATGTGGAAGTCCGCCGGTTTATGGAACCTTCCACCTTTTCGTTTGCTCCTAAAGCGCATTGGGCTATTGGGGAGGACTTGCACATATTGGATTTTGAAGCCGCCGCCGCGGTCGCCGGCGCACGCTTTGTTTTTTATCGCGGTCTCGGGTCCCGTCTGGAACGCAGCGTATTCAATTTCATGTTGGACACCCATACAAAAAACGGAAAATATACGGAGATATTTCCGCCCTTCATCGTACATGAACGCGCGTTGTTTGGGACAGGCCAGTTCCCCAAATTCATCGGTGATTCCTTCAAGTTGGAAGGCAAAGAATATTACCTGATCCCTACGGCCGAAGTGCCCGTGATCAATATGTACAGGGAACGGATCCTGAACGGAGCGGATCTGCCCATCTGCCATGCGGCCTACAGCGCCTGTTTCCGGAGCGAGGCAGGCAGCGCCGGGCGCGATACCCGGGGCATCATCCGCCTGCATCAATTTAATAAAGTGGAGTTGGTAAAGTTCGTCCGGCCCGAGTCTTCCTACGATGCATTGGAGGCCCTTACAAACGACGCGGAAAAAATACTCCGGCTGCTGAAGTTGCCCTATCACGTTATGGCGCTTTCGACCGGAGACCTTGGGTTCACGTCCGCAAAAACATACGATCTGGAAGTCTGGATGCCCAGTTACAACAGATATGTTGAAATATCTTCCTGCAGCAACTGCGAAGATTTCCAGGCCCGCCGCGCCAATATCCGCTTCAAGGACGATGTCAAAGACAAAGCCGAGTTCGTCCATACACTGAACGGCAGCGGCCTGGCGGTAGGGCGGACGGTCGCCGCCATATTGGAGAATTACCAGCAGGCAGACGGTTCCGTACGGGTACCGGAAGTGCTCATCCCCTACATGGGCACGGATATCATCCGGTAACGGAATATAAAGCAAACACAAACCGTATAGAAAAAAAACAACATAAAGCGGATGTCCCCCTCATTTCTTGTGGGCGTCCGCTCTTTTCATTTCCTTTGTTTTTCCTTTTGCGATTTTTAAAACCATATCTTCCGAAGAACTATATGCTTCCTCCGCCTGACATTGGGCATTCCGCAGGATCTCGATCGCCCTGCTCACTTCATTGAACAGAGTAAAATACATTTTTTTGTAGTCGGCCATTTACATACTCCAAACACTGTCTTTTCATCCATAATTGCACTTACATAAGTGCAATTATACTGGAAAAAACTGATAACATCAATCATAATCTGATAAAAAAGGTGCTTTTGTGACATTTACATACGATAAAGAGATTGGCCTTAGGATAAAAGCCTTTCGGATACAGCAGGGGCTTTCGCAAAAACAATTGGCCGCCAGGCTGCAAACATTTGGGTGCGACCTTACAAGGAGCAGCATAGCAAAAATCGAAGTGGGGCAAAGACATATTTATTCTCTTGAAATCAAAGCATTTAAAATAATTTTAAATGTTTCTTATGAGGATCTGTTCGCATAGCTTCGCTATGTTTTGC
The DNA here is from genome assembly GCA_963665505.1 of Christensenellaceae bacterium. Lineage (GTDB taxonomy): Bacteria > Bacillota > Clostridia > Christensenellales > Christensenellaceae > QANA01. The sequence goes on from OY762275.1 coordinate 1,719,065, forward strand.
TTTCCCATAAAAATATTCCCCCTCGCATTCTTCAGCGTTACGGTCCGTAGCGCCACGATGGGTATCCTTGTCTGTTCTAAAAAATAGGTACCTTCAATGCGGTAGAGCGGTTCTTGCCAGATTTTAGACGGCCATATAGACCCACTTGAAAATAGAAGGGCGGCAGATGTATCTGCCGCCCTTCTATTTTCACTTTTATCAGAAAACAATATGCAGGACGAGCTGGTCCAACAGGACTGCCGCCCCGAGGATGCCCGTATATACCGCAAATCCATAGAGCTTCTTTTTGCGGATCAGCCGAAGCATAAACCGCACGGCAAAGTACCCCGTTACCGCCGCGGCCAGTGTCCCTATAACAGTGGAAAGGACACTGATGTTTCCCACCCCTTCTTTGACCATGTCATACCCCTGGAAAACCACAGACCCCAATATCACGGGTATAGACATCAAAAAAGAAAATTTCGCCGCATACGTCCGTTCCAAACCGCTCAGCAGCCCGGCGGAGAGCGTTGCGCCCGCACGGGAAACACCGGGCAGTATGGCGACCGCCTGCATGCACCCGATCCCCGCCGCCGCAGGGAATGTCATTTCCATACGTTTGACCCGTTTTCGCGCGACCAGTCTTTCCGAAAGCGTGAGCAACAAACTTGTAAGCAGGAACCCGCATCCGAGGTATTTGCCTTCAAATGCACCCGTAAAAAAATCATTGAACAGAAGCGCGGCAATGACCGCAGGTACCGTCGCCACCAGCAGCAGCCAGGTAAGCCGCCGGAAAGGATGGGTCAGTATATCCGCTATGTCTTCCCACAATACGACGGCCACGGCGACCAATGTCCCCACATGCAGCATCGTATCAAAAAACAACGGATTTTCTTCTATCCCGAAAATATTCTGTATCAGTACAAGATGCCCGCTGCTGGAAACAGGAAGAAATTCTGTCAGGCCCTGCACAAAACCCAATACCAACGCTTCGATTATGTTCATATGTCTCTTCGCCCGTTCCTTACTGTTAAAACTATAGTTTTAAGTTTTTCTATTATACCATAAAGTCCCTCTGTTGCCCATAGCGATCTCTTTCTATTGATTCCCCAGGGATAGTATTATATAATCAGTTACATGCGGAGTTATGGAATCCGTAAAAACATTTCCCGGGGGAGACGATATTCTTATGAAACTCGGCATTATCGGGTTGCCCAATGTGGGGAAAAGCACGCTCTTCAACGCGATCACGCAGGCGGGAGCCGCCAACGAAAATTATCCTTTTTGTACGATAGAACCCAATATCGGCATGGTCAGTGTGCCCGATGTACGGCTGGAGTATCTTGCAGAGATCTATCATCCGGAAAAATTCACCCCCGCCACGATAGAATTTGTGGATATCGCCGGGTTGGTCCGCGGCGCAAGCAAAGGGGAAGGTCTGGGGAACAAGTTTCTCTCACACATCCGCGAGGTAGATGCTCTTGTGCATGTCGTCCGCTGTTTTGAAGACCCGAATATCGTACATGTGGAAAGCAGTGTAGACCCTGTACGTGACGTCGAGACAATCAATTTCGAATTAATATTCGCAGATATGGAAACGGTGGAAAAACGTCTTTCCCGCATCGAACGAATGGCCAAAAGCGGCGAACGGCAATACGGGGAAGAAGCCGCCGTGCTGAAAAAACTGTATGCGGTGCTGGAATCCGGCCTGCCCGCACGCAACGCTCCGTTTTCGGAAGAAGAAAAAGCCTGGGTACGCAACCTGTTTTTGCTTACGGATAAGCCGTTGATCTATGTGGCCAATATAGCGGAAGACCAACTCTCGCAGCCGGAAGAAACGTTGCCCCTGCTCCAAAGTTTAAAACAGTACGTCGCAAAAGAAGGGGCGGAGGTCCTTGTCATCAGCGTCCGCGTGGAGGAAGAGCTCTCCGCGCTGGAACCCGATGAAAAGAACCTCTTTATGAAAGAACTGGGTATCAGAGAATCCGGTTTGGACCAGCTCGTAAAGGAATCCTATAAACTGTTGGGCCTCATCAGTTACCTCACGGCCGGGCCAAAGGAAGTACGTGCCTGGACGATCCCAAAAGGGACCAAAGCGCCGCAGGCCGCCGGGAAGATTCATACGGATTTTGAGCGCGGATTCATATGTGCGGAAGTCATTCCCTTTTGCAAGCTGAAGAACCTGGACGGAAATATGACGCGTGCGCACGAGAAAGGTTTGATACGCCAGGAAGGCAAAGACTATGTTATGCAGGATGGCGATGTCGTTTTGTTCCGCTTCAATGTTTAAAATTACATTTTAGAAATCGTGAAGGCTATCCCTGAAAGAAAGCAAAGACGAAACGCTGCTAACCGTATGTTCGGTATCCTATTGAAAGCAACGTGCATTTGCCTCTGTCTATACACCCGGCGTACGGTCTTTCTTGTCGTGAAATAGTATAAATATATTAAAAAAACGTTTGGAGTATCTATGTCGTTTATCGAACTCATTCTCATAGCCATCGGCGTTTCCATGGATGCATTTGCCGTAAGCATTTCCAAGGGCCTTTGTTTGCAAACATCCAGCTTGCGCTGTATGACGACAGCAGGCCTGTATTTCGGCCTGTTCCAGGCAGGTATGCCGTTGATCGGCTACTACTTATATGGCGGTCTGGAATCCGCCATCACCGAAGTCGATCATTGGATCGCTTTTGTGCTTCTTGTCGCCATCGGCACCAATATGCTGATCGAAGCGGGCAAAAAGGGAGAAGGCGAAAACGCTTCTTTCTCTTTCCGCTACATGCTCCCGCTTGCCATAGCTACCAGCATCGATGCCCTGGCCGTGGGGATCACGCTCGGCGCATTGGGAACGAACATCTATTATGCGATCTTTGTCATAGGTGTCACCACTTTTTTATTCTCTTTTTTCGGAGTAAAAATAGGCTGTATTTTTGGAAACAAGTATGAATCCAAAGCAAAGATCATAGGCGGACTCATACTCATCTGTATCGGGATAAAGATATTGCTCGAGCACCTGAAGCTCCTATAAGGGGATTCTTTTTTTTCCGTAAAACCCGTGTGGCCTTTGCCACGGTCAGAATCGTGACCCCTACGTCTGCAAATCCGGCTTGTTCGCCGCCCCAGTAAGACCGCCAACACCATTTTTGCAGATCGTTCTGCACCAGCACCGCTGTCCCTCTTATTTTTATTAAATAAAAGCATAAAAAAAACGCCCGGACAAATACTATTAAAAAATCCAGGAGCGTACTTTTTTATGAATAAAAAGAAAAACAAACGAATCCCCAACATAACGCCGCCGCAACAGCCAATCTCCCCCGAAGCGCCACCCGCATTCACGGCGCTCGCCGCAACCAACGCCATCTTTGACGACGTTTCCCCGGCGGTTAAAAACGAAGATATCAAAGAAGCAAAGGATTGGGTGGATACAAACGAGAAGTGAGCCAACTTCAGGTCCGGGCGTCCGTACTCCCGAAGCCGCCATTGCGGGAGACCCGCACATCATCCTCCCTTGTGATCCCGAACATCGTAAAAACCCCCTGCATAAACGCCTGCCCCGCGTCTATGTGGAGTGTTTTTTCGTTTAAAGACCCATTGGTAAACCGGGCCATGATATGCCCTTCGTTATCTGAAAAGTAATAATCGCTATCTATGATGCCCACCGTATTATTGAGTTGCATGCGGTATTTGAACCCCAACCCGCTCCTCGGGTAGCATTGCAGGACCCAGCCTTCCTCCATACGTACGCGTATGCCCGTAGGGACGGTCACTTCGGTACCGGGGAGCAAGGTAAACCCTGCCGGCGCAAAAAAATCATAGCCGGCCGAACCCGCGGTGGCCCGCCTGGGCAGCAGGATATCCGCATAGGCGGACCGGGCATCTTTGCCGGCCAAAAACTGCGCCGCATCCCGGCAAAACTGTCCTTGCGAAACCTTTTCAAACGTTGCGATCCGTTGCATACCCGACTCCTCTTTTTTTACAAAGTATAGCATATCGTCCACTAGCAAGCAAATACTGTACAAGGCTAAGATTTTATGCTAAACTGTAAAAAGAAACGCGATGATCACAAAAAAGATTTGACGATAAGATCCAGAGCATACTATAATCAAACAAAGGTTTGTACAAATTCTGAAAAATCCATTCAATTTTAAGGAGGGATATTTTATGAAGCTGATAATCGCAATCGTACAGGACGAGGACGCTTCCAACCTGATCGGCACTTTAATGAAAGAACATTACAGTGTAACAAAGTTGGCTTCCACCGGCGGATTCTTGCGTTCGGGCAATACCACGCTCCTTCTGGGTGTGGAAGATGATAAACTGGACGGTGCGCTTGCCATCATCAAAAAAGTATGCATCAGCCGCAAACAGATCGAAGTATTCCCCTCGCCCGCCATGGGTGCCATGGGTATGTATACGCCCTATCCGATCGAAGTCACCGTCGGCGGCGCAACTGTATTTGTCATGGAAGTCGGTCAGTTCCTGAAATACTAACATTTTATTTTTAGTATCCGATACGTCACTGCAACAAGCGGGGCGGTCTATACCGTCCCGTTTTTAATATATCTTCTATATCTAAGGAGTCCCTCATGCAAACATTGGAAACACAAAGAATTTTGTTGCGCGGATGGCAGTTAAGTGATCTGGAAGATTTCCATGCATACTGTAAAAATCCGCACGTGGGACCGGCCGCCGGCTGGGAACCCCATGCGGATATGGAAGCCTCGCGTAAGATCCTGCAGTCTTTTATAGAGGCGGACGATGTCTGGGCCATCGTATGGAAAGAAACGGGCAAAGCAATCGGCTCCGTCGGCCTACATAAAGACCGCCAGCGCGATTTCCCCGAAGCGCGTATGCTCGGGTACGTACTAAGCGAAGAATACTGGGGGCGGGGGATCATGCCGGAAACAGTAAAGACCATATTGTCCCATGCATTTTTGCAAATGGACCTCCTTATTGTTTCCGTATACCATTATCCCTTCAACAATCGTTCCCGCCGTGTCATCGAAAAATGCGGATTCACCTACGAAGGAACATTGCGCCTGGCCGCCAAGATCTACGACGGGACATTTTATGATGCGTGCTGTTACTCTATGGCCAGGGAAGAATATCTTGCTCGCCCGCATGAAGACAGTTAAAAAATACCTATATAGCCCTATCTACTATTCAGAATTTATTTCAGGAGGTTCCAGAATGTCAAAAAATATACTCGTGATCACAGATCTGGATGCAAACCACATCGAGAAACTAAAGCAGATAGCGCCCGATTGTACGTTTGTTCTTACCAACAACGGTGCCTTGGAAGAAAAACAAGTGTGCGAGGCAGATATCATACTCGGCAATCCCCCGGTCCAGATGCTCAAGGGATGTACGCATCTTGGCATGGTCTGTCTGAACAGCGCGGGTGCCAATACATACTGCGTCGAAGGCGTATTGCCCAAGGGCACCATACTTACCAACGCAACCGGCGCCTATGGCCCCATGATCAGCGAATGGCTGCTGGGCATGTTGATGAACATCTATAATTTTTTCCCGCAATACAAAGAACAACAACGGAAAAATCTATGGAACCGGCTGCATAACAAGCGGTATTCCGTGTATGGTTCTACCGTACTGATCGTAGGCGCGGGGGATATCGGCGGAAATTTCGCAAAACGCGTAAAAGCGCTCGAGGCTTATACCATTGGCATCCGCAGGACCCCGCGGGAGAAACCGGATTTCCTCGATGAAGTATATACGGCGGACGCGCTCGACGGCCTCCTCCCCAAAGCGGACGTCGTCGCCCTGTGTCTGCCTTCCACCGGACAAACGTACCGGATCATCGACCAAAAACGTCTGGCGCTGATGAAGGACAAGGCCGTTCTTTTGAATATTGGGCGCGGGACCGCGATCGATACCGACGCGCTTTATCGGCATCTGCAAACAGGCAAGCTGCTGGGTGTGGGGTTGGATGTCATCGATCCGGAACCGCTACCCGCTGATTCTCCGCTTTGGCAAATGCCCAACCTGCACATTACCCCACATGTATCGGGCAGCACTTCCTTTGCATTCGCGAGGGACACCATCGCCGGGATTTTCTATCAGAACGTTGCGGCGTATCTCAACGGCGGGAAATACGCCAATCTGGTCGATCTTTCCACAGGATACCGCAAACTCGAAGAATAAAGCGACAAATCAGAATAAAAAAAGCTCTGTAAAAAGCAGAGCTTTTTTGCGCACACTACAATCAGGCGTGGACCTCTTCTCCCCGGAAGAACCGCATGGCGAGTTCCAACGACTTGTTCCAAAACGGCCATTCGTGTTTTCCCGGCCATTCTAGATAGGTATGCCCATAGCCGGCCGCATCCAACGTTTCTTTAAAGCGCTTGTTCGCCTCATACAGGAAATCCTGCTGGCCGCAGGTCTGCAAAAGCTTCGGCCGGTTCGGGTCTTTTGCCAGCGCAGCACCCATCGCATGCGCATCGTTCACGACTTGCTTCTCATAATCGGTGCCAAAGATAGCCACAACATCCTTTTCCAGATCTTTTCGGTCCTCTTTTTTCATATTGTCCACAATCGAACGGATATCTACCCCCGCGGAAAAACACGCGATCCCCGCAAATTTTTCAGGCTGGCTGAAACCGATTTTTGCAGCGCCGTATCCACCCATGGAAAGGCCGGCGATAAACGTATTCTCCCGGCCCTGCGGGATCCGGAAAATATTTGCGCAGATTTTCGGCAGTTCCTCCGCCACATATGTGAAATAACTGGGGCCATAGACCATATCGCAATAAAAACTTCTCTGTACTTCCGGCATAATGACAATATAATTGTATACCTTTGCAAAATATTCCGCCTGGGTCAGCCTGGCCCATGCGGTGGCGTTATCCGTCATACCATGCAGCAGATAAAGTATATGCGTAGCCTTATAAGGAGATTCGATATCGTAAGGAATGTCCGGCACGATTATATTTATCTGGGTGTCCAACATAAGTGCTCTTGAAAAAATATTACCATTGAATAAAGCCATGCGATTCCCTTCTTTCTTGTTTTTTTCCTCTGAATGAACCGATTACATTAAAATAGCCGGAGACACACTTCCATTTTATAAAACCAGACCTATCCTGTCAACGAAAAGCTTTCCTGTCTCAATCGGCAAAGTGGATGACCGATTTCCTCGGGGGCGCAATGGGATCTTTAGCGGCGGCATACCCAAGTGCAGCAACGCCCCACACGAGATGATTTTCCGGGATCCCCATGCCCGTCAGCGCCTTACAGACCGATGCAGCATCACAGATGCCTTTAAATTGGTTGATCCATACGGAACCAACCCCTATGGAATGCGCAAAAAGAAAAATGTTTTGCAATGCACAGGCACAATCCGCCAGGCCATTAGAATTATCGCGGTCGTTGGAAAGCAAAATAAGCGCAGCTGGTTCATAAAAATTATAAGCGGAGTTCCCTAACTGCGCACCGACCACTTTGGCCAACACCTGTATTTCTCCCCGGTCTTGCAAAACCGTGAAGCGGAAAGTTTGCCGATTGCTCGCCGTGGGCGCCCACGCACCCGCCTGCGCGATACGCATAAGGTCTTCTTTGGAAACCGATTGTTCCCGAAAAGAACGAATACTGCGCCGCGACTTGATATTTTCCCACACTTCGTTCATTAACATTCCCTCCCTTTAAAAAGTATCTTTCTCAAAAAAAGTGAAATTCCTTCTTATTCTCCGCCTATTTGATTGCGCACAATGATATAAAATCTATGCTCACGAGATTCCACGAACCCATTTTCCTCTACTTCCCGCTGGAGCACAAGCAGCTTATCCAGGCAGGTTTCCACAGAAAACCCCGGAAATTCCCACTGGATCACTTTCGCAAACCAAACCAAGGCACCGACATCAAAAAACCGCAGAACAGGAAAATATTCTCCACACGATACGATAGAAAAACCCGCTTCTTCAAACTGTGCGCGCACGCGGTAAAGCGTGTTTTCCGGATAAGGCGGGACAAACCCCTCGATCAACCTGTCCGAGAGCGCACGGTTGTTTTCCCCGCCGACTTGCTCTGTAATGAACAGTCCGCCCGGTTTTAGCACACGCCCCAGTTCGGCTACCCGAAAAGACCCATGCCGGTTGAGGACAATGTCGAAAAAATCCCGCTCGAACGGCAGCGTACCGTCTTCCTCTTGTCTTACGATCGTGATTCCCTGCTTGGCCAACGTATCCATCAGCAGACGATAATTCGGCTCCCAATTCTCCGTCGCATAGGTGTTTTTGTAAGGGTGGCGCAGAGAAGACAAAAATTCCCCTCCGCCTGTTTCCATATCCAGTAACCGCTGTGTCGGTCTTATATATTGTAACACTTTTTCTTTATAATCCCAAGGCAAGGGTTCTTCAAAACTTCTCTTTTCGATATAGGAAAAATCCCACCCGACGAACACTTTCTTTTCTTCCGCCTGCCAACATGCCTTCAAAGAAGCAACATCCATATTCCTTCTCCTTCATTAATGTTAAATAAATATCCGATATGCTTTTTTCCCAGGAAAAGCCCCGCAACTCTCCCGGAAAATAAATTCAGGGGCGTATAGTTTGCTGCTCTGCCTTCTTTTCCCTCCGATGGCGGCGACAGCCGCCAGCAAGGCGTCTTCCACCATGACCCGCATGGGAAATGTGAGCGCGGTGATAGAAGGCGGAAGGTATTCCAGCAGGGGATTATTTCCGCATGCAACGATTTTCAAATTCTCCGGTATACGCAACCCCCGTTTTTGGAAAACACCCATGGCTCCGATAACCGCCTTATCGCTTTCAAACAGGATCGCTTGGGGAATTTCGTCGCGCAACAGAATATCCTCCGCCGCCCGGGCTCCACCCAGCGGAGAAGAAGGATGTTGAAAAACATCGTTTGCCGCAAATTGCAGTCCGTATTCGCCGCATCCCTTGCTAAAACCATTTAATAAATAACTGCCTTCTCCCTTCCAACCGACAAAAGCTACATGGGAAAGCTTATACGCGGCAAAAAGGCGCGCCACTTCTTTCCCGGCGTTTATATAGTCGGGGAGCATGCTTACATTTTTTCCGGACGGACTCCCAATATAACAGATCGGCAATTTCAGATTCAGTTGTTCTATATACGAAAAATCCGCCTCTTGTATTTCTGCAAACAAAAGCGCGTTATATTTGTTTTCCGCTTTCTCTATGCCAGTAGCAGACAGTTTTCCCGGTTTATAGGGGCGCGCAACGATTTCCACATCGCCGCTCTCCCTATGAAAAGATTTCGTAAGTCCTTCCATAATGGTATCCAAAGAAAATCCGAGTGTATCGATCGGCCAATACAAGGCAATTAATGGCGTATAATCGGCCGATTTCAAACGTCGGGCCTGTACATTTGCCACATATCCCAGCTTTTGGGCCGCTTCCAGTATTCTTTCCTGCGTTTTTTCAGAAATACGCATGGCCGTTCCTTTCCCATTCAAAACAAAAGAAACGGCGCTCAAAGAGGTTCCCGCAAGTTCCGCAATATCCTTTATCCGTATCATACGCATACCCCCTGCAATTATCATGGCGACAGCATGCCTAACACGTTTTAGCTAATAACAGCATACTAAATAAACCAATATTTGTCAACGTACTTGGACCCTTATTTAGCATGGCCCTGGCATAAATTCAGTTTCGACAGAGTATCTCTCGCTGTCTGTATAATGCCACCATTCCGGCCAATGATCTGTTAAGAACCCGCCTGCCTTCATTGCCTTTTCCAATAGAAGTGCATTCTCCCGTACTGTTGGCGGAAGTCCAGAGTAACTCCTGTTTGCCCTTTTTGTAAAGTCATCAAACCCGGTGGGCATCTCTGCTTCTGCTCCATTCAAATAAATAAGTGTTGCATCTACTGTATTCCCCCGGCTATGATTGGAATAGCTCTGCGTCGGGTCCGCTACAAACATAGGATCGGGTACCGCTTCCCAAAGCGCAAACTGCGCAGCGGCTGGCCGAAATGCATCCCAGATTTTAAGTGCGAACCCTTTTTCCTTCAGTATTTGCTGTACCAAACGGAGTTTCTCCGCTGTGCCTTGCCGCAAATATGCATCCTGAAACATATAAATCTTTTTACCTGTAAAATTGTCTGCGGTCGCATACTTCAGGTCGACTTTAATATCCGGAATAAGGTCTTTCACCAGCACAAATCTGCTTTTATCGGTTTTCATGATATAGATATCCTCTTGCTTTTCTTTCTTATTAAGTATATAAAACTCGACCCCATTTTACAAACCCTAAATTTCAAAGGCAGGGAATTTTTACATAAATGCATAAACATATTGACAAATATCTATCTATGGTACACAATATTGCCAGATGGTCCATTACGGTAGAGGAAACAATCATGGAATTGACAAACGCAGAAATAGCAAAGGTTTTCAAAGCACTTTGTGACGAAAATAGAATACAGATTCTTCGCTTTCTCGGGAAAAGCGAAAAATGCGCTTGCCAATTGCTTGAAAAGTTAAATCTGACGCAGCCGACATTGTCTTATCACATGAAAATTCTGTGTGATTCGGGCATTGTGACCGGGCGAAAAGAAGGAAAATGGATCTATTATCAACTTTCCCCCCAGGCAAATGAAACACTTGTACGGATCGTGAACGAACTTTTATAGCAATCGGAATCTACTCGCATATAATAATTTGATGCAAATATACATAGATATATTTAAATATATTTATGTTTTGGAGGTTTTCTATGGCAACGCTGAAAATGATTTCTGCCTTTATCCAAAATCAGATTTTGGGTATGCGTTGGCTGACTGACATTACGGGCGATCTTCTGTCCCTGTTTGGGATCGATCTCACGACCCGTATCGGTGCAAGCGTGCAGTTTTTTCTATACGATACGGTGAAGATCACTTTTTTTCTATGTTTCCTGATCTTTGTCATTTCTTATGTGCAAAGTTATTTCCCGCCCGAACGCACCCGGAAAATCCTCGGTCGTTTCAAGGGGTTTTGGGCAAATTGTATCGGCGCGCTGCTCGGCACGGTCACTCCATTTTGTTCTTGTTCTTCCATCCCGCTGTTCATCGGCTTTACCGATGCCGGATTGCCGCTTGGTGTGACTTTCTCTTTTTTAATCTCTTCACCCATGGTCGACTTTGGTTCCCTCGTCCTTTTGACAAGCATTTTCGGCATCAAACTGGCCGTTCTTTACGTTGTTGTCGGTCTGGTGATTGCCGTGATCGGCGGCGGTATCATTGAAAAACTGCATTTAGAAAACCAAATACGGCAATTCAATATAAATTCCAACAACATTGATATAGAAGTCCATGCTCTCACAAAAAAAATGCGATTGCGGTATGCATGGGAACAAATGGCCGCTACTTTTAAAAAAGTATTCCCATATATTCTGATCGGCGTAAGTATCGGCGCTCTTATCCATAATTGGATTCCAACGGAATGGATCCAGCGCATCCTGGGAACCAATAATCCTTTTTCCGTTGTTCTGGCGACTTTGGTAGGTACACCCATGTATGCCGATATTTTTGGGACGATTCCGCTGGCGGAGGCCTTGTATGCCAAAGGAATAGGATTAGGGACTGCGTTGGCATTCATGATGAGTGTGACTACATTGGCCCTGCCGTCCCTCATCATGCTTTCAAAAGCAGTAAAACCGAAACTTCTCACGATATTCATTGTAATCTGCATCATCGGGATCATCAGTATTGGGTATTTGTTCAATCTTTTTCAATTTATACTATAGGAGGTAAACTATGTGTACATCTGAAAACAACAATAGGACAAAAAACACACCGGACGCTTTGGTAAAAGTCTTGGGGAGTGGGTGCAAAAAATGCATCCGGCTCGAAGCCAACGCAAAACAAGCGCTCGCTTCCCTTGGCATGGAGCCACTCGTAGAACATATCACAGACCTTTCTCAAATCGTATCTTATGGCGTCATGGCGACGCCGGCATTGGTCATCGGTCAAAAAGTAGTTTCCATGGGAAAAGTCTTGAGGTCAGATGAAATCAAAACATTGTTGGAAAAAAACTTATAAAATAATCCTTGGCCACAGTAAAGATATGGACACCTTCGGTGTATATGGGCACGAGATAAATGGAGATAAAGAGTTGTCCGCACGCTTGATTGATGACACATTTGAAAAACTATTAGAATAGCAAAGATAAAAAAGATCGCTTTATGATAGTGGCGATCTTTTGGTTTACAAAAGCAAAAGGGGGTTAAACCCGGGAGTAAAATAAATAAACAAAAAAGCCCTTAAAACCACATGGTTAAAGGCTTTTTATTTGGCTCCCCCTGTTGGGCTCGAACCAACGACATTTCGGTTAACAGCCGAACGCTCTGCCAGCTGAGCTAAGGAGGAATATTAAATCCGGCAGCTACCTATCCTCCCGGGCCGGTTACAGCCAAGTACTTTCGGCGTATAAGGTCTTAACTTCTGTGTTCGGGATGGGAACAGGTGTTTCCCCTTAGCTATCGCCACCGGAAATCATATCTTCATTTTATCCGCACCGTATCGTATCATACTCCCACGGACTTTGTCAAGTACCCTCAAAACTATATAATATGTTACTTCAAAACCCTTCGCTCAGCGTCTTCTTTTTTCTTGATCAAGCCCTCGACCTATTAGTATCAGTCAGCTCAATACATTACTGTACTTACACCTCTGACCTATCAACCTCTTAGTCTTAGAGGGGTCTTACTTCCTTTTAGAAATGAGAAGTCTTATCTTGAGGGAGGCTTCATGCTTAGATGCTTTCAGCGTTTATCCCGTCCGTACATAGCTACCCAGCAATGCACTTGGCAGTACAACTGGTACACCATCGGTACGTCCATCCCGGTCCTCTCGTACTAGGGACAGCTCCTCTCAAACTTCTAACGCCCACGATAGATAGGGACCGAACTGTCTCACGACGTTCTGAACCCAGCTCGCGTGCCGCTTTAAATGGCGAACAGCCATACCCTTGGGACCTACTTCAGCCCCAGGATGCGACGAGCCGACATCGAGGTGCCAAACCTCCCCGTCGATGTGGACTCTTGGGGGAGATTAGCCTGTTATCCCCGAGGTAACTTTTATCCGTTTAGCGACGGCTCTTCCACTCGATACCGCCGGATCACTAAGCCCGACTTTCGTCTCTGCTCGACGTGTCTGTCTCGCAGTCAGGCCTCCTTTTGCCTTTACACTCTAATACATGATTTCCGACCATGCTGAGGAGACCTTTGGGCACCTCCGTTACTCTTTCGGAGGCGACCGCCCCAGTCAAACTGCCCACCTGGTACTGTCAGATGCCCGGTTCACGGCACATCATTAGAATCCCAACATCAAAAGAGTGGTATCCCACCGGTGACTCCGCGCAAGCTGACGCTCGCGCTTCTTCGTCTCCCACCTATCCTGTACATTCAATGTCAAAATCCAATACCAGGCTACAGTAAAGCTCTACGGGGTCTTTCCGTCTAGTCGCGGGTAACTGGCATCTTTACCAGTCCTACAATTTCACCGAGTCCCCTGTTGAGACAGTGCCCAAATCGTTACGCCATTCGTGCAGGTCGGAACTTACCCGACAAGGAATTTCGCTACCTTAGGACCGTTATAGTTACGGCCGCCGTTCACCGGGGCTTCAGTTCGCTGCTTCGGTTTCCCTAACAACTCCCCTTAACCTTCCGGCACTGGGCAGGCGTCAGCCCGTATACTTCATCTCTCGATTTAGCACAGACCTGTGTTTTTGGTAAACAGTCGCTTGGGCCTCTTCACTGCAGCCTCTCTCGAGGCACTCCTTCTCCCGAAGTTACGGAGTCATTTTGCCGAGTTCCTTAACAAGGGTTATCTCGCTCATCTTAGGATTCTCTCCCCGCCCACCTGTGTCGGTTTACGGTACGGGTACCCTTCCGCTCGATAGCAGCTTTTCTCGCCAGTGTGAAGTCAGTCGCTTCCATACTTATGTTCTGTCCCCATCGCGCCCCAGCCTTTTTGGAGAAACGTACTTCACTATCTCTCCAGCCTCAACGCTTGGACGGGCTCTACCATCAACCCGCTCGACCTATCCTACTGTGTCACTGCTTCTCTTAATCGCGTCGGGCAGTACAGGAATATCAACCTGTTATCCATCGCCTACGACCATATAGTCCTCGGCTTAGGTCCCGACTTACCCTGGGGGGACGAACCTTCCCCAGGAAACCTTAGGCTCTCGATGGAGAGGATTCTCACCTCTCTCTCGTTACTCATACCAGCATTCTCTCTCCTATACAGTCCACCGCTCCTCTCGGTACGGCTTCCGCCCGTATACGATGCTCCTCTACCACTCGCACTTGCGTGCAAATCCATAGCTTCGGCGGCAGGTTTAGCCCCGGACATTTTCGGCGCAAGTCCACTCGACCAGTGAGCTATTACGCACTCTTTGAATGAATGGCTGCTTCTAAGCCAACATCCTGGTTGTCTTTGCATACTTACATCCTTTGCCACTTAACCTGCACTTTGGGGCCTTAGCTGATGATCTGGGCTCTTTCCCTTTTGACAATGAAACTTAGCTCACATTGTCTGACTCCCACATATTCATGTACGGCATTCGGAGTTTGATAAGGTTTGGTAAGCTTTGTGGCCCCCTATCCCATTCAGTGCTCTACCTCCGTACATTTCTCTTGTGAGGCTAGCCCTAAAGCTATTTCGAGGAGAACCAGCTATTTCCGAGCTCGATTGGAATTTCTCCGCTATCCACAAGTCATCTCAGCGCTTTTCAATGCACATGTAGTTCGGTCCTCCACGATGTCTTACCATCGCTTCAACCTGCTCATGGATAGGTCGCCCGGTTTCGGGTCTACTTCATGCAACTCTTATCGCCCTCTTCAGACTCGGTTTCCCTGCGGCTCCGGCGCTCAACGCCTTAACCTCGCTGCATAAACGTAACTCGCTGGCCCGTTCTTCAATAAGTACGACGCCGCACTCTCTAATAGTGCTACGTCTGCTTGTAAACATAGGGTTTCAGGTTCTCTTTCACTCCCCTCCCGGGGTACTTTTCACCTTTCCCTCACGGTACTTTTCCGCTATCGGTCATCAAGTAGTATTTTGCCTTGGAGGGTGGTCCCCCCTGCTTCCCACCGGATTCCTCGTGTCCTGTGGTACTCTGGATCCGGCTCGCTTACTTCGTTACTTCGCTTACGGGACTCTTACCCTCTTTGGTGTGGCTTTCCTGCCATCTTCTGCTCGCAACTCCGCTCGCTTTATCGCCGCTCCTCAACCCCGAATCTCCGTAGACATTCGGTTTGGGCTCTTCCCCGTTCGCTCGCCGCTACTCAGGGAATCGTTCTTACTTACTTCTCCTCCGGTTACTAAGATGTTTCAGTTCACCGGGTTCCCCGCACAACGCTATGTATTTACGTTGCGCTGACGGGTTTCTCTCCCGCCGGGTTTCCCCATTCGGACATCTGTGGATCAATGCTTGTTTGCAGCTCCCCACAGCTTTTCGCAGCTTACCACGTCCTTCTTCGGCTCTTGATGCCTAGGCATTCACCCTACGCTCTTCTTCGCTTGATCTTCGGCCCGATCTCTCGTGCCGTCTCTCAGCCTTAAGTTCTTTTTATTTCCTTAAGATTTGCTTCGTTCTCAGCTTCTTCTTTTTTTCGTAAAATTGTATTTTACCCTAAAATTTTTCTCGCTTTTCTCTCGCTTTTGTTTTAAGTTTTTTTTCGCATATTATATAGTTTTCAATGTGCTCGGCTATTGCGCCAACGTCCAACCCAAAAAGCAAAATCACCAAAACGACTTTTCTTTTTGGTGGGCCCAAGTGGACTCGAACCACCGACCTCACGCTTATCAGGCGTGCGCTCTAACCGGCTGAGCTATGGGCCCGCATATATTTGAGCCCTTTTGGCCCTCCAGCCTGTTTGCGTTCGAACCACATTTGCCCATGCGCTTCTGCGCGACCTGGGCTCAAAATTTCCTCGACAAATAAAGCGTAAACAATACTTGCTCGCTTAAAGCAAGAAAGCTCTTCCTCACTCTTCCTTTTTTACACCTTAGAAAGGAGGTGATCCAGCCGCACCTTCCGATACGGCTACCTTGTTACGACTTCGCCCCAGTCATTGGTTTTGCCTTCGACGACTCCCTCCCTTGCGGGTTAGGACATCGGCTTCGGGCACCCCCAACTTCCATGGCGTGACGGGCGGTGTGTACAAGGCCCGGGAACGCATTCACCGCGGCATGCTGATCCGCGATTACTAGCAACTCCATCTTCATGTGGGCGGGTTGCAGCCCACAATCTGAACTGGGACCGGCTTTTTGAGATTCGCTCCCCCTTACGGGTTCGCTGCCCTTTGTACCGACCATTGTAGCGCGTGTGTAGCCCAAGACATAAAGGACATGATGATTTGACATCATCCCCACCTTCCTCCGAGTCATCCCCGGCAGTCTCATTAGAGTTCCCACCTTCACGTGTTGGCAACTAATGATAAGGGTTGCGCTCGTTGCGGGACTTAACCCAACATCTCACGACACGAGCTGACGACAACCATGCATCACCTGTCTCTCTGCTCCGAAGAGAACATGTATCTCTACATGCGTCAGAGGATGTCAAGCCTTGGTAAGGTTCTTCGCGTTGCTTCGAATTAAACCACATGCTCCGCTGCTTGTGCGGGCCCCCGTCAATTCCTTTGAGTTTCAGCCTTGCGGCCGTACTCCCCAGGCGGGATACTTATTGCGTTTGCTCCGGCACAGATGACTTTTGCCACCTACACCTAGTATCCATCGTTTACAGCGTGGACTACCAGGGTATCTAATCCTGTTTGCTACCCACGCTTTCGTACCTCAGCGTCAGTTACAGTCCAGAAAGTCGCCTTCGCCACTGGTGTTCCTCCTAATATCTACGCATTCCACCGCTACACTAGGAATTCCACTTTCCTCTCCTGCACTCAAGTCTATCAGTTTCACATGCAGCCCCCGGGTTAAGCCCGAGTCTTTCACACCTGACTTGATAAACCGCCTACGCACCCTTTACGCCCAGTAATTCCGGACAACGCTTGCTCCCTACGTATCACCGCGGCTGCTGGCACGTAGTTAGCCGGAGCTTCCTCCTATGGTACCATCACTTTCTTTTTCCCATAGGACAGAGGTTTACAACCCGAAGGCCTTCTTCCCTCACGCGGCGTTGCTGGGTCAGGCTTTCGCCCATTGCCCAATATTCCCCACTGCTGCCTCCCGTAGGAGTCTGGACCGTGTCTCAGTTCCAGTGTGGCCGATCACCCTCTCAGGTCGGCTACCCATCGTCGGCTTGGTAGGCCGTTACCCTACCAACTACCTAATGGGACGCGAGCCCATCCATAAGCGATTTCTCTTTGACCCCTTCTCCATGTGAAAATGTGGTCTTATGCGGTATTAGCAGCTGTTTCCGGCTGTTATCCCCCTCTTATGGGCAGGTTGCTCACGCGTTACTCACCCGTCCGCCACTAAAAAACTCCCGTCCATATAAATACTTCCGGGCGTTTCTTCGTTCGACTTGCATGTGTTAAGCACGCCGCCAGCGTTCGTCCTGAGCCAGGATCAAACTCTCAATAAAAAATTATATCGGCTTTCGCCGCTTTTCTCTTTTTCTTGAAAAAGTTCGTCCGAGCTCTCTTCTTTCTTTAAGCTTCTTCTTTTTGATGCTTTCTTGTTTACGCTTCATTCTCTTGTCAAGGTGCCTCTCTTCTCCTTCGCAGGCCTCCTCGGCCCGCTCTCGAAGAGCGCTTTATCATATTATCAAATATATATCCCTCTGTCAACACCTTTTTCTACTTTTTCACTAAACCCGTATCTTCCTTCTCCTCGCCCTTTTCTCTTTCATCCCCCTACGTACTTATCCCCCTTTCTTGCCTTCTTTCGTATACGGCCATATCAAAAAACCAAGGCCTCGTGTACAAAAACAATGTACGCGAGGCCTTACAAAAAAACAACATGAATAAATGGAATTTATTCTTTGATTTCCTCCGGAAGCTCCTGATAGGCTTTTAATATACAGTCCTGCAACATCGCTCTGGTTTCCGAATTGATAGGATGTACAATATCTTTATACTCTCCCGCAGGTGTCTTTCTGCTGGGCATAGCTATAAAAAGGCCGTTTTGTCCTTCAATTATTTTGATATCATGCACGGCAAACATATCATCGAATATAACAGACGCAACCGCACGCATCTTACCCGGAGCGTTGATCTTTCTGATCCTTACATCGGTTATCTCCATACGAAATCCTCCTGTTGTTTAAAAAAACAACTTTGTAATACAGCACAAAATATATGTTTAATATTCGCCAAGAAAATCAAAATTCCTTTTTTAAAAGGACTTTATGATCCTTTCCCTCTTTCCTGTTAATTCTTTAAACATTGGAAATTACTTGGATTTTTTGTTGTTCCTCATTGATTTCCTGCAAAACCATAAGGCTCTTGTAATTCTCGATGCGTTTTTTATTCGGCACTTTTGTAGAAATCGCCGCTCCGCAGCCGACGACCACAATACTGAATTCTTTCATCATTTCAAACAGAGCATGCACCGTCCCGCCTCCGGCGATAAAATCGTCGATGATCAGTGTTTTTTGTCCTTCCTGTACGGCGCGTTTGGCCAGAGACATCGTCTGCATGCGTCTGGAAGAACCCGACATATAGTTGATTGTAACAACAGAGCCTTCCGTCACTTTGTTTTTGCGGCGCGCCACCACGAGCGGCCGTTCGAACAATCTTGCAACGCTCATTGCCAGCGGGATCCCTTTTGCTTCCACTGTTATAATAAAATCCGGCGCCGTCTTAGAAAAAAAATCCCAGAGCATTTTGGCCAGTTTGCCTACATAAACCGGATTATAAAAAATATCTGCGGTATATAGAAACCCCCCCGGCAATATACGGGACGGATTCTTCAATTTCTGCACAATCTCTTCTATCACGGCGCGCTTCTCGTCTTTCCGAAGAGAAGGCAGGTAGCGGATCCCCCCGCCAGCGCCCATCAAGACCTCGATATCCCCCAACCCATATTTTTGGAAAGTTTCCCGGATGATCGCAATATCTTCGCTCAGGGTCGACTTCGCCGATCCGAACATTTCTGAAAAATAAGAAAGGGAATACAACCGGCTAGGATTATTCGTCAATATAGAACTTACCGTGCTTAACCTTTCTTTTCTGTTTGCTGCTGTGCTCATATGCTTTTCTATTTCTCCGAATTGTTTTTATTATTATTCCAATATCATTCGTATTTTAACATTTATTTAACGAAAAATCCAGTTTATTTTTATATTTTGTTGATTATATGGCAAAAAGTCTAGTATAATATCATATAAACGGACAGATTTGCCTTTCGTATACAAAATTTTATAATATACAAAACTGCAAAGCAGATGCATCTTGTGCATTGGATTGCGACTTTATCCTCTGCTGAAGCAGTTTCATTGTCTGGAGGAATTTGTATGACAAAAAATGTTGATATTGCCGATTATAAAAATGGCCGGATCCATTTCATAGGGATCGGCGGCTGTTCCATGAGCGGCCTTGCCCAGATCCTGCATGACCTTGGATATAAAGTTTCGGGGTCGGATAAAAAGCAATCCGGTTTCACAGACATCTTGACAAAATTGGGGATCGAAACACATATCGGCCATAGTGAAGACTGGGTCAAAGGCGTGGCGCTTTGCGTTTATACACCCGCGATAAAACCAAACAATATAGAGTTTGCCTACGCGAAGAAAAATAATATCCCGCTCCTGGAGCGTTCCGTACTGTTGGGACAGATCAGCAGAAACTATGAGACCACTGTTTGTGTATCCGGTTGCCATGGTAAAACCACGATCACTTCCATGTTGGCGCTCATCACAAAAGATACGCACCTCGATCCTACCGTGCATGTGGGCGGTATGATCGATTTTCTGTCCGGCGGCGTACGCGTCGGCGGCAATAATCTGTTCATCACGGAAGCCTGCGAATATGTCCGCAGCTTCTTAACGCTACATCCTTCTTATATTATCATAAATAATATTGATGACGACCACCTGGATTATTATAAAAACATCCAGGAAATCATCGATACTTTCGTGGATTTCGCCCGCTTGCTGCCAAAAGACGGCATCCTGTTCGCAAATGCAGATGACCCCAATACCCGTATCGTCATACAACGAGCAGAGCGCAAAGTCATTACCTACAGCCTGAACGGGAACGGCGACTATACGGTAGGCAACATACAGTTCGATTCTATTGGGAATACCGAATTTGACGTTTATCAAAAAGATGCGTACCTGGGCCATATCCAGCTCCATATTCCCGGCATACATAACGTGCAAAACGCGCTGGCGGCCACCGTCCTTGCGCATGAGGTCCTCGGAATCTCCCTTGCGGATATCGCGGCATCTCTTGCCCACTATCATCTTGCACGGAGACGCTTCGAATTCATTGGGGAGCGCGACGGTGTGAAAATCTTCCACGACTATGCACACCACCCGACAGAGATCCGCGCCTGCCTTGCTTCGGCCAAACTGTATCCGCATAAAAAGATCTACGCGTTGTTCCAATGCAATTCTTACACCCGCGCAAAAACCTTAAAAGAAAAATATGGCCTTTCGTTCAATAACGCGGACGTGGTGATGATGCCCGATATTTATCCCGGGCGCGATATCGATAAGGGAGATATCCACGCCACGGATGTGGTCGCCTGCATCAATGCACATTCGCATAACTGTTTGTATCTGCCCACGTTCCAGGACATCAAAGACTATCTGCTCGACCATTGGCAGCCGGGAGATATCGTTGTTACACTCGGTTCGGGAGACGTCAATAAGCAACAGCTTATATTACTGGAAAAATAATACGCATCCGGTACGGTATGTACAAACAATTATCGGAAATTACGGAGACGGCGGCTCCACAGGGTGCCCCGTCTCCTTTTTTCAGATTTTCTGTAAGATTTTTGAAAAATCCCCCAATAATACTATGAACAGATTGGTTGAGCAGGAGATCCCATGCAAGACGCAGATTTATTACATTTATTGAAAAAGGACCCTTCAAAGGGGCTGCATGCCTTAATGGATGTTTACGCCGGGCTTGTTTTCTTCCTTATCCGGAATAAAACCTCGGACGTATGTTCGATCGAGGATATGGAAGAATGCATGAGCGACGTTTTTACGGCGTTTTACCGGCGCGTGCCGGAGATCGATCTGCAGAAGGGCACGATTAAGGCGTATCTTTGTCAGATCGCAAAGCGGACGGCCATCCATCTTTATAAAAAGAAAACGGCGGAAAAATGCAATGTATCGCTGAACGATGCATACAGGGAAGGATCGACGTCCGACGGGTTTTCCATAGAAGAAACGTATGTGGCGGAAGAAACCCGAGCGCGCCTGATCAAGAGCATTGGCGAACTGACGGAACCGGACCGCGCCATCATCATCAGCAAATATTTTTACGGCGAATCTTCCCGGTCTATCTCTGCACGATTGGGTCTGTCGGTATCTGCGATCGATACCCGGGCATCCCGCGCCTTAAAAAAACTCAAAACAAAGTTGGAGGGTAAAATCGATGGTTAAAAATTTATCCGATCTTTTAGAAGAAAGCACACCGCAGGAAATCGACCGCCTTATCGGCAGTGAAAAACGGGAAGCCTTCGGTTTTGATTTGGCGAAAGTCAAGGCGGGCGTATACCGCAAGACTGGGGTCGCAGCGACTGCGCCCAAAACGGCAAAAAAAGGCCGCTTATGGCCAAAATGGGGCCTTTTTGCGGCCTGCTTTGTCCTGCTCGCCGTATGCGGCACGGCGGTTGTCGCAGAAGCCAAAGAATACACGGCGGCGATTGCCTTTTTCCAGGAATATGAACTTTCGACGGATGGACTTTCCAGAACCGATATCAAAAAAGTATACCGTGATATCACGACCGGAAAATTCACATATGAAAAGACTTCCGGCGTCATCATAACAAGCGTCAGCGGATACGATATTTTCCAGGAAGACCCCACGCCGGAAGATCTGGAGAATCTATGGAATTACCGGAACGGCGACGGATACAACATGGTCACCAATCATACGGCGAACGGTATTTCCTATTCCTACGAAAGTGTCTATACAATGGATCCTGCACTCGGATTTGATGTACTGGATAAAACCATATTTACAAAACGCATTGACGGTAAAACCGTCTGGAGCACAGACCTGTACAACATCGTTATCCCGGAATATGCGGTTTTTGAAGATTATGTGGTCATTTATGGCCAAACAGACATATGGTCTTCCGATCAGAAATGCTACGGCCGCGTCCTCCTTCTGGATACAGACGGCAATATCCTCTGGAATAAAACGCCCGACAACGGCTTTCAGCGAGAATTCTATGAACAGGCAGTCTGTGATAGAACTGGCATTGCCCTGTTCGGGCGGGGGAATCTGCAAACTTTATGTTACACGAAACTGGATTACAGTGGAAAGCTGCTGCAATACACGCAAACAAAGATCGGCAGCTACACGATCAAAAACGCCGCCAGGCTCGGGGAAGGCTACATCCTTTTGCTGTCCAGCTACGATGTGGGCGAGGAGAAAGATGAATACATTGCAAAAATAGATCCGGACGGCTCCTTATCCGATTCTTTCACCTATTCTTCCGATGAACAGGACTACTATATCACCGATATGCTCGAATACAACGGCAATGTGTACCTCAGCACCTACACCGTCCCTAAGCTCAACAAGGGCGAAGGCACGGCCGGTGGGCGGTACGACATCGCGGGTGTGCTGAATCAATTGTTCACAGAGGACGGCATTTACGAAATTGAGAATGCGGCATTGACTGAAATGATGCGTGCACACTTTACGGCGGCTTTGTTTGTATGCAATACGCAGACGGGTGTGCCGGATACATTTTACGCAATCGATGGTTCTCTGGGAGCAGACCTGTATGTGAACGACGACGGAAACCTTGTCTGGAACGTAGAAAGCATAACGGACGCATACTTCTCTCCGTTCACCTCTTCGTTCACGATCGGCGGCACATGTTATATTTACAGATACTGTTTTGATGAGAACGGCCTACTGCTCAGCCAGGAAAAAACCGATGAGATCGTTGCCTTTCGCAGGTAATGCCTGCCGGTTCTATGCTTAGCCAAAGTTGCGCGACCCGCGCTGAAAAAACATCTATAAAAGAGCAATCGGAGATTGCTCTTTTTATTTATCCGTCCCCTATCATTTTCGCGGATGTCCGTTATTGGCGGAGAGGTTCGATTTTTTCGAGCACTTCCTGAAAATAGGCGGGAAGCGGCGCCAAAAACTCCATTTTTTCTCCGGTCGCCGGATGGTACAATACAAGTCTGCCTGCATGCAACATTTGTCCTTCCGTTTCGAAAGGGCCTTTCCTGCGGGTGTAGACGGCATCCCCTACAACGGGATGCCCGATATGGGCCATATGCACACGAATCTGGTGGGTACGGCCTGTTTTCAAAGAAACTTCTACGAGCGTATAGGCCCCGTAGCGGGCCAACACACGATACGCCGAAACAGCTGCCCGCCCGCCCGGGACCACCGCCATTTTTTTCCTGTTTTTGGGGTGCCGGGCAATCGGTGCGTCGATCACGCCCGTGTCTTGCGGGATATTGCCATAACACAGCGCGGTGTAGATCCGCAAGGCTTTTTTCTCTTTGATTTGTTTGGCCAGACAGACGTGTGCGGCGTCGTTTTTTGCAACGACGAGCAGTCCGGTCGTATCTTTATCCAGTCGATGCACAATGCCCGGCCGCAGTTTCCCATTGATGCCCGAAAGGTCTTTTATATGGTAGAGAAGCGCATTTACCAACGTACCGTCCCTGCTGCCCGGCGCCGGATGTGTGACCATTCCTTTGGGCTTATCCACAATTAGGATATCCGAATCCTCATACACGATGTCCAGCGGGATATCCTGCGCGGCCGCTTCTATCGGCTGCGGCGCCGGCAGATGAATCGTGATGATATTTCCCGGTTTGACTTTATCGGCGGCTTCCGCCGCCTTGCCATCCACCAGTACACCGCCTTCCTTTATCAGATGGCGGAAAAAAGAACGGGTCCTAGACGGCACGAGCGTCACAAGATATTTGTCCAGTCTGGGCGCATTTGTTTCCGCGGTAAAAACCAGCGTTTTCATGGCTTTATGTCTTTGCAGGACGGCTGCTTGGCTTTGGGGGAAACAGACCTTCCCCATTCCAAGAAAAAGATGGAGAGGATCAACAACACCGTCCCCATGTTAACACAGATATCCGCAATATTGAAAACGGCAAATTCTATAAAATCAAATTTGATAAAATCGACGACATACCCCAGAAAAACTCTGTCGACCAGATTGCCCAGCGCGCCTGCCATCATAAAAGCCAGCGCGATTTTTGACAGGCGGCTGAACAGATGCCTGTACCGTATGAGCACGTAGAGCAATACCAACGCGAGCAGCCCCGTGACAACAGCCAACATGACCGTGCTGTCGCCGAGCATGCCAAACGCAGCGCCCGTATTTTCCACATACGAATAACTGAGTACGCCCGGGATAATCACCCGCGACATACCGTAAAAATGATTGGATATCCATATCTTGCTCAATTGATCGGCCAATACGCCCAACACCACAATAATAGTCTCTACCACGCTTCGCTCCGTCAGTACATTTTCAGATATTCGTTTATAAAAAGGTCGATGTCCCCGTCCATCACCGCAACGATATTGCCCATTTCGGCAGACGTCCGGTGGTCTTTTACCAATGTATACGGCTGGAAAACATACGAACGGATCTGGCTGCCCCATTCTATTTTCTTCATTTCTCCCTTCATGCTTTCCATTTCCTTTTTCCGCTCTTCTTCCCGCACATTCGCCAGCTTCGAGCGGAGCATCCGCATGCAGGTTTCTCTGTTCTGGATCTGCGAGCGTTCGTTCTGGCACTGCACAACGATCCCCGTCGGGATATGGGTCATGCGTACGGCAGAGTCCGTCTTGTTGACATGCTGGCCGCCTTTGCCTGAAGACCGGTAGGTATCGACCCGCAGATCTTCCGGCCGAATCTCTATCTCCGAATCGTCCTCCATGATTTCCGGCATCACATCGACCGACGCAAAAGAGGTATGGCGCCGGGCAGATGCGTCAAAAGGCGATATCCGCACCAGCCGGTGCACGCCTTTTTCCCCTTTCAGATACCCGTAGGCATTTTTCCCTTCGATCACCATCGTGACGCTTTTGACCCCGGCCTCTTCTCCCTCCAGCAGATCCAATACCTTTATGTCATAATGCCTGCGCTCCGCCCAGCGGGTATACATCCGGTAAAGCATGGAAACCCAATCCTGCGCTTCCGTACCGCCGGCCCCCGCATGCAGGGAAAGGATCGCGTTGTTCTTGTCATATTTCCCGCCAAGAAGCGTATCCAAATAAAATTGATCCACTCCTTTTTGGAGCGCATGCGCCATCTTTTTGATTTCTTCTTCCAGGCTTTCGTCCGGTTCTTCTTCTTCCAAATCCAACCAAGTCCCGAGATCTTCTGCCTCTTCGGATAACTTTGAAAAACGCCTTATAGATTCTTCCAGAGAAACGACTTCTTTGTTTGTTTCATTGGCTTTCTTGATATCGTCCCAAAAATCGGGCGTTTCCATTTGTTTCTTATACGCTTCGAGTTGCTTCTTCATGGAAGCGACGTCAAAGAGACTCACCTGCCTCTTTTAGCATAGTCTTCGCTTTTTCCAACAGCATCCTGTACTCATCCAGCTGGATCATGCCCTATCACCCCTTACCATTTATTTTTTATCATACCTGGCCTTTGCCATGGCAATTCTTATATTTTTTCCCGCTGCCGCAGGGACACGGGTCGTTCCTGCCCACTTTTTTTATCCTGCACACCGTGGCGGACTGTGCGCCTCCCGCATAATTGTCCGAAAGAGGCTGCATGGTTTGCTGCCGTTCCACCTTGCTCTTGGGTGTCACCAGGAAAAGCAGCCGCAGCGTATCCTGTTCAATAGAGGAAATCATTTCATCGAACATATCGAAGCCTTCTTTTTGGTAAGCGACCACCGGGTCTGCCTGCCCGTACGAACGAAGGCCTATCCCTTGACGCAACTGATCCATATTGTCGATATGATCCATCCATTTTGTATCCACCGTTCGCAGCAGAACAACGCGCTCCACTTCGCGCATATCCAAACCGGCTTGTGCTATTTCCCGCTCTTTTTCCGCGTATGCCTGCTTTGCCATTTCCAACGCTGCCGCCCTGGCTTCTTCTGCCGAAAGGGCCGGCATATCCGACTCTATAAAAGCCTGCATGCGCTCTTTGGGGACGATCGTTTGCAGCGCCCTGTATAGGCCCTCCACATCCAGCTGGCCCTGCGCTGCGTTTTCCGGGCAGAATGTGTCCAGGATGCCGCCTATGACCGTTTCCAGCATATGGGCGATATTGCCCGAAAGGTCTGCGCCCATCAAAACTTCCCTGCACTGGCCATAGATGACCTCGCGCTGTTTGTTCATGACATCGTCGAACTTCAGGACATGGCTGCGCGCGGCATAGTTGCGCGCCTCGATCCGTTTTTGTGCCTTTTCTATCTGCCGGGTAATCATCTTGTATTCCAGAGGAATATCTTCACCGCCCGAAAAACGTTCCAATATCATACGGATGCGCTCTCCGCCGAACAGCCGCATAAGATCGTCTTCCAACGCGACATAAAACCGGGAAGCCCCGGGGTCTCCCTGCCGGCCGCTCCTGCCGCGCAGCTGGTTGTCTATGCGCCGGCTCTCGTGGCGTTCCGTTCCCATGACATATAGCCCGCCCACAGAAACGACTTTCTCGTGTTCCGCATCGGTTTCTTCTTTGAATTTCTCATATAAATGTGTATAGATACGCCTTGCCTCCAGCACTTCCGCATCGGAAGTTTCCAGCAGCATGGCCGCCGTATAAATCATATCTTCCGTATAGCCCTGCCGGCGCATCTCGCTTTTTGCCATATAATCCGGATTTCCGCCCAGCAAGATATCCGTGCCCCTGCCGGCCATATTGGTCGCAATGGTGACCGCCCCGAATTTACCTGCCTGGGCAACGATCAAGGCTTCCTTTTCATGGTTTTTTGCGTTCAACACCTCGTGCCTGATCCCTTTCCTGCTCAGCATAGCGCTCAGGATCTCACTGTTTTCCACCGATACCGTACCGACCAACAGAGGCCGGCCCGTCGCATGGACCTGGCTGATTTCTTCCACCACGGCGGCGAATTTGCTCTTTACCGTGGGCAATACGATATCATTTTGATCCAAACGGATCATAGGTTTATGGGTGGGGATCTCCACCACGGCAAGGTCATAGATGCCTTCAAATTCTTCTTCTTCTGTTTTGGCCGTCCCTGTCATCCCCGCCAGCTTTTGGTACATGCGGAAGAAATTCTGGAACGTGATCGTCGCCAATGTACGCGATTCCCTCTTTACCTTGACCTTCTCCTTTGCTTCGATCGCCTGGTGCAGACCGTTGGAATACCGGCGTCCCAGCATGAGGCGGCCGGTGAATTCGTCGACGATCAGCACCGCGTCGTTCTGCACAACATAATCAATATCCCGGCGCATGATGTGATTTGCACGCAGCGCCTGGTTCACATGATGGCCGAGCGTCATATTGTCCATATCGCTCCAGTTGCCGACATGGAAATAGGCTTCCGCTTTACGTACGCCTTCTTCGGTCAGGTTGATCGTTTTTTGCTTTTCGTCTGTGACAAAATGCGTTTCCGGATGCAATGTCCGCACAAACTGGTCGGCCAATTCATATAATTCTGTGCTTTTGTCCCCCGCGCCCGATATGATAAGCGGCGTGCGGGCCTCGTCAATCAGGATAGAGTCGACCTCGTCGATGATCGCGTAATGAAGCGCCCGCTGGACCAAATCGCCCTTCCGGACCTTCATATTGTCGCGCAGATAATCAAACCCGAACTCATTGTTTGTTCCATAGGTGATATCGGCCTGGTACGCCTTTTGTTTTTCCTCATTGGTCTGGCCGCGCACGATGAGCCCGACGCTGTACCCCAGGAAATTATACAACTTACCCATCCATTCACTGTCGCGGCGGGCAAGATAATCGTTCACGGTCACGATATGCACACCCTGTCCGGCGAGTGCGTTCAGGCACACCGGCATCGTAGCGGCCAGCGTTTTTCCTTCCCCTGTCTTCATCTCGGCGATGTCGCCGCCGTGCAGTATAATCGCACCCAGGATCTGCACATAATAAGGCTCCATGCCCAGCACACGCCGGGCGCCTTCCCGCACCTGCGCAAATACTTCGGGCAGCAGCATATCCAGGCTTTCTCCGGCAGCACAGCGCGCCCGGTATTCTTCTGTTTTTTGGGCAAGCGCCGCGTCGCCCAGCGATACGAACCGTTCCTTCAGCGCGACAACCTTATCCGCCTGCTTCCTGGCTTTTCTTAAAAATTTATCTTCACGGTTAAAAATACCCATATCTCCCTCATGCTTAAAAAAATATACCGCAGTTTATTTTATCATTTTTTTACCCTACAATCAATTAAACAAATCGCAAACAAACAGCAACACACATTCATTTCAAAAAAAGGCCCGCAAAAGCGGGCCTCGCATCAGCTATTTCATTCATATTCCGGTTCCAGCAGACCGTAATCGCCGTCCCTCCTCTTGTAAAGGACATTGACTTCTTCCGTATCCGCCAATACGAATACGAAAAACGAATGGCCTAAAAGCTCCATCTGATATTCGGCTTCTTCCACGCTCATGGGCTTGACGGAGAAACTCTTTCTGCGTACAAGTTTCCCTTCGGGCAGATCATCCGCCTCTTCATCCGCATAAACAGTATCTTTGTAATCGTACGCTTTTTCATGGAGACGTTGAGACAAACGGTCCCTATGCCGATGCATTTTCCTTTCCAGCTTTTTCAGGGCAGCGTCTATGGAATTATACATGTCTCCGCTCGATTCCTCCGTACGAAGCAACGTACCGTCGAAAAAAGGCACTGTGACTTCGGCAATATGCCTGCTTTTTTCGATAGACAGCGTGATGATCACCGACGTGTCTTCTTTAAAATACCTGTCAAATTTCCGTGCCTTTTTTTCTATGATGTTGCGCAAATATTCGGAGATCTCCATTCCCTTCCCGTTGATACTGAGCTGCATAGATACATCCTCCTTTTTCCCGCGCATGCCGCTCAACCACAGTTGCATGCACGTGCCTCTTCTATGCATAAGTATTTCCACAGGGACTTCATTATATCCTTTTTTCCGGGAGCTTTCCTCCGATAAAAAGCAACAAAAAAAGGCCCCCTTCGGCTGACCTGATTTTTTCCCCCACACTCGCCGCCTGGAAGGTTCGCTCTAAGGCATTCTACCTCCCCACTACTGCTTCTCTCGGGTTTGCCCGGGCGGACTGACATCTAAACCGCACCATGCTCGCCGGCCATATGCCGGTTTACGTGGATCGTTTTGCCTGCGACTGGCATCGACTTTCAATCACAGACCCGAAGGATGGGCCCGTCTCCAGTATACCCTTTCGGGGGGCAAACATGCAATAGGTATTATACTTTCTCCTGCGGAAGCGCGGCCGCGAAAGCAGCGCACCGCACGCGGGCGCCTGCCGCCCGCAGCACTGTCACACATTCCCCCATCGTAGCGCCCGCGGTGATAACGTCATCGATAAACAGTACGGTTTTGCCGCGCACCTCGGCGCCGGGCAGCATGGAAAAAGCGCCCCGCACATTCCGTATCCGCGCTTCCCGGGGCAGGCTGGACTGTGGCGGCGTATTCCGGGTCCTCTGCAGCAACGGCGCACAAGGCTTAGAAAAACAGGCGGCGATGGGTTGCGCCAGGATACGTACCTGGTTGAACCCCCGCCACCGTTCTCTTCTTTTATAGAGAGGCACAAAGCTCACGATATCAAAATCACATGCCGCGATATGTCTGTAAATCTTCTCGGCCATATAGGAGGAAAGCCACCGTTCTCCCTGGAATTTGTAGCGGTGTATCAGTTGTCTGACCATATCGTCGTACTGCAGGACGCATTTGCAGGAAAAACCGGTAAAGCGGACGGCTTCCTGCAAAAAAAGCGTATGCTCCCGCCTGCGGCATTCCGGACAGATATCGCCCGCCGGCAGTTCTTTGCCGCAGTATACGCAAACGGGAATATCCGGAAAAAGCAGCCGTATCCCCGGTTCACTCTTCTTTTTTAAAAATGTACAGAAGCGGAGCCTCCGCATCTTCTTCCCCCACTTTTTCGCCTGCCAATTTTTTTAAAAAAGCCTCCTGTTTTTTCAACTCGTGATCCAGTGCGGTATACCGCAAAGAAATTTTTGCGTTTCGGATCATATTGCGAACGGTCGCTTCTCTGCCAATGATGATCATTTTCTTTTTGGCCCGGGTAATGGCCGTGTATAGAAGATTGCGCGTAAGGAAATCGCTGTACCCGTAAAACAGGGGCAATATCACCGTATCGAACTCGCTGCCCTGGCTTTTATGTACCGTGACCGCGTAAGCATGCTCTATCTGCGTCAGTTCTTCCGTCTGATACTCTGCCAGCCGGTCTCCGTCAAACAGGATGATGAGGCTCTTTTCGGAAGAGTGGATCTCCTCTATCACGCCCATATCTCCGTTGAACGCGCCTGTACCGCCGGTCAGGATAGGGGAAGTCCCTTTTATGTGCCATTCTTTGGAATAGTTGTTGACCGTCTGCATAACTTTATCGCCCACCCGAAAGACGGTGTCTCCGAATATGAGTTCGGCTTTGCCCGCCAGACGCGGGTTCAGGCGTTCACGGATCTCTTTATTGAGATTGTAAACGCCGATCAGCCCTTTTTTGATGGGGCAGATGACCTGCACTTCTTCCACCGATTCTCCCCGCCGTATAAAACGGGTAACGGAGTCTACCGTCGTATCCAGCGCCGTCTGCGGCGAATCTTCGGGCTGAAATACAAAGTCACCGGTCGTAAACAGTTCGATCTCTTCGCCCTGGTTGACCTTATGCGCATTCATCACGATATTGCCGCCTGCGCGGAAAACTTTGCGCAACACCGTATAGGGAATCACTTCGCTTGCCAGTATATCCTTCAGCACATTGCCCGGCCCGACCGAAGGAAGCTGGTCGGCGTCTCCCGTCAGGATCAGCCGCGTCCCCGATTCCAGGGCGGCAAGCAGGCCGTCCATCAGGAAAATATCCACCATGGAAGATTCGTCCACAATCACTGCATCCGCTTCGACCGGGTTGTCCGCATCCCTTCTGAAGCGGGCCTGTTCCAAAATATCTTCCCCCGGTTCGCTGCCATATTCCAGGAGACGGTGTATGGTTTTCGCGGGGCGTCCGGTCGCCAATTCCATGCGTTTGGCCGCCCGCCCCGTAGGCGCGGTCAGCACCGTGACGACGCCGCAGCGTTCAAAAATCTTCAATACCTGGTTGAGTATCGTGGTCTTGCCCGTGCCCGGGCCGCCCGTAATAACAAACACAGGCAAGCGCACCGCCATCCGCACGGCCTCCAACTGTTCGGGGGAAAGCATATCCTCCGCCGCGAGGATCTCCTCTGTCAATCCCTCCGCGACTTTTATCTTGGGTGTGGCGTGTAAGAGTTGCAGCAGCCTTTGCGCAATGGACGATTCCGCCAGATAAGCGAACGTATCCGCCACCGCGTGCACCGAATTGTATACATTTTCCGCGACCGTACCTTTTTTGATCAGATTGATCAGAGCGTCCATCACGCTTTCCCGCTCTTCCTGCAAAAAACCGGCGGCCTGTTCGACCAGATACGTTTCAGGCAGGCAGGTATGGCCCGCTTCCATTTTACGGCGGAGGATATAGCGCACCACACTTTCCCGCCGCATCTCCTGATAATTCTCTATGCCCAGGCCGGCGGCGATCGTGTCTGCTTTCAAAAAGCCGATGCCCCGCACATCGTCCATCAACCGATAGGGATTCTTTTCTATCAAAAAAGGCGCACCGCTGCCATACGCCTCGTACGCGGCCATGGCTTCTTTTACGCCGAGCCCCATTTTCTGTAACTGCATGATAACGCCCCGGACGTTTTGTATCCCTACAAACTGTTCATGGATCTTCTGGGCCAGTTTAGGGCTGATGCCCCGGACATCCTCCAGTTTCTCCGGTTCATTTTCTATGACGGCGAAGGTACCCTCGTGAAATTCCTCAACAACACGGTACGCAATGATCTCTCCCACGCCTTTGATGAGTCCCCCCGATAAAAACAGACGGATACTTTCATCGCTTTCCGGCATTTTGGATTCCATGCTTATCACTTTGAACTGCCGGCCATAATTTTTATGCTGCGTATACCCGCCGTAAAAACGGACATACTCTCCCGGTTGTATCAAAGGAATATTCCCCACACAGATGACCGGGTTCCCTTCGGAATCCAGCTCCAAAACGGTATAGGAATTCTCCTCGTTCCGATATACGATATCCATGACCGTACCTTCGATATACGACAATCTCAAAGCTCCTCTTTTATTTTATCGGCCATGTCTGTTTTTTCCCAGGGCAGGCAAAGATCGGACCTTCCGAAATGCCCGTATGCGGCCGTAGGCAAGTACTTGACTTTTTTGAGGCCCAGCTTCTCTATAATGGCGCCCGGGCGCAAGTCAAAGTATTTCCTCACAATGTGCGTAAGTTCTTTTTCAGAAAACGGGCTGGTGCCAAAAGATTCTACGAAGACCGATACCGGCTGCGCAACGCCGATGGCATATGCCAACTCTATCTCGCAACGCTCGGCAAGGCCCGCCGCCACGATATTTTTGGCCACATACCGTGCCGCATAAGAGCCGCTCCTGTCCACCTTTGTCGGGTCTTTGCCCGAAAAAGCGCCGCCGCCGTGGCGGGAATACCCGCCGTATGTGTCTACGATGATTTTGCGGCCTGTCATCCCCGAGTCGCTTTTGGGGCCGCCGACCACGAACCGGCCCGTGGGGTTTATCAGTATGTTGGTTGTTTCATCCAGCATCGTTTTATCCAGCACTGCCTTGATGACTTCTTCCCGGATGCCTTCGTGGATCGTTGCGTTGGACGCGCCGGCTCTGTGCTGTGCGGAAACGACGACCGTACTGATATGGGAAGGATGTCCGTTATCATACTCCATCGTCACCTGGGCTTTCCCATCGGGCAGCAGAAAATCCAATATCCCCTTCTTGCGCACATAGGCAAGCCGTTTTACCAACGCATGTGCGGCTTCGATCGGGTAAGGCATAAACACGGGCGTCTCTTTGCAGGCATAGCCGAACATCATTCCCTGGTCTCCCGCACCGATATCAAAAACACCTTTGCCGCGTGTCTCCAGCGCCTCATTCACACCCATGGCGATATCCGGGGACTGTTCCTCTATGCTCGTAATCACGCCGCAGTTGTCGGCATCAAACCCCGCTTCTCCGCCGGTGTAACCAATATCCCGTATCACATTTCTGGCAATTTTGTCGATATCCACATAACTTTTTGTCGTGATCTCGCCCATCACCAGCACAAGGCCCGTTTTCACCGCGGTGTCGCATGCAACGCGCGCCTGCGGGTCTTTTGCCAAAATCGCATCCAACACCGCATCGGATATTTGGTCGCAAAGCTTGTCCGGATGTCCTTCAGTTACCGATTCCGAAGTAAAAATTCTCATATCTGCCTCTTTATCAATGCCCTATACAGCGCGGCATATTTTTTGTTTCGTTCACGATATAGTATAATCGATACATGCCTGTCTTGCAATGTATACGGCACAATATTATACTTGCGTTAAGGAGATCCTTATGAAAAAGATACTGGGTGCGATGCGCAAGGCATGTGAAGAATTCGATATGATCCAGGCGGGCGACAGGATCGCGGTCGGGGTATCCGGCGGAAAAGATTCCATGCTCCTGCTGTATGCCATGGGTTTGTACAAAAAGTATATCCGCAAGGCATATACCTTTATAGGCCTTACGGTGGATCTGGGTTTTTCTGCATTCAATGCCGCCGGCATCGCCGCTTTTGCCGATTCCATAGGGGTGGAACTGCATATTGAAAAGACCAACATCGCACAGATCGTTTTCGAGACCAGAAAAGAGAAAAACCCCTGTGCGCTTTGTTCTAAAATGCGCAAGGGCGCTTTTTACGCTGCGGCAAAACAGTTGGGCTGCAACAAGGCGGCTTTTGCACACAACCTGGAGGATGTGCTGGAAACGCTGCTGATGGGGCTGCTGTTCGAGGGTCGTTTGAATACCTTTGCGCCCGTCACATATCTTTCCCGGACAGATATCACGCTCATCCGCCCCTTCATCTATTTGGAAGAAAAGGAGATCCTGGGTGCCCTCCGGCGCGGGGATATCCCCGTATATAAAAATCCATGCCCGGCGGACGGGTTCACCAAGCGCGCGGAAGTGCACACCTTGCTCAACACATTTTTGTGCATCAACCCAAATGCAAAAAAAAGCATGCTCGCAGCAATCAGGAGTGCGGGCAACTATCCCCTGTTCCATCTGCCGCCGGACATGGGAAAGCCCGTTTGCCGCGACCCGCAGTCGTCGCCGGAGTAACACCCCGCGTATCTCTCCCGAACGTTCTTTTTATGCTAGACTGTTCTTAAATATACAAAATTTCAAGTGTAGGAGGATGCACAGATGTTTGACTTTATAGAACAGGTCAAAAAGTCGGTGGAGCCGCACCATGCCATGATGCGCAAGGCCGAACGGGATATTTGGGCCAGCCCCGAAACCGGCTTCCGGGAATGGAAAACGAATGCCTATATGAAAGAACGTTTTGAAGAACTCGGATATACGCTTACGATGGCGGGCAATATTCCCGGTTTTTACACAGACTTTGATACCGGCCGGCCGGGCCCTACGGTCGCCGTCATGGGTGAACTGGACAGCGTGCTCTGCGCCGACCACCCCGAGAGCGATCCTGAAACGGGGGCGGTGCATGCCTGTGGGCATAATGCGCAATGCGCAGCACTTTTGGGCATCGCAGGTGCGCTAAAAGATCCTGCGCTTTCAGAAAACCTGAGCGGAAAGATCCGCCTAGTCGCCGTACCGGCGGAAGAACTCCTGGAACTCGGGTTCCGAAGCGAGCTGAAAAAGAAGGGCATCATCCATTATTTTGGCGGTAAGGTCGAATTCCTTTACCGCGGTTACTTTGATGATGTTGACGCAGCTCTCATGGTGCATACCTCCAATTCCACGAACAGTCTGCTCGGTATCCCGCTGGGCTCCAACGGATGTATTTCCAAAACCATAACCTTTACCGGCAAAGCCGCGCACGCAGGCGGCGCGCCGCACGAAGGAATCAACGCTCTGTACGCCGCCACGCTGGGGATCCATGCAATTAACGCCCTGCGGGAAACTTTCCAGGACAAAGATCATATCCGCGTGCACCCCATCCTGACAGTCGGCGGTTCCGCCGTCAACGTCATCCCGGGGACGGCCTGTCTCGAAAGCTACGTCCGCGGTGCCAGCCTGGAAAGCATCCTGGCCGCCAACGAAAAAGTTAACCGCGCACTTGCGGCATCCGCCGCAGCTATGGGCGCGACCGTAAAACTATCCGACCTTATGGGATATTTTCCGCTGCATCCGGATACAAATATGAGTGAGCTTGCCCGCCAGATCGCCTGTACATTGGTCGATGAAAAAGACGTAAAGGTTTATACGGAATGGGGAACGGGCTCTACCGACATGGGCGATATCGCAAGCGTCATGCCCGCATTGCATCCGTACTGCGCAGGCGCCGTAGGCACAAGCCATGGTTCCGATTTCTATATCAAAGACCCGGAAGGCGCCGTCATACGCTCGGCGGTCTTTCAGGTGGCCATTCTGTATGCCATGCTGGAAAATGGGGCAAAAAGAACAGAGGACATCTGCAAAAACGCCCGGCCCCATTATAAAAGCATAAAAGAATATTTTGAAATGACAGACATCGTGGAAATGGAAAAAGAAGCCGTCGCCTATGACGGCAAGGGCCAGGCCACGCTTTCCTGGAAGAAATAAAGTATCCTATGAAAAAACAGCGGCAATCCTGCCGCTGTTTTTATTGTTCGGACAAGACGCGGGCAAGCGAAGCAAAATCTTCTTTTCCCAGTTGCTCAGCCCGGGCACCGGGGTCGATATCCGCCTTCCGCAAGATCCGGGCGGCGGCGTCCCCATCTATGTTCCAGCCTGCCCTCAAATTGTTCAACACCGTCTTTCTGCGCATGGCAAACAGCCCCCGCACCGTACGCAAATACGCCGCCCGCGGCGCATCCACGCAGGCGTGCGGCTCTATTTGTATGACGGCGGAATCCACATCGGGCCGCGGGTAAAAACAATTTCTGCTTACCCGGAACAACGTAGCCGCACCACCAAAATAGGCGACGGAAGCCGTCAGTGCACCGTACGCTTTGCTGCCCGGTGCGGCGGCAAGCCGCTGCGCGACTTCCAACTGGACCATCCCCGTGAACCGGCCGGCAGGAACCGGGGCTTCCAATACTTTCAAAATACAATTTGCCGTAATATAGTACGGCAAATTGCCCGTTACAACGAACCGTTCGCCATGGAAATGCTCCCGGAAAACAACCGGAAAATCCATCTCCAGAAAATCCGCATGCAGGATCTCCACATTTTCCTGCATATGAAGGGTTTCTTCCAGCACCGAGAGCATCCCCTTATCGATCTCTACGGCTACTACTTTTTTCGCACGCCGGGCAAGCGCAAGTGTGAGCGCGCCCGGGCCGGGGCCTATTTCCAGCACATTTTCCCCGGGTAAGACGGCGGCTTCCGCGATCTTCTCCGTAATATTCTTATCGATCAAAAAGTTCTGCCCCAGGCGTTTCAGCGGCGCGATCCCGTGCCGCCGCAAAATCTCGAGGATGCCAGCGGAAGAATAGAGACTTGCCATAATAACTCCTAAACAAAAAGAAAGCCCCCGAAAGGCCGGGGGCCCGTAAACGCTCAGTACCTGCTGTCACCGCGCCGGTAATCATAAAAAGAACTTGTCCCATACAGATCAATATTTTCCAATGCCTTTCCCGTCCCGATCGCCACACAGGAAATCGCGTCGTCGGCCACATAGCAGGGAATCTTGCAACGCTCTGTCAGCAGCCGGTCCAGACCATACAGCAACGAACCGCCGCCCGTCATGCAAATACCATTTTCCGAAATATCCGCGGAAAGCTCGGGCGGGGTACGTTCCAGGATACTATGCACCGTTTCCATGATCAGGTTCAACGGTTCCTGGAAAGCTTCGATCGTCTCGTTGGAACTGATCGTGATGGTTTTGGGTAACCCGGATATCAGGTTCCGCCCGGTGATCTCCATATAAGCTTCTTCTTTACGCGGGAAAGCCGAACCGATATTGATCTTTACATCTTCGGCCGTACGATCCCCGATGACCATGTTGTATTTCTTTTTGATGTAGCGTACCATCGCTTCATCGAATTTATCGCCCGCGCACTTGATAGAATCACTGATAACGGCGCCGCCCAACGAGATGACCGCCAGGTCCGTTGTGCCGCCGCCGATATCTACGACCATTTGCCCCATAGGCTTGCTGATATCCAGACCGGCGCCAATAGCCGCGGCAATAGGTTCTTCGATCAGATGCGTACGTCTTGCGCCCGCATCTTCCGTCACCTCGATGACCGAACGCTTTTCCACTTCTGTCACACCGCTGGGTACACAAACCACCACTCTTGGTTTGAAAAAGAGTTTACGCCCGATCACTTTATTCAGAAAATACCGTAGCATGCGTTCCGTATCATGGAAGTTGGAGATAACCCCTTCCCTGAGCGGCCGTACCGCCACGATATTCCCGGGGGTCCTGCCCAACATCACGCGCGCATCCTGTCCAACAGCCACCATTTCTCCCGTGTTTCTATCTATCGCCACAACGGAAGGTTCCCTTAATACGATCCCTTTTCCCTTCACATATATCAGAACGGTTGCTGTACCAAGGTCTATTCCTATATCGTTGTAATCAAACAATCCCATAACACAATCACTCCTACTTAAACATATCTATACCGAACCAGTTTTTTACATTTTTCTTTAAATATGCAGGAAACATACTTTTCCTACTAATCATAATATAATACCGTACGCCAATTTTCAAGGTTTTCATACAGTTTGTTTGGCATCACGCAAAGAATATATGTATCAAAACTGTATAGACCACACAATTCTTTTGTTTTCTGGCTCTACTCGCAAAGCCGCGGCGAATATACCTTATAATATGCTCATAACTCTCTATACTTTTTCATACATTGTACAAACGGATTTTTAGGAGACGGGCATGAAAGAATATATTGAGGACCGTGTACGGGCAGTGGCTGCCTATATATTGGTTACAGGTGCTACGGTAAGACAGACGGCAAAAAAATTCAAGATCAGCAAATCGACCGTCCATAAAGATGCGACAGACCGGATAGAAGAGATCGACCCCCAGACCGCAAAAAAAGTACGCAAAATTTTGGAAAAAAACATGAGCGAACGGCACATCCGGGGCGGCCTGGCTACCAAATTCAAATATGCCGCAAAGCACAAGAAAACGGCAGGTTGATTTTACGGGTCAAAAATAGATAGGGGCCCCCGGCAATAGGAGACCATACCAATGGACCGGAGTGATCTCTTTTATTTTCGCAGCTATTATATTGTTTTACACCATACCGATAGTGTATACTATAAGTGTTTGGGTTTTCCGAACAACAGTGCTAAATCTATTATACCACCAAAGGAGATTAATAATGGACAAGGTAAGAGAGAGATTAAGAATGGGACTCGAAGATGTTGAGATGTTCGCTTCTGTTGACCAGGCACAGCTGGATGCGATGACAAAGGCGATATTAAAAGCAAAGAGAGTGTATGTCGCAGGTTGGGGCCGTGCGGGCAACTGCGTCAAAATTCTTTCTATGGACTGCTCACAGATCGGGCTAAAGACACACATCGTTGGCGACAACTCTACCCCCGCTATCAAACAAGACGATATCCTCGTCATAGGCTCGGGTTCCGGCGAGACCAAAACTATGGTCATCCTGGCGGAACAGTGCAAAAAGCACGGCGCCACATTGGGACTGATCTCCGGGGACGCGCAGTCTACCATCGGTAAGCTGGCAGATATCAACGTTGTCATCCCGACGAAGGAATGGGATCCGAATGCGCCGGCGGCAAGCGGCGGTTCTTTTTATCATGTGCTGGTCATGACCGTGGATATCCTGCAGGTATATCTCGCAGAAGCACTGGGCGTCACCAACCAGGATATCCACAATAACCACAATAACCTAGAATAAATTTCGCCGACAGGACAAACAGTCGAAGCGATCTCTTTTATACAATTACAAAAAATCAAAAGGAGTTTTATCATGGATAGAGTATTGGTAAGATCGAATATCGCCAAGGGCGATGCCGAAATGTTAAATGCAGTAGACCAGGCGCAGCTTGACGCTTTGACCGACGCGATTTTGAAGGCAAAGAGAGTCTATGTCGCAGGCTTCGGCCGCGCGGGCAACTGCGTAAAGATCCTCTCTATGAACTGTTCACAGGCAGGCCTCACAACATATGTTGTCGGGGATAACTCTACCCCAGCCATCAAGAAAGATGATATCCTCGTCATAGGCTCGGGTTCCGGCGAGACCAAAACTATGGTCATCCTGGCGGAACAGTGCAAAAAGCACGGTGCAAAATTGGGCGTCATCTGCGGAAACGGTGAATCTACTATCGCAAAAATGGCAGATGCAACAGTCGTCATCCCAAGAGAACCGCGGAAATCAAGGTCGCCTGAAGACCGCGGCGGTTCCTTTTATCATGTGCTGGTCATGACCGTGGATTGTATCCAGGCGTATCTGATGGATGCACTCGGCCTTACCGGCGAAGATATCCACAGGAATCACAATAACCTCGAATAAATGCGGAAGATTCCGGGCAGAAATTTAATAGCTGTAAAAACAAAAAGGGCAGGGTTTCCCTGCCCTTTTTGTTTTTTTGCCCAAAATCTTTTTTGAAAACGTTCTACCCGGACAAAAATATGATAAAATAAGAGGGAAATCAATAAAATCAGGAGGCACTCCTATGGATTTATATCGTACCCCGTGGAAACTTGTACCCAATAAAATCGTACGCTATCCCGGCGGCAGAGAGATCGACCGCTTTCGCGGCATAGAACCTGCCAAGGACGACAGGCGGCCAGAAGCCTGGGTCGGTTCCGTCACAACCGTGATCAATGCCGAAAAAAAAGGCGATCCCTATGACGGCTGCGCGGAAGTAGACCTGCCGGACGGAAGACGTATGTATCTTTTTCAGGCGATTCGGGAAAATCCGACCAAGATCCTGGGAGAAGCCCATAAGAAAATATCCGGCGAAGGACTCGGCGTGCTTGTCAAATTGCTGGATGCACAATTCCAGCTTGGGCTCCAATGCCACCCTACCCGCGCATACGCAAAGAAATATTTCGGCAGCGACTATGGAAAAGCCGAATCCTGGATCGTGATCGGTCTGCGCGACGATGTGCCCGAGCCACCTTATGTTTACCTTGGTTTTAAGAAAGATATCACCCGGGAGAAGTTCGAGTCTCTCTACCATAAAGGAGATATCCGGGGCATGGAAAACTACTGTCACAAAATACCCGTACAAATCGGCGACGTTTTCTTCGTCGGCGCCGGTCTGCCACATGCCGTCGGCGCAGGCTGTTTTGTTGTGGAAGTACAGGAGCCTTCCGATATCACAGTCGGTGCAAAGCGGTACACCGCTATGACCGAAAAAGAAGGCAAAGCATACGACGAACGTACGCTCGGCGCATATATATACAGCGGCTGTTCATACGATGAAAATCTCGCGCGTTGGAAGGTCACGCCAAAAGAGATACGGCGAGGCCCCTGGGGCGGCGAAGTCGTCCTGATCGGCAAAGAACAGACCGATTATTTTTCCTGCACGCGCATAGACGTCTCCGGAGAAACGACTCTGCGCAATACCGGTTTCATACAAATCGGGATCGTTGTTGCAGGCAGCGGAAAATTAGTATATAATGACGGAGAATTATCTTTAAAAAAAGGCGATGAAATATTCCTGCCGGCCGGTGTAAAAGACGCAAAGCTATGCGCCGAAGATCATATCGCATTGATACTCAGCCACCCGCCGGGAGCACAGCATGAATCCATAGAAAGGTAGCCCGATA
The DNA here is from genome assembly GCA_963665505.1 of Christensenellaceae bacterium. GTDB lineage: Bacteria > Bacillota > Clostridia > Christensenellales > Christensenellaceae > QANA01. The sequence continues at coordinate 1,760,077 of OY762275.1, forward strand.
TATGAAAAGTGTAGTTGCATTCGGCACCCCGTGCATTGATTTCCTGGTAAACCTGGACCATTTGCCTACCAAAAAGGATGAAGGCGCCTGTATTTTGCAAACGAGCTGGCAGGGCGGCGGCAAGGTTTCTTCTGCAATGACGGCTTTTGGCCAACTGGGCGGGAAAGGCTCTATGACGGGGATAATTGGTGCAGACAGTTTCGGCGACTTTTTGATTCATGATTTCAATTATTACAATATAGACACATCGCATATCCTGCGCGATGGGACAACCTCCTTTTCCGTCGTTCTTTCCGACCATATCACACATGGGCGGAACATATTGCATATGCGTACAACCGCAAGGGCATACGCGGTGGAGGATATTGACGAAGCTTTCATAGCCGGGCATGATATCCTGCATTTGGAGGCCGCGAACCCGGTTTCCCACCGGCTGGCCGATATCATACACGCGGCGGGCGGGATCGTCGTATTCGACGGGGATTATTTTCTTGAAACGACCCAACAGATGCTTTCTAAAATAGATATGTTCATCGGGTCGGAATTCTACTATACCAGCTTGTTCGGCGATTCCACCGATTATGAGGCCAACATGCAGAAGGTCCGGGCGCTGGGCCCTTCCACCGTGGTCTTCACGTTCGGGGACAAGGGGTCGGCGGTCAAATGGGAAGGCGGGTACTACTTTGCCCCCGGCTATAAAGTAAAAGTAGTGGATACCGTCGGCGCGGGAGACGTCTATCACGGCGCCTATCTTTTTGCTTTAGCCAAGGGTATGGAGCCAGCCCAGTGCGCACAGTTTTCCAATGCCGTGGCGGCGATCAAATGCACCGGTATCGGCGGACGGGCGGGCGTGCCCGATTACAAGATGACCATGCAGTTCATGGAAACGGGAACATATGATCGTTCTCTTATCGAAAAAAAGATACAGCGGTATCAAAACCTGAGCAAAACAACATTCGTATAAATGAAAAACTCCGGCAAATGCCGGAGTTTTTTGATGCACCCTTCAAGCCGATACTTGTTCTGCCATCCTTTCGATGACTTTTTTTAAAAACAGCCATACCCTGTTCGCAGATGGCAGGTTCAGGCGCTCTTCCGGACTATGTGCGCCCGTTGCCGTAGGCCCCAGGGCTACGACGTCCAGACCCGGCACCTTATTTTTCAATATGCCGCATTCCAGCCCTCCATGAATGGCCCGCATTTCCATTTCTTTTTCCGTCATTTCCTGATAGATCTTTGCAACGGTATCTCTAAGCGGAGAGGTTTTGCTGTATGGCCAGCCGGCATACCGCGAAAGGGTATTTGTCTTAAACCCAAACGTTTCTCCTAGCAGATGCAATTTCGTCTCCGTATCGTTATTCAAACTTTCCATGCTCGCCCTCGGCGCAAAAATGACCCTTATATAATTTTCGTTTGTCTGGACAACACCCATATTGGAGGAAGCATCCACCAGCCCTTCGATATGATGGCTCATGGCCAATACACCGTTGGGTGCCACATACAAAAGCCCCAGGATCTTCCGGGTGGCTTCCGCACAACCCATCGTTGCCGGCGCATCGACCCCGGCGACAGACACCGTAAACCCTTTGTCTTCTTCACCAAGTTCTTCTTTGATAACCGCCGCCGTGTTTTCGATCTTTTTCGCCGCACAAGGGCCGCAAGGTACGGCGATCAGCGCTTCACATTCCCGGGGAATCGCATTATGCTTGCTGCCGCCGTTGATAGAGATCAAAGAGATCCCTTCGCCCAACGAATACAGCAAACGGGCCATTATTTTATTGGAATTCCCACGATACCGGTGTATATCCCCGCCGCTGTGCCCGCCTATAAGCCCGCAAACCATAACTTTCAAGGCCTCTCCCGTAAAGGGAACCTGCGGCAGTTCTTTTTCCATCTCTATGCACATACCGCCGGCGCAGCTCACCGTGGCGGTGCCCTCGGGCCCGCAATCCAGATTCAGCATATGTTTTGCCGTGATTACACTTGCATCAAAAGCCTCCGCCCCGCAGAGTCCTACCTCCTCCTGCACGGTAAATAAGCATTCCAGCACAGGATGTCTAAGATCCTCTTCCGTCAGGGCAGCCAGCATATAGGCCACGGCGATCCCGTTATCCGAACCAAGCGTCGTTCCGTGGGCGGCCAGCCAGTCTTCCTCAACATACAGGTCCAGCGGGTCGGTCAAAAAATCGTGCTCCACATCCGCATTTTTTTCACATACGATATCCGTATGCCCCTGCAGCAATAGGGCAGGCCTGTCTTCACAACCGGGGGACGCCTGCTTACGGATAAACACATTATGCAGCACATCCCGCCGTACAAAAAAGCCATGCTCTTTTGCAAAGGCTTCCAAATAATCGGCAATCGCCTTCTCATTCCCGGAACCGCGCGGTATTGCGCTGATCTCTTCAAAAAATCCCAACACCCGTTCCGGCTGTATCCCTTTGGTTATCGTATTCATCTGTCCCCTCCCCTGTGCAGCAACTTTCGTATTTTATTATAAGCCAAGTACCCGGAAATTTCCATATAACTATATAAAGAAAATGCCCTCCCTTTTCCCAAGAGAAAGCAGCAGATTTCAGGTTTCTCCGGTTCCCGCAGGCGCTTTTTTCTTTCGCCGCAAAAAAGAGAGCTTTGTCTCCGATAAAATGACCGCTGTGAAGACCATCGAAAATCCAACAACCAAGCGGGGCGTCAATTCCTCTCCATAAAACAGAACGGAAAACAAAACGCCAAACACGGATTCCAGGCTCATCAGAACAGCGGCCGCCGTTGGGCTCGCATATTTCTGCCCATAATTTTGGAAAACCGTCGCTGCCAATGTGGGCATAAAGGAAAGGTAAGCAATCGACAGGACCGTTTCCCCCGGGATTTCCCCAGGCATCGTTTCAAACAACATACCGGCCACCCACGAAAAAAGAGCGGAAAAACCAAATTGCAGCATAATCAAAAGAAGCACGTCATATTCTTTGGTTATTTTGGAAACAATCACGATCTGATACGAGTAAATGATACCGGCGCATAAGGTCAGCGCATCCCCCATACGGATATGCAGGTCATCCGTAAGGGATATGAACCCGATACCGACGATACAGACAAACGCCGCGATAAAATCGTACATATCCGGGCGTTTTTTATCCAGCATCCAATACACAAACGGCACCAACACACAATAGCTTGTCGTCAGAAAAGCATTTTTCCCGGGCGTTGTATCCAGTATCCCCATAGTTTGGAAAGCATTGCCGCAAAACAGGATGACCCCCAGAAAAAGCCCTTTAAAAAACGTTTTCTTGTCAATATTCGGATATTTGGGGATACAGACCAATCCAATGGTAACAAAAGCGATACTGAACCGCACCGCCATCAAAAAAAAGACGGGAAGTCAGAAACCGTTTCTCTCACGATGAAAAAAGAACTGCCGTAGACCAATGCCGACAGGAATAAAGATAGCGAGCTGAAAAATTTTTTCCGTTGTCTCATTTGATCTCCCTGGAAATAGAATTGCTATAGTAAATATACCGTGAAACCAGTCTCTATAAACAGCATAAAAAGAAGACCAGGGGATTTCACACCCCCGGCCCGTCTTTTATTAGGACAGAGCGTCAACCGATCGCCTGTATGACATAGTTTGCCAGGAACAATACCGTAGCGGCAAGCAGGATCGGATGCAGCTCCTTGAACTGTCCCTTGACTATCTTGATAAGCGCGTAGAAGATGAAACCGACCGCTATGCCCTCGGTGATACTGTAGAAGAAGCCCATGAACACGGCGGCAAAGAACGCAGGCAGCGCTTCTTCAAAATCTTCCCATTTGATGTTTGCAAAAGCCCCCGCCATCAACACACCCACAATGATAAGCGCAGGCGCGGTCGCCTCGGCAGGCACGAGACCGGCTACCGGCGACAGTATGATGCAAAGCAGCATGCAGATCGCAACCACGACGCTGGTCAACCCCGTACGTCCGCCTGCCGCGATCCCGGCGGAGCTTTCGACGTAAGTGGTCGTATTGGATGTACCCAAAACAGCGCCTATGGAAGTCGCCACCGAGTCTGCGAACAAAGCCTTATCCATCTTGGACTTGAACCCGGAGCTTTCTTCCAAAGCTTTTTCATCGGCTTCGTCGAAGATGCCGCTCCTGCGGCCCGTCCCGATGAATGTGCCGATCGTGTCAAACGTATCGGCCAAGCTGAAGCTGAAGATTGTGGCGATCACAAAAGGCAGCCGGGAGACATCGCTGAACAAGGACTTTATGCCACCAAACGCGGCGCCGAATATATCGCCGAGCGAAGCAAAGTTGTCGCCGACCGTCTTGAAGGAGATCGATACGGAAGACAGATCTACCACACCCATCGGGATACCGATCAGCGTCGTGATGATGATGCCTACGAATATCGCGCCTTTCACTTTCAATGTCAACAGGATCACCGTCAGGACAAGGCCGATCACAGCGAGCAGCACACCCGGTTGGTTGAATATGGCGATCGACTGGCCGCTATCGCTGAAAGCAACGATATTGGCATTTTTTAGCCCAATATAGGCAATGAATATGCCGATGCCGCCGCCAATGGCGTTCTGCAAGCTGCGTGGAATGGATTTGATAATAGATTTACGCAGTTTCGTTACGGTGATGAAAATATTGATGAGTCCGCAGATAAATACAAGCGCCAAACCTTCTTGCCATGCAAACCCACTGACCAGGCACAGATTCAAAAACAAAGAGTTCAGCCCCATCCCAGGAGCCACTGCATAAGGAACATTCGCAACAAAGCCCATGATCAATGTGCCGATGGCACTTGCGAAAATGGTAGCCAGGAACACACCGCCCCATGGCATGCCCGCTGCTGAAAGAATGCTCGGATTCACGAAAATAATGTAAGCCATGGCAAAAAATGTTGTCAGGCCGGCGATTACTTCCGTTGAAAATTTCGTCCCATGCTCTTTCAATTTGAACATTTTACCCATAAAGTGAACCACTCCTTTTATTAAATATTTTGTTTAGCTATTGGAGTAACAAGGTTTCCCGTCTCTTTTTGCAGATTGCGAGGCGTTGGCGTTGGGCAAGTCTTATAGAAAAACATACGAATAATATGATAGACTTGCTAAAAAATCATTTTGATTATATCATATTAAAAAGGGTGACGCAATAAAAAAACCGAATAAAGTTCACAATTTCTTCAAATATGGGTACAAAAACCCGAATTATGCAAGCGGAAGAACCGCCTAACGTCAACAAGAAAGCCCGCCGTGTACGGCGGGCTTTCTTGTTCAAATATCTATGTTTCAGTCTGTGGGTTTTTTTGTAACAGTCTCCGTTTCTTGGGACACCGCCTTTTTATTTATACGGATCTTCACTACGATATAGGCGGCCACGGCCAAGGCGATCAATATCAACATCCCTATCTTATACTTTTCATAGTATTCCATCACGATCATCCAGTTTTTAGAAAGCATAAAGCCCAGCCCGACCAGGACCGTATTCCACAGCGTGATGCCAATCGAGGAGGCCAGCGTAAACATCGCAAGACTTTGCTTAGAAATACCCGCCACAAAAGAAACGTACGTACGACATAGAGGAATCACGCGGCAGATCCCCACAGAGAAAGTAGAATATTTATCAAACTTGACTTTTGCCGAATCGATCCCCCGCTTGAGCCCCGGGAAACGGCGGGACAGCTTGTCTATCAGGGGAACGCCTCCATACCGCCCGATAAAATAACAGATATAGGAACCGATGATACCGCCGGCAATGCTCAGCAATAAAACGGAAACAAAGCTGAAACTCCCCTGGGCGGCAACTGCGCCCGAAAGCGGCAATACCAGTTCGCTGGGTAAGGGAAAACAGGCGTATTCCAATGTGATGATGAGCGCCATGGCCAACAAGCCATAGTCTTGTATTGCATTTATTATATACTCAGACAATTCCATATTCCTTCCGCTCTAAATGTAAAAATCGATCAGACAGACTTCCCCCTGCTTGTTATGGGCAGGGAATCGATGATTTCTTCCCCTTTTTTGACGTATATTTTATCATATAAGTTCACGGTTGTGCAACAATGCCCGGGCACGACCAGCAGCGTCTGCCCTATCTGCAACGGCGAATTCTCCCAAAGGATGGCGCCGTGTTCTTCGTGCAAATTTATAGAATACGCGGGATACGCAAGAATCTTTGCGGGCTTCTGGTCCGATCCGAACGATTTCAGCCCGGCGTCGATAATGACAGCATGCCGGTTTTTGCTGATGACCGTCGAAGCGACATACAAAGAATTTTCAAAAGGCGTTTCTAAAGCGCTGTAGGATGTATCCAAAAATATATAGCTGCCCGCCTGTATTTCGGTGTACACGCCATGACGCGCCTTGAATTCCACCGTACCCGTGCTGCCGCCGCTGATCTCCGCAGGCACAATGCTGCGCATCTTGAGATATTTTACCAATTCCGTCAGCATCGCCTCTTTGTTTGCCACTTCGGCTTCCCGCCGTTCCCTGTCGCTATGGGCAAGCTGGCCGGCATACGCCTGTATCCCATCGAAGGTGAGTCCCGGTTTACTTAAAATATGGCGGGCCAGGACATAGACTTCCTCAAAACTGTATACGCCGCAGCGGTTCATCCCCACGTCGTATTCCACATAGCAGTGGATGGTACTGCCTGCGGCCACCGCCGCGGCCGAAATGTCGTCAATATTTTGTTCGTGGTCGACACAGACCGTGATTTTACTTCTCTGGGCCAGAAAGGCGAGCCGGAAAAGCTTGGATTTCTGGACGATCTGATTGGCAATCAGCACATCCTTTATCCCGGCGTTTACAAGATCTTCCGCTTCGGAAATTTTTGCGCAGGTAATCCCTTTGGCGCCGGCTTCGACCTGGCACTTGGCAATCGCGATGCATTTATGCGTTTTATAATGCGGCCGGAGTGCTGCCCCGGAACCTTTCATGATTTCCTGCATTTTGGAGATGTTCTGTTCAAAACTGTCTTGCTCTACGATCAATGCCGGTGTTTCCAGATATTGTAACCGCATGTGAACCCTCCTTTACCGAATATACAAAAAGCAACGGTATCTTTCCCCATTTGCTATATAGTATAACACAGAGCAGATTCCGTAAACCAGCAAAGTTTCCGTGATCTCCGCACATATCTGCGTACATCACGCCTTTTCTATTTTGAATTTTGATGTGAACGCATGTTGGGAGCCATTCTGTAGTCCGCGCAGATGCAGGTATTCCTCCCGTGTCATGCTGTAAAACAGCGACCGGACGTGTTTCCCGCTCAGCTGTCCCAATATTTCTTCCCGCTCAAAACGAAAAGTGAATCCGCATTTTTCAATGACGCGCTTGGAATTATGGTTGAAATCGTAATGCCCACACCAGATGACATCGACGAGCAATACCAAAAAAGCATACTCCATTACTGCCTTTACAGCCTCGGGCATAAGTCCCCGCCCCCAGTAAGCCGGGTTCAGGACATAGCCGATCTCCCGTTCTACGCATCCCGGTACAGGCAGCCTGGGGCTCCTTTTATGCAGGCCCAGGCTGCCCACCACCTTTTTCTCCCGGCGCAGTTCGACCGCCCACGTGTCGCATTTTCTATCATGCTGGAAGCGCCGGATGGCGACGCGGCTCTCTTCCGGGCTTTTATGCGACGTCCAACCGGCATTGGGGCCGACAAGAGGATCCTTTGCGTATTCGTACATATCCATGTGATCTTCCTCACGCCAAGGACGGAGTATCAATCTTTCCGTAACAAGAATTTTCATACTGCCTCGCAAAAACATATACTATATATTTTTCTGCCAATTAAGAGAAATTCTATACCATTTCTGTCTATATACTATCCCGTTTCCAACGGGCCTGCATGTCCGCCCAACCAAAATTAATTTCTCCTTTCATTCATCCCCGGCTTCTCCACACGGTTTCCCGCATGTTTGCGCTTTGCCGGTCTGTTTTTTCATGCGGTCTCCCTCTTCCAAATACGGCCGTATCGCCCGATATGCTTCTATCAGCGCCTGCATACTTTGCGCACAGTTGGCGGGGCTGGGAGACGGCAGGTAATGCGCCTGTAGGCCTGTCGCAGGGAAACACAGTGCATCGTACAGGACCGTCGCTTTTCTGCCCGTTGTAAAGACCGCCCGGATCCGGCTCTTTTTCAGTATTTCTCCAAAATCGTTGGGCACCGGTTTCCTTATCGTGGAATCCGCAGCCCCAAAGATATCGCAGCCCTGCAGCACATCGAACAGAGCGATCCCGTTTGCTTTTAAAAAGGTTTTTTTCTCCCGGATGCTCCCGGGCACAGGCGCCTGTAATACGGCCGCCACGACTTCCCAAAACCGGTTACGGACATGTCCGTAATAAAACCCGTTTTCCCGCGAGGCCGGGGAAGGCATGGTCCCCAGTATCAATATCCGGGAATTTTCGTCCCATACGGGAGGAAAAGTATGCGTCACCCAGGGCATACCGCATCCTGCAGCAAAGAAACGAACCGCGCACCGGCAACCTGCGCAAGCGCCAACGGAGAAAGCTCTATCTGTAAACCGACCTTGCCGCCGCTCACCAGCATCGTATCCAACCCCTTCGCACTCTCATCAATGTATGTGGGAAAGTGTTTTTTCATGCCTAGGGGCGTACACCCGCCCTGCACGTATCCCGTGACCGGGAATAAATCGGCCAGCCGCATCAGGGAAAGCGTTTTTACCCCTGCCGCCCGCGCGGCCGCCTTCAAATCCAATTCCCCGCAAACCGGCAGGACAAAGACAAAATATCCCTCTTTTCCCTCCGTCACCAACGTCTTGTATACGACCCGTGAGGAACGCCCGACCAGGCCTGCCACCTCTTCGCCGGGCAGGGCCCCGTTCTCGTGCGGATACGTATGCACACGATACGGTATCTTGGCTTTTTCCAGCAGGCGCATCGCGTTCGTTTTCTGTATTTTTGCCATATTCTCATTCATTCTTTCTTTATCTTCTATTTTTCACAGAGCCGCTTGGCTAAAAATATATCCGGCTTACCGGGGCCGTTGGCATCGGGCAATGCGCCCAAAAGCGTATAGCCCATTTTCAAATAGAAGGCGGACGGATGGCTGCCCGGACAGAATTCCCGCAACCGGCGCGGCCAGTCTTCATAAAGGTCCACGCCGGCAAAGGAGGTCTTCCCGGGGGTGGATTCATCATCTGAACCCACCCATATGGTCAGCGCGCCGCGCTTTGCCGCTTCCGCCTCCAGCGCGCGGATAAGCCGCGTCCCCACGCCGCGCCCCCGGCAGCTTTCTTTTACAGCGAGCGGATGCAGTTCCGCCACCTTTCCCCCGTATTGCAGCAATATGCCACCCCAGCCGATAACATGCCCTTCTTCAAGAGCCGCCAACAGCGTATTTTCCGGTACCAGGCGCCGCGCGATCTCCCGCATCGCGGCATCAAAATCCGCCCATCCAAGCGGCAGACTATCCGTTAATACCTGCGCGGCTTCTTTGATCTGCGCCGGCTGCAGCCGTACGAAATTTTCTATCCGCATGTTTTAACTCTCCGTAAAATAGTGGCTGACAAAATCCAGCACGATTTCAAACCCTATGGGAATGCTCGCAAGGTTTATCCATTCGCCCCGCGTGTGCCCTCCGCCGCCTTCGTATGCCCCAAAACAGATAGCCGGCACGCCCAGGGAAAGCGGGATATTACAGTCGGTCGAACCCGCCCAGCAAGACGGATCCTTGCCGTACACACGCAGAATGCTTCCTTTTGCCCGGTCGACCAGCGCCTGCTGTGCCGCGGCGTCCACCTCTCCTCCACAGGGGCGCTCGCCGATGACTTCGGCCTTGATCTCCCTGCACAGGTTTTTATAGGGAACAAGTATGCCCTCGAATATTTGTTTCATCTTTTCCAGGCACACGCGTTCGTCCGAGCGGTATTCATACAGTATTTCCGCATCTTCGGCGATCGAGTTCACAGAGGTGCCGCCCCGAATCGCCCCCACATTGTAGGTGGTCTTGCTTTTTGCATACGCCGGGACCTTCACCGTATACAACAAAGATATGAGGGAGGAAAGCACGTGTATCGCGTTCCGGTTGCCAAAATCGCTGTAGGAATGCCCGCCTTCTGTGCGTAAAGATATTCTGTAGCGGGTGGACCCGACCGCTTTATTGCAGATATGTGCATAGCCGCCGTCAAACGAAACCATTTCTTTCACCCGCCCCTTATAGTCTTCCATCAGACGGCGGATGCCCCGCAGATTGCCCAAGCCCTCTTCGCCGGAATTGGCGGCAAACACAACGCCGCACCCGGATTTTACTCCCCGGGAAAGGAAATATCTCGCCGTATATAAAAGCACCGCCAGATTAGCCGTATCGTCTCCCACACCGGGCGAATAGAGCTTCCCTTCCTTTTCGTATAAGGGCATCGCTTTCGTATCGGGGAACACGGTATCCGTATGGGCGGTCAGCAGCACCACCTCATTTCCATCTTCGGCGCCGATAGAACAAACGGCATTGTCCGCCGTATCGATATATGCGTTTTCAAAACCGGCTTTCCTCATCCAATCCCGGCAGAAACGCGCACGCGCCTCTTCGTGGTTGGAGGGCGCAGGGATACCGCACAGCTCTTTTATAAGGCCGATCACGTTCGGTGTGTTTTCCAAACAATACTGTCTTCTATCCTCCCCGCTCATTTTCAAGTTCCTCCTGCCTTCCCGCTTTGTAAATAAAAGCCCTTATTACAATTCTAAGGCGCGGGTACAAAATCCTGCCCTCCTAAAAATCAGGCAGTGGTAAATTCAACATAAAATCTCATGGAAAAACGTCAAAAGGTCCGCCACATTCCGTATACTGTCCGGCGCTTCCCCATAGCGGGCAAACAGGTCTTTTAAAATATCGCCGCCAAAGTCATGTACGGATATCCCCGCCAATACATCGGACAAGAAAATACCGGCATCCTCCCGCCCCATGAATCGCCGGACCATAACTTTGTCTCCCCGGAAAAGGTCAAATACCACCGGCGGCAGTTCATAGCAGGGGGGGGCCAGCAACGCATCTCCAAAATCCAGAATCGCGATATCCCCGTTCGGCAGGATATGTACGTTTTCTCCCGTCAGGTCTCCATGGACGAACAATTTTTCCCGCCGTGCGACGCTGGAAGCCCTCGCCTGCAACTCCCCCACCAGAGCAGGGGACAGGCCGCGCCATCTTGCGTTCGTGCATGTGCGCGCATAAATATCCGGCTGCGCCAACCCATCCCTATCGGTATGCTGCAGCTTTTCCGTTATCTCCCTGCAATTTATGGCAAACTCTTCTTTTTGCGCCGCATTGTAACAGGGCAGCACGTCTTTTGCCGCTTGTCCGGGTAAAAATTCCGTGACCATATAGGAAAACAGGTATTTGTCGCGAACCTCTCCCGTCGCCAGGATCTTGGGTACGCGGACACCCGCTTTTAGCGCCGCCCCCATGGCCCTGCACTCATTTTTGCAGGCGTTTAAGTCATTTAGCCCTGTTTCTTCGGGAGCAAAGATCTTCATCACATAGTCTCCCATATGAAAGACCGCGTTCGTCCCGGGTATCATGGGTTCCGGGTTTTGATGGGCATACAAGCCATGGCTCCGGAGGATATGTTCGGCCAACGGCGTAAAGGCGGCGGGGACGCAAAATATTTTAGACCAGGAAGCCCAACCGCATATTTCCTTTGTAAATAGCTCTCCTCGCATCTATTTTCTCCCATTAAAACGTGTATAAACGTCTGTTTTTTCCCCCATATGTCTCTTCGTCTGCTTATATCATAAAGTTCCGCCTTAAAAACAGCAAGGCTTTTCAACAAAAAAGCCGCGGCCTCTGCAGGCGGCGGCTTTGCCGTTCCCTTATTTTCTATTCTTATCCGCGCATTTCCCACCATACTTCGCTGGAAAAGGGGGCAAACCCTATATTATAGTAAAACTGCTGGGAAGAACCCACATAAGCCCGCTTCGCACCACGCGCACCGGCACGGCGCACAGACTCGATGACCACCGTCCTGCCGCACCCCATCCGCCTGTAATTCGGGTCGGTACAGACAGGCTCTACCAATGCATAGGCGCTGCCCGTTTCATGCCAAAGTCCGCAATAAGAAGCATACTCTCCATTGGGCGCGACGACAAGGATGTTCAGTTCTCCTATGGTATGCGGGGAAGAAATACTTCTGCTGCGCAGGGCCAGCGACCGTTCGTCTTCGGGGGCAGGCCCCGCATGATTGAACCCGCGGTGCAGCAGCCTGTTGAATTTTCTGATGTCGCATCCTTCCCCGATGCTTGTGATCGTAAACCCATCCCTGCACGTACAGGAAAGCGAGGGGATATCGGCCACCGCCGCATATTGCCTTTCCTGCGTCGGCACAAAACCCAAGCGGCGGGCGGCCCGCGCAAACGCCATATCCCCTTCGGGGATCAACACCCGCAGTTTTCCTTCTTTTGCAAGATTTTCTCTCGCATACAAAAGCATTTCTTTTTTGATGGCCCTGTGCGCGGGATCTATACAAAAATAGGCTTCCCCCACATCGTCTTCATATGTAACGAGGCCAACAATCTGCCCGTCTTCTTCAAACAGACCGATTTTATCCGTTTTTTCCGTATTCATATAGGGGAGCGTATGCATCCATTCCCAGCGGCCCCAAAGAAAATTGGGCGTGGTGACCTGCTTCGCATTGATCCGGAGCAGGAATTGCCGTACACGCTCAAATTCCGTACTATACCCATATCCGCCGGTATACGACTTACAGCTCAGCTGCATCCTGCAATCCTCCGATCAGTCCGTATGGTTTTCCTGCCATGCAGAATGTGCCCATACATGCCGCCCACATCCGCATGCTACAGCTTCTTTTCCATCATGCAGTGTTTTTTATCGCCGTAGATCTTGTCGTCGCTCATGAAATCAAACCCCAGTTTACAGTAAAAATCGCAGGCCCCGATGCCCGAGGGCACGATCAGCCGGGTTGTCCCGGCCTGCCTGGCATAGGCTTCTATTTCCCCCATAAGTGCGGCGCCGACACCCCTGCCCTGATATTCGGGCAGCACAAACACCGTAAGGACATACCGCGCGCCATTTTCAGGCGTCTTAGTGATGCTGGCCGTCCCTATCGGCACGCCGTCCTTGAGGGCAACATAGACCTGCCGCCAACGTGTAAACTTTTCGATCGCCTCGGGCGTAAAGTTTTTTGCGACTGTCTGCATTTCCTGCAAAGGATAATCGGCCGTATTGACTTCCAGCAGATTGCGCACCACTATTTCAGATACCGCCTGGGCATATTTTTTTTTGAACGCTTCAATAACGATTTCCTGCATTATCTTTCCCTGTCATCCTTTTTGTATTTCAACACGCCGATTTTTCGGCGCCGGTTTTCTTATGTTCCCTGTTTTTCTGCTTACGGGCCAGCTTTTTGGAAAGACCGCTTTTCTGTTTCTGCGGTTTAGGCGGCGGGCACGCCGATCTTTTCTCCGCGATAAAAACAAAATATCCGTCCTTTTCCCTGATCTGCACCCCTCCGAAAACGGCTGCGATCCTGTTTTGGTACCACTTTTTGCGGTGCGTAACCATATAAAATCTGCCGCCCCTGTGCAATCGGTAAAAACCTTGTTCGATAAACCGCTTAGGTACGGCAAAATCAACATGGTACGGGGGGTTGGAAAGAATCACGTCGAATTCCATCGGCGGAATCTGCCTATACCCGTCGCTGACATATGCACGCACCCCGCGCACACCGTTCTTTTCCGCATTGGAAAGCGCGCAGGCGACGGCATTTTGAGAGATATCGCTCATCACAACGTTCTGCACGCCGGTGATCTTGGCGGCATATATGCCCACCAGACCATAGCCGCAGCCGAGATCCAGCACTTTTTCCCCTTCCCGGATCACGGCGGATTCCAGCATAAAAAGGGTTCCGCGGTCAGCCCGGTGCGGGGAAAATAAAGCATCTTCCGTTTCAAAAACAAATTCTGTTCCGTTGATCGTTTCGTATATCGTATTCAAGTTATACGCCAAACTCCTTCGTACACCTTTGCATGCCCGCTGCAAAAGACGAACCGCGCCTCCCGCCTGCCAAACAGGCAAATACAAAAAGCAGGCATCCGCAGGTATTTTTTGCACTATTACCAAAAACTGTCCGTATCCGGGGAAGGCTTCCTTACATGCCCAGGCCGATGGACTCGGCGACTTCCCGCATCCCCAGGATCGTATTCTGGATCACGTCGTCCAGCGACATGCCCAAACGCTGCGCTCCGTCCTCGATCACCGCCCGGTTGATGCCCGCGGCAAAACTTTTATCCTTGAATTTCTTTTTCACGGATTTTACTTTCATATCCATCACGCTTCGGGAAGGACGCACGAGCGCGGCCGCCGTGATCAGCCCGGTGAGCTCATCGATTGCATACAGTGTCTTTTCCATTTTGCTTACGGGTTCCACGTCCGAACACAGGCCGTACCCGTGCGACTGGATCGCGCGTATGTACAGTTCGTCCACACCCAACCCTTCCAATATCCCGCGGACTTTTATGCAATGCTCGTCCGGAAATTGTTCATAATCCAGATCGTGCAAAAGGCCGGTAATGCCCCACACATCTTCGTCTTCCCCAAACAGGCGGGCAAAGTGCCGCATGGCGCCTTCTACGCTACGCGCATGTTTTATCTGAAAATCATTTTTCACATATTGATTTAAAAGGCTCCACGCATATTCCCTGTCCAGCTTCATCATCCCAAAACTCCTTATACGCCTATTAAAAACGGATTGTTCATCGGTTTTATTTAATCTATCATATCACAAAAACACCTAATCGGAATAAAAACTCGGGAAAATGCGATTTTTGCCGAATCTCTATTCCGGCAGGTTCTCAAAATGGAATCCCGTGCCCGTCCCGTCTTTGAACGGCACCGTATGCGTACCAAATTTTCCGTTCGTATATTCGCGTATCACGGTCTCCCAGAACCGGCGCGCGCCCGTGTTTTTTGGGTGCTGATTGACTTCCCACCGCCCGGGCAGCGCATCGAACAATAAAAAAGCGGCGGCTTTCCCCACTCCCTGCTTCCTGTATTTTTTCAATACGAAAAATTCGCCCACGGCGTGCACGCCTTCCCCCTTCACATATTGGCAATAGGCATTGGCAAGCGCAAAACCCGCGATCTGCCCATCCGCATAGATCAGAAAAGGGTGCCTGTCCGCTTCGGTCCAGTAATGATCCAGATACATATAGCCGTAAAACCCGTGTTCGCCGATATCTTCATTCGTAAATTCGGTAAAATCATACGCATACAGTTCCAGCAACTGCCGCAAAACGGGCTTTTGCGCTCGCTTTGCTCTTTTTAGTTCCACCTGCATGATACGCTCTCCCTTCTTCTCTTTTTGTTCACCGGCGGCGCGCCAGCGTTCCCATGGGATCCTATGGATGCAGCACCGCCGCCGATTCTGAAAGAACTTTCTCCAGTTCCGCCGGAAGATATTTTTTAAAGAACCGCGGAAGGTTCTCCGCGGCCAAATCGAATGTTTTTTAGTATTCGCCCATTCGCTCCCTGCCTTCCAGGACACGCAGGACACCTTCGGCCATGGCGCGCATTTCGTTTTCTCCCGCGTAGGTAAGGACAGGCGCCAACATATCCACCCGTTTCTTGATCAGCCCGGTAAAGCGCGTACTGTTTGCGATCCCGCCGGTAAGCACAATCGCATTGGCCCTGCCTTCCAGCACCGCATACATGGCCCCGATCTCTTTGCAGATCTGGTACGCCATCGAATCGATGACCAGCGCAGCGAATTCATCCCCTTGCTTTACCATATTTTCGGCTTCGATCATATCGTTGATCCCAAGGTAAGAACACAGGCCGCCGCGACGCTGCACAAGTTCCAGCATCTGCTCATACGTATAGTCGCCCGAATAGCACATTTCGATCACGGGGACCACCGGCAGCCCGCCTGTCCGCTCGGGTGTGAACGGACCGTCTCCGCCCATTGCATCATTGACATCGACCGTCCGGCCGTACTTATGCGCGGAGACCGTCACCCCGCCGCCCATATGCACAGCGATAAAGCAGCCGTCTTCGTAGGCGATCCCCAGCTTTTGGGCGGCCTTGCGCAACACGGACTTCGTATTCAGCGCATGGAAAACGCTCCGGCGCTCGATGCCCGCCAGTCCAGATAATTTCGCCACCGGTTCCATTTCGTCCACTACCACGGGGTCTACCACATAGGCGGGGATACGCAGCTGCCGGGCAAATTCGTAGGCCAACAGTGCGCCCAGCGCAGCGGCATGTGCGAGCGCGGCAGGGCGCAGCAGGTCACTAATCATCCGTTCGTTGATCGCATACGTACCGGATTCTATCGGGCGGACCAAACCACAGCGGCCCACAACGAACTGTATGCTGTCCAACGGTATGCCGGCGTCCAGCAGGGACTTCTCTATCAGCGCCGCCCGTTTTGGTTTCTGCTCCAACATACCGCCCCATTTCTCGAGGTCTTCGGCACTATGGCGTATCGTCGTTTCCAGGATCGGGGTCTCTTCCTCAAATACCGCGATCTTTGTGGAGGTAGAGCCCGGATTGATCACGAGTATTCTGTTTTTCATAAGATGCTCCCTTTCTCTTCCAGACGGATATCGAACACAAAGTTGCGGTCGCGCAAACGTTGCTCAAACCGCGCGGCTTCGGTTTTTGTCAGATCCATCTCCAATTGCATGCGGCTCAATCCCGTATCTTCCATGGGCTCGACATGGAGGCGTTCTATATTCCAGCCATTCCGGCGTATATATCCGGTGATCCGGTCAAGCACGCCCACCATATCTTTCACGATCAGAATATACTCTCTTTTGGTTTTCATACTGTTTCCATCCTAACTGGGAAAAAGCGGCAGAGTTTCTCTTGCTCCACTTTGTCCTTTCATCCATTCTTGCTTGGGCAGCCGGTATAAGACCCGCTCTTTCAAGCGGCCATCGTACCACTCTTTTAAACAACAATCCTGTTCTTTTATCATGCCGCATTTCTGCATGACGCGTTCGGAAGCCCTATTTTCTTTCAGGCAACCGGTCATAACGACAGCCACGCCGCCCCGGGTAAAAGCAAACGACAACACGGCCTCCATCGCTTCCGTCACATATCCCTTATTCCAGAACTCTTTTCTTATGAAGTATCCGGCCTGTACGATCTTCCCCTCTCCCGCATATCCGGTGACGGTATACCCGACCTCCCCTATGTGGGTTCCTTTTTCTTTATCTTCTATGCGCAGGTAAAATTTTTGCCTGTCCGGCTTTTCTATTTCAGAAATCGCTTCCTGCAGATTTTGCAACGAAGCCGCCCGCGTGCCAGTCCGCACATCCTGCAGATAGTACATTACTTCCGGATCGGAGAGCAACTTGTGGTGCGTGGGTGCGTCTTCCTTCACATGGTCCCGTATCCTCAGCCTTTTCGTATATAAGTCTATAAAATTTGTCTCCATGGTTTCCCCTGTTAAAATGCGTGTGCAAGCACCTGATTTTCTTCTCCTTTTCCATGCCGATTTTTATACTGCAGCGGGACAATACCGGGTATCTTTCCTATTCATTTATACCATATTTTTGTGTTTTGGTATAGAAACAAACAATTGCAAGAATCCTTGCAATTGTCGTTACAGAAGTTTTTAAACCATATACGGTCAATTTTCATCTGCGCACCGGGTCTCCCCATGTTTTTACCCGCATGTTTTTTCAAGGGGTTTTCTTATTCCCGACAATCAGCTTACGGGCGCGTTTATAATCCTTCGCGCGCACATAGATCACATACTGGTAACTGGGGTCCTGCCTGGGTGCTCCAAACGCATCTTTTGCCCTTTGGGCCCGCCAGCTGGCGGCGGGGTTGTTTTTATCGACGGTTTTCACATGATACCGTATCTGGTTGCTGCCCAAAATAAAACGGATATCTCCCTGTTCCTTTAAAGAATTTGCAATACACAGCACCTTTCTATCTAAAATTTTATCAATGATTTTCATTTCGATTCCTCCTGATAGGATACAACAAAACGGTCCTTCAACTATGCCCTGTCATAGTTTTTTTAAGATACGCAAAGATTGGCGGCCGCGGATCATCACCTCGTTCAGGTTGTCTTTGCCACGCCGCCCTTTGTATGTGTATCGATATCAAGATCATCTCTGGCATTCCAGTTTTTTATCTGAAAATCCATATACTCCCTTTCCCTCCTTTAGTTTTTCAAGCTATAGAGGTTATATGGACAAAAAGTTTTTATGGATCCAAAACATATGTGCCAACAAGTACTTTCTTATATTGTATCATCAAATCCACTTGTTTTTCTACAAATTTATCACTATATTTTACCAAAATTCGGGCAAAAAGCCATAAAAAACCCGTTTGCCATGACCAAACGGGTTTGGAGTGATTCGGATATTCCCCTCACTTCTCATTTTCACATTCATCCGCATATTCGTGCTTATGACAGACGCTGCCGGTGGATTCCAGCGTACCTTCCAAATAAGCCTGTACGGCAGACGCGGGATCCCCGGAAGCGCCTACGATCACCTCGATGTTTTTTTCATTGAAGATCTGAATGGCACCGCCGCCCATACCGCCGGATATGATCACATTTACTCCCTGTTCATACAGAAAGACCGGCAAAAACCCCGGCCTGTGCCCCGGGTTTTCCACAAACCTGCTCCCGGCGATCTTGCCCCCCTGCACATCGTATATCGTAAATCCCTGACAATGCCCAAAATGTTCCGCTATACGGCCCGCTTCGCTCGCAACTGCAATTTTCATTTTTTTATGCTCCTTTGCATTTTTTTATGATTTATATGTATGCACTGCTATTTTCAGATCCTGCCGCAGTTTTTTCCATACGTCGGCAATAGCCCGGCAGGCAGGACTTTCCGGATAAGAAGCAATGCTTTTGCACTGATTGATCGCCTTGCTCACCGTCTCA
This sequence comes from Christensenellaceae bacterium, assembly GCA_963665505.1. GTDB lineage: Bacteria > Bacillota > Clostridia > Christensenellales > Christensenellaceae > QANA01. The sequence goes on from OY762275.1 coordinate 1,778,954, forward strand.
TCGAACGGGATCCTTCCCACAAAAGAAACGGCATTCTCCGCGCAATAGCGTTCTATTTGTTTTGTGTTTTCCAAATTGATATCGTATTTGTTGACGCATACGGCGCAGACCGCCCCCAGTTGCATCGCCGTATGCAGGATCCGCTTCATATCGTGGATCCCCGCCACCGTAGGTTCCGATACGATCAAAACCATATCGACCCCGCTGATCGAAGCGATCACTGGGCATCCGATGCCGGGAGAACCGTCTATTATAGCAAGATCCGCATCCGCTACCCGGTCGAACAGTTCCTTTTTGACCTGCGCGACCAATTTACCCGATGCCCCGCTGCCCATACGCAGCGTCGCGGTAGAAAAAACGGTTTTATCCTTCCGGTACAGCCTAAGTTCGCCTGAGATATGTTTTTTCATCGTAATCGCGCCGACCGGGCAAAGTCGTTCGCATACGCCGCAGCCTTCGCACAGGAACCCGCTTACCACCGCATCTCGTATCGCATCAAAACGGCACGTTTTTTCACACAAGCCACACCGGACGCATCTGTCCGGATCGATCTTCGCTACATCCATGCCGGAAAAATCCGATACCGCCGGCTCGCCCATGGGAGGCGCCACCAGATGCAGGTTGGGCGCATCCACATCGCAATCGGCAAACGCCTGCGCATTGTGCAGGACGATCAGCGCGGAAGCGACCGTCGTTTTCCCCGTTCCGCCTTTGCCGCTCAGCACCAAAAGTTTCTTCATAGCGCACTCGCTCCCTTTTGCAATGTCGCCGCCAGTGTTTCGAACAATTCCCTGTATGCCGGTATTTCCTGCACGGCAATTTTCCCCTCGGAATTCAGTTTTCCCAGCACTTCGTCAAAAGGTATCGTTGCCAATATCGGGACATCATTTTCCGTGCAAAACGCATGGGCGGGGTCTGTGCTGCCCGGCTGCCATTTGTTGATCACCACGCCCAGCGGTTTTTTGAATAGTTTTACCAACGTATGGACCATTGCAAGATTGTGTACGCCAAAGCGCGTGGGCTCCGCTACCAACAAGCAGAAATCCGCCTCCCGGATGCTTTCCATGACGGCACAGCCGCTTCCCGGCGGGCAATCCAGTATGCACAAACCTTGCTCCGGCAAATGTTCCAGCAATGCTTTGATAATGGGGACACCCGAAATCTCTCCCATGTCTAAGCGGCCCGTAAATACGCGCAGGCCCCCCGTTTTTCCTTCTTCAACTACGCCGACCCGCCGGTCTACCTCGGTTATGGCTTTTTCCGGACAAAAAAGAGAGCACCCACCGCAGGAATGGCAAACTTCATAAAAAACGAGCGGCTTTCCCCGGATCAGCGCCAGCGCATTGAACCTGCAAAAATCCACACATACACGGCAACCCGTACACCGATTGGCATCGACCCGAGGGGCCTTGACAAAAATCTGTTTTTCCGCCAGGATGCGCGGTCTTAGAAACAGATGCGCATTGGGTTCTTCCACATCGCAATCCAGGTAGGTGTCCGCATTTGCGGCACAGGCAAGGTTCACCGAAACAAGCGTTTTGCCGGCCCCGCCTTTACCGCTCAATACCGCCACACGCATGTTATCTCACACTGCCGGCATGGCCGGGATGCACCGTAGAAAGCAACGGCAACTTCCCCTCCGCAAATGCTTCCAGGTTTTCCCGCACAGACCCTTCCGCCGCTTTATACAGCGCAATATCGGCAGCACGCAGAACAGCCGCCGCCTTTTCTCCGCAGCGGAATGTGAGTACGGACTGTACGCCGTTATCTGCCAGCAGTTGCGCCGCTTGGATCCCCGCGCCCCCCTGGCTTTCGGCCGCCGTATTTTTCAAGAATACATATTCGCCTTTGTTTTCCGACAGTACATAATAAGGCGCTCTCCCAAAGGAGGGGCACACCTGCGTTTCCACCGATTCCCGTTCCACGGGGACAGCCGTCTTCATGAATCGTTTACCTCTTCTTTCTCCAGAATTTCTCCTAAGATCCCGGCTGCGCAGGCTACGAGCTGCACACAGGGCCGCTTTGCATAATAGTTCGCCGTCCGGGCTTTTGGCGCAGGCGTATCTTCCCCTTTCGGCAAGCCCAACAATTCCCGGCATATGATCGAATGGTTCTGTTCTCTAAACGTATGCGCCAGATGCTGTACCAATGCATAATGCGCCTTTTTCGCCTCGCCGTCGGTCGGATCACTATACCCATACCGTACCCCCGCCGCCATCAGCATGCCGCTGACAGCGCCGCACACTTCTCTTAACCGGCCCATGCCGCCGACGAAAGGCGCCGCCAATTTGAGCGCAGTCTCAAAATCCAGGCCCAATATTTCGTGGAAGGCACCAAAGACCGATTGCGCGCAATTATATCCCTCGCGGAACAATGCTTCGGCTTTCTTTGCATACCGGTCGCTCATTACGGCTTACCCGTATCTATCAACATAGATTCTATGCCGGAGATCGCGTCTTTCAGGTAATCATTCTCAAAATCTTCGAATTTACCCGCATCGGAAAGTGCGGCCATAGCCGGGTCGACCGGTACTTTGCCCAGCATCTGGATGCCCAGCGCAGCGGCGGTCTCGTCCAATTTGCTTTCGCCGAACAACAGGATCTTTTCTCCGCAGTGCGGGCATTGGACATAACTCATATTTTCTACCACACCCAGAACGGGTATGTTCATCTGCATTGCCATGTGGTACGCTTTACGGACGATCATTCCCACCAATTCCTGCGGGGAAGTCACGATGACCACACCGCTGAGCGGAATGCTTTGGAATACGGTGAGCGGCACATCCCCTGTGCCCGGAGGCAGATCGATGAACAGATAATCCAACTCTCCCCACAGCACATCTGTCCAAAACTGTTTGACGGCGCTGGCCAAAAGCGGGCCCCGCCAGATAACGGGTGTATCGTCCTCTGGAAGCAGCAGGTTGGTAGACATGATATGGATCCCCTTTTTGCTCAACGCGGGGAAAATACCCAGATCACTGGAATCGGCCTTCCCGGTGATCCCAAACATTTTTGGGATGGAAGGGCCGGTGATATCAGCGTCCAATATGCCCACGCTATACCCTTTCCTGTTCGCCAGAATGGCCAGCATAGCCGTCACAAAAGATTTGCCTACGCCGCCTTTTCCACTGACGACACCCACCACCCGTTTGATCGAATTGTATTTGCTCGTCTCCTGCAGGAAACTGCGCTGATTTTGCTCGCACCCTTCGCAGGATTCTTTGGTGCATTCCGCATTCGTGCACCCTTTGTTTTCCTCAGCCATTGTTCTTGTTCACTCCTGACCTATACTTATTTTTCTTCATTATATCCGAAAACATACTCTTATGCATATAGAAACTTATATGGAACACACAGGCCGGCCATCTTTTTGCCATCAGTGGCGGCCCTTTGTAAAAGGGCAAAACCAACAGTTTCATTTTAATGCGGTTATGAGCATATGTCAACATTTCGTTTGGATCCCCGTTGTTTTTTTATTTTTCATTTTCCCGTTGACATTCGTATAAGCAAGTCTTATTATAGATATAGTATATATTTGAGGGTCGGAACACAACATGTAGTGTATAAACCAACCCTTCCCAGTCTTTATGATTTGCGTTGCAGAATTTTTCTGAAAAGAGAGGCTTCCGTATGTTAACCAAGATTATAAAAAGAAATCGCTCCGTTGTACCCTTTAAAAAAGAAAAAATCGTACTGGCCATCTTTAAAGCCGCTACGGCCGTAGGCGGGAAGGATTTTGCCACATCGGAACGTCTGGCCAACGAAGTCGTGCAAATTGCGGAAAAGCAGTTTCCCGACGGTGTGGCGGAAGTCGAAACCATCCAGGACATCGTAGAAAAAGTACTGATTGAAAACGGGCATGCACGGACGGCGAAAGCCTATATTCTCTACCGCGAAAAAAGGCGGTCGGCCCGTGAGTCGAATGCGCTCATCGGGGCAACGATCAACATGTTCACCAAATATCTCAACGACGACGATTGGCTCATAAAAGAAAACGCCAACACGCAAAAATCCATCAACGGGCTTAACAATTACGTCCGGGAAGCCTTTACCAAAAACTATTGGCTCCATGAAGTATATCCGACCAACATACGGGAATCGCACCTTTCGGGCGACATGCACCTGCACGACCTCGGCTTCTTTGGTCCCTACTGTGCCGGCTGGGATTTAATGCAGGTCTTGACAAACGGGTTTGGCGGCGTACCGGGCAAAGTCGAATCCAAGCCTCCCAAACATTTGCGTGCTTTCCTGGGGCAGATCGTAAATTCCACCTTCACGACCCAGGGAGAAACGGCCGGCGCGCAGGCATGGTCTTCTTTTGATACCTACTGCGCTCCCTTCATCCGTTATGACCACCTGGATTACAAAGCTGTAAAACAAGCCCTGCAGGAATTCGTATTCAACCTTAACGTACCTACCAGAGTCGGGTTCCAGTGTCCGTTTTCCAACCTGACATTCGATATCGTCCCGCCCCATACGCTCAAGGAAACACACGTCCTCGTGAACGGCCAGGTGCAAAGCGATTGCTATGGAGATTTCCAGGAAGAAATGGATCTGTTTAACACCGCGTTCTGCGATGTGATGATGGAAGGCGATTCAAAAGGCAGAGTCTTTACGTTCCCTATCCCCACCATCAATGTGACAAAAGATTTTGCCTGGGACAGTCCCGTTGTGGAGAAATTCATGGAGATTACCTGCAAATATGGCATCCCTTATTTTTCCAACTATATCAATTCGGATCTCTCCCCCGAAGACGCGCTTTCCATGTGTTGTCGTCTGCGGCTGAACACGGCCGAGCTGCGCAAACGCGGCGGCGGTTTGTTCGGGTCCAACCCGCTTACGGGCTCCATAGGCGTCGTGACCATCAACCTGCCGCGCCTTGCCTATGTTTCAGACAGCGAATCCGAATTTTTCATCCGTCTGTGGCAACAGATGCAGCTCGCCAAAAACAGCCTGGAGATCAAACGGAAGATCATCGAAGACCAGACGGAAAAAGGGCTTTATCCCTATGCGGCACATTATTTGGAAGACGTCAAACTGCGTACGGGTTCCTATTGGTATAACCACTTCAACACGATCGGGCTTATCGGTATGAACGAAGCCTGCCAGAACCTGCTCGGTCGGGAACATGATCTCACGACCAAAGAAGGCCAGAAGTTCGCCGTCACGACGTTGCATTATATGCGCAACGTGATCCAGGAGCTCCAGGAGGAGACCGATCATTATTACAATCTGGAGGCCACGCCCGCGGAAGGCGCCTCCTATCGCCTTGCCAAGCTCGACAAAGAACGCTACCCCGATATCATCACCGCAGGCGACGAAACGCCGTATTACACCAATTCCACGCAGTTGCCCGTTGGGTTTACGGACGACATCTTCGAGACGCTCGATCTGCAGGACGAGCTCCAATCCCTCTATACGGGTGGCACGGTCCTGCACCTCTATCTCGGCGAAGAAATCAAAGATACCCGTATCGCCAAGCGGTTGATACGTAAAATATTTACGCAATATAAGCTGCCATATATTTCGCTGACCCCGACGTTTTCCATTTGCGGCAACCATGGGTATATCGCGGGAGAACATTACACCTGTCCTACCTGTGGCGCAAAGACGGAAGTATGGAGCCGCGTAGTAGGCTATCTGCGCCCCATACAGAACTATAATCCGGGTAAACAGGAAGAGTACAAACAGCGTAAAAAATACGTGGTGCAGGTGTAAGCGGATGATCATAGCGGGTATCGCCAAAAGTTCTCTCATCGACTATCCGGGCCAGGTGGCCTGCGTACTGTTTCTGCCCGGCTGCAATTATGATTGCTTTTATTGCCACAACCGCTCTCTGATAGACGGCACGTATGAAACTGTCCCCGCTGAAGATATTTTTTCGTTTTTAAAAAAACGGGTGAAACAATTGGACGGCGTGGTCATCACAGGCGGAGAACCGACGCTTCAGCAGGATCTTTTCCCTTTTATAGAGGACATACGGGCACTTGGATATAAAATCAAATTGGATACCAACGGTACCTCTCCTAAAGCGGTATCCTATGCGCTGGCGGAAGATCTGTGCGACTATTATGCAGTGGATTATAAGGCGCCGGCCAGCCGCTACACAGAGTTCTGCGGGCAGAATGCCGATGCGGCGACGGTCCTGCAAACCATCCGTATCTTAAAAGACAGCGGGGCACAGTTCGAAGTGCGCACGACCGTTATCCCGCAGCTCACGCTAAACGATCTCCTTTGTATGGCACGGGAGCTGCCTCCGCTGCCCCGGTATGTTTTGAACCGCTACCGGAAACCGGAAAAATACCTGCCCTGCGATAAACCAAAGCTAGAGCAAACGCCTTATACGCAGGCACAGATCGCCGCTTTTTTGCCGGCGATCCGGGCGTTTCAACCCAACGCAACGACATAAAAATCCATAGAAAAAGAGTATGCGTTTTCGCATACTCTTTTTCTATTCTTCAACTTCTTATTCTTCAAAAAACGGGTTCCCACGCCGTCCGTGGCGATGACAGTTTCTGCGGCAGAACCCTTCTTTATACCGGTTGGCACAAATAATCGTATGCGAACCACAGTTCGGGCAGGTCAGCGCACCGCTTCGCACCTGTTCCATCTTCTCATAGCTTTCCACCCATTCCTTACCGCAATCCATACATTTGACCGGGCAGATATTCAGCGTAAAGTTGCCACCCACAATGTGGATTGCCTTTCCGTTGATCAGGCCGTCCGCTATTTTTACCCTGGCACTGCTCAATATCCGCTGAAAAGTCGGCCTGGAAACTTCCATTTTCTGCGCGCATTCTTCCTGCTCCAGCCCTTCCAGGTCTTTCAGGCGGACGGCTTCCAGCTCCTCCAGCTTCAGCATGACTTTCGGCAAGTTGCCCGCTCCCCTGTCCGAAGGTATAAAAAAGGAGGTCTGCGGCATTTTCTCTATTCTTCTCCATTTTGTCGGTCTTGCCAAAGCTATCAGCCTCCATACATGTCCTTTTTTGCCGAATATCCGGTCAGGTTACTCGTATGGGCGTATTATAGCAGTTTTCATTTTTCTTTACAAGAAATTTTGCCGGCATATGCCCATTATACAGTCGTCGGGGCAGAAGTAAGTTTTCCGCTTCTGCCCCGGCCAAGCCTAATTATTAATTATTCTTTGTGTCATCCTCTTCCAGATCGGAAAGACGCTTTTTGATGTCCTTCAAGCTCTTTTCCAGCATCTCTGCCTCTTTACGCAGAAACTTCTTCTCATTGGCCGGGTCTTCTTCTCCGGCGTACGCATACTCGCGCAATCTTCCGTAGGGGTGCCTCCACCCCAAACCATACCCACGACCATACCCCCGGCCATATCCACGACCGTATCCGCGGCCATATCGGCAGCCTAAAGCGGCTCTGCCATATGTAGCGTATCCCGGCACATCATTCCCAGCGCAGTAGCCTGCGCACCTTCCTGTCATTGAACCCATCCCCATGGGGCCTGTTCTATCTCCTCTTGGCATAATATTTCAACTCTCCTTTTTAATATGATTTTTTTGCAGCTCTGCAGCAGCCGCAACGCACGTTCTGCTAAACACTAAAAAGTATTATTAGCATATGTTCATTATGAGTATACCTCTATTATGAGCATATGTCAATAACTTTATGCAAATTTTTTTAAAAAAAGTACATTTCAGATTTTTCAAAATCCAAAATGCACTCTGCGGACATTTCTTCGCGCTCTAAAAGATTTAATCTCTGAAATACAGATCCCGCGTATAGACTTTATCCAGCACGTCTGCTATCTCCGCCGTACAGCGGTTGGCAATAATGACATCCGACATTTCCTTGAATGCGGAAAGATCGCCTATCACTTTATTTCCAAAAAACGTTTTGCAGTCCAGCGTCGGTTCGTATATGACAAGCGTGGCGCCTTTTTCCTGCAGCCGTTTCATAACCCCCTGGATACTGCTCTGGCGGAAGTTATCGCTGCCGGCTTTCATCGTCAAACGGTATACGCCAATGACCACAGGCCCGTCGGAATTTTCTTTGTGCCCGGATGCCGTCCTTCTATAACAGCAGGCCTTTTCAAGCACACGCGCAGCGATAAAATCTTTGCGGGTGCTGTTGGCTTTTACGATCGCTTCGATAATATTCTGCGGGATATTACTATAGTTGGCCAGCATCTGTTTTGTATCCTTGGGCAGGCAATACCCGCCGTACCCAAAAGAAGGGTTATTGTAATAGTTCCCGATGCGCGGGTCAAACCCAATCCCCTCGATAATGCGTTTTGTATTTAACCCCCTGACTTCCGCATAGGTGTCCAGTTCATTGAAAAAACTGACCCGCAAAGCCAGATATGTATTGGCAAAAAGTTTTACGGCCTCTGCTTCCGTCGGATTCATCAGCAAGACCGGAATATCCTTTTTGATGGCTCCCTGCCGCAGCAGTTCGGCAAATTGCGCCGCTTTGTCCTGAAGCCTATCCGGCGTGCCCACAATAATGCGGGAAGGGTAAAGATTATCATATAGGGCACGTCCCTCCCGGAGAAATTCCGGGCTGAACAGGAGGGTATCACAGCGATACTCGTCCCTTATTTTTTCCGTATACCCGACCGGAACCGTCGATTTGATGACCATAACCGCATGCGGGTTAACGTTCATGACCGTTTTGATAACGGCTTCCACAGAAGAAGTATCGAAATAGTTTTTGTCCGGATCATAGTTGGTCGGCGTTGAAATAACAACAAACTCTGCGTCCCGGTAAGCCGCCTCCGCATCCAGGGTGGCGGTCAGATGCAGTTCTTTGGTTTCCAGATACTCCCGGATCTCCTTATCTACGATAGGCGACTTCTTTTCGTTGATCAGGTCGACTTTCTCCGGCAGGATATCGACTGCCGTAACTTCATTATGCTGTGATAGCAATACAGCGTTGGAAAGACCGACGTAGCCTATCCCTGCAACTGCTATTTTCATAAACATCTCCTTCGTCTTTTATTTGTTTTAATCCCGGAATCCGCCCTCTGTCGGCAGAGGTATCGGGCATCAGTTCTTTTCCAAAATATCGGCTATCCGCTTGCAGGCGAATCCGTCTCCGTAGGGATTGCTGGCTTTGCTCATTTTTTCATATGCTTTTTTGTCCTTCAGCAGCTCCTTAAAATTATCATAGATAACCTGCTCGTGCGTCCCCACCAGGCGTAGTGTTCCGGCCGCAATGCCCTCCGGGCGTTCGGTAGTGTCGCGCATGACCAAAACGGGCTTGCCCAGCGAAGGAGCCTCTTCCTGGATCCCCCCGCTATCGGTCAAAATCAGGTAGCACCTGGCAAGGAAATTATGGAAATCCAACACATCCAGCGGTTCGATGATATGGATACGGCCGCAGCCTCCCAGTTCCTGCTGCGCCGCTTCCCGTACGGCCGGATTCATATGGATAGGATAAATTGCTTTTATATCCGGATATTCCTCTATGATCCTGCGTATCGCGCGGAACATGTGATGCATCGGCTCTCCCAAATTCTCGCGCCGGTGCGCCGTGATCAGGATCAGGCGACTGTCCACCGCCCATTGCAGTTCTGGATGAGAATAATCCGGCTTCACGGTGGTCTTTAGCGCATCGATCGCCGTATTCCCCGTCACATAGATATCTGCAACCTTCTTTCCTTCTTTGACCAGGTTATTTTTTGAAAGCTCCGTGGGGGCAAAATTGTATTGTGAGATGATGCCAACTGCCTGTCGGTTAAACTCTTCCGGATACGGAGAATATATATCGTAAGTGCGCAGACCGGCTTCCACATGGCCTACAGGAATCTGCAAATAAAAGCAGGCAAGTGCGGTCACAAACGTAGTAGATGTATCTCCGTGAACCAACACGACATCCGGCTTTCCCTTTTCCAAGACCGCTTTTATCCTGTTCAGTATGTTGACTGTGATATCAAACAACGTCTGCTTGTCCATCATGATCGAGAGATCATACTCCGGCACGACATGGAAAGCATCCAGCACCTGATCCAACATCTCTCTGTGCTGGCCGGTCACACAAACGACCGTACGAATGTTTTTACGCGTTTTCAGTTCGTTTACCAGGGGGCACATTTTGATGGCCTCTGGCCGGGTGCCAAACACCAGCATTACCGTTTTCATATTCCCCCTCCTTATTGCGATGATATCCTATCTATCCATATAGCATTCCGTTATATTGGTGGCTTTTTTATTCTATCATATATATCGGCCATCGCCTACCGTTGCAGGCAAACAGCTGTATGCTTCACTTCTGTTTGGTTCTTGTTCCCCCTGTAACCAGATGTTTGACTTTCCGCATAAAGCGGTACAGCGTATTTGGCATCCCCATCTTTATACTCGATTTTAAAGACGCCACTTTGTTCGCGTGCCTGAATCTCTCAGCCACAGCAGAGATCCCGGCTTTTTTCCATTGTTCATAAACGGTATAGTCTTTTGATTCCTCTTCAGCAGGCCTCGCCAGTTGTGGGTTTTCTCTGGCGGCATCTGCAAAAGTGGATGCGACCAGCTGCAAAGACGCGGATACCTTATTCAGATGCCGCATGCCTTTATCGGAATTGGCGATAACGACAGAGACCCCGTTATCTTTACAGATCTCCGGGATCACTTTTTCCACGCCCCAGTAATCGCCGATCGTGATATCTCCTGTTCTGGCTGCATTTGCATATTTGCAAGTGTAACAGGATGTACGATAATTTCTTGCATACATAAAATAATGGTAATAAAAATCGTTTTGCGGTGTTATCCTGTGTTTTCTTCTGAATATCCCCCGCAATACCGTATAGGTCCCGTTGCATCCTGCGATTTTTTCCTTGTCCCGAAACGAATACTGGACCAGCTTCCCTTTTTTACGTTCCAGATATTTTAAATAGGCGGCAAAAAAACCGGGGCTGGGTACTCCATGACAAATGATCTCCACCGTCAGCAAGTTATCATATTCTTTTCCTAAAGCCCCATATAGACCGGCAATCTGACAGGGAGTCCCGGAAAAAAGGACTTTTTTCCCTTCCAACAGGTATTTTTTGATATCTGCCAAAGTATCGCCTATTTCACTCTGCACATATTTGGAACCGAACATCTTTTTTAACTCTGCCTTCGTGCGGGCAACGGCGTGTACCGCCTTGAATTTTTCATCGAAAATACACCCGCAAACTACGCCTCCCTCCGCAAGAATGCCATTGGCCAAAGTGCCGAAAACACCGCCGGAAGAAGAGGCCATCAGTAAATCCTTATCCTTGGAAATCGCCGCAAACACCTTTTTTGCGGTTGCAACGACAGGCTTGTCAATCGGACACGCACGCAAACAGGCGCCACAGCCTATGCATTTGCTGCGGTCTATGACGGGATATAAAAAACCATACTGCATGCTTTTCATTTCTATCGCCTTTTGCGGGCAAACAGTATAGCACGCGGCGCACCCTGTGCAATGCGCATAATCGAAGTGTATTTTGCTCGCTTGTTCAGTCATACAAAATCTCCCTGCTTTTAAAGACGAAACCGGAGAAAATCCCGGGACGCGCGCAGTTTATTCTCCAATAGTTTGTTTACCCGTTCGAAATCCACCGGGGCCAACACCTGCGGATCCGCCACCGATTCGGCACTGATTTTTATCTGCCGCTGTTTCAGGCCGCACAAATCCAGTATGCTCTCCAGACGAGTGTTGTATTTCCCCCTATACCCTGCTATCACCGGCGTGTTCATCCGGATAGAAAACGCAACCCCATGAAAAGAATTGGTAACGACCAATTCCGCATCGCGAATAAGGGCGACAAAATCCTGCGGGGTCTGGTAGGAAAGATCAAAATCGATATATTTGTATTTTCTTTTAGAAAACGCGATATGTGCGACTTTGTACCCGTACCGTCCGGCCAGCTGGTGCGCATATTGTGCAAAGTTCTGGTCTTCCCCATCCAGGGAAAACACTAAAATGTATTTTTCCTTTATCCTGCGTTTCCCGCAGAATGTGCTCCACATCTCCCGGTCCAGCAGGAATATGGGGTCCATTGCCAGCTGCCCATAGACTCCGCATTCCTTCAGCACAGATAAGCCGCTGCTCTCCCGTACGGATATCCCTTTAAAATCATGCAGGAATGTTTTTGCTTCCGCAATTTCATTTTCCGATAATTCCGCTTTCCCAAAACTCGCCGCGTAGGCATATTTCTCTTTTTTGCCCTTAACAAAAGAAAGATAATATTCTTTCTGATACACACCGTTATATTCCTTATTCCAGACCTGATCACTGCCGGTGATATACAGATCAAAATCATTGCAGTATTTTACGAGCTGATCGTAAGATGTGAATGTATGCGTTTTAGGGATATACTTTCTGATAAAGGCGTCAAATACATTACAGAATCTGATCCTTTGCGGGAGGTATGCCAACGTTGCCGCAAGCATTATCGGGAACGGCTTGCTTTGTGCAATACAGTATTTCTTTTTGAGCGTGTATCTTTTGGGGATATAATCGATCAGCTTGACTATATGCCCGGCATTCGCAAGATACCTGTTCAACGCATATGCCTGCAGGACAGAACCATAGTTCTGCCCAAAATGTATTGTTATGATACCGATCTTCATCTGTTTCTCCTTAAGGGCGGGATACGGTTTTGCGCTTCACTAAAAAACGATACACCGCTATCAACACAATGCCCGTGGAAATGATCAGCCAGCCGATAGCAACGAACGTATTGTTCAAATAGAAAAGTGCCGTACTGATTGCCAACAGTATGATCACGAGCAATAGATATCTATAATCGATATGGAACCGTATATACTTCCCAAGCGCAATGATACGAATGAGTACATTTACCAAATATCCTGCAAACATGCCATAGGAAGCCCCTATGATTCCAAATCGTTTTACACAGAGAAGCGCTATGCCGACACATACGATACAGCCGGCGAGTGTGGAAGCAAAAAGCATTTTCGTCTTTTTTATCGAGTAAAAGATATTGCCGATAAAAGAAGCGTACGCATGGACCGCAGACACAATCAGGGTGATCGGCACAATGCTCCGTGCGGCACTGTAAGATGTATAGACCAGATAGGGAAAAGTGAGTTCGATTGCCGGGATCAATGCGGCAGTCGCAAGTCCTATGATGACCATATACATTGTGGAAGCCGACGTATAGAACGCGGTATCATGCTTTACCTTATTCTCATGCTCAAAAGACACGCTCTGCCATGCGTATGTGAAACAGGTAACGACAAATACGATCAATGTCGAAAATTTGCTGCCTATCGCAAAAAGTCCGTTTGCATCATTTCCAAGAATATATTGGATCACCAATTTACCTGAGGAATTCAATATCCAATAACTCATCGCATTGACGCCAAGGGGCAGCGTGAACAAAAGCATCTGACGCATCATCTTCTTGTCGGCCTGTTTTAGGCGTATATCCCGGATACAGTGTGTTCTCCATTCGATGTACACACACTGGCATAAACCGCCGAGTATATACGCGATGAATAAGGAAGAATAATCCAGCCCCCCAAAAACGATCATGACCGTATTGCTGGCAGCCGTCACCAGCGTTGCGATCACCCCGGATATTGCGAAGTCCGCATCCCTTTTCATCCCGCGTGCCATAAAAGACATATGTTGTATCAATGCGCACATGTACGTGTAAACAACGATCCAAAGAAAATATTGTATGTTGCTGCATAACCCCAGGGCAATGGCACCCATAACAAATGCAAGGCTGGAAATAAGAAAGATCGTCATAGCGCTGGCGCTTACTTTGTTTTGTTCTTCTTTGGTTTTGGCTTCATACATAAAGCGCAGCAGCGTAGACCATATTTCAAAAAACAAAAAATAGATGACTATATTGGAATAGGTGCAGGCAACATCATAGATGCCATACTCGGCTGTCGGTATATATTTTGTATATAACGGAAGGAAAATAATGCCTATCAGTTTTGAAAGCACGCTGCCCACTAAAAACAGGGCCGACGATTTTACGAATTTGCCGATCTCTTTGTTCATTTTCATACTGTGCTCACCAAATCCGCCAATATTTTTCTTTCTTTTTGCCATGTGTTTTCCCGATTGAATTTTTCCATGGCGCTTCGCATAGACCCTATATCGGCGGAACGTATCGTTTCATATAGATTTTCTCCGCAGGCCCCAATACCGGTATCCGTCAAAAGTTTCTTCAGCGTCGGATTCTCATTTCCAAACATCGGCAGTCCTACGCTTGCATACTCAAATACCTTATTGGGGGCGCAAAGAATGTTATTTGGTTTATCGCATTCATAATATAGCAATCCGATATCCCCATAACAAAGCACACTTGCGAGCTGTGCATACGGTACGCGGCCCAGGAACAATATGTTATCCGCCTGTTGCTCCTGTGCCATATCTTTCAAGGATTCCAGAAGGCTTCCGTCCCCCACCAAAATCAAAGACAACGCATCGGAATGGGCAAGTACTTCCCGCAATACCTTTTCCAGCCCGCGGCCTTTTATGATTACGCCCGCATAAACAAGGCATGTTTTTTCAGAATTACGGGTTATAAATTCATTCACTTTGCACAGTATCGCATCGTTCGCTTTTTCCTGCCGGGGCAGACTGGAGATATTGCGGATCGCGCGCGGCTTTTCTTTCAGTCTGAAATGGGCAGCCATCGCCTGTGCCCGCTCTTCATTGGCACATGTTACGGCATCCGCTTTTCGAATGATCCGCTTTTCCAACAGATAAAAAAACCAATTCCGTAAACCGAACTTTTTCCGCTTCTCAGGAATATAGTATTCATACGCGTCATACAATACTTTTTTTACCCTGTTCCGTATCAAAAGACAGGGAAACGCCGCATAAAAATTCAGGCCATAGACGATAGCCGGTTTCTCCCGTCGTATATATTTTTTGCACTGAAAAACAAAATCAAAATATCTGGAATAAGCTTTTCTTTTATCAGACGGCATTGTGATAACCGTCAAATTCTGTTGATCGGCGTTATATGATCCGTCAGAAGTCAACACGGTCGTATCAAAATATTCTGCCAGTATATCAGCCAATCTTTGCCCTCTGACATCGCAGTCAAAGCGCTCATAGGCAATGACAATACATTTTTTCATTGCATTTCTCCGATACTGGACATCGACTTGGGCCTCGATTTCGCAATGATTTTATTAAACAAAATCCAAACAAGGATCATAACAGTCTCATTGATCAGGGTGCTGACATAAGAAGAAGAACCGCCGCGGCCTAACGTCAGCAATATGATGATCTGGTATACAGTCAACACGGACAGGGATTTTACTTTATCGAAATACCGGAAGTACAACCCGATCAGAGTCCCCATAATGATTGCATGCACCCAGAAAAAATCCATTCCGAATACAATAAACGATTCTCCCAGAATGGAAGGCAGCGTCACCGAATATCCGCTGTTGCCATAAGTTAAACCCGTAAGTGCCGTCGTAAAAAAAATATTGACGGCTACCGATGGTTTCCCCGGCCAAAATACCGAAGGGATCGGTGTGCAGAGTATCCATAAAATAAATTGGATCCCGCTGATGGAAGAGGCCAGATTCGTTTCGATATAAGAATAATAGGTGGGGTAATATGTTTCGGACGTAAATAGATCTATAAAGGAGTCGCCATATGTCCTGTCCTGGATAGAACTGCCGGAACGGATATCCACAAAACCAATCAGCAATGGAACGGATATTATTCCCAGAATGATCAATATCCTGATGTATTTTTTCAGATTTTTTTTGATGCCGTCTTTTGTCATCATGAAACAGGTCATAAACATGAATAAAATATGCACCATGATTTCATACCGACTCAGATAGTTTACCAGCAAATAGTCGAAATAAGCCCACATGAGAAGCAATAGTACCAGTCGCCGTTTCTTGTTTGCTTTGATCAGATTGTATAAATGCATAAGAAAGAACGGCATGGCCAGCAAATTTACCGTATCAAAAATACTTATAATGCTATTATTGGCCCGTGCATATCTCTTTGCTACGATGTTCGCATCACTTACGCCCGAAAAGTTCCATAAATCGCTTATGCGTACTGTCGGTATAAATAAGTTGACAAGAAGCGTAAGAAAGAATACCCATGTGGCGATCTTGTAAATATTGGGGTTCGCATTCAAGATCAGATCATCTACCGTATTCCCCGCGTTTTCCGGTATCGCTTCTTTTTTCCGCATAAAGAAACGGATCGTCCCGAGAAAAAGGAATAGATAGATCACATAATAAATAATATATTTATCATCTACCGTCGTTATGGCAATACCCAAGCCGGAATATATAAAAATAGAGGCAGTAGAAAACACAAGCACCAACTTCTGAACAACGGATAGGTGCTTTTTATAAAACAACGCCAGTATGCCAAAAGTTATCAGTGTGATTAGTAGTATCGTTGAAAATGAATAATCATACATGTAAATCATCCTCGATCACGCCCGCATAACGAACGAGATTTTTTTAAAAAAGCTTTCTACGTAAAGATGTATTTCAAGAATACCGGCCAATTATGTCGTGGAACATCTTTTTATGACCCGCCACAGCCGCGTCCTTTTTTTGTTTTTGTACATAATAGCGCAGCACATTGTCCGATAACAAGTTGAATTCCGCAGTATCCATGGCCGCAAGTTTTTCCAGTGCAGAAACAAATGCATCCACTTTATCTAAAGCGCAAACGTAACCGGCAGTCCCGTCCAAATCATCCCAGGGGGTCGTCCCTTTGCTCAGCACGACGGGGCACCCATTGGCAAGCGCTTCCGCAATGACATGCCCATAATTTTCATTCAGCGTCGGGAAGAGAAAACAATCGTATGCTGCAAACACCGCCCCCACTTCCGATGGATCCAATACCCTCTTATACGAAACGGTAATGTTTGCCGGCGCATGCTTTGCGATATCCAGACACGCATTCCAGTATTCCGTCGATTCCAACGGTCCGTACACATCAAAAACAGCCTCGCTATGCATTTTGCTTACAGCTTCCACGGCAAGTTTCAGATTTTTTACCATATGGATACGGGAAACAAACGCGATCCGCAGTTTCCCCGGTGTTTTTACATACCCGACTCTGGGCTTTCCCGGGGCAGCCGAGATATTTGCCACTAAAGATATCCTTTCGGCCGGCGCACCGATATACTTTTGCAATCCCGCATATTCGTCCGCACTTGTTGCATGGAACCATGCATTTTTATACAAACCCAATTTAGAAACCAAAAATAGGTAGGGTACTTTTTTATATGCCTTGATTGCGACCCGGTCTTTACTGACTTCCCCCCGCGGGGAAAACAAAACGGGAATATGCATTTGCTTCCCTAATTTTAGCGTACACAGCTTTATTTCGGGATGCAATATACCGGAAAACCAAATCAAGTCTGGCCGCACCTCCTCAAATAATGCCCGCAGCCTTTTTATACGAAAATTATATACGCCATCCGCAATATATTTGACCTTCGCCTTGCCGACCTGGTTCCAGCCATTTTGGATCCCCGGCAGTTTTTGCTTTTCATCCAGATCATGGTTTGCCGCAATTATATAAAAATCGAACTCGTCCGCACAAGCATCTATCGTATTCCGTATACTTGTTAGCGGCCCTCCGCATCTTTTCGCAGGTATATAAAAACCGTTGAAAATCAGAATTTTTCCCCTCATATCATCGATTTTCCGATCCGGTAAGCCCGGAATCGTTTCCCTTTCCCAATGCATATAGTACTTGATAAAACTGTTTTTCGAAACACTCGACGGAGAACAGCTCATCAAAAGTTGTCAATGTGCGGGCCCTCATAGCATCGTAATCAGATTGTGTCATAGAGAGGATCTGCGCAACAACTGCATCTATCGTTTCCTTTGTCATGTTGAAACCGATTTCCCTCTGGCTGACAATTTGGGATATATCTCCGCTGATATTATTTAGAAGAGGGATCCCAAACTGCAGATAATCGATCGATTTCATCGTCATGCCGACGCATACGGAGTTTTTCATTACATTAAAAGCAAAATGACATTGCCGCAAAATCCGGTACTTCTCGTCGTCTTCGAATATCGTGCCGTGATCTACTGTCCTGGCGCCCGCATCCCGTACGATTTGAAGCAGTAGAGCCTTTTGTTCACCGGCGCCGATCATGTGGAAATTCACTTTCCGGTATCTGCCCATGCTCTGAATAAATTGTCCGATGCTTTCTATATCGATGATGTTGTTCACAGAGCCAAGATAACACACATTCAATTCATTTTCAGAAAACCGCGTCCCTTCCGTAAGCACCGCATATTTCGGTTTGCAAAAATAGATGGTCCGTATGCGAATATCCGGCTGCTTTTTTTGCAAAATATCACGGAAATAATTGCATTCCGTGATGACATAATCCATGTTTTGGATATAAGAATCCCGCAACCT
Organism: Christensenellaceae bacterium; assembly: GCA_963665505.1. Classification (GTDB taxonomy): domain Bacteria; phylum Bacillota; class Clostridia; order Christensenellales; family Christensenellaceae; genus QANA01. Next base: position 1,797,304 of record OY762275.1, read on the forward strand.
TTTCCAGATAGCAAACGGAAACTGAAGGTTTTTTTTCAGCCGGTCTCCCACAGGGATGGACTCCGGCCACATATCGCCTATTTCGCCAATCAGAAGCGCATCATGCCTCTTTCTATACTTGGAAAAGACTTTAAACAAGTAATTTGGCGGCGTACTGACATAAACGATATCCGGATCTATTTGAGAAACGTATTTCCCCGCTTTACGTGCGAACTGTATCAGAGAAAAAATCCGTTTTACCGACAAGTTTTTTTTGTACGGAGGCACATGTAGAAGGACAAGGTTCTCCCTCTTAGCCAAATACCTTGCTTTTGTACGATGGTCAAAATCGGCCGAGACAATCGTAGCATCATAACCGCAGTTTTTTAGCAACGCAACGATATATTTTGTCCTGATCGCATAGTTATAGCTGTCATTACACGAAATAATGATCGCTTTCTTCGTAGAGTTACCCTTTGTTTTCATTCGGTACCTGGCTGATATCTATTTTTACAGCGCGGAGCGCAGCATTACAGCTTGCAGCACTGGCGGCGGCATCTTTTCCTTGCGCGATGACAAAACCGATCCGGTCGGCACTGCTTTGGATATCGGTGATTCTATCGCCTATCTTCCTGACAAAATCGATTTGGCGGACACCTTCTATTTTTTTCGCCTGTTCCACACCGTGAATTCCCGTTAAAAAGCCTGCGTGCGAATCAAAATAACGGATGGCAGACCCTTTGCTAAACTTGGGCGTGATATCCGGTTTTTCGCCGAGCGCGATCTCTATGCAGGAACCCACCATGTCCACACCGGTCGAGAGCGGCACAAGATGCGTCGTGATACAATCTCCGCCCAGTCTTGCTCCCAATTCGACGATTTTGGGGCCATCCGGCGTCACCATAATCTCCGTATGAGAAGGACCATTCTTTATGCCAATGGCCTTGACCGCCGCCGTCGCCACTTCGCGGATCTTTTTTATCACATCGATCGGAAAATCTGCCGGCTGCGTATGTCCCGTTTCTACAAAATGCGGTGCGCCGGTAGTCAGTTTGTCCGTGATTTGGATAACATGAACTTGTCCGTCGACGCTTATCGTTTCTACGCTGATTTCTCTGCCACACATATAATCCTCTACAACGACATCTCCGCTGCGCGAAGACGCACGGCTGTAGGTATAGGCATCCCGTATCTTGGAAGCATCGTGGATATTCTCGATAAGATAAATCCCACGGCTGCCTGAATTGTCCACGGGCTTAACAATAAACTTGTCACTGAATTGTTTTACGGCATCCTCATATTCTTCCCTGTTGCCGACCCGTATGAATTTGGGGATCGGAACGTTATGGTCGCGCAGAGATTGCCGCATAACGGCTTTATTCGTTGCGCGCACTGCGGTCTTCTTATCAATCCCTGCCAGTTCCATTTCCTCCACCACAGCAGCGACTGCCCGCATCGGCATGTCACTTGCAAGCGTCATGATCCCATCGATTTTGTTTTCTACCGCTGCTTTTACCACCCCGGGGATATCGATCGTGCTGATGACCAGGCAAATATCCGCATATTGGAAACCGACAGCATCTTTATTCATATCTACCGCAAAAACTTGCAGTCCCATTTCCTTTGCCTTTTTTATTGCAGGCACCTGCAATATGCTGGCGCCAAGTATCATAATCTTTTTCATGTCGCATGCCTCTAGTATCGGTTTTTGCATCTGAAAAATCCGTCTTGTTTTATTTGTTGTCGGCCAGCGTCTGTTCCTTTGGGACGTTGGCTTCCGGCAATAGAGCATCCGCACGGTAAACATTTTTAGAAATCAGAACATTCTTTATCGTCATAAGCAATATTTTCATATCAAACACAAAAGACATATGATCGACATAGTATATATCGTTCTTTATTTTTTCCTTCGTACTCACCGCATTACGGTTTACCGCCTGGTTATATCCTGTAATACCGGGAAGAACAGTCAGTATCTTGCGTTCTTCTTCTGCATAGTGGCTGAGCCACATGGCGGAATCGGGCCGCGGGCCAATAAAAGACATTTCTCCCCTCAGAATGTTAACAATCTGTGGGATCTCGTCGATACTTGTTCTCCTGATAAACTTTCCGATTTTTGTGACGCGCGAGTCATCGCTTGTATTATACGTAGACCCGTCTTCCAGGCGGATATCCGGTGCGTCTACTTTCATGGAACGGAATTTTACCATTTTAAAAATTCTCCCGTGTTTGCCAATACGCTTCGTCATATAAAAAACCGGGCCATGATCCTCCAGTTTTATCGCTATCCCTACAACTATAATCGACAGCAAAAAAACAGGCAACAGCAGCAGCGCAAAGATAAAGTCTAAACCTCTTTTTATCCATTTATACATATATCTACCCGATCCTCACATCAATATTGGAATAGATCTTTGAACTTTCCCGTATCCCAGTCTTTTTTATAATCACGCATCATCACTTCAAAATCGGCATATTGCGGGGTGAAATCAAAGTCCCTTTTGGCTTTCTCCATACTGAAAAGGTAGGAAGGCGTATTGTTCCTTATCTCTGGTTTATAAACAATTTTTGAAATTCTGTTCGGTGCCTTTGCAAACACCCGGCGGATAACCTCCGCCTGTCGCTGCAGCGTAACCCCCTGCCCGGATGCCATGTTATAAAGTCCGTATGTATTTTTACTCTTGATTGCCAGATAAAAGGCACGTGCCACATCTTTTACATATACGACGTCCCTGCTGAGATCCTTATCCCCGAATATCGTTATATCTTCGCCTGCCATTGCCTTCTCTATAAATATCTGCAAACCGGATTTGACATAGGTCCCGTTGATAAAAAGAGAACCGTGCGGCCCCACCCCATATACGGGAGGAAACCTGAAGCAAGCATTTTTCATGCCATGCTGCTGATTGTAATATTCCATCACATCACACGCCGCATTCTTGGACATCACATAGACCGCATGATCTCCGGTGTACTGGAATCCTCTGGGCTCCTCTTCAGTCAAAGCCCGGCCTGCCGTCCAGGAATTTCTGACGTCGGCATAAGAAGAAGTAGAAATGACGCGCGGGATGCCATTCTTCCTGCAATATTCAAGAACGTTGATGGTCCCGACCGTATTTACCAAAAAATAATCCGCCGCATTTTCATCTTCATCAAGATTTACTTGCACATTTGCAGGTAGAAGCCCGGCCAGCAAAATTACGCCTTCTACACCCTTTGCAGGCAGATTTTTAAAATCTTCCTTGTTTACCAAATCCAGATTTACGTATCGGACACCCATTTTTTCATAATGCTCTCTGAATTTGCCAGCCCGGCCGGTCACCAGAACATCGCATCCCTGTTTTACAAGTTCATCGACCGTATAAACGCCGATAAAACTCGACGCACCTATCACGACAATCATTTTTTGTTCCTCACTTATAGATTGTGCTCTCACTTTGCATACAGATGCCTGCAGAATTATATATGGGCCGCCGCAGATTTTTTCAAGCAATCACACACATATTCTACATCCTGATCCTGCAATAAGGTGTGCAGCGGCAGGCTTATCTCGTTTTTGTACAGATTGAAAGCATTTGGATACTCGTTGATATCAAACCCTAAGTTCTTATATGCCGTAAACATAGGCAGGGGTTTATAATGCACATTGGTTGCGATCCCATATTCCGCCATTTGGGTAATGATCTGGTTTCTTTCTTCCTCTCCGATCCCGGGTATCCTGGACAGATAAAGATGCCCCGAGGAAGCAAAAGAATCCCCGTAATGCTGTAGACTCTGAATACCAACGGGATGCAGGGCCACATCATACATTTCGATGATTTCCCTGCGTCTTTTCTTCAGAGCATCATACCGGCTAAGCTGGGCCATGCCCAGCCCCGCCAAAATATCGATCATATTACATTTATAGGCAGGGTATACGATATCATATTCCCATGCACCTTTCCGCATTTTTGCCAACGCATCTTTTGACTGTCCATGCAGACTATAAAGCATGAATTCTTTATAAAGCGCTTCGTCATCCATCCCCAGGTCATTCCGCCAGACGACGGCACCACCTTCCGACGTTGTCACATTTTTGACCGCATGAAAGGAAAAACAGGTGAAATCCGCAACTTGTCCGCAATTCTTGCCGTTCCGCTCCGCGCCGATGGCATGTGCCGCATCGTCCATCACGATGATCCTATTAAATATCCTCTGCAACGCATTCTTCGCATGGAAAAGCCCCTTTTTGCTGTTTACTATCCGGTATATCTCGTCATAATTGCACATTCTTCCTGCGATATCGATCGGTATGATAACTTTCGTCTTTTCCGAGATTACCTGGGCGAGCATATCATAATCCATTTCGAATGAATCGGGAGCTACGTCAACCAGTACTATTTTCGCCCCCACATGGTCTATGACAGAAGCGGAAGCCGTATACGTATATGCCGAAGTAATCACTTCGTCACCAGGTCCAACACCAAGAATACGCAGGGTCAGTTCCATAGCGGCGGTCGCAGAACTCAGACAGACCGCTTTATTGACACCTATATAGGCGGCAAGTTCCCGCTCAAATTCTTTTGTCCGTGGCCCCGTCGTTATCCATCCGGATTTCATTGCTTTTATAACTTCTTCGATCTCTGCATCTGTTATATCCGGCGGAGAAAAAGGTATATTTCGCGCCCGCATTGCTTTCATTCAGCTTTCTCCTTTCAAAAACAAATTACTTCTCCTTTACTTTCTCTCCACAATTCATTTATGTGTTCTACGTTCTGATCTGCCAAAATCGCTTCCGATGCCTTCTGTATCTTTGTTTCCATGTCTTCCCCGAATTTTTTCTTGACTACCGCAAATGCTTTTGTAATCTTTTGCGAGGAAGAAAGCGAATCGTGCATATCACTTCCAAAAACGCAGGGTGCCGCATACGTGAAAAATTTCAAAGCATTTTTTCGACTGGAATGGTCTGCAATCGAATTTGCATTGATCTGGAGCACACAATCCAACTGCATAAAGTCCCGCATATGCGCGTGCTTGAATATCTGTCGATAAAATCTGTCCGGATGTGCAAGAAGAATTTTCAAACCCAGTTCCACATGTATCCGGTATATCTCTTCGAAAAGTTCATCCTTCCAACTGTCATAAGGCAATTCCAGCAGAAGATACCGGGTATTTTCCAGGCAGAACTCTTCCAAGCCCGGATAATTGCAAACACCGGTCGTATAAGCAAATTCTGCTCCCAGCAAAAGTTTTGGATATGCCTCCGGGTCTTTTTCCATTTCTTGCAGCACCAAGGTTTTTGCCTCTGCCCTTTTTTTAAAAAAACTTTCCCGCTCCATCCTTTTCGGATAAAAATGCGGCGTCGCAAAAACATACTGGGCACCTTGCTCCATGGCATACCGCAACATCCTTAAAGAAGTGTCCACGCTATCGCTGCCGTCATCAATATTTGGCAAGACATGCGAATGAAAATCAATATACATATGATCCTTTCGCAATAGGAAATCCGATTTCTACCACCAACTCCTCTATACTCTTATGCACTGTTATTTATCCTCATAATAATTCCGGTATTTATATTTGTGCTTGTAGTATTTCGATTTCTGACTCACATCGTTCAGTAAAAACCCTAAAATCTTGGCATTGACAAGTTTCAACTTTTTCAGCGATGCGCCGACGTCGTCAAGGGTCGTTATCCCCTGCCGCACTACCAAAATAGTACCCGATACCAGTTTAGAAAGCACGGCTGCATCGGTCACGGTATTGATGGGCGGCGTATCAACAAAAATATAATCATAACTTGCTTTGAGCATATTGAGCAAGGTACCCATGTTGCTCGAGGCAAGCAGTTCTGTCGGGTTGGGCGGGATATGTCCGCATGTCAGGACATGCAGGTTTTCATAAGAAGTTGTCTGTATTGCATCCGTCACCAGCGAGAAACCACCCAGCACATTCGTAAGGCCCGGCTTGGAATGCAATTTTAAATACCAATGTATCCGCGGTTTGCGCAAGTCTCCATCGATCAATAATACCTTTGCCCCTGTTTGCGCAAACGTGACCGCTAAGTTGATGCAGGAAGTGGATTTCCCTTCTTCGGGAGAAGAGCTCGTAACACATATGATCTTGGAGCCATCTTCCACCAGAGAATAAATGATATTTGTACGTGCGGCTTTATAGGCTTCAATGATGTCAAAACGCATACCGCTCTGCAGAATATTTTCCTTATCCGCCACCTTGACTTCCGCCTCTATGCCATAATGCTTAATCCTGCGATTAGTTGTATTCGAAGTCTTTTTTGCCATATTGCCCTCCTTTTGCGCTGTTTTTTCTAAAACCCGGTATCGCCCCAAGGAGAGGATATCCAAACGTTTCTGTCAAGTCGCTTTCCTGCTTGATCGTTTTATCCAATTTCGAATTTACTATTACACATACAATCGCAACGCCCGCACCCAATACAAGCCCCAATAAAGTGTTCTTGACTATTTTGGGTGACGTCTTGGGAGGATTCTCCTCGGCATTATCAATAATCTCCACATTCCCTGCGTTCACAACGCGTATGATCTCTTCCGGTGCAACCCCTGCGATTGTATCTGCAAGGATTCGGGCGCTATCAGGATCTCCTGCCGTTACCTGCACCTTGAAGACCTCGGTTTTGTTGATAGAACTGGCGCTGATCATATTCTCCAGTTGATTTACCGTATAGTCCAAACCAGACTGTTCTATAACTTTTTCCAGTACATTGTCACTTTTCAATATGATGATATATGTGTCTACCAATTTTACAGCCAGATTGATATCACTGATCGTGGTATCCTGCCCATCCTTTTGATTATAGACATACATAGAAATACTTGCCGTATATTTGGATGGAATAAAATAATAAGAGAACGCCCCCGCTAAAACGCCTCCAACAATAATGCAAATGATAGTAAGGAAAATCTTATCCCATATCAGGTGCACCAGTTGGAGGATGTCAAATTCATTGTTTTCTTTCATTTCCCCTCCGCTTGCCTAGATGTTTGAACTGAAAACACAAATCTTTTTAAAAGTATTCCCATATTCTTTTTCATTGTTTCAATATTTCTCCACACAAGATACTTTTTTTTATAAATTCACTTGCCGTATGCATTGACAAGTTGCATAAATTTGTTGTTCACGGAATCCATGTCTTCCTCTTCCGTAAATTTTCTCAATATGGACAAATCGCGCCGGATATTTTCCATATCCGGTTTTTTCGCATGGCAAATAAATATTTTCTCATGCGTTGTCGTATCCAGGTCTTCACTGGCAAGACTGAGCTCTTCGTACAACTTTTCTCCCGGACGTATGCCGGTTATTTTTATTTCGATATCCTCATGCAGGCGCAGGCCGGACAGGCGAATCATATCACAGGCAAGGTCGTAGATCTTCACCGGCTTGCCCATATCCAAGATGAATATTTCGCCACCGTCCCAGGCCATAGTCCCTGCCTGCAGCACTAAAGCCACCGCTTCCGGGATTGTCATAAAATACCGTTGCATATCCGGATGCGTCACTGTCAACGGGCCGCCATGCGCGATCTGTTCCTTGAAAATAGGGATCACGCTGCCATTGGAACCCAAGACATTTCCAAACCGTACGGCGGCCATCTTTGTCTCTCTATTATTATATACTTGTACCAAAAGTTCGGCAAATCGTTTTGTCGCACCCATGATATTGACCGGGTTGACCGCTTTGTCCGTAGAAATCAGGATGAAATTCTTTACCTTATATCTCATGGAGGATTGTATCACATGGAGCGTCCCAAATATGTTGTTCTTGATCGCCTCTACCGGATTGGCCTGCATCAGCGGAACATGTTTATGCGCCGCCGCATGTAACACAACCTCCGGTTTGTATTCGGAAAAAACGGAATCCAGTTTCCCCACGTCCCGCACAGAGCCAAGTACGATACTGTATTGCTCCGCCGGGAACCTTGTTTTCAGTTCGTTGTCTATCTTGAACAGCGAATTTTCACAGATATCAAATACGATCAGGTGTTTACACCGGGCAGCCAATACCTGCCTGCAGATCTCGGAGCCGATCGACCCTGCCCCGCCCGTAACAAGCACAACTTTCCCCTCTATAAACGGATCGGTCACCGTATTGCCCAAATGGATCTCCTTACGGAAAAGCAGATCTTCCAGGCTGACCTTTTTCAGCGCCTCTCTGCCAATATTCATAAAATCCCGAAAATCCATTACGCTTGGTACGATTTGTACGGGAACGCCGCACCCGCTACAGATCTCATAGATTTCCCTGAGATTCCGTGCGTTTATGGAGGGAATAGAGATGATAATCTCGTCTACATTATATTTTTCCACAGCATAGGGTATTTTCGTACGATCTCCCACAATTTTCAGGCCATGGACATACCGTCCGTTTTTTTCTTTATCGTCGTCGATCAACGCCACCGGCCGAAGGCCTTCCCTCGGCACATTGAACATGCGCTCGACCAAAGCCGCGCCGGCGTACCCCGCTCCGATAATCAATACGTTCCTTTGTACATGTGAAAGCTTATACCCGGTACAGACAGACATCCATTTGCAGAATCTGCTCCAAAATCTCGGGATCATGCTCAGCAGAAAATAGGTAAGGATAAAAATATAGATAACTGTACCCGACATATCCAATATGCCCAGGAATTTGTAAGCATACAAAAGGATCAACAACAGGATTGTCCCAAAAAAATGCCGGAGCAATTCTGCAAAACCTGCGAATTTCCATACACTGTAATAATTGCCCGTAGTCAAATTCACTAAGAGAGCACTGCCTATAAAAAAAGCAATATATAGATACGCATGTCGTATGACCGTTTCCGGGATGTCTCCGTCGTAACGAAGCGCGAAGGCAAGTCCCAAAGCAACGAACGATCCCACCGCATCGTATATCATAAGCAAAAATCGTGCAAACCGTATTTTCATTTCAATTAACCTTCATAAATACTTTATAATAAACGATCGGGTGCTAAATAGATCGGTTACCTTCACGGCCAAAAATCTTGGAAAGACACAAATATAAAATAATATGTGTATCCCACACATATTTTCCCGCCGCTCACGCTACAGCACACTATAATTGTGTAAAATTTCCCCTACCGTATTAAGGTGAGAAAATTCCCCAATACACTATATGCCAATGTATCCGTAGTGTCAAGGCAGTAAAATATATATATTCGGATTATACAATGTTTTGATTACTTTTACAATTTCTATATAGAGAGATTATTCCAGTAGCATTTCTAGTTCGATCTCATGGCGAAGCGGAATGCCGTCGTTCCCAAGCAAGGGGATCGAAGGCTTCAGGATCCGGGATCTTTCCAACTCGTTCCGATGGATACGGACAAGATCAAACCCTCTCTTCTGGTAAAAATGCAGCGCATGTGTGTTGTCGTTCGTTGTAACGACTTTTACTTTTTTACACTTTGCTCCCCGGGCAACAGCAGCAACATGTTGTACCAGTGTCGTACCCAGCCCACGGTTTTCTATCAGACTGTCCAGAGAAAATATTTCACAGGTCTCTTCTTCTATCGCATAGGTAATAAGGCCAACGATTTCCCCCTTCTCCCATGCTATGAATCCCGGAAGCACGCGCATATCCATTATCCGACCGGTCACTACCATATCGGTGGAAAACCAATGTTCTTGTAAAAATCGGCTCACTTGTTCCCGGGAATCCGGGGATATCTCTTGTATGCATACATTCGCATTTTCCATGTGTCTTTACCCTCCAAGTATCAGGTCGCAATTCTCCGCCACTGAGAATTCCCTGAAATAGGTTTCTTCCAGCGGTATCCATTCCTGGAAAAAGCGCCGTTGCATGGCCGCATTGTTCCTTTTTTGGATCCGCACCCGCTGCTCTTCTTTCCCGATGCGCAGAAAAACTTTGAGTCCATAGTACTTATAGAACAACGGATGCAAGCTGTAAACGCCCTCCACTATATACAGCCGCTTTTTCTCCACCGATTTGGTTTGGACAAAAGCATCTTTTACACAGTCATAGACCCGGTAAGAAAAGACTTGCCCGCTTTTAAAGCCTTCGATGACCTCCTTATAAAAGCGGGTATAGTCTACATTCCCACCCGGTTCGCGCAAACGCGCAGGCGTTTTTTGCGCGGGCGGCAGGAAAAAATCGTCCATATGGATCAGATTACAGTCGTACACCGTTTGCAGCAAAGCGGCCAGCGTGCTTTTCCCTGCGGCGCAATGTCCATCGACGGCCATATACAGGATCGGCGCGTTGGAAAGCCGCTGGTCGATCGCGCAGAAAAGAGGGAGAAAGCGGCAATAGTCCGCCCCCACCACACGGTAAGAAGGCGCGTAGAGAGAACGGTACGTTTCACTGTGGTGAACGGAAAGGAACCCGTTTTTTTCGTAATCGGCAAGGTATGCTTCCGCTTCCTCCTGCGTGAAAGAAAACAGGTTCTCCCGGCAACATTGACGAAAAACGTCCAACCGTTTCAGAAACCCCGCCTTGCTTCCCGTGACGTTGTTTGCCGTATGGACAAAAAAACGGTTCACTGTCGAAAGCCCTATCCCAAGCGCCAACACAGGCGCCAAATATAGCCTGCACAGCCCGCCGCCGATCTCTTCCACCGCTCTGCCGCCCGGCACCGCCGCTATCGCAGAAGACTCTTCTTCCAGCCATCGTAGGCTTTGCGCCTCGTTTTCTATCATATGGCCCCCGCCAAACTCGCTCTGGTAAAGCAGTTTGACAGCATCCTGTACCTGCATTTGCGGATAACGCCGGCTATGCGCTTCCAAAATTTCTTTTATATTATCCTTCATCGACAACCGGCATGGGTTTGGAAGCAGTCAATTTTTCCAATGCCAAAACAATCGGCGGGATAATGACGATCTGTAAGATGATACCGGGGATCGCATTGATAAATGCGCCCGCCACAAAGATCTGCCACGTAAAAGTCAGGCCGCCCAAACCGTAGAGCGCCCAACTGGCCAACCCCCAAATGACCCGTCCGCCTATCATGGACAGCAATAATCCGGCATAAGCGGCTAAAATTTTCTTTCTGAAAAGCCCCAACAAAAGCTGATAGGCAAACCCCGCCAACAAGCCGTAAGCAGCCAGTTCAAACGTCATCGCCAGCGCCGTAGGATAAAGCGGTGGCATCGTCATAATCACGGACCGCAACAACGGCAGGACGAGCCCCGCAAATAACCCATATTGCCATCCGCAGAAAAATCCGCAAATGAGTATGGGCAGATGCATGGGGAGCAGCATACTGCCGATTTCCGGTATTTGCAGCGTAAAAAATGGAAGCACAAATCCCAAGGCTATAAATAGACCGGTCAGAACCATATTCCTGATAGTTTTACTGTTCATACTTTTTCCTCCAGAAATGATTTCTAACATTTTCCTTGGGAAAATTCATATCTTCCTGATATGATTGAGAGTATTTGTGAATGACATAAAACACCCTATATAAGTTTAATATAAATAGATCCCAAAAAGCAAGTCTTATCTTGGCAAGCAATAAAAAGTTCTTTTTTGCCGAAAAAAAGGAAAAGTGTTTAAAAACACTTTTCCAAAACGGCTTAAAGAAGGGCGACCATTTCGATCTCTATCAGACTGCCTTTGGGGAGCGAGCCTACCTCGACCGCACTTCTTGCGGGCGGTGCATCGTTGAAATATCCCGCATAGATTGCGTTGACCGCCGAAAAATCCTGCATGCGCTGCAAAAACACCGTGGCTTTGACGACTTTGGAAAAATCACTTCCCGCTGCCGTCAGGACAGCATGCAGATTGGCAAATACCTGGCGTGTCTGCGCCTCTATCCCTTCCGCCATCCTGCCCGTTGCCGGATCGATCGGGATCTGTCCGGAAGTAAAAACCATACCGTTTGCCACAATCGCCTGTGAATACGGCCCAATAGCCGCTGGCGCCTTATCTGTTTTTACCGTAGTCAATTCTCCATACTCCTTTTTTCTATATATTCGCCGCACACGAAATTTTTCAAATAACGGCCCGCCGATCAGTCAATGAGACTATACACAGTATAGCAATCCGCCGCTTTCCCGTCAATCAAACAAAAGACGGTCCCGCCTATAGGCGGGACCGTTCACAGGCTATATTTTCCCGTTCGTTATTCGACCGCCCAGGCATATATCATGGTCGCGGTGACGTAATTCCCCTCTACCGTCTCGTATGTATAAAGCCCCCCGAATGTGCCGTAAGCCGTAGCGGTCACGCCGTCTGCAAAGGCGAACATATCTTCTCCCTCGTTCAAACGGTAGAGTACCAATACGGAATCATGGTCTGTTTCGTCCGTAAGGTAAAAATCAAATATACTATCGCTGGTATCGTAAATAAAATAAATGATACCGGTGTACGTCACCTTGTCTCCCATATGGGCATCCGGGTTGTTCAGATACTCCGTATAGGAAAGTGTCTGGCATTGGGCTTTAAAGGGGTCTACCCGGGCTGCCTGCGTTTCAGCGCTCTCCTGCCTGAATCCCTGGCTGAACATACCCGCGTAAACTACTTCGCCGTTCCAATCGTACATCGTCCCGTATCCATCGAATGTGCCAAAGGCATAATTGCCTTCGTACTGCATGACGCCGTTGTAATATTCGCTTCCCGCTCCATTCAGATAATCGTCGGCATATGTCCCCATTTCGGTAAAGCCGTCCGCCCAGGACGTGCTGCCCTCTCCGTTCAGGTGCCCGTTTTCCCAGGCGCCATCATACACCCAGGAAGATTCGTCTTCATACTCGTCGGCAGTAAACGTCCCTTGGCCATGCGGCAGCCCATTGTACATTTCTCCCGTATAATACCCTTCATACCAACCAAAATCAAATTCCAACGAGATGCGTTGATTGGTAACGGTTACGATTGTTTCTGCCGATTGGGTCTCCGATACGACAGGCTGACTTGCCGACTGTGTGGGCATAACAGTAATGACCGGCTGCGTACTGGGAACGATCGTAATATCTTTAGGCAGAAACAGCGAACACGCAGAAAAAACACTTACAAAACATAGCGCAATAAAAATAAAACTCAATCTTCGCATAATTCTCCCCCTTTTTTTCCTCATAAATAGACGGATGATGGTATTATAATTATATCATATGCGCCTGCCGCCCGTATAGGTCTCAAACCGATTTTCCTATGGAAGCGCACGGGAAAGACAGAGAAGGGGTCATTGCAGAAACAGACGCATCGCGCGATGCGCCGGCTCTCTGAACCCCAGTTTTCTATATACCGGCTCTCCTTTTTCCGTAGCAAACAGATCGATAACCGCTACTTCCATCTGCTTTGCTTCCGCGATGATTCTTTGCAGTACTTTGGTGGCGATCCCCCGTCTGCGATAGGCGGGGTATGTCAATACGTTCAAGAGCACCCCCGTTTTCCCCGTAATGAATAGGGGGTTGGCGGGCCTTTCGCACACGACCATATAGGCCGAGGAGAGTATTTCTCCGTTTTTTTCTGCCAATACCGCCACAAAATCTCTGCCGATATGCGCTTCAAAATACTGCCCGAGCTGCAAAACGATTTTCTCCCGGTCGGCCGGCGGCATCGGGCCTTCGTCTTCCGTCAGATAATCCAGGCGCAACTGCACCAGGCGGTCGATATCTTGCCTCGTTGCTTTGCGGATCACCATATCCCCTCCTCCTTTCATGCCTGCAGCGCTTCCAGAAGCAGTTCCCGTACGCGGACCGGGTCGGCTTTACCGCCCGTTTTCTGCATCATCCGGCCGATGAACACGTTCAGTACTTTTTCCTTGCCGCCTTTATAGTCCGTGACAAACCGCGGGTTTTCCGCCAACACTTGGGCAACATACTGCCGCAGGACCTCTTTGTCGTCGATCTGCTGCAACCCCTGCGTACGGACGAGTTCTTCCGGGTCCTGGTCCTTTTCCCACAGGATTTGCAGGATTTTGCTGGCCATACTGCTGTTGATGGTATTGCGCGCGAGCAAACCCGCTAATTTCGCCAGGTTTTCCGGTGCGATCGGGATGCCCGTACCGCTCTGTGTCAACCCCAATATACGTGATAAAATAAGGTTGGCAATATATTTGGGTTCATCTACAGCGGCTACGGCCGCCTCGAAATATTCCGCGATCTCTTTTTCCATGACCAGCTGTTCCGCATCGTAAGCAGTAAGTCCATATTTTTTCATATATATTTGTTTACGCTCGTCGGGCAATTCAGGGATCTCGCTTTTCAGGCGTTCAAGCAGCGTATCCTCCACAACGATGGGCATCAAGTCGGGGTCGGGGAAATAGCGATAGTCCTGCGCGTCTTCTTTCCGGCGCATCGAATACGTCTTCCCCTGCGCCGCATCAAAACGGCGGGTCTCCTGCACGATCTCTCCTCCGGCTTCCAAGGCTTCCGTCTGGCGGGTCGCTTCATACTCTATGGCCCGCACAACCGATTGGAAGGAGTTCAGGTTTTTCATTTCCGTCCGGGTGCCGAGCGTCAGATCTCCCCGGCGGCGCACCGAAAGGTTGACGTCGCAGCGGAGAGAGCCTTCGTTCATTTTGCAATCGGACACGCCGATGTACAGGAGGATCGCCCGCAGTTTTTGCAGATACCCCTTGGCTTCCGCCGCCGAACGGATGTCCGGTTCCGAAACGATCTCGATCAGCGGCACGCCGCAGCGGTTGTAATCGACCAGCGTGCCGCCGCCCTCTTGGTGGATGAGCTTGCCTGCATCCTCTTCGATGTGGATACGGGTGATCCCCACCCGTTTTGTGCCGCCGTCCGCCTCGATATCCAGATAACCGCCTATGCAGAGCGGCAGGTCGTATTGCGAAATCTGATAGTTCTTGGGAAGATCCGGGTAAAAATAATTCTTCCGGTCCTGTTTTCCATACTGCGTAATGGTACAGTGGGTCGCCAGTCCCGCCTTGAGGGCATGCCAGACCACCTGCTCGTTCAATACGGGCAGCGTCCCCGGCATACCCAGGCAGACAGGACAGCACTGCGTGTTGGGCGCAGCACCGAATTTCGTAGAACACCCGCAGAATATTTTAGACTGTGTCTTGAGCTCGACATGGACTTCCAGCCCTATGACCATTTCATATGCTTTATTCATTTACCCGTCCCCTCCTCTTTACCGGTTTTTTCGTAGGCATAGGCCGTCCGGAGCAAAACGGCTTCTCCGAAAGCCGGGGCGATCAGCTGCATGCCGATGGGCAATCCCTGCGCATTCATACCGCAGGGCAGGGAGAGCGCGGGCAGGCCGGCGATATTGACGGGCACCGTGTATACGTCTCCCATATACATTTCCAATGGGCTGTGTGTTTTTTCACCGATTCTGTAGGCAATGGTCGGCGCTACCGGCGAAAGGATCACATCGCTTGTTTCAAATATCTTGGCAAAATCGCGCATGACCAGTGTGCGCACCTGCAGCGCCTTTTTATAATACGCATCATAATACCCCGAAGAAAGCGCAAAGGTGCCCAGCATGATCCGGCGTTTGACTTCGGGGCCAAAACCTTCGCTTCTCGTCTTTTCGTATAGTTCGTTTATATCGGTGCAATCCTGCGCCCTGAACCCATATTTGACCCCGTCAAACCGGGCCAGGTTGGAGGAGGCTTCCGCGCTGGAGATAACGTAATAGGCGGGCAGCGCATACTCCAGAGCAGGCAGCGAAACTTCCCGTACTTCCGCGCCCAGCGATTCATACGTTTGCGCGGCGGCGTAAACCCTTTGCTTTATCTCCGGAGAAAGGCCTTCTTTGAAATATTCTTTGGGCAGTGCAATCCGCATCCCCCGCACGCCCTCTTCCAGCCCCTTTGTCAGGTCCTCATAGCTGCGGTCGATGGAAGTGGAATCCTGTCTGTCATGCCCCATGATCGCGTTCAGCACCAGCGCAGCATCCCGGACGTCTTTTGCCAAAGGACCGATCTGGTCGAGGGAAGAAGCAAAGGCTATGAGCCCGTAACGGGATACTGTTCCATACGTGGGCTTGACGCCGACAACACCGCAAAAAGCCGCCGGCAGGCGGATAGAGCCGCCCGTATCCGAGCCCAGCGCATAGGCGGCCTCCCCTGCCGCAACGGCGGCGGCCGACCCGCCCGAACTTCCGCCCGGCACATACGCCGGGTCGACCGGGTTATGCGTCACCTGGTAATGCGAGTTCTCCGTCGTCGATCCCATGGCAAACTCGTCCATATTCAATTTGCCCAGCATGACGGCGCCTGCGGCATCGAGCTTCTTTACGACGAACGCATCGTACGGCGGCCGAAAATTTTCCAATATCCTGGAAGCACAGGTCGTTTTTACGCCTTTTGTGCACATATTGTCTTTATACGCCATGGGAACACCGGCAAGCGGCGGCAAATCGTGCCCCTGCGAACGCAGGGCATCGATTTCGCGTGCTTTTTTGAGCGCCGCTTCGGCGGTCACCGTCAGGTAGGCGCCGATCGCGCCGTCGCTTTCCCCGATTTTTTCCAAATACTCCTGCGCGGCTTCCTCCGCAGAAATTTCTTTCTTTTGCAACTTTTGCGAAAGGGCTGCCGCCGTCAGGCGGGTCAAATTATTTCTCATATGCAATCCCCTTTTTATACTTCTCCATATATAACGCTTCTGCTAACCGGCTTACTCAACAACCTTGGGCACATGGAAAAATTCTCCTTCTCTGGCCGGCGCATTGGAAAGCAGCGTTTCCCTTTCAGGCGAAGGGAGAATTCCGTCTTTCCGAAATGCGTTCTTTACCGGGATGATGTGCGCCGTAATGGGCACATCTCTGGTATCGATGTTGTTCAACTGGTCCGCAAATTCGATAATATCGCTCAACTGCGCCGCGATGGCGGCGCCTTCTTCGCCCGAAAGATGCAGCGCGGCCAGGTTCGCCACTTTTTCGACTTCCGTGGCGGAAAACGTCCTTTTCGCACGGGGGAGCTGCTTTGCGGAAGCATCCTGCCCAATGCCGATCTTGAGCGCGTCCAACTGTTCCTGGTCTACCGCGCCGGGCGCCCCCGTCATCAGGCAGGATGCATCCCGTATCTTGGGAAAAGCGATAACTTCCCGCAGGTTGTCGGCACCGACCAGCAACATGATCAAGCGGTCCAATCCCCATGCAAACCCGCCGTGCGGGGGCGTCCCGTAACGAAACGCGTCGGTCATGAACCCAAACCGGCGCTTAATCTCATCATCCCGGAACCCCAGCGCCTCGAACAGTTGCCGTTGTATCTTGCTGTCGTGGATGCGGATGCTCCCACCGCCCAATTCTACCCCGTTCAGCACAAGGTCATAGGCCTGCGCGCGTACGCGCGCAGGGTCGCTCAGCAAAAAGGGCAGGTCTTCTTCATAAGGCATCGTGAACGGATGGTGCATGGCCACGAAACGTTTTTCCTCTTCCGAATATTCGAATTCCGGAAAGTCTGTAACGATCAGGAATTTATAGTCGTCTTTTGTGCGCAGGCCCAGCATATCGCCTATATCCAGGCGAAGCATGCCCAGCACCCTGCGGACCACGGGGATCTGATCCGCACAGAACAGGACAAAATCTCCGGGGCGCGCGCCTACCGCTTGTAAAATGCGTCCGATCTCTTCGGGCGTAAAATATTTGGTTAAAATCGAATAGACTTCTCCCTCTTCGCGGACAGCGATCCAGGCCATTCCTTTGGCGCCGTAGCGAACGGCCTTCTTTGTCAGCGCCTCGATCTCCGTCCGGGTAAAGGCGGCGCCGCCCGGCACATTGAGGGCCCGTACCGTCCCGCCGCCGTCCACTACCCGGCGAAAAACGGCAAACCCGCAGGTGCGCACAAGCCGGGAAATATCGACGATCTCCAACCCAAAACGCAGGTCCGGCTTATCAGAACCATAGCGGTCCATCGCTTCCTGCCAGGAGATACGGGGAAAGGTCTCTGTAAGTGTCAATCCCAGCATTTTGGAGAAGACATGTTTTGCCAATCCTTCCATCTGCTCCAAAATGTGTTCCTGAGAAGCAAAAGACATCTCGACATCAATCTGCGTGAATTCCGGCTGCCGGTCCGCGCGCAGGTCCTCGTCGCGGAAGCAGCGGGCGATCTGATAATAGCGGTCGACCCCGCCCACCATCAAAAGCTGTTTGAAAATCTGCGGGGATTGTGGCAGCGCGTAAAACATGCCCGGGTGTATGCGGCTGGGGACAAGATAATCCCTGGCGCCTTCGGGCGTGCTTTTTGTAAGCATGGGCGTCTCCACTTCTATGAATCCCTGCGTATCAAAATATTGCCGGATCGCTATCAGCGCATTGTGGCGGAAGCGAAGCGTATGAAACATAGAGGGCCGCCGCAGATCCAGAAACCGGTATTTCAAGCGCAGCTCTTCCCGGACGTTCATATCGTCCGTTATCAGGAAGGGCAGCGGTTGTGCTTCGGAAAGGACTTTAATCTTACGCGCCCGCAGTTCCACCGTACCCGTAGCGATCTTTGGGTTATACGTTTCCGCGTCGCGCTTTGCGACTTTCCCCCGTACAGCGATGACAGATTCGTTCTTCAGTCCCTCGGCCAGCGCGAATTCCTCCGCGCACAGATTCCCCGCATCGAACACAACCTGCAATACCCCTTCGCGGTCGCGCAGGTCTATGAAGACCACACCGCCCATATCGCGCTTGGTCTGCACCCAGCCCATGGCCGTCATGGTTTGGCCCATATGTTCGTCTCTGAATGCACCGCAATAGATACTTCTTTCCATATCCATATGTTTTCCTTTCACTCCTACGGCATTTTTACAAATAAAAAAACGTGCCTCGCCCCCTATGGGACGAAACGCGTCTCTCAGCTTTCCGTGGTACCACCCAACTTCGGCCGTAATACGGCCCTCGTGATCGGATACGCTGTAAAAATACCGCATATCCTTTGGCTGTAACGCGCCTGCGCGGCCAAGCCTACCGGCAACTATGCTTTGGGTTGGCGACTCCGGGATGTTCTTCCGCTAAGAATCCGTACCGGTTTCCCACCGCGCACCGGCTCTCTTATACTACCATCTTCGCGTACTCTTCTCATCTTCGTCTTTACTTAAACTTCATATTAATAAAAAAGCAGCACTTTGTCAATAGATTTTTGTTGTTATGATCACCGTGCCAATCTTTTTTATACAGAATAGCTCAATACGGGTAAATATATGCATCGTCCGGCGCATCAGTCACAACGGCGCGCACGGCGTCGATGCAGGGGATCATCTCTCCTTCATAGTCCGTCGTATTGATAAATCCCCGGACGGTCAGCCAACTATCTTCTTCCAGTTCCGCCGCATCGTCATACCGGCACAAAAAACCGACGGGCACCATATCCGCCGCACAGCAGACCATAACCAGCCGGGCACAGACAAATTCCCCGTCCTCCAACCCGGCATTATCTTTCAAAACAAACCCGACTACTTCTATCTCCCTGCCCAGATACGTATCCACATCGGCATAGATCGTTTCCAGGCAGCCGTAAAACGTATCGCTGTTCATGATGATGACGCCGTCTTCGACCAGCAGGTCATCTTCCGTATATCCGGTGTTGCCCTGTTGCTCCAAAAGATTGTCTTTTTTCTCTTCCGTATCGTCCGTATCTGCCGAAGGCGTTTCTTCCTCCTGGCTCTCTTCCGTCTCTTCTTCCTCTGCGGATATATTCATACTGTTATCACCCAAAAGCTGTACGTCTCCGATTGTCACCGTATTGGAATCAAAGGACTGCGCGGGGACCAGAAAAGCCATCAATAAAGGGACCACATAGAAAAACAAAGAGAACGAAGCGTGCTTGGCAGGCGAAAACAGGTCTTTGGCAAGCAACACCGCCAGCGCCACCATGAAAACGGCGGCAAAAATCATATACGGGATATTCCGCGGATGCACATAAAGGCTTACACTGCCCAAAAGGATCGTCAGGATAAAAAACAGGGCAAAGCCAAGCAGCAAAAATATCTTGACGGCAATATTCCAGTTGATATGATCCTGCCTATCGGCCTTCATGCACAGCCTCCTAATAGAACAACGCAAAAAAGTACAGCATGGCAAAATTAAGAACGGTGATAAGGACGCATAATTTCAGCACAAAACTGCGTTTAAAATTTGCCAGCAACATAAGCACATTCTTCATATCCATCATGGGGCCGTATACCATAAACCCCATAACAGCCCCCATGGGCAGCTTATCGGTAAAGCTCCGGGCGATAAAGGCATCTGAAGTCGAGCAGGCCGAAAACAAAAAGGCCATCGCCATCATGATGAGCAAAGAAAAGCCGGGCCGGGTGCTCAGACCCACAAAGACTTCTCTCGGGATCAACGTCTGCAACAGACTGGTGATGGCCGCGCCTATCACCAGATATTTGCCCACCTCGAAAAATTCTTCTCCCGCATGGAGGAGCGTTTGCTTTGCCTTGCTTAAAAAACCGCTGCCGCCACCGGTTGCGCAGGAAGAACAAACGCAACCGTTCGCCGGATCACAATCGCATGCATCTTTGGATTTTTGTGGGAGCAGCATCGTTTTGTCTTTATAGAACATGGATAATGCGATTCCCGCCAACAGCGCGATGAACAGCCCCAGGCCAACCCGTAAAATCGCCACTTCAGGCTCGCCGCGAAACGCATACAGGGTAGATGCAATGACGATGGGGTTGATGATAGGCGCCGCCAGCATAAACGTAACGGCTATGGGCAGGGAAACCCCTTTTTTTACCAGCCGCGTCATTACGGGAACGATCGCGCATTCACATACGGGGAAAAATATCCCTGCAAACAGCGCCGTAAGGAACCCCCATCCATGGCGGATAGGGAATATTTTCACGATCCGTTCGTCGGAAACAAACACATGCAGGAGGGAGGCGACCAACACGCCGACCAGCATAAACGGAAAGGCCTGCATAAGGATACTGATAAAAACGGTATTGAAAACCGTGATGCCCGAAACATCCACCACGCCCAGCATACGCAGCAGGAAAAATAAAACTGCCAACAGCACGGCCCCGGTCATCGGGCCGCGCAATGTGGCAGAAACATCCTCTTTCCCGTATTGCTTGTGTTGACGCATTCGACTTTCTTCCTTGCTACAAAAAATCGTCAGGAATCTATATGAGACTGGCATTCCGGACAATACCCGTAAATATCCAGCTTGTGCCCGGCGATCAGATACCTGGTTTCCTTTTCCAGTTTCTTCTCATATTCTTCCAGCGGGCAATGTTCGATCGGAATGATCCTTTTGCATCGCAGACATACCAAATAATGTTTATGAATCTTCCGGTTGATCTCAAACAGCTTCCGGCCTTCCCCCACGATACTGAGTTTCAAAATCAACTTCTTTTCCGCCATCGTATCCAGCGCCCGATATACGGTGGAAAGATTGACCGGGTTGCCCTCCCCTTTTAATTTCAGATAGATTGTTTCGGCCGCGACAGGCTGTTGGCTTTCCTGCAAAATTTTCAATATGGCGATCCTTTGCTTGGTCCGTTTCAAACCGGTTTGCATAAACCTTTCTTCCCAATTAAAATCATTTTTCATTGTCTTCGCCCCTCTGCAGGATCTTATACTTTTTCCTTTTGCTGTACAGCGCACTTCCCGCATATAAGATACCATAGCACAGAACGGAAAAAACTACAATCGTGGCGCCCGAAGCAATGTTGGCCACATAAGAAATCCAAAGGCCCGTAAGAGAGAACAAGGTGCACAGCAGCACGGAAAGCAGGATCCGCATCTTCAGTTTTTTTGTGACGAGCGCGGCCGAAGCCGCCGGTGCCGTCAGCAATGCGATAACAAGTATGACCCCCACGACCCGGATGAGTATCACCACCGTCACGGCGACCAGTACGAGCATGAGATATTCCAAAAAGACCGTACGGATGCCTTGGATGGTTGCGAATTCTTCATCGAACAGATAGGCCTTCCAATCCTGGAATAGAGAGACAAACACCACCAGCACGAAAACCGTCAGGCCGGCCATCAGGCACAGATCCATCCGCGAAACGGAAAGGATGCTGCCGAACAGGTACGAACTGAGATCGGGCGGATATCCCGGCCTGAGCGCCACAAAAAAAATGCCCAGCGCCATCCCCACCGACCAGAACAGGCTGATCACGACATCCCGGCGCGTATCGCCTTTTCGTCTGATCAGGCCTATGCCCAGCGCAGCCAGCAATGCAAAACCGAACGCGCCCAATATGGGCTCGAACCCCAGCAGATAGCCCAATCCCACTCCGCCATAAGCGGTATGGGCGATCCCGCCGCTCATCATCACCATATTTTTTTCGATGATGATGACGCCGACGATGCCGCATACAACACCGGCCAACAAGGCTGCCGCCACTGCGTTCTGTAAAAATTTATATTCGAACAATGCTGTCAACATACTTATGCGTCTCCATGTGGACGTAATACCCGGTGGGGCACGCCGTGCGCGATGAGGTCTACCGGACAGCCATATAATGCATTCACGACCTTCTGGCTCAGCTCCGGTTCTCCATGATAGACCAGATGCCTGTTCAAACAGGCCAGACTCTTTACTTCGGAAGATACGGCGAACAGATCGTGCGTGACCAGCAGAATCGTCATTTTCGCAGACAATCTGCCGAGCAGACGATAGATCTGGCTGCTGGAGACGGTGTCTACGTTGGCCGTCGGTTCATCCAGCAGCAGCAGCTGCGGCCGGACCGCAAGCGCGCGGGCAATCAGCATTTTTTGGAATTCGCCGCCCGACAGGTCTGCAATCTGCCGATGGGCAAGATGTGCAATGCCCACCCGTTCCAACAGCTCCGCCGTTTCCTGTTTGTCTTGCCGGGAATACGCAAAAAACGGGACAAGCCTATTTTTCAGCCGCCCCTGCAGGACCACTTCTTCCAAGGTAATGGGAAAGTTTTTATCCATCATGGAAAATTGCGGCACATACCCGATACGGGCCTGGCCGCGCCCAGGGGGCGCCTCAAACACCCGGATCTCGCCCCGGTCGGCAGGTACCAGCCCCAGAATGGCCTTCAGCAATGTGGACTTTCCGCCCCCGTTGGGGCCAATGATCCCCAGATATTCTCCCGCCGGCACATGCAGGGACACGTCCTGCAGCGCAGGAGTATCTCCATAATAAACCGTGAGATTTTTGATTCGGATCGCATCTTTCATATTTTTACTGTTTACCCGGTTCACTCCATCGATTGCGCAAGCGCATTTGCGATATCTTTCAAATTCTGAACATACTCTTCCGAAAGAGGATTGAGTACAACTTTAGTCCCGCCGACTTCTTCTGCGAAGGTATCCGGCTGTTCGCTGGCCGTTTCCGCCTGGGTAAAGATCGTCTTGATGCCCTTTTCTTTAGCCAGATCGATCAGGTCTTGTAAGTGCTGGGCCGTCGCTTCTTTCCCGTTCTCTTCCAATGCATACATTTCCAAGCCGTATTCGTCTGCAAAATACCCGAATGCCGGATGTGTCACAATAAATATATTGTTCGAAATACCGCTGAACAATTCCTTTATCTCGGCATCCGCCGCCTCTATTTCCTCTATATAGGCAGCCGCATTCTTCTGATATATTTCTGCATGATTCGGGTCTATTCCTGCCAAAGTATCCGCGATTGCCTGCACCATGACGATGGCTCGTTTAGGCGAAAGCCATATATGTGGGTCCCGGGTCCCGGAAGAAAATGTACGGGGCGCATAGGCGGCATCGACTTTTTCGGCCAAAGCGACCACTTCCACCTCCCCCTCGAGGTCAGACAAAATCGCTTCCTCCGCCGGCACGCCGATCGAAAAATATACGTCGGACGCTCTCAATGCTTCCATCTGCGCAGGCGTCGCCTCATAATTCGCCGGACTGCTGCCCGAAGGTACCATCAGCACAATATCCGCCAGGTCTCCGCACACAGCTTTTACAAACGCCTGTTCCGGCAATATCGAAACGGCAACCGTGATCTTCTCCTCTTCCTCTGCCTCCTGCTGCGCACAACCGGCAGGCAATATTGAGAATATCGTCAACAATAAACATGCCACCAAGCAAAAAATTTTTTTACCCTGCATACATCTGCCCTCCGTATGTATAATTGCAAATGCAATTCGTTTGCAATTATGATACGGGAATTTGTACTGTTTGTCAATAGGGGCTGGTATTTCTCCTGTGTTCTTGTTCTATTTCCTTCTATCACGGCAGGAAAAGAGGAGGCCGGCGGCCTCCTCTTTTCCGTAAGCATATGCGGAACTAATTTTTCTATTCCGCCCGCAATGCCTCGACCGGGTCTTTCCTGGCGGCGATCCTTGCCGGGATCATCCCGCCCAGCATCGTCAGCAAAACACTTATGACGACCAGCCCGACGGCATGCAGCGGGTTCAGTTGCGCGATATTCTCTATGTTTGTGAGGTTATACAGGATCGTATTGGTAGGGATGGTCAACAAATACCCGAGCGCTATCCCAAGCAGTCCCGAGCATGTGCCGACAATAAACGTCTCCGCATTAAAAACATGGGCAATATCCTTCTTCCGGGCGCCAAGGGCACGGAGTACGCCGATCTCTCTTGTCCGTTCAAGCACCGAAATATACGTGATGATGCCCACCATGATGAGCGAAACGATCAGCGATATCGCAGCAAAGGCGATCAGTACGATCGTGATGGCATCCATAATGCTGCCGGAAAGATTTGTGAAGGTAGCCGCCAGATCGGTATACAGGATCGTATCCGCATCGCTTTTGCCTTCGTTCCAGGCGTTCAGATATTCCGTGATCTGCTCTTTTGCGCTAAAATCCACCGGATATATCGTAATCAGATAAGGCGTCCCGTCCGCGCCCAGCATGGAAAGCATATTTTCTTTGGTAAGCGTCACCGTGCTCAGGCTGGAGGAGAGGTTGCTCCGGGTGTTGCCCAGGCCGGAAAGCGCGGTGTTGTCGGTCAAAGTGACCGTTTCATTATCGAATATTTCCCCCGTGAGCACATTGTAATCCGCCTCTTTCTGTGCGGCCACGATCTCCGAATCCTGCGCATTTTCAATGAAGTACCGGGAAAGGCTGTCCGAATAGGCAATACCGGGCGAGATCGCTTCCAGCGTCGTGTTTTCATTCGCCCGGAGTATACCCGTGATCGTAATCGTGATCGCATCATCGCCGTCATATATATTCTTAAGATCGGGATTGATCGTAAAATATCCGTCTATCTGCTGATAAAAATCATCATTTGGAATTACTTTCAACTGATAACCGAGTATATCCTCAAAATCGATCTCTGCCGCCGAAGCATCCATACCCAGGGCTTCCAGGATGGACATATCGACCTTGTTATATCTGTCCACGATCAGGATGAGGTCCGTCATTTCCTGCGGATAGTGTCCCGCCAGAAGGTCATAGCTGGACTTTAGATACCCGACCTTCCCATCCTCCGGTTCGGCGGGATAGGCCGTGAAATTCAGCGCGGCCGTATCCACTCTTTTTACAGTCGTCCCGTCTGCTTTGAGTATGTTCATATTGACAAGGCGCGTATAAGAAATGCCGGAAAGCAGGGAGACGTCCATTTCTTCGATGTAATCCAGATATGCCTGCGTGAACGTGTTGGCATGCACCAGGCTGTCTTCCGATGCATCGTAGGGATAAACTGCCTCCGCGTCCGGGTATTTATCTCCTTCTGCAGAAGTGCCCAGCATTTCGCTTTGCTGTTCCCGCATCGTCTCGATATCAAACGTCCTGGCCGACTGCGAAATCAGGATGGGGAAACCCGACATCGTATCCGTTTCAAACTCGTTGATCCGTTTATCAAACCCGTTGGAAAGGGAAAGGATCAGCGCGATGCCAATGATCCCCATGCTGGAGGCAAATGCGGTCAGAAATGTCCGCCATTTTTTGGTGGCGATGTTTTTACCCGAAAGTTTCAGCGCCGTAAAAAAATTCATACTGGTCTTCTTCAGCAAATATCCCAGGTGCAGTTCCTTTTCTTCGTAGGGCTTGCTGTCGGAGACCACGCGGCCGTCCTGGAATTGTACGATGCGGTCGGCGTACTTGTTTGCCAGTTTGGCGTTGTGGGTGACCATGATGACCAGCTTGCTCTGCGCGACCTTTTTGATCAGGTCCAATATCTGCATACTGGTTTGCGTATCCAACGCGCCGGTGGGTTCATCTGCCAGGATAATGTCCGGATTGTTCGCCAGCGCCCGGGCGATCGCCACCCGTTGCATTTGCCCGCCCGACAGCTGGTTGGGCTTTTTGTGGATATGCTCTCCCAAGCCGACCTGCTCTAAGACTTCTACGGCGCGCTTGCGTTTCTGGGAGGCCGGGATGCCGCTCAGCGTCATCCCCATTTCGACATTATCAACGATCCCCAGGTGGCTGATCAGATTGTAGCTCTGAAAGACAAACCCAATGCTGTTGTTGCGGTAGGCGTCCCATTCGCTCTCTTCAAAATGTTTGGTCGATTTGCCGTTGATGATAAGGTCCCCGCTGTCGTAATGGTCCAACCCGCCCACGATATTTAAAAAAGTGGTTTTGCCGGAGCCGCTCGGCCCCAGGATCGCCACAAACTCGCTTTTGCGGAAATTAAGGCTTACAGTATCCAGTGCTTTCTGGGTAAAATCCCCCGTCGTGTATCGTTTTGTGATATTTTTTACTTGCAACATGCGCATATATTCCTTTCCTTTAAAAATCCGCGTTTCAAAAGCATCAGTTTTTCCTGGTATTGCCTGCGCACAGAATCCGCATCGTACATACCGGCGAAAAACCGCACGGCGGTTCTCTGTGTAATGGTAACAAGGATCTCTAGCATATTTTTCAATTCCCGTGTGTCAGATATATTGAGTATTTCCAAGTCGATCCGGTTCATAAACGTCTCCTGAAAATCCGATTTGCTGTTTCTGACAAAATCGATGTAAAAACCACTGTTCACTTTCATATCGGAAAACAAATGTTTGATGAACGCCCCCATATCCCTTGAGGAACCTAATTCAATCGTAAAATCCAGTATGTCGGACATAAGTGCGAAAATGTCCCCCCGGTGCGTTTCGATGCTTTGTTGGATCCGCGCACGCATCTGTGCACGGTAATCGCGCAGTATATACTCCAACACATCGGTTTTGTTTTTGAAATATTGATAAAAACTCCCCCGCGGGATCTGCGCCACTTGTATGATCTTATTGACGGATACCTGCGAAAAAGGCACACGCGAAAACTCCTGTTTGATCGCGCGCATCAATTTATCATGTTTCTCTTCGGGCAGATTGAAAAATGTTTTTGTGGGCATGGTTCTTCTCCTTTTATGACAAGATGTCATGCAATGGATAAAATTATATATGACAGGGTGTCATATAACAACGGAGAAACTATGAACTTTCTTTAAACTATACCTGCGTTCAGAGCAAAATGCATGGGGTTGCAAACGTATACTTTATGTACATTTTACATTTTTTTAGATTTTGGTCATACGCCGTACATAAAAAAGCGGTCTACTGTAGGAGGTAGATTCCGATTCTATCCGCAAAATCATATGCCTTTTCATATGCACCTACAAACGTTTTTATAAAAATCCGCGTGCATTGGTACGAAGGACATATGGGGGTGCGGACATAAGGAACCGAAAGGAGATGCAGGCCCTTTTATGAACCTGTTTAGCAAACGTAAATCCGCTCTACTGGCCGCAGGAATTGCCTTTCTGTTCATCCTTGGCGGCTGCATACAGCAGGCAAAAGAAACGGCCATCGGCAGCACGGCGGAAAGCAGCAGCGATACGGGCGCTTCTGCCGCTGTTGCCAACTATACAGGCAGCGTTACCCTGGAAGATGCAAATCTGGATGAAAAAGACGAATATGCAGACTGGCAGAACAGTTCGTATACGAATATCGTTTTTGATAATGGAGAGATTTCCATCGACGGGTCGGGCGCATCGGCATCGGGCAGCGTGTTGCTGATCGGCGCAGAGGGTACATATGTTCTTTCCGGTACGCTCAGCAACGGCATCCTCCTCATCGATGCGGAGGATACGGATGACGTACGGATCGTTCTGAATAATGTCGAAATTACCTGCCTGGACGGTGCGCCGTTCTATGTCCTCAACGCCGACAAAGTGATCCTTTCTCTGCCCGCGGGGACGGAAAACACGTTGACGGACGGAGAAAACTATACCTATGATTATTACAGCAGCATGGAAGAAGAACCTTCCGCCGCGCTTTTTTCCAAAGACGACCTCGTTATCAACGGCAGCGGCACGCTTACCATAAATGCCAGTTACAACGACGCCCTCACATGCAAAGACGATCTGAAGATAACGGGAGGCACCCTGATCTTGAACGCCGCAGACGACGGTATGGTGGGCAAAGACATGGTTGCCATCGGAACGGCCGCTATCACAATCACGGCAGGCGGCGACGGGATTAAATCCACCAACGATACCGACGATGGAAAGGGGTTCGTCGCGATCGGCGGCGGCACCTATGCCATAACCGCCGGTGCGGACGGCCTGCAGGCAGAGACTTGCCTGTATATCGGGGGCGGCATATTCACCCTTTCCACCGGCGGAGGCAGCGCGGTGAGCAGCTCCGACAATGACAATGCCTGGGGCAACTGGGGCAATCCCGACAATAAAAACAACAAGACAAGTATACAAAACTTGTTGGAAGGCTCCGGAGACAACAGCACGGCTACTTCTGCCAAAGCGCTGAAAGCCGGCTCGGAGGTCACGGTCTGCGGCGGCAGCTTTACGATAGACAGCTCGGATGATGCGATCCACAGCAACGGGACCATTTCGATCAGCGACGGGAAATTTTCCATTGCATCCGGCGATGACGGCATCCACGCAGATACTTCCATTTCCATTTCGGGCGGATCGATCGTTTTGTCCAAGAGTTATGAAGGCATCGAAAGCACGCTGATCGAGATCTCCGGCGGGGCTATAGATATCACAGCCAGTGATGACGGCATCAACATCTCGGGCGGCAATGATTCTTCTTCCCTGGGGGGCAGGAACGGGCAAAATTCCTTTGATCCTTCCGGCGGAGACAGCCTGCACATATCTGGCGGGACGCTTACCATCAACGCATCCGGCGATGGCATCGATTCCAACGGCGCGGTCTATATCAGCGGCGGGACGGTCATGGTCAGCGGACCTACCGATTCTGCCAACGGCACATTGGATTATGGCAGTGCCTTCGAAGTGACCGGCGGGACACTCATTGCCGTAGGCAGCACAGGCATGGCGCAGAACCCCTCTTCGGGAATGACCGTATATACGATCGCCGGGATCCTGCGTACGACGCAGGCGGCGGGCAGCACCCTTTCCCTGACGGATGCGACGGGCAAAGAACTCCTGTCCTATACTTCGCCCAAGCAATACCAGCATGTCATATTTTGCAGCAATGCCATCATTGACGGGCAGACCTACACGGTCTGCGTAGACGGCGAGGCCGTACAGGAAGTAACCGTTTCCTCTACGATAACCACATTTTCAAATGATGCCGGTACGGGAAACATGGGTGGCGGGCAAGGGAAAAAATAAATTTTCAAACTGAAAAGGAGGCCGTCCGGAAAATTTCCGGACGGCCTCCTTTTATCGGATCAGGCAAATGTTCCCTCTTCAACATCCATCCCTTCCTCCCAAAACTGCTTGTATTCTACATACGTTTTTTGATGGGATTCATAGCAAAGCTGCGTGAAAAAATCAAAATTCTTAAGTAACAGGAACACGGCCCCGCTGCTTAATGTGGAATCTTCCACCATAGACCGCAGGACTTCTTTGACGCACGCCTTATCCATACCTTTCCGGTAAGGACGGTCTTCCGTCACCGCGGTGAATACATCCGCTACCGCCATGATCCTGGATCCGAGAGGAATGCTTTCCCTTTCCAACCGGAAGGGATATCCCGTCCCCCGCATATTTTCATGATGAAAAGACGCCCATTTATTGATCGTATCAAACCCTTCGATATTGCTCAAAAGCTGATAGGTATAGAAAGCATGGCTTTTCACGATATCAAATTCTTCCGGCGTCAGTTTGGAAGATTTCATCAGTATGCTCTCCCGGATCGCCAGTTTGCCCAGGTCATGCATATTCCCGGCGATATAGAGCATTTTGCATTCGCTTTGCGACAGCCCAACCAGCCTGCCCAATTCCCTGGAGACCTGCGCTACGCTGATCGAGTGACCGGCGGTATAAGAACTGCGGAAATCTGTCAGATAAGCAAATATCTTGGATACACACATGACTTCATCAATATCCAGATATTTCGTGCCGAATACGGGGACATCTTCCATATAATTCAACGGTTTTTTATAAACAAGTTCCAACCATACATGATCTTTTTTACGGAGGGCCAGCAACGCTTCCAATACTTCCGGCATAAAATGTTCGGTACCCATCCTGCAGATCTTTCCCAGAATCGCGGGCACCTGCACAAGAATATCCGTATGGGCGTCGATCAGAGCGCAAGTCCGGTCGGCAAGATATAAAAACTGGCTGTCCAAGGGAACTTCCACTCCCCGGAACCATTTGCCCTTACCGTCTCCCCAAGGCACATGATGATAGCGGATCGCTTTTGCGATGGGCGCAAACAACGGGTATTCTTCCAGCAGCTTCGCGCCCCGAAAAGCATGTCTATGCACTTGTACCAGCTTACCTTCCCAAATGGAATACCGTTCATTTTCCGAAAGCGCGCCTATATCGTGCAACATGCCCTCAATAAAAATATTATACTGTGACTGCACGGGGAGATCCATCTGCTCGGCCAATCTATAGGCAAGGCGGGCTACTTGCTGCTGGTGGCCGCTGATTTCAGGAGTAATGAGATCCGCTGCGCTCGAGAGAGAAAATAACATGTCATAAATTCTAATCCTCATTTTGTCCATTTCCGCACCTTTAAACTCAAATCTTGTTGAAAAAAACGTCCTGTCTGACAAAAGCGGCAAAATCCACCTGTTCAAAATACACTCTGGTTGTCTATCCCAGCCAAACGATCTCGATGTTCGTCCCTTTTAAGTTTATCATCCTCATAACCAGGATCTGCGGTATGCATATATCCGGCTGATAGCGAAAGCATCGCTATCCCTACCAAAAATTTCTATATCATTACTTACTATTTGCTACGAAAATAAAGTTTCCTGCAATTTTGGGAAAAAATAAATGATTTTTTCCCAATTTTTCTGCAAAAATCTGCAAAATTCGCTATAAACACCTCTTTGCTTGCACCTGCCGCCATACCCATGCTAAACTGTAGAAAAGAACACTTAGCGTTTGCCGGCGCAAGGTTTGTTGTAACGATGATGCCCACGCTAAACTGTAGAAAAAAACACCCGGCCGGAGGCGGAGGTTTTTAAATTAAAAGAGGAGTTGCCTATGCAGGTTTCTGCGCAACAAAAAAAGCAGTTAAAAGAACAGTTTAAAACGTATCTTATGGAAAAGCATCCCGAATGGAACGATACGGAAACGCTGCGCTCTGTTTCGAATGCTTTTTTTGCTTTTGATACCTATGTTGGCATCGATTTTTGGTCCTGTTTCACCGATACGCAGGCTCTGCAAACTGCGCGCGACAATATCCGGGCATATTTATACACAAAAATGTCCTCCGCAGACGCAAGCAAAAAAGCAGAGGATTGCTTTGTTTCGATGCGCTATATGAAGGCTTTCCTGGACGACACATACCAGCATATCGCAAAAGGCCGTAGAGAAACGTCGGCGGGAACCGTTTATTTGAAATCTGCGTTCCGGAAATGGATGCAAAATCAGAAAAAAGTAAACGGGGCGACCTATTCGCCCAATACTATCCATGCTTATGTTACGGTCCTTAAAAACGTGATCGGCCGCCTGGCTATTCCGGATACTGGATACGCAGACGTGTTTTTCTGCATTTCTCCTTCGGCTTTTTCTCAGGTACATAGAACAATACTTTCCTCTCCGCAATTTGGGAAAATGGGCACCGCCGACGGCAGAAAATGCGCCCGTGCCCTGGCCCTATACGACGCCTTTTTAAAAGAATATTCCACGGACAACCGTGATTTTATAAAACCACTTTCCGGGACAGGGTTTGTACGTTGGTTCGTCCCGCTTGTGAATACGCTGAAAAAACTCGGCGGAGCGGCAACCTTGGAACAGATCCGCCTGGAGATCGTACGAGAGTATCCGGGAAAGGTCACTGCCGACGAGACATTCGCCGCAGAACTCGAACGAGTCGTCCCATACCTGCTCTATGAAGGGGTGCTCGGTAAAGCGGCGCAGGATGTGCTGGCCCTGACGCTGCGGGGATTGCAAACCAAAATGACCGAGACATACGCAAGCAGCATCTTTCTAAAATGGAATGCCCTGCTGAACGAGCAGGCGCCTGCTGTTCCGGTAAATACGGATGAGCCGCATTATTGGATCTATTCTCTAGGTGAGGCATCTTCTTTATGGGACACATTCCTGCGGGCAGGCATCATCGCCATGGGGTTGGACGACCTGGGCGACCTGATGCAATACCCTACCCAAAAGGCCCTTCGTACACAAATGCAGTCTCTTTATGGAAAAAAGGCGCTTCTTAGCGCGGGTACCGTCTGGCAGTTTTCTCATGTGCTGAAACCGGGAGATGTTCTGTTCGCACAAAAAGGGCAGGGACAGATCCTTGGCAGGGGCATCATAACCTCGGCCTACCGGTTCGATCCCATGCGGGAACACCACCTCCATATCCGCAGCATACAATGGGCCCTCCCGGGGCAAGCGTTTCCGGGAGACCCACAAAAAACACAGGCTCTGCGGACATCACTCCCTTTTTAGAATATTGCGGAAAACTGGATGCATTGTTCGCGCATATGCCGGATACAGCGGAACCCTATAGCGAAAAAGACTTCCTAAATGAAGTCTATCTGGATAAACAACAATACCATGTCTTGCGCAACTTACTCCTGCACAAGAAAAATATCATATTGCAGGGACCGCCCGGCGTGGGTAAAACGTATGCGGCAGAGCGCCTGGCCTATTCCATCCTGGGTAGCAAAGATAAAAACAGAGTGTGCACGATACAGCTGCACCCCAATTACAGTTATGAAGACTTTTTGCTGGGTTATCGTCCGACGAAAACGGGTTTCACCTTAAAAAAAGGCCCTTTTTATAGGTTTTGCAACCAAGCGCAAAACGACAACGACACGCGCCCCTGGTTCTTTATCATAGACGAAATCAACCGGGGAAATCTGAGTAAAGTATTCGGCGAGCTTCTTGTGCTGATCGAAAACGACAAACGTGGCCGGCCTGTGCGGCTTCCATATGGCGATGCGGAGTTTTCCGTTCCCGAAAACATATACATCATCGGCATGATGAACACAGCCGACCGCAGTTTGGCGATGCTCGACTACGCATTGCGGCGCAGATTCTATTTCTTTTCCTTTGTTCCCGCCTTTCAAAGCGACGGATTCCGAAAATACCAATCGTCTCTCGCAGATAAGCAACTGGACGCACTGATAAAAACGGTGCAGTCTTTAAACGACTGCATCGCGCAGGATCCTGCCCTCGGCAGCGGTTTCTGCATCGGGCACAGCTATTTTTGCACCCGGCCAAAAAATATGGATAGCGAATGGCTGCAGGCCGTCGTTTTATACGAACTGATCCCGCTGCTGGAAGAATACTGGTTCGATGAACCGGATAAAGTCGCCGAATGGAGCAGCCGGCTGCAGAGCACACTCCATGATTAAAATCCAAAATATCTATTATATGCTTTGTTACGCCTATTCGTCTTTACGGGAAGATGCCTTCGCGCGGGTCGATGCCGAATCGTTCGATACCATACAGGACCTTTTCGCCGCTCTGCTTCTGAAAGGCCTTGCCTGCCAGATCAAACGGGGGCTTCTGCGTACCTACATAGAACGGCCCTGCATAACAGACCGCCCGCGGGGAAAGATCCTTTTTTCCGATTCCCTGAAACAGCAGGCGCAGGGGAGTAGCCGGCTTGTATGCCTCTACGATACGTTTTCGGAAAACAGCTACATGAACCGCATCCTGAAAACGACGATCGGCGTGCTTGCCGGGAGCGACAAAGTCAGGCTGGCATATAAAAAACAATTGCGCCGGCGGATGCTCTATCTGCGGGATGTGGAAATGCTTGTGCCCACGGCCATTCATTGGCGCACGCTATCCTTCCGCCGCAACAATGCCCCCTACAAGCTGTTGATGCATATCTGCTATTTTGTGCTGCACGGATTGCTGATGACCACGGGACCCGGAAAATTCGCATTCCGGCATATGCTGGACGATCAATCTTTATACAGGTTATATGAGCGGTTCGTGTTGGCCTATTACCGCCGGCACCACCCTGAACTGCATCCTCGTTCGACATACATAGACTGGGCGACAGACGAATGTGCCACGGAATTTCTGCCCGTCATGAAACCGGATATCCTGCTGTCCCGCAACGAAAGCGCCCTGGTCATCGACACCAAGTACTATACGCACACGATGCAGAGCAGCCCGTTTTCCCGCCGGCCCGTCCTCTTCTCTGAAAATCTGTACCAGATTTTTGCCTATGTTAAAAACAAAGACCGCTGCCAAAGCGGAAAAGTGGGCGGCGTGCTCCTATACGCCAAAACCGACGAAGCGTACCTGCCCGACTGCCGGTACGTATTTTCCAAAAATCCGATCTACATAAAAACGCTGCCGCTGGACGGGGAATGGAGGGACATTACCCGGCAGCTCGAAGCGCTTACGCTTTTTTTCAAACAGGAGCAAGACGCCTGTTCCCCGCCCGCCTAGAGAAAAGCAGTTTACAGTTCTGTGGAAAAACTATACCCATGTATCTTAAACCCAAGCCTTTTATAGAACCCGTGGGCATCCTCCCGTTTCAGATTACTGGAAAGCGCCATTTTATAGCAGCCTTTTTTCTTGCATACCTCCATGGCAAACCGCATCATTTGTTTACCGATCCCTTTCCCCTGCAACGCCGGAGCAACCACAACGTCCTCCACAAGCGCGGAAGGCGCGCCCATATGCGCCAGATTGTCCAGAATCGCCAACGCAAACGTTCCCGCAATACATCCATCCTGTTCCGCCACATATACGGCATAATCCGGATAGGTGTTCATTTTATCAAAAATCTTCCCGGCTTCCGGCAGCGCCAGGACCTGCCCGTCGTCCATACCGGGCTGTGCATACAACCGTAAAATAAAAGGAAGGTCTTCCCGTACCGCCCTGCGTATCAAAAGCTCCATTAAATCTACTCCTCATTTTTTGCTTTTCTCTTCCCGGCACCGTCTGTCTTTACACGGTCTCCCAATTTCTCCCGTAATTGCCATATCTTCTTTTCTATCAAAGAAATAACCGTACGAAAAACGGCGTCGCCCCTTCCGGTGGGGTCGTCCAGCCCCCAATCTTCCCGTACCTCTCCGGGGAAATACGGACAGTGGACATCGCAACCCATCGTGATGACGACATTGGCCGGCGGAATCTCCGAAAGTGATTTAGGCCGTTGCGTTTCTTCCATGTCGATCCCATAGATCTCTTTGACCAGCCGCACAGCGTCCGGATTGATCCGTTCCTTTATTTCCGTACCGGCGGAATAACTGCAAAACACATCGTACGCATACTTTTTCCCGAGCGCTTCCGCGATCTGGGAACGGCAGGAATTATGAACGCAGATAAATGCGACATTGGGTCTGTTCTTGCCCATATAGTCTCCTTTCACTCATGCCCACTTTCAAAAGGAACGCCCGCCGCCCAGCTTTTCGTCCGGGCCGTCCAGGTTTTCCAGGAACTTCCCGCCTTCCCTCCGACTGTGGAACACATAAACGGTTTTACCGGATACCCCCTCTAGCAGCCGGAGATACTCTGCCCGCTTCATTTTATTGAAGTTCCACGTCCATTTAATGAATTCCCAATCGATACGTTCGGGGCAGCCTGCTCCCATATCCGGGCGCGTTTTTCCATAATTCTTAAAAATCCGCTTCCCTATCCCCCACAGGCAGACAATGCGTGGGTAATCCAGATAAAGAACGGTATCGCAGACCTCGAGCCGGGCAGGCAGCGTACGGTCATAATTCCCGTCCACAATCCATGCCTCCCGCCGTAAAACTTCCTCCAGCAGGGCATCGAATTCGTCTGCCGACACAGGGGTCCAGCCCTTTTTCCAATACAAGGTGTCCAAATGAATCACGGGTAGGCCAAGTTTTTCACCCAATTTTCTTGCCAGCGTGGATTTTCCGCTGCCGCTGCCCCCCAGGATAAGGATCCGTCTCATATCTATTCCCCTTGTCCTTTCTTTGCCAGCCTCCGTATGACTTTGGTTTTGTATAAAAGAAGGCTCATCCCCGTCCCTAAAATGCCCGTGCACAGGAACATCACGGCCATCCCGCTTCCCTTCCCCTGCCCGACCAACCTCTGCAGCAACATGGCTGCGGAAGAATGACCTTGCATGAACGGTTCGAATACATATTCGGCCAACGCTCCGCCCAGCAAAGTCCCAATGGGGATCGTAAAATACTGTAACGTATTACGCACGGAAAATACGCGGCCCTGCATTTCCTTTGGAACGGTATCGTACAACAGCATCGTTTGCCCGGCGTCTATGAAAGGAATCGGGATACTGGCGGCCAAAGCCGCAGCGATCCATACCAACCGGCTTTGGCCTAATCCGAGGAATAGATCGCCGAACAAAAAGGAAGCGGCTGCAGACAGATATAGCATATGCGCATACTTTTTTGTTTTACACAGGACAACGGCAAAACTGCCCAATAGCCCGCCCAGGCCCAGCACCCCGCTGACGATGCCGAGCGTATCACTGTTTCCGCCGCTCCTGGACAAGATCATGGCGGGCAGTATGTTTTCGTACGTCAGGCGGGAGAAAAAGATCACCACCGCCATGCTGCACATAACAGTAAAGAGGCCTGTATTCCCCCATAAAAAAACAAACCCTTCGCGCGCGCCCTGCAACAGTTTTCTCCGTTTACCACGCGCCAGCCGTACCTTTTCTTCGGGCACATGCACACAGCACAGCACAACCAAACAGGCCAAGAAAAAGCCGGCGATATCTGCAAAAAAAACGCTTTCCAACCCCCAGAAAGAGGTGAGAAAAGTCGCCAATACCGGCGAAACCACCGCGACCAGCGAGTTGGAAAAAGACGTAAGTCCGCTCATCCGGGCATAGCGGTTTTCGGGTACCAGCAAACCGACCGTAACCGCGGACGCCGGCGCCTGCAACGCATGCATACTGCCGATCAGGAAATTGGCTCCGTAAATATGCCAGGTATGCAGATGCCCGGCTGCAAAAAGCAGCAGCACCATTCCCGTACAACCCGCCGCCAACATATCGGCAATAAGCAGGATGGGCTTTTTCTTATGCGTGTCTACAAATGCGCCGGCCAACACGCTAAATAAAACAAACGGCATATAAGAAAAAAAGTTCAGTAAAGATACCGCCATTTCCGAAGCTGTTTCCTCATATACCCAAATGACCAGTGCATAGTTGGCCGTCGCGCTTCCGAGCCGCGAGACCGTCTGGCCCAACCATAACCAAATATACCCTATATTTTTCTTTGTTTCCATAGGTTTTCTCCTTGCCATTATTTTTGTAATAGGCAGGTGCAAAACCTAATGGGGACGATGATTTTATGATTCTCCGTACAGGTTCGTCCGCATCAAGCTTTGCACGGAGAATCGACATTTTCGAGATGCACTGTTGCTGTAAACATATAGACACCTCCTCCCTATATACTTTTATTCTCTCAATTCCCTCAAAAAAAGTTTTATTAGAAAATCTCTTTTGCATCCGGCGGCAAGGCTCGGACACGCAACAGGTATTCTGTCATATTTTCATCTTCTCGCGCCGGGTAGACATATTGGAAATAGGCCCCGACCTCTTTTGCCAGAGAACGGAACAACCGGCAGGCGGCAAATACACTTTCCCAGACGGCATCTCTTTCGGCGCCGGCGTATGTCTTTTTGTACAATTCCCAATCGGCGGGAGAGAGATATTTTTTGAAATATTTCCCCAGCTTGCCGGCTGAAACGTTAAAATCATGCCGCAGACCGATCTGCCAGGCAGCCATTGTATCCAGCATCGCCCGCACCGGCCCTTCGAACATTCCCTTCGCATATGGCAGTTCCTCGCGCCACAAACCCTTGGCGACGTTTTGCAGGCACCACCAGAATTCGTTGCAGCAGCTGTCGTACCCTTCTTTCTCCGGCTGTTTCACATGATAGCCGGCATCGGACGGCGGCGGAAGTTGCGGCAGACAGCCGTCTTTGTCCAATAAGGGAAGCGTGAGAGAGTCTGTCCCGTATATAGCCGCTGTTGCTTCCTTTGTTTGGATATGCAGGTCGATGCGGTTCCCGTCTGAAAACAGCATCAGATAGCCATAGCAGCGCGAAAAATCGAGGTCTTGCCCCAGAAAACGGTCGATCCGGTCGGGTTCCTGCAAAATCAGCAGGTCGCCAAAGACCCGGATCCAATCCGGATTTTCCAGGAAAGAAAGGGTCTCCGTCACCACATAGATGATATCGTAATCCTGAAAAATATCCTTGGGTACACGGGGGTTTACCCGCGAACCGTTCATATAGACCGCACGGATCCGCACATTTTCTTTGGCCACACGCAGAATTCGTTCCATCATTTCCTGTTCGCTCCGCATTTTTTCACCCCATTTCCCGAAAGTTTTTTTCGCATTAGCTTAATTATATCATTATTTCTATTGGTTTTCCGCACGAATATTTTCCTGCTGGCTGTATCCTGCAACAAAACGTATGTTATACTATATTAAAGTATTGGAACAAAAAGGCGGAAGCACATATGATTTCATTGCGCAATCTTGTGAAAAGCTACGATGGCAAAGTCAAAGCTGTGGATATTCAGGCACTGGATATACGCGAAGGCGAGATTTTTGGTTTTCTTGGCCCGAACGGCGCAGGGAAAACTTCTACCATAAAAATGCTGGTGGGGATACTGCCGCCGGATGCGGGCAGTGTCACGCTGAATGGGTATGACGTCCAAAAAGACCCTCTATTGGCAAAGCGGGAATTCGGCTTTGTATCCGATGACCCAAACCTTTTTTTGCGCCTCAGCGGAATTGAATACCTGAATTTTCTTGGAGACATCTATGATGTCCCGACAGAGGAACGCCAGCAGCGGATAGAGATATTTGCCCGGCAGTTTGCACTTACCGAAGCGCTCGGAAGCCGGCTCCAAAGCTATTCGCATGGTATGCGGCAAAAGCTCGTGCTGATCGGCGCGCTGCTGCACACCCCAAACATATGGATCATGGATGAGCCTATGGCGGGTCTGGACCCAAAGTCTTCTTTTATACTTAAAAATATCATGCGCGAACAGGCAGATGCGGGGAAAACCGTCCTTTTCTCTACCCATGTGCTGGATACGGCAGAAAAAATATGCGACCGGGTGGCCGTCATCCACAAGGGGAAAATCGTGTTTTGCGGCACGCTGCAGGAAATGCGCCGTCAACTTGGAGAAAACGAGTCGCTGGAAAAACTCTTTTTGGATATGACCGAAGAAGTATAAGGAGGCCGCTATGCCAAGGATCCGTAAAACGCTGTCTCTGGCCGGCGTTATGTTCCGCACTTTTCAATTTACCGGCCTGTTTCGCTCTGAT
Source organism: Christensenellaceae bacterium (assembly GCA_963665505.1). Taxonomy (GTDB): domain Bacteria; phylum Bacillota; class Clostridia; order Christensenellales; family Christensenellaceae; genus QANA01. Next base: position 1,836,707 of record OY762275.1, read on the forward strand.
AAAAATGGCAAAAACAGAACGGGCAAAAACCGTGCCGCCCTCGTCTTGCTGCTTTTTTTGGGCTTCTCCCTCGTACCTTTTGTCTTCAGTTGCGTGTCCATACTGACCGGGCTGTACGATGTATTGCGCCCGAGCGGATCGCAATCCCTGATCCTTGGAAGTTCAACTTCCGCCGTTGCCCTGCTGATTTTTGTGTTTGGTTTCACAAATGTGCTGGCAGTCTTTTATCATGCCGGCGATACCGAGCGGTACCTTGCCTATCCTGTGAAACCCACGGAGATTTTGGCCGCAAAGTTCATTACAACACTTTTGTATGAATATATTCTTTGTGCTTGTATCCTTTTGCCCATATATTGCGTTTATGGGATCAAAAGCGCGGCCGGACCGCTTTATTATTTATACAGCCTGTTGGCGGGGGCCATGTTGCCCGTGATCCCTCTTGCGCTGTCCGCCGCCGTCATCATGCTGCTCATGCGGTTTACGCGTATTTTCCGC